>CAVUKH010000002.1:0-711136 GCA_963742035.1 uncultured Acidimicrobiaceae bacterium
ACCGGTGCTTGGCATCGGCACCGTCCGGTCCTGCGTACGGCCGATCCAACAATACGTTCAAGGTGTTGCCTGCCACGGACGATGTCTCATCGTGGATCTCATCAAGGGCGACTCGGACTCAGAAATCGTGAGTTCAGTCACGCTATGGCGACGGACGGTGCTCACGAGTTGCGTGCTGGTTGCATGTCTCGTTGTGATCACCGTATTGACCATCTTCTAAGACGACTCGCCGGACATTGGATGGATGTCGTGCCCCCAACGAGTTCACTCGTTTCGGCCGCCAGCTGTTCGAGGTCGGTGGCTTACGCGGGTTTGCGCCCCTGCGGTTTCGGGTCAACGACCCTCAGGGGAACCGGATGGGCGAGCAGAGCAGACCTCGGAGAATCCATCCTCAATGCAGCCGGCCAGCTTGGGGCCGTCATGAACCGCCGCGATGTCAGTCGTGATGGTGATGCAGGCCCGGTCCGCCGCGGAGACCAGTGACACGCTGAGGGCGGCCCCCGATGGTGGCGTCACGGCATAAATGCCCACAACGGCGACCCCGGCCAGGAAGGCCTGAAACGGAGGTCCCGGGACGTTCGTGATGCACAGGTCGTCGCCCATGAGCATGGAGCTCCAAAGTCCACGGGTCACGCCGGCGGGCAACGCGCTCAACCCGGTGGCCAGCACGTCGCTCAGAGCGAGACCCGGCGCGTGCTTCCACTGCTCGGTGCTCCGTCTCACCTCTGCCACACAGTCTGCGATATCGCGGTGGACGGGGATGACGAATCGGGCCGGCACGAAGTGATTGCCGCCTTCACGATCGGCCGTATCGCGCACATTGACCGGCATGAGGGCCCGGAAGCCTGGCACCGTGACGCCGTGCTGCTCATGGTAGAAGGCGAGGCCCCGCACGACGGACGCGACGAACACATCGTTCAGCGTGCCCTCCCAGGCCTTGGCGGCACGCTTGAGCGTCGGGAGGTCGATGTCGAGGATCTCGACGTGGCGGCGGAAGCTGCGCCCCGTCATGATCGGCGACATGGGTTTCCTCGCAGGAGCCATCAATCGACCAACCGAGCCGCCGACGGCGACCAGCTCTCCGGCTGAACGGACGGGATGCGTCACCATGTCCAGCGTGTCGCCGACGAACCGCGCCGCAGCGGGAAGGCCCGGTACGCGGGCAAGGACAGAGTGGTGCGGCCGGCGATCCGGACCCTCTGATGCCGGCCCTCTCTCGACGCCCGCGTTCGGCACCGGATGGACGGTGTCGAACAGCCGCGCCAGCACGGCGAGGCCGCCCACGCCGTCAATGAGGGCGTGGTGGACCTTTATGACGAGGACAGCACGGTCGACGTCCGAATCCTCGACCAGGACGGCCTCCCACAGGGGCAGCGCAGCGTCGAACCCGCTCGTGGCCATCGTCTGGGCG
Source organism: uncultured Acidimicrobiaceae bacterium (assembly GCA_963742035.1). Lineage (GTDB taxonomy): Bacteria > Actinomycetota > Acidimicrobiia > Acidimicrobiales > RAAP-2 > Bog-473. The sequence continues at coordinate 1,412 of CAVUKH010000002.1, forward strand.
ATGTCGATAACGTCCCGCAGAACCCCGTGCTCGGGCAGCCGCATGCGGCGGAGATGCATGTCCAGGGCGAAGGTCTCGTCCGGGACGAACTGCGGTCGCCCGCGGCCCGGGGCCTGGGTCACCGCACGTGAGCGCAGGCGGGGGACCGCCTCGGCCAGATCGGTGACTCGCGCCCGGACCTCTGCCCAGTCGGGCTTCCCGTCCAAGACCATGAGCGCCACGATGGTCGGGCGCATCACGGGATCGGCGCTGATCGTCCACAGCAGGGCGTCCGAGCCGCTCATGGTATCGACGGTCCTCGGACGCTTCTCTGCCTCTGCCATCAGGAACACACTCCTCCTGGACCATTCTGAGGCCGGACCTCCCGGGCGCCTAGGGACAGAAGTCCCCACGGCCAGTGCTCAAGGTCACCCCTCACCCCGGAAGTCGCTCAGCGCCCTCCTGGCGCGTCGGCCCGAACATGGGCGTCCCGGCCGCCCGGTTGCGGGCCGGAGCGTGCCGTCCCAGCGAGGCCCCGACTCGTGGGAGATTCTCAGGCGGCCCCTGACTTCGCAATCGTCTCCTTGCCCGAATGAGTAACCCGTTTCAGAGAGAGGTCTTCATGGATAAGGTCGTTTTCATCTCCGGAGCCTCGGCTGGAATCGGCCGGGCTTGTGCGGACCGCCTGTCAACCCGGGGGTGGCAGGTGTTCGGGGCGAGCCGACGCGGCACCTCGTCCGGAGGATGGACACCGATCGTCATGGACGTCGACAGCGATGCGTCGGTGGGGGAGGGAATCGAAGCGGTTCTTCGGGAGCACCATCGCCTCGACGCGGTGATCGCATGCGCCGGATGGGGGCTCGCGGGTGCGGTGGAACAGACGTCAATCGCGGATGCCCGCGACCAGTTCGAGACCAACTTCTGGGGTGCGGTACGAGTGGTGCAGCGTGCACTCCCGGCCATGCGGCGCCAGGGCCATGGCCGGATCGTGCTGATCAGCTCCATCGGTGGGATCGTCAGCCTCCCGTTTCAGGCCTTCTACAGCGCCAGCAAGTTCGCCATGGAGGGGTTCGGGGAGGCGCTGGCCTACGAGGTGGAGCCGTTCAACATCGAGGTCACCCTGGTCGAACCGGGCAACGTGCGGACCGAGTTCACCGACAAGCGACGAAGCGCGTCCGCCGGCTCCGGAGACGATCCGTACGGCCGAGCGCCGGGTAAGGCAATCGATCTCATGAGCAGAGACGAGGCCAATGGAGTGCCTGCCGACCGGGTGGCAGTCGCGGTGCAACGGGTCCTGGAGGCAAAACGTCCCTCCCGGCGGGTCTCGGTCGGCAAGGTCGACGAACGCATCGGGATCGTGGCCAAGCGCCTTTTGCCCTACCGGGTATTCACGAGGGCTGCAAAAGGAAGCCTCGGCGTCTGATCATGGCGATGGGAGGCAGGCCGCGGAGGGCAGCCGAGCAAGACGGTTCGGAGCGGACGGTCATCCGCCGGCCTGATCGTGGACCACTCTCTGCGCGTTGCGCCGCCCGCTCAGCCGCCTGAAGTTGCGCGGGTGTATGTGTCGACCAGCGCGGCGTACGTGTTGGCAACCTGCTCAATCACCTGGTCGTGGGTGGCTGTACCGCGGAGGAGCCGGCGGAGCGGCTCTTCCCAGATCGTCCGACCGACGGCAAATCCAACGAAACGTTCACGGGCCGCCACGGTGAGCCAGTGTTCGACTCGGTCAAGCGGGGCGTCACGCCCGAGCACAATGCACTGAGCCGGATGCTCGACGTCCTGCGCCACCGCGGCGAGCACGACGTCCGCGGCCGCGGGCGTTTCATAGCCCTCCAACTTCCAGATATTCGGGTGCACGCCGACATCCTGGAGCTGCGTGATCACCTCCGCCGTCAGTTGCGGTCGTGCGCCCCGATCGAACCCTTCCTGGTCGCCGTAGGTGGACAATTGCTCAGGCGTCGGAGGCACGAGAAGCTCAATCAGCCAGCGGCGCTCTGCGCGTTCCGCCCATTCGGATACTGCGGCCAGACGCGTAGCTTGGGTTCGGCGCACGGTCTCATCGTCAAGGGGGTTGTAGCGGACGAGTGCCTTGAAGAAGTCCGGATCGAATTTCTCAATATGTTCGGCGAAGCGATCCCCGTACTCCAGCTCGAACACTCTCAGGCCGCTCTTCTCAATCGGCATCAAGACGACAAGGCCATCAGATTTGGCGGAATCCACCACCTCGGTGCCGAGTTGTTCATCGACGAGGACACCCTCTCGCCCGGCGCGTACGCCTCCGGCGAAGTGCCGCAGTCCCTCGTAGACGAGTGTCTTGGCCTGGCGCATCCTGGCTAGGTCCGACCCAGACGGTGGTCCGGTGACTCCGAAAAGGTCCTTGGCAAAGGATGCGCGCTGGTCCATGGCCAGAATAAAGATGGGTTCGTCGGGGGAAGGTGACCAGGAGTCGTTCGGTACGCTCACAATCGACCGTCGCGCTTTCCCGGATACACCATCGTCATTCCGGCAAGAATGCCAGTGAACGGTTTTCTCTGCGTGCACAATTTCGGTCTGAGAAGGAACGTCAACGTTGTCAGAATCAGTCGGATCGGTGCCGTGATGACTGATTACCCTGCTGGCGCCGCGAATGCCGTTGGAGATCCCTCGGCGACATCCCGTACGCGTGTCGAAACCTGGTACTGAAGTGGCTGGGGTCCTTGAATCCCCACTTGCGGCTGACGTGAGCGATCGTGCTGGAGGCCCCAACGGATGTCACGAGCTCTCTGCGGGCGCCCTCCAGGCGCTCGGCGATGATCCACTCCACGAGCCTGACGCCCTCGGCGTCACACAGCTTGTAGAGCTGCCGAACCGAGATGTTGTGTGCTCGCGCGATCGCGACGGGCGTCAGATCCGATTCGGACAGGTGCCGACGGACATAGGCAAAGATCCTCGGTGCAATCGCATCAGCAGCGAGGGAACGACCGGATCGTTCGTCGAGGGCGGCCGACATAATGAGAGCTTTGACGAGTTGGATGGTCGCCAGCCCCACATCCGGCGCTTCGGCACTGAGCGCAATTTGGTCGGCGTCGGAACGCAACGCAAGAAGGTGATGGCTGACCAGCGGAAAGAGCGGACTGGCGGGCAGGCGCGTGCTTGCCCTCCGGGCGGCCTCGACCGTCACGCCTATGTCGTCGAAGGGAACCTCGATGGCGATGGTCTCGCCGCTGATCAGGAACTCGTTGCGAGCGGTGGGGTCGACCATCAGAAGCTTTCCCGGCGTCAACAGCTGCCGGCGGTGCTCCTCGGTCGATTGCCCGATGCCGCGTTTCTGGATGCAGAGAGCGATCATCGGGTCCAGCCCTGACGGACTGTCGCGTATGACGTTGAGGCCCGGGCTCTCGGGAGCGAAGAGTTTCACGCTCCCGATCATCCATCCCTCAATCCGGGTGGCGTCCACGGCATCCTGACTGAGCAGGTCGACCTGCCGCGGCAAGTCGGCGCGCACATACGCGTCACGCACTGCATCACGCCGCGCCGCAGGAGCGACGTCACGTGTATCCAACAGCAGGGCCATCCGTCCGACCTCCCTTCCCTGCCGGCCCTCTTCTCCGTTCTCGGACGTTCTCGGACGTGACCAGACCTAGGACCGTGACCCGCGGACGTCTGGGAGACAGCCCACGGAATCCATCACCAAGGCTTTCCCGTCGAGATTGGGCTGTCAAGGGCGAGAGGTGGCGAGGCTCGGGCCAGGTGGACAGCAGATCCCGGTACCGGCGGAGTCGCCCTTGGCCGGCCCGACTCGTGAGGCGAACCCGCGGATTCCGGTTCACTCTGAGACCAGAAATGTGCACGCAGAGAAAGGTCTGCGCTGGCAATTTGTGTGGTGGGCGGTGTCAGCCGCCCGTGGATGTTGAGGCGAACGGGCGGTCATTCCGAGAAAGAGAGGCCTCACATGGGTGTCATCACCACCGACGACGGTGCGGAGATCTTCTTCAAGGACTGGGGCGACGGGCAGCCCATCGTCTTCAGTCACGGGTGGCCCTTGTCGGCCGACGACTGGGATACGCAGATGCTGTTCTTCCTCCTGCACGGTTACCGCGTCGTCGCCCACGATCGCCGTGGCCACGGGCGATCCACGCAGACCGGTAGTGGTCACGACATGGACCACTATGCCGACGACCTGGCGGCCGTGATGACGCATCTCGATCTCCACGAAGCCATTCACGTCGGCCACTCGACCGGCGGAGGAGAGGTGGTGCGCTACCTGGCGCGACACGGTGACAGTCGAGTGGCCAAGGCGGTGTTGATCAGCTCAGTGCCGCCGCTGATGCTGAAGACGGACGCCAATCCGGGTGGCCTGCCCAAAGAGGTGTTCGACGGACTCCAAGAGCAAGTGGCGACGAACCGGGCCCAGTTCTATCGCGATCTGCCTGCAGGACCGTTCTACGGCTTCAACCGCCCGGGCGCCAAGCCCTCAGAGGGCATCATTCAGAATTGGTGGCGTCAGGGCATGATGGGCGGGGCCAAAGCGCACTACGACGGCATCGTGGCCTTTTCGCAGACGGATTTCACCGACGATCTGAAGACGATCACAGTGCCGGCCCTGGTGATGCACGGGGATGACGACCAGATCGTTCCGTACGCCGACGCCGGCCCCTTGTCGGCAGAGCTCTTGAAGAATGGACGCTTGATCACCTACAAGGGCTTCCCTCACGGCATGCCGACGACGGAGGCGGAGACCATCAACGCGGACCTGTTGGCCTTCTTCAAGGAGTAGGAGGTCTCCCGGATCGCTCGCTCCCAACCCAGGGCTCCGTCGTCCTGAGGGCGTGCAACCGGGCGCCAGCAGGGTGCACCAGCAGGGTGCAATGGGTCGTCCAGAGGGCGCGCCATGACGCCACTGTCCCGCCTTGGGTCTCGCCGCGGTGGTGGGATAAGTTCATCAACATGACGTCGACCGGTTGGGAGGCGCTGCCGTACGACGCGTGGGCTGCGACCTGCGACACCTTGCACGCCCATACCCAGCTCCTCGGCAAGCTGGCGGTTTCGCTGGCACCGCCCGAGCCGCAGCTCCAGCACGCGGCGTTGCGCCTGACCGCACGCGGCTGGGAGACGATGCCGCTGCCGGCGCCGGACGGCTCCGGCGCACTGGTCGTCGCGTTGGACCTCCACGGCCATGAGGCAGTGATGGAGCACAGCGACGGCCGAACCGACCGAGTCCCGCTCACACCGAACCGGCCGGTGGGCGAGGTCAGCCGGGACGTCTTGGCTGGGATACGGCGCCTGTGCGGCCCGGTGGAGATCAATCCGAATCCGCAGGAGGTGTCGTGGAGCACACCCCTCACCGAGGATGAGGAGCACCGGACCTACGAGCCCAGCGCGGTGGCGACCTACTTCGCGGCGGCCACCGGTGCCGCCCTCGTGCTGGCGGATCTCCGGGCGCCATACCGGGGCCGGAGCTCTCCGGTCAACGCGTGGTGGGGGACCTTCGACCTCGCCGTGAGCCTGTACTCGGGCCGCGAGGTCGATCCGCCGTCCAAGGGCTACATCATGCGCAATGCCGGCAGCGCCCAGCAGATCGAGATCGGCTGGTGGCCCGGTGACCCCCGCCATCCCGGGCCGGCCTTCTACGGGTTCGCCGTACCTGCGCCGGATGGGTTTGCCAGCGGGAGCCTCGCACCGGCCGCGGGCGGCTGGAGTGCAGAGCTCGGAGAGTTCATCTTGGAATGGAGCGACGTCGCCGGCAGCCCTGATCCGCACGCGAGCGCACTGGAGTTCGGCCGTGCGGTCGTGGCGCACGCCTGCCTGATGTGCGAATGGGATCCGGCCCTGGCGGCCAGCGCGCAGGGTGTTCCTCCGCCGTTGACCTGACTGGGACAGAGGCCACTCGGACCCGCACTCCCCTCGGCACCAGGCCACGGGGTGGCGCCGCCTCTCTCGCACCGAGAATGACCGCAGCCACGGTGGCGGTCAGCAGCCGCAGTACCGGTTTTCCCCCTCCCACTAATGGGCACACTCCCGTGACGCCCGCCGAGTGGCCAGAGCGAGAATGGAGCGTCGAAATGGATACGGAGAGCTTGCGGGACGCCCTCAACGAAGATCTGCGGTCCGAATACCAATCCATCGTCCAATACATCAGTCACATCGCGACGGTGCAGGGGGCCGAGTTCCTGAGCACGATCGACGAACTGAAGGTACATCTCACTCAGGAGCTCAACCACGCCCAGATACTGGCTGAGCAGATCGCCTTTCTCGGCGGGACTCCCGCCACCACCGTGCCGCCGGTGGAGCAGGCCAGCGGCCGTGACGCGCTGGCTGCAGACCTCCGTCTCGAGGAGACACAGCTCGAGCGCTACCGCGAGCGGTTCGCCCAGGCCATGGATCTCGGACTGGCGGACGTCGCCGAGGCCCTGCGCCCCCTGCTCGAGCAGACGCAGGAGCACGTCAGGGACCTGCAGACCGTCCTCGGCTGAGAGGTTGGCTGCAGCGTCGCTTCAGGTTGGACCGTTTCAACCGGCTGCTACCCGGGTAGATGCGCAACAGCCGATGTCGAACGTTGCGGATGAGAAGCAAGAACAGAAGCCTCAGGCTGGTCTGCGGACTCGCATCAGTGCGAGCTGGACCGGCGTGGTGGTCGCGGCGTGCATCCTCGTCCTGCTCGTCGTGTTCATCGCGCAGAACACCCAGCACTCATCCGTCAATTTCTTGTGGCTGCATGGCAAGGCCCCCACGGCAGTGGTGATCCTGATTGCGGCGGCGGCAGGCGCGTTGGTCGTCATCGTCGTGGCCGTGGCCCGCATTCTGCAGCTCCGGCGGGCTGCGTCGCACCCAGCTGGGTCGCACCCAGAGGCGTCGCACCCAGAGGCGTCGCACCCAGAGGCGTAGCGCACATCGCCTGTGAGCGCCCAGCGCGAGGTGGAGAGGTTCGATCTGGCCGTCGTTGGCTCCGGGTCCGGGAATGTCGTCATTCCGGCCGACCTCGCCGGGCGCAAAGCAGCGCTCATCGAGTCGGGAGTCTTTGGAGGGACCTGCGTCAATAGGGGCTGCATCCCGAGCAAAATGCTCGTCCACACCGCGGACGTGGCCATGAGCGTACGGCGAGCGGCTGCGTTCGGGTTCCGGGCCGAAATAGAAGCGGTCGATTGGCCGGGCATCCGGGATCGGATACTGACGCGGATCCGCACGACGTCGAGTGGGGGCAGACGGGGTCGTCTCGAGTCGAGGGACGTGACGCTCTTCGAGGGACGAGCCCGATTTGCCGGCCCGCACGAGCTCGTCATTGACGACCACGTCCATGTCGAGGCCGATCAGATCGTCATCGCGACGGGCGGCAGGCCGTCAGTCCCGACCGTCGTCAAGCAGTCGGGGGTCGCGTTCCACACCTCGGACACGATCATGTGGATCGACGAGTTGCCTCGGAGCATGGTGATCCTCGGCGGCGGCTCCGTGGCGGCCGAGTTCGCCCATGTGTTCTGGAGTCTTGGGGTCGACATCACCATCGTCACGATTGCGTCCACATTGCTGGAGACACGCGACGCAGAAGTCGCAAGGCGTTTCAGCGCCATGGTGGCGGAGCGGTGGAAGGTCAATCTCAATGCCACCGTCTCCACCATCGAGTCCGACGACACGGGAGTCGTGGTGGTCCTCGAGGACGGGCGCCGGATCGGTGGCGAGACGCTCCTGGTGGCGACGGGAAGACAGCCGAACACCGAGGATCTCGGCCTGCACCGGGCGGGCGTCGCCCTCCGCGACGGCGGGCATATCGTCGTTGACGAGTTCGGGCGGGCTGCTCCGGGAGTCTGGGCCCTCGGCGACGTGAGCTCACCCTTCGAGCTCAAGCACGTGGCCAATGCCGAAGCGCGGACCATCGCTCACAACATCGCCAACGTCCACGACCTTCGGCCTTTGCCGCACGAGTGGGTGCCGTCAGCCGTGTTCACCGATCCGCAGATCGCCTCGGTGGGGGCGCGCGCCGAGGATCTCGAGGGCCGACGGTACGTCGAGGCGATCGAGGAATACGGCGACACCGCCTTCGGGTGGGCTCTACAAGACGAGGGCAGCATGTGCAAGGTGTATGCCGATCCGGCGACGGGCACCCTTCTCGGCGCACACATTCTCGGCCCCGAGGCCTCGCTGCTCATCACGCCGCTCGTCCAGGCGGTCGCACATGGTCAGCGAGTGGCGGACCTCGCCCGGGGCCAATTCTGGATTCACCCAGCCCTCAGCGAGGTCGTCGAGAACGCTCTGTTGAAGCTGCCCCTCGATGGGAAGGTGGAGTCGGGCCAGATGCACTGAGAAGCGGGTCGGCGTCACATGCCGAGACGGACGTCGGGCCACCGCGTGCAGCCCCGTTCCTCTCCGTGTGCGTTCAGGGATGCGCGCCGGTGGGTAGTGGGTCAGTGTGGCCACAGCAAAGAACTACAGCTGGAAGATGATCACGCTGGCATCCGGAGCGCTCGCCGGCCTCGTGACGCAGCGCATGCTCGACACGGCCTGGAGAGGAGTCCGCAGCCAGGCCCCGCCGCTGCAGGCCGATCGCGGCGCCACATTGACCGATGCGCTGGGTTGGGCGATCGCCACCGGGGTGGGCGCCGGGGTCGCAAGACTGATGGCCATTCGCACGGCGGCACGACTCTGGGAGGCGACGATGCACGAAGCACCGCCGGAGCCGGGCCTCGAAACCTGAGGCCCTCGAAACCCGGGTGCAGCACCGCGCCGGTGGCCCGGCTCCTCGGCTTCAGGACGCCGCGGGCGGCAAGGGCCAACTGGCCCGCCGCGGGGGAGCCTCGCCTCTGCCGTGAGCTTCCCAGGCCTCGGTCAGCCTGAGCACTGCCAGCCGGGTGTCCTCACCCTCTTCCCCACCGAGCCAACCGCACGAGCACAGGCCGACAACGCCGACCCGGCCGACGAAGCTGGTCACGTGCGACGCCACGTGAATCAGCCGGTGGTCTTCGGGCATCTCACGTTCCTCCCAGCTCACATGGCATTTCTACGCCTGTTGCAGTTCGGAGGTCAAGACAAAAATGTCCAGGGTGCGCCTCGGGACCGGGGGACCCGTACTCTCGCTACATTGAGGTCGGTCAGAACCGAGGAGAGGACCCCGATGGCGTCAACCTCACGGCCGCGCACGGCGCGTGACTGAGCCGTCGGGTCCTCTGCGGGGGGTGCGGGTCCTCGATCTGAGTTGGGGTGTGGCGGGACCCATCGGTGTCCTCATGCTCGCCGAGCTCGGTGCCGACGTCGTGAAGGTCGAGCCGCCTGGCGGCGATCCGTTTCGACGCCAGCCCGGCTATCACGTCTGGAATCGCAGCCGGAGGTCGGTGGTGCTCGATCTCAAGGCGGACGAGGGGCGGGAGGCCCTCCTGCGGCTCTGCCGCGACGCGGATGTCCTGGTGGAGACGTTCAGTCCCGGCACCATGCAACGGTTGGGGCTCTCGTACGCGGACATCGCGGCGCGCTACCCGCGCCTGGTCGTCTGCTCGGTGCCGGCCTATCCGCCGGGTCACCGCTTCGCCGATCGACCCGGCTGGGACGCCACCGTGCAGGCCCGTTCCGGCATGCAGAGCGAGCAGCCCGGGTGGCGACCCGGGCCCACGTACCTCCACTTCCCCGCCCCGAGCATGGCGGCGTGCTTCCTCCTGGCGTCAGGAGTGCTCTCGGCCCTGATCCGACGCGAGGCGACCGGGCGCGGGCAGCACGTCCAGACCTCCCTGTATCAGGGCGTCCTCGCCTACACCACGCAGATCTGGCAGGAGCACGAACGGGCACCCGCCGGCTTTCACTCGGTGATGGCGAAGACCTATCCACCCGGCATCCACCAGAGCTCGCTCTTCGAGTGCGCCGACGGTGAGTGGATCCACGCCGCGACGATGAACGGCCGCACCGCCACCCGCACGCCGGAGGACATCCTCGGGCTGGACCCGGTGGACCCGCGCGCCCTCTACGCCGATCCCGAGCTCCGAGCGGCGCACGAGGCCCGGCTCCGGGCCGCCTATCGGCAGCGGCGTCGCGACGACCTCGTGGCCGAGTTCCACGAGGCGGGGCTCGGGGCAGAGGCGGTGACGCCGATGGCGGAGGTCTTCTCCCATCCGCAGTTCCTGGCCAACGGGATGGTGGCGAACGTGCAGGACCCCGAGCTCGGTCCCACGACGCAGGTCGGGGTAGCGGCGGTCTTGCGCAGCACCCCCGGTGCTATTCAGGGAGGTCAGCCCCCCGCCGGAGCGCACAGCCGTCAGGTGCTGGCCGAAGCGGGATACGAGACGGCCGAGATCGACCGTCTCCTCGACGCCGGCATTGCGGAGGACACCTCGTGGGACCGTTGACCGGTGTGGTCGTGCTCGACCTCGGGCAGTACCTGGCCGGGCCCTTCGGACCGATGCTCCTGGCGGACCTCGGCGCCGAGGTCATCAAGGTGGAACCCGTGCGCGGGGACAGCATGCGGATGGTCGGCATGCCGTTCGTCGGGTGCCAGCGCGGCAAGCTCGACCTTGCCGTCGACGTCAAGGACCCCGATGGGCTCGAAGTGGTGCTGCGCCTGGCCGCTATCGCCGATGTGGTCCACCACAACATGACGAAGGGCACCGCGGCGCGCCTCGGGATCGACTACGAGGCCCTCAGGGAGCGCAAGCCGGACCTCGTGCACTGCAACACCTACGCCTACGGCGTCGAAGGACCGCTGTCGGACTTCGGGGGCCTCGATCCGCTCTATCAGGCGGCGTGCGGCCTGGAGTTCGAGGCGGGACCGGTGGCGTCGGGCAACCCGCCCCTCTATCTCCGCTTCGGCATGACCGATACGGCCAACGCCATGGTGTCGGTCGTGGGACTGCTCGCCGCCCTGTACCACCAGCGTCGTACCGGCGAGGGACAGGACCTGTGGACGTCGCTCCTCAACGGCGCGGCCGTGTTCGGCTCCGACGTGTTCCTCGTCGACGGGGAACCCGGCCCGGTCCGTCCCGGCCTCGATACGAAGCAGACAGGCGTCTCGCCGTGCTGCCGCCTGTACGAGACGCAGGAGGGGTGGATCCAGGTTGCCGCGTTCGGCCCGGGGGAATGGTCACGGCTCTGCCGACTGCTGGCGCGTCCCGACATGGAGCGGTACGACACGGTTGAGGCCCGGGTGGCGGCCAGGGCCGAGATCGAGTCGGCGCTCGAACCTGTCTTCCTGACGCGGACGGCGGTGGCCTGGTTCCATGATCTGGACGACGCGGGTGTGGCCGCCGAGGTCTCCGTCGACACCAACGACGGAGAGGCCGTCCTCCACGATGCCGACAACGAGCGCCTCGGCCTGGTGGCCGAGTACGCGCACCCGCTCCTCGGGCAACTGCGCCAGTTCGGCACGCTGGTCGACTTCTCGGAGTCCCCGACCGGTCCCTACGGCCCTCCGCCTCTGGTGGGGGAGCACACCCGGCGCATCGTCGAGCGCGTGGGCTACTCGAGCGAGGAGATCGAGGACCTGTTGCACCGGGGCATCATCTACGAGCCCACCGAGGACTATCGCTGGGCCCTCTGAATTGTCACTGCGAGGCGAGGATGGCGGCCACCTCGGCCACAGGGTCGCGCACGACCGGACCGGTGGCCGTGACCTCCGCCCGGACAATGGTGCCGTTGAAGGCGAACGGCGCCTCGTAGTCGCCGCCCACGGCGGGCCCCCATTCGTACCCGCACGTGAGGCCGATCATCACTTCGTTGAAGGCCACCGGAGTGAAGCGCTTCACCGCGCCGGTCCCGACCACCACGCCGTCCTGGACGAGCGTGGCCTGGCCCCCGAGTCCCTCGTCCTTCTCGAAACGGAAGGCCACCTCGTGGCGGCCGGACGCAAGCGCGGTCTCGGCGATCACCTCGTAGAGACGTTGGCCGTGCAGGTTGTGCAGGTAGCGCAGCCGGCCCTCGACCACATGGAACGACCAGCCGCCGAGCGCGCACCCGAGGGCCAGCATGGTCCCGGAGGGCACGACACCGTCGGGGATGTCGATCGTGACATCGATGGCGTGGGAACGGTTGCGCACGTCGACGGCGACCCATTCGGGGACCGGGGACCCACCCTGGAAGTAGCGGTAGATCTGTTGGTAGCGCCGGCGGTCGTGCTTGTGCGCGATGACATCGAGGACCCGATTGTCGAGCGGAAGCACGTCGTTGTGCCGCGCCTCCTCCCACCACAGGGCCACGAGCTCGGCGACCTTGTCGGGGAGCTCCGCGGCGCGGTCGTGTGACTCCGAGACGTCCTCGGCCACGTGATAGAGCTCCCAGACGTCCTCGTCCCACGGCGCGTTGGACCGTAGGCCGTCGTCGTAGATCGGGCCGACCGGGTGGTACGCCACCGCCTTCCACCCGTCGTGGTAGATCGCACGGGAGCCGAGCATCTCGAAGTGCTGGGTCAGGTGCCGCCCAGGTACTGTCTCTCCTCCGGCCCCGAGGACGTCGCCGAAGCTGATGCCGTCGAGGTGTGACTGGGCGAGGCCGTCGATGTGTGTCGGTGGCGCCAGGCCCACCAGGTCGAGCACGGTCGGCGTGATGTCGATCGCGTGGGCGTACTGGCGGCGGACACCTCCGCGCTCGCCGGTCCGCCGGGCCGTCGGCAGGCGGACGATGCAGGGGTCGGCGACGCCACCCTCGTGGACCTCGCGCTTCCAGCGCTTGAACGGGGTGTTCCCCGCCATCGTCCACCCCCACGGGTAGTTGTTGTGGCTACGCGGGCCACCGATCTCGTCGATCCTGTCGTACATTTCGTCGACGCCGGCGCCTTCGAAATTCGACAGCCGACCCTCGTTGATGGTCCCCTCCCTGCCGCCTTCAGAGCTAGCCCCGTTGTCCGAAACGATGATCACGAGCGTGTCGTCGGCGTCACCGAGATCATCGATGAACTCCAGGACGCGGCCGATCTGCTCGTCGGTGTAGGACAAGAAGGCGGCGAAGCACTCCATGAAGCGCTCGGCGAGCGCGCGCTCACGCGGCTCCAGGCTGTCCCAGGCCGGGACCCAGGGTGGACGCGGCGTGAGCACGGTGCCCTCGGGGACGATGCCCGTCGCGAGCTGTCGGGCGAAGGTTTCCTCGCGCCAGGCATCCCAGCCTTTGGCAAAACGGCCCTTGTAGCGCTCGATCCACTCGGCCGGTGCGTGGTGAGGTGAATGACAGGCGCCCGTGGCGAAGTAGAGGAAGAACGGCAGCTCGTCGTCGACGGCGCGCAGGTCCGCCAGGTACTCGATCGCCCGGTCGGCCAGGTCCTCGCTCAGGTGGTAGCCCTCGTGCAGTGTCCGGGGCGGCCGCACCGCGTGGTTGTCGTGGTACAGCGCGGGCACGAACTGGTGGGTCTCACCGCCGTGGAATCCGTACCAGCGGTCGAAGCCGCGCCCGAGCGGCCACGTCGACCGTGAGTTCGCCATGTTGGTCTCGCCCTCGGGGCTCAGATGCCACTTCCCGACCGCATAGGTGGCGTAGCCGGTCGTCCGCAACATCTCCGAGAGGAACCCGTTCTCACGGGGCGGCCGCCCCCAGTAGCCGGGGAAGCCGGAGGCCAGGTCGGCCACCCGCCCCATGCCACTACGGTGGTGATTCCTCCCGGTGAGCAGGCAGGCCCGTGTCGGCGAGCACAACGCGGTGGTGTGGAAGTTGGTCAGACGCACACCGGCGGCCGCGACGGCATCGATGAAGGGCGTCTCGATGTCCGACCCGTAGCAGCCCAGCTGGGCGAACCCGACGTCGTCGAGCACAATGAGCACGACGTTTGGCGCACCCTCGGGCGGGACGGGCGCCGGCGGCCACCACGGCTCCGAGTCGCGCCAGTCGTTCCCGATTTTCCCCTGGAAGTCCGTTCGTGCCACGCGCCACGCTCCCCAACTCGTCGGTGTGTCGAGAGATTGGCACTCCGGGCGGGCGCCTCGCACGCCTGTCCGCAGACCTGCCCCGATGCGCAGGTGCATCCCAGGTGGTGTCCTCTCAGCGCGCGGAGCGCCATTCCGGCGAGCTCGAACCTCTCGGGACGAGGATCGGGGCGAACCACTGTGGCGGCGTGTGCGAGAACCGGACGGGTGGTGCGAGCATGTGGACCTCTCCGAACGGACTGGGCGCGTCATAGGCGACCGGTTCGCCCAGGCGGTGCGCCGCCGCGCTTCCGGCCCGTACCGGGTCCACGAGTCCGAGCGAGCCGCACCACATGGCTGTTCTGGTGAGCGAGACGGTCACGCGCCACGATCCACCCTCGGTGGCCCGCTTGACCAGGGCCGCGCTCGCGCCGAAGGCCGCCAAGTATCCGGTGATGTAGTCGTTGATGAGCGAGGTGACCGGAAGCCGGGGTTCGGACTCGGACCCTTCGATCGTCATGAGGCCCGAAGCAGCCGAGCCGTTCATGTCGAAACCACCCCGCCCAGCCCAGGGGCCGCTGGGGCCGTAGCAGTTGACCGAGACGGACACGATCCCGGGGTGGCGGTCGGCCACCTCTCGCGGGTCCAGGCCACGACGCCCGAGTGAGCCCTGCCGGTAGTTGTCGACCACCACGTCGGCGGAGGCCAGCAGGCGCTCCGCCCGCTCCCTCCCTGCGGTCCGGTCGAGGTCGAGGTAGGCGCTGCGCGAGCCCACGTTGGCCTCGGCGTAAATGAATTCGTGCTCGTAGTCGTTGGGCCGGGTCGCGCCCAGGACGTCCGCGCCCTGTTCGGCCAACGTTCGGCCCACGGTGGGCCCCGCCACCGCGTGGGTGAACGACAGCACCCGGACCCCCTCGTAGGGGCGCGCCGCTTCTCCGAAGTCCCGCACCGGCGCGTCCCCGATGCGCTCGAGGCCGACGACCGGCTGGTTGGCCAGCAATTCGCCCTGCTCGTGGGCCAGCCACTCGTCGGGCGTGCGCACCACGCAGATGGGCAGTCTCCCTGCGCTTGCCGCCTCTTCGAGGTCGAAGGCGTCCCACGTCCCGACCGCCGCGGCGACCTTGGCGGTATCGGGCGGCACATCGAGGAAGCGGCACCACGCAGCGACCTGGTGCGGGTAGACGGCCGACGCCATGACCCAGCGGCCGTCCCGGGCGCGGTAGGGGAACACGGTGAACGGGTTGTCCAACAACAACGGGTGCGGAGCCGGTTCGCCGTTCAGCGTCGGATGCCAGAAGGCGCCCGGGTTGATGGAATGCACGGCTTGGCGCAGGTCGAGGTGGAGGTCCTGGCGCGGTCCGCCCCGGTGACCGTGCAGCGCCACCGCCGCCAACGCGTTGGCCATCAGCGGGACACCGATGCACGCCCCCAACCGGTGCCTCGCGGGCAGGATGGGATCTTCGCCCGCGAAGGAGACCGAACCACCGATGCCAACGCGGGACAGGCCGACATCGGCGAGCAGGGCGTCGAGTGCCTGCAGGAGGTCGAGCCCGGCCGTCACAGGGAACCGGTGTGATGGGGGACGACCGTGTCGACCGGGACCGAGAAATGCCGCAGGAGGGCCGACACGGCGCGGGGCCCTGTGCCGGGGTGGGTGGTCGCGCCGGCCGCGTCATCGGTCAGCAACTGGATGTCCGCGCCTTCGGTGACCGCGACCACCATGCGGGCCAGCTCGTCGATGGGCAGTGTCGGCACCCGCGCCTCGCGCTCGAGCGCCTCGGTGAGTAGGAGGGCGAGCTCGGCCCGCACCCGCCGTTCGTGCTCGACGAGGAGGGCCGCCAGCGCCGGCCGCCGGATGGCGTGGAGCGAGAACTCCAT
Organism: uncultured Acidimicrobiaceae bacterium; assembly: GCA_963742035.1. Classification (GTDB taxonomy): domain Bacteria; phylum Actinomycetota; class Acidimicrobiia; order Acidimicrobiales; family RAAP-2; genus Bog-473. The sequence continues at coordinate 17,044 of CAVUKH010000002.1, forward strand.
GGAGACCAGTGTCCATTGGCGGTCGGCTTCCAGGCGGGCCTGATCCCTTGCCCCTTCCGGATCATCGCCTTGGAGAGGGTCACCGGAGGCCATGGCCCGACGGATCCACTGCTGGCGCCGGGCCCAACTGCGATGCAGGAGGGCCAGGAACAGAGCGTCCTTGTTGGTGAAGTTGGAGTAGAAGGCGCCCTTGGTCAGCCCCGCCCGGGCACAGATGTCGGGGATGGAGGTCGCCCCCAACCCTTGTTGGGCGAAGAGCTCCATGGCCGCATCGAGGAGGGCGGTGACCGTGATGGGCCTTCGTTTCGTGGTCCCCCGGGGCATGGCGCCAGTTTATAACATTCTGATCAGTATGCAATACCGTTGGGGATTCTTTGAGTCCCCGGCGACCCGGCAACTCCGCTTCCCGGGGCCCCTAAAGGTCGCCTTCCTGTCAGTCGACACCGAAGAGGTCGCGCCGTGCGCCGGCCGCCTCCACGGGTCGAGTGGAGATCGGCGATGGCAGAGGGGGAGAGGAACATGGTCACCGAGGAGGAGTGGTCCGGAGAGGTCGCGCGGTCGGCCCGCTTCCGCCTGATCAGTCCCATCATCGCCCTCGGCGCCTTCGGGCTGATCTTCGTCCCCTGCATGATGGCGGGCCAGGCCGTGGCCTCGGGGATCTACGCCGACCTCGTCGCGGTGGGCATCCTCATGGCGCTCATGTTGCCGCTGGCCTTCGTGCTCGTCGTGTTCGGCGAGCGTCAGCAGCGGCGGACCGACGAGAAGGTCCGCGGTCTGAACGCCGAACTGAGCAGTGCCGTCGCTGACGCCGAGCGACTGAACGGCGAGTTGAGCGCCGCCATGTCCGACGCCGACCACCAGGCGCAGATCCGCGATGCGCAGGTGCAGCGTCAGCGCTTCGAGAGCCGCCTGGCCAACGCACTCGACATGGCCGAGGGCGAGCCCGAGGTCATTGAGGTCATTGAGCGGTCCTTTTCGACCGTGTTGCCCGATGCGCCCGCGGAGCTGCTCCTGGCCGACAACAGCCATGCGCACCTGCACCGCATGGCCGCCGTGGGGCCAGAGGGGAAGCCGCCGAGTTGCGGCGTCGATTCGCCTGATCGCTGCCCGGCGGCCCGCCGGGCACAGATTCAGGTGTTCACGGACAGCGACCATCTCGACGCCTGCCCGAAGCTGCGCAACCGGCCCGAAGGACGGCTCTCCGCCCTGTGCGTGCCCGTTTCGATCATGGGGCGCACGGTGGGCGTGATCCATGCCACCGGCGAGCCGGGAGCAAAGGTGGACGACGACCACGTCGACGACCTGGCCACGCTGGCCAAGTTGGCCGGCGCGCGCATCGGCCTGCTGCGGGTCATGGCGGAGACGCAACTGCAGGCGTCGACCGACACGCTCACCGGACTCCTCAACCGGCGCTCCTTCTCCGAGCGGGTGGCGGCCATTCCGGCCCACCTCCACCCGGTGGCGATGGCCATGGCCGACCTCGACCACTTCAAGGTCCTCAACGACACGTACGGGCACGAGACGGGAGACCGGGCGCTGCGGCTCTTCTCCCGAGTCCTGCGGGACACGCTGCGAACCAGCGACGTGGCATCGCGCTACGGCGGCGAAGAGTTCGCGATCGCCTTCCCGGACTGCTCGGCGGTCGACGCCACCCGCGCCCTGAACACCGTTCGCTCCCAGCTCGACGCTGCCATCACCGTCGGTGGGCTCCCCAAGTTCACCGCGAGCTTCGGCGTCACCGAATGCGAGCCGGGTGAGGAGCTGGCGGCGATCCTGCGCCGGGCCGACGACGCCCTCCTGCAGGCGAAGCACGAAGGGCGCGACCGGGTCGTGCTGCACGACACCACGGGTGAAGCGGGGGTTGCGCCGACCGAGGGCCGGGGGGAACTGCTGCTCCTGGACGGGGACTTTCAGCCGGTCGAATGAGGGTCAAGGTCTTCGTGCGGCGATCGGCCTTCGCCGTCATGGCGGCCGCCGCGGTCGCGGTGTCGGTCGTTGCCGTGACGCCCGCGACCAGTGGCGCCGCGACAAAGGCGTCCGCGGCGTCGGGCGGGACGGCGACGATGGCCCTCGACGAGGACCTCGCCGGGTTCAACGTCAACACGTCCGCCGCGTCCCAGCTCGCGCTGCAGGAGATCATGAACATGGTCTGGCCGCAGGCCTTCATCGTGAACAACAAGCTCCAGCCGGTCCTCAATAGCCAGCTCCTCGAGAGCGCCGTGCAGTCCACGGCCAACGGGACCCAGACCGTCGTCTACACGTTGAACCCCAAGGCGGTGTGGTCGGACGGGACGCCCATTACGGCGGACGACTTCATCTACAACTGGCAGGCGCAGAGCGGGAACCCGGCCTACACCGACGTCGGCGGCCAGCCCTACGACGACGCCTCGACCGCCGGCTACAGCCAGATCGCCTCCGTGGTCGGCTCGGATCCCTCGGGCGGCGCCGCCTGTGCCCCGGGCAGCACGGCGGACCGGGACGCCGGACTCTGTCCGAACGGGCGCACGGTCACGGTGACCTTCAAGCCGTCGTTCGCCGACTGGCGCAGCCTCTTCACCAACATCGTGCCGGCGCACGTCGCCCGGACGGTCGGCTGGAACACCGGTTTCACCGGACCGACCCAGGTCATTTCGGGGAGCTGGTTCAAGATCGCGAGCGCGAAGGACAACCAGTCGGTCGTGCTGACCCGCAATCCGACCTACTGGGCCGAGCCGGCCAAGCTCAAGACGCTCGTCTTCCAGTTCTTCTCCGACGACAACCAGCTGGTGCCCGCCCTGCAGAACAACGAGGTGAGCATCATCAACCCCTCGTCCGTGAACCTCTCCATCGTGCAGACGGCCGACCAGGTCCCGAACACGAAGAAGGTGACGCTGCCGGGGCTGGAGTTCGAGCACTTCGATTTCAACCAGGCCGACCCGTACCTGGCCAAGCTCCAGGTCCGTGAGGCGATCGCCCACGGCGTGAACCGCCAGTCGATCATCACGCGCACCGTCGGTGAGATCTCCAAGGGCATCACCCCGCTGGGCAGCCGCATGCTGGTGCCCTCCCAGAAAGGCTACGCGGGCACCGACTACGCCTATGACCCCGGCGAGTCGCGTCGCCTCCTGCAGCAGGCCGGCTTCTCGAAGGGCTCGGACGGCTACGTCCGGCCCGACGACGGCCCCCAGAAGGGCAACGACCTCACGTTCACCATTCAGTCGACCGCAGGGAACAGCCTCCGTTCGGCGACAGAGGTCCTCTTCCAGGCCCAGATGAAGGCGATCGGGATCAAGATCGTCATTCAGAACTACGACGCCAACACCCTCGGGAACAACCTGCCGAACGGGACCTACCAGATTGCCGAGTTCGCCTGGGCCACGACACCGTTCGTCTCGGGGAACCAGCCCATCTACTGCTCCTACACGAACAGCGCCACCTGTGGGTCCAACTGGACCCACTCGGCCAACGCGCGGGTCGATGCCCTCATGAGCCAAGGCTCTGCGGCTGCCACCACCGTCACCGAGGTGGGGGACTACAACAAGGCCGACGCCATCCTGTGGCGGACCATGGTGACGCTGCCGCTCTACCAGACGCCGCAGTTCTTTGCCTGGTCGAACAGCCTGAAGGGCGTGTTGCCGAACACCTCGAGCGTGGGCGTGACCTGGAACGCCGAGGACTGGAGCATCGCCTCCTGAGCACAGCTGTCGACGAGCCGGCCGGACGAGGCGCATGGGCGGGTTCCCTCAGGACGGCAACGGGATCGACTGGTCGAAATGGAAGACGTCGTCGGGGTCGTAGCTCTGCTTCACCTTCTTCAGTCGAGGCAGATTCGCTCCGTAGTACGCCTGCTGCCAGTTCGCCAATGTGGGATCGATGTAGTTCTGATAGGAGCCTTGGGTGACGGGCGCGAAGGCACGCTGCACGTCCTCGAGCCAGCCGGCGGCCGCGGACCTCTGACTCTGCGTCGGCGGCGCGCCCGGATAGGTGACGGAGTACTGGGCACAGGAGACCGCCGAGCGGTGGACGAAGGCGGTGTCACTTGCCCCGACCTGGTTGATCATCCCGCCGTAGCCGTCGAAGACGATGCCGGCCCCGGCACCGGGCAGCGAAGCCGGGAAGGACGCCAGGGCCGAGGTGATGGCGTCGACGGCACTCTCGGGCAGCGTGCTTCCGATGTACGTGGACTTGGCGACGAACGGCGACTGGGTGGGCGCGGCACACTGCGCCACCGGCTCCCCCTCGCAGCCGGCCTCAATCATGGTGGCCGTCAGGTAGTCCTCCGGGCCGACGAACCGGTAGGTCGTCGCAGCGCCCACCGCGGCAGTGAGCGGGCTCAGCGCAGCGTTGCACACGTTCACCGAACCGACGAACACGCCCGTGACCTTGACGAGGCCTCCTCCGACGACGCCGCTGCTGTAGAGCTGGCAGTTGGCCCAGAGCTCGTCGGGCGCTGATGGCATAGAGCGGAGCCAGGCCTGCAGCACATCGCCGGCCGCGCCCCAGGGCCACTCCAGTGTGAAAAGGGTGATCGCTTCGGGGATGGGGTGGGTGCGGAACTCGAATGACGTCACAACGCCGAAGTTGCCGCCGCCGCCACCTCGGCAGGCCCAATACAGCTCCTCGTCGTCGGCCGGTCCGCAGCGATGGAGAACGCCGTCCGCCGTGATGACCTCGACCGTCCGGAGTTGATCGCACGTGAGCCCGTAGGCGCGGGAGAAGACGCCGACCCCGCCGCCCAGCGCCAGGCCCCCGATGCCCACGGTGGGGCACGAGCCGCCGGGCAGTAGCCGACCCTGCGCGGCCAGCTGGCTGTAGACGTCGATGAGGACGGTGCCGGACCCCACCGTGGCAAGGCCGTCAGCACCCGTGCTTGTCGGACCGACGGACACGGTGTCCATGTCGGTGAGGTCGATGACCAGGCCCGGGCAGGACGAGTAGGCGGCGTAGCTGTGGCCACCCGAACGGGCCGCCACCTGCACTTCGGAGTCACGGGAGAAGGCGAGGCAGCGCTGGACGTCGCTGGGGGATCGACACTGGGCGATCGCAGCCGCCTGTTGCGCGTAGACGGAGTTGTAGAGGTGACCTGCCGCGCCGTAGCCGCCGTCGGTGGGGAGCAAGAGGGGGCCGGTGAGCGACGCGGCAAGCTTCGACCAATCGGGTGGGCCGTGCGCTGTCGTGGATGTGGACGGGTGTCCGCTGCCGGCGTCGTGGTGGCTCGAGCTCGAACACCCGGCCGCTGCCACGCCGGCGATCGCTCCGGATCCGATCAGCGTGGCCCCGCGCAGAAAGGTGCGGCGGTCCATCAGATCCGAGCGGCTTCCGCCACCACGCCGCCACCCAGCGCCATGGTGGCCGAGGCTACGTCACGGCATGTTCACGCCGAGGGAGGCACGGCACGGCCGTTGGCCGTCAGGGTCACCTCGACGTTGCCGCGCGTGGCGTTGGAGTAGGGGCAGACCTCGTGCGCCGCGGCCACGATGGCGACGGCGCGGTCGGCGTCGGTGATGCCCGGAAGGGAGACATTGAGCGTCACGGCGACGTTGAAGCCGCGTGTCTCGGTGGTGATCAATCCGACTTCCGAATCGATGGAGACCTCACCGAGCTCCACCTTCTCCCGGCGCCCCACCACCCCGAGCGCCCCCTCGAAGCAGGCGGCATAGCCCACGGCGAACAGCTGTTCCGGGTTCGTCCCGCCGCCGGCACCCCCCATTTCGGTTGGTGTGCGCAGTTGGACGTCCAGTGCCCCGTCGCTGGTGACGCCGTGTCCCTGCTCCCGTCCACCGGTGACGTGCGCCCGCGCGGCGTAGAGCACCTTGGCCATGGTCGACTCCTCTCGAATGTCTTCTCCCAGCCCAATGTAAAGGGAGACGTCGTCTGCCGCGCCCGCGAACGTCCCCCCTCAGAACCCCAGATCGACCACGGGTCGCTCCAAGGGCGTGGTCCTGGCCTTCGTGCGGTGCACCCCTGCTCGTGTCGCCTCGTCGGCGGTCGAATCACGCCTGCACCTTTTGCTACGAGACCGTAGTGTCTTGGCATGCAGACCCAAGAGCTCGAAGGGAAAGTGGCCGTCGTCACCGGTGGCGCCGGCGGCATCGGGAAGGCCACGGCCGAGTTGCTCGTCGCCGAGGGAGCCAGCGTGGTGATCGGCGACGTCGACGCAGAGGCCGGGCAGGCGGTGGCCGACAGCATCGGGGACGCAGCCGACTTCAAGCAGACGGACGTCAGCGAGGCGGACCAGGTCCAGGCACTGGTCGACTTCGCGGTCGAGCGGTTCGGGGGCTTGGACATCATGTTCAACAACGCCGGGATCGGCAGCCCCCTCAAGCGGTTCCTGCCCGACGATCTCCAGGACTTCTCGCGCATCATGAACGTGAACCTGTTCGGCGTGATCGTCGGCTCGCAGCGCGCGGCGCGCTACATGAAGGAACACGGTGGGGGATCGATCATCAACAACGCGTCGATCGCCGCCATCAACGCGGGCACGGGAATGATCTCCTACCGGGCATCGAAGGCGGCCATCGCCCACGCCAGCAAGTGCATGGCCATCGACCTGGCGCCCTACGGCATCAGGGTCAACTGCCTCACTCCGGCGCACATCCGCACAGGCATCACGACCTACGAGATGGGTCCGGTGCTGCGTTACATGCAACCGCTGGAGCGGGAGGCGCAACCGGAGGACGTGGCGAACGCCGTCGTCTGGCTCTCCAGCGACCGTGCGGCGCAGGTAACCGGGATCGTGCTCCCCATCGACGGTGGGACAACGGCGGGGCCGCCTTATGCACAGACGAAGCTGATCATGTCGACGCTGCAGCCTCCGGAGGGCGGGGGCACCTCTGCGTCCTGATGTGAGCCGTCAAGTCATGCCTTCAGCTGACGGTGCCTTTCAGCCGACGGGTCCCTTCAGCTGGCGGGCGTGAACTCGAGATTGAGGCGCTCGAGGCCGCGCAGGAAGAAGGTCGGCAGATAGTCGTAGCGGCGGGCGTCCGCCGGGCCGTGGTGCTCCTCCGAAATGGAGATCGTGGCGGTGCGATCGAGGAAGCGGTTGATCGTGACCCGGCCCTCGGCCCGCGCCAGAGGCGCTCCCGCACAGGTGTGGATCCCGTGCCCGAAGGCGATGTGCTGGCGCGCGTTCGGACGGTCGATGTCGAACTCGTCGGGGTTGTCGAACACCCGGGGGTCCCGATTGCACGCACCGGGGATCAGCATGAGGGAGGCACCGGCGGGGATGTCGACACCCCCGAGCCGGGTGGCGACGCGCGCCATCCGGAACTGTGTGCGCAGGGGGCTCTCGAGCCGGAGGGTCTCCTCAATGAAATTCGGGATCCGATCGCGATCCTCCCGCACGCTCGCCTGGAGATCGGGCCGTTCGCCGAGCATCCGCAGCGCAAAGGAAAGCAGACGTACCGTGGTCTCCTGCCCGCCGGCGAAGAGGTTGGCGGCAATGAGGGCCGCATCCTTGGCCTCGGGAGTCGAGCCGTCGGGAAAGGTGGCGGTGGCCAGCCCGGTGAGGACATCGCTGCGAGGGGCCTGGCGGCGGTCCTCGATGTACTGGTTGAAGCGTTCGTAGAGGAACTCGAGCGGTTTGTGGCCCACGTCCTTGTGCGCGGTCGACAGCCGTTCGCGGAAGAGGGAATGGTCGGATTCGGGTACGCCCTCGAGGTCGGCGATGACCGTGAGCGTGAACGGCTCCGCGTAGGAGCCGACCATCTCGAACGATCCGTCCTCGACGAAGCCGTCGATCAGGTGGTCGGCGAACTCCCACATGAAGGCCTCGTTCTCCTTGAGACGCTTCGGCGTGATGAGCCGCATCAGGAGGTGACGGTGCGCCGTGTGGTTGGGCGGGTCGAACGAGGGCAGCTGGTCGCTGAACGGCAGCTCGTCGCGGTACTTCACGATGATGTCGCTGACGTCGTCGCCCTCCATCGGTGCGGAGAACCTGACGAACGAGCCGCAGACCACGTTGCACGAGGAGTAGGTCCCGGAGGGCAGGTCGTTCTCGGGGAACGTCGCCGGATCGCCGTAGATCGCCATGGCCTCGGGATGGCCGGTGACCATGTACATGCCGAAGTGCGGCTCCCGCCACACCGGCCCCTGCTCCCGCACCCAGTCGAAGTAGGGGTACGGATCGTCCTGGATCGCCCTGTCGGTGATGAAGTTGGCCTTCTCGAACTCACTCACGCGTCTTCCTTCACCTCCCGGTCGGAGCCTACGATCGCGCCATGTCCACGGAGATCGAGATCGACATCGACATCGACCGCGACGCGTGCATGGGGTCGGGCAACTGCGTCTACACCGCACCGGGCGTGTTCGAGCTCGACGACGACTCCATCGCTCGTGTCGTCGATCCGGCGGCGTCGCCCGAGGAGGCGATCGTCACGGCGGCGCGCCAGTGTCCGACGCGTGCCATCACCGTTCGGCGGGGCGGCGAGCCGTCGACCTAGGTCTCGCGCCATCACGAGGCGGGAGCCTCGGTTCGGGTGGCGTGGCGAGCGGCCTGGTAGCCGAAGACCATGGTGTTGGCGATGCTGGCGCCGGGACCGAGGTAGTGGCGGCCCATCACGGTGGCGGTGCCGTTGCCGGTGGCGTAGAGCCCCGCGATCGTCCGGCCCTCCCGGTCGACGACCTGCGCGTCCTTGTCGGTGAGCAGGCCGCCACAGGTGCCGATGTCCCCGGGCACGACCTGGCACGCGTAGAACGGGGCCTCGTCAATGGGCCCGAGGCAGGGGTGGACCTTGTGGTTCGGATCGCCCAACGCCCGGTTGTAGGCCGATGCGCCCCGCCCGTAGTCGGGGTCGACCCCGCGTTCGGCGTTCTCGTTGAAGCGCTCGACGGTCTCCGTCAGGCCGGTGGGGTCGATCCCGCACATGGCGGCGAGATCTTTCAGCGTCCAGGCCTGCTTCAGCATGCCGCTCTGGAGCAGCTTGCGCGGGAACCGCCCAGGCGACGAGCGTTGGTGCGCGTAGCGCTTCCGATAGCGATCGTCGAAGATCAGCCAGCACGGCACCGCCTTGCTCGTCTTGTCGCGGGCGTACATCTCCTTGCCGACTTCCATGTACGAGTTGGACTCGTTCACGAATCGATTTCCGGCCGCGTCGACGTACATGGTGCGCGGCCGTTGGCGGGCCTGGTCGAGCGTCGACTGCCCGAAGCGTCCCGTGCGTGGTGACGGGAGCCACCAGGCTTCGTCCATGAGATCGGTCTGGGCCCCGATGGCCATGGCGGCCCGGATGGCATCACCGGTGTCGCCCGGGTTGGAGATCGACCACCTGGCCTGGTTGGGCTGATCGCCGCCGTACTCGACGCGCATGTCGCGGTTGTGGGCGAAGCCGCCGGCGGCCAGGAGCACGCCCTTGCGGGCCCGCACCAGCAGCGGGGCACCGTTGCGGACCGTGCGCACGCCGACCACCCGGCCGTCCTCGACGATGAGCTCCTCCAGTGGGGCCTCGGTCCAGATCGGTATCCCTCGGTCGAGAGCGATCCGCAGCAGCTGCGCGATCAACGAGGCACCGTTGGTGAGCAGGTCCTGACGACGCAGGCGAGCGGCGTAGGTTCTCATGACGACCCGGGCCGAGACCGCGAAGGCACGCAGGCTGCGGTTGTAGTGCGAGAGCGACCGTGCCTCGTTCGTCATGACCGCAAGGCCGAGACTCTTGGCCAGGCCGGGCTGCAGCTTCGGGAGCCACTCACCGAGGACGTTCCCGTCGAACGGGACCGGCTCAATGCCCCGACCGTTGTCGTGACCACCCTTGGCGCTCGAGTAGTAATCGCTGTAGCCGGGGCAATAGACGAACCGGACGCCCCGGTCCAGCAGGAACGAGACCATCTCGGGGCCCGCAGTGAGGAAGGCGTGACGCCGCTCGAAGGAGGAGCAGGGCCCGACGTCGCCCACGACGGCCTCGAAGTGGGCCATGGCGTCCTCGTAGGAGTCGGGGATGCCGTCGGCCTCCATGACCGGGTTGTTCGGGACCCAGGCGATGCCGCCGGACATGCAGGTCGAGCCCCCGATGCGCTCCTGCTTCTCGAGTACGAGGGCACTCGCCCCGGCGTCGTCGGCGGCCAGCGCGGCCACCATGCCGCCCCCGCCCGACCCCACAATGACGAGGTCGACGGCGGCGTCCCACGTGGTCATGTCAACCTCCCCGACCTCCCAACGGCCTGCAGTGCTTCGAAGGAGCAAGCTAGCAGGATCCGTTGACGATTGCTACGAAGCCGAAGTAATCTGCCGACACCACACGAGGAACGAGTGCGGAGAGTGGAGCGGGGGAGATGACGGGTCACGCAAGAACGCTGACGTACCCAGCCGAAGGCCTCGGAGCACCGAAGGACCGGCATCTGGGTCCCCTCGTCGAGTCGGGCCTGCCGGCCGATGTCGAGGTGTTCTCGGCCGACGACCACATTTCGTTGGCCATCGACATCTTCTATGAGCGGTTGCCCGAGGACCTCAAGGAGCAGGCGCCGCGGGTCATGAACGTCGACGGCGGCTGGGTGCTCGGCATGGGCGGGAAGTCGATCCTCGTGCGTGAGTTCGTGGAGGTCCTCACCATGTACGACCCCGTGTCCGGGTCGCACTCGGGCGACGTGGAAGCCCGTCTCGCCGCGCTCGAATCCGAGGGCGTGACCAAGGAGCTGGCCTTCCCGAACTCCGTCCTGGCCCTGTTCGGCTGGCCCGACAAGGAGATGCGCGAGCGCTGCTTCCGCATCTACAACGAGCACATCGCAGAGGTGCAGGAGCGCTCTGACAACCGCATCTACGGGGTCGGGCTGATCAACTGGTGGGATGCCGACGGAACCCGGCGGACCCTGCGCGAGCTGAAGGAGCTCGGGCTGAAGACCTTCCTCATGCCGCTGTCGCCGGGCAAGGACGACGACGGCAAGCCGATCGACTTCGGCAGCAGCGCCATGGACGGCGTGTGGGAGGTCATTGAGGAGGAGCAGGTGCCGGTGTCGCACCACATCGGTGAGAGCCCGCCCTCGTCGCCGAACGAGTTCAATCCGGTCATCCTCGGCATGTTGCAGTCCGTGGCTCCGTTCCGGGACCTCTTCGGCAAGTATGTGCTCGGTGGCGTGCTGGACCGCCATCCCGGCCTGCGCGTGGGCTGGTTCGAGGGTGGGATCAACTGGGTGCCCTCGGCACTCCAGGACGCCGAACACATCAGTGCGTCCTTCCGGCACATCGCCAACCTGCAGATGCAGCACGAGCCCCGGTACTACTGGGAGCAGAACATGTACGCCTCGTTCATGGTGGATCCGCTCGGGCTCGACCTGGTCGACCGCATCGGTGTGGACAAGGTCATGTGGTCCACGGACTTCCCGCACAACGAGAGCACCTACGGCTACAGCAGCGAGTCACTCAAGTCCGTCGTGGACGCGGTCGGCGTCGAGGCGGCCACGGCCATCGTCAGCAAGAACATCAAGCACTATCTCGGGGTGGGGGACTGATGCCGGCCGGGCTGATGGCGAAGGCGCCGCCGGCGCGGATCCCGGCCACCCCGGACTTCGCCCGCATGCAGCGTGAGCGTATGGAGCGCCTGCAGGGGATCATGCGCCAGCAGGGGTTGGACGCGCTCGTACTGCTGGGCAACACCAACGTCGCCTATGCCACCGGGGCCATCTGGCCCCTGGGCGATTCGGGCCGCGCCAATTTCGAGCAACCGGTCGCCGTGGTCCTGGCCGACGACGCCTGGCCCCACCTCTTCACCCCGATGCGGGAGGACGACCGCCTGCGGGAGAAGATGGCGGCAGATCACCTCCACGGCCCCGTGTATCTCGACTTCGACGAGGGCGTGCAGCTCTTCGCCACGCAGCTCGGCGGATTGGTGCCGAGCGGGGCGGTGATCGGCATGGACGAATGGACCAACGCGCTGCGCCGTGAGCGATCGATCCTGTTCGCCGCCGGTGCGCCCAAGGACGCCGGGCGGGTGATCAGCACGGCCAAGGCGTCCAAGACGCCCGACGAACTGTCGGCCATGCGCGAAGGCCTGCGCATCACCGAGCAGGCCATCGCCGACGTGCAGGCCAAGATCGCCCCCGGCGTCCGTCAGACCGACCTGACGGCGACCTTCCTGCGCACGATCTTCGACGCAGGAGCCGATGCCAACATCCTCGACCCCATCTGGCAGGTGATGCCCGCCCGCATGGAGGACGGCCCGTGGACCACGACCGGTGACCTCGCCTGCCCGCTGCTCTCCACCGAGCGCGAGCTGGTCGAGGGCGATGTGCTGTGGGTCGACCTCGGCATCAGCTACGCCGGGTTCCACTCTGACTTCGGTCGGACCTGGGTGGTGGGACGCGAGCCGAACGCTCGCCAGCGCGCCCAGTACGAGCAGTGGCAGTCGATCATGGGCGCCGTCCTCGACGTGACAAAGGCCGGGGCGACGGCCGCCGATCTCACGGCCGCCGCCATTGGTGCGGCCGGGGGGACGAAGCCGTGGATGCCGCACTTCTATCTCGGTCACGGGCTCGGGATCGACAGCGCCGAAATGCCCTACGTCGGCAGCGACATCGGCGAGGCCTTCGACGCCTCCCTGGTCCTGGTCGACGGCATGGTGCTGGTGCTCGAACCGATTGTGTGGGACGACGGTGCCGCCGGCTACCGCTCCGAGGAAGTGCTGCGCATCACGGAGGACGGTTGGGAACCCATGACCGACTACTCCTACGACCCTTTCGGATGACCCCATGACAGCCGTCGAGATACTCCCCGATGACGCTGCCCTCCGCCGGGCCCGTCGCGCCCGCGTCCTGGCTGCCATGGAGGCGGCCGAGGTCGATTTCCTCATTGTCGGGCGCGAGGGGAACGCCCGCTACGTCTCCGGCGCGCCGCGCCTGTGGACGGCCGGTTCCCGGGCCTTCGGACCAGGCTGTGTGTTCGTGCGCGCCAGTGGAGCGGTGCACCTGCTGAGCACGTGGGACGAGGGCATTCCGGAGGAGATCCCGCACGAGAACCTCTACGGCATCACCTTCAACGCCATGAACTTCGTCACGGTGCTGTCGAAGATCGAGGGTGCGGCCACCGCCACGCGCGTGGCGACCGACTCCATGTCGGGTTCGTCGGCCACTCTGCTGCCCAAGGCCTTTCCTGCAGCGGAGTTCATCGACGGCGAGCCGATGCTGCGCCAGATCCGCCGGGTCAAGAGCCCCGAGGAGATTGAGGCCATCCGGGCCTCGGTGGGCGTGGCGGAGCAGGCCCTCGCCGCCGCGACCAGCGCGTTGGTGTCCGGCGTGACCGAGCGGCAGCTGACAGCGATCTTCATGGAAGCCATGGCGGCGGCGGGGGTCACCACACCGTCCGGACAGGACGTGGCCTGGATCACCTCACGCCAGGACCCGTGGCGCCGCACCAACCGCGATACGCCGGTGCAACCCGGAGACCTGGTGGCCTTCGAGGCCGGCGTCGTCCTCGGGGGCTACTCCGGGGAGGTGGGCCGAACCCACGCCGTGCGCGAGGGGGGTCACATCGACTCCGAGTTGGCCCAGCGCGCCGGCGCCCTGTGGGAGCGCCTCCTCGACGCCTGCAGGGTCGGCGCCCCGTTCGCTGGGCTGCTCGCTGCATACGACGCCGCCGGCGAGCCCCAGCCACCCATGCCGGTGGCGCGCGGGCTCGGGCTCGGCTTCGACCTCCCACTCGTCACCCGCTCGTTGCCCCTGACGTCCGGCGAGCAGCACGTCGAGGCGGGCATGGTGCTGGCGCTGACCGGCTACGTCTGGAAGGAAGGCGTCGGTGCTCTCTACGTGCAGGAGCCCATCGTCGTCACCGACGCCGGTCCCGAGTCCCTGGCGAAGACACCCATCCGCCGACAAGGAGCCTGACGACGTGAGCGAAGCCGACGTCCCACCCGCCGAGGAGATCATCCTCTACGAAAAGAATCCGGCGACGCGCATCGCCACCATCACCCTGAACCGCCCGGACCAGCTGAACATCCCGACCATCGCGGCCCGGCGACGCTATGCCGACCTGCTGTTCAGGGCCAGCATCGACGACGACGTCAAGGTCCTGGTCGTGCGTGGGATCGGCGACCACCTGGGCACCGGAGCCGATCTCGATGAGCTCATGGCCAAGCGCGAGGCCGGTACCGCGCTGCACGAGGAGTTCGGCATCGACGAGGACGAGGACATCACCATGCCGGGTCCGCGCTCGTACCGCGCCGGTGCGTCGTTGCTGCACTGGTACGGCAACACGAGGTCGGGCTGCCGGACGCTGCAGGACTTCAAGAAGATCAGCATCCTGGAGGTGAAGGGCTACTGCTACGGCTGGCACTTCTACCAGGCGGCCGACGCCGACCTCGTCGTTTCTTCCGATGATGCGTTGTTCGGACATCCCGCGTTCCGCTACGTCGGCTACGCCCCGCGCATGTGGCAGTGGGCGATGATGATGGGCATGCGCAAGTTCCAAGAGATGGTCTTCACGGGCCGTCCCTTCACGGCCGAGCAGATGTACGAGTGCAACTTCGTCAACAGCGTCGTCCCGCGTGAGGACCTCGAGGACGAGGTGGCCAAGTACGCGCTCGCGTGCGCCCGGACGAGGCCGACCGACACCGTGTTCATGCAGAAGGTCTTCTTCGAGGTGATGAAGCAGCACCAAGGCGAATACATGGGCAGCCTGCTCAGCGCCTGGCTCGAATCGATGGGTGGGCAACTGCGGGAGGACGACGACGGCGGACGGGCGACGCTGAGCAAGGAGACCATGGACGCGGGCCTGAACGTGGCGGTGAAGGACAACGATGACCTGTTCCCGCCGGAGTGGCGATTGAGCCGATCGGGTCGCCGCCGCCCCGCCGCCGACTGAACGTGCCCGCACCAGAGGCGGAGGCGGGCGCAGGCGCCGGCGCAGGCGCAGGCGCCGGAGGGTTCCTGGCTCCACCGCTCTCGGGCTTCCGCGTCGTCGACCTCTCGACCTGGATAGGCGGCGCCTACTGCACGAAGCTCCTGGCCGACGGCGGCGCCGAGGTCACGAAGGTGGAGTCGTCCGAGGGCGATCCATTGCGACGGTGGTCGGCCTCGGGGGCGGCGATCCCCATCGACGAGGACGGCGCACTCTTCAACTTTCTCGGCGCCTCCAAGCGCAGCGTGGTGATCGACGGCACGGAGGTCGCCGGACTCCATGCAGTGCACGCACTGTTGGACTCGGCCGACGCCGTGGTGTGGTCGCGGGGCTCCTCGCTGGCGGAGCAGCCATCACTCGACCCCCGCCAGGTGGTGCGCACCCATCCGCACCTGGTCGTCACGTCGCTCACGCCCTTCGGGCTCGACGGTCCCTGGAGCGACAAGCCGGCCACCGAGTTCACACTCCAGGCCTGGTCGGGGGGCATCGTGGGACTGGCGCGCGGAAGGCCCGAGCGTCCGCCCGTGTTCGTCGGTGGCCAAATCGGGGAGTGGCTCGCCGGTCTCTACGGCGCCATCGGGACGCTGGCAGCCCGACGACGCGGCGGCTCCGGTGGTGAGCTCGTCGATGTGTCGATGCTCGAGGCGCTGGCAATGTGCCTCACCTACTACCCGGTGACCTTCAACGATCAGTTGGGCCGGCCGATGCGCCGCAAGCGGTTCGTGGCGACACCCGGCGTCGGCGCGGCCAGCGACGGGCTCGTCGGGCTCGGGTGCGGAACGGGACAACAGTGGCTGGACTTCTGCGTGCTCGTGGGGCACCCGGAGTGGATGGAGGACCAATCGCTCTTCCTCGATCGAACCGCCCTGACGCCGACCATCGACGCCTGGATCGCCGAGCGCACGGTCGAGCAGGTCCTCGGGGAGGCGTCGGCCTTCCGGATCCCCAACGCGCCCATTACGAACGGGGCGAACGCCACGACGTGGGCGCACTTCAGGGAGAGGGGGACCTTTGTGAGAAACCCCAAGGACGGCGCCGCGAACCCCGGACCGCCGTTCCGTCTCAGTGCGGGGAGTCTCCGGGCGCCGGAAGCGGCACCCCGCCTGGGAGAGGTGGAGAGGGAGGAGGCGGTGACGCCGGGACGGCCGGCGCAGCCGGCGCGGACTCCTTCGACGAGCTCGTCGCGCGCCCTGCCCTTCGAGGGACTGCGGATCCTGGACATGACGTCGTTCTGGGCCGGGCCCCTCACGGGCCACATGCTGGCGCTCCTCGGCGCCGAGGTGATCCACCTGGAGTCCGCCACCCGGCCCGACGGGGCTCGCCTGGTCGGTGGTGTTCCGCAGTCCGAGGACCAGTACTGGGAGCGCGGTCCGATCTTCGCTGCGCTCAACACGAACAAGAAGAGCCTGACCGTCAACCTGAGCGAACCACGCGGCCTCGACCTGGTGCGGCGCGTCATCGCCACGTGCGACGTGGTCGTCGAGAATTACACGCCGCGGGTACTGGACCAACTCGGCCTCTCTTTCGAGTCCCTGCGCGAGCAGAAACCGGATCTCGTTTTGGTGCGCATGCCCGGCTTCGGGCTCGACGGGCCGGGGCGCGACCTGTCGGCCTTCGCCTTCGTCATTGAGGACGCCGCCGGTCTCACCTGGCTCACCGGGCACCCGGACCTGCTGCCGTTCGAGCCCTATTGCGTCGGTGACCCCAATGCCGGACTCCACGCGTTGTACGGCCTGCTGCTCGCCCTCGAGCACCGGGAGCGGACCGGTGAAGGCGGCCTCGTGGAGGCGGCGATGGTCGATGCCGCCCTCAACATCGCCGCCGAGCAACCGATCGAGTTCTCGGCCTACGGCGCGCTCCTCGAGCGGGCCGGGAACCGCGGTCCCACGGCGGCGCCGCAGAACCTGTACCAGGTGGCCGGACCCGACGAGCGCGGACGGGACGACGGCTGGGTCGCCATCGCCGTCGCCACCGACGAGCAGTGGAGCGCCCTGTGCTCCGCTCTGGGTGATCCGCCGTGGGCGGCCGACCCCGAGCTGGCGACCAGGGCCGGACGGATGCGGGCGCACGATCGGATCGACACGCTGCTGGGGGAGTGGTGCCGCGCCCGGTCCGCCGACGACATCGTCACGGCCCTGTGGGAGGCCGGCGTACCGGTGGGCAAGGTGATGCAGCCCCACGACCAGCCCGACCTGCCCCAGCTGGCGGCGCGCAGCTTCTTCGAGGAGGTGGAGCATCCGGTGATCGGATCCTCCCGGTACAGCACCTTGCCGATGCGCTTCTCACGGGGACCGGAGCGGGTGCACCGGCGCCATGCCCCGCTGCTCGGCGAGCACAACGAAGAGCTCCTCGGTGCTCTGGGCCTCTCTGCAGAAGAGCTGACCACACTCGAAGCCGACCGCATCATCGGCGGCACCCTGGCTCAGGGCACCTGAGGCATGGGCGCGCGAGCCGTATCCTGACGCGATGGGTTTCCAGAAAGCTCCCTTCGACGTGGTGGAGGCCTCTCGTCGCGTCTGGCTGGAGCGCTGGGAGCCCGAGGCCGCGTCCGGGATGGCCGTGTACACCGCCGTCCTCCGCTCCTACCAACTGCTCAACGACCAGGTGAACGGCGTCATGCGTCACCACGACCTGACGTTCGCCCGATACGAGGTGTTGGCGTGGTTGGCCATGGACCCCGAATCCTCCCTCGCGCTGAGTTGGATCAGCAAGACCTTGCGGATCCCGCCGGCCACCGTGACGAACATCATCGACAAGCTCGAGGGCGACAAGCTCGTGCGCCGCGTGCCGCATCCCTCTGATGCGCGCACCACGCTCGCCGTCATCACCGCCCGCGGTGAGCGGGTGGCAACCGATGCCACGCGTGACCTGAACGCCACCGTGTACGCGTGCATCGGCTTGTCCGAGACGAAGCGGGGGCGCCTGCTCGACCTCCTGGCCGAACTGCGGGCCAACGGCAACGAGTTCGACATTGAGCACTCCGACGAGGTCATTGAGGAGGTCGGGTCCCGTCAGGCGCACAAGCGCGGGAGCGGCGGCGGCAACGGCCGATTCGAGGTGGCGTAACCCGCCGAGCCGTGCCGGGTGGAACGGCCGCACCGGGGCGGCAGACCCCGAACACCCTCTCGGTATCGTGAGGCGCACGGGGGCGCTTTCGCTCCCGCTAGGTTCCCCGATGACCCCCCCTGGCCGGCCCTCAGTGCCGGCCCAACGGAAGCGAGAGACGCCTTGGAGTCAAGTGACATCGTGACGGCATCGTCCGCGCCGCTGACGGACGAGACAGGACCCGATCCGAGGCGCTGGGGGATCCTCGCCGTCGTGATCGTGGCGCAGTTGATGATCGTCCTGGACGCGTCGATCGTGACCATTGCCCTGCCGTCGGCGCAACATGCCCTCCACATCTCCACCGCCAACCGCCAGTGGGTCATCACGGCCTACACCTTGGCCTTCGGAGGTCTTCTGCTGCTCGGCGGCCGGATCGCGGATTTCTCGGGACGAAAGCGGATGTTCGTCGTCGGGCTCCTTGGTTTCGCCGGCGCCTCCGCCCTCGGCGGGCTGGCCGTCAACGAAGCCATGCTCTTCGCCGCCCGTGCCCTGCAGGGCGCGTTCGCCGCCCTCATGGCGCCCGCCGCCCTCTCCATCCTCACCATCACGTTCCAACACGACGTAAAGGAGCGGGCGAAGGCGTTCGGCGCCTACGGTGCCGTCTCTGGCGCCGGCGGCGCCATCGGGGTCCTGCTCGGGGGCATCCTGACCGAGTACGTCTCGTGGCGATGGTGCTTGCTCGTCAACGTCCCGATCGCCGTCCTGGCCTCGGTCGGGGCCGTCCTCGTGGTGCACGAGAGCCGGGCCGAAGGCTCGACCCGGTACGACGTGCCCGGGGCCGTCCTCTCCACGCTCGGCCTGGTCAGCCTCGTGTACGGCTTCACCAAGGCCGCCAGCGACGGCTGGGGGTCCACGACCACGATTGCGCTCCTGGTCGCGGCGGGCATCCTCCTGGTGGCCTTTGTGCTCGTCGAGACCAAGACCAGCCATCCCCTGCTGCCCCTGCGGGTGGTCCGCGACCGGAACAGGGGTGGCGCCTTCCTGGCCTCCCTCCTCACCGGCGCCGGCCTGTTCGCGATGTTCGTCTTCTTGAGCTACTACCTGCAGAGTGTCCTGCACTATTCGGCGCTCAAGGCCGGGCTCGCCTTCCTTCCCTTTGCCTTCGGGATCATTCTGGCCGCCGGGGCATCGACCGGCCTCGTGCCGCGAGTTGGGCCGCGGATCCCCATGACGGTCGGCTTGTCGATCGCGGCCGGTGGCTTGGCCTGGCTCACCCAGATAGGGGTGCACAGTGACTTCTGGATCCACGTCGCGCCGCAGGAGATCCTGATGAGTGTGGGTCTCGGTCTCGCCTTCCCGGCCTTCAGCAGCACCGCGCTCATCCGTGTGGCCGACCGCGATGCCGGCGTGGCGAGCGCGCTCGTCAATACGACGCAGCAGATCGGCGGTTCACTCGGGACGGCGCTTCTCAACACGCTGGCGGCGACGGCCACGGCGAGTTACATCGTCGCCCACGGCGTTGCCGCCACCCAAGCCGGTGTCGTGCACGGATTCGCCGTCGCCTTTGCGGTCGGAGCCGCACTCCTGGCGCTGGGAGCCGTCGTCAGCGCGGTGTTCATCTCGGCCGGCCCGGCCGAGGTGTCGACGGCGGAGGTCTCGACGGCGGAGGTCTCGACGACGGAGGGCGCGGTCGCAGGCGCAGGGGGCTGAGGCATGCGTCCCGGGCAGTCCGGCGGGCGGCCCAGCCCGGATCCCATGCCGGTGATCGCCAGCGGGGTCAGGTTGCCTTGGGACGCTGTCGTCGAAGACCCGGTTACTGCCCTGGCGGGCGCCCGGTCGCGCCTCGGGGACACCTTCGTCGTGGACAGCGGTGGCGATCGGTATCTCTTCCTCTTCTCGCCCCGGGGCGTCGCCGCGTTGTACGGCTTGCCGGAGGAGACGGCCAGCAAGGGTGTGGCCGATTGGCGGATGCTCCGGCGCAAGCTGCCCGACGAGGTGTTCGGCGGCCGGAGGGTGCTGCCGCACCAGCTCTTCGGACGGGAGGACGTCGCCGCGTACCTGCGCAACGTGGAGCGGGCGGTCGAGACCGCCGCCGACGAACTGGGCTCGGAAGGCGAGGTCGATCTTTTCTCGCTCAGCCGGCGACTGGGTCATCGAGTCGGACTGGCCTCGTGGGGCGGCCCGGGCGCGGTCGAGGGCGAGCGCTTCGAGTCGTTGATCCGAGCCTTCGACCAGCTCGACGGTTCGGAGTCCTTCGTGCACCCCGATGCCATGGCCAGCGTGGCCGCCACGGACAAGGCCGAGGAGCGCGCGGCGCTGGCCGAGGTCACGGCGCAGCTCGGCCTCGGACTGGTGCAACGAGGGGCGAGCGAGAATCGGGGCGAAGGCGAAGGCGAGCATGCACTCTTCGATCGGGTCGTTGACGCGTGGGCCGATGCGGAACCGGGTCAGGCGGCCACGGGGATCTGCCTCGACATCACCCTCATCCACGTGGCGTCCATGTCCAACCTGTTCGCGGCGCTCGGGTGGCATCTCGTCGATCTGATCGAGCATCCCGACGAAGCCGAACAGATGCGGCTCGGGGATACGGCATTGGGCGAGACCTGCGCCCTCGAGTCGACGCGGATGGCGCAGCGCTCCATCATGGCCCGATTCACCCTCGCGCCGTTCACCATCGACCTCGAGGAAGGCCCGCTCGAGATCCCTTCGGGCATCACCGTTGCCACCCTGCTCCCGCTGACCAATCGCAGCGCGGCGCCGGGGCTCGAGAGATGGGATCCGGCGCGATGGAACCGTCGGAGACTGCGCACACCGAACGGGTTGCCCGCCGCAGAGCTCGTGACGGTGTTCGGACACGGTGGGCACTCCTGCCCGGCGCGCCCCTTCTCCCTGGCCGCCATGACGCTGACGTCGAGACGACTCTTCAGCCGGTTCCGATGGGAGCCGTCGTGGTCGCAGCACCCCGATCCCGTCCCCGCCCAGATCGGTGGTGTGGCCCGCGCCGCTGCGCCGTGTCGCGCTCGCTACCGGCGGCGTTGAGAAGGCCGGGACCCCGTGGCTGGCGTGACGCTCTACCTCACCAGGGAAGCCAACGCCGCCACGTTGCGTCAGATCGCTGCGCTCGCTCCGGGATCGACGCTCGCCATGACCTTTCTCGTGCCGTCGGAACTGGTCGACGACGTCCTGCGGCCCGGGCCGGATTCCGGGAGGCCCACCACATTTCGGCGGCGGTGCTGAACGAGCGCTACTTCGCCGCACGGGCGGACGGTCTGCGGGCGGCGCGTGGTGAGAACTGCTGATCGCGGCGACCTGACCGGGCCCTTCCCCGGTGACGCTCGGTGAACGCTCGGGCGCCGGGAAGTGTGTCACTGTGTCGGCCGGCGCCGCCGTCGGTGGCTGCAGTTCCGCGGAGATCGAGAATGCGAAAGAGCCTTGTCCCACCGGTTGTCGGCGCACTGCTGCTGAGTGCCGTTGCGGTGGTCGCCGGCACCGGTCCGGCGTCCGGAGCAACCGCGCCTCCCCAAGCCGTCACCGCGACGACCATCCGGGTCGGCATCCCGTACGTCGACCTGGCGGCCGTGCGGCAGTTCGGCATCACCTTGGACCAGGGCAGCTTCCCCGACGCGTACAACGCGATCATTGCGAATCTGAATGCGCGGGGAGGAATTGACGGCCGCAAGCTGGTGCCCTACCTGGTGGCCGTGAACCCCGTCGGAACGGGACCCGCCATCACGGCCTGCACGCAGTTGGCCGAGGACGACTCCGTCTTCGTTGCCATTGCACCGCAGCAGGCCGACTGCTTCTTGCAGCAACATGATGTGCCGACCATTTCGGGCACGTTCCAGGAGGTCGAGTCTTCGGAGAGCACTCCCAACTTCACCCTGCTTCCGCCGCCGGCGGCCTACGATCCGCTGCAGCTCGCGGTCCTGGACCACCGCGGTGTCTTCCAGGGCAAGAAGGTGGGGCTCTTCGCCGGCGAGGAGACGGATGGAGCCGAACTGCAGGTCGTCCAGTCGTCGCTGAAGTCGTTGGGGGTCCATGTCGCCGAGAGCGCAGTCGACGGCGCACCGCAGAGCGACGAGGTGGCCACCAATCAGCAGGCCGCGCTCATCGCCCAGCGCTTCCGGCAGGCGGGCGTCAACGAGGTGATCGCCGTGGGGACCGGTGCCACCGTGTGGCCCGAGTCGCTGCAGGCGAACGAGAGCACCTACCTGCCGGCGTGGATCGCCACGGACGAGTCCGGCTTGGAGAGCGCGGTGCTCGGATCGTCCATTCAGCCGAAGTATCTCGAGAACGTCCTGACGACGAGTCCCGTGCCCTCCAACTACACGCTTTGGCACACACCTGCGGTCCAGGCGTGTGACCGTGTGGTGCGCAAGGCGTACCCCTCGCTCAAGATCACGCCGCCGACAGATCCTCTGACCGGCTCGGACCAGACCTTCTTCGCCGTGGAATCGGCCTGCTTGAACATCGACCTCTTCGCCACGATCGCCAAGGCAGCCGGGAAGAACCTGACCTGGTCGACCTTCGCCCACGCCGGCTACGCACTCAGGAATGCGGCCATTCCCGGATCGGGCGCACCGGTCTCTTTCGCCCCGGGCCGGCCCTATGCCCTCGGCCCGGTGTACCTCGTGACTTTCGACAAGTCGAAGAACGTGCTGCAGTTCGCCGATTCCGCCGCCGCGAAGTAGGCGCCGATGCCGGCGGCCTGCCGGGTCTACAGCGGGAGGGCCTGTTTCCCCTCGACGAGAAGGGGCTCGACGTCGCGGGGGAGAACGACTCCCGCCGTCTCGGCTGCCCGCGTGGCCTTTTCGTAACGAGCCAGATACGCCTCGCTGCTCCCGTAGAGCGCCCGAACCTTCTCTTCGGGAAAGCTCTCGTGGTAGCCGACGAGCCGGGCGAAGATTTCCGGCGACTGCTGTATGGCGCTGTTGTGCCCCAACGGGACCTCCACCTGGGGCAGCCTGATGCCGCCGCAGGCGATGTCGTGGTCGTCCCGCACGATCGCAGGTGGCTCGCCGGCGAAGGTGATGCGTGGCTGGACAGGCGGGGGAACGCCGTCCAGCAGCCAGGTCTGCAGATGATGCAGAGCCGCGTCGACCACCGGCGCCAGGGAGACCTGGTTGATGGCCTGCATGGACACGTCGTCCAGCGGGATGGCGAACCCGAAGTCACGCTGCATGCGGGGTGAGGACGACGCCATGGCGGGCAACGAGACGTGCGATGCGCCGGCGACCTCCCAGTAACGGAAGCGGTCGGAGTCCGGCTGGCGGACCGGATAGCAGGACGCGGCCTCGCACTCGGTGTTGAGCACCATGACGGGAACGCCGAGATCGTCGCGCAGCAGGTGCAGGCCTTCGGGGATCCGGGCTTGGCCGGTGCCGGCGGCGGCCCCTGCGACGGTCATGACCTCGGCGCCGACCTCAAGTGGGGTACCGCCGCCGAAGTACATCACGAAGAAGAACGCGTCGAAGCGCCGGGTCAGGGGCTGCACGCCGTTGAGGTACGACGCCAGGCGGGCCGCCGATTGCGAGGCACCCTGGGCGACGATCCGGCGCACCTCGAGGCCGCCCATGAGGTCGAGGTCGCCTCGGGGTCGATCGGGCGCCACCAGATCCGCGATCTGGGTGTAGAGGTCGAACGAGTAGTCGTCGCTGGGGATCGACAGCGAGCCGTAGCGCTCGGGATCCCAGTCGCGCAGGCCCTGCGGGTTGTCCGGTTGGCCATGAATCCCGACCCGCTGGACGGAGGCGGCCACGTAGGCGTAGCCGTTCTCGAAGACCTCGGGGCTGTCGCCACCGGTGAAGTTCTCGTAGCCCGCCGTGACGTTGTTCCAGAGCACGACCACCGTCCCGTTGAACGCGGCGGGGTCGACGGGACGCATGACCACCATGCGGGTCTTGTAGGGGGCACGCTCCACCGGCTCGACAGACCAGCGACCATCCCGGCCCAGGTCGGTGCCGGCGGTCGGGCCAAAGCGCTCTGCCTCTCCCTCGACGAAGTACTCGTCGGCGCGGTAGCCCACCGCGTCGAGATCCACCGTGGGGAGCCCGAAGGGCCATCCTCTGCCCCCGGTGATCGGTCCGCTCACGCGGCTCTTGCTCATGCCCCCTCCTTCCGTCGTGCTCATGCCCCCGTCCGCAGTGCACGCTTGAGGACCTTGCCCGAGGGATTCCTCGGCAGCGCCTCGACGAACGTGACCTCTTTGGGGACCTTGAACCGCGCCAATTGGGCCTGGCAATGCGCAATGAGCGCCTCGGGCGTGGCGTCGACGCCCGGACGGAGCGCCACGAAGGCCACCGGCACCTCGCCCCAACGCACATCGGGACGGCCGACGACGGCTGCTTCGAGGACCGAGTCGTGTTCGTAGAGCACGCGCTCGATCTCGGAGCTGGCGATGTTCTCGCCACCCGAGACGATCATGTCCTTCAAGCGATCGACGATGAAGAGGTAGCCGTCCTCGTCGCGGACGCCGATGTCGCCGGAGTGGAACCAGCCCCCGGTGAAGGCGGCCGCCGTGGCCTCCTCGTCGCGCCAGTACCCCTTGAAGACTTTGGGGCCCCGCATGACGATCTCCCCCTGCTCCCCCGCGGGCACCGACCGTCCGTCCTCGTCCCAGAGGTCGAGCTCGAGGTACAGGCAAGGGCGGCCCACGGAGCCGAGCTTGGTGATGATGCTGGCGCGGTCGAGGAAGGTGTCGCCCGAAACGGTCTCGGTCATGCCGTAGGCGTCGGCGAACCAGGCCGCGGGGAACACGCGTTGAATCCGCTCAATCAGCGGGATGGGCATCTTCTCGCCGCCGTTGATGACGACCCGGATGGACGAGAGATCCCGCTGCTCAATGTCGGGCAGCGCCATAATGGCGTTGACCATCGCCGGAGCCAGCCAGACCGCCGTGACACGTGAGCGCTCGACTTCGTCGACGACCGCGGCGGCGTCGAAGGCACGATGGAGGATGGTCGTGGCGCCGGCGGCAATGAGCGAGGTCGTCGTCAGGTCGAGCGCGCCCACGTGGTAGAGCGGGCCGCAGGCCAGGCCGAGGTCGTCGCTCGTGAACCCGAACTCGACGATGTGTGCCAGGTTCTTCCAGGCCAGATTGGCGTGGGTGAGCATGACGCCCTTGGGGCGGCCCGTGGTCCCCGAGGTGTACATCAACCGGTGGACATCGTCCCCGGCGGCGCCCACCGCGGCCGGTTCTTTGCCCTCGGCGCTGCGCCGGAGGTCGGCGATGCTCGTCCAACCCGGCCGGTCGACCGGCACACTGCTGACCCTGACCAAGCCGCCGACGTCGGAGTCGTCGGAGCCGTCGCTCTTGTCGGAGCCGTCGCTCAGCCCATCGGCGGCCTCGTCGGCCAGCGGGAGCAGGGCTTCGTCGCAGACCAGTGCCCGGGCGCCCGAGTGCTCGAGGATGTAACGCACCTCCGGAGCGGCGAGCCGCCAGTTGATCGGCATGGCGATGGCGCCCAGGTGGTTGGCGGCGAAGAGCGCTTCGAGGAACTCCGGGCTGTTGTACGAGAGGATCGCCACCACGTCGTCGGGCCCGACCCCCCGCCTGGCCAGGCCGCCGGCCAGCGCCGCGACGCGGTTCGCCATCTCTCCGTACGTGATCGCCTCGTTCTCGAAGAGGGTGAACACCTTGTCCGGCGTCCGTCGGGCGTGATGCGCCAGCACGTTGCACCAATTCACGTTGCCCGAATCCATCGGCCCGGCCGTCACGAGCGCGATCCGCCGCCGAGCGGGAACGAGTTCGAACGGATTCGCAACACGACTGTCGGCTCCTCACCCCTCCGTGCGGCGTGCGCGCATCGGGCCGCGGCGCTGCGGATGAACGACGCTCGCCAAAGGCGTCCCGCCAACCGGCGGCCCGCTAGTGTCCCACTCAATGACACGGGCGGAAGCCACCGGTGACTCACGGCGCAAGGCGAACTGGGAGGCGCGCTACCAGGCGATCATCGACACGTCGGCCGGCGTGTTCGCCCGGGGCGGATACCACGCGACCGGTATCACCGAGTTGTGCGTCGCCAACGATCTCGGCAAGGGCGCGCTGTACCACTACATCGGCTCGAAGGAGGACCTGCTCGCCGCCATCCACGACCGGGTGATGGACGAGGTGATGCTCGGTGCCGACCGCGTGGCGGAGGCAGGGGGGTCGCCGTCGCGGCAGCTGGCGATGCTCGGCGAGGAGCTCCTCGACGTCATCCACCGCTACCCCGATCACGTGTGGGTTTTCCTGCACGAGTTCCCGGCGCTCACTGGGGAACGGGCTGAGCGGTTCCGTCTGCGTCGCCGAGCCTACGAGCAGAGGGTCGAGGCCGTCCTGCAGGCGGGCTTCGACGCCGGCGAGTTCCGTGACCTCGAGCCCCGACTGACCGCCATGGCGTGGTTCGGCATGCACAACTACACGTACCTGTGGCTCAAGCCGGGTGGGGAGCTCTCGGCGCGCGATGTGGCGAAGCCCTTCGCGGACATCTTCATGCAGGGCATCATGAAGCCGAGTCCCGTTCCCGAGCCGGGTTCCGACTAAATCCACCGGAGCTTTCACGGGGCCGAATATCCACCGTCGACCACGAGCGCCGATCCTGTTGTCCAGCTCGAGCCCGCACCGGCCAGGTAGGAGTACGCGCCCACCAGGTCCGTTGCCGTGCCGAGACCGAGCGGATGGCGTGCCGCCACCGCGTCGAGGGCCTCCGGCGGCAGGTCGTCGTGGATGGCCGACCGGAACGTGCCGGGGCACACGCAATTGACGCGTATGCCGTCGCGGGCGTATTCGACGGCCGCGACCTTGGCCAGTTGAATGACCGCCGCCTTGGTGGCGCAATACGGTGCGGCGTGGGACCACGCGGTCAGGCCGGAAACCGAGGCGGTCAGAATGATGGAGCCCGCGTGCTGGGGACGCATCACTCCGACCGCGGCCCGGATGCCGTTGACGGCACCGAGGACATTGACCCGGAAGGCGCGCTCCCAGTCCTCGGTCGTGAGGTTGTGGATGCGGCCGTTGGGGGAGAGCACGCCCGCGTTGCTGATCAGCACATCGAGGCGGCCGAAGCGCTCCACTGTCCGCGCCACGACCGCCTCGACCTGGTCGTGGTCGCTGACATCCGCCAGCATCGTCTCGACGGAGCCGCCTGCGGGCCTGAGGCCGGCCACCGTGGCGTCCAACGTGGCCGCGCTCACGTCGCTGAGCATGAGATCGGTCGACGGTTCGCCGGCGAGCTGCTTGGACACGGCGGCACCGAGTGCCCCGCCCGCGCCGATGATCGTCACGACCCGTTGCGTCGTCGTCATACCAACAAGTATCCGCCGTCGACGCTCAGCACGGTGCCGGTGATGAAGGCGGACGCGTCGGAGGCCAGGAACTGATAGGCGGCGGCGAGATCGGTCGAGGTGCCCCAGCGCCGCTGCGCCGTGTGGCCGGTGATGGCCGCCGAGAGCTTGGGGTTGTGCACCCATTCGTCGGCGAGGGGCGACTCGAACCAGCCCGGTGCAACGACGTTGACCGTGATGCCGGCGGGAGCGAGGTCGAGCGCGAGGCCCTTGGCCACGCCGACCAGTCCGGCCTTGGACGCGCTGTAGGCGGACAGCCCCTTGCGCGGCCGTTCGCCCAGCACCGACCCGGTGAAGATGAGACGGCCCCCGTCACCCATGACGCGCGCCGCCGCGCGCGCGCACCCAGGAACGAGCCCGTCAGGTTGACCTCAATGACCTGGCGCCACGTGGAGGCCTCGGTCTCGCGCGGACCGGCCACCACCGGCGAGATCCCGGCATTGCAGATCCAGGCGTCGACACCGCCCCACTCGGCCACCGCGGCGTCGGCCACCGCTTCGTTGAAGTCCTCGTCGGTCACGTCGCCGCTCAGCACCATGGACGTCCCCGGGAGGGCCGCCGCCACCGCCTTCAGATCCCGCTCCGTGCGGGCCACGAGCGCCACGGAGGCGCCGGCCTGCGAGAACGCATGGGCGAGCACCGCGCCGAGCCCGCGGCTGGCGCCGGTGATGACGACCCGCTTGCCCGAGACCGCCCCCGGACCGGGGAACGACTCGGGTATCTCGATCTGCTCGATCATCGTTTCCCTCGCGTTGTACCGACCAGTACAGTACACGTTCGATGACCGTCGATTTCCCGGCTCCCTCGCCCTTTTCGCTGGTCGACCTGCTCGAGATGCAGCGCCGCCTGCTGCTGATCCGGGGCTTCGAGGAGCGGGTGGCCGCGCTCTACCGTGACGGCGAGGTCCCCGGTTTCGTCCACCTCTCCACCGGGCAGGAGGCGACGGCCGTGGGGGCCTGCTGGCCGCTGGGGGCGGCCGACGTCATCACGTCCACGCACCGGGGCCACGGCCACTGTCTGGCCAAGGGCCTGGAGCCGGCCGGCATGTTCGCCGAGCTCATGGGCAAGGACCAGGGCACCAACCGGGGGCGCGGCGGCTCCATGCACATCGCCGACCCGAAGCTCGGGATCTTCGGCGCCAACGGGATTGTGGCGGCCGGCGTCCCCATCGCGGCGGGGGCGGCGGTGGCGGCGCAACTCCGGGGTGACGGCAGCGTGACCGTGGCTTTCTTCGGCGACGGCGCGGTGGCGCAGGGCGCCTTCCATGAAGCGGTGAACCTCGCCGCCGTCTGGAAGCTCCCGGTGATCTTCTTCTGCGAGAACAACGGCTATGCCGAGTTCTCCCCGGCTGCCACCCAACATGCGGCGTCACTGGAGCAGCGGGCAGCCGGCTACGGCATTCCCTACGGCGCCGTGGACGGCAACGACGTGGTGGCGACGGCGTCCGCCATGGAGCACGTCGTCGACATGGTGCGCGGCGGTCGTGGGCCCTTCGTGGTGGAGGCCACGACCTACCGCTGGCACGGCCACTACGAGGGCGATCCCGAGCGCTACCGGTCGGTCGACGAGGTCGAGGAGTGGCGCGCCCGCGATCCTCTCCTCGTGCACGAGGCGGCATTGCGCCAGGCCGGCGTCAGGGACGACGAGATCAAGGCGCTCGAAGCCTCGACGACCGCGCTGCTCGACGGTGCGGTCGAGGCGGCGCGCCGGCTGGCCGGCCCGGCCCCGGAGACCGTCACGGACTTCGTCCTGCGGGCGCGTCCGGCGCGGCCGGAGCCGCACCCCCCGGGCGAGGATGCGCCGGTGTTCCGCACCATGGATGCCGTTCGCTCCGCCCTGGCGGTCGAGCTGGCCGAGGACGACCGCGTCTTCGTCGCCGGCGTCGACGTCGGCGCCGGCGGCAACGTCTTCGGGCTCACGCGGGGCCTGGCCGAGGAGTTCCCCGGGCGCGTGCGGGACACGCCCATCTCCGAGACGGCCATCATGGGCCTCGGTGTGGGATCGGCCATGGCCGGCCTGCGCCCCGTGGTCGAGCTCATGTACCTCGACTTCATCGGGGTCTGCTTCGACCAATTGCTCAACCAGGCTGCCAAGCTGCCCTTCATGACCGGTGGCGCGGCGGAGATGGCTCTGACCGTGCGCACCCAGTTCGGCGCCGGCCGCTCGTCGGGCAGCCAGCACTCGCAGAGCCTGGAGGCGCTGCTGGCGCACATCCCGGGGTTGACCGTGGTGATGCCGTCCACCCCGGCCGACACCTACGGCCTGCTGCGGGCCGCCATTCAGGACCCCAACCCGGTGGTGTTCATTGAGAACCGTCTGCTCTACGGCATGAAGGGGCCGCAACCGCCGCCCGACTACGTGCTGCCCATCGGGAAGTCCGCCGTGGTGCACCCCGGCAGCGATATCACCGTCGTGTCGGTCTCGCGCATGGTGCACGAGGCGCTGGCCGCCGCGGTCACCTTGGAGTCCGAGGGCATCTCGGTCGAGGTCATCGACCTCCGGACGGTGGCGCCGCTCGACATGGAGCCGATTTTGGCCTCGGTGCACAAGACGAGCCGGCTGCTCATTGCGCACGAGGCGGTCGTGCCGTTCGGCTTCGGCGCCGAGATCGCGGCGACCGTGGCCCGCGAGGGCTTCTGGGATCTCGATGCGCCGATCGAGCGCATCGGCGCCGCCCCGTCGCCGTCGCCCTACGCGCCCGACCTCGAGCGGGCCTGGCTGCCCGATCGCGACGACATCACTGCCGCCCTGCGCCGGCTGGCGGCGGTGTAGCGCGGCCGCGGCGCGGCCGCCTCCTCAGCAGCCCAACTGCCGGGCGATGACGAGATGTTGTATTTCGTTGGTCCCCTCGCCGATCTCGAGCACCTTGGCGTCGCAGTAGAAGCGGGCGACGGGCGTCTCGAGCATGTAGCCCAGGCCGCCGTGGATCTGGACCGCTTCCGACGCCGCCCAGGCCGCCACCCGGCTCGCCTTGAGCTTCGCCATGGCCGCTTCCTTCTGGAACGGTTGGCCGGCGTCGCGCAGCGAGGCGGCGCGGTAGGTGAGCCAGCGCGCCGCCTCCACCTCCGTGGCGATGTCAGCCAACTTGAACTGCACCGCTTGGAACGACGAAATGGGCTGGCCGAACTGGTGACGTTCGCGGGCGTAGGCGGTGGCCAGGTCGAGGACGGCCTGGGTCAGGCTGAGCGACAGCGCCGCGATGGAGATCCGCCCGACTTCCAGCGTGCGCAGGAACTGGCCGAGCCCGAGGTTCGGATCACCGAGGAGGTGCTCGTCGGGCACCCAGACGTCGTCGAGGTAGAGCTCGCGGGTGTCGAGGCCCCGCCAGCCGATGCCGCGCATCTTCGGCCCCATGGTGAAACCGGGTGTGTCCTTCTCGACCACCAGGCTGGCGAAGCCTTCACGGCCGTCGACGCCGTCGGTCCGCGCCAGCAGGGTGACGCCGAACGACATGTCGGTCCCCGCGTTGGAGATGAAGGTCTTGCGGCCGTTGAGCAGCCACCCGCCGTCCCTTCGCTCGGCCCGGGTCCTGATGCCGCGCGCGTCGGAGCCGGCGTCGGGCTCGGTGAGCCCGAACGCACCCAGCACGCGACCTTCGGCCAGCGGGCGCAGCCAGCGCTCGCGCTGGTCGTCGTTCCCGAAGAGGAGGAGGGGGAGCGAGCCGATGGTGACGTGGGCCTGCCAGGCCGCGGCGACGGACTGGTCCGCCTGGCCGATCTGCTCCATGGCGGCGACGAAGCCGACGGTCGACATGCCGATCCCGCCCCACCGTTCGGGAACGAGCATGCCGAGCAGGCCCAGCGCACCCATTTCGCGCAAGAGGTCGGTCGGGCATCGTGCCTCGTCCCAGGCCACGGGCGCCCGGAGGGCTATCTCGCGCTGGGCGAAGTCGCGGCAGAGGCCGACGAGGTCGCGTTCGGTCTCGTTGAGTGAGAAGTCCATCGATCCGGCGCTCCCTCAGCTCACTCGTCGGCCCGCAGGTGGGACAGGAACGAGGCCGACCAGTCGGGAAGGTCGCGTGGGACGACGTAACCCACCTCGCTGACGATCT
Source organism: uncultured Acidimicrobiaceae bacterium (assembly GCA_963742035.1). Lineage (GTDB taxonomy): Bacteria > Actinomycetota > Acidimicrobiia > Acidimicrobiales > RAAP-2 > Bog-473. The sequence continues at coordinate 48,261 of CAVUKH010000002.1, forward strand.
CGTCCCAGTGCTCCGCCACGTCCTCAATGGTCGGCGTCGCGGCGACGTAGCCCGGGGTTGAGGCAATGAAGATGCGGGCGAACCGACCGGCGCCGGCGGCGAACAGCTCCCCGTTGACCGGGCAGGCCTCGTGGGCCAGGAAGGCCACCAGCGGCGCCACCTGGCCCGGCGCCAGGGGCGACGCCGCGTCGTTCTCATCGGCGTCCGGTCCGGCCATGCGTGTCATGGCCGCCGGTGCGATGAGATTGACCTTTATGCCGTGGGCTTCGCTCATGGTGGCGATGCTGCGTGTGAGCCCGATGACGCCGCCCTTGGCCGTGGCGTAGGAGAGGTTCTTGGGTAGGCCGAAGACCCCGGACGACGTCGTCATGACGATGCGCCCGTAGCCCTGCTCGACCATGGTGGGCCACGCCGCCCGCGTCGTGTTGAACGACCCCACGACGTGGACGGCGAGATGCCGCTGCAGGCTCTCGGCGTCGACGTCGGGCAGGCCGCCCCACTGCATGATGCCGGCGTTGTTGATCAGGATGTCGAGCCGTCCGAACCGCTCGAGGGCCGCCGCGACCAGCGCCTCCGCGCCCTCGGCCGAGGCGACGTCGTGCTCGTCGGCCAGCGCCGCGCCGCCCGCCTCCTCTATCTCGGTCGCCACGGCGGACGCCACTGCGCCATCGGCCCCGACCCCGTGCATGGAGCCGCCGAGGTCGTTGACGACGACGCCGGCACCACGGCCGGCGAGGAGGAGTGCGTAGGCCCGGCCGATGCCGCGGCCCGCGCCCGTGACGACCGCGACGCGTCCCTCGAAACCGTGCACGTCCACGTCGACCCCGCCTTCGCTGTCGTGGCCGGCTGCGTGCGCGGTCTAGTTGGCCGACGGCACCGCAGCGAGCGGCGCATGGAACCCGAGGAGGTCGCCGAGCGTGCCGCCGACCATGGCGGCGCGCTCGTCGTCGGGCACGCCCGCGAACAGCTGGCTCATGAGTTGCTTGCTGCCCCGGAAGGTGCCCTCCGCGTGTGGGTAGTCGTTGCCCCAGACGATCGACGACAGTCCGGTGATGTGGCGGCAGGCCACCGCCACGGGGTCGTCCTGGAACGACACGTGGAACTGGCGCTTGACGTACTCGCTCGGCATGAGCGGGTAGGGCCACTTCTCGTTCAGCCGGAAGAGGCGGGCGATCCCGCTCTGCTCGGTAGCCGGCACCTCGTCGTTCCAGACCCCGAGCCACCAGTCGGCGTCCTGGCCGATGCCGGTGATCCAGCACTTGTCCATGCTGCCCACCAGCGAGGCCAGCCAGTGTGCGTTGAATTCGATCAGGGCGAAGTGCAGGTCGGGGTAGCGCTCGGCCACGCCGCCACCGATGAGCTCGCAGATGAGCTGCTGGGGCACAATGGTGCTGTAGATCGCTTGCGTGACCATGCGCTTCGAGGCCGACTTCTCGGTCACGGGCTGGTTGACTTCGGCGGCGTTCTGCATGACGACCTTCAGGGTGGTCGACGTGGGGTCGTTGACCTTGATCCCCCCGGTCTGTGTGTGGAAGAACACGTGGAGGCCGGCAGCCTGGGTGGCGGCCCAGACGGGGTCGAAGTCCCGGGAGTAGTAGGGCTTGGGTGGCGTCGCCGGCAGGAGGATGGCCCGGAAGCCGAGGGCGGCGGCGCGCTCGATCTCCACCACGGCGTCGTCCACGTCCGTCAGCGGAATGGGTGCGGTCGGGGCCAGGCGCGAGAAGTAGGACCCGAAACGCTCGGCGACGTAGTCGTTGTAGACGCGGGCATGGGCGATGGAGAGCTCGTGGTCGTCGGAGTAGAGGCCGAACAACGACAGGTTCGGGTGCATGACCCCGACGTCGACGCCATCGGCATTGAGATCCTCAATGATGATGTCGGGGTCGCCCTCGGGCATGCGCCCGCCCGTCTGGCGGTAACGCGAGATCGTCCATCCCTCGAAGCCGGGCGTGTGCAACCGTCGGAACTTGGTGGCGCCGCCTTCCACCAGCGGCTCGATCTCGAAGTCGTCCTCCCAGACTCCGCGGTCCCGCAGGTTCTTCGGGAGGCGTGTCACGAAGAGGTCGGTGGGTTCGAGGATGTGCCCGTCAGCGGAGATGACAAGGTGCTTCTCTGTCATGGTTGTGCCCTTCCTGCGCGGGGACGCAAGATCGATGTCCGAGCGCGCGCGGACGCGGTACTCTGACGGCCGATTCTAGACCAACCGGTCGGTACAGACAACGCCGTCGCACCGGCGTCGCATCGGGGCGATCAGAAGGAGATGAGGGCATGAGCAAGCGGTGGAAGGAGCGCCCGCCCGGCTCGACCTGGGGCGACTGGGGCGACGACGACGAACTCGGGCGCATCAACCTGCTGACGCCCGAAAAGGTGCTCCAGGGCGTGCGCGAGGTGGAGGCGGGCATCAGCTTCTGTCTCAGTCTGCCGCTCGACTATCCCGGCGGGACCGCGCTGAACCAGCGGCGCCACCCGCCCGTGATCTCGCCGACCGAGGACATGGACGGCAACCCGGACACCTTCTACAACGTCGCGATGAGCAGCATGGACAAGTTCGGTGATCCCAAGTACGTCGACGTCTGGGCGGACGACGTGGTGACGCTCTCACTGCAGTACTCGACGCAGTGGGACTCGCTGGCACACGTCGGGGCCGAGTTCGACGCCGACGGCGACGGCATCGACGAGGCGGTGTACTACAACGGCTACCGCGCCGGCGAGGACCTGGTCGGTCCGAAAGCCGACGCCGCAGGCGACGGCGGGCGGCATCGCTGCTTCGCCCACCACCTCGGCCTGGAGCACATGGCGGCCGCCGGGGTGCAGGGCCGGGGCGTCCTGGTCGACCTGGCCCACCACCTGGGCCACGACTGGCGTGGCGTCGACCGCGAGACCCTGGAGGCGATTATGGCGGCCGACAACGTGGTCGTCGAACCTGGCGACATGCTGCTGCTCCACACCGGGTTCGCCACCGAGGTCCTGCGTTGGGAACGCAATCCCGACCCGGTGAAGATCCACACGCTGTGCTCGTATCTCGATGCCGCGCGACGAGTCACTGCTCGAATGGATCGCCGACTCGCAGATCGCCGCGCTGGTGGCGGACAACTATGCCGTGGAGGGGATGGTGGGCAAGGACCGCGACGAGAGCCGGCACTCCTTCCTTCCCATCCACAACCTCTGCCTCTTCAAGCTGGGCGTCCCGCTCGGCGAGATGTGGTACCTGCACGAGCTGGCGGCGTGGCTGCGCGAGCACGACCGGAGCCGGTTCCTGCTCACGGCGCCGCCGCTGCGGCTTCCCGGGGTGGTCGGCTCGCCGCTGACGCCGGTGGCGACCGTCTGAGCGGAGCCGGTCACCGGGCTCTCGGACCGGACTGTTCGCCGCAGCCCGAGAAGATGAAGGCCTCGTAGTCGGTCTCCCTGACCTTGGCGATGTCCGCCAGGAGCTTCGGCCGGCCGGCCGAGTTCAAGAGGTACTTGCGGGGCTTCCCGGGGATGTTCGTCCCGAAGTAGTAGCTGCTCTCCCCGAAAGCGGGGGCCTTGGTCGCCCAGCGGTCCACCATGGCGGTCCACTTCTCCTCGGCGGACTCGGAGACCTCAATGGCGTTGCAGCCCCTCTTCCGCAGATGCACCAGGGTCTCGGTGACGAAGTCCACCTGATCGCCGTTGTAGCGCGGGTTGTTGCCGGCGGCGGCATGGGGGCCGCCCGGGAAGAAGAAGTTGGGGAATCCGGCGGTCTGAATCCCGAGGAAGGTCTTCGGACCATCGGCCCAGTGGTCCATCGAGCGCGAGGCCGCCGCGGCCCCGGATGCCCATGCGCGCCAGGGCGCCGGTCCCGAAGTCGAAGCCGGTGGCCCAGACGATGATGTCGAATTCCCGATGGGCGTCGGTGGTCTGAATGCCGTCGGCGGTCACCCGGACCATCGGCGTCGCCTGCAGGTCGACCAGCTCCACGTTGGCCTTGTTGTAGACCTCGAAGTACGCGGTGACGAAGGGTGGGCGCTTCTCGCCGAACCGGTGATCCTTGGGGATGAGCCTGTCCGCCGTGTCGGGGTCCTCGACGATGCCCCGGATCTTGTCGGCCAGGAAGGCGCACCACGCCGCGTTGGCCTCGCCGTCGAACATCACGTCGCTGTAGTTGCTGGTGAGCTTCGAGAAGCCTCGGCTCCTCCACATCCCCTCGAAGAACGCAGCGCGCTCCTCCTCGGTGTCGTCGAAGGCGCCCCGGTCGTGCGGGACGTGGAGGAAGCCGCTGGGCGACGTGTTCAGCGTGGCGCGGATCGACTCGAAGTCCTTGCGGAGCTGCGCCTGCTCGTCGGGCGTGATGGGCGCGTTGTTGAGCGGCGTGCACCAGTTGGGTGAGCGCTGCAGCACCGTCAGCGAGGCCGCAGTCTCGGCGATGACCGGAATGATCTGCACCCCGCTGGAGCCGGTGCCGACGACCGCCACCCGCTTGCCGGTGAAGTCGACGGACGCGTCCGGCCAGAGACCCGTATGGTACGTCTCGCCCTCGAAGTCCTCGCGGCCGGGCACGTCGGGGAAGTAGGGGATGGAGAGGACCCCGGTGGCGGCCACGAAGTGGTGGGTCCGGACGACCCTGCCGCTGTCGTCGGTGACGGTCCACAGCGCGGCCCGCTCGTCGTACTCGGCCGACGTCACGCGGGCGCCGAAGCGCATGTGGCGCCGGAGGTCGAACCGGTCCACCACGTGGTTCAGGTAGCGCTCGATCTCGGGCTGCTCGGCGAAGTGCTCCTGCCACACCCACTCCTCGAAGAGCTCCCGCGAGAAGAGGTAGGCGTAGGTGTAGCTCTCCGAGTCAAAGCGCGCCCCCGGGTAGCGATTCCAGTACCAGGTGCCCCCGACGCCCTCGCCCGCCTCGAGCAGCTGCACGGTGAAGCCCGCTTCCCGGGCCAGGTAGAGCTGGTAGATACCGGTAATGCCCCCGCCCACGACGAGCACGTCGACATCGGCGGTGGGCCTGCCCGTGGTCTGGTCGGATGTGGCTTCGGGGGATGTCATGGGCCTCCGCGGCAAGGAGCGGGTCACGGGCGCGTGGGGCCCACGGGCAGACACAGTGTGCGCCGGAGCACACAATGCGGATTGTACCGACCGGTTAGTCTATCTTGTCGATTGTGCCTGTCCCGGGCACGAGGAGGCTCGGCAGATGGCAGTCCTGACGACGGGTGACCTGGGCGCGAGGGGCGGCACGCGCCATGGCTGATGCCGTCGGGCACGACGAGCCACGGGTGGCCATCGTCACGGGTGGCGCCTCGGGCATCGGGCTCGCCGTCAGCGAACGGCTGGCCGCCGACGGCATGGCGGTGGCGGTGTTCGACCGGGAGGGCGAGGCGGCTCTGCAGGCCGCCGACGCCATACGCGCCGCGGGGCACCGGGCGCTGGGCGTCACGGTCGATGTGACCGACCGGGAGCAGATCGAGGCGGGAGCGGCCCAGGTGCGGAGCGACCTCGGGACGCCGACAATCCTGGTGAACAACGCCGGCATGCACGCCGTCGAACCCTTCCTGAAGATCACGCCGGAGAAGTGGCAGCGCCTCCTCGACGTGAACCTCACGGGCACGTTCAACTGCTGTCAGGCTGTGGTGCCCGACATGGTGGAGGCGGGGTGGGGCCGCATCGTGAACATCTCGTCGTCCAGTGCCCAGGGCGGGCAGCAGTTCATGGCGCACTACGTGGCGGCCAAAGCAGGCGTGATCGGCTTTACGAAGTCGCTCGCCCTCGAGCTCGGGCCGAAGGGGATCACCGTCAACACGATCCCTCCCGGCTTCATCGACACGCCGATGCTGCGTCGACAGGAGAGCAAGGGCTTCCTCGGCGAGGGCGTCGAGCACCACGAGGCGTTGACGCCGGTGCGGCGGATCGGTCGCCCGGAGGACGTCGCGGCGATGTGCGCCTTCCTCGTCCGCGACGAGGCGAGCTACATCACCGGACAAGTGTTGGGAGTCAACGGTGGCCGCAACACCTGAGCTGCCGCGCCTGACGCCCCTGCCCCCGAAGGAGTGGTCCAAGGCGGCGGGCGAGGCGTTGATCCCTTTGCTGCCGCCGACGGGACGGCCCAAGGGTGGGAACGGCCCCAAAGGGCTCAATGCGCTGGGCGTCCTGGCCCGGTACCCCGAGCTGGCGCTGGCCTACAACACCTTCAGCGGCCAGGTCATGTACGGGTCGACCTTGACGCCGCGCCACCGCGAACTGCTCGTCCTGCGGGTGGCCGCCCGGCGCGACTCCGAGTACGAGTGGCGGCAGCACGTCGCCAGCGCCGGGGACAACGGCGTCGACCCGGAGGAGGTGGCGCGCGTCGCAGCCGGGACGGATGCGCCCGAGTGGTCCGACCTGGAGCGAGCACTCCTGCGGGCCGCCGACGAGCTCCTGGGTGACGCGCTCATCGCCGACGAGACGTGGTCGACGCTGGCGGCGGAGTTCGACGAACGCCAACTGATGGACGTCGTGTTCACGGTGGGCGCCTACGACGTCCTGGCCATGGCGCTCCGCACGTTCGGCGTGCCGCTGGACGACGATCTGCGGCAGCCATGACCGTCCCCTACGCCGTGCAGGTCCCCGACCGGATCCCCAAGGAGCGCTACTACGACCCCGACTTCTACGCCTTGGAAGCCGAACAGCTGTGGGGGCGGGTCTGGCAGATGGCCTGCCGGCTCGAGGAGATCCCCGGCGTCGGTGACTTCGTCGAGTACGAGATCCTCGACCAGTCCGTCATCGTCGTGCGCACGTCGGAGACCGAGGTGGCGGCCTATCAGAACGCCTGTCGCCACCGCGGCGTCAAGGTGGTCCAAGGCCGCGGCACGCTGCGCTCGGGCTTCACCTGCCCCTTCCACGGGTGGTGCTACGGCCTCGACGGCAAGAACACCTTCGTCTCGCGGGCCCGGTCCTTCTCGGAGCACAACCTCGTCGCCGGAGAGATCGACCTGGTCCCGGTGCGCTGCGAGCTCTGGGGGGCCTGCGCGTGGATCAACCTCTCGGACGCCGCCCCGCCGCTGCGCAGCTGCATCGAGCCCTTCGCCACCATCTGCGACGCCTGGAAGGTCGAGGCCATGCGCGCCGAATGGTGGGAGGCGTTCGCGCTCCCGGTCAACTGGAAGCTGGCCCAAGAGGCCTTCTTGGAGCAGTACCACGTGATCGAGACCCACCCCGAGCTGGTCATCCCCAAGCGCTTCGCCCCCAAGAACCCCGCCGCCTTCGATCCCGAGGTCTTCGTCGACGCCGAGCTGCACTACCTCCATGTGATGAGCGAGGGCATGGGGGGCATGGTCCACGCCAACGACGTCGCCATCGCCGAGCGCCAGCGCACCGTCGCCTTGTCCCAGGACCCCACCGAAGCCATGGCGACCTGGCACCACAACCTCAACGACGCCGTGGTGGCCTGGCACCGCGATCGCGGGGCGGTCATTCCCGACCTCAACGAGCTGGCGGCCCAGGGCATCGGCGAGACGATGTACTACTCCTTCCCCCACTACTTCGTGCTCCCCATGTACTCGAGTGCCAGCTCCTATCGGTTCCGGCCCCTCGGGCCCGAAGAGACCCTCATGGAGATCTGGTCCCTGACCCGTTACCCCGAAGGCCAGGAGCCCGCCCCCCCCACGCCACCGGTGCCCAAGTCCTTTGACCACGAGACCATCCCACCCATCCCCACCCAGGACTTCTCCAACCTGCCGCGCCAGCAACGAGGCCTGCACAACAAGGGCTTCGAGTACATGCGCCTCTCGGAGGGGATCGAGGGCGGCATCGCCAACTTCGAGCGCACCCTCGACGGTTTCCTGGCCGGGCGACCCTACGACCAGCTCGAGCCCGCCCTGCGGGCCGTGAACGTGAACCCTCTCGAGCAACCTGTGGTCGACCTCGGGTTCTGAGGGGGAGAATGACACCATGAGCACGACGTTCGCCGAGGTCTCCGAAGGGGTCCGGGCCGCACTGGCGCTGTACACACAGGCGCTCGACGACGGCCGGACCGAGGACGTCGTCGCCACGTTCTGCCCCGACGGCGTGTGCGAGATTCCGGGCATGGGCACGCACGCCGGGCACGACGCCCTCCGCCAGGCGTACACGAAGTGGGCGCCACGGCGCCCCCAGCGCCATCTCGTGCTCAACACGGTCGTGGAGACCTGGAGCGAGGACGAGGCCACTGCAGTCAGCGATGTGGTCTTCATACTGCTGGGCGACGACGGCTGGGACATTCAGCTCGTCGGTCGCTACAACGACGCGCTCCACCGTGATCGGCGCACGCTGGCGGTTCCATCATCGGGCGGCCACATTCGTGACCGCGTCGCCCCCACGCAAGGAGACAGCATGACCGACGCCCTCGACTACGACGCCCTGGACTTCTTCCGCGGCACCGAGACCGTCGACGACCCGTATCCGTACTTCGACTGGCTGCGTGAGCAGTGTCCCGTCCGGCGGGAGCCGGCACACGGGGTGTACATGGTCACCGGATACGAGGAAGCATTCGCCGTCTACACGGACCCCGACACGTTCTCGTCCTGCAACTCCGTCACCGGTCCTTTCCCGGGCTTCCCCGTCCCGCTCGAGGGGCAGGAGGACGTCAGTGGCCTCATCGCCGAGCACCGGGCCGAGCTGCCCTTCAGCGACCAGATCATCACCATGGACCCCCCCGAGCACTATGACCATCGGCACCTGCTCATGCGCCAGCTGACGCCGAAGCGGCTCAAGGAGAACGAGGACTTCGTATGGCGGCTCGCCGATCGTCAGATCGACGAGCTCATGGGGGGCGACGACGCGGAACTCATGACGGGTTACGCCAACCCCTTTGCCATGTTCGTCATCGCCGACCTGCTCGGTGTCCCTGAGACGGACCACCAGGAATTCCGGACCGCTCTGTCCCGGCAGAACGGGGGCGGGGGAGTCGGCAGCACCAACTCCGAAATGCCCCAGAACCCTCTGGAGTGGCTCTATGACCGATTCAGCCGCTACATCGAGGACCGCCGCCGCGCACCGCGCGACGACGTCCTGACCGCGCTCGCCACGACCAGGTTCCCGAACGGCGAACTCCCCGAGGTCATCGACGTGGTGCGCGTGGCCACCAATGTCTTCGCAGCGGGTCAGGAGACGACCGTCCGCCTCCTCGGCACTGCCCTGCAATTGATCGGGGAGCGCCCCGACCTGCAGCAGCTGTTGCGCGAACGGCGCGACCTCATCCCGAACTTCGTGGAGGAGACGCTCCGTATGGAGGCGCCGGTCAAGGGAGACTTCCGGCTCGCCCGCTGCCCGGCCGACATCGGCGGGGTCGAGATACCGGCGGGTGTCACGTTGATGGTGCTCAACGGCGCCGCCAATCGCGACCCGCGCCGGTTCCCGGCCCCGAACGAGTTCCGGATTGAGCGGGACAACGCGCGCGAGCACCTCGCCTTCGGCCGCGGGGTGCACAGCTGCCCGGGGGGTCCGCTGGCTCGACTGGAGACCCGGGTGAGCATCGAGCGGCTCCTCGACCGTACGACGAACATCGCGATCTCCGAGGAACACCACGGGCCGCCGGACGCCCGTCGCTACCACTACATGCCGACGTACATCCTCCGGGGCCTGACCCGCCTGCACCTCGAGCTCACACCCGTCCAGCCGGCGTCGTGATGGCAGGGCGAGGGATGGGTCATGGCACAGAGGAGCGTCAGATGATCTTCAACGTGGTCAAGCAGCCGGTCCGTGCCAAGTACGCCGACGAGTTCCCGTCGCTGATCGCGGACTACATCGCGGCCTCGCGGGCCGAGCCGGGCAATCTCTTCTTCGACTGGTGCCGCAGCGCCGACGACCCGAACCTCTGGTTCCTCATTGAGGGATTCGTGGACGCCGCAGCAGGTGAGGCGCACGTGTCGTCCGAACACTTCAAGGCGGCGATGTCCGACATGCCTCGGCTCCTTGCCGCTGCCCCCGAGATCATCCACGTGGAGACGCCCGGCGAAGGGTGGGGCAGCGTGAGCGAAGGCGCCTGACGGGAGCTACTCGTCGAGCAGATCGGGCTGGACCGACACGATCCAGTCGTAGAGCGGTTGGAACGCCCGCCAGCCCGCCATGGAGGGCCCGACCTGTCCTGCGGTCTTCTTGGCCTGGTCCTGGTCGATGAGCACCGGGGTCCCGGCCGCCTCCGCCAGCAACTGGGCCTGGCACGTGCGCTCCATGGTGATGAACCACCAGGCCGCCTCGTCGACGGAGGTCTGCCCGACGGTCAGCAGCCCGTGGTTCGAGAGGATCACGGCTTTGTTGTCGCCGAGGGCGTGCGCCAGTCGCTTGCCCTCTTCGAGGTCGAGCACGACGCCGGTGTAGTCGTCGAACAGCGCGTGATCCCCGTAGAACGCGCAGGCGTCCTGCGTCAGCGGATCGAGCAGGCGGCGCAACGACGACCAGGACTTGCCGTGCACGGAGTGGGCGTGCGCCGCCGCCAGCACGTCCGGCCGTGCCGCGTGCACCTGCGAATGGATGGCGAAGGCGGCCAGGTTCACGGGCCAGTTGCCGTCGACCACCTCACCCTGGTCGTTCACCAGGATGAGGTCCTTGACGCGGATCATCTTGAAGTTCATGCCGAACGGGTTGACCCAGAAGTGGTCCGGGAGCTCGGGATCGCGCGCCGTGATGTGACCGGCGATGCCCTCGTCGAACCCGAAGTGCCCGAAGAGGCGAAACGCGGCGGCCAGGCGCTGCTTGCGGTGCCTGCGCTCGTCCTCGACGTCGTCGAAGAAGGGGAACGTCACCGGAAGGCGGTCGGAAACCACCATCCCATCCTACGGGAGGGTCGCCCTGGCGACAACGGACACCGCCCCCGCGCCGTCGGATCTCAGGCCGGGCGGAAGTAGGGCAGGGTGATCTCGTCGGAGACCCGATGGAATTCGACGGCCAGCTCGAGGCCCTCGTGCAGCGCCTCGGGCTCGCACCCGATGACGGCGCTCATCATGAAGAACCCATCGTCCAGCCGGATCACGGCGGGTGCGTAGGGGACGACGAAGGTGGGGTCCGGTGGCCGCCACACCACGGTCCAGCTGTACAGGGAGCCTCGCCCTGTGCTCTCTTCCCACACCGGTGACTGGGCGTGGCAGCGTGCGCACACGGTGAAGGCCGAGAGGCCGCGAAGCGAGCACTCGGCGCACCGCTGATAGAGCAGCTGGTGCCGCCGGCAACCCTCCCAGTAGGGCCGGCTGTGCAGGCTGGGACGCGGGGACGGGATCCCCTCCTTCTGGGGGAGGAGGGGGCTCACGGACGCTCCCGTCCGAGGAGCAGGACGTCGCAGAAGAGGGCGCCGGCACCGCCGTTCGAGCAGAGGGCGACCGCCGCGCCGTCGACCTGACCGGAAGGGCAGGTCCCCCGTAGCTGCTCCACGGCCCGGATGACCCGTTGCAGCTGTTGCGCGTTGATGCCGGGGTGGCTGAACGACATGGTCCCGCCGTCGGTCGTGACGGGGAGTGTGCCCTCGGGCCCGATGTTGCCGTCCTCGACGAAGGGGCCGCCTTCTCCGGGCCCGCAGAAGCCGAAGGCCTCGAGCTGCCGGATGATCTCGAAGGAGAACGGGTCGTAGAGCTCGGCCACGTCGACGTCGGAGGGTGCCAGGCCGGCCATGGCGAAGGCGTGCCGGGCCGCCCGGGCGCCGACCAGGCCCGCCGGGAACGAGTCCGCTCGGGGCTGGAAGTCCCACACGGGAGCCACGACGTAGGCCGGCCCGAAGGCGTCGCTGGCCCCACCGAGGATCCACACGGGAGCCGCAGCACCGGTGCCGGCGCGCGCCGCCTTGGTCAACACGACAGCGCAACCGCCCTCCGACGTCATGGCGCAGTCGAGGAGGTGGAACGGATCGGCGATCATGCGCGAGGCGAGGATGTCGGCGGAAGTGAAAGGGCCCCGTCCCGCGTAGACAGCGGCGGGGTTGTCGTGGCCGTTGGTCCGGATCACAGCCGCGGCGGTGGCCATCTGCTCCGGCGTGGTGCCATAGGTCAGCATGTGCCGCCGCGCCATGAGCGCGAACTCGGCCGCGGTGAACAACCCGTAGCCCACCACGAGCTCGTTGGCCGGCCGGGTCCAGGGCGCCGTCGACGCGTGGTCGAGGTGCATGCCCGCGCCGCCGGCGGCGATGAGGACGACGTCGCACTGCCCGGTGGCGATGAGGGCCGCGGCATCGAGCAGGGCCGGGATGCCCAGCATGCTGGGTCGCCTGGTGCACGGTCCGAGGCCCAGCTCGAGGGCGATCTGCGCGCAGTCGGTGCCCACCACACCGTCGACTTCGTGGGGCGCGATGCCGGCATCGGCCAGTGCCGCCAGTGCCCCGAGCAGCGCGATGGACGTCGAATCGTGGTCCGGCAGGATCCTGGCTTGCACCGTGTTGGCCACGCCGGCGATGGCGACGTCGCGGAAGGGGTGGGCCGTCACGGCGCCTACTCTCGCATCCGGACCAACCCCGTGCGACCGACGGGCCCGCGCGGTCCGGTGGCCAACCGCCCGGCTAACGTGCGCGGCAAGAGGGGCGGTCGAAGTCGGGGCCGGGTGGCCGGAGGGTGGGGGAGATCGTGCAGCGCGCGGGGATCAGTGGTCTGGCACGCATGGGTCGACGGGTACGACCCGCACTGCTGGCGTCCATGGTGTTCGCCCTCGCACTCGTTCTCGCCGCCGGTGCCGAGGTCGGTGCCAGTGCCGGCGCTTCGGCCATGGCGGTGAACAGGCCCATCGCCTGGGCGCCCTGCCCGAAGGTCTCGGGCTACCTGTGCGGCACGTTGAGGGTCCCGCTGGACTATCGCCACCCGTCCGCCGACTCGGTGCCGCTGGCGGTGATGGAGCATCCGGTGCCGCACAGCAAAGGGGTCATCGTCTTCAATCCGGGCGGGCCGGGGGAGAGCGGTGTGCTGATACTGCCGATTCTGGCCTCGCTCGTCCCGGTCGCGGTGAAGGACCAGTTCACCCTGGTGAGCTTCGACGAGCGCGGAACCGGGTCGAGCGAGCCCTTGCTCTGTGGGCCCTCGGCAGCCGCCGCGAGCAGCGCCGTGGCGGGGACGGCGGCCGCTACCCGGACTTTCGCCGACCTGAGGCGCTCGTGCGAGACCACGTCACCGACCCTGTTCCCGACGGTCGACACGACGACCTCGGCTCGCGACATGGACCAGCTCCGTGCGGCGCTCGGGGTGAAGAAGATCGACTTCTACGGCATGTCGTACGGCACCGCATTGGGGTCGGTCTACGCTCAGCTGTTCCCCGGACACGTGAACGCAATGGTGCTCGACGGCGCGGTCGACGCCAACCTGAGTCTCCTCTCGGACGCCAAGGCCGACGCCCCCGCCATTGAGACTGCGCTGACCCACGGCCTGCAGAGCTGCACCTCCCAGCCGAGCTGCCCGCTGGGCGCGGATCCGGTCGGCTTCTACGAGAAGGTGCAGGCCCTCCTCAGCCGGACACCCCTCGCCGCGCCGGGCGGGGGCGACACGACGCCGGTGACGGTGGGCGATCTGTACACGGCGTCGCTGCTCTACCTCTCGGCGCCGACCTTCACGCCCGGGTACTTCCCCGCTCTGGCCGCCGCCGCGGCCGGGAACGGGGCGCCGCTGCGTGCGGTGGCGCTCGGTTTGGAGGACGACCTGAACGGGGAGTCGCTCGTCGGCCCGCTGTGGACGATCACCTGCAGCGACGCCGTCGGGCATCCCGACGCGGCGACGACGGCGCAGCTCGCTCGGACCTTGGCGGCGCGGTATCCGCTCGCCGGCGCCGAGGCGGTGGCGAACTACCTCATCGCCTGTCCCGGCTGGTCCACATCGAACCAGCCCATTGCGCATCTCTCACCTCACGGCGCACCGACACCGCTGGTGATCGGCAACGTCTACGACCCCAACACCCCGTACGTCGTGGCCCCCCAGCTCGCCGCCGCCACCGGGGGACGGCTGGTCACGTACGTCGGCTACGGGCACACCTGGCTGCTCAACGGTTCGACCAACACCTGCATGGCGAACGTGGTCACGGCATACATCGTCGACCGGGTGTTGCCGGCCAAGGGGACTCGTTGCGCCGCCTCCCCGTGAGCAGGTTCAGATGTACATGCCCCCGTTGACGCCGATCAGCTGACCCGTGATGTAGCTGGCCTCGTCCGAGCACAGGAAGGCGCACGTGGCGGCGATGTCCTCCGGCGTTCCGGCCCGACCGGTCGGGACCATGCGGCCCATGACGTCGATGCTGGGCACGTTCCCGACCCCGGCCGCGTTCCTGGCCATGGGCGTGTCGACGATGGTCGGCGGAATGGTGTTGACGGTGATGCCCTGACCGGCGAATTCCCGGGCGAACGCCTTCGTGAGGCCGATCACCCCGCCTTTGGACGCGACGTAGTGCGCCATGTGGGGCGCACCCGACTGCGCGCTCGACGAGGAGATCGTCACAATGCGGCCCCAGCCCTCGGCTGTCATATCCGGCACAGCCAACTGCATGCAGGTGAAGGTGCCGGTGAGGTTCACCGCCAGCAGGCGGTCCCACTTCTCGGGCGTGATGTCGGCCACGGCGTCGAACGACTCAATGCCCGCGCTGGTCACGAGGATCGTGATCGGCCCCAGCTTCTCCCGTACATCGGCGAACACCCGCTCGAGCTCGCCGCGATCGGCGACGTCGACCTCGTAGCCCACGGCCGACCGGCTCTCGCCCGTCAGTGCGTCGGTCGCCCGTCTCACGCCCGCGCCGTCACGATCGAGCAGAGCCACGGCGATACCGTCCGTCGCCAATCTGTTGGCAACGCCGAGACCGATACCCGACGCGGCCCCGGTCACCACCGCCACGCGCCCGCTCACTGTGCCACCTCGGCCGGCGTGAATTCGATGTGCAGTTGGTGCAGGCCGCGGAGGACCCAGGTCGGCTCGTACTCGAACCGGCGGGCCGACGGCGGCCCGTGGTGCTCCTCGGAGAGCCGGATGTTGCGCATGCGGTCGAGGATCCGCGCAATGCTGACGCGGCCCTCCACGCGGGCCAAGGGTCCTCCGGGGCAGGCGTGGACGCCGCGCCCGAAGGCGAGGTGGACTTTCGCATTGGGCCGGTCGAGCCGGAATTCGGCGGGACACTCGAAGAGCCGGGGGTCACGGTTGGCCGCTCCGTTGAGCAGCATCACGGGCGTGCCGGCGGGGATGTCGACCCCGGCGACCGTGGTCGTTCGTCGGGCCAGCCGGAAGTCGGACTTCACGGGACTCTCAATGCGCAGGCACTCTTCGATGAAGTCGGGGATGCGCTCGGGGTGGGCCCGCAGCTCGTCCTGCAGGTCGGGGTACTCGCAGAGATATTTCAGGCCGACGGCGAGCAGGCGGGCCGTCGTTTCCTGGCCGGCGGCGAAGAGGAAGGTCGCCGTCCGCACGACTGCG
Source organism: uncultured Acidimicrobiaceae bacterium (assembly GCA_963742035.1). Classification (GTDB taxonomy): domain Bacteria; phylum Actinomycetota; class Acidimicrobiia; order Acidimicrobiales; family RAAP-2; genus Bog-473. Next base: position 63,584 of record CAVUKH010000002.1, read on the forward strand.
GTGACGTCGGGCGTCGAACCGTCGGGGTAGGTGGCCAGCGCCAACCGCGTCAGGGCGTCCTCACGAGGCTCGCGCCGCCGGTCTTCGATGTACTGCGCGAACCAGCTGTCGAGCCCTTCGAGGGCGTTGCCGATGTTGGCGTCACCCCCGAGTTCGCCCGGTGTGTTGCTCAGGCCGAAGAATTCGCGGAACCGCTGGTGGTCGCCTTCAGGCACCCCGAGGACGTCGGCGACCGCCAGCATGGCGAACGGCTGCGTGTACGCGCTGATGAACTCGCAGTGGCCCTCGCCGATGAACTCGTCGATCTGCCGATCGGCCAACCCCCACATGAACTCCTCGTTCTCCTTGAGGCGCTTCGGGGTGAGCAGGCGCATCACCAAGGCGCGCTCTTGGGTGTGCATGGGTGGGTCCATGGTCACCATGTGCTCGTTCATGGGCAATTGGTCTCGGTGGCCGTCAATGATGGCGCCCACGTCATCACCTTCGAGAGGCACCGGGAAGGCGGCGTACGGGCCGATGACCGAGTTGCACGACGAGAACGTCTCGGTGTCGAGGTAGACCTCCATCGCCTCCTCGTAGCCCGACACGGCGACCACACCGAGGTTGTCCGTCGGCAGGACGGGACACCGTGACCGCAGGTAGTCGAAGTAGGGGTAGGGGTCTTCGACGAGGGACTCGTCGCTGAAGAAGTCGATGGTTTCCCAGTCGGGCAACGCGGTCTCCCTTCGTCTCCCGCCTCAAGGCGGGACCGACTGTGCTGTGCAGCTGCTCAGCACAGTTTTGGCGAATGCTTAGCACCGCCTCCCGGGTGTGACAAGTTGTCGGGATGACGACGGCCTCCCAGCCGAGACGAATCGGCGCGGCCGACTCCAAGACCAGGGCCCAGCTGCTCGATGCCGCCGAGCAGCTCCTGCTCGACGAGGGCTACGCGGCCGTCACCTCGAGGCGTATCGGGACCAAGGCGGGACTCAAGCCGCAGCTCGTCCATTACTACTTCCGCACCATGGACGACCTCTTCTTGGAGGTGTTCCGGCGCCGCGCCGATGAGAACCTCGCCCACTTCGAACGGACCGTGGCCGCCGACAACTCCCTCCGGACACTGTGGCGGCTCAATGCCGATCCCCGTGGTGCCGCCTTCATGACCGAGTTCGTCGCGTTGGCCAATCATCGCAAATCCATCCGGACCGAGATCGCGCGCTACGCCGAGCGCTCCCGCGCCGCGCAGCTGGTGGCGCTGACGGCTGCCCTCAAGGCGGCGGGGATCCCGTCGGATCAGCTCCCCCCGATCGCCGCCTTGCTCCTGATGACCGGGTTATCCCAGGTGCTCTCGCTCGAGCGGGTGCTCGGCGTCACCGCCGGGCACGACGCCACCGTCTCCTTCGTGCAGGGCGTTATCGACCGACTGGAGCCATGACGAGGCGCGGCTGGGCGGCAGCGGCGGCGCCGGCCCGCAAGGAACGGATCGTCTGGCGATAGGAGGCGGTGAGGCTGTCCTCCCTGTAACTCAGGTCGTGCTCGGCGCAGAACGTCTTCACAATCGCCTGGGCCCGCGACAGATTGGGCCGGGGCATGTTCGGGAACAGGTGGTGCTCTATCTGGAAGTTGAGCCCGCCGAGCGCCACGTTGGTGAACCAGCCCCCGGTGACGTTCCGGGAGGTGATGACCTGGCGGCGGACGAAGCTCAACTTCTGGTCGGGATCGACAATGGGCATTCCCTTGTGGTTGGGGGCGAAGCTGCATCCGAGGTACACCGAGAAGACAGCCTGTTGGATGCCGATGAAGGCCAGCGCCTTGAGCGGTGAGAGCACCCAGAACACGCAAGCGAGATAGAGCGAGGCATGCATGGCGAGGAGCGCACCCTCCAAGAAGGCGGCCCGGTTGCGCTGACGGATCAACCGCTGCACGCCCAACACGTAGATGCCGGTGCTGCGCAGGACCATGAGCGGGAAGAACAACGGAGCCTGCCACTTGGTCATGAAGCGCGAGGGCCAGCTGGCGACCTTGACCGGCCCCTCAGCGGATGGTTGGACGACGACGCCACCGACGTCGGGATCCCGGCCGACCTCGTTGGGGTGCGCGTGATGTGCGCTGTGCTTGGGGACCCACCAGCCGAAGCTCATGCCGATCAGCACGTTGCCCACGGCGAGGCCGAGCCATCGGTTGGCCCGCCTGGAGCGGAAGACCTCGTGGTGGCCGGCGTCGTGCCCCACGAAGCCGAGTTGGGTGAAGGCCAGTCCAAGGAAGCCGGCGATGGCGAGGGCCCACCATGAGCTCCCGATCAGGATGAGTGCGGTGAAGCCCGCGGCAAAGGCCGCGATCGTCACCGGGATCATCAGGGCGTAGTAACCAGGGCGGCGGCCCAGGAGGCCGGCCTCACGGACCTGCTTCGCCAGCACGCCGAAATCGGCTGTCGTGGGTTCGAGAGTGGTCGTTGGCACAGGTCCATACCCCGCATTCGTCGTCGCGCGCTACCGGGGTCCGGGGCAACACTGTGTGCTCACACACTTGCAATCTGGTTTCGAATACTAGACCTCCCCCGTGGTGGTGGCTGGGCGGACCAGCGGGAGGGCCGCGCCCGCAGCGACCAGGCTCAGGCGGCAGGTGGGCCGGACCCGCCGAACTGGCTGATCACGGTGTCGCCGAACGCGGCCAGCGTCTCGGGCGCGGCAAAATCGCAGAACCAGGCGTAGACCCGCTCGACGCCGCGTTCCTGCAGCGCACCGAAGTAGTCGACCAGCTCGGGACCGGTGGCGACCACGGGGATCGCCCCGAACCGCCGCCGCGCCGTCGCCTCGATCTCGGAGCGCGAGGCGGTAGGGGAGATGAAGGCCACCTGGACCTGCAGCGAGCAGCGGGCGCTCCCCGAGAGCGGGCGCATCTCGTCGAGCCGGTCGACGATGTGCGTGTGCACGTTCCACCAGTCGGCATGGGCGGCAACCAGCTCCATCGTTCCCTTGCCCGCCCCTCCGATGACGATCGGAATCTTCCCGACCGGACCGGGCCGCTGTTGCGCGCCCCGCAGGGTGAAGTGCTCGCCCTCGTAGTCGAGGGTCTCGCCGGCCCACAGAGCGGTGATGATCTCGAGGGATTCTCGCAGCCGGCTCAGCCGCACCTTCGCCTCGGGCGAACCGATGCCGAATGTCCCCATTTCGCCGACCACCGACCCCCAGCCGATCCCGAGCTCGAAGCGTCCGCCGGAGGCGTGGTCGAGGGAGACGGCCTCGCGGGCCAGGACCGCCGGATGCCGGAACGAGTCGCACAGCACGAGCGAACCGACGCGAAGACGCTCGGTCCGACCGGCGAGCCAGGCGCTCGTGATCATCGCCTCGAACATGGGTTGGCTCTCCGCCAGCGGCGGCGCCATGTGGTCCATGTTGGCGATGCCGTCGAATCCGGCCGCCTCCGCGGTCCGGGCGCGTGTCACCATCTCGTCCATGGTCAGCCGCATCTGCGGCAGATAGAGCCAGAACTCGAGCGGGCTCTTCACAGGCGAACTCCTCGTCAGCGCTCGGCCGGGGTCGGCCTGGACGGCGTCGCCGGTCCGGCTGACGCGCCGCCCCGAGGATATCTATGGTTCTCCTGTCGGCAACAACCGGTCCGGTCCCGGCCCGACGAGGAGGAAGATGAAGGCTGTACGGAGCGTCGAGGGCGGAGTGGCCGTCGTCGAGCTGGAGGAGCCGCCGGGCATCGGCGAAGTGCTCACCATGCGGGCGACGAGCATCTGCGGGTCCGACCTGAGCTACATCCGGTTCGGGAGCCGGTCCATCCTGGGGCACGAGCTCGCCGGGACGAGACAGGACGGCACGGCCGTGGTCGTCGAGGCCATCTACGGCTGCATGGAGTGCGCGCAGTGTGCCCGTGGCGCCTACAACCTCTGTCCCACCCACGGGCAGCGCGCCCTCGGCATCAGCGCCGACGGGGGAATGGCGGAGCAGTTCCGTGCACCGAGCGCCCGCCTGGTGCCCCTGCCGCCCGGTCTCGACGTGCGTGACGCATCGGTCGTGGAGCCTGCTGCCGTCTCGTGGCATGCGCTCCGCCTCGCCGGAACCGGTCCGGCCACGCGGGTCGCGGTGGTCGGTGCCGGTGCGCTGGGGTTGCTCGCCGTGGCCGGCGCCCGCAGGCTTGGAGCGGACTCGGTCGCGCTCGAAGCTCGCCACCCGTACCAGAAGGAGGCGGGCGAGCGCCTGGGCGCGCGCATTGAGCAGGGCGGGGTCTACGACGTCGTCGTCGAGGCGGCGGGGACCGAGGCGAGCTTGGCCAAATGCGGCGAGCTCGTCGCACCCGGTGGGACGATCGTCGTCCTCGGCGTGCATTTCGGTCCCGTGCAGCTGGACTGGATGCCCCTGTTCCACAAGGAGGCCAGGGTCATCCCGTCGCTCGGGTACTGCGCCCACGATGGCCGCCGCGAGATGGAGGACGCCGCTGCCATGCTGGCCGAAGACCCTGACATCGCCCGCACCCTGATCACGCATCGGTTTCCCATTGCAGACGCCGCCGAGGCGTTCCGGGTCGCGTCCGAGCGCGCCAGCGGGGCGGTCCGGGTGGTGATCGATCCGTCGTGAAGGCGGTGGATCAGCTGCACGTGGGCGCTACTCGGCACCTCGACGATCGTCCTCGGGTGCAGGCGGCCGCGTGCTTTGCAATCCGATGCTGTTGAGCACGCCCGCGAGACAGACGTAGCCGCCGACGACGAACAGCAACTCGAGCATCTCGGCGGGCGTGAAATGCGCCGCCAGGTCCGCCCAGGTCGCGTCCCCGACGAGATGGTGGTCGATGATCTCGTCCACGGCCGTCAACAGGGCCCGTTCCACCGGTGTCCACACCACCGCCGCCGGACCTTCGCGGACAGCGTCGACCTGTGCGGCAGTGAGGCCGGCCTCCCCGCCCATCCGGCTGTGCTGGGCCCACTCGTACCCCGAGCGTGTGCGCCAGGCCACCCGCAGGACCAGCAGCTCGCGGTGGCGCTCGGTCAACTCGGCGTCCTCGCTCGCCAGCATCTCGGTGAAGGGCAGCCACGAAGCACTCAGGGGTAGATGGTGGGCGAACATCTCGAGCACAATCGGCATGGGCGGCGCGTCCGGTGCACCGGAGAGGTAGCGCTCGGGCCGGCGTAGGAACGGCAGCAAGGTGGTGCGGGTGGCCTCGTCCCACTCGGCGAACGGGACGGGGGCGAGCCGCGGTTGGTCAGGGGAGGAGGGAGCCATGGGTCCTTTCAGAGCACCGTGGTGATGCTCGTGTACGGGTGCAGACGCTCGTCCTGTGGATTGAGGTCCGTCACCAGGATGTCGATCCGGTCCAGCGGGAGGCAGCGCGCGACGCCGGCCCGGCCCAGTTTCGTGTGGTCGATCGCGAGGACGACCTCGTTGCTCACGTTGACGAGGGCTTGCTTGATCTCGGACTCTTCAAGCGTGGCCTCGGTCGTCCCTTCGGGGGTGAGGCCGGCGGCGGAGAGGAACAGCCGCTCGAGCGAGAGCTCGCGTGCGGTCCGCACCGCCAACGGCCCCACCAGGCTGTCGGTACGGACATCGTGTTGGCCGCCACTGAGGAGGACCGTGACACCCGGTCGGTCCCTCAGCACGCCGAAGGCCTCCAGCCCGTTCGTGGCCACCGTGAGGTGCCGGGCGCCCGTGATGGATGTCGCCAGCCGTTGCAGCGTCGACGAGGCGTCCAGACCGACCGCGCCGGTCTCGGGGACGAGCGGGATCAGCTTGGCCGCAATACGCTCCTTGGCCCGAGCCTGCAGGCCGTGGCGCTCCGAGAATCGCTGTGGCCCGGGCGCCAACGCGCCGCCGCGCACGCGCCGGACCCGACCCTGTTCGGCCAGGACGTCGAGATCCCTCCGAATCGTCATTGCGCTCACGTTCAGCTCCGCGGCCAGGTCGCCCACCCGGACCCGCCCCCGTGCGTCCACCTCGTTGCGGATCCGTTCGAGCCGGTCGATGGCGTCGACGCTCACCGCACACTCGGTTTCGGCCTCATCGGGGCGCGTACCTCTGGAGCGATCTGCGGCGCGCCACCTTGGCCCGGGTCCCCGAATTACCGAAGGCCCAGGAGGGCAGCTCGATCCACTGCCGGTCCAGGGCGGGCGCAATGTCGGCGAAGTCCATCATGTCCTTCCTCACCGTTGCAGGGTGCCGCCGGACTCCATGTTCGAAGTTGTTCTATCGTACATCAGTAGCCCATCAGCTGGTGGGCCGCCGCGCCGCGCCGGCCCCGCGCCGGCCCCCGCCGGCGGCGGCGGGACCTTCGTCAGCCATGACGGTGCATGGCCGGCGACTGTCGCAACGGCGCCCCGGCCGCTTCCAACCAGGTGGTGATGACCACGTCGGCTTCTTCCAGCTCGCTCTCGGTGACGTAGAGGCCCCGGGTGGGCAGCGTCGCGCCGAGCTCCACCAGCACGGGTCGGAGGTGCACTTCCACGGCGAGGGCGTGGCGGGCTCCGGCGCCCGTCATGACCGGGACCACGGTGACGCCCTGGAGGTCGGACGTGCTGAACCAGTCGAGGAAGGACTTGAGCAGTCCGGTGTAGCTCGCCTTGTAGGTCGGGGAGGCCACGACGACCAGCGCACAGGACCGGATCCCGTCGACGGCCTCCCGCACGCCGGTCGACGACCAGTCGAACAGCTGCGGGCCCAACTCGGCGAGGTCGATCCTGAGCATGTCGGCACCGTCGAGCCCAGCCGCCTCGGCTGCGGCGGCCGCGACCTGCGTCGCCAGCTCGAGCGTGCGCGACTGCGCCTTGGGGTTTCCCACCACGAGTCCGACCGTGGGCATGGCGACCATCAGCCGAGGTTGGCCACGACCTGGGGCAGGTCGTCGATGGTCCGGATGCCGGGCTCCGCCGCGCAGACGAAGGGAATGGCGTTGACGGGACGGTGCGCCGTCAGGCCGGGCGAGGTCGCCGCCCACTCCTCGGGGGGCACCGGGAACCGGATGTCGACGTCCAGGGGCGTGTCGCCCTGGACCAGCACGTGCCAGCCCGTCTCGCGGAGGTCCCAGGCCGGCTCGACGTCGCTCGTCAGGTACCAGTTGGCACTGAACGTGATCAGGGGTCGGCCGTGCCGGATGCCGCTCACCTGCATCCGTTGCGCGCCGATGGTGCCCGCCGCAAGGTGGCCGGCGGCGATCTCCACGTCGTGGCGAGCTGTGGCCACCTGTCCCGTTGCCTCGACCGAGTCCAGGGGGAGTGACAGGGCTGCGGCGATGGTCTCGAGCGAACCGGCGAAGGAGGCACCGCCGTGCGCCTCCACGCCGCTCGGGTCGAAGGTGGCGGGGTCACGCCCGAAACCCATGAGGTCGAAGATCAGCTCGGGCGAGTTGCGCGACGACATGTCGGCGAACTCCTCAATCAGCACATGGTCGAGGCGGCGCTGCAGCGAGGTCAGGACGAGCGGCAGCGCCTCGGTGATGAACCCCGGGCTCGAGCCGGTGCTGTGCAGCGAGGATCCCCCCTTGCTGCAGGCCTCCTCAATCCGGCGACGGGTCTCCGGGTCGAGCCGTGCCGGGTTGTGGAATTCGCTGCGCGTCGACACCACGTTCGACCCGCTCTCCAGCAGCCGGCACAGCGCGTCCACGTCGACCCGATCGGCCATGTAGAGGACACAGTCCGGTCGGAGGGCGAGGATCTCCTCCACGTCCCGCGTGGCCACGACACCCGTCGGCGCGGTGCCGCACAGCTCCCCGGCGTCGCGTCCGGCCTTGTCCTCCGAGTAGACGTACAACCCGACGAGGTCGAGGCCCGGATGCTCTATGACGGCCCGCAGGGAACGTGTCCCGATGTTGCCGGTGGCCCACTGGACGACGCTGAAGCGATCGGTGTTCATGACGGCCTCCTCAACGCCCGGTCCATTGCGGCGAACGCTTCTCGGCGAAGGCCCGTGCGCCCTCTTGCGAGTCGTCTGAATGGAAGACCGCGTCAACGAGTTCGCGTTGCAACGGCCAGAGCTCGTCCTCGGATCGGCCCGGCGCCAGGCGAACCATGCGCTTGACCGCCTCGACGCCGAGGGGAGCGTTCCGGGCGATGGCGGTCGCCAACTCCAGTGCGGTGTCGAGTGCCTGCCCCGGCTCGCACATGCGCACAATGAGGCCGTGGGCCAGTGCCGTCGATGCACCGAGGGGCTCACCGGTCAATGCCATCTCGGTGACCAGGGATTGCGGGAGATGGCGAGGGAGGCGCAGCAGCGCACCGCCGCCCGGAAACAACCCGAACTTCACTTCGGGCGAGCCGAACCTGGCCTCGCTCGACGCCACCAGGAGGTCGGCCACGAGCGCCAGCTCCAATCCGCCGCCCACGGCGACGCCCTCGATGGCCGCGATGAGCGGCTTGCGACACCCGTCGCGGAAGACGTCGTCAATGCCCTCGGGCAGCCCGTCGCGGGCGAAGGCCTTGAGGTCCATGCCGGCGCAGAACGAGCCGCCGGCGCCGGTGAGGACGCCGACGCGCAGTCCGTCGTCGGTGTCCAGCGCCGCCAGCGCGGCGAGGACGCCGCGGGACATGTGCGAGTCGATGGCGTTCTTGACCTCGGGCCGGTCCAGGGTGATGACGAGGACGTCGCCGATCGTCGTGGTGGTGACCGCCTCAGTCACGGTCGTCCCCGTACGCCGCTGTCCGGGGCGTCACGGGACCAGCACCGGGAGCTTCTCCCAGCCCCGCACCGTCGACGTCCGCGCCTGCACGGCGTTGTCCGTGTCGACCTCCCATTCGGGAAACCGCTTCAACACCTCTTCCAGCGCCACGCGCGCCTCCAGCCGCGCCAGGTGTGCGCCCAGACAGAAGTGCAACCCGTAGCCGAAGCTCAAATGGCGTTGGGCCTTGCGGCGGATGTCGAACCGGTCGGGGTCGTCGAACCGCCGCTCGTCACGGTTGGCCGACGCGTTCAGCAGGACCATGACGCTGCCGGCCGGCACGGTCCGGCCGTGGTGCTGGACGTCGGTCGTGACGTAGCGCGCCTGGACGGGGGAGGGTGGCTCGTAGCGCAGGCATTCCTCCACGGCAGCCGGGATCAGCGACGGGTCCGCCACCAGCTGCGCCCGTTGCTCGGGATGTTCGGCCAGCAGCTTGCCGGCCCAGCCGATGAGGCGCGTCGTCGTCTCGTTCCCCGCCCCGGAGAGCAGGCCGATGTACCCGAGGATCTCGTCCCGGGTCAGGGTGCGCACGGTCCCGTCCACATCGGTGAACTCCGCGGTGAGCAGCTCGGTCATCAGGTCGTCGGAGGGGTGCTCGGCCCGCCAGTCGATGTACGCGCCGTAGTCCGAGTCGGTCTGGCCCCCCTGACTGAAGTCGACTTCGGGCATGACACCCTCTTCGAGCCGGAGGCCATCGTCAATGTGGTCGCGGATCGTCTGTTGGTCCTCCTCGGGAATGCCGAGCAGCATGCCGATGGTGCGCATGGGGATCTCGGCGCCGAGGTCGAGGATGAAGTCGAAGCCGCCTTGCCCGACCAACGGATCCAGCGTGCGCGCTGCGTAGTCTCGCACCTGGGGCTCAATGGCCGCCATGCGGCGCGGCGTGAAGACGCGGCTCATGATGCCGCGGTGGAGGTCGTGGTCGGGCGGGTCTTCGAAAATGAACATGCCCGGGGGCATCTCCATCTCCGCCTTGATGATCTCGAGCACCGAGCCCTTCGCCGAGCTGTAGGTCTGCCACTCGACCAGCGCGCGCTCCACGTCGTCGTAGCGGCTGATGGCGTAGAAGTCGTACTTCTCGTTGTAGAAGAGCGGGGCCTCGTCGCGCAGCCGCTTCCACACAGGGTAGGGATCGGCGTCGATGTCGAAGTCGTAGGGGTCGTAATACGGCGTGGGCGTCGTGGTGACCATGTCTTCTCCCTCTCCAGCATCGCGAGGCGGCGAGTCCCACGTTCGTGCGGGGTCTCGGTTCGAAAGTATCATTATTGTATGGAAAGAAGGCCATTCTCAGAGGGTGGCGGCCTGCCGGTGGGGTTCCGGCGGTGAGCCCCGAGCCCGCCGCCACGCCCGAGCCCGCCGCGGCCTGGCCCTCCATCCCCGCCCTGCTCGGCGCGACGGCGCAGCGGTTCGGAGACCGGCTGGCCGTGCGCGACGGGGCGAGTGATCTGTCGTACACGGCGTTGGCCGCAGCGGCCGACGAGTTCGGTGCGGCGCTCGTCGCGGCGGGGGTCGAGCCCGGCGATCGGGTGGCGATCTGGTGCGGCAACTGCGTCGAGTGGACGGTGGCGGCGCTCGGGCTGTTCGCCGCCGGTGCGGTCCTCGTGCCGATCAACACGCGCTTCAAAGGCGCCGAGGCCGCGGTCATCCTGGCGCGGAGCGGGGCCCGCGTCCTCGTCACCGTCACCGATTTCCTGGGCACCGACTACGTGGCCATGCTCGAGGACACCGGCAGCGACCTGCCGCAGCTCCGCACGGTCGTCGTCGCCAAGGGGGACGCGACCGGAGGCGCGGTGTCGTGGACGGACTTCCTGGCCGGAGCCACCGCCGGCGCCCGGGCCGAGGTGGCGCGTCGCAGTGCCGCTCTCGGTCCGGACGATCCGTCGGACATCCTCTTCACCTCGGGTACGACCGGCGTCCCCAAGGGCGTTGTGATGACCCATGGCCGCACCCTCATTGTGGCCACGGACTGGGTGGCCATGAGCGGCCTCGGCGCCGGCGACGTCTATCTCCAGGTGAACCCCTACTTCCACATGTTCGGCCTCAAGGCCGGCATCCTCGCCAGCGTCGTGGCCGGCGCCACCATGGTGCCGGAGCCCGTCTTCGACGTCGACCGGGTCCTGGCCCGCGTCGCCGCCGAGCATGTCACCGTGCTCCCGGGACCGCCCACGCTCTACCAATCCATCCTCGACCACCCGGAGCGGTCACGCTACGACCTCTCGTCGTTGCGCGTGGCGGTGACCGGCTCGGCCGACATCCCGGTCGAATTGATCCGCCGCGTCCACGACGAGCTGCCTTTCTCGAGGATCGTCACGGGCTATGGGCTCACCGAGGGCGGGACGGCCTGCGCCACCTCCGAGGACGACGATGCCGAGGCGATCGCCACGACGGTGGGCCGGCCCCGCCCGGGGTTCGAGCTGCGCGTCGTCGGGGAGGACGGGCGCGCCCTCGGGACGGGCGAGGCCGGTGAGGTCCTGCTCCGCGGCGGCAGCATCATGGCGGGCTACCTCGACGATCCGGAGGAGACGGCCAAGGTGCTCTCGGCTGACGGCTGGCTGCGTACGGGCGACCTCGGCGAAGTGGACGAGGCGGGCCGGCTCCGCATCGTCGGCCGGGTCAAGGACATGTTCATCGTCGGGGGCTTCAACGCGTACCCGGCCGAAATCGAGAACACGTTGCTGCGGCACCCGGCCGTCCAGCAGGCGGCGGTGATCGGCATCCCCGACCGGCGGCTCGGCGAGGTGGGCATGGCCTTCGTCGTGGTGTCCGGGGACGTCACCGGCGACGACATCATGGAATGGAGCAGGAGCGAGATGGCCAATTACAAGGTCCCCCGGGTCGTCGAGATCGTCCATGCACTCCCGGTGGGCGCGACCGGCAAGGTACTCAAGGACGTGCTCCGGGACCAGGTCTCGGGGCGCCCGGGCTCCGGCACGCCATGACGACCGAGCACCAGGGCCTGACTGCGCTCACCGGCCTGCGCGTGGTGGAGATGGGCGTCTGGGTCGCCGCCCCGTCGGCTGGTGCGCTGCTCGCTGACTGGGGCGCCGACGTCGTCAAGGTGGAACCACCGAGCGGCGACCCGATGCGGAGCGCCTTCGGTTCGCTCGGGATCGGCAAGGACTTCCCGAACCCGGCCTTCGCGCAGGACAACCGGGGCAAGCGCAGCGTCATGCTCGATCTGCGCGACCAGCAGGCGCGGCAGAGCCTGGAGGAGCTGCTCTCGACCGCGGACGTGTTCCTCACCAACCTGCGTCCCGATGCGCTCGACGGGCTCGACCTCGAGCCCTCCGCCACCGTCGCCCGCCACCCCCGCCTCGTCTACTGCAGCGTGAGCGGATACGGCCTGCAGGGTCAGGACCGCAACCGTCCGGCCTACGACATCGGGGCCTTCTGGGCCCGCTCCGGCCTCTCGGTGCAACTGGCCAACAGCGAAGGCGTTCCCCTCAACGCGCGGGGAGGTATCGGGGACCACATCAGCGGGCTGGCCGCCCTGGCAGGCCTGTTGGCCGCTGTGCTCGAGCAGCGCCAGACCGGTCGCGGTCGCGTCGTCGAGGTCTCACTGCTCCGGACCGGCACCTACGTGCTCGGGTGGGATCTCAGCCTCCAGGAGACCGTCGGCAAGGTGGCAAAGTCGGAGGCCCGACAGAACAACCAGACGCCCCTCATGAACTCCTACCGGACCAAGGACGAGCGCTGGTTCTTCTTTACCGGCCTCGAAGCGGACCGCCATGTCGACAGCGTGTGCCGCGCCCTCGGCCGGCCCGATCTCTTGGACGATCCCCGCTTCGCCGACGCCCGGGCCCTGCGCACGAACCGCGCCGAGGTGATCGCCGTTCTCGACGACATTGTGGCCGAACGTACGCTCGCCGAGTGGGCCGAGCGCTTCGACGCCGTGGGCGTGTGGTGGGCGCCGGCGCAGGGGCCGGCGGACGTGCTGGAGGATCCGCAGCTCGCCGCCAATGACGGGTTCCTCGAGCTGCGCAACGAGACCGACGGGACCACGCAGCGTTCCGTCAACGGCCCGGTGAGCTTCTCGGACCTCCCCGTCGGGCGGGCCGCACCGGCGCCGCTCTTGGGCGAGCACACCGACGAGGTGTTGGCCGAGCTCGCCACGCGCCGGCCGGACGACGAGGCGACCACCGAGACGGTGCCGCTCAGCCCTGGGCGCGGGCCCGGGCCAGGAGGCCCCGGGCGATGACGATGCGCTGAATCTCGTTGGTCCCTTCGCCGATGATCATCAGCGGCGCGTCGCGGTAGTAGCGCTCCACCGGGAACTCGGTGGTGTAGCCGACTCCGCCGTGAATGCGCATGGCCTCGGTGGCCAGCTCGAGCGCGGTCTCGCTGGCGAAGAGCTTCGCCATGCCGGCCTCGACGTCGCACCGTAGTCCCTTGGCCCGCCGCTCGGCCGCGTTGCGGGTGAGCAGCCGCGCCGCCTCCAGGCGGGTCGCCATGTCGGCCAGCTTCAGCTGGATCGCCTGGTGCTCGCCGATGACCTTGCCCATGGTCTCGCGCTGCATGCTGTAGGCCAGCGCGGCGTCGAAGGCGGCCCTGGCCACACCCACTGCCCGCGCCGCGATGTTGATGCGTCCCACCTCGAGCACACCGAGGATCTGCGGCAACCCGCGCCCGAGCTCGCCGATGACGTTGCCGGCGGGGATGCGGTGGTCGGTGTAGGCCATCTCCACCGTCTCGACGCCGCGGTAGCCGAGCTTGCCCACATGCTTGCTCACAGCGATGCCTTCGAAGCGCGTGCCCGGCTCCTTCTCCACGATGAACGCAGTGATGCCCTCCTCGGAACGTGCGGCCAGCGCCACAAGGGAGGCGCGCTCGCCGTTCGTGACCCACGCCTTGCTGCCGTTGAGGATGTACTCGTCCCCGTCGCGTACCGCCCGGCACGAGATGTTGCGCGTGTCGCTCCCCGCATCGGGCTCGGAGAGCGAGAGGCAGCCCCGCCGTTCCCCCGTTGCCATGGAGGGGAGCCAGCGCTGCTTCTGGTCTTCGGTCCCGTGCGCCATGATCAGCGTTGCCGCCATGGTGTGCGTGTTCACAATGCCGGTCAGGCTCATCCAGCCGTAGGCCAGCTCCTCAATGATGCCGATGTAGGTGAGCAGGTCGAGGCCGAGGCCGCCGTACTCCTCGGGGATGGTCACGCCGAAGAGCCCGAGCTCGCGCATCTGCGAGACGATCTCCTCGGGAAAGGTGTCCGATCGCTCGAGATCGGAGGCCACGGGGATGACCTCCCGCTCCACGAAACGGCGGACGGTCGCCACGATCTCGGCGCGGACGTCCTCGTCGGTCGCATTGATATTCGTGCTGCTCATGGCACTGATAACCCTACACTTCCTTGGTGTTGACGCCGGATCTCAATTCAGAGAAGAATGTTTCCCGATGGCAACGGGCCTCATGCATCACGGGCTCGAGTCGGCCGCCGAGAACCGCCCCGACCACGTCGCCGTCGTGGCCGGCGACGACCGCTGGACGTACGGGGAGCTGAACCGGGCCGCCAATGCGCTGGCGCAGCACCTCGCCGTGCAGGGAGTGGGTCGGGGCGACCGCGTGGCGGTCATGACGTCGAACCGGCCCGAGTTCGTGATCGCCGTCCACGCCGCCAGCAAGCTCGGTGCCGTCCCGGTCATGCTCAACTCCTCCTGGAAGGCGCTCGAGGTGGCCACCGCTCTCGGTTTGACCACGCCCCGCTACGGCGTGGCCGACGGCACCGGCGTCGTGCTGCTCGCCGACGGAACTCGGTGCGGAGTCGGTGCTCAATCTGGACGACGCCGCCACGGCGGTGCTGATCGACCGCAGCAGTGACAGCGGCCCGCGCCTGCGGTGGCGATCCGGTGAGACCGACGACGCCGTCTTCGTGTTCAGTTCCGGGACGACGGACCGGCCGAAGGCCGTCCGGCACATCCACCGCTCCATCGTCCTGGGGACGCAGCACTGGGTGACGGCGCTCGGGCTGGGCCCCGAGGACCGCTTCCAGGTGGCGACCCCGCCCTCGCACATTTTGGGCTTGTTGAACCTGCTCGCCGCCGCCGCGGCCGGCGCCACCGTCCGGCTGCACCGCCGCTTCGACCTCGACGAAGAGCTGCGCTGCATTCAAGACGAGCGCATGACGCTGGAGATGGCCGTCGCCCCGATCGCGCTGGCCATGGCCAACCACCACAACCTCGAGGACTACGACCTCTCGTCGCTGCGCTACGTCATGTGGGGCGCCACCCCGATCACGCCGAGCGTGGCCGAGACCGTCTCGGCCCGCACCGGAGTGCGCTGGCTTCCCGCCTACGGCACGAGCGAGGTACCCGTGATCACGGCCAACCCAGTGGACGATCCGGACAGGTGGCGCCTCGATTCCGCCGGGCTCCCGATCGGCGGTGTCACCCTGCGCGTCGTCGACCTCGAGAGCGGAGAAGTCCTGCCGCCGGGCGGCGTCGGGGAGGTCCAGGTGCTGAGCGACTCGGCCATGGCCGGTTACCTGCCCGACGAGGCCACGGCCGCAGCGTTCGCCGACGGCTGGTACCGGACGGGGGATGTCGGCTGGTTGGAACCCGAAGGCTGGGTCCACCTGACCGACCGCAGCAAGGAGATGATCAAGGTGAGCGGCTTCCAGGTCGCGCCGGCCGAAATCGAGGCCGTGCTGCACGGCCACCCCGCCGTCGTCGACTGCGCTGTGTTCGGCGTCCCCGACGAGCGGGCCGGCGAGGTACCGGTGGCCGCCGTCCAGCTCGAGCCGGGCTCGGCCGTCACGCCCCGAAGAGCTGCAGCAGCTCGTCGGCGACTCGTTGGCCACCTACAAGCGGCTGCACCACGTCGTCCTGGTCGACGCCGTTCCGCGTACCCCGTCGGGCAAGGTGCTGCGGCGCACCCTGCGTGACGAGTGGGCTCCGTCCCTGGCGCCCGCGTCCCCTGCCTGATGGACGTCCGCCTCTCAGCCGAACAGGTGGCCCTGCGTGACGCCGCGGCCCAGGTGGTGGATCGCCTGGGCGTGCACGGTGTCGCCGCGCTCAATGACGCCGAGCGGCTGGTCAAGCTCGACGCCGCGGTCGGCGACTCGGGCTGGCGCGAACTCCGCACGGCGACCGACGACGGCAGAACGCCTTGGGCGTCGGCGGTCGAGGTCGCGATCGTCGCCGAAGAGCTCGGACGGGGACTGGCCGACGCGCCGTTTCTCGGTGCGACCCTGGCCGCCGAGCTGCGCCGGCTCGCCGGGGCGCCCCCTGCCGACACCTCCGAGACGGTCGCGTTCGAGGAGGACCTGGGACGGCTTGCGGTGGCGCGCGGGGGTCTGGTCGACGCCGCGGCCCTGGCCCCCGATGCAGCGAGCGCCTTCTCGGCCCTCGTGCTGGTGGAGCGTCCGGGCGGGCACGCCGTCGCGGCCGTCGAGCTGGAGGACGCCAGCGAGGGCATCGACCTGACACGACCGCTCGCCCGCGTCGCCGCCCCCGGCGCAGCCGTGCTCGTCGACGGGCAGCCCCGGTTGATCACTCCCGATGACCTCGCGGCCTGGCGCAGTCTCGGCCTGGCCGCGACCAGCGCCGACCTGGTCGGCATCATGCGCGGCGCGTTGGCCTTGGCCACGGACTACGCGCGCGAACGCCGCCAGTACGGTGCCGCCATCGGGTCGTTTCAGGCGGTGCAGCACCTGCTGGCCGACGCCCTGGTCGCCCTGGAGGGCTCCCGCAGCATTGCCCTGCACGCCGCCTGGGCCGTCGACGCGTTGCCGGGCCCCGAGGCCCTGGCCGCCGCGTCGGCGGCGAAGGCCTACTGTGCCCGGGCCGCCCGCGCCGTCTGCGAGACGGCCATTCAGGTGCACGGTGGCATCGGCAACACCTGGGAGTGCCTGGCCCACGTCTTCTTGCGCCGCGCCCTGCTCTCGACCGACGTGCTCGGCGGTGTCGGGCCCAACCTGGACCGGGTGCTCGCCGCCCGCGGCATCGGCGCGGCCTGATGGACTTCGCGGATTCCCCCGAGGAGCTCGAGTTCCGCCTGCGCCTGCGCGCATGGTTGGGCCGGAACAATCCCGGGCTCCCGGCGTCGTCCACGGCGGACGAGTACTGGGCCGGCCAGGCCGCCTGGCATCAGTCGCTCTACGACGGCGGCTTCTTCGGCCTCTCCTGGCCGACCGCGGTGGGCGGGCACGGCCTGCCGAGCGTGTACGAGGTGATCCTCGACGAGGAGCTGATCGCCGCCGGCACGCCGCCGCGACCGAGCATCGGGTATCTCGTCCAGGGCCTCCTGCGCCACGGGAGCGAGGACGTGCAGCACCGCTTCCTGCCGGGCCTGGTGAGCGGGCGCGAGCGCTGGTGCCAGGGGTTCAGCGAGCCCGATGCAGGGTCCGACCTGGCCTCGCTCCGCACGCGTGCGGTGCGCGACGGCTCCGAATACGTCATCACGGGTCACAAGGTCTGGACGAGCTATTCCGATGCCGCCGACTGGTGCCTCGTCCTGGCGCGCACCGACCCCGACGTCCCGCCGCACCGCGGCATCTCCGCCTTCATCGTGCCGATGGGGCAGCCCGCCATTGCGCAGCGACCGCTCAAGATGATCAACGGGATCACCCGCGAGTTCGGCGAGGTCCTCTTCGACGGTGCTCGGGTCGACGCGGCGAACATGGTCGGCGAGCCCGGTGAGGGTTGGCGGCTGGCCATGACGGTCGTGAGCCACGAGCGCGAGCCGGGCGAGCTGGGCTACGTGGCCCGGTACGGCAAGCTCGTCAATCAGCTGGCCGAAGTGGTGCGGGACGACCCGGCGGCGTGCGGTCCCGAGGCGCGACGTGACCTGGCCTGGGCCCTGGTGGAGAACGAGATGCTGCGGCGCCACGTCAGCCGCCGGCTCTCGGACCGCCTCAACGGCCTGTCGCACGGCCCCGAGGGATCGGTGGACAAGCTGCTCATGACTGCGACCGAACAGGCCGTCGGGCATGCGGCGCTCTCCATCGGCGGCGCCGTGCACGCCGACGGGGACGACACCTGGCTGAAGGTGTACCTCTACAGTCGCGCCCAGAGCGTCATGGGGGGCACGTCGCAGATACAGCGCAATCTCATCGCCGGCCGAATCCTGGAGCTACCGACATCATGACCACCTACGACCTTCCCGACGAGCTGCAGGTCCGCTCGGAGGGTCCCATCCGCGTCGTCACGTTGAACCGGCCCGACGACCTCAATGCGACCAACCACGTCCTGCACGCGGGACTGGCCGCGCTGTTCCCGCAACTCGATGCCGATGCCGAGGCGCGGGTGGCGGTGATCACGGGCGCGGGGCGGGCCTTCTCCGCCGGCGGGGACTTCGACTATCTCGACGAGCTGGCGCGGGACGCCGAGCTCCGTCACACGACGCTGACGCACGGCCGGCAGATCGTGACCGGCATGGTGGCCTGCCGGCTGCCGATCATCGCCGCCGTGAACGGCCCGGCGGTCGGGCTCGGCTGCAGCCTGGTGGCCCTTTCCGACATCGTGTTCATGGCCCAGAGCGCGCACCTGGCCGACCCGCACGTCCTCCTCGGCCTGGTGGCGGCCGACGGCGGGCCCGTGGTGTGGCCGCTGCTCACCAGCCTGCAGCTGGCCAAGGAGTACGCGCTGACGGGGGATCGCATCCCCGCGGAGCGGGCCGCGGCCATCGGACTGGTCAATCACGTGTGTGCCGACGACGAGGTCCTGAGCGATGCGCTGGCGTGCGCGCGGCGCATCGCCAAGCTGCCCAAAGGGGCGGTCGAGGACACCAAGCGCATCATCAACATCCAGCTCGAACGCGCCGTGCTCGCCGCGTTGGACTTCGCGCTGAGTGCGGAGGATCGGTCGTTCACGACGCCGGAGCTCCGGGCCAACCTCGACAAGGTGCTCTCGCCGCAACGCGACAAGGCGAACTGACCGGGGCCCAGCCAATGGCCGGCTGACGGGCGTCTGGTCGGGGGAGCCGCTTCAGACGGGAGGCGCATCGACCCGGTGGCGCGCCGCCCGATCGGCCAACCAGCCACCGAGGGCGTCGCCGGCGGACAGCACGTGTGCTTCGGCAATGCCCCGGGCCGTACGGGCGTCGCCGCACGACATGGCGTCGAGCAGCGCGGCGTGCTCCTCCTTGCTGCGCTGCTCGGCTTCGGGAAAGAGCTCGAAGTAGTTGCCGGGCACCACGCGGACGGCTTGACGGAGGTAGGTGAGGAGGCGGGGGGACCGGGCGGCCAGGTTCAACGCCCGGTGGAAGCGGCGGTTGGCGGCGACGACGTCGTCGGAGCCTTCGATGGCGCCGGCCAGCTCGACCAAGTTCGCCATCTCGGTCGGCGTGATGCGCGCGGTCGCCATCTCGGCGGCCTTGCCGACCAGCGCGGCGAGGACGGCGAAGTTGTCGACGGCGTCCTGGGGTGTGATGCCGACCACGGCCATGCCGCTGCGGGGCGTGATCTCGACCAGGCCCTCGTAGGACAGCTCGAGGAGGGCTTCTCTGATCGGGGTCCGGCTGATCCCGAACTCGGTGGTCAGCTGCTCGAGGTCGAGGCGATCGCCCGGCTGGAGCCGGCCGGTGAGGATCCGGTCCCGTAGTTCGTTGGCCGCCTGGGTCCGGACGGTGGTCGTGACGAGTTTGATATCTGAAATACTACATATTAAGTTCGGGGCTTGCCCGAAAAGGGGGAGCGAATGGCCAGCAAGCGACGGCAGATGGCGTTGGTGGGGTTCATGCAGGCCGGGAACGCCACGGTGTACGCCGGCTCGTGGCGCCACCCCGCCACCGAGCACGGATTCCTCACCGCTGGGTACTACGAGAAGCTCGGGCGGACGCTCGAGGACGGGTGCTTCGACCTCATGTTCTTCGACGACCGGTTGGCCATGCCCGGCATCTACGGCGGATCCGTGGCCGAGGCGGTCCGTACCGGCGCCCGCCCGGTGAAGCTCGACTTGAGCATCGTGCTCGGCATCGTGGCCGCGGCCACCAGGAATATCGGCCTCGGGGCGACCTACTCGACGACCTACTACTCGCCGTTCCACGTCGCCCGGACGTTCGCCACGCTCGACCATCTCTCGGGCGGCCGGGCCGCCTGGAACGTGGTGACATCGGTGAACGACGGCGAGGCGCAGAATTTCGGTCTCAAGGAGCACCTGGCGCACGACGCGCGCTACGACCGCGCCGACGAGTTCCTCGAGGCGACGACCGGGCTCTGGGACAGTTGGGACGACGACGCATTGGTGCTCGACCGCGAGACGCCGTTGTTCGCTCACCCCGACAAGGTCCACGAGCTCAACTACGAGGGGGAGTGGTTCGACGTGCGGGGTCCGTTGACCGTGCCCCGCACGCCCCAGGGCCGGCCCGTCCTCATGCAGGCGGGGTCGTCGGGGCGGGGCCGTGAATTCGCCGCCAAGTGGGCGGAACTGATCTTCACTGGCGATCCCGGCATCGACGTGGCCCGGGCCCACTACAAGGACCAGAAGGAGAAGATCGGCGAGCAGGGGCGGCAACCCGACTCCATCAAGATGTGCCCAATGGCGTACACGGTGGTCGGAGAGTCCAAGGCCCACGCCGAGGAGCGCGAGCAGCTCTTCCTGAACGACCTGGTCGACCCGATGGCCTCGCTCACGCTTCTCTCCGAGCTCATGAACTACGACTTCTCCGGCCTGTCGCTCGACGCGCCCATCACGGACGATCTCATTGAGTCCGTCTCGGGCATCCGGGGGCTCGTGCAGAACATCAAGACGCACATCGGCGGCGACACGGTGACGCTGGGCGACCTGGCCGGGCACCGTGCGACCCTGTTGCAGGGGCCACGCTTTGTCGGCACCGGCCCCGACATCGCCGACCAGATGGAGGAGTGGTTCGACGGCGGTGCCTGCGACGGCTTCGTCATCGCCGCCACGCACTCGCCGGGTGCCTACGAGGATGTCGTCCGTCTGGTGGTGCCCGAACTCCAGCGCCGGGGCGTCTTCCGCGACCGCTACACCAGCTCGACGCTGCGGGGGCATCTCGGGCTCGAGCGTCCCCAGTCAGTACATGGTGCCTGACACGGCCCGACCGCTCCGCGGCCTCCGGGTGGTCGACGCCGCCACGTTGGCCGCCGGCCCGATGGTGGCCACCGCGCTCGGAGAGTTCGGCGCCGAGGTGATCAAGGTGGAGCAGCCGGGAGCAGGGGACCCGCTGCGTACCTGGGGCTACCAAAAGGACGGCATCGGCCTGTTCTGGAAGAGCGTCGGTCGCAACAAGCGCTGCGTCACGCTCGACCTGCGCGCCGCCGCAGGGCAGGAGCTCTTCCATCGCCTGCTCCACATGAGCGACGTGCTCGTGGTGAACAACCGCCCCAGCGCGCTGGCTCGCTGGGGTCTCGACTACGAGTCGGTGCACCGGGCGCACCCCCAACTCGTCATGCTCCACGTCAGCGGCTATGGCGGCGGCGGGCCCGCCAGCGACCGGCCGGGCTTCGGCACCCTGGCCGAGGCGATGAGCGGGTTCGCCTACGTCACGGGGCAACCAGACGGCCCGCCGACGCTGCCACCGTTCTTCCTGGCCGACGGCATCGCCGCCCAGTCGGCCACGTTCGCCGTCATGATGGCGCTCTACCACCGCGACCTGCACGACGGGACGGGCCAGCTCATCGACGTGAACCTGGTGGAGCCGCTGGCCCGCCTGGTGGAGACGTCCACGCTGGCCTACAGCCACCTCGGGATCGTGATGGGCCGGACGGGGAACCGCCTCGACGCCAGCGCCCCCCGCAACGCCTATCTCACGGCTGACGGCCGCTGGGTCGCCCTCTCCGAGCGCGTCGCGCAACATCGTGATGCGCCTTTACCGTGCGGTCGACCGGCCCGAGCTGGCCGAGGACGAGGACTACGTCGACCCGCTCCGGCGCCAGGCCCACGGTGACGAGATCGATGCCATTGTCGCCGATTGGATCCGGGTTCGCACCCTCGACGACGTCATGGCGGTGTTCGAGGCGGCCGACGTGGCTGCCGCCCCCGTCTACGACGCCGCCCAGCTGCTCGCCGACGAGCACCTGCGCGCCCGCGGCACGTTCATCAGGGTGGACGACCCCGATCTCGGTCCCATGACGGTCCAGGCGCCGGTGGCACTGCTCAGCGAGACACCCGGAGGGGTTGACTACCTCGGCCGGGGCGTCGGCGCCGACAACGACGCCGTCTTCGGCGACCTCCTCGGCCTCGACGCCGAGAGGCTGCAGGCGTTGCGAGACGCCGCGATCATCTGAGCCGACGAGCAAGGAACAGGAGCACCCATGCGCGTACCCCGATCCCGACGTGCAGAGCTGGCCACACCGGCCAGCAGCGAGCGCATGTGCGAGAAGGCGGCGTCGTCGGGGGCGGACCTCGTGTTCCTCGACCTCGAGGACGCGTGCGCCCCCTCGGCCAAGGAGGCGGCCCGGTCGATCGCCGTCGACGCGCTGACCGGGCAGGACTGGGGGCAGACCGTCCGGGCCGTCCGCGTCAACGGGATCGACACGCCCTGGTGTCACGGCGACATCATTGAGGTCGTGACCGGTGCCCGTGAGGCGCTCGACGTGCTGATCGTGCCCAAGGTACGACGAGCCCGCGACGTGTGGTGGGTCGACGTGCTGCTCACCCAGCTCGAGTCCAAGCTCGGGCTGTCCCGCCCCATCGGGCTGGAGGTCCTCATTGAGGAAGCCGAGGGACTGGCCAACGCGCTCGAGATCGCCGGGGCCAGTGACCGGCTCGAGGCGCTCATCTTCGGGGCCGGTGACCTCTCGGCCTCGCTCCACGCCCGGGTCGACGGCAACTTCGATCCCGTCGTGGACTACCCGGGCGACTTCTGGCACTTCGCCCGGGTGCAGGTGCTCACGGCGGCCCGCGCCGCCATGCTCGACGCCGTCGACGCGCCGTACCCCGCCTACCAGGACCCGGAGGGGTACCGGCGCTCCGCATGGGCGGCCAGTGCGCTCGGCTACGACGGCAAGTGGGCCATCCATCCGAGCCAGGTGCCCATCGCCCACGAGGTGTTCTCGCCCACCCCCGACGAGGTGGCGGCAGCCCACCAGGCGATGGCGACCTACCGCGAGGCCGAGGCCGGCGGTGTCGGCGCCATCGGTCGGGACGGGAAGCTGGTCGATGCGGCGCACATGCGACTGGCGGCCAACACGCTGCACAAGGCGGGGCGGGCCGCTGGGACGGGCGAGTCCGACCGGTAGCTGTTAGGGCAGCCCGTCGGACGCTGCGGAGATCGCCTCGCGCAGGAGCCCGATGACCCAGGTGATGCCTCGGGTGGCGTCGGAGGGTTCGAGCGCCCAGTCGACGACCATTCGCTCGTAGCTGGCGACGCTCCAGAGGATGTCGAAGATCGCCGCCACCACGGCGCGGTCGGCCTCGGACCACGGCGGGGTGCGGGCAGCAACGGCGGCGAGGAGTGCCGCGTGCTGGCGACGCTTCGCTTCCATGAGAATCGGGTCGAGTGGCGGACGCGCGTCAGACGGGAAGGTGGCGACGTGTTCGAAGATGCGGGCTGTCACGTCTGCGATGTCCTCGAGCTGCATGCCCTGCAGCTCAATCCCGGCTTCATCCTCCAACCGGCGCATCACTGCGTCGTGGAGGCCCTGCTCGTTGGCGAAGTGGCGGTAGACAGTGCGCTCGTTGACGCCCGCCTCCTCGGCCACGGCTCGGATGGTCAGTCCCTGCCAGTCCCGCACCGACGAGCCGCGCAGCAACGCGGAGCCGGCGGCGATGATGCGCGCACGCGTCTCGGCTGCCCGTTGGCGCCGCAGTGAGCTGTCGTAGGGGCGGCGAGCTCTTTCCGTCGTGGAAGGTCCGGGGTTTTCCGTTGTGGGCAGAGCGGTCATGCCATCAGGTCGCGACGTCACGCGGCATGCGTCGCCGCGCTACCTGGTGAGCACGGGAAGCGTCTCCCATCCCCGCACCGTCGAGGTGGGGGAGAGTCGCGCGTTGTCCAGGTCGACATCCCACGTCGGGAAGCGGGTCAACACTTCCTCGAGAGCGATCACACCCTCCATGCGGGCGAGCGCGGCCCCCATGCAGAGGTGGATGCCGTTGCCGAAGGTGAGATGCCGACCATCGTTCCGGTGGATGTCGAAGCTGTCCCCGTTGGGGAAACGGCGGTCGTCCCGGTTGGCCGAGCCCAGGAGGAAGAGCATCACGCTGCCGGACGGGACCGTGGTCCCGTGGACGACGAGATCCTGGCGCGCCACGCATCTCCCCACGTGGGGAGCCGGCGATTCGTAGCGCAGGACCTCCTCAATGGCATTCGGAATGAGCGAGGGATCGGCGACGAGCTCGGCGCGCTGGTCAGGGTGGTCGGCCAGGACCTTGGCGGTCCATCCGATCAAGCGGGTCGTGGTCTCGTTCCCCGCGCCGGCGAGCACCTCCAGGTAGGTCAGGAGCTCGGCGCGCGTCAGCTTGCGCAACGTGCCGGTCTCGTCGGTGAACTCCACGTTCAAGAGCTCGGTCATGATGTCGTCCGAGGGATGGTCGGCCCGCCAGTCCACGTAGTCGGCGAACAGCTCGCCGGTGACGAAGTTCTCCGACACCTGCATCGGCTCGCCCTCCTTGGTGCGGAGATTGGCGTCCACGTGGTCGCGTACTGCTTCCTGATCACCCTCGGGAATGCCGAGGAGCATGCTGATCACCCGCATCGGCATCTGGGCGCCCAGGTCGGCAATGAAGTCGAACCGTTCGGCTCCGACCAGCGGGTCGAGGCTCAACGCGCAGAACTCGCGGATCTTCGGCTCCAGCTCGGCCACACGCCGCGGGGTGAAGGCACGCGAGAGGAGGCGTCGGTGGATGGTGTGAGTCGGGGGGTCCTCGAAGATGATGACGCCGGGGGGCATCTCGATATCCGCCTTGATCAACTCGATGATCCCGCCCTTGCCGGAGATGTAGGTCTGGGCGTCGAGCAGGCCCTTCTCCACGTCGGCGAAATGGCTCACGGCGAAGAAGTCGTGCGTGTCGTTGTAGTAGATGGGCGCCTCCTCCCGCAGCCGCCGGTAGACGGGATACGGGTCGGCGTTGATGCCGACGTCGTAGGTGTCGTAATAGACGTCGCTGGTGCTGGTAGCCGTCACGGGCACCCCCTGAGCTATTTGATGTCAGTACCTTGACACCAATTGCTCCCGGCGGTCAACGAGCAAGGCCACCGGCGGGTCCGGCGGGAGGGGAACCCTCTCCTCTGGAAACGCTCTTCTCATCTGCTGAGAGCAGTGCTACCATCGCCCGCGTCAACGAACGCCACGCAGAGAGGACCCAACTCATGCCACGTTGGCCCAAGCCACCCGAAGGCAGCTGGACGGAGCACTTCGACCTCGGGACCGAGCCGATCAACTACGAGGACTCCATTTCGCAGGAGTTCTTCGAGTTGGAGCGCGAGGCGGTCTTCAAGCGGGCCTGGCTCAACGTCGGCCGGGTCGAGCAGCTCCCGCGCCCGGGCAGCTACTTCACCAAGGAGCTCGCCGTGGCCAAGACCTCGGTCGTCGTGGTGAAGGGCAAGGACGGCGAGGTCCGGGCCTTCTACAACATGTGCCGCCACCGCGGGAACAAGCTGGTCTGGAACGACTACCCCAAGGAGGAGACCAGCGGCACCACCCGCCAGTTCGTGTGCAAGTACCACGCCTGGCGCTACGACCTCGACGGCGCATGCTCCTTCGTCCAACAAGAGCAGGAGTTCTTCGACCTCGACAAGGCCGACTACGGCCTCGTCCCGGTGCACTGTGACGTCTGGGCGGGGTTCATCTTCATCAACCTGGCCAAGCAGCCCGAGCAGTCACTACGTGACTTCCTCGGGCCGATGGTGACCAAGCTGGAGAACTACCCGTTCGAGAAGCAGACCGAGCGCTTCTTCTATCGGGCCAACGTGAAGAGCAACTGGAAGCTCTACATGGACGCCTTTCAGGAGTTCTACCACGCACCGATTCTGCACGCGAAGCAATCACCGCCCGATTGGTCGGCCGCGGCGGCGCAAGCCGGTTTCGAGGCGCCCGCCTACAAAATCGACGGTCCGCACCGGTTGGTCAGCACGGCCGGCATCCATCCCTGGAACCTGCCGGAGAACATGGTGAAGCCCATCGACACACTGACCCGCAGCGGGCTCTTCGGGCCGTGGGACGGTCCCGACCTCGGCTACGACCAGAAGGACGCCGGCATCAACCCGGCCGGCTGCGACCCGTGGGGCCTCGACTCATTTCAGCTCTGGCCCAACTTCACCATTCTGGTCTGGCAGCAGAGCTGGTATCTGACGTACCACTACTGGCCCGTCGGACCCAACGAGCACGTGTTCGAGGGGACGCTGTACTTCGTCCCGGCCAAGAATGCACGGGAGCGGGTCGCGCACGAGAACGCCGCCGTGACGTTCAAGGAGTTCGGGCTCCAGGACGCCAACACCCTCGAGGCGACGCAGACCATGCTCGAGTCACGGGTGATCGAGCGCTTCCCCCTGATGGATCAGGAGGTGCTCTGCCGTCACATGCACAAGGTGGCCCAGGAGTGGGTGGACGACTACAAGAAGCAGCAGCACGCGGAGGTATGACGCAGATGGACACGACCCTGTTGCCGAGCGAATTCACCGACCTGGAACCGTTCGCCGCCAAGTGGAGCCTGCCCACCGAGCGCGAGCGTTACGCCACGCGGCTGGCCAGCACCATGGACGAGATGCAAGCGCTCTACGACGCCGCCATGCCCCGCGCCGACGCGGCCATGACCTACCTCGACCAGTTCCCCCTCGACGAACTGTCCGAGGACCAGGTGAACCTCCTGCACCTGCTGTACTCCATGATCATGGTGTCGTTCCCGGTCGAGTGCTGGGGGCAGCCGCGAGTGCCGGACTCGGGCGCCGCCTACCTGGACCTCCTGGTCGAGCCCGGGCCCTGAGCAGTCAAATCGCCTCGTACTCGACGGTCACCACCCGGCCGGACGGCAGGCCCTGGCAGGTGAGGATCCAGCCCTCCTCCACCTCTTCGGGCGTCAACGCGTTGTTCGCCCGCATGCGGGCCGAGCCCTCCTTCAAGAAGGCCATGCAGGTGGCACAGTTGCCGGCTTCGCAGGAGAACGGGGGGCGCAGGCCACCGCGACGGGCTGTTTCGAGCAGGGTGTCGCCCGGCTGGTAGCGGACCACCACCGTCTTGCCCCCGAGGGTCACGGACACCTCGTCGGGCACCGCGGCGTCCACCTCACCGTGCGTCGACTCGTCGACGATCAGCGCGTCCGTCTTCTCCGCCTGCTCCACCAGGAAGCGTTCGATGAAGATGTGCTCCGACGCGACGCCCAGCGTCTGCAGCGTCGACTCCACGAGGTCCATGAAGGGGCCCGGTCCGCAGATGTAGAGGTCGGCCTCACGGTCGCCGCCCACGAACTGGGCGATGGCCTCGGGGGTCAGGAAACCGTCGTCGGCATCGAAATGGTGCCGTACCTCCAGCCGGTCAGGGTGTGCGGCGGCAAGACCGGTGAAGGCGGCGTCGAAAATGACGGAGTCGCGGTCGCGGTTGGCGTAGAGGAGCCGGACCGGGCGCTGCGTCGTCGCCAGCACGTGCTTGGTGATCGACATCACCGGCGTGATGCCGCTGCCGCCGCAGAACCCGAGCACCGGGCGTGTCGACTCCTGCGGGCAGAAGACGCCCGCCGGCTTCGTGAGCTCAATCGTGTCCCCTTCCGACAGGTTGTCGAGGAACCAGTTCGACACCAGCCCGTTCGCCACGCGCTTGACGGTGACGGTCAGGTCGCGGTCCGTCGCCGGAGCGCTCGACATGGAGTACGAGCGCAGCTGCTCGTCGCCGTCAATGTGGACCCGGAAGGTGCAGAACTGCCCCGGCCGGTAGCGGAAGGTCTCTTCGAGCTCGGCGGGAACGTCGAGGACGAAGGAGCTGGCGTCGTGGGTCTCGGCCACGACCCGGGCGATCCGTAGCGCGTGAAACCCGTGCTGCCGGAGGACGGGGTCATGGTCGCTCACGGCTCGAGCAGGCGGCCTACTGGGGCGTCGGCCACGCCACGGACTTGGTCTCGAGGTACTGGTCGAACCCGGCGAGACCGTTCTGGCGCCCGATCCCGCTGTGCTTGTACCCGCCGAAGGGCATGTCGGCCTGCCCGATCGGCATGCCCCCGTTGACGGCGAACGTGCCGGTGCGGATGCGCTCGGCCACGCGCAGCGAGCGCTCGAGCGAGGCGGAGAACACCCCTCCCGAGAGCCCGTACACACTGTCGTTGGCGATCCGTACGGCGTCGTCGTCGTTGTCGAAGGGGATGACGACGAGGACCGGCCCGAAGATCTCCTCCTGGGCGATCGTCATCGAATTGTCGACATCGGTGAACAGGGTCGGCTCGACGTACCAGCCCTTGGGGAGATCGGCCGGCCGGCCGCCGCCGAGGGCGAGGGTCGCCCCCTCGTTGACGCCCTTCTCTATGTACCCGAGGACGCGGTCGCGCTGCTTGGCCGAGATCAGTGGTCCCATCAGGACGTCAGGTCGCTGCGGGTCCCCGTAGGCCACGGAGCCCAGCGTCGATCGCAGGAGCTCCACCCCCTCCTCGTAGCGCGCACGAGGGAGCAACATGCGGGTCTGAATGGCGCAGCCCTGGCCGCCGTGGAAGCAGACGGCGATGCCGGACGGTACCGAGGTGGCGAAGTCGGCATCGTCGAGCACGATGGTGGCCGACTTGCCGCCGAGCTCCAGGAACGTCCGCTTGAGGGTGGCGCCACCCTTCTCCATGATTCGCTTGCCCACAGAGGTGGAACCCGTGAACGAAATCAGGTCGACCTTCGGAGAGAGCGTCAGCTCCTCGCCGACGAGGTGGTCCGCCGACGGCACGACGTTCACGACGCCGGCCGGGAAGTCGGTCTGCTCGGCGATGAGCCGGCCCAGTCGGGTGGCGTTCCACGGCGTGTCGGGCGCCGGCTTGAGAATCACCGTGTTGCCGGTGGCCAGAGCCTGCCCGAGTTTGTTGAGGGTCACCTCGAGCGGGAAGTTCCACGGCACGATCGCTCCGACGACGCCGATCGGCTCCTTCCAGATCTGGCGCGTGTTCGCCGTGCCGCGCCGGTCGACGATCTCACTCAGGTCGGTCCGCCAGGGGAATTCGTCCATGAGCTTGATCGGGTAGCGGAGCGCGCCGTCCAGAGGGATGTCCAGCTGGTTGGCGTGGGTGGTCATGCGCGGGCAGCCCACCTCGAGGATGAGCTCCTCGCGCAGCTCCTCGCGGTCCTTCTCGAGCGCCTCCTGAAGTTGGGTCAGGCAGCGCTTGCGCAACTCGCGGTCGGTTGCCCAGGCGGTCTCGTCGAAGGCGCGCCGTGCGCCGTCGATGGCGCGGTGCATGTCCGCCTTCGAGCCGTCGGCCACCTGCCCGATGACCTCCTCGGTGGCGGGGTTGACGTTGTCGAAGGTCCGTCCCGTGTCGGACTCCACGAGCTTGCCGTCCACGAGCATCCGCGCTTCGTAATTCGTCGCCGTCGTCATGTCCGACCCCCGGTCGCTTGTCCGTCTCTCACGAGTGGAAACCTAATTATCAAAAAGTGTCATCAGCATAATCGAACGGTCGCGTTCCCCCTCCAGGCTCGATATCAGCATGAGAAGGGCGGCTGCTGCGCTCGAGGCGGCGCTGTGTGGTGGTGCACCTAGGGGAGCGACCGGCCCGGATCAGGTGGTGTCCGATGGCTCCGCTCCGGGCTTGACGAGCCGTTCCAATGGGGCCGAGGGCATCGTTCGCACGATTCCCTGGTTTTCCGCTCCGCCTGACGCCCGTGTCCTAAACGGCGCTGAGGGTGGCGAACGCCTCGTCCACAAGGTCGATGAGGTCAAGTTGGCCGTCAGATGCCGTCCAATGGTCGAGCGCGATGTTCAAACAAACCAGGGCAGCGGTTGCTTTGACGACGAGGGGCAGCGGAACTGGTCGCGGTAAGTCATGACGCTCGGCCAGCGCTTCGGTCAAGGCGGGCCACCAGGAGTGCTGTTTTTCTAACATTCGAGCGTAGAGAGCAGGAGAGTTCTGGACCAGGCGCGTCATCGCCAACGCATTCGTCGGGTCTCGGCGGTAGGGCTCGATCACGGTGTCGAGGGCATGCCGTAGTGCGGTCCAGTCGTTCTCATCCCCAGGACGAGTCAACAAAGCGTGAACCAACTCGGCGATCTGCGCGTCGATGGCGTAGAGGACGGCGTCCTCCTTCGTGCGGAAATAACGAAGGAAAGTGCTCCTCGAAACCCCGCCCGCCAGGGCGAGATCGTTGATCGTCACCTTGTCGAATCCGTTCAGGCTGGCCAGGTCGAAGGCCACTCGGGACAGCTCAGACTTGACCGCTGCTCGGGCTATCTCTCGAGATCCTGTTCGCGCCCCTTCGCCCACACGGGAAGAAGCTAGTCGTCACCAACGCAGTCTCCAGAGTTGAACTATCGTCTCAGAAATGAACTTTCGATTCGTAAAAGTCTCGGGATTTCAGGATCGGAACTTCTGTTCAGCTTACGAGGGCGAGCCTCAAGCGCCACGGGACCGTCAGAACCACTGGCGCTGACGCGGTGTCTCAGGCCTCGGCGAGGTGAAAGCTGTCGGGTACGCCCAGACGTTGAGTTGGGGGTTCCAGAATCGGCTCCCCGTCCGGACCCATGTGCCGGCGCAGTCCTGGACGAATCCGTCGCGCGGACCAACTCTTCGGAGTCATCGATGAGGTCGCCTCCGAGATCTCAGTTGAAATGCTCCGACGCACGTCGAGCCTCCTGATGACTTGCAGGGATGAGCGGCTTGGCCCGTATGGATCTCACGGTCAGGTCGCCGATAACACCGACCCTCGTAGCCCAGTTTGCGCGCTTGTTCGGTACGAGCGCCCTGGACGTCGGTGGCAGACCGACCTTGCGAGGATCCTCGCGTCGCTTGTGCGCAGCCCGTGAGAAGTCGGTGAGAAGCCCGTGATGCCTGGAGCGCTGGCGCGGGACCGACCCCAGGGATTGAGCCGCCTCTCGGTTCGTTGGCTGGCGGTAACTGTCGCTGCGGGACTCGCGGCCACCGTGGCGTTGGTGCCCACGAACCTGTCGCGAGCTTCGTCGCCGTCTTCGTCGCCGTCGAGAAGTTCATCGGTGCGATGTCCCTGGATGAATACCAGTTTGTCGTCGAGTGCACGAGCTCATCTCCTGCTCGGCGCAATGTCCCTCGGGGACAAGTTCCAGATGGTGCACGGAGGCTCGTCAAATACCGACTCTCGCGGTGCAGCAGGATACGTGCCCTCAAATCCGAAGCTCTGTATCCCTGAGCTGGTGTTCCAAGATGCGGGCGCGGGTGTGGGCGACGGACAACAGAATACGACAGCCTTCCCGGCTCCCATCGATCAAGCGGCTACCTGGGATCCTTCACTGCAAAAGAAGTTCGGCCACGAACTGGGTTCGGAAGCTTGGCGCAAGGGAGCCAACGTCCTGCTCGGGCCCGACGTGAACGTAGATCGGCTTCCTCTAAACGGGCGCAACTACGAATCGCTTGGAGAGGACCCCTTTTTGGCGGGTCGGACGGCCGTGGCTGAGATCGAGGGGATACAGAGCAATCCGGTCATCGCGACGGCGAAGCATTTTGCAGCCTATAGCCAGCAGACAGAGGAATCGTCGACGTCGGCCAATGCGAGCATGCGTACGTTGGAAGAGATCTACCTTCCGCCCTTCGACGCTGCAGTGACCCAGGGTCACGTCGGCGCTGTGATGTGCTCGTACAACCTCATCAATGACGTCCATGCCTGTCAGGATCCCGCGACGCTCACTCAGGTGCTGAGAAATCAGTGGGGATTTCAGGGGCTCGTCGTTTCTGATTGGCTCGTAGCCGTCCACTCGACAGTTCAATCGGCCGACGCTGGGCTCGACCTCGAGATGCCTAATGGAGACTTCTTCGGCGAGCCCCTCGAGGCAGCCGTTGCATCTGGTCGGGTATCAGTGGCTCAGCTCAACCAGATGGTCCTCGACGTCCTCAGGCCCATGTTCCGCCTCGGCCTCTTTGACCATGCCCCCGCCGAGGGACCCCAACTGCAGTCGCTGAATGTCAGCACACCCGCTCATATCAAGACCGCACTCACCTTGGCTGAAGACGGCACGGTCTTACTCAAAAACTCCGGCAATGTCCTGCCAATGGCTGGAAACACAGGCACGATCGCCGTCATTGGCCGACCTGCGAGCACGGAGGGCGCGGCAGGGTCGTACGGAGGAGGCGGGAGCTCCCACGTTCCCGCGTTCGGGCTGGCGCATGTCGTTGCTCCCCTTACTGCCATTCGGAAAATGGCTGCCAAGCGAGACGACACTGTCGTCTACAACGATGGAAGCAATATCGCTTCAGCCGTGACCGAGGCGAAATCAGCGTCGGTCGCCGTTGTCTTTGCCGACGATGCTGAAGGTGAGACCCAAGACGAGCCGAACCTGAACCTGCGAACGGGTGATTGCACCTTCGTTTGCGCATACTCAGATGAGGATCAAGACGCTCTGATCGCTTCCGTCGCTCGTGCCAACCGCCACACCATCGTCGTTGTCGATAGCGGCGGCCCAGTCCTTATGCCTTGGATCGGCCAGGTCAAGGGGATCATCGAAGCCTGGTACCCCGGACAACAAGACGGCAATGCGATCGCCGCGATCCTTTTCGGTTCAGTGGACCCATCTGGAAAATTACCCGAGACGTTTCCCGCTTCGGAAAGCCAGCTACCGACGAACACCGTTGCGCAGTTTCCGGGAGTGAACAATCAAGAGGCGTATTCCGAGGGCCTTCTAATCGGATACCGATGGTACGACGCGAAGCACATCGAACCTCTCTTTCCATTTGGCTATGGCCTCTCCTATACGAGCTTTACTCTGTCGGATCTCTCGGTTCGCAGAGGATCGGGCGGTGTGCAGCTCACGTTCACGGTGCGCAATACCGGAAGGCGCGTCGGAGCGGAGGTCGCTCAGGTGTATGTAGGCGATACGGCATCAACGGGCGAACCGCCCAAGCAACTCGAGGGATATCAGAAGGTGTTTCTCAAGCCCGGGCAGTCCAAACGGGTCACGGTGGCTGTGAGCCACCATGCCTTCGCCTATTGGAACGCCGCAACGAATGGATGGCGTGTCGCTCACGGTTGCTACTCCCTCATGGTCGGGACCTCATCCGCCGACCTCCCGTTGCGGGTCCAGACGGCGCAGGGTCGCGCGGCCTGCCACAGCTAGCGGCTCAACCACCGGTCCCTTCCACAGCCCACCGGGGCCGGGGTCCCTCAGAGGGGGAAGGCGGGCGGCAGCACGCCGCTGTCCAAAATGTCGGTGCCCAGCTGGTGGGTGAGGGTGCTCCCGGCACCGAAGAACTGGTCCAGGACCATGGTCCGTCGAACGAAAAGGTGCAGCGGGTGCTCGGTGGTGAAGCCGATGCCCGCCAGCACCTGCTGGCAGTGACGGGCCGCGTCCCGGGCCGACCGCCCGGCGAAGGCCTTGGCCATGCGGGCGCTGACGGGTGAGGGGTCCTCCCAGGCGGCGTCGAGCAGTGCGCCGGCGGCTTCCACGGAGACGAGGGCGTCAGCCAAGCGGTGGCGCACGGCCTGGAAGGTGGCGATGGGACGACCGAATTGGATGCGCTCCAGCGCGTGCACGCGAGCGAGCTCGAGCATCGCCCGCGCCGCGCCGACGAGCTCGGAACCGAGGGCCAGCTGCCCCGTGGCCACTGCACCGTCCCAGTCGGCCGGCCATTGGTCCGCCGTCGCGCCGACCTCGAATGCGGCCGTCACCTCGAACAGTCCCAGCGCGGGATCGAGAGCGTGCACCGGCCGGAGCTGCAGCGCCTCGGTCGCGACGGCCAACGCCGAGACCCCGTCGGCGGTCGTGGCGACCACGAGTGCTGTCTCGGAGCGGCCCAGTGCCTCGGTGGCCAACCCCTCCACCGCGCACCGGTCGTCGCTGACGCGTCCGGGTGGGTCGCACGTCCCGAGCGCGGGCAGGACGACGGCGGCCCGACTCGTGCCCGCCCCCAGCGCGGCGGCCAGCAACCAGTCGAGCGCGCCCGACGTGGCGTGCGCCGCCCCGAGGCACTCGAAGAGGACGGAGACGGCGGTGGCGCGGTCGGAGTCCAACGCATCGGTCCATCCCAGATCCTCCAGCGCGGCATCGAGCGCGGCACCGCTGGACGCCGCCGTGGCGTGCCGGACACCGGTCACGAAGAGGGAGCGCTCCGCGGCCTCCATCAGCGGTCGGCCCCCAGGTCGAGAAGGCGGCGGGCGATGATGTTGCGCTGGACCTCGGCGCTGCCCCCGTAAATGGTGGCGGCGCGGGAGTACAGAAACTCCGCCCGCCAGCGTTGGCTCTTCGCATCGTCCCCGAGGGCGATGTCCGAGCCCAGCCCGTCGGCCGCGAGGTCGAAGACGGCCTGCTCGGCCGTCGCCACGAGCACCTTGTCGACGGAGGTCTCGGCCCCGAGCGTCTCACCGGCCGCCAACCTGCGCTGCGTCGCCCGCGAGCGGGCGCGGAAGGCCCACAGCAATTCTGTGGCCGCACCGACCGCGGTGGGGTCGAGCGTCCCGGACGGGGCAATCGCCACCAGCTGCTCCAGCCGCCGCTGCAGGTATGAGGCGCGGTGCCACAGCGCCGTGCTGCGCTCGTAGGGGAGGAGGTCCATGGCGATGGACCAGCCGTGGTCCACCTCGCCCAGGACCCGGTCACCCGGCACCAGCACGTCGTCGAAGAACACCTCGCAGAACTCTTGCGCCCCGTGCATCGTCTCAATCGGCCGCACGGTGATGCCCGCGCCGTCCATGTCGACGAACAGTGCGGTGATCCCTCTGTGCGCGGACTCCGCCGTCCCGGTGCGCGTCAGCAGGACGCACCGCTGCGCGTACTGCGCCAAGCTGGTCCAGACCTTCTGCCCGTTGATCCGCCACCCGTCGCCGTCGCGGGTCGCCCGGCAGGCCAGCGAGGCCAGGTTGCTCCCCGTCCCCGGCTCGGAGAAGCCCTGGCACCAGATCTCCTCGCCCCGCAGCAGCCGCGGCACCATGTCCGCTGCCAGCGCCGCGGGCGCGTAGTCGATCATCGTCGGGGCCAGCACCTCGGGCATGGAGTAGATGCCCGGTTCGACGAGGTCGCGCGACGTGAGCACCTCACCGAGGTAGGCGCGCAGGAGGTTGGAGCCTCCGAGCCCGCCGACGCGCTCGGGCCACCCCATGCGCATGAACCCGGCGTCGTAGGTCAGGCGCATCACCTTGCGCAACTGCGCCATCTGCTCGTCGAGCGTCCCGATCCCCTCGAACGTGGGAGCGAGCTCTCGGGCGCGCTCGACCAGCCACTCTTCAACGGCGGCCTTGAATGCGTCCAGCTCCACCGTGCCCGCCGTCAGTCGGCGGCGTCCGTGGAGGGCGCCGGCCGTGTGGGGTCGTGGGGCTTCCCTGAATCACTGGCGCCGCTGCGGCGCAGAAACGTCATGGCGCGAGCCTGGAGGCGCCACCCCTGTGCCGTTCGTCGGTACGTGTCCGTGTAGTAGCCGATGCGCATGTCGTGGGTGGTCTGGTCGACGAAGCAGAGCGTCTGTTGCCCCTTCCCGGTGTCGCCGTCGAGCTCGAGGACCGGGGTGCCGGTGAGGAAGAGGCCTTTGGGCGCCGCCCGGACCAGCTCGGGGAAGTCGCGCAGGGCGTAGGTGTCGCCGAACGCGCTGTAGCTCCCGTCGGGGGTGAAGACGTCGATGACCGCGTCGATGTCGTCCCGGGTCATGCCGATGGCGTAACGGGCCAGCAGCTGCTCTATCTCCGTGATGTCCGCGATCTCGGACTGGTCCATGGGTCGCGCCCTCCTCGGTCCTCTCCTGCGTGGTCAGGGGATCCCGCCAGGGACTTCTTCATCACGATAACAGCATTCTCCTAAACTGCAATTGACCATCCACTTTGGATTGCGGCCCCCCGAGCCCTTCGTGAGCGGGGCTGCGCCCGACGAAAGCGCAATTGCAGATTTCTTCCCAACGCGTCCCGGTCTGGGGAGAGTCGTACTCTCAAATTGGGACAACAGCCGTTAAGCTGAGGCGATGTCAGTTGACGATCCTTCGGTAGGGCCGGCCCCGGCCACCGAGCCGGTCCGGCGGCGCGACCTGGCCGTGGCGCGGTCCCTGGACTCGGCCCGGCTGCGCAGCGAGGGTCGAGTGCAACGGTTCCTCGACGCCGGCTTCGAGCTGCTGGCCCGGGCCGAGTCGGGCAAGGAGTTCACCGTCCAGGAGGTGGTGGACCGCTCCGGCCAGTCCCTGCGGAGCTTCTACCAGTACTTCGCCGGCAAGCACGAGCTGCTCCTCGCCCTCTTCGACGAGGCCATCCTGTCCACGGCGGACCGGCTGGAAGAGCGGTTGGCCCAGCAGGCCACGCCGCTCGAGCGGCTCCACTGCTTCGCGGTCGAGTACTACCGCATGTGCCTGCCGGCGCCCAAGGGCCGGCCGTCGAAGAACAACCCCACGCCCGTGATGGCCGAGTTCTGTCATCAGCTGCTCACCGCGCACCAGACCGAGGCGTCCCGGGCCTTCGTCCCGCTTGTCGCCCTGCTGGAGTCCGTCCTCGACGACGCGGTGAAGTCCGGTGACGTCCCCTCCGGTTTGAACCATGCCGAAGTCGCCGGCGTGATCCTGTCGACGATCATGTTCAACGCGGCCTACGCACACACCATCAGCGGCAGCGAGGAGCCGGCGGACGGTGACCATGCGGCGAACCAGCTCTGGGAGTTCCTCTCCGCTGGTCTGGTGACCCGCCCCGCGGGCTGACCCCGAGGGCAGCTAGTCCCGGAGCGAGGGTGCGGCGGCGGCGAGGAACTCTCGGGTCCGCTCCGCCGAGGCCTTGATCTCGTCCCGCCCTTCGCCCAGCGGCACCACGCGGGCGTTGAAGTCCGTGAGGCCGGCGTCGGCGAAGCTGCGCAGCCGCTTCTCCATGGTGGCCTCGTTCCCGCAGACGAGGACGTCGCCGATGTTCTTGGCGTCACCGTGTTCCATGAGCCGCACGTAGTTCGGGGACGCCTCCACCTCGCTGAGGGTGCGGTTCGTGCGTTCCACGGCTGCGTCGATCTCGTCGTCGCGGCACAGGCAGACGGGGACGCCGGCCAAAATCCGCGGTGCGGGCCGGCCCGCCCCCTCGGCGGCCTTCGTGATGGTCGGGACGACGTGCGACGCGATGGTGCGCTCGTCGGCCAGCCACAGCGTGGTCCCTGCCGCGCGCTCACCGGCAAGCTTCAGCATCACCGGGCCCAGCGCGGCGATCATGACAGGCGTCGGGGCGATGTCCGTGACGTCGAGGGCGTTGTGGATGTTGAACAGGTCGTTTTCCACCTCGACCATGCCCGGTCCGCGCAGCGCCTGGTCCAGCACGTCGAGGTAACAGCGCATGGTCGTGGCCCCACGCTCGTAGGGCAGGCCGAGCATCTCTTGAATGATCCAGTGGTGCGAGACGCCCAACCCGAGGGTGAAGCGCCCTTGGCAGACGGCCTGGTTCGAGAGCGCCTGCTGGGCCAACACGATGGGATGGCGCGGCTGAAGGGGGACGATGGCCGTACCGACCTCTATCCGCGTTGTCGCCAAACCGATCAGCGTGGCAGCCGTCATGACGTCGAACTCGTCGGGGATCTGTGGCGTCCAGACCGAGTCCAGACCTGCTTCGTCGGCCCAGCGCGCGTCGGCCTGGAGCTTCTCCACCTTGGTGGCGTAGCGACCGCGGTCGGCGCTCACCTGAAGACCGATCCGCATCGGGCCTCCTTTCAGTCCGGAAATAACATTCTCACTGAGAGTACATCGTGCTATCGCCAGCTGCTAGGGACACTTGACAGGATTTTGCACTCTCAATAACATCCGACACTCTACCGGCACCAATTCGCGCGGGCGGGGCCGGGCGATGGGACGCTGAACGAAGGGGAGGCCGGTATGGAAGGCAGCGGTCGTCGATGAGCCGTGTCGCAGTCGTCACGGGTGGAGGGTCCGGGATGGGACGGGCAATCTGCCGCCAGCTGGCCGAGGCCGGACGGCGCGTCGCCGTGCTCGACATCAACGCCGACGCGGCGGCGGCCGTGGCCCAGGAGATCACCTCGGCCGGCGGGACCGCCACCGCCGTCACGGTCGACGTCAGTGACCGGCCCGCCATTGAGGCCGCGCTCGCCGAGGTCCGTTCCACGTTGGGGCCGGTGGAGATCATGGTGACCAGCGCCGGGATCGAGGGGTTCGAGGCGTTCCTCGACATCACCGCGGAGGCGTGGGACCGCATGATGGCGGTCAACCTCACCGGCACGTTCCACTGTCTCCAGGCCGCCGTGCCCGACATGGTCGAAGCCGGTGGGGCGGGAAAAATATGTGGGACCGCATGATGGCGGTCAACCTCACCGGCACGTTCCACTGTCTCCAGGCCGCCGTGCCCGACATGGTCGAAGCCGGGTGGGGCCGCATCGTGACGATCTCGTCCTCTTCGGCGCAATCCGGGACGCGGCGAATGTCCCACTATGTGGCGTCCAAGGGCGGCGTCATCGCTTTCACGAAGGCGCTGGCCCTCGACCTGGCGCCGCATCGCATCACGGTGAACACCATTCCCCCCGGCGTCATCGACACCCCGATGATGCGGCGGCCGATCGAGGCGGGGACCATGGACGAGGACGCGGTCCTCGCGCGGGCCCCGCTGGGCCGGCTCGGCACACCCGAGGACATCGCCGCCGCCTGCGTCTTCCTCTGTTCAGAAGAGGCGGGCTACATCACCGGGCAGCAGATCAATGTGAACGGCGGCTGGTATTTGTGAGAGCCGTCGCATCATGAGCAAAATCAGCACCCGGCCGCTCGGCGCGACCGTCGGGGCCGAGGTGCTCGGGGTCGACCGGGACCGGTTGCGACGGGACGACGCGCTTCCCGCCGCGTGCATGGCGGCGCTGGAGGAGCACGGCGTTCTGGTCTTCCGGGAACTGCAGGTCGACGACGAGACGCAGACTGTCTTCTCCAAGAAGCTCGACGACGTGGGAAAGGCAGAGCCGGCCCCGCTCCCGTCCATCTACGTCGTGTCGCTCGATCCGGCCAAGAGCCGTACGGCGGCGTACACCCGCGGCACGTTCCATTGGCACATCGACGGGGCCCAGGACGACGTCCCGACGAAGGCCACCACGTTGAGCGCCCGTGCCGTCGCCGCCAGCGGGGGCGAGACGGAGTTCGCAAGCACCTACGCCGCCTACGACGACCTGAGCGAGGCCGAGAAGCAGCAGTTCGCGCATCTCCGCGTGGTGCATTCCTTCGAGGCCTCCCAGCGCCTGGTCAACCCGGACCCGTCGCCGGAGGAGCTGGCGCGCTGGCGGGAGAAGCCGGACAAGGAGCACCCGCTTATCTGGCGCCACCGCTCCGGACGGCACTCCCTCGTCATCGGTGTCTCGGCCGCCGGTATTGTCGGTATGGACGAGGCCTCGGGAAAAGGTCTTCTGGGCGACCTGCTGGCGCGGGCGACCGTGCCCGAGCGTGTCTACCGGCACGAGTGGGCACTCGGGGACCTGGTCATTTGGGACAACACCGGTGTGATGCACCGCGCCTGCCCCTACGACCCGTCCTCCGCCCGCGAAATGCACCGCACCACCATGAGCGGCGACGAGCCGATCCGTTAGGAGATCCCGATGAGTGACGTGACCATCCTGCGAGCCGACCGCTGGCTCGATGTCGTGGCGGGTGAGGTGCGCGAGCCCGCCGTCATTGTGACCGAGGGCAATCAGATCGTCGGTGTCAACCCGGCCGAGCTCCCGACCGGCGCCACCGAGATCGACCTGGGCAATGTCACCCTGCTACCCGGGCTCATGGACATGGAGCTCAACATGCTCATCGGGGGGCCGGGCGGTCCCGACGGGCTGCCGGACCCGATGCACGGGGTGAAGGACTCCCCGGTGTACCGGACGCTGCGCGGCGTGGTGAACTGCCGCACGACGCTGCTGGCCGGCTTCACCACGGTGCGGAACTTGGGCCTCATGGTGTACACGGCCGGCTTCCTGCTGGACGTCGACCTGGCCAAGGCCGTCGACCAGGGTTGGTTCCCCGGCCCCCGCATCTTCCCGGCCGGCCACGCCATCACCCCGACGGGCGGTCACCTCGACCCCACCATGTTCCAGGGGCTGGCCCCGGGCATCATGCCCCAGAGCGTGGAGTCGGGCATCGCCAACGGCGTCGCCGAGGTGCGCAAGTCGGTGCGCTACCAGATGAAGCACGGCGCCAAGCTCATCAAGATCTCCGCTTCGGGCGGTGTCATGTCGTTCAGTTCGGCGGCCGGGGCCCAGCAGTACTCCGACGAGGAGCTCGAGGCCATCGTCGACGAGGCACACCGCAACGGGCTGCGGGTGGCGGCCCACGCCCACGGCGACGCCGGGATCCGGGCCTGCATCCGGGCCGGGGTCGACTGCATCGAGCACGGGTCGCTGGCCAGCGACGACACCATCACGCTCATGGCCGAAGTCCGGGACCTTCCTGGTCGGCACCACCGCGTCTGGCCGACCACATGGCGATCGACCGCATCCATCCGATCCTCCAGAAGAAGGCGGCCGAGATCTTCCCGCAGGCGCGCCAGATGTTCGCCAAGGCCCTGGCGGCCGGGGTCAAGATCGCCTGCGGCTCCGACGCGCCGGCCATCCCGCACGGGACGCAGGCCGACGAGCTCATCGCCATGGTGCGACCGGGGCATGACGCCGATGCAGGCCCTGCAGGCGGCCACCCTCACCAGCGCCGATCTCGTCGAGCGGGCGCACGACCTCGGGCAGCTCGCCCCCGGCTTCCTGGCCGACGTCATCGCCGTGCCCGGGCGATCCCACCGAGGACATCCGGGTGACGAAGGACGTCAGCTTCGTCATGAAGGACGGCCAGGTCTACAAGGGCGTCTGATCAGCCCTCTCGGGTCACCCACCACGTAGCGTGGAGTTGATAGAGAGGGGCATTGTCGCCGAAGATCCTGCGGGGGCATGTCCGCCCGCCGGGCCGTCCGGTGCAGCCGAACCATTGAGAAGGCCATTGAGAAGGAAGGTGTGAGCGTGACGCACGTGATCCTGGGGGACCTGAGCACATCCTCCGTCAACATGGCGCTGCTGATCCTCCGGGTGGCCGATCGGGGCCGTGTTCCTGGCCCACGGCATCAACCACATCTACGGTGGCGGCAAGATCGCCGGCACCGCACGGTGGTTCGAGTCGCTCGGCATGAAGCCGGGGATCCTGCACGCCTGGATGGCCAGCCTGGTCGAGGTGGCGGCCGGCGCCGCCCTCGTCCTGGGCCTGTTCACTCCGATCGCCGCCGCCGGCGTCGTCGGTGTGATGCTCGTCGCCTTCATCACCAACCACATGAAGAACGGCTTCTTCATCTTCCGTCCCGGCGAGGGCTACGAGTACGTCATGACGCTCACCCTCGTGGCCATCGCCATCGGGACCGTCGGGCCGGGCCAGTGGAGCATCGACGGCCA
Organism: uncultured Acidimicrobiaceae bacterium; assembly: GCA_963742035.1. GTDB lineage: Bacteria > Actinomycetota > Acidimicrobiia > Acidimicrobiales > RAAP-2 > Bog-473. Next base: position 104,520 of record CAVUKH010000002.1, read on the forward strand.
CGTGAGCGCGCTGCAGGACCTGTGGGGGTGGCCCGGCTTCGGCATCGCGGTCGGCGCCGGCGGCCTCGGTGCGGCCGCGCTCCTCGGCGCCTACTGGCGCCCGGAGAAGCCGGCTGCCGACAAGGCCTGAGCCGCCGGACCGTCAGTCCCAGCTACGCGCCAGCAGGAACCCGGCGGCGGCGTTGGCCGGCGGGAAGGCGTTGGTGATCCCGGAGCTCACGTAGCCGACGTCGCTGATCAGGGTGATCCCCGAAATGGCGGCCGCGGCGTCGCTGCACAGGAAGACCAGCGGGTAGGCCTGCTCGAGCGGGGTGGAGGCCTCGATGCCCGTCTCCTCGCGGAAGTCGGCGCCGAAGCCCAGCCACATCTCCGCGTTGGCCTGGGCCAGCGGGGTGTCCGTCGGGCCGGGGCAGATGGCGTTGATGCGGATGCCCTGCTTGAGCAGCGGGAAGGCCTCGCGGGCCACGTAGGCGCACACCGCCTGCTTGGAGTGGAAGTAGTCGGCGTAGCCGTGCTCCACGGCCCAGGCCGAGCCGGAGTCGAAGTCGGGCGTGTCGAGGTACTCCTTGAGCTCGCCCAGGCTCGCCTCCCAGCCGAGGCCGGCGGCCGAGGAGATGAAGCCGATGGCGGAGCCGCGCGGCAGCATGTCGCCGGCGAGCAGCCGGTTGATGAGGTGGCGGTGACCGACGAAGTTGATCTTCTCAATCCCCGGCGTGCCGTCAGCCACACCGGCGCACGAGAAGAGGGCGTGGATCGGTCCACCGCACTCGTCCACCGCGGCGTCGATGGAGGCCTCCTCGGCCAGGTTGACGTGGATGGCCTTGGCGCCGGGCAGCTTCACCTCGGCAAAGTCCATCACGACGACCTCGGCGCCGGCGTCCTGCACCAGCTCGGCCGCCGCCGCGCCCATGCCGGTGGCACCGCCGACAACCAGGACCCGCTTCCCGTCGTAACGGAATGCATCGAACAGTGACATGTGACTCCTCCTGACAAACGAAACAAACGAAACAAACGAATGAAACCGAAAAACTGACGAAAGACCGACGAAACGACGCGTCCTACCCGACGACGGAGCGAACCTTGAGGTCCACGATGGTATCCCAGTCGACCCCGATTTCTTCGAGGATGGCGTCGCCGTGCTCGTTGAATTCGGGCGCCCTGCGCACCGGTGACGGCTCCCCGCCGAACTGCACCGGAGAGGCAACCAGTTGGAAGGGTGTGCCGCTCGCCGTCTCGCAGTCCTGCATGTAGCCGTTGGCGACAGCTTGCGGATCGACGGCACACTCGAGGGTGTCCTGCACGACGCACCACTGGCCGGAAAAGTCGGCCAGGCGCTCACGCCATTCCGCCACCGTGTGCTGCGCGAACGCGTCCTCCATGAGCGCCTGCGCCTCCAGGCTGTTCTCGACGAGGCCGGCGTGGTCGGCGAAGCGCGCATCGGTGCCGAGATCCGGCCGACCGACGGCATCGCAGAGCTCGGCCCAGTACCTGCTGGCCTGGAGGCAGCAGAAGGACAGCGAGCGCTCGTCCTTGGTCTGGTAGTTGCGCACCAGCGGGTTGAGCCGCGGCGCGTTGGACGGCGGGCCGCCCCAGGGCGTGTTGCTGATCAGCGAGAGGGCGAAGGCCTGCCCCATGGCCCACATGCCCGTGCCGAGCAGCGAGACGTCGACGGTGGTGGCCTCACCCGTGCGCTCTCGGTGGAACAGAGCGCCCATGATGCCGCCGGCGATGGTCATGGCCCCGATGGAGTCGCCGAACCCGGGCCCGGGGGGACCGACCAGCCGGTCCTGGTCTGTCGGCGTCGCCCCGAGGGACACGCCGGCCCTGAACCAGAAGGACAGTGAGTCATAGGAGCCCTTGTCGGCGTCGGGGCCGCGCTCACCCTGGCCGGTGCCGGCGACGTAAATGATGTTCGGGTTGTGCTTCCGGATGTCATCGGGCTCGATGTTGAGCTTCTTGCGCACCCGGGGCAGCTTGTTGGTCAGGAAGACGTCTGCCGTGGCGGCGAGCTTGTGGAGGACGTCGAGGCCTTCGGGCGTGGAGAGGTCGAGGGCCAGGCTGCGCTTGCCCCGGTTGGAGTGCTCCAGCAGTGCGTGCACGTCGCCGCCGATGGAGACCACCCCGGTGGCAGCCAGTCCCCGCATGGCGTCGCCGCGCTCAATCGGCTCGATCTTGATCACGTCGGCGCCCCAGTCGGCCAGGAGCGCCGAGGCCGCCGGCACGAAGGTGTGCTCGGCCACTTCGAGGACGCGGACGCCCTCCATCACTGCGGTCAACGGAACCCTCCCTCTGTCCGCCCAGCTCGGGTGCGATCCCGGTACCCGGCGAAACCTAAAACTGACATCGACGTCGACAATAGCCCTGCCCCCGGAGGGGCCGCCCCCCTGGTTCCGCCCAGCCTCATGCCGGGGGGGCGACCTGCAGGAGTACCTTGCCAACGGCCTGGCCGTCGGCGACATGGCGCAGGGCTGTCACCACCTCGGACAGGGTGAACTCGGCCCCGATGAGGGGGGCGGCCCGTCCCTGGGCGAGAAGCGCCAGGAGCTCGCGGTCGTTGCGGGCCATGTCGTCCGACTGGTGGGTGGCGAAGTCCCGGAACTGGAACCCGAGGATCTGGATGCCCTTCAACAGCACGAGGTTCAGGGGGATACGGGGGATGGCGCCGGCGGCGTAGCCCACGGTCACGAAGCGGCCGCCGTAGTGCAGCGCGCGCAGCGCCGGCTCGGCCAGGTCGCCCCCGACCGGGTCGATCACGACGTCGGCCCCGCCCGGGAGGGCGTCGCGCAGCGCCTGGCGCAGGTCGCCGGCGCGGTGGTCGATCAGCCGCTCGGCGCCGCAGGCCTTCGCTGCATCGAGCTTCTCGGGCGTCGAGGCGATGGCCGTCACGGTGGCGCCCAAGGCCGCACCGAGCTGCACGGCGGCGGAGCCGACGCCGCCGCCGGCGCCCAACACGATGAGCTCCTCCCCGGGCTGGAGCGCCGCCACCGATCGCAGCACGTGGTACGCCGTCTTGTAGGCGACGCCGAAGGCGGCCGCCACGCGGTCGTCCACCTCGTCGGGGATCGCAGTGAGCGCGCCCGCGCCGACGACGACCTCGTCGGCGAAGGCGCCCACGAAGCACGACCCGAAGACCCGCTGGCCGACGGCCAGACCCTCGACACCCTCGCCGACCTCGGCGACCACGCCGGCGAACTCGCTGCCCGTGACGAAGGGCAGCGGGGCCGACATCTGGTACGTGTTGGCGATCACCAGGAGGTCGGGAAAGTTGATGGCCCCGACGTGGACGCGGACCTTGGCCTCGCCGGCGCCGACCGTCGGCGACGGTACCGTCGGTCACCGTGACGACCTCGGGCCCCCCGTAGGTGGAGCACAACGCAGCGCGCATGCAGCTCGCCCTCGGCTACGCCAGCACCGAGTAGTCGGTCGACTCGGCCAGGTCGGCCGCCGACTGCATGAGGTCGAGGACGACCGCGCCGAAGGCCTGCAGCTTCTCGTCGTCCCCCGCCCGCTGGAAGCCCTGCTCGAGCACCACGGCGAGCTTCCACTTGGCCAGCACGCAGTAGTAGTCGATGTCGTCGACCTGGCGACCCGACGTCTCGGCGTAATGCGCCAGGACCTCGTCCCGCGACGGCATGCCCGTCATGTCGACGTAGCCGCCCGTCCGTGTCCTCGTCGCTCGGTGGTGTCGTCGGGCCAGGACTGCACGACCCAACCGAGGTCGAGCTTGGGGTCTCCCACCGTGCCCATCTCCCAGTCGACGATGGCGGCCAGCCGCGCCGGTGCCCCGTGCTCGAACATGACGTTGGCGAACTGGTAGTCGCCGTGCATCAGCCCGGGGATGTAGTCGATCGGCCGGTGGGCGCGCAGCCACGCCGCCGCCTCGTCGAATCCGGGAAGATCGCGGCCCTTTATGCGCTCGAGGAACGCGGTCCAACGGTCCACCTGGCGCTCGTGGAAGCCCTCGGGACGCCCGAGGTCGGCCAGGCCCTTGGCCTGCCAGTCGACGTTGCCCAAGAGCGCGATCCCTTCGACCAGTTGGAAGGCCAGCCCACGGCGCGCATCGAGATCCTTGTCGAACGGCGCCGGCCACTGGCGCCGGGTGGACATGGGGGACCAGCCGTCGACGAAGCCCATGATGTAGAAGGTCCGACCCAGAACCGATTGGTCGGTGCACACGGCGATGGCCTCGGTGTGGGGCACGTTCGTGCCCGTCAGCGCCTCAATGATGCGCCACTCGCGGACGATGCCGTCGTCGCGTGACGCCGGCGCGCTCAGCGGGGGGATGCGCATGGCGCCAGTGCAGGTCGCCCCGGCGCAGTTCGTAGATCTCGTTCTGGCTCCCCCCGGAGATGTAGCGGTGCTCGAGCGGCGCCCCGACCCCGAGTCCCTGGCTGTCGAGCCAGGCGGTGAGCTTGTCGACGTCGGCGATCGTCGGGCTCGTCGCCGACGGCGTCGGACTCCTCGGTCAGCGCTCACAGGTTCCCCACCTCCAACTCCAGGTACTTGGCCGTACTTCGCCTCTGGCGGCCTCCTGCCGCTTGGGCAGCCACTGCGTCGGCCAGATGTCGTCGCTCTCCTTGTAGTCGCGCAGCACCTGGCGGGCCACCGTGACCTTGTGCACCTCGGTGGGGCCGTCGGCCAGGCCCAACACGCCGGCGCCGTGGATCATGCCGAAGAACGGCATCTCGTTGGTCGTCCCCAGTGCGCCGTGGACCTGCATGGCGCGCCAGGCGATGTCGTGCAGCACGGTGGGCATGACCACCTTCGCCGTGGCGATGTCCTTGCGCACCCGCTTGTAGTCGTTGTACTTGTCGATCTCCCATGCCGTGTAGAGCACGAAGAGCCGGAACTGAATGAGCTGGGCGTAGGAGTCGGCGATGTAGCCCTGCACGAATTGCTTGTCGGCCAGCTTGCTGCCGGCGGTCTCCCGGCTCAGCGCCCGCTCGCACATCATGTCGATGGCCTTCTGGGCCATGCCGATGGTGCGCATGGCGTGATGGATGCGTCCGCCGCCGAGGCGGGTCTGGGCGATGACGAAGGCCTGGCCCTCGCCGCCAAGGAGCGCCTCCTCGGGGACGCGCACGTCCTCGTAGTGGATGAGGGCGTGGGAGCCCTCGTTGACCGGCTCGCCGTACAGGCCGACGTTGCGCACAATGTTGACGCCCGGCGTGTCGGTGGGTACCAGGAACATGGACATCCCCTTGTACGGGCTGATGTCGGGGTTGGTGACCGCCATGACGATGAGGAACGACGCCGTCTTGGCGTTGGACGAGAAGTACTTCCACCCGTTGATGACCCATTCGTCACCGTCCTTGACCGCCCGCGTCGTGAACAGCGTCGGGTCGGCGCCGGCGTGAGGCTCGGTCATGGAGTAGCTCGAGAAGCACTCGCCTGAGAGCAGCGGCTGGAGGTAGCGCTCCTTCTGATCGTCGGTGCCGTAGTGGGCGATGATCTCCGCGTTGCCCGTGTCGGGCGCCTGGCATCCGAACACGATCGGGCGCCCACGACGAGCGGCCCAGGATCTCGTTGAGCAGCGCCAGCTTCAGCTGCCCGTACCCCTGTCCGCCGAGATCGGTCCCGAGATGCGTCGCCCAGAGCTGCTGGCGCCGCACCTCCTCCTTGAGCGGGTCGATCGCCTCGCGCCGCTTGCCCTCGAGCGGTGTGAACTGCAGGTGCGGGAACACGAGGTCGAGCGGTTCGACCTCCTCGCGGACGAACGGCGTCGGCCCAGTCCAATTTCTCCTGGTACTCAGGATCGGTTTCGAAGTCCCATGCCATGTGCAGCCCTCCCTCGGTCGGAGTTCAGAATATGATTCTGAGTATCAAGAACGCAATACCAACTTCCCCGGCGGATGTCATGACTGGCCAGACCGGCGACGTGGCCGGCCGGATCGTCCGTCGAACCCTGTCCAAGCGGGAGGACCAGTACGCCAGCGAGGTCCGTCGCCTGCTCGATGCCGGCGCTCGAGGTCATCCGTCGCTGCGGCACGTCGTCGCGGCCCCGGGTGGCCGACATCGTCGCCGAGGCCGGGCTCTCCAACGAGGCCTTCTACCGCCACTTCCGCTCGAAGGAGGCCCTGGTCGCCGCCATCCTGGAGGACGGGGGCGAACGCCTGCGCAGCTACGTGGCCCACCAGATGGCCAAGGAGCCGACACCCGAAGGCCAGGTCCGGCGCTGGGTCGCTGGTGTGCTGGGGCAGGCCGACGAGGACATAGCGGCCACCACACTGGCGGTGCTGTGGAACGGGAGCAGCGTCGGAGACCGCCGCCGGGGGCCACTTCGTCAGTCGCACCGGTGGCATCCCTGCTGCTCGAGCCGTTCACCGCGCTGGGCAGCGACGACGCCGGAGTTCGACGCCGCCTCGCCGCGCACGCGACGTTCGGGATGCTCTCGGACTGCCTCTGGCAGCAGATGCAGCCGACCCGTGCCGAGGTCGAGCGCGTGACCTCCTTCTGCCTGCGTGCCGGCGACGGCCTGACGCTCCGTCTACTAGGCGAACTCCTCGGGGACCCAACTCGGCGCTCGCTTCTCCATGAAGGCCAGCATCCCCTCCCGCGGTTCGGGCGACTCGGCCAGGGCCCAGAACATGGTCTGGTAGTCGATGATGCCGTAGCGCTCGTTGAGCATCCTCTTCACATGCATGCGTGCCATTGGCGGCGTCTGCAGGATTTCCTTCACCGCTTCGAGTGCGGCGTCACGGAGCTGCTCGTGCGGTACCAGCCGCGAGATCACGCCGATCCGCTGCGCCTCGGCGGCGTCGAAGCGCCGGGCCGACAGCAGGAGATCGCGGGCCACTGCGAGCCCGACATGCGCGGGGAGGACAGCGGCGTACGTCGCATCGGGTATGCCGCGCAGCAGCTCGGGCACCCGGAAGGTGGCCCGGTCGCTCGAGACGGCGATGTCAGCCAGCATGGCGATCAGCAGGCCACCGGCTTGGCAGATCCCGTTCACCGCCGCGACCACCGGGGCCCGGCTGTCCCTGATGGTCAGGAACGGCAAAATGTCGTGCCCGATGTCGGGCGTCGGCTCGTCCCCCGGGTCCGAGCGCCCTCCCAGATCCCCGCCCGGAGCGAAGACGTCGCCGGTGCCGGTGATGATGAGGGCCGCCAGGTCCGGATCGTCGTTCACGATCCCGACCGCCCGCTTGATGCCGAAGTACATCGCCGGGGTGAAGGCGTTCCTGGCCTGGGGTCGGTCGATCACGCACCAGGCGACCGCACCCTCGCGCTCGAAGCGCAGCCCCGCCGCGCCGAGTTCCTCTGACACGCGCGTCCTCCTTCGTCCGTTGCCTGCGGGGCGACACTACCGGTCGTCGTGCACGGGTCACCGGGGTGGCCGTCGTTGCCGCTTTTCGGGAACGGCTACCGGGGGGCGAGCCGCTCCATGAGTTGGTCGATGTAGGTCTCCATCGCCTGGCCGAAATCGACCCGCTCCGGGTCGGTCATCCACTGATACTCGAGCCCCATGATGATGGCAATGACCTCGAGGGCCACGGCGTCGACGTCCACGTCCGGAGCGCACACGGCCCTCCGCCTTCTCGTCGTGCAGCAGGGCGCGCACGAACTCGCGTGCCAGCTCGTACCGCTCGACGAAGAAGTCGTGGAGCGGGTCGTCGTCATCGAAGCTCTCGGCCCCGAGCACGAGGTAGAGCCGGGTGAGGATGGCCGTCTCCACGTTGTAGCGGCCCAGGTCGCGCAGACTCGACAGCGTGAGTGCCAGCGGGAACTCCCGCTCGGGATCGATTGACTCCATTCGGTCCCGCTCGGCGACGACTTCCCGCAGCAGGCGTTCCTTCGTGCCGAAGTAGTACAGGAGCCCCGTCGCAGTCATGCCGACCCGATCGGCCAGCGCGGCCACGCCGGTGCCGCGGTAGCCCTTCGAGGCGAAGAGCTCCACCGCGGCATCGATGATCTGCTGCCGGCGCAGGTCGCCCCTGGGCTGCCGGTTGTGCTCGTCGGCACCGGCGTTCTCTCCGTATGGCGCGCCGCGCCGGCGGCGGGAGAGCGGTCGTTCCTGCGGATCCTCCGCCCGGCTGGCCATGCGGTCATTGGACCCGGACTCGCCTCGCGGCGTCAAAAGCCCCCCGGATCCATGTGGTCGGCATCGGTGGGGTCGACAGCGCGCGAAGCCCAGGTCAGATGCCTCGGGACGCCGCGGAGCGCCCGACGGCACGGCGGCGACCATGGGGCGTAGCGTCACGTGGCTCCTCCGACGTTGGACCGGTCGGTACCCTTGCGGCGGGCCGGAATATTTCTTATAGTCCTCAAAAATCACATTCTCGCCAAATCAGAGTGCGGGTACGGGGGCAGTGAATTGACGGATGTCAAAGCGTTGGTTGATGCGCTGACGCTTGAGGAGAAGGCAGCTCTCACTTCGGGAGAGGACCTGCTCTCCACCGTTGCCGTCGAACGGCTCGGCATTCCGAAGGTGCACGTGACCGACGGTCCGAACGGAGCCAGGGGAAATTCGCTTCCCGGGAATGGGGGGCGCGCCCGTCCACCTGCATCCCCTGCGGATCGGCCCTCGGGGCAACCTGGAACCCTGGGCTCGTCGAGGCACTGGGCGCTCTCGTCGGGAGGGAGGCGCGCGACCGTGGCTGCCGTGGGCTGCTCGCGCCGACGGTCAACCTGCACCGGTCACCGCTCGCCGGACGCAACTTCGAGTGCTACTCCGAGGATCCGCTCTTGTCCGGGCGCCTTGCTGCTGGCTACGTGCGAGGCGTCCAGTCCGAAGGCGTCTTCGCCACCGTGAAGCATTTCGTCGGCAACGACGCCGAGTTCGAGCGGACGTCCATCAGCTCGGTCATTGACGAGCGCTCGCTCCGTGAGCTCTATCTCGTTCCCTTCGAGATCGCTGTCAACGAGGGTGGGGCACTCGCCATCATGACGTCCTACAACCGACTGAACGGGCGGTGGCTGACCCAGCAGCCGAGCATTCCTCCTCGACATCCTGCGCGACGAGTGGGGCTTTAAGGCCTGGTGATGACCGACTGGTTCGCCGTGACCGAGACGAAGGTGTCACTCGGAGCCGGGCTCGATCTCGAGATGCCGGGCCCGGCCCGTCAGCTCGGATCGACCGTGGTGGAGGCCGTGAAGAACGGCGACGTCGACGAAGCCGACCTCGACGCCGCCGTCGGCCGACTGCTCAGCGGGCTCGACCAGATCGGGGCGCTGGACGGACCGGCGCCGGCGCCCGAGCCGAAGGCGCCCACCGCCGGCGATGTCGGCTCTGCTCCGTCGTGCGGTCGCCGAGGCGACGGTCTTGCTATCAATGATGGCGTCCTGCCGCTCGCGCTCGCGTCGGCCGAGCCAGATCGCTCTGGTGGGTGCACCCGCGCTGACGCCCACCATCATGGGAGGCGGGTCCGCCCAGGTGACGCCGCACCACACGGCGAACGTGGTCGAGGGCTTCCGGACGCACTCGGGACCGCACCGTGCCGTCGTCTACGAGCGAGGTTGCGAGCCCACGGTGTCCCCGACGGTCGTGGGCGGTCCGGTCCTCCGTGCGCCGGACGGCTTCGTGGCCGACACCTATGCCGGCCTGGCGTGCGAGGGCCCCGTGACCGAGACCCAGCAACTCGAGCAGCTACGGATGATGAAGATCGGCTTGAGCTTCGGGCCTTCGAGCGGTGACTGGTCCATGCGGGTCGCCGGGAGCGTCGATCCCGGAGGAGACCGGTATCTTTCAGCTGGCGCTTGCCCAGGCTGGTCTGGCCCGGCTCCTGCTGAACGACGAGGTCGTTCTGGACGGGTTCACCAACCGCCCCCCTCCCGGCGGCAACGACTTCTTCGGCCAGGCCAGCCAGGACCTCGTCGCCGACGTCCATTTCGAGAAGGGCGTGCCCGTCGACATGGTCGTGGAGTACGCCTGCACGAGACGAGCCTTGCCGGATTCCGGGTGGGCTTCCGGACGTCAGGACGAGCGATGCACTGCTGGAGCGAGCGGTGACTGCTGCGGCTGCGGCGGACGTCGCCATCGTCTGTGTCGGGACGACTGCGGAGAGCGGAGACGGAGGGGCGGGACCGCGCCACCATCGGTCCTGCCCGGGACGCCAGGCCGAGTTGGTGCGGCGAGTCGCCGCCGCCAACGAGCCGCACTGTCGTCGTGGTCAATGCCGCGGCACCCGTCGAGATGGAGTGGGCGGAGCGACGTGGCCGCCGTGCTGCAGTGCTGGTTCGGTGGCCAGGAGATGGCGGCGGGGCTGGCGGACGTGCTCGTCGGCGCGGCCGAGCCCGGCGGGCGGCTGCCCACCACGCTGCCGATGCGACTGGAGCACGCACCCTCGCACGCCAACTTCCCCGGCGAGAACGGTGAGCTGCGCTACGGCGAAGGTCTGTTCATGGGGTACCGGGGGTACGAGCACAGTGCCATCACGCCGCGTTTCGCGTTCGGGCACGGCCTCAGCTATACGTCCTTCGATCTGGGCGAGCCGACGTTGTCGACGGTGACCCACCGGACTGGCGGGAACGGTCTCGGTGAGCGTTCCAGTGACGAATGTCGGGAGCCGCGCCGGCTCCGAGGTCGTGCAGTGTTACGTCGGGCCGGAATCGCCGCGTTTGGCCCGTCCGCCCAAGGAGCTGAAGGCCTTCGGCAAGGTCTCGCTCGAGCCAGGCGAGACCGCCGTCGTGGAGTTCGTGCTCGACCACCGCGCGTTCGCCTATTGGGACCCGGGTCAGGACGACTGGAATGACGTCCAGGCCTTCTCCCCGAGATGTTCAGTCTTTCTCGCTCCTCCGGCGCCGCGCCGTGAAGCGAGGGATGGCAGGTCGACGCCGGTTCCTACGAAATTCTCATCGGGCGTTCGTCCGAACTGACATCGCACACAGCCGCACCATTCAGGTACCCGACCTCGCGAGCGGGAGTTAAGGAGCAATCATGTCGCACAACATCCAATCCGTAGGGGGACGAGCAGGGAGAGAGCCCCGACAGGGGCGGCTCTCCCGAAAAGGAGGGACCATGGGCACCCGAACATCCATCTGGGCCGCGAGCAGCGGCCCTCGCCACAATGCTGGGATCGACGCTGATCTTCAGTCCGGCGGCCGGGGCTGCGAGCCCGGCCGATCAGGGCGTGACGGCCACGACGATCAGCGTCGGCTTGCCATACGTGAACTTCGAGGCCCTGAAGAGCCTCGGGGTCACGATCAACGATGGCAATTATCCGGACGCGTACCAGTCGGTTGTCAACGGCATCAACAAGCAGGGGGGGATCAACGGCCGCAAGCTCGTGTTGCACACCGTGGAAATGAACCCATCAGTGCCGGCCGACGCAACGTCGTCGTGCACCCAGCTCACCGAAGACGACCACGTCTTCGTCGCCATTTCGCCCGTGTTCCCTGCCTGTTACCAGCAGACGCACGACACCTCCGTGATCGCGGGATCGCTGCCGGAACCGCTGACGGGCACGTACGGGCAGGACTTCACGCTCTCCCCTCCCTCGGCGAATTTCGACCCACTTCAGCTTGCCGCCTTCAAGAAGGCCGGCGACTTCAAGGGGAAGAAGGTGGCGATCTTCTACGGGGCCGATTCGGATGCTCCTGAGGTAAAGGTCGTGCAAAACGCCCTCAAGAAGTTGGGTGTTCCCGTTGCGCTGACGGCAGAGGACAGCGTGCAAGCGACGGACGCGGTCGCCTCCGACCAGGAAACCCAGTCGATCGCTCAGCGCTTCCAGAGCGCGGGAGTCAACGTCGTGATCGGCGTCGGTGGCTCGGGTTCGACGACCTGGCCCCGGGCGCAACTGGACAACCAGAGCACCTACAAGCCCACGTTCATCGCCACGAGCCAGTCGTCCCTCCTCTCGTACGTGGAGTCCACCAAGGGTGCCAACCCCTACCTGAAGTACACAGTGTCAGCGCTTGCCACGCCGTCGACCTACCAGCAGTGGAAGGACCCGGCGGTTCAGAAGTGCGCTACCGCCTACCACAAGGCTTACCCGTCCGACCCGATGACGCCGCCGGTCAACCCCAGCAGTCCGGGAGCGGGCAACACGACGGATACCTCCTACGAGGCGGTCCTGCAGGCCTGCCAGTACCTGGGCTTGTTCGATGACATCGCCACCAAGGCGGGGAAGAACCTGACAACAGCGAGCTTCACCAAGGCCGGGTATGCGCTGAAGGGTGCTGCTATTCCCGGCATCGGTGTGGTCTCCTTCGGCCCCAACCAGCCGTACGCCACGGGCCCGGTGACCATCTACAAGTACAGCCCTTCGAGCGAGACGCTCGTTCCTGCGTCAAGCTAGGCGTCGTGACCCTGATCGGCCCTCCCCCCGCCCGTAGTCGCACCATGTGTGTCGGCGCTCGGGGGAGGGGCCGGTGCAGGAGTAGGGGATCGGGCGGTCAATGAGCGAACCGACCGTCCGAGGTCCAGCCGGTCCCGGCCCATCCGACGACATGAGCGCGGCGGACTTGGCCCACCTGGTCGTCGACTCGGCTGCCGAGCGGCAGTTGGCGGCCGAGTCGATGCCGGAGTTCCTGTTCCCCGAGGACATGCTCCCGGGAGCGGGTGAGGACCAGATCTCGCTGCGGGAAGGGCTCCGCACTGCGGGCGCACGCGCCTTCATCGTCCTGGCCATCATCGTGACGTTGGACAACCTCCAGAGCTCCGGGCTCGCTGTCCTCGCTCCCAACATCCAATCGTCGTTCCACGTCTCGACCGGGGCCATCACCTTTGTGGCGGGCATCTCGGGAGGTTTCCTCGTCTTGGGCATTCTGCCGATGGGCTGGCTCGCAGACCGCTATCGGCGCCCGCCCATCATCGGCTGGGCGACCTTCGCCTTCGGGTTAATGGTGGCCGCGACGGGGTTCGCCATGAACATCTTCGTGTTCTTCCTGGCCCGCCTCGGTGCCGGCATCTCGCAGTCGAGTACCAATAGCGTCCACGGGTCGTTGTTGGCGGATACCTATCCCATCAACGTGCGCGGCCGGATCTACGCAGCCATGGGCATGGGTCAGGGCCTGGCACTTGCGGCGAGTCCCCTCCTCGTGGGTCTCATCGCCACCGAGGTTGGAGGCCCCAACGGTTGGCGCTGGGCCTTCTACATCCTCGCCATTCCCACTCTGTTGGTGGCGATCTTCGCCTTCCGCATTCCCGAGCCGCCCCGCGGGCAGTACGAGAAGAAGGACGTGCTCGGAGAGGTCCTCGGTGATACACCCCCTGCCGCACCCTCGTTCGAGGCGGCCTTCGAGCGGGTCATGCGTATCCGCACGATCAAGACGGTCCTCATCGCGTTCTCGGCCATCGGCTTCGGTCTCTTCACGGGACCCGTGCTGGGCAACTTGTATCTCAAGCAGCGGTTCGGGCTCGATGCATTCCAGCGCGGCATCATCGGCTCCATCGGCACCATCGGGGTGCTGATCACGCTGCCCCTCGTCGGGCGGTACTACGACCGGCTCTACCGGAAGGATCCGGCGAAGGCCCTGTCGCTCATCGGCAAGGTCGTCCTGCCCGTCGCGGTCATCGTCCCCATTCAGTACTTCATGCCCACTGCCGCCCTCTGGGCCGTCTTCAGCGTGCCCAGTGCCGTCCTTCTCCTGACCGGCTTCTCCATGATCGGTCCGGTACTCACCTCGGTGGCGCCGTACCGGCTGCGAGGCATGGTCGGCGCGGTCGGGGGCATTTACGTCTTCTTCATCGGGGCGACCGGCGGTGCCGTACTGGCGGCGCTCCTCGACAGCATTGTGGGCATCCGGACGACTGTTCTGATCATCATGATCCCCTCGACGATCTTCGGGGCGATCATGATCATCCGCAGCGCCCACTTCATCCGCAACGACCTCTCCCTCGTGGTCGTGGAACTGCAGGAGGAGATGGAGGAGCACCGGCGCCAGGAGGCCGACCCCGAGTCGATCCCGGTCCTCCAGCTGAGCAACATCGACTTCAGCTACGGCCATGTGCAGATCCTCTTCGGGGTCAACTTCGAAGTGAGGAAGGGGGAGGTGCTGGCGCTCTTGGGGACGAACGGCGCCGGGAAGTCGACGGCGCTCAACGTGGCGTCGGGCCTGGAAGTCCCCGGGCGCGGCGTCGTACGTCTCAACGGCCGGGACATCACGTACACCACACCCGAACAGCGTTCCCGGCTCGGCATCCATCTCCTGCAGGGTGGGAAGGGCATCTTCGGCCCGATGACGGTGGCGGAGAACCTCGAGATGGGTGGCTTCGTCTACCGTTCCGACAAGGACGAACTGCGCCGGCGGACCGATCGGGTTTACGAGCTCTTTCCTGCCCTAAGGGATCGGCGCAGCGAACGGGCCGATGCGCTGTCGGGTGGCCAGCAACAAATGCTCGCGTTGGCCATCGCCATGCTGCACGATCCGGCGGTCCTCATGATCGACGAGCTCTCGCTCGGCCTGGCCCCGATCATCGTCCAGGACCTCATCGAAGTCGTCGACGGTCTGAAAGCGGCCGGAGAGACGCTCATCATCGTCGAGCAGTCGCTGAACGTGGCGGCAGCAATCGCCGACCGGGCCGTCTTCCTCGAGAAGGGCCGGGTGCGCTTCGAAGGCCAGATCCGGGACCTGATGGAGCGGGACGACCTGGCGCGGGCCGTGTTCCTCGGGGGCCGGGAGGCCGAGTGATGCTGGCGGTCACCTGGTTGAACAGCCAGATCATCTTCGACGGCATCGTCCAGGGGCTCGGCATTGCCGTCATCGCCGTGGGCGTGGTGCTGGTCTACCGGGCCACCCGGATCATCAACTTCGCCGTCGGCAACATGGGCGTCGTGGGTGCCGCGGTCCTGTCGCTGCTCGTCGTGCAGTATCACGTGCCGTTCTGGGTGGGTCTTGCGGCCGCCCTGGTTCTGGGCCTTGCCTTCGGGGCCGTCGTCGACCTGGCCATCATCCGTCGGCTGCGAAAGTCGCCTCGCGTCGTCGTCCTCGTCGCGACCATCGGCGTGTCGCAGCTGGCCTTGGCGATCGCCATCAAGATCCCGACGCCGACCGAAGTCACCACCCATTTTCCGAGCGCGATCAACGGAACCTGGACGGTGGCCGGCGTCACCGTTCGCGGCTCGGACCTGTCGATCCTGATCATTGTGCCGATCACGCTCATCGCACTGACGTGGTTCCTCGACCGCACGACGCTCGGCCGGACCGTGAAGGCCTGCTCCAGCAATCCACGGCTCGCTCGCTTGTCCGGCATCAGCCCGAAGATGGTCTCGACGTTGGTCTGGGCCCTGGCGGCGGCCCTGTCCACGCTTTCGGTGATCCTCATCGCCGGTCAGAGCGGCGCCGCCGGCGACCTGACAACCCTCGGTCCACAGACCCTGTCGCTGGCTCTGGTGGCCGCCGTCATCGGCGGCATGACCTCCTTCAGCCGCACCATCGTCGCCAGTGTCGCCATCGGCGTGCTGCAGAGCATCGTGAACTTCAACTACATCGACTCGCCCGGGCTCATCAATGTGCTGCTGTTGATCATTGTGGTGGTGGCGGTGCTCTTCAACCGGGAGCGCATCGACGAGAGCGAGGTGTTCGCGTTCACACCCAGGGCCCGCCCGATCCCCGTGCGTCTGCAATCCTCCCGCTGGGCCCGCAACATCAACAAGAGCGGGATCCTCCTTCTCGGCGCGGTCGCCATCGTTCTCCCGCTGATCTTCACCCAACCCTCGACCCAGCAGACCTTCACCGAAATACTGGCCTTCGCCATCTGTGCCACCTCGCTGACCGTCCTCACCGGCTGGTTGGGCCAGCTGTCGCTCGGTCAGATGGCCTTCGCAGGTCTCGGGGCGCTCTTTGCCGCCCGTTTGGTCGAGGGGGGTGTGCCTTTTTGGCTCGCCATTGTCGCCACCACCGCCGGCTCGGCCGTCCTCGCCATGATCCTCGGGCTCAGCTCGTTGCGGGTCAAAGGCCTCTACCTCGCCGTCGTCACGTTCGTCTTTGCCCTGGCGGCGCAGCAGTACTTCTTCAGTCTCGGGATTTTGAGCGGCGGCTCATCGGATGGGTCAGACCTCCCGTTCGTCCCGGGCAAGCTCTTCTCATTGTCCTTCCCGGGCCAGCGCACGTATTACTACGTGGTCCTCGTGATTCTGGCCGTGGTCCTTTTGATCGCCAACCGGTTCAGGGACAGTGGCATCGGACGCTCCATCATGGCGGTGCGTGACAACGAGAATGCCGCCTCCGCCTACCGGGTGCGGCCGGTCTGGGAGAAGATCCGCGCCTTTGCCATTGCGGGAGCGTTGGCAGGGATGGGTGGCGCACTGTTGAGTGGCGCCTACTCAAACGTCGCGTTCGGCGGACCGGGCAGCTTCTTCATCGTAGACATCTCCTTGAGCCTCGTGGCCATGGTGGTGATCGGTGGGATGGGTTCGGTCACGGCAGCGGTCATCGGCGCCATCTGGGTGATCGGGATTCCCGCCCTCGCTCCGAACAACCAGGTTCTCGGGTTGCTCACGTCGAGTATCGGGCTGCTGGCGGTCCTGCTCTACTTCCCCCGCGGGCTCATGCAGGTCGCCTACGACGCGCGTGACGCCGTGCTGAACTGGGCCGACCGGCGATTCGGCAAGGACGTCGTCCCGCAGGCGCAGAAGACGCCCGCCAAGGCGGCTCTACCGGAGCCCGAACACCGCGAGGCTGGCGTCCCGACACTGGCCGTCACCGATCTCACGGTGACCTTCGGCGGGAACACTGCGGTCGACGACGCCACCGTCAATGTGAGCGAACGCGAAATCGTCGGTCTCATCGGGAGCAACGGGGCCGGCAAGTCGACCCTGATGAACGCGATCGGTGGCTTCGTCCCGGCGTCGGGATCCGTGCGACTCGGTGACGAGGAGATCGGCGGACGAGCGCCCGCCTACCGGGCCGGCCTGGGTCTGGGCCGGACCTTCCAGTCGGCGACCTTGTTCCCCGAGTTGACGGTGACCCAGACGCTGCTGGTGGCACTCGAGGGGAAGAACGAGACAGGCATGCTCTCCACTGCGCTCGCCCTGCCGCCGGCCACACGGCGGAGCCGGCACGACCGCGCCGCCGTCGGCGACCTCGTCGATCTCCTCGGCCTGGGGTCGTATCGGGATCACTACATCGCCGATCTCTCGACCGGGACCAGGCGGGTTGTCGAGCTGGCGGGCCTGCTGGCGCTCGACGCCAAGGTGCTTTGCCTCGACGAGCCCACCGCCGGCCTCGCGCAACGGGAGACGGAGGCGTTCGGTCCGCTGATCGTGACCGTGCGGCGGCAGCTCGACGCCTCGGTCCTCCTCATTGAGCACGACATGCCGCTCATCATGGGCATCAGCGATCGGGTCTACTGCCTCGAGGCGGGGACGGTCATCGCCGAGGGCTCACCAGCGGACGTACGCGACAACCCCCGGGTAGTTGCGAGCTATCTCGGCACCGATGAGCGGGCCATCAATCGCAGCGGTATCGACGGGGAAACGAGCGCTGCCGCCACGACCCCAAGGGCGGCGCTGCGGACGGAGCCCAACCCGGCGTGATCCTGCCCCACGGCTGGCGGCCACCGGTCACCACGCATTGACGCTGCAGTAACGTCGGCGTCGATCGCTCAGAGGACGGGGGCCACCACATGACAGTCGGCATCGTGACGGGAGCGGGCCGCGGCATGGGCGCGGCCTGTGCCGAGCGCATGGTCGACATGGTCGACGTCCTCGTGATGGTCGATCGGGACGAGGTGTTGTTGGCCACCCAGGCGGACATGCTGGCGGCGGCCGGCCGCCGCGCCCAGCTGGAGCCCTTCGTCCTCGACGTGAAGGATCCCGGAGGGGTCACCCGCCTGGCGGCCCGGGTGGCGGAGCTCGGACCGTTGCGCGCCGTGGCGCATGCCGCCGGCCTCTCGCCGACCATGGCCGACTGGCGGGAGATCCTCACCGTCAACCTGCTCGGGACGGCGCGGCTCGTGGAGGCCTGCCGTGTGCTGGCGGTGCCGGAGACCGCCGTCGTCTGCTTCGCATCCGTGGCGGCACTGCTGGCGTTGGACCCCGTGGACCTTCCCCCCGATGCCGTGCTCGACGATCCGCTGGCCGACAATTTCCTCGAGAAGCTGCGCAAGGTGGTCGGTCCCGAGCTCGAAGACCCGGGAATGGCCTACACGTGGAGCAAGCGTGGGGTGCACCGGCTGGTGCGACGGGAGGCCGTGCACTTCGGCCACGTCGGTGCCCGCATCTGTTCGGTCACCCCGGGCATGATCGACACGCCGATGGGACGTCAGGAAGCCGAGGCCCGTGACACCAGTGCGATGCTCGTGGAGATGTCGCCGATCCGCCGGGAGGGACGTCCCGAGGAGGTGGCGGCCGGGGCGGCCTTCCTTCTCTCGGACGAGGCGAGCTTCATCAGCGGCATCGACCTCCCGGTCGACGGGGGGCTGGTGGCGGCCATACGCGGGGGAGGAGCGGCGCTGTCATGAGCTCGGTGGTGAACGTGAAGCACCTCCTCGATCCCGAGCTGCGCCCGGTCCTCGACGCGTTCGAACTCCCGGCCGTCGACGCCGAGGGCGTGGCGGCCATGCGGTCGGCATCGTTCTTCTCGCCTGATCTCTCCGACGCCGTGACACGCACCGACGACGTGGTCCCCGGCGACCCACCGGTACCCGTCCGCGTGCACCGGCCGGGGGGTGCAGAGGGTCTCCTCCCCGGCATCGTCACCATCCATGGTGGCGGGTACGTCATCGGGTCATACGACATGGACAGCCCGCTGCTCGACCGCTGGTGTCCCCACCTGGGTGTGGTGGGCGTCTCGGTCGAATACCGCCTCGCTCCCGAAACGGCCTATCCCGGACCGCTAGAGGATTGCTACGCCGCGTTGCGCTGGACCTACGACCACGCCCACAAGCTCGGTATCGACAAGGGACGGATCGGGATCTACGGCCTGAGCGCCGGGGGCGGCCTCGCGGCCGCGCTCGCCCTGCTCGCCCGCGACCGCGGCGAGGTCCCCGTGGCCTTCGTCCTGCTGGACTGCCCCATGCTCGACGACCGCCAGCGCACCCCCTCCATGCAGGCGGACGGGCTCTACGTGTGGGGCGCGGGATCGAACGAATTCGGCTGGCGCTCGTATCTCGGCGCCCTCTACGGCGCGGAGGACGTCCCGCCGTACGCGGCGGCGGCCCGGGCGAGCGACCTGGCCGGGCTCCCACCGACGTGCGTGGTCGTGGGTTCCATCGACGGGTTCCGCGACGAGGACATCGACTACGCCCAACGCCTCAACCAAGCCGGCGTGCCCTGTGAATCGCACGTCATCGCGGGGCTCCCGCACGCGTATCTGCTCGTGCCCGACGCGGCTGCGGTGCAGCTCGCCATGCACTGCATGGACGACTGGCTCACTCGTCAGCTGGCTCGCCTGGCTGCCGGTTGACGGGCTGATCAGAGCGCGCCGGCGCGGCCAGAACGCGCACGGATCATGGCGTCCTGCACGAAGGATGCCGCCAGCTGTCCGTCGCGGCGGAAGATGTCGCCCTGACCGTAGCTCCGCCCGTGCCCGGCGAACGAGCTGCGCTGCTGCAGCAGGTGCCACTCGGCGGCGGGGCAGCGTTCGTGGTACGTGAGCGTGTGGCTCAGGACGCCCGTGGACAGCGTCACGTGCGCCTGGGCCTGGCCGACGCCGGCGTGGGGACGCATGGCGGTCCCGATGAGGAAGCCGTCGGTGGAGTACGCCACCAGGGCCTGATCGGTGGCGGGATCGTCGGGCGCACCGACGAAACGGACCCAGGCATCGAGCTCGGGCGGGCCCACCAACTCGGGATCGCTCAGGTCGACGTCGTCGACGATGAGGATCTCCCACGCCCCCTCGCCGCGCACGGTCGCGGCCGCTTCGTCGGGACCGGACTGCGTCCGTGGCGTATCGGCGTGCCGGATCACGTCGGGCTCCTCGGCGCTGAGGAGGACCAGCGAACGGGTCACCAGCGTCTCACCCTGGCTGATCGTCACCGTGCTGCTGGCCACGGAACGCCCGCTGTGCATGCGATCGACCGCGATGTCGAGGGGCGTGTCGGGCGATGCGCCGCGGGCGAAAACGGTGTGGATCGTCTTCACGGCCTTCCCGTCCTGGCCGGCCAGCCCGGCCATCACCGACTGCGCCAGCAGCTGCCCACCGAAGACGACGCCGTGGGTGGCGCTCAGGCTGTTCGCCCGGTAGCGGTCGGTGCCGACCTCTTCGAGCGTCAGGGCATTGACGAACGCGGCGATCGTGAACATGGTCCTCCTCATGGGGGCAGTGGGCTGTTGGGGGCAGGGCTCTCGGGGCGGTGGGCCACCACTGTGGCATCGCCGCTCCGGCGGGTGTCGGTCCGGCCTCCGGAACCGGTCGGAACGGGCGCGCGAGGCCCGAGAGCAGGATCCTACCTTCGTTTTTGACGGCGACGTCAAAGTCAGATACCCTCCCGAAAAGACTCTTCCCAGGCACGCGTCCCGCCATATGCCGGCAGTGCCGCCGTCGTGCCCTGGGTGATCCGGACGACGAGAGGATGACGACCGTGAGTGACGCAGTGAAGGTCAACCCCGAGCAGAGGATGCTCATCGACGGCGAGCTCGTCGACGCCGATTCGGGTCAGACCTTCGACAACGTGAACCCGGCGACAGAGGAGGTCATCGGTCAGGTCGCCGACGCCTCGACCGCCGAAATGCAGCGGGCCATCGACGGCTCACGGCGGGCCTTCGACGAGACGGACTGGTCGACGAACCACGCCTTCCGCAAGCGCTGCCTCGAGCAGCTCCAGGACGCGTTGCAGGCCCAACAGGAGGAGTTGCGCGAGCAGCTCATCCTCGAGGTCGGCTGCCCACGCATGACGACCAATGGCCCGCAGCTCGATGCGCCACTCAGTGACGCGCTGTCCTGGCCGGCCAAAATGATCGACCAGTTCGAGTGGGAGACGGTCCTGCCCGACGCGATCAGCCTGCAGGGCTCGCTCGACTCGCGCCGGATCTGGCGAGAGCCCGTCGGCGTGGTCGGGGCGATCGTGCCCTGGAACTTCCCCTTCGAAGTGACCTCGCACAAGCTGGGCCAGGCGCTGGCCACCGGCAACACGGTCGTGCTGAAGCCCGCCCCGGATACGCCGTGGAACGCCACCTTCCTAGGCCGCCTCATCGCCGAGCAGACCGACATCCCACCGGGCGTGGTCAACATCGTCACGTCGTCGGACCATCTCATCGGCGAGGAGCTCACGCTGTCGCCCAAGGTCGACATGATTTCGTTCACGGGCTCGACCGCGGTGGGCCAGCGCATCATGGAGAAGGGCGCCGCCACCATGAAGCGGACGTTCCTCGAGTTGGGCGGGAAGTCGGCGACCATCGTCCTCGAGGACGCCGACCTCGGCTTCGCCACGTTGATGGGCATGGGCGCCTGCTTCCACGCCGGCCAGGGCTGCGCCATTCAGACCCGCATGCTGCTGCCCCGATCCCGCTACGAGGAGGGCGTCGAGACGCTGAAAGGGCTGTTCGCCGCGGTGCCCTACGGCGACCCGCAGCGGCCGGACGTCATTATGGGGCCGGTCATCTCATCGAAGCAGCGCGAGCGTGTGCTGGGGCTCATTGAGAAGGGAAAGGCCGAGGGCGCCACGCTTGCCGTCGGAGGAGGCCGCCCGTCGGGCGCGGAGTTCGCCAAGGGCTGGTGGGTCGAGCCGACGTTGTTCACCGACGTCGACAACGCCATGACCATCGCCCAGCAGGAGATCTTCGGCCCTGTGCTCGTCGTGATCCCCTACGACACCGAAGACGACGCAGTGCGCATCGCCAACGACTCCAAGTACGGACTGTCGGGCGGTGTGTTCTCGGGGTCCGTCGAGCACTCGCTGGCGGTGGCCAAGCGCATCCGCACCGGTGGCCTGAGCATCAACGGCGGGGCCCCCTACGGGCCGGACCTGCCCTTCGGTGGCTACAAGCACAGCGGCATCGGGCGCCAGAACGGTGTGGCGGGGTTCGAGCAGTATCTCGAGGTCAAGTCGCTGGCTTGGCCGGCGGCCTGACGGACGGATCCGGGGAGACTGAGGTCCCGACGTGACTGTGACGAGCTCATCCGAGGTCTACTACGACCCCTACGACTTCGAGATCGACGCCGATCCGTACCCGGTGTGGAAGCGTCTGCGCGACGAGGCGCCGCTGTACTGGAACGAGAAGTACGAGTTCTTCGCGCTGAGCCGGTGGGACGACGTCGACGCCGCCATGCTCGACTGGAAGACCTACATCTCGGGCCGGGGGTCGGTCCTCGAGCTCATTAAGGCCAACATCGAGATCCCCCCCGGATCGATCCTCTTCGAGGACCCGCCCGCCCACGACCTCCACCGTGGCCTGCTCTCCCGGGTGTTCACGCCCAAGAAGATGCAGGCGCTCGAGCCCCAGGTGCGCGCTTTCTGCGCGCAGGTGCTCGACCCGCTCGTCGGTTCAGGTGGTTTCGATTTCATCGCGGACCTGGGCAAGTTCATGCCGATGCGGGTCATCGGCATGCTGCTCGGGATCCCTGAGGCCGACCAGGTCGCCATCCGGGACCGCCTCGACGACAGCCTGCGTCTCGAAGAAGGTGTCGCTCCCTCGACCGACTACGACGCGCTCGCCCAGGCCGAGGTGTTCTCCGACTACATCACCTGGCGCGCCGAGCACCCCTCCGACGACCTGATGACCGAGCTGCTGAATGCCGAGTTCGAGGACGTCAGCGGAACGACACGCACGCTGACCCACGGCGAGATCCTCACCTACGTCGGTTTGTTGGCCGGGGCCGGCAACGAGACCACGACCCGCCTCATCGGCTTCACCGGGGAGGTCCTGGGCCGCCATCCGGACCAGCGCGCCGAGCTGGTGGCTGACCGGTCCCTGATCCCGAACGCCATTGAGGAGATGCTGCGGTACGAGGCGCCCTCGCCCGTCCAGTCCCGCTACGTGACCAGGGACGTCGACCTGCACGGGAGGACGGTGCCCGAGGGCAGCGTCATGGTGCTGCTGAACGGCTCGGCCAACCGGGACGAGCGCCACTTCCCCGACGGCGACAGGTTCGACATCCACCGCACCGTCGGCCGTCACCAATCGTTCGGCTACGGCATCCACCTCTGCCTCGGCGCCGCGCTGGCCCGGCTGGAGGGCCGCGTGGCGCTCGACGAGGTGTTGACCCGCTTCCCCGAGTGGGAGGTCGACTACGACAAGGCCGAGCGCGCCCACGCCTCGACCGTGCGGGGCTGGGAGACGCTTCCCGTGCGGACGTCCACCTCGTGATCCGATCGTCACGCACTGGCATCCGCCCGGAAAGGAGCGCACCATGAACCTCGACGACATGATCCTGGTCAGTATCGACGACCACATGATTGAGCCGCCCGACATGTACGAGAACCACGTCCCGAAGAAGTGGCTCGACGACGCGCCCAAGGTCGTGCACGAGGACGGCATCGACCGCTGGGTCTTCCAGGGCGAGAAGACCAGCACGTCCTTCGGCATGTCGGCCACGGTGGGCTGGCCCTCGGAGGAATGGGGCTTCAACCCGGGCACCTACACGGAGCTGCGCCCCGGATGCTTCGACGTGCACGAACGGGTGCGCGACATGAACGCCAACGGCGTGCTCGGTTCCATGTGCTTCCCGACGATGGCCGGATGGAACGCGCGGACCTTCTCCGAGGCACAGGACAAGGAGATCGCCCTCGTCATGCTGCAGGCCTACAACGACTGGGCCATCGACGAATGGTGCGGGGAGTACCCCGGCCGCTTCATTCCGCTCGGCATCGTCCCCATGTGGGACGTCGACGCCGCCGTGGCCGAGGTCAGGCGCATCGCCAGGAAGGGCTGCCGGTCCATCAGCTTCCTCGAGACGCCGCACGTGCAGGGGTTCCCCAGCTTCCTCTCCGGCTACTGGGACCCGATGCTCGCCGCGCTGAGCGAGGAGAACATGGTGCTCTCGCTCCACATCGGCGCCGGCTTCAACGTCATTCAGAAGGCCGAGGAGGCGCCGGTCGACCACCTGATGGTGCTGGCCTGCCAGATCAGCGCCATCACCGCCCAGGATCTCCTGTTCGGGCCGACGCTCCGGCGCTTCCCCGACCTCAAGGTCGCCCTCTCCGAGGGTGGCATCGGCTGGATCCCCTTCTACTTCGACCGGATCGACCGTCACTTCACGAACCAGGAGTGGCTGCACGGCGACTTCGGCGGCAAGTTCCCTTCCGAGGTGTTCCGTGAGCACATCCTCGCCTGCTACATCACGGACCCCTCCGGTCTGCTGCTGCGGGACCGCATCGGCATAGAGGGCATCGCCTGGGAGTGCGACTACCCGCATACCGACACGACGTGGCCCAGGTCGCCCGAGTTCGCCTGGAAGGAGTTTCAGGACACCGGGTGCAGGGACGACGAGATCCACAAGATCACCTGGGAGAATGCCTGCCGCTTCTACAGCTGGGACCCCTTTGCCCACACGGCCAGGGAGCAGGCGACGGTCCGCGCCCTGCGGGCGTCGACGCCCGACGTGGACGTCACCCGCATGTCCAAGGACGAATGGCGCACGCGTAACGAGGCGGCAGGCATCGGCGTTGTGAGCGCGGTCTAGCCTCGCCGCCGGTCACTCGGCCGCCATTGAAGACGACACAGATTGAGGACGACACAGAAAGCCAGGCGCGGCGCGCCTGAAAGGATTGAAGAGTCACGTGAACGAGCTACAGGGAGTCCGATGCTCCTGAATCTCAGCGAAGATCAGGAGTTCTTTCGGGAGACGACCAACCGTTTCCTGAACGAGCAGGTGCCACCGGACGCGGTCCGCGCCCTGCGCCACGACGGAAGGGGCTTCGATCCCTCCTACTGGCGGCGCGGCGCCGAGCTGGGCTGGACCTCGCTGCTGGTCAGCGAGGAGCACGGCGGCGGGTCCATCAGTGGCCAGGGACTGGTCGACCTCAGCCTCGTGGCCGACGCGTTCGGGAGCCACGCCGCGCCGGGACCCCTGACAACGACCAACGTCGTGGCAGCGGCACTCAGTGCCCACGGGGCGGCACCCGACGTACTGGCATCCCTGCTCTCAGGGGAGGGGATCGCCTCGTGGTGTGCGCCGACGCTGGGCCCGGACGGGTGGCGAGCAACGGTTGAGGCGTCCCGTCACGGGTCCGACCTCGTGTTGCGTGGACGGTCGCGCCAGGTCGAGGCGGCCGGTACGGCGGACCACTTCCTCGTGACCTGCCGCGACGGCAGCGGCACGACACAGGTACTCGTGCCGGCGTCATCGACGGGCATCACGGTCACGCCGATGCAATCGGTCGACCTGACCCGCCGTTTCGACGTCGTGACCTTCGACGACGTCCATGTCCCCGCCGGCGTTCTCGTCGGCGCGGCGGGGCAGGCGACGGCAGATGTCGACCGCCAGTTGGAGCAGTTCCTGGTCATCCTCAATGCCGAGTCGGTCGGTGCCATGCAGACCGGGTTCGACATGACGGTCGAGTGGGCCTTCGACCGCTACTCCTTCGGGCGCCCGCTCGCCTCGTACCAGGCCCTGAAGCACCGTTTCGCCGACATGATGAGCTGGCTCCAGGGGTCCCACGCCATCAGCGCGGCGGCCTGCGTCGCCGCGCAGGAAGGCAGCGACGAGGCGCCCGAGCTGGTGAGCGCGGCCAAGGCCTACATCGGCCAGTACGGCGCCGAGTTGCTGCAGGACTGCGTGCAGCTGCACGGGGGTATCGGGGTCACGTTCGAACACGACCTGCATCTGTACCTGCGCCGCCTCATCGTCGACAGAGCATTGGCCGGTACGCCGGCCGACCACCGCCAGCGCATTGCCGCCATGGTGGCCCAGCGGGACGGAGTGGCGGCATGAGCGCGCTGCTGGAACAGGCGGAAGGTGCGGATGACGTGGAGGACCTCGAGAGCTTCCGGCAACGGGCTCGGACCTTCATCGGCTCCAACCTCCGCCGCGTCTCGCCCGAGGAACTGCGCCTCGGCTGGAACGGTCTGAGCGAGGAGGAGGAGCTCGCCGCCGTCGCTCGCGACCGGGAGTTGCAGCGCATGCTCTTCGACGCCGACCTCGCCGGCATCTGCTTTCCCCGCGCCTACGGCGGTCAGGGCCTGACGCCGGAGCACCAGAAGGTCTTCAACGAGGAGATCGTCGGCTACGAGTACCCGCTCCGCCTGCAGGTGCCGAATCTCTCGCCCTGCGCCACAGTCATCCTCGAGTACGGCACCGAGGAGCAGAAGCTGCGCCACCTCCCCCCCATTTTGAAAGGTGAGGCGCTCTGGATGCAGTTCCTGTCGGAGCCCAGTGGCGGTTCCGACGCCGCAGGAGCCCTCACGACCGCCGTGCGCGACGGCGACCAGTGGGTGTTGAACGGCTCCAAGGTGTGGACCACGGGCGCTTGGTGGTCCGATTGGGGCCTGTGCTTGGCCCGGACCAATTGGGACGTGCCCAAGCACCGTGGACTCACCGTGTTCATGCTGCCGATCCACCAGCCGAGCATCGAGGTGCACCGGATAGAGATGTTGAACGGTTCACGGGAGTTCTGCCAGGAATTCATGACCGACGTCATCGTTCCCGACACGGAGCGTATCGGTGACGTCGACGACGGCTGGACGGTGGTCACGCGCTGGATGTTCCACGAGCGCATGCTCTACAACTCGCCCTACGTGACCGAGCCCATCGGCCTGACCCACGGACACATGGATGCCGGTGTCGTCTTGTCCATCGCCCGGGAGAACGGCCGACTGCAGGACCCTTCCGTGCGCGAGATGGTGGGCGAAGCACGGATGCTCGAGCTGGTCACCAGGGAGATGTCGACCTACGTGAGCGACGGCATCCGTTCCGGTGGGCTGAACGACCAGGCGGCGGCCATCGTGCGCCTCTTCAAGGGCATCGCCCAGAACCGGATTGTGACCCTGGCCTACGAAGCGGCGGGTCCGGAGGGAGCGGCCTGGACCGAGGACTCGGCCGCCTCGCAGGCTGCGACGAACTTCTTGATGCGCCAGGGCGGGACCATCGGCGGCGGGACGACCGAGATGGCCCGCAACGTCATCAGCGAGCGGGTGCTGAACATGCCGCGGGAGCGTCGCCTGGACAAGGACGTCCCCTTCCGCGACGTGCCACGCGGCCGCTCGGCAAACACCTAGCCATCCGCCGGGGCGGCGTGTGCCCGGCGCCGAGACCCGAGGAGCCAGTCGTGCCCATCGCCACCATCAACGGACTGTCGCTGGCCTACGAGCTCATCGGGGACTCGGGCCCGCCCTGGGTCATCACCCCCGGCGGGCGTTTCACCAAGGAGTCGCCCGGCGTGCGCCAGCTGGCCGAGATTCTGGCGGCCGACGGCAACCGGGTGCTCATTTGGGACCGTCCCAACTGTGGTGCGTCCGACGTCTGTTTCACGGGCTCGTCGGAGTCCGCCATGCAGGCCGACGCGCTGGCCGGGCTGCTCACGCACCTCGACCTGACGCCGGCGATCATCGCCGGTGGCTCGGGCGGCGCCCGCGTCTCGCTGTTGACCGCGGCGCGCCATCCCGAGACGGCGGCCGGTCTCGCCATCTGGTGGATCAGCGGCGGCATCTTCGGCCTGCTGTCACTGGCGACGCACTACTGCGGCGGCTCCGTGGGGGCGGCCTGGATGCACGGCATGGAGGCGGTGGCGGACCTGCCGGAGTGGGCCGAGGTGCAGGAGCTGAACCCGTCGAACCGGGATCGGTTCCTGGCCCAGGACCGGGACGAGTTCATCGCGACGATGGAGCGCTGGATGCAGGCCTACTGCCCCCGCGACGACGAGCCGGTGCCCGGACTGCCGGAAGCCGATGCTCGGGCGCTCGCCGTCCCGGCCCTGGTGTTCCGCAGCGGGGAGAGCGACCCGCACCACACGCGTGCCACCTCGGAGGCACTGGCGGGAATTCTGCCCAACGCCCGCCTCGTCGAGCCCCCGTGGGGCGACCGGGAGTGGATAGAGCGCGGCGAAGCCCGGGAGGAAGGCCTCTTCGCCCGTTGGACGCTCCTGGCCCCACAGCTGCTGGAGTGGAAGGCGGACGTTCTGGGCTGACCGCCCGAAATCGGCGCGCGTCGTCCCGGCGGACGGGACCGTTCCTTTGCCGATGGACCCCCTTGACTTCGTGGCGTCGCTCTCGGACGACGAGATCCCGGCGGTTCTCGACATGCTCCTTCGTCGGAGGGCTGATCTCGATCACGCCACTGCTTGGCTCTTGCACGAGATCGAGCGGCGTCGGGCCTACCGCCACGAGCCGGGTCACCACAACGGAGCGCTGCGTGGCCGGGCCGTTCGGCGCACCGGTCCTCCCGGTTGAGACGTGGCGCGGCCATCTCCAGGGGGCCCAGTGCCCTGACGAGGTGCGAAGGTCAGAGGCCCTGTCGGACCGTTCGTTCCAAAATGCCGAGCGTGGCCCGTAGCGCGGAATCAGGCACGATCGGGAATCGGTCCTTGAATTCGCCCTCCACCTTGGACCAGTCGTAGAAGGACGTCACCTCGGTGATGCCATCCTCACCGGGTTCCAGGCGGTACCCGTAGAAGTGTGGGATCGGGATGTCGGGACCGAGGTCCCAGGCAATCTCTCTGTCGGGCTCGAAGACGATGATGTTCACGGTCACGTCGTATTTGCCGAGGGGAAAGTCATTCAGTGCCTCGCGATCCATGTGAATGACGAATCTGTCGCCGACCTTCTCGGCCGGTTCGCCCGTGAAGTCCTGCAACATCCCGGAGGCGTCGATGGCCACATGGCCCGCGGGGCTCCGCACGATGTCGAAGATGGCGGAAGCCGGCGCGGGGATCGGCCGGGTCACTTCGATGCGGTCGGGCAGGAAGACGGTGTCAGGCATAGGAGAGGCTCCTCATGGAAGGGTGAGTCGACAGACCGCTCACCGAAGGGATCGGTCTGGCGAGTATCGCGCGGCGACACTCCGGCCGCGCCCCGGACCACCGCCTTTAGGCCACGGGCTCCACCACGGTCCACCCCCGACGGCGGAGCTCGATGGCGAGCCGCTCAGCGGGTATCTGACCGAGCACGTCGTCTTGGACCGACCGCCGCCATATCGGGACCTCGATCGACTTCTCTGCACCCGGATCTGCGTCACGCAATTGAGCGAGGAATGCGTCAGCCTCGGCCCGAGTGAACTTGCCGGCGGCCTGGCGTTGCGTGAAACCCATCGGGCCGCGTGCGTCGCGAAAGTCGCTGTGACCGGCCTCCTGAAGAAGGGCCAGCAGTTCCTGCACCTGCCTCGCCGACGCCGGCGGTCCTTGCTGTTGCCCGAATGCCATGGGCGCAGTCTTGCCGAAGGGTGCGACAGCGCCAACCGTGGACCGTTCAACGGCGCACGCCCAGGGCTCGCCGAGCGCGCTCAGGCGTGCAGCCCGGGGCCGCCCCGAGGTAGGCGACGATGGCGTTGTCGTCGAGACCATGGGCTTCTCGCAACCCGGTGATCAACATGGCCAGGTAGTCCGCGGACGGCTTCCCCGGTGTGACGGCCGACAGGGCCCACGGGGCGGTGAAGGTGACGATCGGCACCCCGTCCCGCTCGCCGACGCAGAGAAGGTTCTCGTATCGTCCCGGACCGATCAGTTCGAATGTTCCATCGGTCAGTGCAGTGACGGTGATCGGTGAACGCACCCGGCCGTTCTCCTGCGCCACCACATCTTCGAACTGCGCCCAGGTGATCAGGTAGGCCCGCGCCAGCGAACGATCCACATCGCTCCGCTCGGTGTCGACGAAGGCCGGCGATCCGCCCCATCCGGAGGACAGACCGGCGAAGTAGAGGCGGTAGGGGATCTCGAGTGCTGCCGTCGCCAGCGGCGGGTGCGTGTCCCGGGCACCCACGTGCGTATGGGTGCCTCTTGGTGGGCGTCCTCCCTCTATGTAGCAGGCGAAGCGGTCCGCGCAGAGATTCGACCCGTAGGAGGCGTACCAGACCAACCGTTCCGGCGGGGCAGGGACCGCGCGTCCGCTGCCTTCAGGCGCCGGGATCTCGGGGTCCACGTCTCTCCCGCTCGTCCTCAATGCGAATGCCCAAGCCCGTGAAGACACGGAGCGCCAACGGCAGCACCTGAGAGCTTTCGATGACGACGTCCCTCATGTATTCGCCGCCCTTGATGTCAACCAGAGAGGAGCCGTGGAATCGAGCCTCCGGCATCACGACCTGCGAGAAGTCCGCGCCGCTCAGGTCACAATCGAAGAAGCAGGCGGATCTGAGTCGACCGGCCGAGAACTCCGCACCGCGCAGGTTCACGTGATCGAACAGGATGTGATCGGCTTCGCTCATTCGAAAGTTCGCACCGTCGAGCTTGCACTCGGTGAAGCTGACATCGTGCATTGCTGTCCGGGCGATCTGCGCCCCGGACATCCGACAATCGACGAACGCGACGCGCGAGAGCGATGCCTCTTCCAGGTCGGCACCGGAAAAGTCCGCTCCCTCAACCAGGACGTCGACAAGTCGAACTCGACCGAGATCCGATCCGACGAAGGCGGCATGGAAGATGTGCGCCTCGGCGAGAGCCATGCCCGCCACACGCTGACCGGAGAAGTCGCCCCGGACCGACAGTTGCACGAGGTCGTCGTCAGCGGCCGCAATGGTGCCGGCGAAGAGGGGGAGGTCGTCTGGCACCCGCGGGCTCTGAGGACGGCCGGTTCGGCTCACCACCTCTGTGACAGTAAACGTTCCCGCACGGCGATGCCTCCGAGGGCGTGCATCCGCCGGGCCCCCGGGGTGGCGGGTCAGTCGGCGACGAGATCGTCGGCCTGCTCGGTCCGGGAGTTGGTCGCAGCGGGCTCGGCCAGGCCCAACGCGTTGACGAACAGTGTGACCAGCTGCTCGACACCGAGGTCGAAGCCGCAATCGACCAGACCCTGCACGAACCACATTTCGGGAAAGCGGTAGGTCATGGCCCCCAACCCGGCCGCGGCGACGGCGGGGTCGAGGCGCGTGTCGGCCAGTCCGTGTTGCTGCAGGCGCCGGATGGAGTCGGCGATCTGGGCCGACGAGGCATGGTGGCGCTCGTTGCGGGACTCGCGGAGGGTGTCGTCGAAGCGCGAGACCTGCTCAATCACACCCATGATCCGGGCCTCCTCGCGGTAGCTCTCGAAGTTCCGGCGGATGCCCTCGTGGATGCGCTCGTACGGGGAGGCGGTCGAATGCGAGTCCAGGATCACGCTGTACAGCGGTTCGCTGAGGCGCTGTTCGACCTCGGCCGCCACCTCTCGAAAGACCTCTTCCTTCGATTCGAAGTAGTGGTAGAAGGAGCCGTGCGAGAGGCCGGCCCGTTCCGCAATGTCGGAGATCCGGGCGTCCAGGAAACCATCCTGCTCGAAGACCTCTTTGGCCGCTGCGAGGAGGCGAGCCCGTGTTTCGACACCCTTACGGGACCGGGGCCCGCTCGGTTTGTCGCCGGCTGACGGCGACGGCGTCGACACGGCCTTCTCCTCCCCGGCGGGACCTGGTGACGGTGGCATCAACGCACCGTCGCTCTCGGGAGAAACGGGGTGATGCGCGGCGGGGCCATCATTGGGTCAGGCGTCCTTTCGCTGCAGCAGCAGCACACCCGACGGCGTGCCACCGCCCGACGTGACGACTGCCGTCTTGGCTCCCGCCACCTGACGCTCGCCGGCGTCGTGGCGCAACTGGGTGACCGCCTCGTACAGGAAACCGAAGCCGTGCGTCCGCCCCTCGGAGAGTTGCCCGCCGTGCGGATTCACCGGGAGCTCGCCGCCGAGGGCGATGCGCCGCCCGCCGTCGAGCCAGTCGAAGGCCTCGCCGAACCCGCAGAACCCGAGACCCTCCAGCCACGAGATGGCGTTGAACGTGAAGCCGTCGTAGACCAGCGCCACGTCGACCTCGGACGGCTGCACGCCGGTCCGGGTCCACAGGTGGGTGGCCTGGCCGATGACCTGTGGCTCGTGGGTCAGTGTGTCCTGGTCCCATGAGACGCGCTCGAGGATCTGCGTCCCCACCGCTTCGATGCGCACGGCGGGGTGGGGGAGGTCGTCGGCCACCGACGCCGAAGAGACGATGACGGCGATGGACCCGTCGCAGGGGACATCGCAGTCGAAGAGCCCGAAGGGCGACGTGATGGGGCGCGCCGAGAGGTAGTCGTCCATGGTCATGGGGTCCCGGTAGATGGCAACCGGGTTCAGGGCCGCATTCCGTCGTCCGTTCACCGCGATGAGTCCGAGCATCTCGCGCGGAGCGCCGTAGCGGTGCAGGTACTGGTTGGCGTTCATGCCGATCCAGTTGGCGGCGGACATGGCCCCGAAGGGCGCACGCCATTCACGAAAGGGGCCCGAGACGCGCTCGGCCCGGCGCGGCCGTCCGGATGCGTCTCCCATTGACGGCCCGGCCGCTCGCGCGGCCAGGGTGGCGAAGGTCGACTCCCACACGGTGCGGAAGCAGAGCACGTGGCGGCAGAGCCCTGAGGCGACCGCCAGGGCGGCGGCAATCACCGCACCACCCGGACCGGGCAGGTCGCCGCCGCCGTTGGTCCAGGTCGGGTGGATGCGCAGGGCCTCTTCAATGGCGGTGACCCCGCCCTCGCTCATCCCGCCGCCGCTCGCCCCGGGGTACGTCGACAGGCCGTCAATGTCGTCCAACGTCAGCCCCGCGTCGGCGATCGCGGCCAGGCTGGCGTCGACGGCCAGCGAGAGCGGGTCGACCATGAGCCGCCGACCGAAGGTGGAGCGGCCGATGCCACTCAGGACGGCCCGGTGCTCGAAGCGCTCGTCACCGAGGGGCGCGCGGG
This sequence comes from uncultured Acidimicrobiaceae bacterium, assembly GCA_963742035.1. Classification (GTDB taxonomy): domain Bacteria; phylum Actinomycetota; class Acidimicrobiia; order Acidimicrobiales; family RAAP-2; genus Bog-473. The sequence continues at coordinate 137,104 of CAVUKH010000002.1, forward strand.
GGAGGGGCCGCACCGGATCCGCGACGCGGTCGACCGGGTCGACCGAGCCCGTCAGGGCGAAGAGCGGCAGCCACACGTCTTCCTGCTCGAGGAACTGGACCGTGACCTCCTGACCGATGTGGACATCTCCCGGATCGCAACCCACGATGTTCGTCGTGAGGTGCACGCGGGGATCCTCCGTGAGCGCGACGTTCGCGATCACATACGGCGGGTCGAGGTCCGGCAGCCAGCGGTGGGAGTTGACCGTGAAGCCGACGATGGTGCCGCGTCCCGAGACTGCGGTGGGCTTCGACGACCGGCTCCGGCAGTAGGGACAGATGGGTACCGGGGGATGGACCAGCTCACCGCAGTCGCTGCAGCCCTGAATGCGGAGGGTGCCGTCGGCGCCGGACGTCCAGAACCAGTCGTTGGCCGGGGTCAGCTCGGGGAGTGGCCGCATCATCGGGCCCCGGGGCCGGCTCCAGTATTGACATCGACGTCGCAATCGAACACGGTCGACATGTTACGCGCCCGGACCATTGTTGCCAGAGACCGTCATCGGCCGGGCCCAGACCCCCTGGGTGGCCCGCAGAACCCTCCTCCCCGAGCCCCGGGAACGCCGGTGTTCGGGGCTCCCCGTAAGATCCCGCCGAGTGACTTCATCCTCCACGGACCTGAAACAGATCGGGCATTGGATCGATGGTCGCGCCGTCCCTGGCGCCTCCGGGCGGACCGCGCCCGTCTACGACCCGGCCCGGGGAGTCCAGTCCGCCGAGGTTGCGCTCGCCTCTTCGGCCGAGGTCGACGCGGTCGTGGCATCGGCCGTCCGGGCGTCCCACGAGTGGCGCTTCTCTTCGCTCACCCGGCGGGCCAGCCTGCTGTTCCGCCTGCGCGAGCTGCTCCATGCCAGCCGTGAGGAGCTCGCCGCCGCCGTCACGTCCGAGCACGGCAAGGTCCTCGAGGACGCGCGCGGCGAGGTGGCGCGCGGCATCGAGAACGTCGAGTTCGCCTGTGGGGTCCCGAACCTCCTCAAGGGATCGTCCAACTCGGAGGTCTCGACCGGGGTCGATATCCGTACGGTGCTCGAGCCCGTGGGGGTGGTCGCCGGCATCACGCCCTTCAACTTCCCCATCATGGTGCCGTTGTGGATGATGGCCAACGCCATCGCCTGTGGGAATTGCTTCGTGCTCAAGCCGTCCGAGAAGGACCCATCCGCCTCGCTGGTGCTGGCCGACATTGTGCAACGGTCGGGTTTCCCCGACGGGGTCTTCAGTGTGGTGCAGGGTGATCGCGAGGCGGTCGAGGCTCTGCTGGCGCATCCCGACGTGGCGGCTCTCTCCTTCGTGGGCAGCACCCCGGTGGCGCGCCACATCTACGAGTCAGGGACGCGGCACGGCAAGCGGGTCCAGGCCCTCGGTGGCGCCAAGAACCACATGATCGTGATGCCCGACGCCGACATCGACGCGGCCGCCGATGCCGCGGTCTCCGCCGCCTACGGGTCGGCGGGCGAACGGTGCATGGCCATTTCGGTGGTGGTTGCGGTGGGACCGGTGGCAGATCCTCTCGTCGACGCCATCGCCAGCCGGATTCCCGACGTCGTCGTCGGTGCCGGCGACGACGACGCGTCCATGATGGGCCCGCTGATCACTGCGGAGCACCGCGACCGTGTGCGGTCCTACGTCGACCACGCTGCCGATGAGGGAGCCAGCGTCGTGGTCGATGGTGCGCGCGCCGCACCCGAGGTTGGGTTCTTCGTCGGGTGCTCGCTCCTCGACGACGTGAAGCCCGGTATGCGCGTCTATGACGACGAAGTCTTCGGTCCCGTGCTCAGCGTGGTGCGCGTCCCGAATTTCGACGAGGCACTCACCCTCGTCAACGACAACCCCTACGGCAACGGCACGGCGCTGTTCACCCGGGACGGCGGCATCGCGCGGCGTTTCGAACGGGAGGTCGAGGTCGGGATGGTCGGCATCAACGTGCCCGTCCCGGTGCCGGTGGCGTCACATTCCTTCGGTGGTTGGAAGGCCTCCATCTTCGGGGACTCGTCCATCTACGGCCCGGACGGGATCCGCTTCTACACGCGACCCAAGGTCGTCACCTCTCGATGGCCCGACCCGGGCCCGACAAGTATGGAGCTGCACTTTCCGACGAATCGTTGAGGGATTCGAGGCGCGCGCGCACGGCGCGACGTAGACTCGAGAAAAGCTCCGTGAGCTGGTTGTTTGTTCTGTCGTGGGGCGGCGGCGTCGCCGAGATCTATGACATTGACGTCATAGTCAAAAAGGCCTATTCTTGGCACCATGCCGAAGGTTTGCGATTTCCCCGTCTTTGACGCCGACAACCACTTCTACGAGACCCGGGACTCGTTCACGAGGCACCTCCCGGATCGGTACAAGGGCGCCATCGACTACGTCGAGCTGCGCGGTCGCACGAAGATCATGATCCGCGGCACAGTCAGCGAGTACATCCCGAACCCGACCTTCGAGGTCGTGGCCCGACCGGGTGCCCAGGAGGAGTACTTCCGCAGCGGGAACCCCGAGGGGAAGTCGTACCGCGAGGTCATCGGTGAGCCCATGCGGAGCATTCCGGCCTTCCAGTACCCGGCGCCCCGCATTGAGATCATGAACGAGCTGGGCGTCGACCGGTCGCTCATGTTCCCCACGTTGGCGAGCCTGCTCGAGGAGCGCATGCGCGACGACCCCGAGCTGACGCACGCGGCGATCCACTCGTTGAACGAGTGGATGTACGAGGAGTGGCAGTTCAACTACGAAGATCGGATCTTCGCCACGCCGGTCATCACGCTCCCGATCGTCGAGAAGGCGATCCAGGAGCTCGAGTGGGCGGTGGAGCGCGGAGCGAAGACGGTGCTGATCCGTCCCGCACCCGTCCCGGGCTACCGCGGCTCGCGTAGTTTCGGCTATCCCGAATTCGACCCCTTCTGGCAGGCCGTGGTGGATGCCGACATCCTCGTGTCGATGCACTCCTCGGACAGTGGCTACGCCCGATACACGAGCGACTGGACCGGTCCGAGTGAGATGCTGCCCTTCCGGCTCGACTCCTTCACCTACATGACCGGCGGCCATCGGCCGATTCAGGACACCATGGCTGCATTCGTCTGCCACGGCGTCTTCGCCCGCTTCCCCGACCTCCGGGTGGCCTCTATCGAGGCCGGGGGGGAATGGATCAGAGGGTTCGTCAACCACCTCGGCGACACGTACAAGAAGATGCCGAACGCCTTCGACGGCGACCCCGTCGAGCAGTTCAAGCACAACGTCTACGTGAGCCCGTTCCACGAGGACGACCTGGGCGAGGTCATCGACGTGATCGGCGCCGACCACGTCCTGTTCGGTTCGGACTACCCGCACCCCGAGGGCCTGGCCGAGCCGTGCACCTACGTCGACCACCTTCCCGAAGGGCTCTCCGACGAGGACGTGCGCAACATCATGGGCGGCAATCTGGCCCGGATCATGCGGGTCGAGCAGGTCGCGGCCGCGGTCTGACCCGGGTCAGTGCTCCGCACGGCCGCAGCCGCGCCGGGGCCCGACGTCACCCCCATCACCAAGGTGCACCGGGCAATTTCTAACAGTAGGGTCACTTCGGCAACGACTTGCCGCACTCGTCAAGGAGCCTCCGCATGACTGACTACAAATTCGTGACGTATGAGACGCTCGACTCGGGGAAGGTGGCGCGCATCATGCTCAACCGTCCCGAGGCTCGCAACGCCCAGAACCGTGGACTGCTCGTCGAGCTGAACGACGCGTTCCTCGAGGCGGAGTCGGACGACGAGGTCCGTGTGGTCATTTTGGGCGGCATGGGTCCGATGTTCTCCTCGGGACACGACATGGGCTCCAAGGTGTCCATGGAGGAAGGCATGCCGGGGCCCAACCAGCACTACACCCGCAAGATCAACGGCGCGACGCGCAAGGGCGCCGAGAGCCTCATGCTCCAGGAGTGGCACTACTACTTCGAGAACACGCGGCGGTGGCGCAATCTGCGCAAAATAACCATCGGGCAGGCGCACGGGGATGTCTACGCAGCCGGGCTGATGCTGCTGTGGGCCTGCGACCTCATCGTCTGCGCCGAGGGGACACGCTTCGCCGACGTCGTGGGGACCCGCCTGGGCATGTGCGGCACGGAGTACTTCGCCCACCCGTGGGAGTTCGGCCCGCGCAAGGCGAAGGAGCTGCTCCTGACCGGCGACTCCATCGACGCCGAGGAGGCGCACGGCCTCGGCATGGTCAGCAAGATCTTTCCCGCCGAGGACCTCACGCAGCGGACCGAGGAGTTCGCCGAACGGATCGCCGTGCTGCCCTCGGTCACGTCATTGCTGGTCAAGGAGGCCGTGAACCAGAGCGTCGACAACATGGGGTTCTACAACGCGCTCAATGCCTGCTTCACCCTGCACGAGCTCAACCACTCGCACTGGGCCCAGGTCAACGACGACGGCTACCCCGTGGCCAAGGAGGACAGCGGGCTCCCGAACTGGAAGGACGCGCCGCCGATCGTCCCCGCCGTCAAGGACAAGGTCCGAGCCGACTCCTGACGGCACGCGGTACCGGTGACACCCGCGGGTGACCGGTGGCGGGTGGCCCTTCGCAGCGCGAGCGAGGTTCTGACGTGACGACTGGTCATGGCGGCGTCCCGGTCGCCCAGCGTGAGGACGCCGAACCGGTCCTGCGACGCGCCCCGTTCTCCGACAACCCGAAGGTGGGCGCGCGCGGGCAGCGCACCAGGCAACGCATCCTCGACGCCGCCCTGCAGCTCTTCGGCGACGTGGGCTTTCATCAGTGCAGCATCGCCCGCATCAGCGAGCGGGCGAGCTGCTCGAGAGTGTCCTTCTACCAGTACTTCTCGGGGAAGGAGGACGTGTTCAGCAGCTTGGCCAGCCAGGTCGCACGACGGATCAGCGCGTCCACCGAGGCGATCGAGCCGCTCACGCCGGAGGCCGAGGGCTGGCATGGCCTGCGCGCCTGGGTCGGCCACTACGGGGACATTCACGAACGCTACGGGCCCATCTTCCAGGGCCTCCCGGCGGCGCTCGCGGGTGACGACCGCCTGACCGCCGCCGTGGTGCGTCTCCGGGATCAGAGCGTTGCCCGGATCCGCTCGAAGCTCTCGACCGGCGACCTGCCGGCCCGTCGGCTCGACCCCTTGCTCGAGCTCCTGCTCGCCACCCTCGCCCGGTCTCTCGACGACGCCGCCAGTCTGCGCGCCGTGGCACCCGAGGCCTACTCGCGGGAGCGGGTCGAGGTGGCCATGACCGATGTCATGCACCGATCGCTCTTCGGCCGCAGCACCGTCAACGTGCATGCCGGCTCCGGTGCGCAGCCACCACGCGTCCCGTTCGGACCAGGGGTCCGCACCATGTTGGAGAAGGAGGAGGCGATCCGATCCGGCGCCGACACGCGCGCCGCGCTGAAGGCACTGGTCGCAAACGGTCGCGACGTCTTCGTGGAGCGGGGGTATCACGCCACCCGGGTGGATGACCTCGTGGCCGCGGCCGGGGTCTCCCACGGTGTCTTCTACCGGTACTTCGAGAACAAGGACGAGCTGGCCATCGTGCTCACGGTGCAGGCGATGCGCGCCGTCGCCAACGCGTTCGTCGAGATCCCCGACCTGACGACCGAGGGCGGTCCGGAATTGCGTCGGTGGCTCCGCCGCTACAACGCCGCGCAGTCGGGCGAGGCGGCGATGATCCGCGTCTGGGTCGGTGCCGCACTCGAGGATGCCAGGTTGCGCTCGCTCTCCGCCTCGGCCCTGGACTGGGGGCGGCGCCGGATGGTGCGGGTTCTCGGCGACCGTGGCTTCGGCGACGTGGAGATCGACGCCGTGCTCATGGTGGCGCTCCTGGGCGCCTTCGGGGCACAGCCGCGTCCCGCCGCGGATGTCGACGCGGTGGCCCACATGGTGGAGGAGGGACTGCTGGGCCGGCTCCCGGCCAGGAGCGCCGATGGTGTTCGTTAATGCTCCATCCCAGCTCAAAGGGCATTTCATGAGTCGTGCACAGGTTGGTCCGCGTCGTTAGTATCTGAATCGACGTCGATGTCAGAAACGCACCGGCGGAGCCGGCCGGTAGGGAGGGGTCCGCAGGAATGCTGCAATTCGTGATCGCCGGACTGGTGCTGGGAGGGATCTATGCGATCTGCTCCGCCGGACTGGTCATCACCTATACGGCGTCGGGGATTCTGAACTTCGCCTTCGGCGCCATCGCGTTCTTCATCGCCCGCTTCTACTACTTCCTGAACACGCAGCACAGCTGGCCGATCCTGCCGGCTGCGGTCCTCTCCATTGTGGTGGCCTCGCCCGCCCTCGGGGTGTTCCTCTATTTCGTCCTGTTCCGGCATCTGCGCCTGTCCTCACCCATGATCAAGGTGGTGGCGACGATCGGCCTGCTCGTCGCCATCCCCGCGGCGGCCGTGTTGATCTTCGGCAATCAGGCGATTCAGGCTGCGCCCGGGCTGGCCCCACAGCCGGTCGCCGTCTACCAGGTCTTCGGCGTCGCGGTCACGCTCGATCAGGTCATCGTCTACGCCTGTGTGCTCGCGACCGTGATCGCGGGCGCGGTGATCCTGCGTTACACCGACGTGGGGCTCAAGGTGCGGGCGATGGTCGACTCGCCGGCCATGACCGACCTCTCGGGCACGAATCCGACCTTCATCTCCGTCGGAGTCTGGGCCGTCAGCACCCTCTTCGCCGGGTTGGCCGGTGTACTGGCGGCTCCCATCGTCGGGCTCGACCCCGACAAGTTCACAGTCCTCATCGCGGCGTCGTTCGCCGCGGTGGTCGCGGCGCGGTTGCGGAACCTGACGGTGGCGGTGGTCGTGGCCCTTCTCATGGGGATCGCCACCTCGCTCATTGAGGGGTACCTCCCACCCTCGAGTTCGTGGACCACGGAGTTCATCGACGCCGTGCCGTTCATTGTCGTCGCCGTGGTCCTCGTCTACGAGTTGCTCCGCCGCGGACGGGTCGGCGAGACGGACGGCTGGGGTGGCGCCTTGGACCGTGCCATCACGCCCCAAGGCGAGAGTCGCCTGGCCGGCTCCACCAGCAACGTCGTCGAGGCGGCCTCCCTCGGATTCTTCGGCCGCTACGCCGGACCGGTGCTCCTCATCGCGGCCGTCGGGGCCATCCCGCTGATTGTGCAGGGTTACTGGGTCGGCGTGATGGCCGCCGGATTCGCCTACGCGGTCATCCTCCTCTCGTGGACCATCGTCACGGGTGAGGGCGGCATGCTCTGGCTGTGCCAGATCACCTTCGCCGGAGTGGGAGCCCTGACCACGGCCCAACTGGCGAACAACCACGGGTGGCCGGTTCTGCTCGCCGTCCTCGCCGGTGGCGTGGTGGCGCTGGCTATGGGTGTCGTGGTCGGCCTGCTCAGCATCCGCCTCGGCGATCTCTACGTCGCGCTGGTGACACTGACCTTCGGGCTCTTGATGGAGAACCTCGTCTTCACACTGCCCAGTTTCGTGAACCAGGGTCTGGGTCTCACGCTCAACCGACCGGGTTTCGCCGCCTCCGACCGTGCCTTCGCCTACCTGTGTCTTGCCGTCTTTGTCGTCATTGCGCTCTTCATCGTCAATTTCCGGAGATCGACCACCGGTCTGGCACTCAACGCAGCGCGCTGGAGCGAACCGGGGGCAAAGACATCGGGCATCAGCGTCGTGCAGCAGAAGGTCATTGCCGGGGCGCTGGCGGCACTGATCGCCGGGATCGGCGGAGGGCTCTTCGCCCTGTCCCAGACGACCTTCCAGCCCAGCGAGTTCGCCACCTTTGAGGGCGTGGTCTGGCTGGCCGTCCTGGTGACATGGGGCGTGCGCTCCAATGCGGCGGCGCTGCTGGGCGGGGTCTCGTTGGCGCTGCTGCCCGCCGTCACCCAGAACTACCTTCCGACCTGGACCTCGAACGTGACGCCGGTGCTCTTCGGTCTCGGCGCGGTCTCGGCGGCCAAGTACCCCGACGGCGTGCTGGCCGAGCAGAGCCGTCGACTCCGTCGCCTCGTGCTCCACCTGCGACCGCAGCAAGAGGGCGTCGAGCTGACCGACCTGACCGTAGCCACCGCGGACGTCGCACCGGTGGCGACGACGCGGGTGGCGGAGCACATCTCGTGATGCCGGCCCCGGGGGAGACCGCGCCGAGCGTCGGAGCGGAGGGCGCCGCCTTGGCGGCACGCGACATCACCGTCCGCTTCGGAGGCCTCACCGCCTTGTCAGAGGTGAGCCTCGAGGTCCAACCGGGGGAGATCGCCGGCCTGGTCGGGCCCAACGGTGCCGGAAAGTCCACGCTGCTGGCGGTCCTGTCCGGCCTCCTCCGCCCCAACCGGGGCCAGGTCCACCTGCACGGGGTCGACGTCACCGGCGCATCATGCCGGGCGCGGGCGCGGAAGGGGCTGGCCCGGACGTTCCAGCAGCCCGAGCTGTTCATGGGCCTCACCGTGCGCGAGCACCTCCAACTGGCCCATCGCGCTCGGGTGGCCCCGACACGTCTGTGGCGCGACATGCTCGATCCGCGCTCCCTGCTCCCGCCCTCCAAGGAGGAGAACGAGCGGGTGGACGAGCTGCTCGAGCTGCTCCGACTGACCAGGGTCGAGAAGGCGCCCGTGGCAGCGTTGCCGCTCGGCATCCTCCGCCTGGTCGAAGTCGGGAGGGCGCTGGCCAGCGAGCCGAACGTGCTGCTCCTGGACGAGCCGCTCTCGGGCCTCGACATCAAGGCATCGGAGAACCTGCTCACGGTCTTTCGCCAGATCGTCGATCAACCGGACCACCAAGTCTCGCTCATCATGGTGGAGCACGACGTGGCCGCGGTGCTGTCCCTGTCCGACATCGTGTTCGTGCTCGACTTCGGTGAGCGCATCGCGGTCGGGAGCCCCGAGGAGATCCGCAACGACCCGGCGGTGCGTGCCGCCTACCTGGGGGACACGGAACCGGAGCCGGGGCCGCCCGCCGAACCGGCGCCCGGCAGGGGGGATTCGGCGTGACCGAGCCCCTCCTCACGGTCGAGAACCTCGATGTGCGCTACGGGTCGTCGCGCGCGCTCTTCGACGTGTCCCTCACGGTCGATCCGGGCACGGTCCTCGCCGTTCTGGGTGCGAATGGGGCGGGCAAGAGCACGTTGGCGCGCGCCGTCTCCGGACTGGTGCCCCCCACCTCCGGCCGGGTCTTCTTCGAAGGCCACGAGATCACGGGTCAGCCGGCGCACCGCATCCGCAAGCTGGGGCTGACCTACATCCCGGAAGGACGGGGCATCTTCCCGGGCCTGTCCGTGGTCGACAACCTGCGCATGGCGGTGGCCCAGGAGAAACGACACGAGCGCGCCGCCGCCATCGACCGGGCCATCGACCGCTTTCCGGTGTTGGGGCAACGCAGAGGGCAGAGAGCCGGCAGCCTGTCGGGCGGCGAGCAGCAGATGCTGGCCCTGGCCAGGGCGCTGGCCGTCTCGCCCAAGCTCGTCATCGCCGACGAGATGTCGCTCGGTCTGGCGCCGATCGTGACCGAGTCCGTCTTCCAGGCCCTCGAGGAAGCTCGGCGGTCGGGCATCACCATCGTCCTGACCGAGCAGTTCGTCCACCGTGCCCTCTCCATGGCGGACGCCTGCGTGATCCTGATGCGGGGCCGGGTGGGCTGGTTCGGACCTGCGGCGGAGGCCGGACAAGAGGTCATCGACCGCTACCTCGGCGACGCCGAGCCGGCGACCCCTGCGGCGGCGGGCGGTTCGCTACAGTAACGACCGGTCATTACAACCCATGAGCGCTGGCTCAGTGTATGGCCCCACGAGAGGGATCTCCTGGCAGGGGATCCGGGGAGGCATGACAGACCGTGCACGCACGTAGGAACCGAGGTGGATCGACACCGAAGCGCCGGACGACCATCGTCCCGTTGGCGCTGGCCATGTTGACCGGTGTGCCGCTGCTGCTCGTCGGCACGACAGCCGTGGCGGCCGGGGCGGCGCCGGCGCCGATCACGATTGCCTACATCACCGACCTCACCGGCGAGGGTGGGTCCGAGAACGGGACCTCTCCGGCCGGCTTCGAGGCCCGGCTCGACCTGCAGAACGCCGAGGGTGGCGTGAACGGGCACAAGCTCGTGCCGCTCATCATCGACGACCAGACGAACCCGAGTGCGATCGGCACCGCCGTGCAGAGCGCCATCTCTAAGAACGCCTTCGGCATCGTCTCGCAGACGCCGCTGATGTTCCTGGCCGCCAAGTACCCCCAGCAGGCCGGCATGCCGGTGACGGGCACCTACGACGACGGACCCGAATGGGGAGAGCAGCCCTACACCAACATGTTCGCCGCCGACAACGGCAGCGTCGACCCGAAGTACCCGGTCAACACGCAGCTGGGCGACCTTTTCAAGAAGCTCGGCGGGACGGTGCTCGGCGCGTACGGCTACAGCATCTCGCCGTCGTCCAGCCGGGCCGCCATCGGGACCGCGGATTCCTTCAAGCACGCAGGAGGCAAGGTCGGCGTGCTCGACACCACCGTTCCCTTCGGCGGCGTCGACTTCACCAACGAGGCCCTCGTGGCCAAGAAGGACGGTGTCAACGCGATCTCACCCGCCATGGATGCCAATTCCAACTACGCCCTGGCGACCGCGCTGCAGCAGGCGGGCGTGAAGGTGAAAGCGGCGATCTACGCCACGGGGTACGAGCCGGACGTGATCAAGTCGCCGGTCTGGAAAACCCTCCAGGGCGGCTACTTCCTGTCCCTGTTCCGCCCGTGGTCACTGCCCGACGCCGGGACCGAGCAGATGCAGGCGGCCATGGAGAAGTACGCGCACTTCAGCAAGACCGACTTCCCCAACTTCGGGCAGTACGAGGCGTGGGCCGGGGCCGACCTCATGATCAAGGGCTTGCAAATGGCGGGACCCGACCCCACCCGTGCCGCGGTGATCAAGGACCTGCGGGGGCTCAAGTCGTACAACGTCAACGGCCTCCTCCCGATCAACCTGAACTACTCGACGGACTTCGGGCACAACCCGCCGCAGACCTGCGCCTGGGTCATGAAGGCCGGTCCGACCGGTTTCACGGCCATCTCGTCGAAGCCGTCGTGCGGCACTGACCTGGCCGGGACCTCGACGGCGAGCTGACGCAGAGGAGACGCAAGACCTCAGCGGAGCCTCCACTCGGGCCGGGAAATGGTCTCCCGGAAGATCTCCTGGCCCCCGGCGATGTTGTCGAAGAGCGTCCCGAGCGCGACGAACGTCGAGACCTGTGAGAGAGCCTCGCGCCGGCTGAGCTCGTGGGTCATCCAGATGGCCCGCAGGGTGCCCTGCACCGCCATGACGGGCGCCGACGCGATGGCCTTCGCCACCCAGAGGGCCCGCTCGCGCAGCTCGTCCCCCGGCACGACCTCCGAGACGAGCCCGACCTGGTGCGCCCGCTCGGCCGACATGCGCTCCCAGGCCCCGAGGAGCATCACGCGGAGCACCTCGCCCAAGGGCAGTTTCTGGAGCAGATGGGTGGACTCGAAGCCCGCCACCATGCCGTAGGTCACGTGCGGGTCGAAGAACGTCGCATGTTCTGCCGCGATGATGATGTCCGACTCCCCGAGCATGTAGAGGGCGCCGCCGCACGCCATGCCGTTGACGGCGGCCACAATGGGCTTCCACAGATCATTTGTCTTCGGGTTGATGTTGACCCCGGGGTCGTTGTACATGAAGGGCGTCGCGACCGGACCCGCCTTGCCCTGCATTTTGTAACGGTTCTCCTCATTGGCGAGATAGCTCTCCTCAATGGTCTCGTCCCGGTCGATCCCGGCGCAGAAGGCCTCGTCCCCTGCTCCTGTCAGGACGATGGCCCTGACGTCGTCGTTGCGGCGGAGGTGTCGCCACAGGCCGTGCAGCTCCGCCTGCATGCGGTGGTTGAACGCGTTGTGGACCTCGGGGCGATTCATGGTGACGATGGCGACACCGTCATCCTGCTCGTACAGCAGCGTCTCAAGCTTCATGCACACTCCCCTTTGCCCTGCGCACCCGGTGCGCACGGGTCTGCCCGCGGGCCCACACGAACGACGGCATCTGATCCATTCGGCTCTGTCAGTCGGCGGCCGGGAAGTCATGGAGGACCGAGACCCGCTCGTCGTCGAAGCTCACCAAGTGCTGCAGCGGGGCGGACTCCGGCAGTGCTTCCTCGTAACTCCAGGCGACGTCAGGGATGAGCACCCCGTCGACGACGACGTTCCAGTACGTCGCGGTCCCCTTGTAGGGGCAGTAGGTCTCCGATCGACTTTGCGTGAGCTCGGCCTGCACGGAGCGAGGCTCGACGTACAGGCGCGGTTCGAGCGCTGTCTCGTACACGGCCATGGTCTCGGTCGTGTCGACCAGCGTGGTGCCGGCCGCGTGCACCTGCAGACGGCGATGCGAGTGCAGACAGTCCACGCGGTGGTAGGGGTTCCGGGGATGCCCGAAGATCTGCTCGTCCTCTTCGAACCAGGCGTCGACGGCATCCCATGGCACTGTCACATACCCTGGCGCGTCTTCCTCGGCCTTCGTCGGGAGCTCCGTCACGTCGTGGTTCGGGAAAGCGAACGTGGGGGGTCGACCGGGCCGGTGCAGCAGCACGGCGCGCTCGGTGTCAATCGCCGTCCGGCCGCCTTTCTTCGCTCTGACACGTCGGCGGAACGGCTCAATGTACGACACGTTCGCGGGCATGGAGACGGTGAACCGCCCGGCGGGCGTGGCGCTGAGCGGGCCTCGACCCGTCGTGAGGCTCACAGCGCGGTACGTGCGTCCATGGGGCCTTCGGCTCCGCCTGGGAGCGGCCGCACCATAGCGTCGACGCAGAACGACGCGACGAGCGCACCGTGACGGTCGTACACCCGGTTCTCCGCATGCGTCGTCCCGGCGCCGGCGAAGGTCGAGAGGTGGCGATAGAGCAGCCAATCGTCGGCCTTGACCGGACCGTGGAGCGACAGGCTGATGCTGTTGATCGCCATGGAGAGCGTCCGGTGCGCCTGGTCCTGGCCGACCCCTTGGTGCGGCCGCAGAGCTGCGGCAATCGACATGTGGCCGGTGAATTGGGCCAGCAGGCCGTCATGGATGGGCTGATCGTCGGGAAGGCGGCGGAAGCGCACCCAGGCGTCCACCGTGGGCGGCCCCTCGGGCGCGTCGGGATCGTTCGAGTAGGCGCCGTCCACCACTCTGATGTCACGACCGGTCACGCCCATATCGTACGGGTCGCTTTCGTATGGTCCCGCAACGTCGGGAGCGTCGACGGCGTGGCGGAGGACGTCCTGGGACGGCACGTCGAGGAGCAGCGTGCCGGCAGCGCAGACCCGGGGGCCTTGGAGCACCTGGACCGCCAGGCCCGTGAAAGTGCGGCCGGAACTGAGCTCGGCCAACTCCACGCGCAGCGGCTGACGGGCATCGGCCGCCCGCAGGAAGATCATGCTGGCCGAGACGACACGCCGGCGCTCGGCATAGCGGCCGGCGGCCGCGATGGCCTGCCCGAGCATTTGGCTCCCCTCGACCACCGGTCGCCGCTCGTCGCTCCGCGCCACCGTGACGAAGCTCAGGTTCGAGTCGTCCGTGGGGCGGACGTCCATCATGTCGACCAGGTGCGCGGCGTCGCCCCAGGTGGGGAAGCGCTTGACGGTGACATCGGGCCCGGCGTCCCCTTCGGTTTCGTCCGTGACCTCGACCCGGATGCGGTCCTGATCGAAGGCGACATGGGCGGCCAGCCCGGGTGGCGGTGCCCCGGGTCGGAGGTAATCGGCAAGGTCCTCGAGTCTCCCTTGATCGACGTCGGCCATGGGGAAGTAGAGGACCGGGAGCTCGCCCGGCGCCTCGGCGCACAGGCACGAGTCGGACCGGGCGACCCGCTGGTCGTCCAGCCACGCGCTGGCCGCGTAGGGGTAGGGCTCGACGTGCATGCCCGGGGGAGTGGGGGTCAGCTCACCCCGCGGCGCGGGGAGCCACCGTCACCGACGGAATGTGTGCACCGTCCTGACGCAGGACGGAGTCGACGACGTCGATCAGGTTCTCAATGCCCACGAAGGAGCCACTCATGTAATTGCGAGCGAACCACACCGGCATGACCTCCGCCGCCAGCTCCTGATCCCAGCCGTCGGCGAACCCCGGCACCGAGTCGCCCTCACCACCCATGCACTCGCCCACGATGACCCGGGTGAACCCGATCATCGGATGCTCGCCCCGCCAGGCCTCCACGAGCTTGTCCAATGCCGCCTTGCTGACTGCGTAGGCGCCCAGACCGGGCCACGGCGGCGTCATTGATGCGCTGACCGACGACAGGTACACGGCATTGCCCGAGGACTCGGCCAGGTACGGCATCGCCGCCGCGGTGACGAGTGCCGCACCGATCACGTTGGTGTCGAACACGTGCCTCCAGGTCTCGGCATCCATGTCGGCGAGCCGCACGAGGGGCCCGACACCCGGTGCGTAGACGAGGGCGTCGATACCGCCCAAGCCCTCGGCGGCCTGGGTGATGGCGGACTGGCAGGATGCGGTGCTCGTCACGTCGCACGGGATCGCCAAGGTCCCTTCCCCGGCTTCCTTGGCGGCCCCCTCGAGTCGATCCTGTCTCCGAGCCAACAGCGCAGTCCGCGCTCCGCGCTGGGCCAGCCCGACACCGATGCACCGCCCGAGTCCGCTCGACGCTCCTACGACAACCGTTCGCACCTTGTCTCCTCCAGTGAGCTGACGGCGATGTTAGACAGTTTTTGCTCTGGGGCGTCTCGCCGGCAGATCGCCCTTGGCCCGCCGGATGGGGGGGCAGCCCGCCACCTGTGGCGGGGCCGATCGACGCCAAATGTTCGGAGTTGTACGCTCACACAAAAGAGATCATGGAGCATGCCACATGAACGGACCCACTCGTCTGCGCGTCGAGCATCTCGACGCGCCCTTGCTGGGCCTCGGCACCCGTCGGCCCCGCCTCTCCTGGCGCTTGCCGGCCGGTGCGACGGGACAGGAGGCCTACGCCGTCGAGATCGACGGTCGCGCCCTCGACCGCGTCGGGTCCGATGCCAGCATCCTCGTCCCCTGGCCCGGCGAGACCCTGACCTCCCGCCGACGGATCGCCTGGCGGGTCAAGGTCTGGGTCGATGGTGTCGAGAGCGAGTGGTCGGCCCCGGCCTGGTTCGAGACGGGGCTGCTCGACCCCTCCGACTGGACCGCCCGCTTCATCGAACCTCGCGAGACCGAGCGCTCGGCCCACGTGCTGCGCCACACGTTCCGGCTCGCCGCAGCGCCGTCGCAGGCGAGGTTGTACGCGACCGCGCACGGGGTGTACGAGACATACCTCAACGGCCGGCGCGTGGGCGAGGTGGAGTTGGCTCCGGGCTACACCAGCTATCCGACGACCCTGCACGTACAGGTCTACGACGTCGGTGCGTTGTTGGAGGCGGGCGACAACACCTGGGAGGTCGTGCTCTCGGACGGATGGTGGCGGGGGCGCACCGGGTTCTTCCAGGGCACGGACGGCTTCGGCAGCACGCTCGCCTTCCTTGGTCAGCTGCACGCGGACGACGAGGTCGTGACCACGGGTCCCGAGTGGGTGTCGGCCACCGGGCCCCTGTTGCAGGCGGACCTCATGGCGGGGCAGACCGAGGACCACCGGCGGGGAACCGGAGCCTGGCAGGCCGTCTCCGTCGTCGACGACGACCTCGAAGCGCTGGCCTATTCACCCGCACCGCCCACGCGCCGGGTGGAGGAGCTCCGCCCGGTCGCCGTGACCCGTCCCGGGCCCGATCGCCATGTCGTCGACCTCGGGCAGAACATCAACGGCTGGCTGCGGCTGCGCGACCTGGGTCCCGAAGGCACCGCGCTGACGATCGTGCACGGCGAGTTCCTCGACCCGTCCGGGGACGTCACCCAGGACCACCTGACGCCCGACTTCTTCGGCGACGAGAAGCAGGTCGGCATGATCGACCGCGTCGTCGCGGCCGGGATGCCCGGAGAGGTGTTCGAGCCGCGTCAGACCACCCACGGCTTCCAATTCGCACGCATTGAGGGCCACCCCGGCCGTCTCACCCCGGACGACATCACCGGCGTCGTCGTGCACACGGACCTGCGCCGGACGGGTTGGTTCCGCTGCAGCGACGAGCGCCTCAACCGCCTCCACGACATCACCGAGTGGTCGTTCCGGGACAACGCCTGCGAGATCCCGACCGATTGCCCGCAACGCGAGCGGGCCGGCTGGACGGGGGACTGGCAGCTCTTCGTCCCCACCGGCGCCTTCCTCTACGACGTGGCCGGATTCTCGCTCAAATGGCTCCGAGACGTGGCGGCCGAGCAGCTCCACGACGGCCGCATCATCAACTACTCCCCTGATCCCCTCCGGCAACACATCCGCGACACCGGCATGTGGCTGGGGCTGCAGGGGTCGTCGGGGTGGGGCGACGCCATCGTCATGGTGCCCTGGGAAATATGGCGGGCCTACGGCGACCAGGACGTCCTGGTCGAGCTGTGGCCCCACATGCTGTCGTGGATCGACTTCGCGGCAACAGCGGCCCGCCTGCATCGCCACCGGAGCCGGGAGGAGGCCCGCCCCGAGGCGGCGCCGCACGAGCAGTTCATCTGGGACGGGACGTACCACTGGGGCGAATGGATAGAGCCGGGTGGCGAGCCCCACGATCACGCGCAGCGCGACCAGGGATCCGTCGGTACTGCGTTCCTCTTCCACTCGGCGACCCTGGCTGCACACATCGGCCGCATGCTCGGCCATCAGGCCGACGCGGCGCGCCTGGAGGAATTGGCCGCCAACGTGCTGCAGGCCTGGCGGATCGAATTCATCGGTCCGGACGGCGCCCTCACGCCGGATACCCAGGCGAACCACGTACGCGCCCTGGCCTTCGGCCTCGTGCCCGACGAGCTTCGGGCCCACACGGCGGAACGGCTGGTGGGATTGATCCGCTCGGCCGGCACGCACCTGGGCACCGGGTTCCTGGCCACGCCCTACCTGTTGCCGATGCTGGCCGACGCCGGGCATCTCTCCGTGGCCTACGAAGTCCTGTTGCAGGACACCCCGCCGTCCTGGCTCGCCATGATCGAGCGAGGCGCGACGACGGTCTGGGAGTCGTGGGAAGGGATCGACGACGAGGGCCGCCCGCACGAATCGCTCAACCACTACAGCAAGGGCGCGGTCATCTCGTTCCTCCACAACTACGTCGCCGGCATCAGGCTGCTCGAAGGCCATCCCGCCTACCGTCGGTTCCGGGTGGAGCCGCAGCCGGGTGGCGGGTTGACGTGGGCCGAGGCCGTGCACGACTCGCCCTACGGCCGCATTGAGTCGGCCTGGCGCATTGAGAGGGAGTCCCTGCGGCTGACGGTCACGGCGCCACCGGGCACCGTGGCGGAAGTCGCGTTGCCGGACAGATCCGTCCGCGACCAGGGGCCGGGCACCGTGACCTACGAGTGCGCCCTCGCCTGATCAGCCCTGGCTCTGGCTGCATGGGAGCGTTAACATGACGAGTGCGCCCGCCGTCGGCGAGCGGAAAGGGGGGCCGATGTCAAAGGCCGCGATCATCTCGGTGGACGGTCACGTCCGGGCGTCCCGGAGCGAGTACCGCAACTATGTCGAGCAGCGCTTTCTCGACGCGTTCGACGCCTGGGCCAGGGCGGAGGAAGCGGCCGGCGCACCCGAGAGCGGCAACCTGAGCGCCGGGCTCGATCCGACGTCGCAGTGGGACTCGGACCTTCGCCTGAAGGACATGGAGAGCCAGGGCGTCGTGGCCGAGGTGTTGTTCCCGAACGGGCTCCCGTTCCAGTCGAGGCCGGCGGACGACGTGGGCTCGTTCTCCGACCCCGAGATCGATCGCCAGGCCCGCCTGGCCTACAACCGCTGGCTGGCCGACTTCTGTGCCCAGGTCCCCGGACGCCGGGCGGGGCAGGCCCTCATCTCGTTCGACGACGTGGACCTGGCGGTCGCCGACGTCCACTGGGCCAAGGAGCACGGCCTCGGTGGGATCATGATGCCTGCACTGCTGCCCGGCGGGACCTTCTTCTTCGACCCGGCGCTCGATCCGGTCTGGGCCGCGTGCGTCGACGTCGGGCTGCCCGTCAGCCAGCACGGAGGGACGGGCGCGCCCGTGTACGGGCCGCCGGGGTTCGCCGCCATCATGACCCTGGCCCTCGAGCACTCTTTCTTCTCGGGCCGCTCGCTGTGGCAGCTGATCCTGGGCGGCGTGTTCGAGCGCTTCCCGGCGTTGCGCGTCGCTTTCATTGAGACCGAGGCGGACTGGATCGCTCCGGTCATCCGCAAGCTGGACCGCCGCCTGGACTGGGGCGACGATTGGACCGGGTGGGCCCAGACGCTGCAGCGCATGCGCCAGTTCACGGGCTCCGCCCGCGACTACTGGGCGACCAACTGCCTGGCCGGGATCTCTCCCTTCACCGAGGACCAGGTGGCGCTCGAGGAGCTGGCCCGACCGAGTGCCGACTACGAGGTGTTCGCCATCGGCTGTGACAACGCGATGTTCGGCGTGGACTATCCGCACTTCGAGTCGGTCTTCCCGGAGACGAAGGTGCACGTGGACGCGCTGGTGCAGCACCCGAGCATTCCCGCCGACGTGGCCCGCAAGATCCTTTCCGGGAACGCCGCCGGCCTCTACGGCTTCGACCTGGGCCGCTTGGCGTCCGACGTGGAGCGGGTCGGTTTCGAGGTCGACGGCACGCCAGAGCCCGATCCACGCTGAGTCAGTCGAGGGCGTTGCGGCGGGCCACCTCGCCCAGCCACCGCGCCGACGGCTTGACGGTGCGCTCGAAGGTCTCGCGGTCCACGGCGATGAGGCCGAACGTCTTGGCGTAACCGGCGTTCCACTCGAAGTTGTCGAGCAACGTCCAGTGGAGGTAGCCGCGCACGTCGATCCCGTCCGCCATGCACCGAGCCAGGCCCTCCAGCGCGGCGCGGGTGTAGGCGATCCTCGCCTCGTCGTCGTCCGTGGCCATGCCGTTCTCGGTGACGAGCACCGGCACTCCGGCATGCTCCGCGGCCAGGCGGACGGTGTGACCCAGCGCGTCGGGGTAGACCTCCCACCCGGTCTGCATGGTGGTCGACCCGTCGGCCGGAGGGAGCTGGCCGTCCGGTCCGATGCGGGTGCGAGAGTAGGTCTGCACCCCCACGAAGTCGTCGTCGGCTGAGACTGCGAGCCAGTCGGTCTGGGCCACGCGCCGCGCCGCGCGCCAGCGCTCTTCGCCGTTCTCGGCCGGCTGGAAGTCGACGAGCGCCAGGGTCCAGCCCGTGTTGACGGCGGCTGCGGCCGCCTCAATGGCCTCGACCGCCAGCCGATGGGCGGCGGCCATCTGCTCGACGTCGGCGGCGACGATCCCCATGCGGTAGCGCGACGGGTCGAAGCCCCCGACGCCGCCCTGTTGCGTTTCGACGGGATCAGGGGCGGGGGAGCGATCCCCCTCACCCATGGCCAGCACGCCGGTACTCCGCATCATGGCCATGAGGTTCGGCTCGTTCAACGTGCAGACCCACGACA
This sequence comes from uncultured Acidimicrobiaceae bacterium, assembly GCA_963742035.1. Taxonomy (GTDB): domain Bacteria; phylum Actinomycetota; class Acidimicrobiia; order Acidimicrobiales; family RAAP-2; genus Bog-473. Next base: position 156,521 of record CAVUKH010000002.1, read on the forward strand.
ACAGATCCCCGACGTGTTGCGTGACGCGGGACGCGTAGTCGGCGAAGCGTGCCGGCGCATCGGGCGCGCTCCAGCCACCCCGACCCGCCATCCAGCGGGGGACGGTGAAGTGGTTGTACGTCACCACCGGGGTGACCCCGTGCTCTCGGCAATGCTCGATCATCCTTCTGTAGTGGTCGAGCGCGGCGCGCGAATAGAAGCCCGGCTCGGGCTCGATGCGCGACCACTCCAAGGAGAAGCGATAGGCGTTCAGTCCGAGCCCGGAGAGGAGCGCGATGTCCTCGGGGTAGCGGTGGTAGTGGTCGCACGTGTCGCCCGACGGCTCGTTGAAGGTCGAGTTTGTGGCCCACTCCATGGGCCACATGTCGGCGTTGATATTGCCGCCCTCGACCTGGTGCCCGGCCGTCGAGGCACCCCAGAGGAAGTCGTCTGGGAAACCGGTCATGGCGAGCCCTCCCTGCGCGTCGTTGGCAGCCCGCGTGCTTGGCGGGCGCCTCGCAGAGTCTGGCACGTCAGTTCGCTCGTATGCAAAGCTTTGCATCGTGCAGTTGGAGCCGACTGGAGCGTGAACGGAGCGTCGAGATGAATGGATCGGACGGGGCGCGTCGAATCTTCCCGGAGGATTTCGTCTGGGGTGCGGCGACAGCGGGTCATCAGATTGAGGGCAACAACGTCAACTCCGACTTCTGGTTCTTGGAGAACCTCAATCCGACGATCTTCGTCGAGCGCTCGGGCGATGCATGCGACAGCTACCACCGCTACCCCGAGGACATCGCGCTGCTCGCCGGACTGGGGTTTGGTTGCTACCGATTCTCCATCGAGTGGTCGCGGATCGAGCCGAGTCGCGGCTCCTTCTCGCGGGCAGCGTTGGACCACTACAAGCGGATGATCGAGTGTTGCCACGAACACGGAGTCGCTCCTGCGGTCACGTTCGTCCATTGCACGGTGCCACGTTGGTTCGCGGAGGCGGGCGGTTGGCTCAACCCCGACGCCCCCGCTCTCTTCGCCCGCTACTGCTCACAGGCGGCCAAGGAGCTCAGCGACGGCCTGGCCTTTGCGTTCACCATCAACGAGCCGCAGGTGGGGAAGGTCTTCCGGTGCATTCCCGGTGCCGAAGGGTATTTCGGGAGCCAGGATCCCAAGTCCCTGGCGCTGCACGCCCACGCGGCGGAGATGACGCGAGCCGATTGGTTCATCACCATGGAGCACCCTGACCTCGACGGCATGACGCCGCAACTCATTGCGGGCCACGTGGAGGGGTGCGCCGCCATGAAGGCGGAGCGGGGCGACCTCCTCGTCGGCGTCACGCTCTCGGTCACCGACTTCCAGTCGGGTGGTGAAGGGAGCCCGTTCGAGTCGGTTCGGGCCCATGCCTATGGCGAGTGGCTCGAGACGATCCGGCGCACCGGCGATTTCACAGGGGTGCAGACCTATCGGATGGTCCGCATTCCGGGCACCGGTGAGCCACTGCCACCCCTACCCACACTTCCCTTCACCGAGCCCGGGGATCTCTACGCGAACCTCCAGCGCCCGGAGGCCTTGCGGAACACCGTCGAATACGTGCACGCGGTGACCGGCAAGCCCGTGTTGGTGTCGGAGAACGGGCTCGAGACGGAGGACGACGAGCGACGGGTCTGGTACATCGACGCCGTGCTCGCCGGCCTGCACGAAGCGATCGAACGTGGCGTCCCGGTCTTGGGCTACCTGCATTGGACTCTGCTCGACAACTTCGAATGGATCCGTGGGTACGCGCCGAAAATGGGGTTGATCGCCGTCGATCGCACCTCGTTCGTGCGGACCCCGAAGCCGAGTGCCGCCCACCTGGGTGAGATCGCTCGACGCAACGCTGTGTCGGTCACGTCGTGCGCAGCAACGTCTAGCGTGCGGCCATGGCCGAACCGCCACGGCTGAGTTTCGATCCCATCGCGGAGGCTGAGCGCCAGTGGAGCGAGCACGGCTGGCCGGACCAGGCCTCGGGCATGGCCGTCGTGACCTCCATCATGCGACTCCAGCAGATCTTCTTGGCCCGCGCCGACGGGGTCCTTCGTCCACTCGGGCTCACGTTCGCCCGCTACGAGGTGCTCATGCTGCTGTCGTTCTCACGCCAGGGCGCCCTGCCTCTGGGCAAGATCGGGGAGCGCCTGCAGGTCAACGCCGCCAGCGTCACCAACGCGGTCGACCGCCTGCAGGCCGACGGCCTCGTCACCCGACGGTCGAACCCCGACGACGGGAGGGGCACGCTGGCGCGCGTGACGGCGGCGGGACGGCGGCGGGCCATGACGGCCACGGATGCCATGAACGAGCTGGTCTTCACGGATATCGGCATGCCACCGTCAGCGGTCTCCCGCCTCTTCGACCTCCTGGCGGACCTCCGGCGGGCCGCCGGCGACTTTCAGTAGGCGTGTGGAGAGTAGTTTGACGTTGAAGTAAACTGTCGCGGTGGCAGACCGAGAGACCTGGCAGCAGCAGTTCGAGGATTCGCCACTGCGGCCGGCCCGCTTCGAGACGATGTCGGGCGTGCCCCTGGAACCGGTCTACGGCCCGGAGGGTGCGGAGTTGCCGGGCCAGTACCCCTACACGCGTGGGCCTTACGCCTCCATGTACCGGTCCCGCTTGTGGACGATGCGCCAGTTCGCTGGATTCGGAACGGCCGCCGACACCAACGGGCGCTTCAAGGAACTGCTGCGCGCCGGCGGCGACGGGCTCTCCACGGCCTTCGACATGCCGACCCTGCTGGGCCGCGACTCCGACGATCCCTGGGCTCGGGGCGAGGTCGGACGGGCCGGCGTCGCTGTCGACACCCAGGACGACATGGAGACCCTCTTCGACGGTGTCGATCTCGGGAAGGTCTCGACATCCATGACGATCAACTCTCCGGCCGCACCGATCCTCGCCATGTACGTCGGCGTGGCCGACAAGACCGGCGTGGACCGGGCCGCCCTGTCGGGCACGCTGCAGAATGACATTTTGAAGGAGTACCAGGCCCAAAAGGAGTATGTCTTTCCGCCGCGTCCGTCCGTCCGGCTCGTCACCGACGTCATGCGGTTCTGCGCGGCGGAAATGCCGCGCTGGCACCCCGTGTCCGTCTCCGGCTATCACATTCGTGAGGCGGGTTCGACGGCCGCACAGGAGCTCGCCTTCACGCTCGCCAACGGGTTTGCCTACGTCGAGGCGGCGTTGGCGGCCGGCATGGCGGTCGACGACTTCGCACCGCGGCTCAGCTTCTTCTTTAACGCGCACAGCGACTTCTTCGAGGAGATCGCCAAGTACCGGGCGGCCCGCCGTATCTGGGCCCGCCGGATGCGTGACCACTACGGCGCCGCCGACGGACGGTCCTGCCAGCTGCGTTTTCACACGCAGACGGCGGGCGTGTCCCTCACCGCTCAGCAACCCGAGGTGAATCTGGTCCGGGTGGCGATCGAGGCGTTGGCCGGTGTGCTGGGTGGGACCCAGAGCCTGCACACCGACTCGTTCGACGAGGCGTTGGCCCTCCCCACCGAGCACGCAGCGCGCCTGGCGTTGCGGACCCAGCAGGTCATCGCCGAGGAGACCGGGGTCGTCCACGTGGCCGACCCGCTCGGTGGCTCCTGGTTCGTTGAAGAGCTCACCGACGAGCTGGAGCGCCAAGCCGAAGAGATGTTCGCGCATCTAGCCGATGCCGGCTCGGGATCCATGCTCGAGGGAGTCTTCGCTTCCATCGACGACGGTTGGTTCGTGGGGGAGATCGCGGACGCGGCTTATGCCTTCCAGTCGAAGATCGCCAAGGACGAGTGGATCATGGTCGGGGTCAACGGCTACGTCGAGGACGACGGCGTCGCGCCGTCCACGTTGTCGATCGGCGCCGACGTCGAGACGGAGCAGCTGGAGCGACTGGCTGCCGTGAAACGCGGGAGAGACGACGACGCGGTCCGTCGTGCCCTCGCCGACCTCGCCAACGACGCAGCGGACCCGACCGTGAACCTGATGCCCGCCCTGGTCGACGCGGCGCGCCATCGCGTAACCGTCGGCGAGTCGATGCGGGCGCTCGAGTCTGTCTTCGGGATCTACACCGAGCGCCACGTCGCCTGATCCCTTCCGCGTGGGGGTCGACACTCCCGGTCCGGCGACTGCACGCTGATTCTCGGTCCTGTACAGTGGAATTCTCACCGCTGAGCAGGAGAAACAGAGTGACCGAAGACGAGAAGTTGGACGCCTCCAAGGCGATGCGCCGGGCGATGTTGGGTCCCGAGTACGTCGATGACCAGACGAGCGACCCCAATCCGGTCATGCGGGATTTCTCGGACTACCTCACGTCCACGGCGTGGGGCGTCTGGATCCGCGGCGGCGCCCTGAGCACACGGGACCGCAGTCTGGTGGTCCTCGCCATGACGGCAGCACTCGGCCGGATGGACGAGTTCCGCCTGCATGTCAGCGCGCGCTCGCGGACCGGGGTCACCGACGACGAGCTCGACGAGCTGCTCTTCCAGATCGCCGCCTACTGCGGTGCACCGGCCGGCGTCTCCGCCCGGCGATCGCTGCTCGCTGTCCGGGCCGAAGAGCAGAAAGAGGACTGACGGTGGCGACGGTTGGCTTCGTCGGCCTCGGCAACATGGGCAGCGTGCTGGCGGGGAATCTCGTCGGGTCCGGTCACGACATCGTCAGTCACGACGTCGCGGGACCGGGACGGAACCCGCCCGGGGCGGCCTTCGTCGACGACGTGGCCCAGGTGGCGGGTCGCGCCCACGTTGTCGTCCTGAGCCTGCCCGACGGCACGGTGTCCGAGCGGGTGGCGAGGGAGATCGCCGGCGCCGCGGTGCACGGGGTCACCACCGTGGTGGACACCTCGACCATCGGGCTCACGGCGGCCCGGGTGATCGATACCCTCCTGGCCGAGGCGGGCATCGGCTATGTCGACGCACCGGTCTCCGGCGGAGTCGCCGGGGCCAGGGCCCGCACGCTGTCGGTCATGTACGCGGGGAAGGAGGCGGCCTGCCGTGCGGTCGAGCCGGTGCTGGCCGGCTTGAGCGACCGTCGGCGACGGGTGGGGGACCGGCCCGGCATGGCCCAGGCGCTGAAACTCGCCAACAACTTCCTCTCTGCGACGGCGCTCGCCGCGACCAGCGAGGCCATTGCGTTCGGGCTCTCGGTCGGTCTCGACATGGCGACCATGATTGAGGTCATCGACGGGTCGAGCGGGCAGAGCGCGGCCACCAGCGACAAGTTCCCGAACCACGTGCTGACCGGTCGCTACGGCGCCGGGTTCGCCAACTCGCTGATGTCCAAGGACCTGCAGCTCTACCTCAGCGCAGCGGGGGAGGAGGGCGTGCCGTCGGAGCTGGGTCGTGTGACCGAGTCGGTGTGGGCGCACTTCGTCGCCGAAGAGCCGGGGGCGGACTTCACCCGGATCTACCCGTTCGTGGCCCGATGAAAGGCGGAGGGCGGTCCCCGTCGCATAGCCTCCGCAGACAGCCGAATGGAGGTAGGTCCGATGCGAGTTGTGGTTGATTTCGATCTGTGCGAGAGCAACGCGCTCTGCATGGGCCTGGCCCCACAGGTGTTCGAGGTCCGGGACGATGACCTCCTCTACGTCCTCGACGAGCATCCACCCGAGGAGTTGCGCGAGCAGGTGGAGGCAGCTGTCCGCACCTGTCCGAAGAACGCCATCTCCATCGAGGACTAGGACAACGAGGCCGACGATCGACGACGGGGCGCCCTCCTACTGAACGGTCGTGGTACCCGGGATGTCGGTGCCGCACCAGGGCTGGCTCGAAATCGCCACGAAGGAGGTCTTCTCCGCCTTCATGTACCAGCCGCACGACTTCGGCAGATCCTTCCCGAAGTCGTTCGTGTAGTTGATCGATTCGGGGAGCAGCCCGTTGCCGTTGTAGCTCTTGATGCTGCGCAGCGCCTTGATGACGTCGGCGTGCGAGGCGGTCGGGCCGGCCATCTGCAGGCCCTTGATCATGAGGTCGGCCCCGAGCCATGACTCGTACTGGCTGAAGGACGGGAACTCGTTGCCCGAGAAGTGGGCGTACTTGTCCAAGGCCGCCTTCATCTGCTCGGTCCCGGCGTCCGGCAGGGAGAACGGACGGAACTCGGTCTCGAAGTAGCCACCCTGCACTGCCTTCCAGGCGGGGGTGCCGATGACCTGCGAGTCATAGCCCGTCGGGAACACCATCACCTTCGGCTTCACGCCCTCTTGCTGCAGCGCCGTCGCCAGTGCGTCGTTCGAGTTGTCGTCCAGTCCGGCGTAGTAGGCATTGCAGCCCGCCTGCTTGGCCGTGAGCGCCGGCGTCGTCATGGCGACCGAGCCGAACGGGATGGACGTGTCGAGCACCCCCGACTTGCCGCCCGCGTGCTCGAACGACAGGTTCGTGCCGATGGCGGACCGGCTCGACGACGGCGAGATGCCGTACCCGTACGAGCAGAGGACCGTGCCGCCGTGCGCCTTCAGGAAGGCGCCGATGGCCGTGTTCACCGGGTACTTGGTGTCCAGGCTGCCTACGTCGGAGGCGAACATGTTCGTGAACCCCGGCGTGCCCCACTCCGGTCCGTCGAAGAACCCGCCGGTCACGGGCAGGCCCGCCTGCTGCGGGTACTTGTCGGCCAAGAAGAAGAGGGGACTGGTCGACACGATGCCCGCCGGGTTCTTCGAGACGGCGTCCTGGACGGCCGTGGCGATCTCCGTCGGGCTGGTCTGGTCGTCGAGGACCACGCCGTTGATCTTGTGGCCGTCGATGCCACCTTCGGCGTTCTGCATGGCGATCCGAGCGTTGAAGCCGGCCGGCGCGTTGCTGAATTCCGACGAACCTTCGCCGGTCAACGAGGTGATCATCACGAGGGTGATGGGTGAGCCCGACGCGGCGGCGCCGGCCACCCCGCCGGCCAGACTCGTGATGCCGACCCCGGCGGTGAAGGCGAGCGCCGCCAGCCCCAACCTGCCCTTGTGCCTGCCCGACGCTTTCCCCATTGCTGATTCCTCCCCAGGAAGTGCCACCCGATGCCGAATCGGGACCCTAGGCATACACGCCCTGAGCGGTCCATGTCGGTCAGCCCCTTGCGACCTGGACCAACGCGTGCGTCACTTTCTCGGGCTCGGTGATCATCAGGTCGTGGCCGGTGTCGATGTCCCAGAGCCGGCCTTCGGCGCGGGCCTGCGTCATGAGCGCAGGGTCGCGGGTGGCCAGTGTCGAGGTGCAGACGATGTGGTACTGCGGAATGGCCCACAATGCGGCCTCGTTTGTCAGCTCGAGCGGCTGTTCGAAGCACTGCCAGGGGTGCGCGGTGAGGCGTTCGGACATCCAGGCCAGGTCGTCCGGGTCCGTCACCCCGTAGAGCAGGCCGGCGTCGGGCGCCGGGAGGAGGACGAGCTCCAGGCCGTCCACCACCTCGCCGAAGGGGCGGACCGCATTGATGACGGGACCGGCGACGTCGGCCAGCGACTGCCCGTTGACGGGATTGGCGGCATCGAGGAAGACCAGGCGCCCCACCCGCTCGGGTACCCGGTCGGCCGCGCCCGTGATCACCATGCCGCCGTAGCTGTGACCGACCAGAATGACGTCAGAGAGGTCCTCGAAGTAGAGGACGGCAGCAATGTCCTCGATGTGCCGGTGCAGGTCCACCTCAGCGTTCAGCAGATGGGCCCGCTCGCCCAGGCCGGTCATGGTCGGGGTGTACACCACGTGCCCCTCGGCCTGCAGGAGGCGGGCTACCCGCTGATAGCACCAGCCTCCGTGACCGCCACCGTGCACGAGCACGTAGGTCGCCATCGGGCTCCTCTCCCGCGCCGCCGTGCGGACGGCGCTGTCGGGTCAAGGTAACACCGCCGTTCGCCCTCCAACCCGTGGGTTCGTGGCGAGGGCCCCCAGGGTAATGGTAGCGATAACATCCCAGGTGACATAGGATGCGACCCATGCGCCGTATCCCTTTCAACGATGGCTGGACGGTCGGCACCAAGGCCAACTCCTTCGCGGAGTTGATTGCCGGATCGGGATCGGAGTCGGAGTCGGTGACCCTGCCCCACGACGCCATGATCGGCACGGAGCGATCGCCCGCCGGGCGCGCGGCGACCGCCTACTTCCCGAGCGGGAACTGGGAGTACAAGAAGTCGTTCGGACCCTCGGCCAGCGAGGGGAGTGCCGTCTTCCTCGAGTTCGAGGGCGTGTACCGCGACGCGCGGGTGCGTGTGAACGACACCCTGGTCGCGTACCGTCCCGGTGGTTATTCCGGCTTCACCGCCCAGATCGACCATCTGCTGCGATTCGGGGAGCCGAACGAGATCAAGGTCGAGGCACGGGCCCATGACGACAGCCGGTGGTATTCCGGCGGGGGCGTCTACCGCAACGTCTGGCTGCTCCAGGGTGGGCGGGTCCACCTGGTGCCCGGTGGCCTGCAGTTGGTCACGCCCGAGATCGACGAGGACGTGGCCGTCGTGGGCGTGAGTGCCGAAGTGCGCAACCAGGCCACCGGAACGTCGAGCGCCGTCCTGCGCCTGGACCTGCTCGACGCCGACGGGACGGTCGTGGCGGGAGCCGAGGCACCGGTCACCACCGTGCCGGGCGATGTCCTGACGGCCCGGCAACGGCTCAGCGTCCCGAGGCCGCGCCGCTGGGGTCCGGACGATCCCTACCTCTACGTGTGCCGGGCGACCCTGTTGGACGGCGGCGAGGTGATCGACGAGGAGTCGACGACGTTTGGCATCCGGTCCATGACGGTCGACCCGATCAGGGGTCTGCGCATCAACGGGGAGCCCGTCCTGCTCCGTGGCGCCTGTGTGCACCACGACAACGGCCCGCTCGGTGCGGCCACGATCCGCCGTGCCGAGGAGCGTCGGGTCGAGCTGCTCAAGGAGGCCGGTTTCAATGCGATCAGGAGCGCGCACAACCCCTTGAGCGTGCCGATGCTCGAGGCCTGTGACCGCCTCGGAGTATTTGTGATGGACGAGACCTTCGACATGTGGACGCAACCGAAGAGCGAGCACGACTACGCGCTGCGCTTTCCCGACTGGTGGGAGGCCGACGTGGAGGCCATGGTGCGCAAGGACCACAACCACCCGAGCGTGATCCTCTACAGCATCGGCAACGAGGTCCCCGAGGCGGGGACGCCAATGGGTGCGCGCGTCGGTCGGGCCTTGGCGGAGAAGATCCGGTCCCTCGACTCGACGCGGTTCGTCACCGAGGCCGTCAGTGGGCTCCTGGTCGGCGGGGCCGAGCTGTTCGCCCAGCTGGCCGACGGCCGTCGGCGCTCCGCCGAGGAAGAGCCGGACGAGAAGACCGGCGTCAACACCGCCATGACGCAGATCGCCGATCGGCTGAACGAACTCATGAACGCCCCGGTCGTGGCCAAGAACTCGGCGCAGACCGCCTCCTATCTCGATGTCGTCGGGTACAACTACATGGAGACGCGCCTCGGTACCGACGGCGAGCTCTATCCGAACCGGGTGATCGTGGGGAGCGAGACGCACCCCGCGGCCATCGACACGGGCTGGGCGGCGGTCCGCCGGCACCCGCACGTGATCGGCGACTTCACCTGGACTGGGTGGGACTACCTCGGCGAGGCCGGGATCGGACGCACCGTCTACGACCAGCCGGACGGAGCGGTCGGGATCCAGTCATTCCTCGGCCCGTACCCGTGGCGCACGGCGTGGTGCGGGGACATCGACATCACCGGACAGCGCCGCCCCCAGTCGTACTACCGAGAGATCGTGTTCGGACTGCGGGCCGCCCCCTACCCGGCCGTGCAGCGGCCAGAGCACCACGGGGCGGCCGGTGCCGGGACGCCCTGGTCCTGGACCGACGTGGTCTCGAGCTGGAGCTGGCCCGGATACGAGGGCGCGCCGGTCACGGTCGAGGTCTACGCCGACGCGGACGAGGTCGAGCTGCTGGTGAACGGCCGCTCTGTCGGCCGGCAGCCCAGCGGCGAGAAGCAGCGCTTCCGGTCGACGTTCGAGACGACCTACGAGCCGGGCCTGCTGGAGGCCGTCTCGTGGCGGGACGGGATCGAAATTGGCCGCGCGGCGATCCGTTCGGCCGCCGGGCCGGTGCTGCTTCGGGCCGCCAGCGATCGGGCCGTGATCGCCGCCGACCCTGAAGACCTGGCTTTCGTGAGCCTCAGCCTGGTGGACGCCGCCGGCGTGCTTCACGTGTCCTGCGACCGGGAGGTTGCGGTCGAGGTCGACGGACCGGGGGTAGTGCAGGGCCTGGGGAGCGCCAATCCCGCCACCGAGGAGATGTTCACCGGGTCGCGCTGTTCCACGTTCGGCGGTCGCGCCCTGGCCATCGTCCGTCCGACGGGCCCGGGGCGGATCACCCTCCACGCCACGGCGGAAGGGTGCGAGCCGCAGCAGGTCGAGATCGATGCGCGTGTCTGAGTCAGGAGTGGCGTGCTCATGACGTGGGAACTGCGCTGGCACCCGTTCCGCGGCCAGTGGGTCCTCTTCACGTCGCACCGCGACGCCCGCCCCTGGATCGGTGAGATCGTCGCCCCTGAGGAGCCTCCGGTGCCCGAGGAGAACGCTCTGGCCCCTCTCGGTCGCCGTCTGCACGGGACGAATCCCGACTACCGGGGCGTGTACGTGTTCACCAACGACCTGCCGGTGTTCTCACCGGATGCGCCGGAGCCCGGGCCCGGTGACGACGTCTACCGGACGCGCCGTGCCCTCGGCACCGCCGAGGTCGTCTGCTACCACCACGATCCCAACCGCTCCATGGCCGATCTCACGGACGACGAGATGGCAGCCATCGTGACCACCTGGCGCGATCGCACCCGCGCGCTGCAGGCATCCGACGGCGTGGCGCACGTCCTGATCTTCGAGAACCGAGGGGCGATGGTGGGCACCTCGAACCCTCACCCGCACTGCCAGATTTATGCGGGCTCGATGGTCTACGCCACCATGGATCGTGAAGCCGAGGTCGCGTGCGAGCACCACCGCCGCACGGGACGCCCGATACTGGCGGAGGTGGTCGAGCGGGAGCTGAAGGGCCCCCGCGTCATCAGTGCAGGCGAGCATTTCTTCGCCTGTGTGCCCTGGTTCGCGCAGTACGCCTACGAAGTACACGTCCTGCCTCGCCGGCCGGTGCCGTCGTTGGTGGACCTGGACGAGGAGCAGTGCCGGTCACTCGGGCTCGTCCTGCGCGACGTGGTGCGGCGTTACGACGCCTTGTGGGGATTTCGGCTGCCCTACGTCCTGGCGGTCCATCAGGCTCCCGTCGGTGAGCATCCGCACTACCCGTTCCATCTCGAACTCCACCCGCCCCTGCGAGCCCCCGGCCTGCGCAAGCACCTGGCAGGCCCCGAGGTGGGCGGAGGCTCCATGACCAACGAGACCGACCCCGACCGCAAGGCCATGGAGCTCCGTGCCGCCCTCGTCTGAAGAGGCCCGCCGCCTGCTGTGCGCGCTCGGCGACCACGTGCGCGACCTCGTCGCGGGCTCGCGGGACATGGACATGGCGGCAGTGGCGGGGGAGACCGTGGCCGACACCATCTACGCCATCGACCACGTGGCCGACGATGCCCTGATCGACTGGTTCGAGGAGCACTGGACGGATGTCGTGGTGGTCTCCGAAGGGCTCGACGAGCCGGTGCCGGTCGGGAAGACCGCGGCCTGGACGGTCATCGTCGACACCATCGACGGTACCCGGGGCCTGATGTACGACAAACGCCCGGCCTGGTGCCTGGCCGCGGCGGCTCCGCCGGGCGGCGGCCTGGCGGACATCGTGGTGGCCGCCATGACCGAGTTGCCCACGGCCAAGCAGGGTGCGGCCGACCAGCTGAGCGCCACACGTGGCGGCGGTCTGCGCGCCGAGCGCGTCGACCTGGCCGGCGGCGCGCGGCACGACATCGGCGTACGCCCCTCGGCGGCGACGGACCTCGACCACAGCTTCAGTGGGCTAGCCAAATTCTTCCTCCCCGGGAAGGCGGCCCTCGCCGCGCTGGAGGCCGAGCTGTTCGCGCGGTTGGGTGCGCGGCACGTCTTCGACGACCAGTACCTCTCGAGCGGGGGACAGCTGCACGAGCTCATCACCGGTCGGGACCGCTTCGTGGCCGACCTCCGCCCCCTCGTCCACGACGACGGCCTCTTCTGTCATCCCTACGACGTGTGCACGGCCATGCTGTTGGAGGAGGTGGGCGGCGTGGTCACCGACCCCTGGGGCAACGTGCTGGCGGTGCCGCTCGACAACGTGTCCCCGGTGGCCTGGGTCGGTTACGCCAACGAAGCACTGGCGGCTCGCATCGGCCCGGTTCTGGCCGAACTGGTGGACGGCCTGGGTGCGGGGTAGCGCCCCGGGGCGGCTCGATCTCCTCGGCGGCGTGGCCGACTACTCCGGAGCGCTCGTGCTGGAGATGCCGACCCGCCAGGGTACCGAGGTCATCGTGCATCCCGACCGGGCGTTCGTCGTCGGACCCATCACGCTCTCGGCCGCCGCGCTCGAGCGTCTGGCCGGCCTGCCGTACGCGACGCTCCGCCACGAGCTGGCGGGGTGGCCACGCTGGACGCACTACGTGCTCGGGGTCGCCCTCGTGCTCATGCGCCATGGCGCGATCGAGACGCCCCGCGGGCGGCTGGAGATCGTGTCGGACCTGCCGGCGTCGGTGGGCGTGGCCTCGAGCGCGGCGCTCGAGGTGGCCACGGCCCGGGCGCTGGGGGCGGGCACCAGCGACCCGCTCCTGGTGGCGTCGCTGTGCCAGGAGGCGGAGAACCAGGTCGTGGGTGCGCCCTGCGGCATCATGGATCAGGTGGCGGTGGCACGGGGCGCGCCCGGCGCCGTGCTGCCGATCCTGTGTCGACCGGCGTCGGTGGCGGATCCGGTCGTCCTGCCCGACGCGCTCGACGTCGTGGGCTGGCCGACGGGGGCACTCCACGACGTCGGCGGCGTGCCCTACGGGCGGGCCCGGGCCGCCGCCTTCATGGGAAAGCGCATGGTGGAAGACGCAGTGGGAGACAGGTGGCCCTGGGTGAGCCAGCTGCCGCGCGCCGCTGTCGACGACCTGCCGGACGCGCTCGACGGAGACTCCTTCTTGCGTCGGTGGGGCACGACCGATGACGACGTGACCGTCGTCCGACCGGATGTGACGTATCCGGTCCGTGCGGCCACGTCGTTCGGCGTCGAGGAGCACGGGCGCGCGGTGGCCGCGCTGGAGGCATTGGCCGACTACGACCCGGCCCGTCTCGCCCCTCTGCTGGCGGCCAGCCAGTGTGGCTACGACGCCATGGGTCTCGGCCATCCGGCCGCGACGGCGACCGTCGAGGAGGCCCTCTCCAGACCAGGCGTCTTCGGTGCGCGGTCGAGCGGGGGCGGATGTGGTGGCACCGTCGTCGTCATGTGCGAGCGCGGGGCACTCGACGACGTCGACGGGCTGATCCGCTGAGTGATCGCTTCAGGCTGGTGGTGCGGTGCTGGAGCGAACGACGAGCTCTGCCGAGACGACCACGTGCCGTTCCACCGGGTCGCCATCGGTGAGCGCGAGGAGCAGCTCCACGCTCCGGCGCCCGACCTCGCCGAAATCCTGGCGGATCGTCGTCAGGGGCGGGAGGAAGTAGCCCGACTCCGGTGTGTCGTCGAATCCGACGACGCTGACGTCCTCCGGCACCCTGCGACCGGCATCGTGGAGCCCCCGGATCACCCCGAGCGCCGTCTGGTCGTTGGCGGCAAAGACGGCCGTCACATCCGTGTCACGGGCCAGGCGCCCGCCCGCCTCGTAGCCCCGGCGTGCGCTCCAGTCCCCGGCGACGGAGCGGCCGCGCGGGGCGGGATAGGACCGCAGCGCGTCGGACCAGCCCCGCATCCGGGCGGTGGCGTCGATCCAGGTTTGCGGGCCGGCGACGTGGTGGACCGTCCGGTGCCCGAGCTCGAGCAGGTGGCGCGTGGCGATGCGGGCGCCCTCGAGCTGGTCGATGGTGACGGTAGGGGCACCGATGGCCGGGTCGCCCCCGACGACGACGAGCGGCATGTCGCCATCGAGCCGCGTGACGGCTTCGACGACACGGCGAACGGGGGCGACAATGATGACCCCCTGCACGTGGGACGCCCGGAGCCGTTGGAGTGTGGCGTCCATGTCCTTGCCGTTCCGGTCGAGCGTGACGAAGCTCAAGACATGGCCGGCCTCCCGCGCCGCCGCCTCGACGCCGAACAGTGTGTGCGAAGGCCCGAACTGCTCGGTCTCGACCGTCATCACACCCAGCGTGCGCGAGCGTCCCCCGGCCAACACCCGCGCCGCGGTGTTGGCCTGGTAGCCCAGAGCGGTGACCGCTTCCTCCACGCGGAGACGGGTCTCGTCGGTGACACCTGCGAAACCGTTCAGGACCCGCGAGACCGTCATGACGGAGACACCGGCTTGGGCGGCGACGTCGGCCATGACGGCGCGGCGGAGAGGGGTGTCGGCAGTCATGTCTCCTCGTAGTCGAACCACTCGAAGGCGGCGTCGCCGTCCACGGCGTACATCCCGATCAGCCGGCCGATGAAGCCCCCGGCCGCCTCGGTGGACAGCGCGCGGCCGTCGAGTCGGGCCAGCGTCCGGGCGACGCCGCCGCCGTCTTCGAAACCGAGGGACACCGCGTCGGGCCCGTGCATGTCCGGCACTGTCTCGACGGTCAGCAGCACGCTTCCGTTCGGACGAGGAGCGCGGCCGACGATGCTCTCGAGGGCCCCGATGCGGGCCCGGGCCACGACGTGATCACCCTGGACGGCGACGTCGTAGTGCGCGGCGCCGTCCATCAGCACGCTCAGGCCGGCCTCCGCGTCCGGACCCGCATCGACCAGCGTGCTGACCCGGCAGAAGTGGTGTTGCTGGCGACGACCCACGAAGGTCGGCTCTGCCGAGTCCAGAGTCGCCTCACCTCCGTGCAACACGAGCCACCCGGGACGCGCCGCCAGCGAGCTCACTGCGCCCGGCGGCCGGCGCACGCCGACCCAGTGGTGCCCGAGGGCAGGGACATCGAACTCCTCCCGGCCGGGCCGGGGGATGGCCGGACCGGGTGCGGGCGCGGTGGCCATCTCAAGTGCCGGGTCGCTCGGCACGGGCCAGCCCCCGTCCCATCGCACCGGGACGAGGAAGGTCTCACGACCCAACGTGTGGAAGCCGGGGCCGACGCCCTTGGGGCGAACGCCGAGGAACACCATCCACCATGACCCGTCCGGGTACTCGACCAGGTCGGCGTGGCCGGTGTTCTGAATGGGCGAGTCGGTGCTGCGATGCGTGAGGATGGGGTTGGCCGGAGCCGCTTCCCAGGGCCCGATCGGAGAGGGACCGCGGGCCACCGAGACGCAATGCCCGCCGTAGGTCCCTCCTTCTGCGATGAGGAGATACCAGACGCCTTCGCGTTCGTAGAGGTGCGGTGCCTCCGGGTACTGGAGCCCGGTGCCCGACCACGTCAGGTCCGGGCCCTCGAGAAGCACGCCGCTCTCGACGTCGATGCGGGCGCGGGCGATGCCGCCGAGTCCCGAGAAATGCACCCAGCAATTCCCGTCGTCGTCCCATGAGAGGTCGGGATCGATGCCGGGGACGGGCACAGGCACGGGATCCGACCATGGTCCGGCCGGATCCTCGCTGGTGACGAGAAACGTCTTCGCCCCCGTGAAGTCGACGTTGGTCGTGATCATGAAGAAACTCCCGCGGTGGTGCCGGATGGTCGGGGCGTAGATGCCCAGCGACGACCAGTCCTGTGTTCCCGCCAGGTCGAGCTGCGACGGGCGGTCGAGCACGTTCCCGATCTGAGTCCAATCGACGAGATTCGACGATCTGAAGATCGGGACGCCGGGGGAGTAAATGAACGACGACGCGACCAGGAAGAACTCATCCCCCACACGACACACGCTGGGGTCGGGAAAGAAGCCGGGGATGATCGGGTTCCGGTACGCCATCAGGCAGCTCCTTCGACGGCTTCGGCATAGGCGGCCCGGATCGCGGTGCGGTCCACGCGGTCGTCCGGCTCGACGGTCGCGCCGCGGCCGAGCCCCCAGGCGTCGCTGACACGGGCGAAATCGCAACCGTAGTGGAGCGCGGCAGCCTGCACTCCGGCGCCAGCGGCGACGAGCTCGTCGTCGGTCGGGACCACCACGGTGCGGCCCGTGAGGTCGGCCACGACTCGCCGGTAAGCCGGACTGCGAGCTGCACCGCCGACGAGGAACACGCGTCCGTGCGCGGTCTGGGGACCCAGAGCGTCGGCGCCGGCGAGCAGATTGCAGACGACGCCTTCGACGCTCGCCCGGGCAAGTTGGGACTGCGTCGCGTCGGCGCGGAGGCCGGTCAGCACGCCGGTCGCGTCGGGCCTGTTCGGTGTCCGCTCGCCGTCGAGGTACGGGACGAGCACCAGCCCACCTGCGCCGGCGGGCGCATCGAGTGCCAGCGCGTCGAACTCGGCGTGGTCGACGGCGAGGAGTCGGGCCACGGTGTCGGTGACCTTGGTCGCGTTCATGGTACAGACCAGTGGGAGGAAGCGGCCCGTGGCATCGGCGAACCCGGCCACCGTGCCGGTCGGATCACCCGCAGCGGTGTCCGAGACCGTGAACGCGGTGCCACTCGTCCCGAGGCTGAGGGCGAGATCGCCCGGGCGCAGACCCAAGCCCAGCGCCGCGGCCATGTTGTCGCCCGTCCCGGCGGCCACCGGGATCCCGGTGCCGCGCCACTCGCCGGCGACGGCGTCCGGGGCGAGCACGTCGGGCAGCACCGCGTCCCAGTCGACGTCCTCGCTCACGAGCCGGAGAAGTTCGTTGCAGTAGCGGCCTTCACGGGGCGACCAGTACCCCGTACCCGAGGCATCACCCCGATCGGTGGTCCGCCGACCCGTGAGCCGGAAGGTGAGCCAGTCGTGCGGGAGGAGGACGGTCGCGATGCGCTGGAACGTCTCGGGTTCGTTCCGCCGCAGCCAATGCAGTTTGGTGATGGTGAAGCTGGGGACGGGGACACTGCCGCACACGTCAGCCCAGGCGGCCCGGCCCCCGGGCAGGGCGCCCAGCAGCATGCCCGTGTCGGCGGCCGACTCCGTGTCGTTCCAGAGCTTGGCCGGGCGCAGAGCCTCGCCGTCCTCACCCACGACGACGAGACCATGTTGTTGCGCCGCCACCGCAATGGCGCATGGTGCCTCGTAGTTCGGAGTGGTGGCTTCGGTGTAGGCCACATGGAAGGCGTGCTCCCATTCCGACGTGCGCTGTTCACTGCGCGGCGGGGACGTGGGTGGGTGCGCCGCTCGACCCGAGGCCACGACGGTGCCGGTCTCGGCATCGCGCACCTGCACCTTGCATGCTGACGTGGACGAGTCGACCCCGACCACCAATGGCATCAGCGGGTCCCGAGCAGCAATTCGGTGACGAGTTGATCCAGCCGCTCGTGGCCGTAGCCCTGTGCGGCCAAGGTGTCCTCGTCGTAGGTCGCCGCCAGGAGCTCGGCGAGGCCGCCTGCAGGAGCAGTCGGCTCGCCCAGCTGGGCCACCTTCGCCACCCGGAGGGCCTCCTGAATCTCGGGGTCATGGTGGAAACGACGCGCCTTGTCGGCGAGGATCAGGTAGGTGCGCATGCAGCCGCGGGCGAAATCCCAGACGCCGTCGGCGTCTTCGGTGCGATACGGGTGCGCGTCGAAGTGGCGCATGCCGTCCCAGGCGGCGTCCTCCAGGAGTTTGACCACGTAGAAGGCATCGCGGATGCCCTCGGAGCCGAACCGGAAGTCCTGGTCGAATTTCCCGATCCGCTGGGCGTTGAGGTCGATATGGAACAGCTTGTCCTGCCACAGGGCCTGCGCGACAGCCTGCGAGAAGGAGAGCCCGCTCATGGTCTCGTGGGCGAACTCGGGGTTGAGGCCGACCATCTCGGGCCGTTCGAGCGTCCCGATGAATGCCAGCGCATGGCCGACGGTCGGCAGGAGGATGTCTCCGCGGGGCTCGTTCGGCTTGGGTTCGAGCGCGAGACGCAGCCCCAGACCCCGGGCTTCGATGTGTGCGCAGATGAGGTCGATCGCCTCCTTGTACCGGTCCAACGCCAGCCGGACATCCTTGGCAGCCTCTGCCTCCATTCCCTCGCGCCCTCCCCACAGGACGAAGACGCCCGCACCCAGCTCGCCCCCGAGCTCCACCGCTTCACAAGCCTTCTTGACCGAGAGGCGACGGATCCGAGGGTCGTTGGCCGTGAAGGCCCCTTCTTTGAAGACCGGTCGCCAGAAGAGGTTCGTCGTCACCATGGGGACGTGGAGGCCGGTGGCGTCGAGCGCGCGGCGGAACCGCTTCACGATGTCGTCGCGCTCGCTGGGCGAGGAACCGTAGGGCACGAGATCGTTGTCGTGGAAGCTGACGCCGTACGCGCCCAGGTCGGCGAGGCGGTGTACGGAGTCGACCGGGTCCAACGGCGCCCGCACCTCGGTGCCGAAGGGATCACGGCCCGGGTTGCCAACCGTCCACAGCCCGAACGTGAAGTGGTCTTCTGGTTTCGGAGTGAAGGGATCGGTCATGGTCCTCCTATCCGTGCCCCGCTTGGCACGACCTGTCACACGCGTTGTCCCAGGCAGGACCCGATGATAGCGTTATCAGAGCAGCAAGTCTCCTGGAAGCGGTGAAAGGGATCCATGCCTCGTCACGGTGTCAGGTGCCCGCAGGGCCAGGCCGTCGCCAACGGAGGGGTGTCGCGATGATCCGCTGGGGCGTCATCGGCCCGGGCATCATCGCCACGGGTTTCGCGGAAGCGATGCAGTGGGCCGAGGGCGGACGCATCACGGCCGTGGCCTCACGAGCCACCGAACGTGCCGAGGCCTTCGGCGATCGGTTCGACATCCCGACCCGCTACGGGGACTATGACGCCCTGGCGGCCGATCCCGATGTCGACGTGGTGTACGTGGCGACCCCGCACTCGCGTCATGAGGTCGACACCATCGGGCTCCTGCGGGCGGGGAAGCACGTGCTGTGCGAGAAGCCGTTGGCGCTCAACGCCGGGCAGGCGGTGCGGATGGCGGCGGAGGCTCGTGCACGTGGGCTGTTTCTCATGGAGGCCATCTGGAGCAGGTTCCTGCCGGCCTACCGTTCGCTGGTCGAGGTCCTCGGCGAGGGACGGATCGGCGATCCCATGCTGGTGGAGGCTGACTTCGGGTTTCGCCGACCGGTCGATCCAGAGCATCGGCACTTCGCCCCCGACCTCGGTGGCGGTGCGTTGCTCGACCTCGGCATCTACCCCGTTCAGCTGTCCGCGCTCGTCCTCGGTCCGGTCGAGCGCGTCGTGGCCGACGGAGTGGTGGGGGAGACCGGTGTCGACGAGGTTGTCACCGCCCTGCTGCACCACCCGGGGGGCCGGTTGGGCGTGGTGAAGGCGGCCCTGCGGGTCAGCATGACGTGTACGGCCCGGATTGCAGGCACCGACGGCGTCATCGACCTTCCCGCCATGATGCACTGTCCGAATTCCCTGACCGTGTCGAGCTCCGCGGGGGTCGAGCAGATTGACGCCTCCTACGAGGGGAACGGGCTCCGCTTCGAGATCGAAGAGGTACACCGGTGCCTCGAGGAGGGGCGGACCGAGAGCAGCGTCGTCCCGCTCGACGAGTCCATCGCGCTGTCCACGACGCTCGACACCATCCGGGCCGAGCTGGGCGTGGTGTACCCCGGAGAGTGAACGGCCCGTCCGTCCATTAGCGAAGTCGGTAGAGGACCTCGCCGGCGTCGGGCACCACCAGGGTGCCAGGGTCGGCCGCCCAGCGACCGGCATCGACCGCATCGGGTTCGAGAAAGCCGAGGTTGGCTCGCCGCACAACCTCCTCGGGGATGCCGGTGGCCAATGTCACCCGCACGCGTTGCCGTTCCGTCACACCGTCGTAGGTCCCGGCGCCGAACAGGTGGGTCGCGTGCGCCAGCTCGCCCCACGGGACGTCCCGGTAGCGGTCCCAGTGGGCCAGAAAGAAGTCGCGACAGTGGTAGCCGATCTCCATGAGGCGCGGATGCATGGCGGCGATCTCCGTGATGTGCGGCGCGTACAGGACGGCCTCACCACCATCGGCGATGACGGGCTCCACCTTGTAGAAGCCCTTGGCTCCCGTCCACAGATCCGGGTAGCGGGTGGGGACCAGTGAGAGCACCCGTTGCACGGGGCGGTCCAGGTATTCGACGTGTGTGGCGGCCGCGACGTCCGCGGCGGCGGCCCAGGCTGCAGCCGGGGTCCCGAAGGCGAGCGACTCCAGATTGCCACTCTCGTGGTCGACCACCACGCAGAGCGCGTGGCGCTCGCCGGGGACGAGCTGGGCCGCGGCGTCCACGAGGGCCCGAACCGGTGTGATGCCTCGAGTGCCGATGATCGTGCTGCTCGTGATCAGCGCTCCCAGCCAGTGGGTCACGTCGATCATCTCCTGTCCCGACAGGCCCGGAAAGAGGTACTTGTTCCCTCCGGAGAACCCGATGACCTCGTGGGGGAGCACCGGACCGACGAGCAGCGTGACGTCACTCTCGACGACGAGGCGGTTGATCCGGACGTCGATCGCGTTCTGGAGTCGGCCCCCTGAGAGGTCGCTGATGAGCTCGGCGGGCAGGCATCCGACGGACAGGTAGGTGTCGTCGTCCCACCAGGCGTGATTCCGGACGGGGATCGCCGTCGGCCCGACGAGCGTGCGCAACGCGTCGTCGGACATCGGTGCGTGTGTCCCCAGGGCCACCACGGCGGTCAACTCACTGGTCCGCCCGTCGACTCCCGCCTCTATGGCCTCCAGCAGAAGGGGCAATGGGCAGTTCCGCGTCCCGTCGGGGATCACGACGCACAGGGACCGACCGGCCAGGTCCAGGCGGCCGACCCGGGTGCGGACGAACGACCGCA
Organism: uncultured Acidimicrobiaceae bacterium; assembly: GCA_963742035.1. GTDB lineage: Bacteria > Actinomycetota > Acidimicrobiia > Acidimicrobiales > RAAP-2 > Bog-473. The sequence goes on from CAVUKH010000002.1 coordinate 177,271, forward strand.
CCTCCTCAGGGTCGAGAAATTCCCCCGGTCCTCCGAGAACGACGGTCACGGGTTCACCTGGAGGCATGAGAGCCCCTCTATCGTCACACGCTCGAGCATGGACGCGACCTCCGTGGCGAACACATTGTCACCGAACGCGACCCGACTGAGTCCTTGCAGGCCGTTGGGGGCGGCCGCCGCGCCCCGGAGCTGCGTTGCCATCGGATCCTCCAGGCGGGGAAGCGGCAGGCCGCGCACGTCGATCCCTGCCACTGCCGCCAGCCAGACGGCCGCCACGACGGCGAACCTGATGCTGGGGAGCGATCGCAGGTTGCGGGCGGCGACAACGGGGAGCAGCCGCTGGGCCAACTTGCTCGATCCGTCGGCTCCGACCTGTGCGCACGTGTGGCCGAGCGCCGGGTTGGCAAACCGGTCCAGGGCCTCGGCCGCGAACGCCACTGGCCCGAGAGCGGTCGGGAATTCGGCCACCTGGAGGGTGTCGCGCACGAGGTCGCGCACGAACCGAGCGATGGTGGGATCCGTCGCGGCCCGGGCGATGGTGTCGTGGCCGGCCAGCAAGCCGGCGTAGGCCACGGCGGAATGCGGGCCGTTGAGGAGCCAGAGCTTTCGACGCTCGAAGGGAGCGACGTCGTCCACCAGTTGCACGCCGACCTCGCCGAAGGACTCCAACCCGTCGACCGACCGGATGAACCAGGAACGGTGGCGCTCGGCGGCGACGGCGGCTTCGTCGCGCAGGCCCAACCCATCGGCGATCTCCTCCAGATCCCGTTCGGTCGGCGCAGGAACCATGCGGTCCACCACCGAACCGGGGAACCGTACGGCGCCGGCGATCCACTCCGAGAGCGTGGGGTCGATCCTGTCGGCTGCATCGAGGACCCGCATCCGCAGCACGGCGCCGTTGTCGAGGAGGTTGTCGAGGGAGGCGAAGATCGGTGCATCCAGCCCGGCCGCACGGCGCTGCTGTAGCCCCAGGGCGATGAGGGCGGGCGCGGACGATGGCAGGGCGGGGGACGCCGCAGACTCGTCCGCCCCGTCGTAGCCCTTCTCGGTGATGGTCAACGTCACGACTCTCGTCGACGGAGCCGTCATCGCCTGGAGTGCCGCAACCGGCCCGGTCTTGACGGAGGCCAGTGCCCCGACCACCTGCAGCGGGAAGTCCTCCCCGGGCTCGCGCACCGCCACGGTGAAGAGCCCGTCTTGAGGCTCGAGCTGTTCCTGCGCCCGTGGGCTCCGGAGGGAGACACCTCTGATCAGTGCAGGATGGCCCCGCCGCAGCAGCTCGTCGGCGTAGACGGCGAGATGCGCCCGCGCGAACGCGCCGACGCCGAGGTGCGCGATCACCGGCGCTGCGCTGCGGTCGTAGTCCGGGCGAGGCCGTGCGCGAGCGTCGGTCAGCGTCAGGGCACTCAAGCGTCGCCGTCCTGGAGTCGTCATCCGTCACCACCCCGGCGTGCGCGGGCCGCCGAGTAGGGTCCAGCGTGGTGCAGCGCGAGCAACGAGCGAACATCCTCGACGTTGCGGCGCGTGCCGGCGTGCACGCGGCAACGGTGTCGCGCACAATCAATGTCCCGGAGAAGGTCGCACCGGAGACCCGCAAGAGGGTCGAGGCGGCGATACGGGAGCTTGGCTTCGTTCCGAACCGTGCGGCGCGCGGTCTCATCACCGGGCGGACCGGCAACGTGGCCGTCATCGTTCCCGACATCACCAATCCACACTTCGCCTCGCTGGTGCGGTCGGTGGAGCGGTCGGCCAGGCAGAATGATCTGCAGGTGCTGTTGGTCGATACCGGCGAGCACCCGGACGAAGAGGTGCGGGCGGTGGAGTCGCTGTCCCGTGAGGTCGATGGCTTCATCGTCGTTTCGCCGCGTCACCTGCACAATGCGTTGGGCTCCCTGGGGACGACGCCGGCCGTCTTCGTCAATCGCCCGGTGCCCGAGCACGCGTCGATCCTCCTGCGAACGGCGCCCGCCGTGGCCGACGCCCTGGCGCACCTGTCGGGCCTTGGCCATGTCCGCGTGGCCTACCTGGGAGGACCGAGGAAGTCGTGGGCGGCCGGGGAGCGCCGGACCGCGGTACGGCGGGCTGGCCGTGCCGCCGGGATCGACGTGGTCGAACTTGCGGTGAGCGGGCCGACCTTCGAAACCGCGACCGCGGTGGTGCCCGAAATCGTCGCCGGTGGTGTATCGGCCGTGCTCGCCTTCAACGATCAGATGGCACTCGGCGTCGTCGCAGGCCTGGGCCAACTCGGGGTCTCCGTCCCGGGGGACGTCAGCGTGGTGGGTATCGACGACGTCCCGATGGCCGTCATGGTGGCGCCGCCGCTCACGACCATCAGTCTGCCGACGGGTGACGTCGGAGCGGTCGCCCTGGCGATGCTCGGCCAGGGCCCGGCGGAGAGGGAGCTCTTCGGGCGACTGGTCGTCAGGCATTCGACGGCACGCGTCAGGTAGCGCCGAGCCAACGCCGGCGGAGCTCGTGTGCCGCCATTTTGGGGCGCCGGTCTCGGGTGAACACGCCTTTCTTGTTGCCGTCGACGCGCAGGAACGAAGGACCCGTCGCGAAGTCGGCGAAGTTCCAGACGTGCTCGCCGATGACAGCCTCTGTGCGGTCGAAGACCCGGTGATACGTCTCGAGCAGCGCCACCTGGTACTCCTCGCTCCAGATGCTGGCGTCTGTGGTATGCAGACCGGCCATGGTGTCGGCGCCGTACTCGGTCACGATGATGGGTTTGCCGTGCACCGTGGCCCAGGCCTGCAGCTCGGCTTCGAGACCGCGCTCGGCCGCGACGAGGTCACCGGGTTCGACGTACCAGCCGTAGTAGCGGTTGATCATGACGACGTCCGCCAGCTCGGTCACCGTGCACGTTTCGGGGAGTGCGAACATCATGTTGACGAACCCCACCGGCCGGCTCGGGTCCGCCGCCCTCGCCGCGGCGAAGAGGGGCTCGAAGTAGGTGCGGCCGGCATCGGTGTGCGACTCGGGCTCGTTGGCCAGGCTCCACAGGACGACGCACGGATGGTTCTTGTCCCGGGCGATCAGCTCCTCGATGGCGCGGCGGTGCACGAGCTGCGTGGCCGCACTGATCGTCTCGTCGGAGTAGGTCGTTCTCGGCCCACCCAGGAACATCCCGCCACCCACGCCGAGATTGAGGCCGACCGCCGCCGTTTCGTCGATGACGACGATGCCCTGCCGGTCAGCCTGCTCCAGGACCTCCTCGGCATAGGGGTAGTGGGAGGTCCGGAAGGAGTTGGCGCCGATCCAGCCGAGGAGTGCGAAGTCGTGCAGCATGGCGGCGTCGTCGTGGCCGCGGCCGTGGACGTTCAGATCCTCGTGCTTGCCGAAGCCCCGGAAGGTGAAGGGCTCGCCGTTGACGAGGAACCGCGTGCCCTCGACCCGGACGGTGCGGATGCCCACCGGCAGCGTGTAACGGTCGATGACGACGTCGCCGTCGATCAATTCGGCCTCGAGGTCGTAGAGGTACCCGCGCCCCGGGCCCCAGAGCTCCGGTGCCGGCACGCGGAGTTCCCCCTCGGCCCCGTCGGCGGCAGCGACCTCGACCCCGTCGGCATCGCGGAGCCGAGCACGGACGATGGCTGCACCGGCGTCGGTGGTCACGGCCGAGTAGTGCACGAGGCCGGCCCCTCCTTCGATGTCCGTCACCACCGTGAGGTCGGCAATATGCGCCGGCGGCGTCGTGTAGAGCCACACGCTGCGGTGCAGTCCGGCGTAGTTGAAGAAGTCGTGGTACTGCCGCTGTCGCCGCGTCCCGTCCGGGAGGATCTCGACGATGCCGGGCGGGATGGACTCCCACGTAAGCTCGTTGTTGACGACGACGGTGAGCCTGCACTCCTCACCCGGGACGACGCATCCGGTCACGTCGACGTCGAAGGGCGTGTAGCCGCCCTCGTGCTCGCCGACCCGGGTGCCGCCGATCCAGGCCGTGGCGCGGTGCGTGGCGGCGTCGAGGCGAAGGACCACCCGTTGCCCGGCCCAGCCACGGGGGATGAAGGCCGTGCGCTGGTACCAGACGTCTCCCACGTGGTCGTGCACCTTCGGGTCCACCGGCACGTCGTTGAAGCTGCTCGGGACGGGCATCGGCTGCGCCCCGGGAAGCGTGCCCCGCCACCAGCCGGCGGCTCGCCCCGTTCCGGCGGCGTCGATGCTGAAGCTCCAAATACCGTCGAGCCGCTTGGTCTCGCGCGTGGGGGTGTCCTGCGGTCGCAGCATGGTGTCTCCCTCTCCGTTGATCAGTCGTCCGCCGGCTGGCTCGCCAGGAGGCGGACGACGGCATCGGCGACGGCACCCGGTGCGAGGCCGTCGGTGTCGACGACCGCGGTGGCCACGGCGCCGTAGAGCGCGGACCGCTCCTCCGCCATGGTGGACAGGGTCGCGGCGGCGTGGTCCCCCAGCAGTGGGCGGTGGTCACCGGCGTGGACGCGACCCGCCAGGGTCGACGGCCTGGTCCGGAGCCAGACCACCATGGTGCCCACGAGAGCGGCGCGCACGGCAGGATCGAGCACGACACCTCCGGGCGCGGCCAGGACGGAGGGTGTCTCGCCGGCCAGAACGCGCAGGACGGCCTCCGATTCGAGCGACCGGTAGGCGGCTTCGCCGCCCTCCTCCCAGAGCTCCCGGACGGTCTTGCCGGTCTCCTCGGCAATGACCGCGTCGACGTCGACGAACTCGCGCCCGGTGCGCGCCGCGACCCGTGCCCCCACGGTCGACTTCCCGGATCCCATGAGGCCCACCAGCACCAGCTGTTTCACCGATCCACCCGGAAGGCACGGCAGGCGAGGTTGAGAGCGAGATCCTCTGCGGTCTCGACGGCCTCCTCCTCGTCCATGCGGTGCTCGGCCACCAGGCCGGCCAGGAAGCCCGCGTTCAGCCGTCGGGCCACGTCGTGCCGGGCGGGGACGCTCAGCAGCGACCGCGCGTCGTCGTTGAACCCGACGGTGTTGGCGAAGCCGGCCGTCTCCATGACCGAACGGTAGAAGCGCCGGATGCCCTCGGGGCTGTCGAAGAACCACCACGGGGGTCCCAGCCGCAGCGCGGGGTAGTGCCCAGCCAGAGGTGCGAGCTCGCGGCCGTAGGTCGTCTCGTCGAGCGTGTACACAATGACGGTCAGAGCGGGCTCGTTGCCGAACCGGTCGAGGAGCGGCTTGAGGCCGCCGACGTAGTCCATCGCTCTCGGGATGTCCGCCCCCTGGTCCGGCCCGAAGCGGGCCGCCACCGTCGGATTGTGATCGCGCCACGCTCCGGCATGGATCTGCAGCGCCAGGCCGTCATCGAGGCTCATGGCTGCCATCTCGACCAGCATCTGGGCGCGGAACAGCTCGGCATCACCCCGTGTGCCCTTGCCGGCCACGATCCGACCGAAAAGGTCTGCTGCTTCTCGCGCTGGGAGATCGGCGGTGGCGGCCGATGGGTGCCCATGGTCCGATGCGGTCGCTCCGGCGGCCACGAACGCGGCACGCCGGCTGCGCAACGCGCCGAGGTACCCCTCCCAGGTGGAGGTGTCGGCTCCCGTCAGCGCGCCCAGTTCGGCCACATGGGCGTGGAAGTCGGCCCGGTCGGGGTCGACGACGTCGTCCGGCCGGAACGTCGGCACCACGCGTCCAGCCCACCCGGAGCGGCGAATGCGGGCATGCGACTCGAGAGGGTCGAGCGCTCCGTCGGTCGTGGCGAGGAAAGCGATACCGAAACGATCGAAGAGCGCGCGGGGCCGGAAGTCCTCCCGCCCCAGGTGCGCCGAGATCTCGTCGTACACCGCGTCGGCGTTCGCGGCACCGAGCGGCTCCGTCACGCCGAACACCTCCTGGAGCGTGTGGTCGAGCCAGAGCTTCGACGGCGTGCCGCGGAACAGCGAGTACCGCGTCGCCAGCTCACGCCAAATCCGCCTGCCATCGGTGACCACCGGCCCGCCGTCACGTGGCCGCACCCCGAGATCAGCGAGCGGCACGCCCTGGCTGTAGAGCATGCGGAGGATGTAGTGGTCCTTCGTCACGAGCTCGGTCGCCGGGCTGTCGAACGGCACGTCCCCGGCCAGCAGCACGGCCTCGCAGTGGCCGTGGGGACTGACGATGGGCAAGGACTTCGTTCTCTCGTACAGGGACCGGGCGATCCGGCGGCCGCCCGGGTCGGCGGGCAGGAGGCGGTCCTCGTGGAGCATCGTGCAAAGCTTTGCAGGGACGGGATCCCCGTGCCAGCGGCGCCTGTCGGTGCCGGAACACCCGCGCCGTCGATTGTGCCTGGGGCGCCCGCCATGTAATATTGACGTCGAAGTTGAAAACAGCGCCGCCCGCCCTGTGGAGAGCCACGTCGCGGCGGTCCGTCCTCCGGAGGTGGTCATGCCGAAGCCCATTGTCGATTTTCCCGTCTTCGACGCCGACAATCACATGTACGAGACGACAGACGCCTTCACCAAATTCCTCCCGTCGGGATACGAGGGACTCATCAAGTACGTCGAGGTCAACGGACGCACGAAGATCGCCGTTCGCAACGTCATCTCCGACTACATTCCGAACCCCACGTTCAGCGTGGTCGGCCGGCCGGGCGCATCGGAGGAGTTGTTCAAGCACGGCAACCCGGAAGGCAAGACGCGACGGGAGCTGATGGGAGACCCGATCCGCTCGCCGGAGGCGTTCTTCTCACCCGAGCCGCGGCTCGCCCTCATGGATGAGCTCGGGCTCGACCGGGCTCTGATGTGGCCGACGCTCGCCAGCCTCCTCGAGGAGCGCCTGGCGGACGACCCGATTGCCACCCACGTCGTGGTCCATGCGCTGAACGAGTGGATGCACGAGCACTGGACCTTCAACTACGAGGGGCGGATCTTCGCGTCGCCCGTCATCACACTGCCCATCGTGGACAAGGCGATCGAGGAGCTCGAGTGGGTCGTGGAGCGCGGCGCCAAGCTCATCCTCATCCGCCCCGCACCTGTTCCGGGGTACCGCGGCTACCGGTCGTTCGCGCTGCCCGAGTTCGACCCGTTCTGGAAGCGGGTGACCGAGCTCGACATCACCGTCGGCATGCATGCGTCCGACGACGGGTTGACCCGCTATTACAACCAGTGGGAGGGCAACCATGGCGGCGAGCACCTCCCGTTCGCCGGGCAATCCGCGTTCATGAACATCGCGCACACGCAAGGTCGAGGCATCTTCGACACGGTGGCGTCGCTGATCGGGCACGGCCTTCTCAACCGGTTCCCCACCCTGCGGATCCTGCCGGTGGAGAACGGCGCGGCATGGGTGCGTCCGCTGATCGACGCCCTGGGCCGCTCCTACGCACACGAGCCGTCTCTGTTCCCCGAGGACCCGATCATGGTGCTCAAGCGCAACATCTGGATCCACCCGTTCCACGAAGAAGACCCGCGGGGCCTCATCGACCTGGTCGGCGTGGACCGCGTCGTGTTCGGCTCCGACTACCCGCACATCGAGGGCATGTCGCAGCCGCTCTCCTACGTCGACGAGCTCGAGGGCCTGCCGCACGAGGACATCGCGAAGGTGATGGGCGGCAACCTGGCCGAAGTCATGAAGATGCCCTTCGCCGCTTAGCGCATTCCTCGTCGTCCCGGCGCCGTCGACGGCGCGCGTATCAACGTGGGTTGTGCCGTCTCAGACCCATCTCAGGGTTGTTTCTGAAACGCTTGTTTGGGTCAGAGGCAGCACAGGGGCGAGGCAAACGGGGCGAAGAACGTTGGCGAGTGCGAAGAGCCGGAGGTTCTCCTGGCTGAGCAAGGGGATCTCCATCACGCTGGGCGTGGTCTTGGCGGGCGTGGCCGCCTATGCGGCCACCACCTGGGTCGTGAGCCTGACGAGCAACTCGTCGGGTGCGGCGCAGTCGGCCACCATCTCCAAGGTGACCATCTCTGCGGTGTCCAGTCCGGCCCCCGGTGACCTGCTCGATCCGGGCGACGCCGGCGACGTCGTCGTGAGCATCGCCAATGCCAACCCCTTTCCGGTGACGATCACCGCCGTGCAGCTCCCGACCAGCACCACCTACGCCACCGGATACACGTCGAGCGCGTTGACCACCACCCAGACCGGCTGCCTGTCCACGACGCCGAGTGACGTGACGTGGAACTTCTCGACGACGACCAGCGGCAGCAGTCATACGCTCACCACGCCGTTGACGGTGGCCGCCATCGGCAAGGCCAACAATCCACTCGTCGTGACCCTGAGCGACGATGCCTTCATGAGCTCGGCTGCGCCGCTCGCCTGCGCCAACACGTTCTTCTCCATGCCGGCCCTGACGGGCATCACCGCCACCGGCGGTGGGGCGGGGACCGCCACCACGAGTCCCGCCACCGACGCCTGGACGAGCTGAGCGTTCGTCTCGCCGTCCGCGCCGTGGCGCTCCGGCGACGGAAGGGTGCACTCCGCCGCCGGAGACGCCGATCGGTTAGCCGGTGGCGGCCAGATTCTTGGGCGGGACTGAGGTCGGACCGGTGTACTTGTGGATCGGTCCGGCACCAGGGCTCGTCTGTTCAACCGGGGTGACGGCGACGCCGCCGATCCAGCTGCCCGTTGGCGTCACGGCCGGCGGGGCCGAGCTCTCCAGCTTGACGACCTCTTCACCTTCGAAGCCGAAGTGCACCGACTTGGAGTAGGACAGCGGCACGAACCCCGGGGTGACGAAGCTCTTGCCGTCGTTGTTGATGGCGTCGAGGAGGCTTTGCCGAGTGAGATCCTTGCCTGCTTTCTGGAGGGCCTGCACGAAGGTGTAGGCCAGCGCAATGCCGTACTGGGTGTTCCCGTCGAGCCCTGACTTGGCGTAGAGCGAGGGTGCGTACTGCTGGAGGATCTTCTTCTCCGTCTGCACCCACGGGTTGGACGTGTCGGACTCGGGAGCGAAGTACGCATCGGTGATCACCCCGTTGAGCAGCCCACCGGCCGCGGACGCCTGGGCTGCGGTCCCGCCGCCCTTCTGTGTGAACGAGGCCAGAAGCGGGCCGACGGTCGGCGCGTCGGCACCGACGTTGTCCACCACGTACTGCGGGGCGTAGCCGATGACCGCGGCGGGGAGCATCGCGAGCGCGGTGGCTGCCGGGATGGTGGCCAAGACGACCACCTGCGCCCCCGCCGACTTCAGCGCCGCCATCTGGTTAGACAGCGGACCCGCCAGCGTCGCCGCGTCGTAGGTCTGGCGCGAGACGACGGCGGAGGAGGGGATCTCCATGTCGAGACCCTTCACGACGTCCTGTCCGAACTCGTCGTCCTGGTACAGGTAGCCGATTTTCTTGCCGGCGAAATTCGCCTTGATGTAGGCCCCGAGGATCTTGCCGTCCACGGTGTAGGGGGGCTGCCAGCCGAGGCTGTAGGGGAACTTCGAATTACTCCAGCAGTTGCAGCCCGACTCGATGAAGAGCTGCGGCACCTTCTGTGCATTCAAGAAGCCCTGGACGGCCGACTGGGTTGGCGTCCCGAGCGATCCGACATCCGCGAAGATGTTGTCCTGCAGGACGAGCTTGCGGGTCAGGGTGGCGGTGTTGGCCGGGTTGTAGCCGTCATCGAGGTACGTGTAGTGGATCTTGCGACCGTCGACACCACCGTGCGCGTTGACCCAGCTGAACAGCGCGTTCATGGCGGGCGCGATCTCGTCGTAGCCGGGCGCGGCCGGCCCCGTCAGCGGGACCGTCGCCCCGATGGTAATGGACGTCGACGTCACGCCGGGTGTGCTCTCTGCGCCCGCGGTCGCGGGCAGCAGCGTGACCCCCAGCATCAGCCCGAGGCCACCGGCAACAAGGGCGCGAGCCCACAGGGCCCACCCATTACGCTTCCACGCTCGTCTTGGCATCGTTCCTCCCCTTCCTTTCTGTTGCATTGCTTTTGTCCTCTCTCGAGATCTCACTGGCGACGTCGGGCACGGCGCCACCAGGCCGCGGTCGATGGCCCCAGAGCCAGCGCAGTCCGCCCTGGATCCCGTTGGGTGCTGCCAACATCGCCACAATCAGCACCACGCCGAAGATGATCGTGGCGAGGTAGGCGTTGGCACCGCTGCCCAAGTTGAAGCCGTTGGAGAGCGAGGTGGACCACTGGGGCAGGTACACCAGCAGAATCCCGCCCCACACCATGCCGATCAACGTCCCCGTGCCGCCGAGCACCATGGCCGCCAGCAGCTGGATCGAGAGGGTGAGCGGGAACTCCCCGGTGTTCACTACGCCGGTCGAGAGGCCGAGCAGGGCACCCCCGAGGCCGGCGCACGCCGCGCTGATGGTGAAAGCCGTGACCTTCGTGCGCACAATGTGGATCCCCGCCAGCGATGCCGCGATCTCGTCGTCGCGCACGGCCCTGAAGGCCCGGCCATAGCGACTCAATAGCAGGTTGGCCACCAGGACCATCACGATCAGCGCCCCGAGGATCTGAATTTGGGCCAGCCATTGCTCGGCGGTCAGCGAACCCGGTGCTGTTGGCACGGTCGTCGTCAGTCCCTGGTCACCTCCGAACGTGTTCGGCCACTTGTCGGCAATGGACGGGACGGCCAGCGCGAAGAGGAGCGTCATGCCCGCCAGGTACGGGCCTTTCAGCCGGGTGGCCGGCAGACCGATCACCAGCCCTGCCGCCGCAGCCACGCCCGTCGCAGCGGCCAGCTCGAGGATGAAGTTCCCCTGGGTGTGGTTCATCAGTAGGGCCATGGTGTAGGCGCCAACTGCCATGAACGCGCCGTGGCCGAGGGAGATTTGTCCGTTGCTGCCCGTTAGCAGGCTCAGGCCAACCAGCGCGACCACATACGAGGCGATCTCCCCGACCTGATAGTCGTTGTACGAGCTCAGCCGCAGCGTGACCTCGTAGAGCACGACTCCGGCGACGAGCGCGACGGGGAGGTGACGCAGCAGGGGCTGACGGGGCAGGCGCAGCGCACGGACCCCGTCGAGGGTGGACACGTCAGACCCTCCTCGCGGCGGGTCGGGCGAAGATGCCCTCGGGCCGGGCCATCAGAGCGACCATGAGGAGGGCCAGCGCGCCGAGTGGTTCGAGGCCCGAACCGAGGTATCCCCCGACGTAGGAGATGCACAGTCCCGAGATGATCCCGCCGACGAGCGCACCCACGGGGCTCTCGAGGCCGCCGATGACGGCGGCCGTGAAGCCGTACACGAGGATCAGGTCCATGTAGTACGGCCCGAACTCGCTCGTCGGCGCCACCAGTAGGCCCGCCAGGGAACCGGCGATGCCCGCCAGGCCCCACCCGAGCGTCAACAGGATGCCGACGCGCACCCCGAGGAGCCGCGCGATCTCCCGGTGGAAGGCCGATGCCCGCATACGGAGGCCCAGCGCCGTGTAGCGGAACAGGACCAGGGTCCCAGACATGAGCGCGAGGACGGCGATGAGGATGAAGAGGTCGAAGTGGGAGAAGGCGATGGTCGTGCTGCCCACCTTGAGGCCGCGCTGGGAGAAGGCAGCCGGGAAGCCGCGGCTCGCGTTGCCGTAGATCGCTCCCGCCAGCCCCTCGAAGACGACCAGCAGCCCAATGGTCACGATGACGGGATTCAGCTCGGACTTGCCGTGGAGCGGGCGGATCAGCACGCGTTCGGTCACCACCCCGAGGGCGAACCCGATGATGAGCACCAGCACGAAGGCCCACCAGTACCCGAGTCCCCGCGACAGCAGGCTGAACGCAATGAACGTGGTGAGCATGCCCGCCGCCCCCTGGGCGAAGTTGATGATCCGCGTCGCCCGGTAGATCAGGACCAGAGCGAGGGCCAGGGTGGCGTAGACCATGCCGTTGGCGATGCCGTCGAGTGTGTAGTCGAGGAATAGGCTCACGGCGCTAGAACCCCAGATAGTGGTGACGCAGTGCGTCGTCGGCGGCCACAGTGGCGGCGTCTTCGGAGACGACAACCTGGCCGAGGTTGAGAATGACGGCGTGGTGCGACACCGACAGAGCGCTGCGGGCGTTCTGCTCGACGAGGACCACGGTGATGTCCTTGCTCTCGGTCTGCTCCCGCAGCAGCGCCATCAATTGCGCGGTCACCAGCGGGGCCAGTCCGAGGCTCGGCTCGTCGAGCAGGAGCAAGCGGGGCCGGGAGATGAGGGCACGGCCGAGCACGAGCATCTGCCGCTCACCCCCCGAGAGCGTTGACGCATTCCGACGCCGGAACGGCTGCAGGCGGGGGAAGAGCTCGAGGATCTCTGCGATGGCGCTCTGGCGTGCCTTCTTGTGCAGGCACCAGAGGGTGGCCAGCCGGAGATTCTCCTCGACCGTGAGCTCCTCGATCACCCCCCGCCCCTCAGGCACGTGGGACACCCCCAGCCTCGCGATGGACTCCACGTGGCGCCCCAACAGCGAGTCGCCGTCGAAGCGCACCGAGCCGTCGATTGGCTTGACCAGTCCCGAGATGGTCCGCAGGAGGGTGGTCTTTCCGGCGCCGTTGGCCCCCAGGACGGCTGTCACCGCACCGGCCTCCGCCTCAAAGGAGACCGAGCGCAGTGCCTGCACCGCCCCGTAGGACACGCTGAGGTCGCGGACTTCAAGCATCGTCGGTTTCCTGCAGCCCGGGCGGTGGGTTTTCTTGTACGGCGTCGCCGAGGTAGGCGGTCGCCACGTTGGGGTTGGACCGGATGGCCGCAGGCGTGCCTTCAGCGATGACCTGGCCGAAGTTGAGGACGACGAGACGGTCACACACCGACATCACTAGGTCCATGTGATGCTCGACGAGGAGCACGGACATGTGCTCGGTCAGCCCGCGAACCAATGACCCCAACGCGTCCATTTCGCTTTCCGAGAGCCCGCTTGCCGGCTCGTCGAGGAGCAAGAGCTGCGGGCCTGCCATGAGAGCGCGGGCCAGCGCGGTTCGCTTCTGTATGGCGTAAGGGAGCGTGGTAGGCATTCGGCCGGCGTACTCGGCCGCGCCAAGGTCGTCGAGAATCGCCATTGCACGCGCTCTGACGGTGCGCTCCTCCCGGCTGGACCGCCAGATGCCCAGGAACGCGGAGCCCAGGTCGGCATGCAGCATCGGTCCCGCGCCGAGCATCACGTTTTCGTGCACGGTCAGCCCCGGACACAGGCCGACTCCCTGCAGGGTCCGGGCGATGCCCAGCTTCGCCAGGTCATGAGGATGGTGCCGGCGGAGGACGGCGCCGCGGTAGGCGACGGTCCCCGAGCTCGGGTGCACGAATCCGCTGATCACGTTGAAGAGGGTCGTTTTGCCGGCGCCGTTCGGGCCAATGACTCCGACCACCTCGCCGTGATTGACTGCCATCGAGACGTCGTCGAGCGCCAGCAGGCCGCCGAATCCGACGGTGACCCCGTCTACGACGAGCAGCGGTGCCGCGTCCCCGGGCGCGTCCCCCTGGTCGGAGGGGTTTGGCGGGGACTCGGTGACCGCGGCCACCGGGCTGCCTATTCGGTCTGGGGGGTGCGTGCGCCCATCAGACGCGTCCAGTAATCCATCATGCCAACCCAGCCCCCCGGCATTGCTTTGGACGTTACAGCGTTCAACACCAGAGCGCTCTGAAAATGCACGGAGGACGTTGCGCTGCTGGCTCGAAGCTTGTGAATCAGTTCACGCGCAGCCGCGGGGTCAGACGTAGTCGCTGCGTCGCATCCAGACCAGCGTGGCCCAGCCCCAGATCGGTGGCAGGTACGCGGTGCAGAAGCGTTCGATGAACACGGCCGCCACGGCTTGGTCCTGCGGAATGCCGGCGGCGGTCAGTCCGGCGATGAGGCCGACTTCAATGACCCCGGCGCCGCCCGGGATCGGAACGGCGCCACCGATCATGGCGGCCAGCGTCAGCACCACAATGAGGGTGGCGAAGCTGGCCTGCTCGCCCACCGCGTGCAGGGAGGCGCCGAGGCAGAGCGCGATGAGGACCTGACTGCCGAGGGACCCACCCAAGACGTAGGCGATCTTGCGGGGCTCCACCGCGATCGCCTTGACGTCTTTCCAGATAGTCACTAGGTGCGGCCGGGCCTTCTCGTTTGCCATCCGCCGAACTCGGGGCACGAGGGTCACGACGGCCACCAGGACGGCAACGACCAAGACGACAATGAGGATGATCCACACGATGTCCTCATGGCTCCCGCTCTCGCCGGTGCTCGGCTTGTGGAAGTCGCCCACGGCAAAGGGGAGACACAGCAAGAACAGCGCGCCCTTGACCACCCAGCTCGCGGTGCCGGCGATCGCCCCCGAGCTGATGGCCGCCGGCGCGTCCAGCCCCTGACGCTGGAAGAAGCGCACACGCACGCCGAAGACGGCGGCGTCGCCGCCGACGAACGACGTGAACATGTTGGAGGTTTCCAGGGCGACGCAGCGTCCGAAGGGCAGCGGCCCCATCACCGCGCCGGTCAGGGCCCACGCCCCCGTGACCACGGGGAGCTGGCCCAGGACGAAGGCCGCCGCGACCCAGCCCAAGGCCGCGTCGCGGATGACGCTCAACGAGCCCGACGCCTCGGTGAGGACGCCGATGATCAGCCAGAGGCCGACGAGGCTGCCGATGACCATCAGGAGGTTGGGCCAGCTGATCCGCTTCGGCTCGACGAGGTTCGGCACCTCGACCCCAGCGGCGGTTGCCAGTGCCTCCCGCAGGGACTTGAGGAATCCCTTCTGGGACCTCGCCATGCGCTCGGTCTCGGGATCGAGCGTCGAGCGCTGCAAGCGGGTCAGGACCGCCTCCACGGTCTCGGCGTCGAGGACGCGACAGGTCGAAGCCACCGCGCGGTCGATGCCGACCACAACGGCCGCCGTCGCCACCGCCGCGGCGAGGTCACTGTCGGTCCGCATGGGAGGCGCCGACGACGAGGCGCGCCGGAAATCACGCAGCAGTGGTCCCTCCGGAGTTGTGACAACGGTCTCCGGGCTCAGCGCGCCGTGTGAGATCCCGGCCCGACGCAGCACGAGCACGGAGCGCAGGAAGCCGTCGACCTCATCGTCCCCGATGTGGTCCCCTTCCAGTTGGGACAGCCGACGCCCGTCGGGCAGCCGCGTGACCAGGACGGCATCGTGCGCCGGCCCACAGCGCCCGGCTGTCACGATCTCTGGGACGCGCGCTCCCGCATGGGCGGCCAGGAACGTCAGGTAGGCCTCGTGCTCCACCTGTTGGAGTCGGTTGACCATGAGCGTCGGTCCCGAATCACGGTAGATGCAGAAGCGCCACACCTTGCGGAGCCATTGCGCGTCGGCGGCATCGCGTCCGTAGACGGCCAATTCGATCGGACGCCCCTCAGGATCGGTGCCGGCGAAGGAGGCCACCCCCCACTCCTGGCGCTCCATGGCTTTGAGCCCGACCACCTCGATTTCCAGGTCGCGCACGGCGGCCGTCACCTCCGAGGCGGACGGGAGCCCGTTCGGAGCGCCCATGGCCAGATGGCAGGCCGCCGCCGTGCCCCACCCCACGATCACTGCGGCTATGACACCGAGCGGCAGCCCGTAGGCGCCGATGACGGCACAGAGCCCGGCGAGCGAAATGGCTCCGATCACAATGCGGTGCATGGGGCGACTCAGGTAGGGCAGGCCCGCCAACGCGACGGCAGTGGCGATGGCCAGCTGGAGGATCGGAAAGCGCGGATCGAACCCGGAGAACTCCGGAATGGGGGGCCGCCCGCCGGCGGGGCCAAGCAACGCGTCCAGCAAGAGACAGGTGACGAGCGCCGCCAACCCGGCGACCCCCATCTGGCGCACGGCCGTCAGTCTGGGCACGAGCAGTCCGATGAGGACCAACGTCACCGTGACGCCGATGGACCCGACAAACCAGATGGCGGTGATCAGCCATTGGATGCCCGTGGGCGGGGGGGTGATGAGCTCGGTGACGTGGATCTCCAGCGAGGTGTTGGCCTGTACCAGCGGGATACAGATGACCACCAGCAGGGCGGCGATGCCGACTCGCACGGCGTCCGAGGCGCGCCGCCGGGTGGTGCCGCCGCCGTGTGGCCCGAGGACCAATGAGCGGACCCGCTGGCTCCAGGGCGTGTGGCCGACGGCGCGGGGAAGGGTCGTCGGATCGGCAGCGGCAGCAGTGGGCGCGGCGGTTCCCATGACCTTCATGTCGGGACGACGCGCCGCTGTCTTGCGGCCTCGAGCCTGGCCGGAGGAGGCATCGTCGTCATCTTGGCCCGTTTTGGCCCTTCCGCCAGGGAGGGGAGCCTAAAAACCCTAAATACGATTGACTTAGTCGGATTTAGTCTTTAGCCTTTGCCGGATGGTTCCTCCGGCCCGACGTCGTCCCACGACGGCGGTCGTCGCGGGGTGCGGGGGGACGCTGCCGTGGCGGCAGCCCCGAGTCGACGCCCGGGAGGTGGCCAGCCGCCTGGCTCCGGCCGTGCACTGGCCCGGCGCACTGGACATGGCGCGGCGGTCGTGGCGGCTCATGGCCCGGACCCCCGACTTCGACGCTTGGCTCATCGCCTGGCCGAGCGGTGGGAAAGTGGAGCTCCATGACCACGGTCATTCGACCGGGGCCGTGAGCGTGATCAGCGGTGCCCTCGTCGAGGCCGTGCCCTGGCGAGACGACACGGGGCGGCTCTCCCTGGTCCGCCACGATCTCCGCGAAGGGGCCACGCTCGGCTTCGGCGCCGGGCACGTGCACGATGTCACGAACGACTCGGACGGGCCCGCTCTGAGCCTGCACGTCTACAGCCCGGCGCTGACCACCATGACGTTCTACGAAGTCGACGGCGGACGACTCGTCGTACGCGAGGTGGCCTGGACCGCCGACGGCAGCGGCGAATTCGACGACCACCTCGAGCTCGGGACAGGCGGCGCAGCGGCGGCTTCCCGGTGACCGCGCGCAGCGCCGACGATCTGGTGGCGGAGGCGCGCCAACGGATCCGGCGAGTCGAGCCGGACGAGCTCGAAGCACGACGGGACGGCGGTGCGCTGGTGGTCGACATCCGGCCGGCCGCCCAGCGCGCCAGCGAGGGTGAGCTCGGTTTCGGGCTCGTCGTGGAGCGCAATGTGCTCGAGTGGCGCTTCGACCTCACCGGCCACCATGCCCTCCCCGAGGTCAGCGGCTATGACCAATCAGTCGTGGTGGTGTGCTCGGCCGGCTACGCCTCCAGCCTGGCCGCCGACTCGCTCCGCGCGTTGGGTTTCACCGACGCCGCTGACCTGGCGGGGGGCTACCAGGCGTGGCGCAGCTGGCGTGAGGGAGTCGCCCCGCCGGTTCCCGCCGACGCTTCGGGGTAGGACGAACGCGTCCGCACCTCGCTCCGTGCCCGCCCGTTCATGCCCACCACCGAATTCGCACTCGCCACCGTGCCTGTGCTGGCCCAGCCCTTTACGACTGGGTGAAACGGCCGGCCGCCGCCCCGCGGACGCGACCAGGAGGCAGCAGGCGGCCGCAGGCCGCCAGGGCCAAGGCCTGCGCCGGGCCCGTCACCAGCGCGCCGGAGCCCGAGGCCCAGTCGAGGTCGTCCGCCCGGAGCTCCACCTCGCTCAGATCGACTCCGAACACGTTTGCACCGGCGCCGGCACGACTGCCGGCGGCATCTGGTGCCACCAGCTCGAGCACGGCGCGGATGCGGTCTCCGGGGACGCGCCGCACCAGCGCCCCGGCCTCCACGATGTCGAGCTCGTGGATGACGCAGTGGATCAGCGCACCTTCCACGCCGCCTCCCGGCGGGCGCCATTCGTGCAGCACGGCGGAGCGGAGATCGGCCACCAGCGAGGAAGCCGGGAGCGCGCCGTCACGCTCGGCCACCATGTTGGAGAGACGAGTGAAGTCCCCACCGGCGGACTCGAGCTCCGCCATGAAAGCGGGGCCGTCGTAGCGCGCCGGCATCGTCACGTGGGCCACCACCTCGCG
The DNA here is from genome assembly GCA_963742035.1 of uncultured Acidimicrobiaceae bacterium. Lineage (GTDB taxonomy): Bacteria > Actinomycetota > Acidimicrobiia > Acidimicrobiales > RAAP-2 > Bog-473. The sequence continues at coordinate 195,006 of CAVUKH010000002.1, forward strand.
GGTGCGCCAGCCTTCGCACAGTGAGGGTGACTCCCAGACGTCGACCCCGGCCGATTCGAGCAGGTCGGCAAGTGCGCCGTATTCCTCGGCGATGTCCTGTGCGGTCCCTGCGCTCACGGGACCAGCCCCGCGAGATACGCCTCGAAGCGGTCGAGCGACGACAGGAACCCGGCCTGGACCTCGGGGGTCAGGAACGCCTCGGGGACGTAGGTCTGGTGGATCCTGACCTCGGTGCGTTCCGGGCCGAGCGCGATGAACTCGGACCGCACCCGCATGCCCGAGTGCGACTCGGTCCATACCAACAGCTCGGGAGCTCGCACCTCGTCGTACACGGCCCGGGTCGGGTACTCGCTTCCGTCGGCATCGTTGACCATGATGGTCTCGAAGGCGCCGCCGGGCCGGGCCTCGACGTTCATGCGGTCCCGCGGTGCGCTCACTCCCTTGGGTCCCCAGAAGTGGGTGAGATGCGCGGGATCGGTCATGCACGCGAAGACGAGCTCGCGCGGCGCGTCGAAGACCCGGCTAAAACGCAGGTCGCCGAGCTCAGCCACGGGCGCGCCCCTGTCGCTTCTCGGCCGGTTGCATGTCGGCCAGCAGGGTGTCGAGCTTGTCGAAGCGTTCGTCCCACAGGCGCCGGTTCGTCGTGATCCAGTCCAGTGCGCCATCGAGCGCGCCGGCTTCGAGGTGGCAGGGTCGGAACTGGGCGTCGCGCCGCCGCGAGATGAGGCCGCTGCGCTCCAACACTTTGAGGTGCTTGGAGACCGCCGGCAGCGACATGGCAAAGGGGACCGCCAGCTCCGTCACGGTGGCGTCGCCCCGGGCCAGGCGGCTGACGATGGCGCGTCGGGTCGGGTCGGCCAGCGCGGCGAAGGCCGCAGTGAGGGTGTCGTCGGCAAGCGTCGTCATGGGAACAGTTAACCAGAAGGTTTATTTAGCTGTCAAGTTAAATACTAGAGGGTTCAGTCCATCGTTGGCCCAAGGAGACGTTGTCTTGCCGCGTCGGCACGGTCCGTCAGCGGGTAGACCGCTCGCATGGATACTCCCGTCAGCGCGCTGCGGGCCTCGGTCGGTCGTTTGGATGAGCTGGTCAGTGGCCTGGGCGACGCGCAGCTCGACTCGCCGTCCTATTGCGATGCGTGGTCGATCGCCCAGGTGCTCTCCCATCTCGGTTCAGGCGCAGTCATCGCGTTGCGCGGACTGCAGGACGTCAGGGCCGGGACCACCACGCCGGAGGGATTCAACTCCACGGTGTGGGACGAGTGGAACGCCAAGACGCCCCGGGCTCAGGCCGACGCCGCCCTGGTCGCCGACGAGGCGCTGATGGAGGCCCTTGAAGGGGTCGACGACACCGAACGGGAGCGGCTGACCTTTCCCATGGGCCCGCTCCGACTCGGCTTCGACGAGCTCGTCGGCTTGCGGCTCAACGAGCACACCTTCCACTCCTGGGACATAGCGGTGGTGACGGACGGGTCGGTCGGCCTGCCCGAGGATGCGACGGCGCTCGTGGTCGAGAACCTCTCGCTCATCGCACGCTTCAGCGGGAAGCCGGGTGGCCAGGAGCGCACGATCGGCATCCGCACCACCGGCCCCGACCGTGACATCGAGTTGCGCCTCTCGGCGGACGGCGTGGAGGTGGAGGTGGAGGCCCGCGAACCAGGGCAGGCGTCTGATCTCGAGCTCCCCGCCGAGGCGTTCTGCCGGCTGGTCTACGGCCGGCTCGACCCCGACCACACTCCTGCCTTCAGGGGTGACGCCGCGCTGCTCGACACGCTGCGGGCCGTCTTCCCAGGCCCCTGAGGCCAGGATGCTCGGGTCACCGACCCTTCGGCCCGCCGGCGGGCCCGACGCGGCCGGGACTTGCGGTGGGCCGAGTCCCGAGCGCGACACGGATGGGCCGCCAGGCTGAGCGAGTTGCCGCGCCGGCGGGCGTTGGGGAGGATGGAGCGTGCCCATCGTGCATCTGGCGAGTGACGCGAGACCGGAGGAGGTGGCCGCGGCCGTCGGGAGTGACGGCGCCGTCATCGTGGATGCAGTGGCCCCCGAGGCACTGCTGCAACGCATCGAGTCAGAGCTGCTTCCCTATCTCGACGCCACCCCGACGGGACCGGACGACTTCAGCGGTGACCGCACGCGGCGCACGGGCTCGCTGATCGCGCGCTCACCCGGCTGCCGCGAGCTCGTCATGCACCCATTGGCGCTGGGCACGGCCCGCACGTTCTTGGGTCATGCCACCACTATCCAGCTCCACCTGACGCAGGCGATCGCCATCGGGCCGGGGGAGACCCCGCAACCCATCCACCGCGATCAGTGGGCCTTCGACTTCTTCCCCTTCCCGGCGGGCTACGAAGTCCAGTGCAACACCATCTGGGCATTGACGGACTTCACGGAGGAGAACGGCGCCACCCGCGTGGTGCCGGGCAGCAACCTGCGCGAAGACCGGCTGTCCTTCGGTCCGGACGACACGGAGCCGTCCACCATGGCCCGCGGCTCGGTGCTCTTCTACTCGGGGAGCGTGTACCACGGCGGCGGGGCGAATCAGTCAGAGGCCACGCGCATCGGCCTCAACATCACTTACAACGTGGCGTGGCTGCGCCAGGAGGAGAACCAGTACCTCTCGGTGCCCCGGGAGGTGGCCGAGACCTTGCCGACGGACCTGCTCCGGGTGATGGGGTACGACCGGGGGGCCTATGCGTTGGGCTACATCGACGACCTGCGCGACCCCATAGAGGCAGTGCGGCCCGGGATCGGAACGGCAGGATTCGGAACCAACGCGTAGCGCGTTCGACTCCATCCGGCACGCCTGCTCCCGTGCGATCAGACGATGCAGGGGTGGGCACCACTACCGTGGACGCCGTGCCTGTAGAGATCCGCCAGGCGGCAGCCGACGACCACGACGAGCTGTACACGGCGTTCAGCCGGATTGTCGGCGCGGGCGAGGGATTCCCTCAGCAACCGCCGCTCACCCGGCAGGATTTCGACGACTACTGGATCCGACATTCGGCCGCCGTGTCCGTGGCCCGCTTCGGCGGACATCTCGTCGGCGCCTCGTACATCAAGCCGAACTTCGTGGGCCGGGCGGCCCACATCGCCAACGCCGGCTACTTCGTGCTGGCACCGTACCGGAGGACGGGGGTGGGGCGGTCGTTGGTGGAGCACTCGCTCCGCGAAGCGCGTCGTCTGGGCTTCGACGCCATGATGTTCAACCTGGTCTTCGAGACCAATCCCGCTCGCGACATGTACCACCAACTCGGCTTCGACGAAGTCGGGCGCATCCCTCACGCAGTCGAAGGTGAGGAAGCAGTGATCTACTGGCGCAGCCTGGAGGACATCGCATTATGAGCAGTGCCGACGTGACGGTGGAGCAACAAGGAGAGCACGTGGCGGTGGTGTGTCTGCGCCGGCCGCCCAACAACTACTTCGACACCGGGCTCATTGAAGATGTGGCCAGCGCCTATGAGGAGCTGGACCGCTCGGGCTGGTGCCGAGTGGTCGTGTTGGCCTCGGAGGGTAAACACTTCTGCGCCGGACTGGACTTCGCCGGCAACGCCGGGCAGGACATCGCGGCTCTGTATGGCGCAGCGTTGCGCCTCTTCGCCGCGCCGCTGCCGGTGGTGGCGGCGGTGCAGGGCGCCGCAATCGGTGGAGGCTGCGGGCTGGCTCTTTCGGCCGACTTCCGCGTGGCGACCGCGCTGAGCCGATTCAGCGCCAACTTCGCCCGCCTGGGGTTCCACCACGGCTTTGCGTTGACCGTGACCCTGCCGGCCGCCGTCGGCCGCCAGGCTGCGGCGGACCTCCTCCTGACCGGGCGCCGGATCGGCGGCGAGCAGGCGTTGGCGCTCGGCCTGTGTGATCGCTTGGCTGGGGAGGACGATCTGCTGGCGCAGGCCATCGGGTACGCCGAGGAGGTGGCGGCGTCGGGCCCGTTGGCCGTCCGTTCCATTCGGGCCACGCTGCGTCAGGGCCTGGTGGAGGAGGCGCGTCTGGCCATGGAGCGCGAGTGTGCGGAGCAGACTCGGCTCCGCGACACCGCAGACTTCGCCGAGGGCGTGCGCGCCGCGGCAGAACGACGCGACCCGTCGTTCGGCGGAGTGTAGATGTGAAGGTGCCGGCGGCCCACGAACTCAACGCGTCCTTCGAGTGGGACGAGCACCCCGGCCCGTTTCGGGTCGTGACGGCCTCGCAGGCGCGCCAATTCGACGAGGACGGGTTCTTCGTACTGGAAGACGCGCTCGGAAGCTCCGACGTGGCCGCGCTCATCGCCGCCATCGATCCTTTCGAGGCACGCGGCGCCGACGCACTGCGCGAACTGGAGGGCGGGCGGTTCTTCATCGCCCGGGCGGACGAGATCACCTTCACGACCCACCTGGTGCTGCAGTCATCAGTGTTGCGGGAGTTCACATACTCCCCGCTCCTGACCGACGTCTGCGCCGACCTCGTGGGGCCCGACGTCCGGCTCTACTGGGACCAGGCGGTCTACAAGAAGCCGGGGACCGAGTCCCCCTTCCCCTGGCATCAGGACAACGGGTACGCCTTCGTGGAGCCACAGCAGTACCTCACCTGCTGGGTGGCGCTGACCGACGCCACGGAGGAGAACGGCTGCCCGTGGGTGGTCCCGAAGCTGCACCGGCGCGGCACCCTGGCCCACCAGTACTCCGACATCGGCTTCGTCTGCCTGCGCGACCCGACGGACGCCGTCGCCGTCCCGGCACGGGCCGGCAGCGTGGTGGTCTTCTCGTCCCTGACACCGCACTCGACCGGCCCCAATCGGACCGCGGACGTGCGCAAGGCCTACATCGTGCAGTACGCGCCGGACGGCGCCGCGGTGCTCCGACAAAAACCGGGCGGTGCGACGCAACGCGTGATGGCTACCGACGAGGGCCGCCAGTACGAGGTGCTGCGCGCGGGGCGGCGTATCATGCGGTAGGCGGTCCGCCTGAGACGGACGGCGGTGTGCCGGTTCTGCGGGGCCCATCGGGTCCACCATTGCCCATCCGGGGCGGTCGCCCGATGGTGACGGTCGTCGCCGCGACGGTGCCATCGCTGTTCTTGGAGCCCTGGACCCCGATGAATTCACCGACCTTGAGCGCGGACGCGCTGGACGTGGTCCCTCCGCCGGGGCCTGGGTTCGTCTTGAACGTCGTATTCGAGGCGAAGACGACGGTCAGCGACGTTTTCGCATTGGTCTCCACGGTGATGTCGTCGCCCTGGAGCGCGCTGATCTTCCCCGAGACCGTTGGTCGGGTCATCTCACCCGGAGGTCGCCCCTGCAGCGTGCCGGTGTTCCCGGACGCCGCGGTGGCCGCGCCGGCATTGGCGCCGGTCGAGAGGCCGAGGCCGAGAATGGCGGCCAAGGCGCCACCTGCAGCGAGGGCCTGCCGTGGGCGGGACCAACGCCAGCGGGAGTCCCGGCGCGGTCTGGGCAGTCCGATGTGGGCGTCTCCCGAGGGTTCCTGCACTGTCGTACCCGTCATGTCGTATCCGCTCCTGCTCTGCGTGCAAACCGGCGCTCTGCCGTGCCAGCAGCCTGCGCGACCAGCGTGTGCCTGCACTGCGCGGCCGCTGAGGACGCGGTCAGAATCCGGCCTGGCTTCGGAGGTTCAGCGGATCTCGCACTAGGGTGCAGGAATCCGGATGTCCTGAATCAGCACCAAGGGGGTCCCATGTCACACACCGCGCCCGTGCAGGACTGGGCAACTGACTTCGACGTCCTCGATCCGCGCTACGTCACAGATCCGTTCAGCATTTGGGACGAGTTGCGGCAGAGCTGCCCCATCGCGCACACCGACCGTCGCAAGAGCAGCTGGCTGCCCACCCGGTATGACGATGTCACCGCCATCGCCCACGACATCGCGCACTTCAGCTCGCTCAAGGTGGCGGTCATCCCCGGCGACGAGGACGAGGACCCCAACGCCGATTTCGACGGACCGAACCTCGAGTACGGCCTGCCGCCGATTTCGGCGGACCCACCGCTGCACACCTGGACTCGTCGGTTGCTGCTGCCGTGGTTCTCGCACAAGCGGGTCGACAGCTATGTGCCACTCACGCGAGAGCTCTGTCGTGGTCTACTCGACAAGTTCGCGGACAATGGCCGCGCCGACGCCGCCGCCGACTACGCGCAGCAGATCCCGGTACGGGTTATCGCCCGGATTCTCGGCGTGTCCACCGACCTGTCCGACACGTTCACCGGTTGGGTGCGCGACGTGCTCGAGTTCGCCGATGATGCCGAGCGACGCCAGCACGGGGCCGAGGGCCTCCTCAATTACTTCCTGGGTCAGCTGGAGGAGCGGCGCCAGAACCCCGGGGACGACTTGCTGAGCGAGCTGCTCACCACCGAGGTCGACGGGAAGCCGGTCGACGACGGCATCGTGCTGGGTATGGCGGCGCTGGTTCTGATTGCCGGGGTGGACACGACATGGAGCGCCATCGGCTCCTCGCTGTGGCACCTGGCGGCACACCCCGATGATCGCAAGCGCCTGGCCGCCGAGCCCGAGCTCATGTCGACGGCGGTGGAAGAACTCCTGCGGGCCTACGCGCCGGTGACGATGGCCCGCGAGGTCACCGAGGACATTGAGTACAACGGCTGCCCCATGAAGGCGGGCGACAAGGTCCTGATGAACTTCCCGGCCGCCAACCGTGACCCCGAGGCGTTCGAGCACCCCGACATCGTCCAGTTGGACCGGGCCCACAACCGTCACGTTGCCTTCGGCTCGGGTATCCACCGCTGTGCCGGGTCGAACCTGGCCCGCATGGAGCTGCAGGTGGCACTCGAGGAGTGGATGGCCCGTCTCCCGGAGTTCTCACTGGCCGATGGGGAGGAGATCACCTGGGCGGGCGGACAGGTGCGCGGACCACGTATCCTGCCCGTCGTATTCCCATGAAGATCCGCGTCGACCCCGAGAAGTGCCAGGGCCATGCTCGCTGCTACGGGCTCGCGCCGGAGATCTTCGACGTCGACGACTACGGGCAGGCCTCGGTGATCCTGGAAGAGATCCCGCCCGAGCTCGAGGAGAAAGCCCGGCTCGCCGTGGCCAACTGTCCCGAGTACGCCATAGAGATCATCAACGACTGAGACCCGGTCCGGGCCGGCGCGCCCCGGCACGGGCGCGTCCAGCCCGGAGCATGCTCAGGCGGCGACCAACGCCAGCGGCTGCTCGTCGGCCAGCTCGGCGTCGTCGGTACCGGGACGCCCGCGTCGGATGAGGGTGAAGGCGCTGACTGCGGCCACCGCCAGCACAATGGCGCTGAAGGTGAACGCGGTCGTGTACCCGTGGATGGAGCCAGCGGTCAGCGAGGCCGCCGACTTCCCGTGGGCCGCCACGTAGGAGACGGTCGCGGTCGTGGCGATGGTGTTGATCAGCGCAGCCCCCAGGGTCCCCCCGGTCTGCTGCGTCGTGTTGACCAGTGCGCTCGCCACACCGGCGTCGCTCGGACTCACCCCGATCAGAGCCGTGCTGCTCATGGACACGAAGGACAGGCCCATGCCGAGGCTCACGATCACCTCGGCCGGGAGCACGGTGCTGATGTAGGCCGAGTGCACGTTGAGAGTGCTGAAAAGGGCCAGCCCGGCCGTCGCCAGGAGCAGGCCACCGCCCATGACCCACCGCGGCCCGAAGCGTGGGAGGGCCCGGCTCGCCAGTGTGGCGCCGGTGATGATGCCCAGCGAGAAGGGCACGAAGGCGAAGCCCGACTTCAGAGCGGAGTAGCCCAAGGTGCCCTGGAAGTAGTAGGTCAGCGAGAGGAAGGTGCCGAGCATGGCCACCCCCACCAGGAGCGAGGCCAGGAATGACCCCCCGCGATTGCGCTCGAGGACGACGCGCAGGGGGAGCAGCGGGTGCTCCACACGCTGCTCAATGAGCACGAAAGCCACGAGGAGCACGCCGGCCACGGCGAACAGCGTCATGGTGACGGATGAGCCCCAGCCGTCGGTGCCGGCCTTGGTGAAGCCGTAGACCAGGGCGAGCAGACCGCCGGTGACGGTGATCGCGCCGGGAAGGTCGTAACCATGGTTGGCCGAAGCCCGGCTCTCGGTGACGTAGCGGAACGCCGCAACGGCCGCCACGATGGCGATCGGCACGTTGATGAGGAGGGTCCAGCGCCACGAGGCGAACTCGGTCAGGAAGCCACCGAGGATGAGGCCGATGGCAGCTCCGCCTCCGGCGATACCGCCGTACACGGCGAAGGCCCGAGCCCGCTCCTTGGGTTCGGTGAAGGCCACGGTGAGCAGGGACAAGGCGGCGGGCGCCATGACGGCGGCGAAGGCGCCCTGCAGGGCGCGGGCGCCGAAGAGCATGGCCGAGTTCTGGGCCAGGCCACCCAAGGCAGAGGCGGCGGCGAAGCCGACCAGACTTATCACGAACATCCGCTTGCGCCCGAAGTAGTCGGCGATCCGGCCGCCGAGCAGCAGGAGGCCCGCGAAGGACAGCGTGTAGGCGGTCAGCATCCATTGGCGATTGGCCGTGGAGATGTGGAGGGCACGCTGGGCGGACGGCAGGGCGATGATCACCACCGAGGCGTCGAGCACCACCATGAGCTGTGCCACGGCGATGATGGCCAGGGCCCGGAAGCGCTTGGGATCGAGGTCGGGTGCCGGCTCGCTTGCCAGGTCCGGAAGGTCGAGTGTCGTCGTCATAATGGTCTCCGTGTCCAAAAGAGGTCCGTTCCGACAGCCCGGTCCTGCCGGCTTGACCTGGAAGGGTCTGGTGTTCTCGGCTGGGATGACTTAGAATCGGAATCGGAGTTCTGGTTCCATTTAGACTATACGGAACCTGAGTTCCGTTTGTCAATGGGGGGAGGAGAGATTTCCGTGGACCTGACTTCGAACGTAGATGCGGGGTGTGACGAACCGGCCGCCGCCCGTGGGCGCCCCCTGCGTGCCGACGCCCTGCGCAACCGGGCCCGCATCCTCGAGGCCGCAGAGAACGTCTTCGCCGTCGAGGGCATCGAGGTCCCGGTCGACCTGATCGCGGAGAAGGCGGGGGTGGGGGTGGGGACGCTCTACCGACACTTCCCGACCAAGGAGAAGCTCTGCGAGGCGGTCCTGCTCGAGCGGCTCTCCGCGCTGACGCTGGACGCTCAGGCGCTGGCCGACGCCGACGACCCGAAGGCCGCGTTCTTCGACTTCCTGACGCACGTCGTCGAGGAGGGCGTCGCCAAGCGCGACCTCATGGTCGCGGTCATGGGCGCCGGAGTGGAATTCGAAGAGGCGGCCGCGCCGGTGAAGGAGGGTTTGCACGAAGCCATCGGTGTGCTGCTGCAGAGGGCGCAGGCTGTAGGTGCGGTGCGGCCGGACGTCACGCCGGTCGCAGTGCTCTCCCTGATCGGCGCGACGTGCCAGGCGACCGCCCACACCGATGCTGCGCCGGCCTGCGACCTCCTCACCATCGTCTGCGACGGGCTACGAGCCCAGGGGACTCCCTCCGCCTGAGCCGTCGACGGGTTGGATCCGCCCGGCTCGGATCAGATGGCGGTGCAGCGCCACGCACCGGCGCGTCGGCGCAGAATCAGCGCTGGCGCTGGGCCCGGACGAGGGGAATGCCAAAGGGCACGAAGGCCACGATCGCGGCGATCAGTGCGAGGTAGGCGCCCCACGACCAGCTGAAGCCGGCCGGCTTGAGCAGGAATCCCAGCACCACCAGTGCCAGGTTGACTCCGGTCAGGAGGGCCAGGAGCTGGTCCTTTGAAAGGCGGCCCTGTTCCGCGAGGTCGCCGACACCGAAGGCGGTGATCAGGACGTAGAGGACGAGCACGATGGCGTCCAGTACCGCGATGAACAACCAGCCGTGCACACCGAGCCCATCGAACGAGAAGGGTCCGAAGCTGTACCACGGCAGCCAGAAGGAAACCAGGAGAACCAAGGTTGCGGGTCCGACGACCCGGTCCCTCCTGTTCAGAGCGTTCAGCCGTTGACGCGACTTGCCGACCGGTTTCGGCTTCGGACGCAACGCGACGGGCGGTCGGATGGCGGCACCGCACTTGGGGCACAGGGCGGTGCCCGGGGGGACCTCAACCAGGCAGCGGGAGCACGCAGGCAATCGATCGACCTCCTTCCTGCTGTCGCGGACGCGCGGCTCAGGCTACAGGGGCGTCCCAGGTGCCACCTCCGCGTGCGGGCGCAGTCCCCGTCGCCTCCATGCTCAAGGTCGGATTCAAGCCGAACTGGAGTCGGGCCGACACTGATCGCAGGGCGCGTCGCGCCCGGGAATGGACGCGGGCGTATCTGGAGGATGGACCATGGAGGATCGACGACGAGTGGAACGCCAATCCGCCGTGTGGATGGGCACATGCCATGTCGAAGGCGACTCCTCCGACCTCTGGCGCGACTGCGGGGTTTTCGACTTCTCGGCGCTCGGTGTTGGGATGGACTTTCGTCACCCAGACTCCGTTGACGTCGTGGGTCGTCGCATCTCCGTGCGACTTCCCGTCGGAGATTCCATCGACATTACGTTCACGGGTGAAGTTCGAAACGCCAAGGCCGGCCCGGATGGAATCGTTCGGGCGGGCATCGAATTCGTGGGTCTGTCCGAGGAAGAGCTCTATATCGTCGATCTTCTGGAGCTTGACTCCGTGAGCAGTGCGAGGGTCTGACGGTCGAAGTCGATGCAGCCTCAGGGGCTGTCGCGGCACGCTCGTACCGAAGCGCTCGCCAGCGGGGACCAGTCTGTGCGACGCTCTCGGCATGACCTCTGCCGTGGAGGCAGCGACGGAGACGGCGCGACGGTTCGGGATCATCTCTCCTGATCCCCTCGTGTTGCAGGAGACGAACAACACGGTGGTGTGGCTACGCCCCGAGCCTGTCGTTGCCAAGGTTGCCGTGCGAGCCCGTTCGCAGGTTGACCTCCGCCTCGAGCACGCGGTGGCTGCCCAGCTCGCCGCGCTCGGCGCGGAGATCGCACGCCCGTGGCCCGCAACCTCGCCCGTCTCCCATGCTGGTACCGGCTTCGTTGTGACGTTCTGGGAGAGGCTCGAAGGACCGGACCGGACCGACGTGTCCGCACCGGAACTCGCTGCGTCACTTCGCAGCCTTCACGCGGCTTTGGATCGCACCGAGGTTGCGCTGCCCCCGTTCGGCACAATGTTGCTCAGGGCCCGAGAGGTGCTCGACGACGATGCAGAAATGGCGGCGTTGCCACCGGAGGACCGCACGTTCGTCCGTGGCGTGTACGACCAAGGGCTCATGGCGCTCGAAGGTATGAGCTTCGATGGGCGCCGGTTGCATGGCGAGCCTCACAATGGAAACCGAATCGAGACGAGCAGGGGGCTGCGCTGGATCGACTTCGAGAGCTGCTGCTTCGGTCCCCTCGAATGGGACCTTGCTTTTCAGCCCCCAGAGGTTGTCCGACTGTTCCCGGAGGCTGACGAGGGTCTTCGTGCCCTGCTCCAGAGACTCAACGGTGCCCGTGTTGCCACGTGGTGTTGGGCGGGTGCACGCCATCCGGAAATGCGGCATCACGGGGCACAACACATCGCGCTCCTGCGTCATGGTCCGACGGCAGTGGACCCCATTGGGATCCCAGAGGACCGCCTCTGTCGTGGGACCGACGAGTCGGGTCGCACGCCGCCCGAGACGGTTCCTGACGTGACGGTGATTGAGGACATCGCCGATCTGCGCAACGCTCTCAAGACCCGCTCTCATGAGGTCAGCGCTCTGGGTGGTTGGCACGCCATGTGACCCACCGCCTGTCGGTGAGCCTGAAGGGAGGGACCTATGCTTGTGACGCCGATGACGGCTGGGGTTCCCATGAGGGCGCGCGTTGCAGGACCTGAGGACACAGACAGCATCGCCAGAACCCTTGCCGAGGCGTTCTTCCTCGATCCCGTGTGGGGGTGGGCCTTCGGCGATCCGGCCCGCCGTACGGCCCAGCATGAGGCTTGGTTCCGCCTCCTCATCCGGAGCGCGCTCCCTTTTCAGTGGGTCTGGACGATGCCTGAGTACGAGGCGGTGTCGGTCTGGGTGCCTCCCGGTTGCCCGGAGCTGAGCGAGGCAGATGAGGCACTGCTCGGACCGCTGCTGGAGGAATCGCTCGGAGAACGGGCCGAGCTGGTCAAGGAGATCTTTGACCGTTTCGACGCGGCTCACCCGCGCGCGCCGGATCACTACTACCTGAGCCTGCTGGGTACGCAGACGGAGCACCGTGGCGCCGGCATCGGGATGCGTCTGCTCGCAGACAACCTTGTCCACCTCGATGCCGCCCGCATGCCGGCGTACCTCGAATCCACGAATCCGGCCAACCTGCGGAGGTACGAGTCTGTCGGGTTCGCGGTCAGCGGCGCCTTCGACCTTCCCGACGGGGGACCGACGGTCACAACCATGTGGAGGGAGCCTTCTCTCTGAGCACGCTGCACGACGACGCGTCCTCCGAGCGACGCTGAACGGGTCCATCCGGAGCGCCGGGGCCAGGGCGATCTCGCGGACGCCAACGAGCCGAGTCGCCGGCGCCGGGGCCCGCGGATCTCCAGGTGGCACGCCCAACGGACGAAGGGCTTCCGAATGCGGGAGGATGTCCGATCATGAAAGCAGCGGTGTACTACGAGACCGGAGCACCCGACGTCTTCCGTTACGAGGACGTGCCCGACCCCGTCGTCGGTCCGGGAGACATCCTGATCGACGTCGAGGCGGTCAGCATCGAGGGCGGTGACACGCTCAACCGGTTGGGCGGAGATCTGGCCGGGGTGCCCCATGTGGTCGGGTACCAGTGTGCCGGCACGGTGGCCGAGGTGGGCGCCGACGTCCAGGGCTTTGCCGAGGGGGACCGCGCCGTGACGGTGGGCCTCGACGGCTCGCACGCGGCACGTCGGGCGACGCCGGCGGGGTTCGCCTGGAAGATCCCTGACACTGTTTCGACCGACGCCGCAGCGTGCGTGCCGGTGCCCTTCGGCACGGCCGATGACTGCCTCTTCGAATTCGGGCACCTCCAGACCGGTGAGACGACCCTGATCCACGCCGGGGCGGGCGGCGTCGGCATCGCCGCCATCCAGATGGCGAAGCGCGCCGGCGCGCGGGTCTTCGCCACCGCTTCGAGCGACGACCGCCTGGAACGGTTGAAGGAACTGGGGCTCGATGAGGGCATCAACTACGTCACGCACGACTTCGTGGCCGAGGCCCGTCGTCTGACCGACGGACGGGGCGTGGACGTGGTGGTGGATTCGGTGGGTGGGGTGACGTTGCAGGGGAGCATCGACGTCCTCGCCTATCGGGGGCGGTGCATATCGGTCGGCGATGCCGGGAGATCGGTGGCGGAGCATGTTGACATCTCGACGATGCGCGGCAACAACCAGACCCTTTCGGGGTACTTCCTCGGGGCGGAGCTGCTCCTGTCGCCACGACCGCACGCCATGATCGCCGGCCATCTCGACGCCATCGGCCGCGGCGAACTGCAGGTGGTCATCGACCGGTCGTTCCCGCTCGCCGATGCCGCCGGGGCGCACGCCTACATCGAAAGCCGTCAGGCGTTCGGACGGGTGCTCCTCGTTCCCTGAGGGCACTGGCGCCATCCGTGGGAGTCTCGAGTCAGGACGCCGCGATGGGGGAGGCTGATCCCGCCTCGCTGCCCGCCGTCACCTGCTTGAGCTCCTCGAAGGACCCATGGATGAGCTGGGGCAGGTCCAGGTGGATGGGGTCGGCCACCCAACGTTCGAACCCGATCCTGAAGACGGTGATCGCAACTTCGGCGGCCAGGCTTGCCGCAGGGTCGGCCACACCGCGCCCTCGCAGCGTGTCGGCCAGAGCCAGCGACAGCGATGCCATCTTGATGAGCTCACGCTCTTGGAGCTCGGCGTTCGCCGCAATGATCTCGTAGCGCTGACGAGCGAAGGCCCGACGTTCCTGAATGAGGGCACCCCCGGCCGCGACCCCGGCGATCGCCGCGTCCACGGGTGCCAGCTCGTCCGGCGCATTCCGCACGACCCCGACCAGGACTTCCTGCAGCTGGGCCGCGCCCGCGAACAGCACCTCGCGCTTGTCGGTGAAATGCCGGAAGAACGTGCGTTCCGTGAGGCTCGCCCGCTTGGCGATCTCCGCCACGGTTGTCTCGTCGAACCCTCGCTCGAGATAGAGCTCCATGGCCGCCTTGGCCAGCCTGCCGGCTGCATCAGGCTCCCACCGGCTCATGAGGGTCGATGGTACCTGATGACAGTGACTGTCATACCTGATAGGGTGATGTCAGTAAATGACATCGCTGACTCCTCGGCCCGCCTGGCGTGGCCGACAGCGGCGACGACCTGGAGGTTTGTGCCATGCGTGTCTTCGTCACCGGTGGATCGGGCTTCATCGGCTCCGCCGTCGTTCCAGAACTTCTCGGATCCGGCCATGAGGTGGTGGGACTCGCCCGTTCGGACGCCTCCGCCGCGGTGCTGGCCCAGTCCGGTGCCACGGTGCTGCGCGGCGACCTCGAGGACCTCGACAGCCTGCGTCGCGGGGCTCAGGCCTCCGATGGCGTCGTACATCTGGGCTTCGTCCATGATTTCTCCGACATGTCGATCGGGGCTGGCGTCGACCTGCGGGCCGTCGAAGCGATCGGGGCGACGCTGGCGGGCTCCGGGAAGCCCTTCGTCATCACGACGGGCACGTTGTTGCTCGCACTGGGGGAGGTCGGGCTCCCGGCGGGCGGCTTCGGAACGGAGGAGCACGTGTCCAACTCCGCCATGCCTCGGGTGGCCTCGGAGAACGCCGCCATTGCCCTCGCCGAGCATGGGGTCCGGTCGTCCGCGGTCCGCCTCTCGCCGTCCGTGCACGGGGTGGGCGACCACGGCTTCGTTCCCATTCTGATCGGCATTGCGCGCGAGCAAGGCGTGTCGGCCTTCGTGGGCGACGGCGCCAACCGGTGGCCCGGGGTGCACCGACTCGACGCAGCGCGGCTGTTCCGGCTGGTCGTCGAGAAGGCACCGGCAGGGTCGCGCTGGCACGGCGTCGGTGACGAGGGGGTGCCGTTTCGCGACATCGCCGAGGTCATCGGCCGCCATCTCGGCGTGCCCGTGGAGAGCATCCCCCCGGACGAGGCGGACGCGCACTTCGGCTTCCTGGGTGCGCTGGTGTCGATCGACAACCCGACGTCCAACGCGTTGACGCGGGAGCGCTTGGGGTGGGAGCCCGTGGAGCCCGGCCTGATCGCCGATCTGGACCAAGGGCACTACTTCTCCTGACCAGGCACAATCGTCCGGCTGGGTGCTCGAGCGCCCGTCCCGTACACTCTCTGCCCGGCCGTCGGAGCCCGCAACGGGGCCCGTGCGACCTGGCGTAGGCAAAGGACGACATGAAGATCGCAGTTGTCGGAACGGGAGCGATGGGTTCGGTGTACGCCAGCTTGCTGGCCAAGGCCGGGCACGAGGTGTGGGCCATCGACACGTGGCAGGAGCACATCGACGCCATTGCCGGCTCCGGGCTGACCGTGTCGGGTGCCAGCGGCAACTTCGTGGTCGACGGCCTCCGCGTGGGACGGGACCCGGGCGACGCCGGGCCCTGTGACGTCTGGGTCATCGCCACCAAGGCCGCCGACGTCGACGCCGCGGTCGCGGCGGTGGCGCCCCTGCTGGAGCCCGACAGCGTGGTGATGGCGTTCCAGAACGGTCTGGGCGCGGGCGAGCGGGTAGCGCGGCGCATCCCGGACGACCACATCGTGATCGGCATCGCAGAGGGGTTCGGGTCGTCGATTCCGGAACCGGGGCACGTGCACCACGAAGGCATGCGGCTGATCCGGATCGGCGAAATGAACGGCGGCCTGACAGAGCGCGTGCAAGGCATTGAGCGGGCTTGGCGTGAAGCGGGCTTCAACGTGAAGGCGTTTGCCGACGTGCATCTCATGATATGGGAGAAGTTCCTCTGCAACGTGAGTTTGAGCGCCCCGTGCGCGGTGTTCGACGTCACCGTGGGTGACCTGATGGCGAATTCCGAGACGTGGAACGTGGCGCTCGGCTGCGCTGCAGAGGCGTACCGGTTGGGCGTCGCCAAGGGCATTGCGTTCTCCTTCGACGATCCGCTGCGCTATGTGACGGACTTCGCCGCCACCATCCCGAACGCCAGCCCTTCCATGCGCCTGGACCACCTCGCCCGGCGGCGTTCAGAGGTCGATGTCATAAACGGCCAGGTCGTCATGCTGAGCCGTGAGCTCGGACTCGAGGCGCCCTACAACGAGACCCTCTGCGCGGTCCTCCGGCGTCGCGAATCGACCTTCGCCTGAGCCCTTGGACGCGCCGCTCACCGCCTGACGGACGGCGATAGCCTCTCCCCGCCCGCGCCTTCAGCAGCGGGCCCGGGGGTTGGCGATGCGAGAGTGGGGTCCATCGAGGGCGTGGCGCCGAGGGCTGCCCAGGGTCGTGAGAGCCGCCGCCTTCGTGTGCGTGGTGACCCTCGGTCTCGCCACTCCGGCCAACGCCGCCACCGCCACGACCCCCGTCACCCAGGCCAGCACGAGCACGCGGGGCGTCTCGGCGGACAGCATCAACGTGGTCTTCCCGATCATCTCCTTCGGCAGCATTGAGGGGCAGTTCGAAATCGAGTCCGATGCCGAATACGGGGAGCAGACCAAGGCCATTCACCTCTTCGTGAACCAGGTCAATGATGCAGGGGGGATCAACGGTCGGAAGATCAACCCGATGATCGTCGGCTTCGACCCGACCAACCCCGATGAGCAGCGGGCGCTGTGCAAGCAGTGGACGCAGGGCAACCCACCGGTGTTCGCCGTGCTCGACGGGCTTGGCACATTCGAGGGGGTCAACCAGCTGTGCATCACCCGGGAAGGGCACACGCCCATGCTGTCCCAGTGGACGACGACAACCAACTGGACGCAGTTGGGCGCGCCGTACCTGTGGTGGACGGGGGCCGATGACGCGCCGATCCTCGCTGCCACCGTGCAGTGGGGTCTCAGCTCGGGCCGTCTCGGTCACGGCACGAAGGTGGGTGTCGTGGTCTCCGACGAGGTGAGCGACCAGGACGCGCTCAACTCCTTCCTCCTTCCTGACCTGAAGAAGGCCGGGATCACTCCCCAAGTGGTGACGATCACCTCCGACGTGGGCGAGACGGCCAGCACGGACTCGGACGCCACGCTGGCCGCGGAACGGCTCAAGGCAGCCGGCGTGCAGTCGGTGATACCACTCCTGCCCGAGAACGCGTTCACCCCGTTCGTCGGCGCCGAGACGGCACAGAACTACTTCCCCAAGCTGCTCCTCAGCGACTACCAGTCCGAGATCGAGGTGGCACTCGGCCTCATCCCCGTCCCGTACGAGAAGGCGCTCAACGGCCAGGAAGGCGTCACCGCCGAGACGCTGGGCGGGATCGACCTGCCAGTCCCCGAGTCGCAGGGTGGCTACGACCCCGGCGTCCGCAGCTGCTGGACCGTATGGCACAAGGCCTATCCCCAGACGCCCAAGGGGAACATCAACGACGACATCGAAGAACAGGGGCCCGTGCAGGGGTGGTGCCAGGAGATCCGTCTCTTTACCAAGGCGGCCACCTTGGCGGGCAAGAACCTCAATCGACGCACCTTCGTCGAGGCGATGTCCCACATTACGAATTTCCCCGGCGGGTACGCACCGGTCCTGAGCTACGGGCCCGACAAATTCTCGGGGCCGACGCAGTACCGAGTTGTCGAGGTCCATGACAACCACCCGCCCACGAGTCAGTGCAAACGGGGCCCGGCTCCAGCCCCAGCCGCGGGCGTCTGCTGGGTCGTGGTGCAGGCCTGGAAGCCCTTGCCGTGACGCCGGTCACCCGCGGTCGGCTGCTCCCGCCCTCTGGGGCACCCGCGGTGGGGGAGCGGACCGAGGCAATTGCGATACTCGGAGATGTGCTGGTGGAGCAGATCCTGAGCGGCGCCATGGGCGCTCCGGTGGACTACGACCAGGAGCACGACGAATGGGTGGTCGTCCTCAACGGTCGTGCCACGTTGGTCGTCGGCGACGAGTCTCTCCAGCTCGTCCCGGGTGACTGGGTCCTCCTGCGCGCCCACGAGGCGCATCAATTGTTGGAGACGGAACCGGGGACGAGCTGGCTCGCGCTGCGCGCTGGCCCCCATGATCCGCTCGTCGAGAACGAGTCCCTGAAGAGTCGTGGCGGCTCCGACGCCGACCCGGTCACGTCACTCGGTACGCCGTGATCTCTTCTGCGAACCCCTTCAACGTCAGGGGAGGGAGACGCTCGAACCCGAAGTCGCCACCGGCGGCTCGGGTTGCCTCGGACACGACGGCCGTCGACGGTTCGGCCACCCCGACCAGGCGGGCCGCCAGGTTCACGTCGGGGCCGTAGAGGTCTCCGAACACCGAAGCCATCTCGCCGGTCGCCATGCCGACCCTGACGGGCGGGAGTGCCCCACCGGCAGCATCAATCAGATCGAGCGCAATCCGGCAGGCGTCCTCGGCATCCTCGGTGACGAACATCGCCTCGTCGCCGATCGTCTTGACGATCTGACCGTGCCCCGCGGCGGCGATCTCGGAAGTGCGCAGGTCGAACTCGACCAGGACATCTGTGAGCTCCCGCAGCGACAAGGACGCCGCCGTCGTCGTGTATCCCACCAGGTCGACGAAACCGACGGTTCGCTGGACCGTCACGACGGATCGCTCCGGATCCGTCGACCACATCCGTTCGGCGACAGCCACGATCTGACGTCGGAGCACCGCGTCGAGGGTCGACACGAACGTCGGGAGCAACGTTTGGGTCATGTCGGCGTATTCCTTGACGACCGCGACATAGGGCGTGCCGGCCGCCCGGCGCGGCAGCTCGACCTGCAGGCGGAAGACGCCGACCAGGGTTTCGGCGAGCCGGGCCATGGTGTTGCCGGTGACCCGGGCCAGCTGCAGCGTCGCCTCTTCTCCCAGAAGGTTGTTGTAGGCCCCGGCGAAGAGCCGGACGGTCGCCGCTTCGCCGACTGTCAGCCGGAAGTCCGGGTCCGTCGCAAGGCCGACGGCCGTCATGAGGCGTATGGTCGTCGGCCAGTCGATGCCAGCAGCTGCAGCCACCTCGCCCAGGGGGAGGGTCCCGCGCGGTCGGAGCGTCAAGTCGAGCGCGAGCCCCCCCAGGTTGGTAGTGGCCGCTATCTCCTCGGGGGTCGCCCCCAGGCTCCGCACGTAGCGGATCAGCTCGACCTGATCCGCGACGTCCTGCTCGTCGGGATCAGGCGGGCCCGAACCCTCCGGCTCGCCCGCGCCGGGAGTCAGCGGATCCTCGGCCATGGCACCAGCTTGCCCGACGGGCCCGCCGTCGGCTTGCCCGACGAAGGAGTCAGACCGGTGTCGGCTTGACGGCGATCTTCTCGTGCCGCAGCGTGGCCCAGTGCAGCTTGACCAGTAGGAGGATGGCCCACCATCCGGGGTCGACCTCACCCTTGGCCATCGACATCCGGCTCGACGTCGTGACCGCATGGTGGTTGTTGTGCAACCCCTCGCCGGCGACCAGCCAGGCCAGCCACTGGTTGTTCGTGGCCATGTTGTCGTGCGGACGCTTGCCCCACTTGTGGCCGATCCCGTTGATGGCGCCCCCGCCCAATAGGTAGAGGGAGGCGTGGACTCCGGCGGCAATCAGCCCGATCTCCCATCCGAAGACGGCAATCAGCAGGCCCACGCCTAACGCCAGGCCGAGCAGGGCGTGGTTGAACACGACCTTGTCCCAGCGGTCCTCGGGGAGATCCTTGGCGTAACGGTCCACCTGCTGGGGATTGCGCGACACCCTCCGGTAGAGGACGGCATTGCCGAACTGGACCAGCGAGTAGCCGAAGATCACCGGGGAATGCGGGTCGCCCTCCTTGTCGGTGTGGGCGTGGTGCTTGCGGTGCACGGCAACCCATTGCCGGGGCCGTGTCCCCGTGGACATCCAGATGATGACGCGGCAGGCGAAGGCGACGGGCGGTCGCATGGTGATCGCCTTGTGCGCCAGCGCCCGGTGCAGGTACACGGTGGTGACGATGAAGGAAATCTGAGAGGTGAGGAGCCCGATCAGGACGGCCTCCAGGACGAGGACCGCGACCGCTGGCACCTCGGAACTCTAGCGCAGGCACCGACCTTGTCCTCGACACGTCCAGGGAACCGGGCGACGCTCGTCAACGGAGCCCGAATCCTTCACCCGGCCCCCCAGGGGCGGACGAAGTCCTCCGAGGTTCGCCCTCACCTCCTGTACGTGCCGTACGAGCTGTACGTGCCGTACGAGCCCGCTCGCGACGCCACCCGGGCCGATACGGTTCTCGTGTGGTCCGCGAGGAGCCCGCAGCGAGCCTCGGCCGGCGCATCGGGTCGTTGGCCCTGACCGTCGTCCTGCTGGTCGCGACGCTCGTCCTCGGCTGGCTCGTGTGGAGCATTTTCGAGTGGCGTCACGGCCGCACGCCGAGCTACCGGATACTCGGCCTACGGGTGGTCAGGCTCTCCGATGCGCAACCCATCGGTGTGGCCCGCTCGCTCCTTCGGAGCGGCATCTGCTGTTCGGTGCTGGTCGTGCCGACGGTGATCATCGGCGGGGTCGTCCTGCTCTGCTTCGCCTTCGGCGCCTCCCCGCCGGACGGCCTGTTCTCCCAGCCACGCCGCGCCCCATGGGACGTCCTGACCGCCACGACGGTGCTGGACGAACGGGCCCGGCCGCCGCTGCAGCCCCGCGTTGCGGTCCGGCCCATCGACCCCGTCGACCTCGCCGGCCTGACGGTCCCCGACGTGCCGCGCTCGAACGGTCACGCGCTGAACTGAAGGACCGCCCGGCGGCACCGCGGCCGCTCCTTCCAGCTCCACCCCAGGTCACGGGCTCTTGCTGTGCGCCCACGACATGTTAGTGTTGACTAACATGTTAGGCGGTGAGCGGGACGGAGGGGACAGGGCCGGATCTGCTGGCCGTGTTGGCGGAGCCCAACCGGCGGCGGTTGCTCGAGTTGCTGCGCCGCGGCGAGCAGACGGTCACCGAGCTGGCGGCGCACTTCTCCGTCACCCGTCCCGCCGTCTCGCAGCACCTGGGCGTGCTGGCCGCGGCCGGCCTGGTGGAGGTCCGGCAGGACGGCCGGTTCCGCCGCTACCGGCTCGATCCAAGCGGCATGGCGGGGCTGCGCAGCACCCTCGACGCCTTCTGGACATCAGAGCTCGAGCAACTCGTCGTTGCCGAGCCCCCGAAGAGAGGAATCCCGCATGACGATTGAGAAGTCGGTCCTCGTCCCGCTGAATGCCGACCAGACGTTTGCGCTCCTGACCGAACCCGAGCGCCTGCGTCGCTGGCAGGCCGTCGCGGCACGGGTCGACCTCCGTGCCGGTGGGGCGTTCCGCTGGACCGTCACGCCCGGCAACAGCGCCGCCGGCACCTTCGTCGAGATCGAGCCGGGCAGGCGGCTCGTCTACACGTGGAAATGGGAGGGCGACGACTCGCCCGGCACCTCCACCGTGACCATCACGCTCGAGCCGACGGAGGGCGGGACGACGGTGCGGCTCGTCCATGAGGGCCTGACACCCGAGCAGGAGGCGGGCCACCACAAGGGCTGGGACCACTTCATGGCGCGCCTGGCCGTAGCAGGGCGCGAGGGCGATGCCGGCTTGGAGCCGTGGGTCGTGCGGGACGCCGACGCCTGGGACCAGCTCAGTGCCGCCGAAGCGTCGTTGGCGACCTGCAGCTTCGTCCTGCGCCACATGGGACCCCGGGCCGGGAAGGCGCAGACGCCGTGCGCCAAATACGACGTCGACCAGTTGACCGAGCATCTCGCCGGCTCGCTCGTCGGTCTCGGGGGTTGCGTGGGCGTGGAGGTGACACCGGACGAGGACGCGACACGCGCGAGGTCCGCATTGCCGATCTGGCCCAGCCTGTCCTCGAGGGATGGCGCCACCGCGGCATCGAGGGCATGGTCACGCTGGGACACGGGGAGATCTCCGCCGAAGTCGCCTCGCGCATTTTGTCGATGGAGCTGCT
This sequence comes from uncultured Acidimicrobiaceae bacterium, assembly GCA_963742035.1. GTDB lineage: Bacteria > Actinomycetota > Acidimicrobiia > Acidimicrobiales > RAAP-2 > Bog-473. Next base: position 216,859 of record CAVUKH010000002.1, read on the forward strand.
CGTCCACGCCTGGGACTTCGCACGGGCCACCGGTCAGGAGCTCCCGCCTAACGCCGGGCTCTGCGCCTACGTACTGGGCCTGGCCCAGGACGGGCTCATTCAGCCTGCGTTGCGCGACGGCGAGAACTTCGCCGAAGAGATCGTGCTGTCGCCGGGTGCCGACCCGATGGACCAGCTGGTGGCCTATACAGGCCGCCGCCCCTGACTCAGCCGGCTGAGGTTCCCCGCCAGCGACGCTCGAAGGGCAGCCGCCACGTACGCGGCGCGATGAGCTCGTTAATGGAGGACGGGCCCCAGCTGCCCTGGGCGTAGGGCTGCACCGGGGGAGGGTCTTCGAGCAACGGCGTCGAGACCTCCCAGAGGCGCTCAATGCCCTCGGCCGTGTTGAAGAGGGTGTGGTCACCGATCATGGCGTCGTGGATGAGTCGCTCGTAGGCCTCGAGCACGTCCGCGTCCTGGCCCGTCTCGTGCAGGGCGAACTGCAGGCTCAGCTTCTCCAGCTTCATGCCGGGCCCGGGCTTCTTCCCGTAAAAGGACAGTGACAGCTTCGACGAGTCGGCCAGGTCGAACGTGAGATGGTCGGGGCCCTGGGCGCCGACCCCGGAGTTGTCGGGGAACATCGACTTCGGGGGCTCCCGGAACGCAATCGAGATGATGCGCTCGCCGCCGCCGAGCTTCTTGCCCGTGCGGAGGAAGAAGGGCACGCCCGCCCACCGCCAGTTGTCGATCTCGACCTTGAGCGCCACGAAGGTCTCGGCGTCGGAGTCCGTGGCCACGCCGGGAATGTCGCGGTAGCCGTCGTACTGCCCACGCACGACTTCGGTCACGTCGAGCAGGCGCATGGAGCGGAAGACCTTGTTCTTCTCCTCGTTGATGGGACCGGCGGACAAGTCCGTGGGCGGCTCCATGGCCATGAAGCCCAGAATCTGGAAGAGGTGGGTGACCACCATGTCCTTGAAGGCTCCGGTCGCCTCGTAGAAGGCGACGCGGTCGTCGACCCCCAGCGTCTCGGGCACGTCGATCTGCACGTGGTCGATGTGGTCCCGGTTCCAGATGGGCTCGAACAGGCCGTTGGCGAATCGGAACGCCAAAATGTTCTGGACCCCCTCCTTGCCCAGGAAGTGGTCGATGCGGAAGATCTGCTCCTCGTCGAAGACCTGGTGCAGCATGTCGTTGAGCGCCACAGCGCTGGCCAGGTCGGTGCCGAACGGCTTCTCCATGACGACCCGTGACCGCTCGACGAGCTTGGCGTCGGAGATCAGCTGAATCAGGGAGCGGTCCGCCGCCGGCGGGACGCTCAGGTAGTGCAGTCGCCGCGGCTCGCCACCGATTTCGTCCTCGGCTTTGCCCACCGCCTCGGCCAGCGCCTCGGGCCCGGCCGCGGTGGAGCAGAAGCTCAGCCGCTTCTCGAAGTTGGCCCACTGCAGCAACGAGATCTTGTCGGTCGAGAACTCGTCGACCGCGTGGCGGGCCAGGTGCCGGAAGTCCTCGTCGGTCAGGCTGCTGGTCGAGCTCCCGACGATCCGGTAGTCGGGCATCATCCCGGTCATGGCGAGGTGCAGCAGGCCGGGAAGCAGTTTCCGGGCCGCCAGGTCGCCCGTGGCCCCGAACAAAATGATGACGTGGGGCTCAATCTGGTAGCCCGGGGAAGCCGAGTCCACCGTCTCGCTCTGATCAACGACCTCGGTCATGCCGGCCTCCGCTCGTTGAGTTCGGACACATTGCCCCCCATGATCTTGGGCACCGACTCGCGGGGAGCTTCTGCAACTCGGTCACCCAGTCGGTCGGCTCCGGAAGCCCCTCAATGTGCGGCCAGTCCGAACCGAAGATCACCCGGTCGTCCCCCATGAGGTCGACGATCTCACCGACGTCGTCCTCCCAGAACGGGTTGATCCACACATTGCGGCGGAACGTCAGGACGGGGTCCTCGGTGAAGTAGCCGGGCATGCGGCGGGTGGTGGTGCGCAGCTTGGCGAACAGGGGGGCGAGGAACTCCGAGCCGTTCTCGACCGAGGCGATGCGCACGTTGGGGAAGCGGTCGAACAGCTTCTCGAGCAACAGCGTGGCCAAGAAGTCGTGGGCCGCCCGTTCAATGGCGAACATCTTGATGCTCGGGCGGGACGGCCCGGCGCGGAACGAGGCGGAGAAGCCGTCCGGCGCGTACCCGTTGGAGGACAGCCCGGCGTCGCCCGCGTGCACGACGACCGTGATCCCGGCCTCGTTGGCCAGGGCCCAGAACGGGTCGAACACCTCGTCGGCCGGGGACAGCGGTCCGCCGACCGTGACCGGGGCGGCCGCCCGCATGACGACGGCACGGGCGTCCTGGTCGAGCGCCCACTCCAGCTCGCGCACCGACTCGTCGACGTCGGCCAGCGAGATGTAGGGGGCCGCGAAGATCCGGTCCGCATAGGCCATGCCCCAGTCTTCGGCCAGCCAGCGGTTGAACGCGCGGAACAGGAGCACGACCGCGCCCGGATCGTGCTTGAGCGCCTCCTCGTAGAGCATGCCCAGGGTGGGGAAGAGCCAGACCTTGGACAGGTTCTGGGCGTCCATGGTGGCGAGGCGGGCGTCGCGGTCGCGGTACTCGGCGCGGATGGGCTCGGGCTTGCCCATCAGTTCGTGGATCGGCCGGCCCTCGGGGTTGCCCCGGAAGTAGTCGACGAGCGCCCCGGCCGGCGCAATCGGGTTGAACGTCGGGTTGGTCACGGCCCGGCTGACCCGGCCACCCAGTGCGTGGTAGCGCCGCCCGTTGACCTCGACCCACTCGATCACCCTCGGCCCGAGCTTCGGATCGAGATGACGGGTGAACGCATCGAGCGCTTCGTAGTAGTGGTTGTCGGCGTCGAAGACGGGCGAGTCGACAGCGTGCATGGTCAGCCTTCCGCGAGCGTGCGCAACACCTGAGACTCTATTGGTTGGGAGTCGGCGGCCCCGCCGCCGTGTGAGCGGCTCCGGCCGGGTCGACCGCCCAGGCGGGGGCCTCGCCCCAGCGCTCCCCGTACACCAACTCGGACAGGGGGCGTCGGCGCACAGGTCCGTGATGACCCTGGGGACGGCCGAGGGTGATGGTCGCCATGATCTCCACCTCGTCGGGGATGTGCAGCAGCGACCGCAGCTCGGCGTCGGCAGCGGACTGCCAGCTCGTCATGACGCCGCCGAATCCGAGCGCTCGCGCCGCGAGCAGCAGGTTCTGGCAGGCGGGGTAGACGGAGGCGCCGTCGCTGGGGCGGACGGCCTGGCGGTAACGCGCGTAGCAGGCCAGCACGAGGACGGGCACCGATTCATAGGTGTCGACATAGCGCTGCATGGTGCGAGCCATGCGCGCCTTGGGGGAGTCGGCCACGGATCCTGACCCCGTGTCGTACCCGTCGGCCTCCCTCTTGGCGGTCCAGAACCGGCGTGCCCCTTCGCCGATGAGACGCTTCGCATCCCGCGCCACCGGCCCGTCCGTGAGGACGACGAAGCGGAAGGGCTGGCGGTTGGAACCGCTCGGTGCCCGGGTCGCCGCGAACAGGATGTCGCGCAACACCTCGTCGGGGACGGGCTCGTCGGTGTAACGCCGGATGGCCCTGGTGGTGAGCAGTCCCTCGTAGAGAGTGACCTCCTCGTGCTCCCTGCCCGTCATGTCCGCGCCGCCTCCCTATCCATTCGGCCGGCTCTGCGCCGAGCCCGTGGAGGTCTCAGTGCCCGCCGAGAGCTGGTTGCCCAGTCGGGCGTAGGCACGGCACGGCTCGCCGCGCAGCGCGCCGCAGGCGGGCAGGGTGGCCGTCGGGTCCACCCCGTGGACTTCGTTCACCACGAGCGACGAGCCCGCGGCACCCCCGAGCGCCACCGAGTCGAGCACCGTGCCGTGGGTGGCCGGAGTGCCGAAGGTCCATGAGGGGCGGTCCCCGCCCGGAGCGGAGATGACGAGACGCAACCGGGTGCCGGCCCGGAAGGTGTGCGCGATCGGGTCCACGGGCACCCGGACGAGGGTGAAGCGCCCCTTGGGAAGGTTCCGGCGTTCCGGCGCCAGGTACGTGGGCACCGGGTCGAGGACCGTCGAGGTGGGCGCCAGCGTGCGATCGCTGCTGCGCAGGAAGCCCGACGTCACGTACTCCTCCTGCGTCTCACCCGGTCGGACCTCGGTGACGGTGACCTGCAGGTCCGTGACGGGCGCCGTCGACCTGAGCATGAGGTTCAGGCTGGCAGGGCCCACAATGGTGGTCGCCCGGGTGAAGGCGGGGGTCTCGAAGCCGAGGCCGTTGGGAGCCGGGACCGTCGTCCAGTCGTAGGGCGGTTGCGCGGCCCAGGCGTTGGCCGAGGCGGCCAGGTCGTCGGCCGGCCGCACGGACGGATCGGGTCGGAAGGTGGCGGGCGTCGAGCCCTGTGGCGTCCCCGTCCGGAGGGTGCCGTCGGGCCCGAGCCCGTAGCGCACGACCGTGCCGGCCGGCGGCCAGGTGGAGAACCCGGCCGCGTAGGTGGGCTGCAGCGCGCCCGGCCCGAGGGTGCCGCCGCCGTTGTCGAAGAGCACCCTCACGCGGGGGTCCTGTGCGGCGAACGCCGTCCGGGCGGTGTGCACCGAGGACTCGCCCGTGAACCGGACGGCGGGAACCGGTGCCGATGCGGCGCCGTGCGTGAGCTGCGCGTACACCGCGGGGGCCAGTGCGTCCAGGGTGGGGGACGCCGTCGGCACGCGGTCGGCGACGTAGAGGTCGAGGAATTCCAGCCAGCGCGAGATCGTGTCGGGGCCGAGCGAGTCCGTATGCGTCCCGTTCATCATGGTCACGTAGACGTTCTTGTCGCGGCGCAAGGCGTCGATGAGGGCGGGCCATTGCGGGCCCACCTCCTCGTCCTGCAGGGCGCCGACCAGGAACACGGGCACGGTCACATGCGAGGCCCACATTGTGGGCGAGCGTTGGTCGAACAGCGCCGGCGTCCGGCCGAGGTCGGGGCTGACGAGGGACTCGAGACTTTCGGCCTGCAGGTGGAGACGTTGGTTGGCCAAACAGGTCGTGTCACCCGTGGCGATCTCTGCCGCCGCCCACGGTTGGCCCCCCTGTGGCGCGGGCGCGGCGTCCGAGACGCGCTGGGCGGTCCAGCCGGCGGCGAACCCGTCGTTGTAGATCCCTCCGGGATAACCCGTGGAGTAGAGGTCGTCGGTCGGGCTGAGCGGCGTGATGGCCGCCAGATCTGGCGGATCGGTGCCCGCCACGACGAGTTGGGAGAACCCCGAATAGGAGATGCCCACCATGCCGACCTTGTGGTTGAGCACCCAGGGCTGCGCACCGACCGTCTGCACGACGTCGTACCCGTCGTAGTCCGAGGGTAGGCCGAACAGGTCGAAGGCCCCACCGGAGCAGCCGGTGCCGCGCATCTGCACGCTGACGGTGGCGAAGCCCAGCAGGGGAGCGATGACCGACCCGACAACGGTCGACGTGGAGGGCAGCAGTGGATCGCTCAACGACGCGTGGCCCTCCAGCGCGTCAATGAGGCTGTGGGGTGCGGCCACGTCGTAGCCGGAGTACTCGATCACCGTGGGGAACGGCCCATCGGCCAGCGTCTTGCCCGGAGGCAGGCGCACCGTGGCGGCGAGCAAGACCCCGTCGCGCATGCGCACGTAGTTGAGCCCGGCATGCAAGTGCTGCCCGGAATAGAACGACGCACGCGGCATCGAGGTCGTGGAGAGCACGGAGAAGGCAGCCGTTCGGCGCGCACCGGGACCCACTCCGTCCGTGAAGCGGTAGTCGGGCCCGGGCGTCAGGTTGCGGACGATCAGGCTGCCCAGCCTGTCGACCACCCCGGAACCCACGTTGGCACCGCGCGCGTTCAGCACGGCCAGGTGAACGCCGGGCGGGGCCCCGATGACGTATGCCTCCCCGATCGACCCGTGACCCGTGAACGGCAACGGCGCCGGCGAGGCGGTGGCGACGCCGCCCGCCACGAGTGTGCTCGCAGCCATGAGGACCACCCCGAGGCTTCCGAGGGTCACCCGCCACAGGGGCAAGACCCCGATGGTGCCCCACGACGTCCCCCGACGCGACCCTTCCCCCGTCCCTGGCATCTGTCGACCCTACCCAACGACTCGTGGGCGACCCGTGTCGCGCTGCGCTCGGGCGCGTCCGGGGGGGACCCGGCGTCAGCTAGGTTGCGCCGCCGTGTCCACGCTCCCCCGCCTGTTTCGGTCAGCGGCCCTGGCCGCCGTCGCGGCTTCCGTTCTCGTGTCCCTGCCGACACCTGTCGCCGGCGCGGCGAACGCATCGGCGGGGACCGCATCCGCCTTGACGTTCCTCCATGTCGTCACGCCGACGACCGGGCCCGACGTCACGCCGTACCTGGCCGACGCCGCGGGGCGCCAAGTCCTCCTGCACGGCGCCGCTGCCGTCGGTATGGAGGATGTCGCCTATCCGGGTGCCAACGGCGGGCCCGCACTCTTCCCCGTCGCGCCGTCCGCCTACGACGGGCGCTGTCCCGCTGCATCATCGTTGATTCCGCAGCCGCCGCTCTGCGAAGTGCAGGCGTCGCGTCCCGCGTTCTCGCAATCGACGGCGCCGGGGAGCGGCGACGACTTCGCGCAGATGCGCGCCCTGGGATTCAACGTGGTCCGCCTGGTGCTCAATTGGAGCCAGCTGGAGCCCACCGCCGGAACGTACTCGTCCACCTACCTCAATCGCGTGGCCCAGGTGGTGGGATGGGCGCGCCAACAGGGCGTGTACGTGATTCTGGATATGCACCAGGACCAGTACTCGCGCTACATCCTGCCGGCCACGAAGGCGGCGGCTCCATCGGGCTGCACCCCCTCCGGCGGCTCGGACGGCGCTCCCTCCTGGGCGGTCCTCCGTGACGGCAAACCAGGCTGTGCCATGTTCGGCATCGACGAGCTCAATCCCGCGGAGTCCGCGGCCTTCGCCAACTTCTGGCAGAACGCCACCGTCGACGGCTCCCAAGGCCAGGCGCCGGGAACGGGGCTGCAGGACCACTACATCGGCGGATTGGCCGCCCTGGCCCGGCGGTTTCAGGACAACCCTGCCGTCCTGGGCTACGAGCTCATGAACGAGCCCCAGCCCGGTTCGACCGGCTCCACGCCGGCCGCCAACGGTTATCAAGCGAGCAGTCAGGACCTCTACCCCTTCTACACGCGGGCCATCGAGGCATTGACCGGTGTGCGTGACGGACGGCCCACGTGCCCGGCCGGCGACCCCACGTCATTGACAGGGTCATGTGCCTACCCGCAGCTGGCTTCCGTGCATCGGCAGCAGATCTTCTACGAGCCTCTGGCGTACCGGAACCTCGTCGACTTCTCCCTCCAGGTGTCCGCGCCGTTCTCCTCCTACCCCGACCTGGTGTTCGCGCCCCACGTGTACACCTACGCCTTCACCGTGGAGCAGGACCTTTTGGGCCTGCCCGCCAAACCTGGTGGCTTTCCGCCGAATTTCACGTTCGGCTACCAGACAGCGGAGGCGGAGGCCCAGGCCATGCGCTCGGCGGTGTTCGTCACCGAGTTCGGTGACTCCTCGTCGACCGACACCACCATTTTGGCCAATGAGCTCGCCGCACAGGAGTCGACACAGACGGGGGCGACGATCTGGGCCTGGAAAGGGCTGTCCACGGCGCCAGGGACGTGCTGGTGCGTGCGTTGGCAGCACTCGAGTTACCAGACGACGTCCAACGGCACGCCGGGCAAGGGCAATCCCAAGGCGGTTCCCTCGCGGGCGGACCTGCTGATCGCCAGCAGGCAGCGGCTGCTCATACGGGTGTCGCCGACGGCCACCGCCGGTCGACTGGGTGCGTACAGCTACGACCCGGCCGACCGGACTTTCGCCATGGTGGCCACATCGACCGCAGCGGGCCGGCGTGGCAATCGGCAGACGGACACCGTGGTCTTCATCCCCTCGACCGTGCACGGTGCGGTCCACGTCAGTGGGGCAGCGGCGTTCGATGCTGTCGTCGTGCGCCCCGACGGGAGCCGGCTGGCGTACGTGACGACGTCGCTCCCGGATCCCCAGGGCGGCCCGGGCGACCGCTACGGCGTCACCGTCGGTCCGGCCTCGAAGACCCTGACGGCGCTCGTCGCGCAGGAAGCCTCCAGCCCACCTCCACCCATCAGCGAACCCGTTGCCCGCGCCGCGGCAGAAGCCGCGCTCACGGCGGAGACCCACTCACCCGATGCCTCCGTCCGCTCGACGGCGCAGCTCGTGGAAGGCCTGGCCGGCATTGTGCTGGGCTCGTCGGATCCCAACGGGCCGGCCGCACCGTGATCGTCCGGAACCGGCGCCGTGCCCCGTGGGGCGGCCGGTGCTCGGCCGCCCATGGTTGAATGAGCCATGTTCTACGTGCTGCTCTTCAGCCTGGCGGCCCTGATCCTCGTCGTCGCCTTCTTCACCACCATGGCGCGGCGCCGGCGGACGCTGCAGGCCGAGGACGCGCAGGCCCGCGGGGGCGGCGGGCACACCTCGCCCGCTGCGCATTCGGCCCACGGGACCCACCCCGGCGCCGCCGGGCGCCGGAACCGCAAGGCCAAGCGCGCCCAATCCCAGCACGACCGACGCAAGCGGCACTGAGCGCGGCGACACCGCACACGTCGTCCCTCTCGACGCCGGGTGCACGGGGACGTGCCGCGAGCGGCTTGACTGAGGACGTGACATCGCCCGTGCGTTTCGGTGAAGGACACCCGTTCACACTGGCGGGGCTGGAGTCGGCCATCAGGACGTCCTGGTCGTTGGAGACGTGCGATCCGACGGATGCTCCCGTGTGGGCTCCCACCGAGCCCTCGCGGGGCCAGTGCGCCGTGACGGCGCTGGTCGTGCACGATCTCCTCGGAGGCGAGTTGCTCGAGGCGGAGGTGCGTCACGCCGATGGTTCCCCGCAGGGCTTTCATTACTGGAACCGGTTCGCCGGCGTCGACGTCGACCTCACCCGGCGCCAATTCGTCGACGGCGAAGTCGTGCTGACCCCGCATCTGATTGAGCGGTTGCCCTCGGTGCCGTGGTTGGCCCACGACCAGTACCTCGTCTTCCGTGACCGCGTGCGTGCCGCGCTCGACGCGCACACGGGCGGGGGGGAATCGACGTCAGGCTGACTCGGCCGGCACCCGGTCAAAGTAGAGATCGGGATGACGCTCGTCCTCCAGCAGCCCGGAGATCCCCTCCCGCGCGTAGGCGATGTGCAGGTCGATGCGGTGCACGAGGAGCTCGGCCCGGCTGAGCGAGCCGGGGACGGCGCGGCTCGCCTCCGCCACCACGGTGCCGGTCGGGGCCACAATCCGGCTGGCCCCGAGAAGGGTCGACGTGGAGTGCGATCCCGCCTGGTTGGCCTGGACCCACCACTGGCTGTTGGTGAGGGCGAGGGCGGGGTAGAGAAGGTCCCATGCGTTCGCCCCCTCCACCTCGTAGGCCGCGGGGGCCAGGACCAGACGGGCACCGCGCAGCGCCAACGTCCGGGCCACCTCGGGGAAGTCGCCGTCGAAGCAGACCACGAGTCCGACGCGCCCGAGCGCCGGGTCGTCGAAGGTCGTCAGACGGTCGCCCGGCGTGAAGACGGAGGGCTCGAGCGTCGGGGGGTACAGATGGGCCTTGCGGTGCCAGGCCACGAGCTCGCCGCGGGGATTGAAGACGAGTGCCGTGTCGTAGACGAGGCCGTCCTCGCCCAGCTCGGGCACGCTGCCGGCCGCCAACCACATCTCACGTCGGCGCGCCGCGTCGCTCAGCTGCGCCGAGCGCGGTCCGCCCAGGGGCTCGGCGTCCGCCCGGGCATCCCGGGCCAGCGTTTCGGGGTCGTAGCCGCACGACCACAGTTCGGGCAGCACCAGGAGCTCGACGCCGCGCGACGCGGCGTCGTCCATCATGCTGAGCGCCACGTTCATGTTCTGGCGCGGCTCCCCTGGTGTGGCCAGCCATTGGGCCACACCGACCAGAAGATCTCGCTTCACGTCGGGTACCTGGTTTTCCCACCTCTGTACTGCGCTGTGCCGCTCACCCTAGGAAGGCAACGTTCGCAGTCGGTTTCCCCCACGTGAATGCACTGTTACAAGACCTCACCACCATGCGGTGGCGGGGTGCGTGGGCTCAGACCATCTTCGCCGCCATGATGGTGACCAGGTCGTAGAGGACGTGGGCGGCCGCGATCGCCGTGATCTCGGCGTGGTCGTAGGCGGGGGAGACCTCCACCACGTCGCCCCCGACCACCGTGGCGGGCCGGAGCCCCCGCAGCAGAGCGAGGAGCTCGCGACTGGTCAGGCCACCGGCTTCGGGCGTGCCCGTTCCCGGCGCGTGTGCCGGGTCGAGGACGTCGATGTCGACCGACACGTAGACCGGCGCGTCGCCCACCCGCCCCAGAAGCCGCCCCACGACCTCGGTCACCCCATGCACCGCCACGTCGTCGGTCGTGAACTGTGCGAAGCCCATGGAGGTGTCGTCGGAGAGGTCGGCCTCCGAGTACAGGGGTCCCCGCAGCCCCACGTGGGCGCTGTGGTCATGGAGGAGAAGGCCCTCTTCCCAGGCCCGGCGGAACGGCGTCCCGTGCGTGAATCGCTGGCCGAAGTACGTGTCCCACGTGTCGAGGTGCGCGTCGAAGTGCACCAGGGCGATCGGCCCGTGCCGACGAGCCGTGGCTCGCAACAGCGGCAGCGCGATGGTGTGGTCGCCACCGATGGCGACCAGCCGGCGCCCCCCCTCGCGCAGGAGCGCGTCGGCCCCGGTCTCAATTTGGGCCACCGCCTCCTCGGCGCTGAACGGCGTGCACGCGATGTCGCCGGCGTCGACGACCTGGGCCAGCTCGAAGGGCAGCGCCTCGAGCGCAGGGTTGTACGGCCGCAGGAGGCGCGAGCCCTGGCGCACAGCCGCCGGACCGAAGCGGGCGCCGGGTCGGTAGCTGGTGCCGCCGTCGAACGGCACACCGACCACGCCGATGTCCCAGCGCGGCACCTGGTCCACCGTGGGGAGCTGGGCAAAGGTGGCAAGGCCGGAGAAGCGAGGGACCACGCTGGCGTCGGCCGGCCCGACCGGCCGCTCGGCCTCGGCCATCAATCGTCGATGGCCTGGTAGACGAGCGCCCGCAACTGGGCCCGGAACGGATAGGCCGCCGACGGGAAGAGCTGGGTCATGAAGACGACGAACAGGTCCTCCGCCGGGTCGACCCAGAAGGCGGTGCTCGCCGCCCCTCCCCAGTAGAACTCGCCGCCCGAGCCGGCCATGGCGGTGGCCGCAGGACCGAGGCCGACGGCGAAGCCCAGACCGAAGCCGACTCCCTCGAAGTTGGCCTCGCCGAAGCCTCCGACCGCCATGTCCTCCAACGTGGCACCGCCGGGCAGGTGGTTGACCGTCATCAGCTCCAGTGTCTTGCGGCCGAGGACCCGGCGTCCGTCGAGCTGGCCACCGTTGGCCAGCATCTGGCAGAAGGCCACGTAGTCGTGGGTGGTGGACACCAGTCCGCCTGCTCCGGACAGATAGGTCCGGGGGCGCAGGATGCCGTTGGCGAACGGTCCGGTCATCAGGCGTGGGGTGTTCGCCGGGCGGTACTGGTAGCAGACGGCCAGGCGAGGCAGAGATCCCTCGGGGACGAAGAAGCCCGTGTCGACCATGTCCAGCGGCTCGAAGAGCTCGCGCTGCAGGTACTGGTCGAGGGGGAGGCCGGAGAGGATCTCGACCAGTCGGCCCACAATGTCGGTCGAGATCCCGTAGTTCCAGTGCGTCCCGGGGTGGAACTTGAGCGGGTGCTCGGCCAACAGCGCGGTGACGTGTTCGAGAGTCTGTCCGGCTCCCAATTCGGCCCGCGCGTCGTTGAACGCGGCGTCGATGGGATTGCCGGCGAGCAGACCGCCGGGCAGGCCTGTCGTGTGCATCAGGACGTCGCGCATGTTCATCGGCCGCTCGGGCTTCACCAAGGTGACGTCGTCGTCGTCGCCGATCAGGCCCACCTGCAAGGTCCGCCACTCGGGGATATAGCGGTGCACGGGGTCCAACAGCTGGAACAGACCTCGTTCGTAGAGCTGCATGAGGGCGACGGAGGCGATGGGCTTGGTCATGGAGTAGATGCGGAAGATGGCGTCGTCGCGCATCGGCGTCTGCGCCTCGCGGTCCATGAGCCCGAGGGAACGCTGGTAGGCCACGTGGCCGCCCCGCACCACGGTGATCTGGCAACCGGCGATCTTTCCCGGCTCCACGTAGGTGGAGGAGAAGTGCTCCGTGATGCGGTCGAGGCGCCGCTCGCTCATACCTGCTGCCTCTGGTTCGATCTTCATCCCACCCCTTCCGTCCTCCGACCGGTCTCGTCAGCCCTTCTCGGCCTTCTTCTGCTTCTGGTCGCGCAGGTAGGCGGCGGTCCCCTCCAGGAACGCGCCGACGTCCTTCTCCTTGTTGGCGGTCACGCCGTGGAACCACTCGGGCACGAAGACCTGCGCGGCGCCCGACTCCAGCCCGGCCACGATGGCGTCGACGCAGACGGACACCGGTTCGGCCGCCACCGGCAGGTCGGGTACGTCGTTGTCGGGCAGGGTGAACAGCTCGGTGTCGATGACACCGGGGTAGACCACCATCACCTTGACGCCGCTGTCCCACAGGTCGACGGCCATGGCCTCGGAGAAAGCGGTGAGCGCGGCCTTCGAGGCGTCGTAGGCGGCCTCACCCGGGGCGCTCAGCTTGGCGGCGATCGACGACACGTTCACGATGGTGCCCGAGCCACGGGCCAGCATCTGTGGCAGGAGGTCGTAGGTCAAGCGCATCGGCGACAGATAGTTGATGTGCATGACGGCGGTGATGGTGTCGATGTCGAGCGCCGTGGTGTGGCGCCGCTTGGGGATGCCGGCGTTGTTGACCAAGAGGTCGACCCCGCCGAAGGCGTCCAGCGCATCGACGGCCAACTGGTCCACCGCGTCGGGGTCGGCCAGGTTGGTCACCCACATGCGACTGTCGGGGGAGTGCTTCATGCAGCGCTCCAACACCTCGGAGAGCAGGTCAGCCCGGCGGGCGCAGATGCCGACGACGGCGCCCCGTTCCGCCAGGGTCTCGGCCAAGCCCGCCCCGATGCCCGACGACCCCCCGGTCACGAGCGTGCGGCACCCCTGCAGGTCCAACGCCATCGTCCACCCCACTTTCGCTCCTGTCTCGACTCGGCTGCCACCTTAGGCACAGCCGGCAGCCAGCGACGATTGATGTTCTGTTGACGCCCGGCGGCGGCGCGTTCACATCGGGTTCACGAACGCGCCACCACCATGGATCCATGGCAGATCTCCTCGTAGCGCTCAGCATCGTGGTGTTCATCGCCGCCTTCCTGGGCTACATCTGGCTCCTGGAGCGGATATGAATTTCGTCCAGGGTCTCTTGCTGGCCATCTCCGTCGTGGTCTTCATCTACATCGGGGTGGCCATGTTCAAGCCCGAGTGGTTCTAAATGGGCTTCTTCTGGACCATCGTCGTCCTCCTCCTCCTGTTGGCCCTGGCCTGGAGGTATCTCGGCGCCTACATGGTGGCCGTGTTCGAGGGGCGCGTGTCGTTCCTCGGCTTCATTGAGCGGCCCATCTACCGGCTTCTGGGCACCAGCCCCGAGAAGGAGCAGACCTGGAAACGCTACGCAGGCTCCGTGGTCGTCTTCTCCGGGCTCTCCATCGGCATCACCTATGTCATCCTGCGCCTGCAGGGGTCCCTCCCCCTCAACCCGCAGCATTTCGGCGCGGTCGGCCCGGCCCTCTCGTGGAACACGGCCACCTCGTTCGTCACGAACACCAACTGGCAGAACTACGGCGGCGAGACGACCATGTCGTACCTCTCGCAGATGTGCTCGTTGACGGTCCAGCAGTTCGTCACGCCGGCCGTCGGCATCGGCGCCGCGCTGGTCATCATCCGCGGTTTCTCCAAGAAGGGCTCGCCGACCGTCGGCAACTTCTGGGTGGATGTGACACGGGCCTTGCTCTACGTTCTGACCCCGATCGCCATCATCGGCGGCCTCATCTTCGTCGGCCAGGGCGCCATCGACACCTTGGGAGGCCCGGTCAACGTCCACAACAGCCTGAATGGGGTCTCGCAGACCATCGCCCTGGGGCCAGTCGGCTTCATGGAGGCCATCAAGCAGCTGGGCACCAACGGGGGCGGGTTCTTCAACATCAACTCGGCCCACCCCTTCGAGAACCCGACCGGCCTGACCAACCTGCTCTCCATGGTCCTCTTGCTCTGCATCCCGGTCTCCCTGACCTACGTCTTCGGGAAGATGGTCGGGGCCGTCCGCCAAGGCGTGGCCGTGCTGGCCGCCATGTTCATCATCTTCGGTGTCTGGGTCGCCATCTCGTCGGTCTCGGAGCACCAGGCCAACCCCGCCGTGCAGGCGGCCGGCCTCATCCACCAGCCGACGGGGAACACAACGGGCAAGGAGGTCCGCTTCGGCGTCCCGAGCTCGGCGTTGTTCGGGGTGGCGTCGACCTCGACGTCCACCGGGTCGGCCGACTCCTCTTACGACTCCTTCACACCGATCGGCGGCGGTATGAACCTCACCGGCATGATGTTGGGCGAGGTGACACCCGGCGGCGTGGGCAGCGGGATGTACACGATCCTGATTTACGCCATCATCGCGGTCTTCATCGGCGGGTTGATGGTGGGCCGGACGCCGGAATACCTCGGCAAGAAGATTCAGGCCACGGAGGTGAAGCTGGCCGGTCTGGGAACCATTGTGATGCCGGTCACCGTGTTGGTCGTCACCGCGCTCGCGGTCTCGCTGCACGCCGGGAAGATCGGGCCGGAGAACAGCGGTCCGCACGGTTTCTCCGAGATCCTCTACGCCCTGACATCGCAGGGGAACAACAACGGCTCCGCCTTCGGTGGGCTCACCGGCAACACCCCCTTCTACAACATCCTCGGCGGCGTCGACATGCTCATCGGGCGCTTCGGGATCATGATCCCGGCCATCGCGCTCGGCGGGGTGCTGGCGGCCAAGAACGTGGTGTCCGCCGGTGCCGGCACGTTCCGCTCCGACAACCCCATGTTCGTCGGCCTGCTGATCGGCGTCATCATCATCGTCGGCGGCCTGACCTTCTTCCCGGCAGTGTCCCTCGGTCCGATCGTCGAGCAGCTCAGTCACGGAAAGTTCTTCTAAATGACCGTCATCGCCACCGACGCCCCGCCGCCTCCCGCTTCCTCCTCGCCGCACGGCGTGGCGGAGTCCCGCGGCCTCTTCGACCGCGAGATCCTGAAGGAGGCGCTCGCCGGGTCGATCACCAAGTTCGATCCCCGGGTGCAGGTCAAGAACCCGGTCATGTTCGTGGTGCTGATCGGCTCGGTCATCACCTTCATTGAGTCCATCGCCCACGGCGGCATCTTCAACTGGTCGATCACGGTCTGGCTGTTCCTCACCGTGCTCTTCGCCAACTTCGCCGAGGCCATGGCCGAGGGCCGGGGCAAGGCGCAGGCGTTGGCGTTGCGCAAGATGCGCTCCGAGACCATGGCGCGCCGTCTGCGCACCGACGGCGCCGAGGAGCTGGTGGCCGCCGCCGCCCTGGGCAAGGGCGACCTCGTGGTCTGCGAGGCCGGCGATGTGGTCCCCTCGGACGGGGAGATCGTGGAGGGCGTCGCCTCGGTCGACGAGTCGGCCATCACAGGTGAGTCGGCCCCCGTCATCCGCGAGTCCGGTGGCGACCGCTCCGCAGTGACCGGCGGCACCACCGTGCTCTCCGACCGGATCGTCGTGCGCATCACCGCCGAGGCGGGCCACACCTTCTTGGACCGGATGATCGCGTTGGTCGAGGGAGCCAACCGCCAGAAGACGCCCAACGAGATCGCCCTGACCATTTTGCTCGCCGTCCTGACCATCATCTTCCTCCCCGTGGTGGTCGTGCTGCAGCCGTTTGCGGGCTTCGCCGGGGGAACCGTCTCGGTGGTGATCCTGGTCTCGCTGCTGGTCTGTTTGATTCCGACGACCATCGGTGCCCTGCTGTCCGCCATCGGCATCGCCGGCATGGACCGCCTGGTGCAGCGCAACGTGCTGGCCATGAGTGGCCGGGCCGTCGAGGCCGCAGGTGACGTGCAAACCCTGCTCCTCGACAAGACGGGCACCATCACCTTGGGCAACCGGATGGCCTCGGACTTCTTCCCCGCCAGGGGTCACACGGAAGAGGAAATGGCGAGCGCCGCCCAGCTGGCCTCCCTGGCCGACGAGACGCCTGAGGGGCGCTCCATTGTGGTCCTGGCCAAAGAGCGCTTCGGCATCCGCGAGCGCGAGCTCTCCGGACCCCACGAGTTCGTGCCGTTTTCGGCCACCACCCGCATGTCGGGCCTCAATGTCGACGGGAGGGAGATCCGCAAAGGCGCCGCCGAGGCGGTGCGCCAATGGGTGATTGACCAGGGTGGAGAAGCACCCGAGGGACTCCAGGAGATCGTCGACCGCATTGCGCGGGCCGGCTCCACCCCGTTGGTGGTGGCCGAGGACAGCACCATTCTCGGCGTCATCGAGCTCAAGGACGTCGTGAAGTCGGGCATCAAGGAACGCTTCGCCGAGCTGCGGGCCGCCGGCATCCGTACCGTCATGATCACCGGTGACAATCCCCTGACGGCGGCGGCCATCGCCCAGGAGGCCGGCGTGGACGACTTCCTGGCGGAGGCCACTCCGGAGAACAAAATGGAGCTGATCAAGGCCGAGCAGGCTGGCGGCAAGCTCGTGGCCATGACGGGCGACGGTACCAACGACGCGCCCGCACTGGCGCAGGCCGACGTGGGCGTAGCCATGAACACGGGGACCACGGCGGCCAAGGAGGCCGGCAACATGGTCGATCTCGATTCGAACCCCACGAAACTGATCGACGTCGTCGAGATCGGCAAGCAGCTGCTCATCACGCGGGGGTCATTGACGACCTTCTCCATCGCGAACGACGTCGCCAAGTATTTTGCCATCATCCCGGCGTTGTTCGTGGTGATCTACCCGCAGCTCCACGCGCTGAACATCATGCACCTGCACAGCGCCCAGAGCGCCGTGCTCTCGGCGGTGATCTTCAACGCGCTGGTCATCGTGGCTCTGATCCCCCTCGCCCTGCGCGGCGTCAAGTGGCGGCCGTCCGGCGCGGCCTCCATCCTGCGCCGCAACGTCTTCATCTACGGCCTCGGCGGGATCATCGCCCCCTTCATCTTCATCAAATTGATCGACCTCGTCATCGTGGCGCTCCACGCCTACTAAGGACCCACCACCATGCTCACCCAACTCCGCCGCAGTGCCATCTTCGTGGTCATCTGTTTGGTCCTGTTCGGGCTCGCCTACCCGTTGCTCGGGGTCGGCCTGTCTCAGCTCTTCTTCAAGCACCAGGCCGACGGCTCCATCACGGCCAACGGCTCCACGCTGATCGGGCAGAACTGGGCCTTGACGAAGTGTCCGGGGCACCTCCCGGGCAGTTGCGTGTTCCAGGGGCGCCCCGACGCGCTGGGGCCGTACTCCGACACCAACTCGAAGACGCCCAATCCCGCCGGCCACCCTGGCGACGACCCGCTGGTGGCCAACGGGCTGGCCGGCGAGTCCGGCGCCACCAACCTCGGGCCGCGGTCTCAGGAGCTCGTCGACTACACCAGGACCCTGGTCAAGTACTGGCTGGCCCGGGGCGTTCAACCTACCTCCGACCTGGTCACGACCTCGGGCAGCGGTATCGATCCCGACATCACCCCGCAGGACGCGCAGGCCGAGATCCCCATGGTGTCGCGGGCCACCGGGCTCTCCGCCGCCACCCTGCAGCACCTGATCAGCCAACAGACCAACGGCATGCAGTTGGGCTTCCTCGGTTCGCCCTATGTCAACGTTCTGCAGCTCAACGAGGCCCTGGCCAAGCTCGAGACGTGATGTGCGCCACAACCGCCGTCGCGGCGTTGGTGCCACGGCGTCGGGCATGCGTGACCGGCGAGATCGAGGCGGTCGTGTCCTTCCGGGCCCCCTGGGTCCGGACGGACGCCGTCGTGGTCGACGGGACCGGAGCGTTGGTGCTGCGTTTCATGGGCCGGGCCGCCGTCCCCGGGCTCGCCGTCGGATCGCATGTCGTCGCCGAGGGCACGCCGGCACTCGAACGCGGTGTGCTGCTCATGCGCAATCCGCTCTATTGGTTCGTCGTCTCGGAATGAAGGTCCGGGACCAGCTGGTAACCGACGCCCGGGATGGTCTTGAGCATCCGACCCTCCTCGTCACCCATCTTCTTCCTCAGCCGATGGGTGTAGACGCGCACGTAGTTGGACTCGGCACCGTAACCCGGGCCCCAGACGTCCTTGAGGATCATGTGGTGGGTGCACACCTTGCCGGCGTGGCGGGCCAGGTACGCCAACAGCTCGAACTCCTTGGCCGTGAGCTGCAACGGCGCCCCGGCGAGACTCGCCATGTGGTGCACGAGGTCGACGTCGAGGTCACCCACCGCGAGAGAGGCGGACTTCGACGACTCGTCGCTGCCGGCGGCGGCATGTCGCAGAGCCACCCGCAACCGTGCCTCGAGTTCGGCCATGCCGAACGGCTTCGTGACGAAGTCGTCCGCCCCGCTGTCGAGCGCCTCCACCTTGCGGCGCTCGTCGCCGTAGGCGGACAGGACGACGATGGGCACGTCGGAGAACGCACGGATCCGACGGCAGACCTCGAGGCCGTCGAGGTCGGGCAGGCCGAGGTCGAGGATGACGAGGTCCGGCCCGGCCAGCGCGACCTGATTGACCGCCTCCGTCCCCGAGTGCGCGAGGAGCACCTCGTCCCCGCGGGCTGTGAGGCCGATCCGCAACGCCTTGAGCAACGACGGATCATCGTCGACGACGAGCACCTTAGTCATGGCATACCTTCAGACCGTCGCCGCGACCAGAGTCTCCGCCGGAACGGTGAAGACGATGCGGGCGCCTTGCGGCACCTCGGTGTCGATCCAGATGAGGCCGCCGTGTGCCTCGACGAAGGCCTTGGCGATGGCCAGGCCGAGTCCGGCCCGCCCACCCCCGCCGTTCTGACTGAACATCTCGAAGACGCTCTCACGGTGTTCCCGAGCGATACCGGGGCCGTCGTCGGCCACCGCGATCTCGACCAGCGCCGCCTGGCCGGGCACGCGCCGCGCCGCCACGCGGATGACGCTGTCGACGGGGGAGATGCGCTCTGCGTTCTCGAGCACGTTGGCCAGGACCTGGCTCATCAGAACGTGATCGAGATGGAGCAGGGGCAAGTCCAACGGCGCGTCCACCTTCACCCGCCCCGGAGTCACGATGCCACCGAGCAAGGCCAACGCCTCGTCGACCAGTTCACGGAAGCTCACGGTCGTCGGTCGGATCTCGAGTGCGCCGGACTCCAGGCGGGTCATGTCGAGCAGGTTGGTGACGAGCCGCGCCAGACGGTCCGACTGCAACTCAATCAGCTCCAACAGCTCGGCGCGGTCCTGGGCACTGAGTTGGGCATCGACCTGACGCATGCTGGACACCGCCGTCTTGATGGAGGCCAGCGGCGTGCGCAAGTCGTGCGAGGCCGCGCCCATCAGCGCACGGCGCCAACGGTCGATCTCCTCCAGCAGGCGAGCCCGCAGGGCCTGCTCGCTCAACTGGGCCCGGTCGATCGCCAGAGCGGCCTGGTTGGCGAACGTGCCGAGCAGGCTGCGCTCATGCTCCACCAACTGGACGTCCTGGAGCACCAGCATGCCCACCGGTCGATGGTTGACGACCAGCGCCACCGAGACCCGACGCGGACTGGAGTCGTCGAGCAGTCCGAGGGATCGCGCCTGACCGCCGCCCGAAGTGAGCGACGTGACGTCCTCCTCCGTCAGGTCTTGGCCGCCGCTCGCCGCAACCTGCAGCGCGGTCGCCGCACCGAGTTCGGCGGCCTCGGGGTCGGGCAGGACCAACGCGGTCCAACGGGGCACAAAGACGGACTGCACGGTGGCGACCATGTGCCGCAACAGCTCGGACAGCGTGAGGTCGCCGATCAGCGCCTGCGACAGCTCGTACAGCCGGACGGACTCCTGGGTCCGGCGTTCTGCCTCCTCTCGGGTGCTGCGCAGTTTGGCCACGACCTGGGAGACAACGAGCACGACGATGGCGTAGACGCCGAGCGCCGTCCAGTTCTCGGGCGAGCGGACGGTCAACGTGTTGTAGGGGGGAAGGAAGAAGATGTCGTAGAGGAGAAACCCACCCAGTGCGCCCACGATGCCGGGCAAGAGGCCGCCGATGACGACGCCAACGAGAACAGGCAGGACGAAGACCAGGGCCGGGATGGCCGTGCTCACGTGGGCCCGGAAGGGGAGCAGGAGCGCCAGGAGTGCTCCCAGACTGGCCAGAGTGACGATGATCCCCAGCGCGACGCGGTTGTACGTTGTCGCGGGAACCAGTCCGTTTGGTCTGACGTGCATCACAACGTTTCCGTTCTTCGGAGCGTCTTTGGAGTGTACCGACGCCGTCACAAGGCCCGGCGAAAGGTGGTGAACTCGTGAACTTGGGCACGGGAGAGGACGAGGGCGTACGCCCCACGGGGAAGTTCAGGGTCTACCTCGGCGCGGCGGCCGGCGTGGGCAAGACGTGCGCCATGCTCGATGAGGGGTGGCGACGCTTCCAGCGCGGTGCCGACGTGGTGGTTGGATTCGTCGAGACACACAAACGCCCCTACACGGTCAAGCAGATCCGTGACCTTCCGGTCGTGCCGCGGAAAAAGGTCCGCTACCGCGATGCCGACTGGGAGGAGATGGACCTCGACGCCGTCATCGCCCGCCGGCCCAAGGTTGTCCTGATCGACGAACTGGCGCACACCAACGTGCCGGGTTCGGGCCGCCACGAGAAGCGCTGGGAGGACGTCCTCGAGATTCTCGACGCCGGCATCGCCGTGATCACCACGGTCAACGTCCAACACATCGAATCGCTGGCCGATGCGGTCGAGAGGATCACCGGCGTCGGGGTCCGTGAGCGGGTGCCTGATTGGGTCGTGCGGCGCGCCGACCAGCTCGAGTTGATCGATTCGTCAGCCGACCAACTCCGGCGCCGCATGCTGCACGGCAACATCTATCCCGAGGCCAAGGTACCTGCAGCCCTGAACGGGTTCTTCCGGGCCGAAAACCTTGCCGCGCTCCGCGAGCTCTCCCTTCGTTTCGTGGCGGATGAGACCGAGGAGGAGATCCTCGAGTTTTTGCGATTGCGGGGGGCGGCCGGAGAGTTGTGGGAGACGACAGAACGGATCATGGTGGCCGTGACAGGGGCGCCGGGGAACGCGGCGGTGATCAGGCGGGCCGCCCGCATTGCCGCTCGGGTGAAGGCGCCGCTGATCGCCATCCACGTCGTCTCGGGTGATGCCGAAGCCAATCAGGCCAGCACCGCTGAGCTGCAGGAGCTCGTGACTGCGGTCGGGGGCACATGGCAGTCCTTGGAAGGGGACGATGTTGCGAAGACGATCTTCGCCGCGGCGGTGGACCAGCAGATCACCCAGATTGTCGTCGGAACCTCTCGGCTGACGCGCTGGCAGTCCATGACGCGCGGTTCGGTCATTCAGCAGATCCTACGTATGGCATCAGAGAACGACATCGACCTGCACGTCATCGCTCGTCGCGACGACGCAAAGGAACGCGAGCCAGCGGAGGACGACGGCGGCTAAGGGCCCGACAGGTCGGTGAAGGCGGCGTTCGCCGCCGTACTCGCCGCCAGCTGCATGCACTTGTTGAGGTGCGCCAGCGCCTTGGCGCGCCGCGGATCCCGGGCGAGGTACTTGGCGACTGCGATGGGGTCGGCCGATCCGTCGGGCTTGCTCAGGGAAAAGAGGGCTTGGTCCACGATGTGCTCATCGGGTCGATCACTGATGCCGCGGTACACCGACCAGTCGACGCCAGCCTCGTCGCACACCTCGGCCACGCCGGCTGCCTCCATGTCGACGGCGCAGACGCCCCGTGCAAGGAGAGGGCCCCACACGTCGTCGTCGTCGAAGAGCCCGTCAGTGGTCATGAGGACGCCAGCGGCCCGCCGCGGACGCGACCGGACGGGAATTGTGCACGGGGCCGTCGGGATAGAGCTGTACCCGCGCTGGCACCATCAGCGACCCGACGGGGAGCGCCGGGTCGAGGCCGCCGGCGATCCCGATCACCATGACGTGGTCGATCGATCCGGCCGACAGCGCCCGGCGGGTGGCCTGGCGCGCCAGGACCGGGCCCATGCCCGTGACGAGCGCGCCGACCCACCATGCGCCGGCGATCCCTGAATGGGAGAACACCGGATCGGACGGGGTCGCCTGCAACTCGAAGGACTTCACGACGGCCTTGAGCTCGGGCTGCATCGGAGCCAGCACGGCCACCCGTTTCGTCGTGGCGGTCACGCCGTCATCATGCCCGATCAATGGCTAGCGTGGGCATCCCGGTCAGCGAGTGAGGAGAGCAGATGCCCAGCGCCGAACAGGTCGTGAAGGACTTCTGTGCCGCGGCGAGCACGCGGGATGCGCAGGCCCTGCGGGCGTTCTTCTCCGACGACGTCGTGTACCACAACATCCCGATGGATCCGGCCGAGGGGATCGACGCCACCATGGCGGTGATCGACATGTTCCTCGGTATGTGTGAGGCGCTGGAATTCAAATTGCATCACCTGGCGAGCGACGGGACAACCGTGCTCACTGAGAGGACTGACATCTTCACCATCAACGGAACGTCGGCCCCCCTGCCCGTCATGGGGACGTTCGAGGTCGTGAACGGGAAAATCACCGCATGGCGGGACTACTTCGACATGGCGCAGGTGACGGCCATGTTCGCCGCGGGGTAGCGGTACTCCTCGTCGCCGTCCCGACTCAGTAGCTATGGCACTGTCCGGGCCCGTCCGGTGGGCTTTGACCGTGCGCCGCTTCCCACGACAGCTGCACCGAGACCGGCGCGCTGCCGGCGGTGGGGTAGCCGTCGAACCCGTTCCACTCGAGGATACCGAAGTACCCGGCGTAGGGGTCGTTGCGACCGCCCTCTTCGCAGACAGCGGTCGGCATCCAAGCGGCCGGAACGGTCTGCTGCTGGGCGGCCACCGCCTGGAAGAAGGCAAGGTCCTTGTAGAAGGTCACGGCCTCGTAGAAATTTCTTTCTTGGGCCGCCTCGACTGCGTTGGCATAGGTCACGATCTGCGCGACCCTCTGCGCCTCTGAGTAGGACATCAACGTGTCGTTGATGTGCACCCCTTGGTGCGGATCGGTACCCGGGTGCAGGCTCGCCGCCTCGTGGCGGGTCGCCTGGGCCGAGGCAGCGTCGCTGTGGAGTAATGGCGTCACTACGGCTGGAATGGCTACTGCGGCGACGGCTATTGCCGTCATGAGTGCAATGCGGATCCGCACGGCACCTCCCTTCGTCGGGCGCACGCTCGGCGCGCCAGGCTCTGCTCGGTGTAGGCGGGCTCCGGCCATTGCATTCGCGCCCCGAACGGCGAGCGGGAAGGCGTCGTCCGTTCTGGCTGGTCGCCGCAGGGTGTGCGGCCGGTTGTGTACAGCCCTTCTGGTGGTCTTGCTCGGTGTCGTCCTCAGTTCAGGTCCCCGGCGTGCCGGGGGTCGGGGATGGTTCGATTGCTCACAGCCCGCACACGTAGCGGGTCGTCCAGGGTTCCCAACCGCGCTCGGAGTAGAGCTTGAGAGCGGCCGAGTCCTGTACCGCCGGAGGGTAGTCCTCGGCCGGCGAAGGCAGCCCGGTCAACGCGGTCCAGGTGCCCAACTCGAATTGGTAGGCGCCGCCGTTGCCGACGGAGTAGTCGTCACCGGACTCGTGCTCTCGGATGCAGGCCCAATCGGCCGTGTTGGTGCTCGTTGCATCGGAACCTCCGGCAGGAGCAGCGGCCACGGGCGCCGGAGTCGGCGCCGCCACGGATTGGGCCGGCGCCGCGGCAGCCGCTTTTGCGGCGGCCTGCTGTTGTTGCTGGGCCGCCACCGCCTTGATATAGGCAATTTCCTTGAGGTAGGCGACTTCCTTGAGGTAATTGATCTCGGCGAAATACGTTCTCACCTGCCCTGCCTCGACGGCATTGGCATAGGCCACCTCCTTGGAGGCGTTCACGGCTTGGGCGTACGACATCAATGTGTCGTCGATCTTCACGGTCCGGTGCGGGCCGATCGCCACGGGGCGGGACGACCGCGCCGAAGCCGCGGAGCTACTGCTGAAGAACGCGAAGAAGATCGCGGGTACTGCCATGACGGCCACCGCCGTCCCTAGTGCAATGCGGATCCGCACGGCACCTCCCTTCGTCGGACGCGCCAAGCGCGCCAGGCTCTGCTCGGTGTAGGCGGGCTCCGGCCATTGCATTCGCGCCCCGAACGGCGAGCGGGAAGGCGTCGTCCGTTCTGGCTAGTCGCCGCAGGGTGTGCGGCCGGTTGTGTACAGCCCCTGGAATGGTCCTGGGTGTCGTCCTCGATTCACTGGCCCGGGTGGCCTGCAGGCAGGCGCGCCGGGACCTCGGTCCCTCTGAAAACTCCCGGGTGGCCGTTTGCTTTCGGTATGCAGATGAAATCCCTGCTCACCGCATGCATGCGAAAGACCATCCCGGATTTGCCGACAGCAATCTATCGGATCGCAGCTCGAACCCGGGTTCAAGAGTCCATTCACCGGGCTGACCTGGGGTTTTGGAGGGATCCCTTGTGACGGATTTCACAAAGTCCCTGGTCGGAGGGTCGTATTTAGGTCAATAGAGGTCATAAATTCACCGTTAATTTCTCGAAAAAGCGCCTGACCAGTAGTTACGCTGATCGCGCAAGACCGTCAGATCGGCCCGAGAACCCCTGCGGGGCCCTTCCAGCGCTGCATAGGGTCCCTGCCGAGGGGCCGCGACGAGGAGGTCATCGGTGGCATCGAATACCAGCGTCACCACAGAGGGCCGCTTCACGGTCGCAGGCATGCTGCGCCACCTGGCCCACCTGCGGGCGAACGAGGAAATGCTGGTGGAGGGCACCGAGCGCCGTAGTTGGGCCCAGGAGTTCGATGTGGCGTGCCGGGTGGCGCAAGCGGCGTCCCGGGATGGCCTCGGGGCCGGCGACCGGATCGCCTTCCTCGACCGCAACGGCATCGCGTACTTCGATTTCCTGTTCGGGGGCTCGTTCATCGGCGCGGTGAACGTGGCGGTCAACTGGCGACTGGCGCCGGCGGAAATGGCCGCCATCATCGACGATTCTGGCGCCCCGCTGCTGGCGATCCATGCCGACTACCTTCCAATTCTGACGGACATGAGGAGCGGCCTTCCCTCGGTCCGTCGGATCGTGGTCATCGGCGACGACGCTGCGGTAGGTGCGGATCCCCGGGCCTTGTCCTTCGGCGAGTGGATCGAGGGCGTTCCCTCCGAAGATCCCGGATACGTGGGCGGACCTGGTGACGTGAGCATGCAGCTCTATACGTCTGGGACCACCGGGTTGCCCAAGGGGGTCATGTTGACCAATGCCAACTTGTCGACCGCCATCGGCGAGGCCGGGGTGACCTTTCACATCGCCGAAGACACGGTCAGCCTGGTTGCGATGCCGCTCTTTCACATCGGCGGTTCTGGCTGGGCGTTGTGCGCCATGTCACGAGGTGGACGGTCGGTCATTCTGCGAGACGTCGATCCTCGGGTCCTGTTGCAGCTGATCGCCACCGAGCGGATCACCGAGATGTTCGTCGTCCCCGCCGTCCTGATGCTGCTCCTCGCCTGTCCCTCCCTGGGCGAAACGGACCTTTCGAGCCTGCGGCTCATCTTCTACGGGGCGTCGCCCATATCCGAAGATGTCCTGGTCAAGTGCATAAAAACCTTTGGCTGCGCCTTCTGCCAGGTCTACGGCATGACCGAGACCACCGGGGCCATCACGGCGCTCGTCTTCGAGGACCACGATCCGGACGGTCCGCGGCGGGGCCTCCTGCGCTCGGCCGGGAAGCCGCACAAATCCGTGGCGCTGCGCGTCGTCGATCCGGACAGTGGGCGGGACGCCACGGTGGGCACCGTCGGCGAGGTGTGGACTCGATCGCCCTACAACATGGCGGGGTACTGGCGGAAGCCTGAGGAGACTGCGGCGACCATGGATGGCCAGGGCTGGCTCCGCACCGGAGACGCCGGGTACTTCGACGAGGATGGGTACCTGTACCTCCACGATCGGATCAAGGACATGATCGTGAGCGGGGGCGAGAACGTCTACCCGGCCGAAATCGAGAACGTCCTGCTTTCGTGCCCGAGCATCGTCGACGCGGCCGTCATCGGGATCCCCGATCCGAAGTGGGGGGAGACCGTCAAGGCGATCGTCGTGCTGGCCCCGGGGGAAACGCTCGATCAAGCGGCTGTGATCGCGCACTGCCGCGCGCAGCTGGCGCACTACAAATGCCCGACCTCGGTTGACGTGACGGAGGCTTTGCCGCGCAACCCGTCAGGCAAAGTCCTCAAACGTGAGCTTCGGGCACCCTATTGGGCGGGAAAGGACCGCTCCATCAACTGAGGAGCGACGCCCGAGCTACTTCTTGTCGTTGGGCAGCCCGCTCTGTACGGCGTCCTTGACCTTCTCACCTGCTTGCTTCAGATTGCCGGCGATCTGATCGCCATGCCCTCGCTCTCGAGGTCCTTGTCGCCCGTCACCCGACCAGCGACGCCTTGCCTTGCCACCTGCGGTTTCTGCCCGTATTTCGCGCCTTGTCTTCGAGTGTCGTTGTCGGTGCCTCCTCGTCGTCTCAGGTGCTTACCCGCACACTGGGTGACGAATCGAAGGTTTCGTGGGGCCGCTGCTACCCGAACGTGAAGTCGTAGGCCTCGACGCCGGGCGACACCGTCAGCGTCAGGGTGCCGGTTTGCAGCACTGTGCCAGAGAACAACGTGTACAGCTTGGGGATTCCCGAGACCGGCAGCGTGGTCAGGTGTCTCCCGTTGTACGACACCCCGACCGTGCCGGTCCCGCTCATCACCAGGTAGACGTCGTCGGCCGTGAATTGCAGCCCCAACGTCGCATCGCTCCCGGCCGTGGCTTCCTCGTTGTGCACGGTCCACGTGCCACCGAAGGCGAGACTGTTCGACGGAATGGTGGAGGGCGGGTGGTACACGACCGCCTTGTTCGGCACCACGGCAGTGCCGACCGCGTTGTTGAGGCGCTCGTCGCCGACGTAGCTCTCCGGGGTGATGTCGTTCGTCGGTGTTCTGTCGGGGACATCGGTGCGTGCTGGGAGGTCGGTGACGCCGTTCGCCGTGAGGAGCATTCTGATGTTGTCCTCCATACCGCTGTAGCCGCCCTCACCGAAGTCGTACGCGCGCACGATGCCCGTGGGGTCGATGAGATACTCCGCGGGCCAGTATTCGTTGTTGTAGGCGTCCCAGGTCGCCAGGTTGTCGTCGACGGCGACGGGGTAGTCGATGCCGAGACCGCCTGCAGCACTCTCGACGTTCGAGACCACGTGCTCGAAGGCGAATTCCGGTGCCGAGACCCCGACCACCACCAAACCGTCCTTCTTGTAATCGTTGTACCAACCCTCCACGTGGGGCAGCGCCCGCTGACAGTTGATGCAGGAGTAGGTCCAGAAGTCGATGAGCACCACCTTGCCGCGCAATGCACTCAGGGTGAGCGGTTTGTTGCCCGGAGTGTTGAACCAGGCTGTGATACCGGTGAAGTTCGGGGCGCGCCCCAGATTCGGCAAGTTGGTCTTGTTCGCCATGAACACCGACGGTTTCTGGGGCGACGTCGGGGTCGCGGGCGTCGTCGTCGTTGTCGTTGTCGTGGCGGGCGCCGCCAGACGTCCACTCTGCGAGTCGCCCTCGTCGGTGGCGGCACAGGTCGCCTTTTTGCCTTCGAGACGAGCATTGGCGGCGGCGAACTGGTTCTGGTGCTCTCCGCTCAGCTGCTGGAGCTGCGTGCAGGCCGAACCCGTCGATTCGATGTGGTCCTCCAATGCGCTGGTGTAACCGGGAACGTCGCGCTGCAGGGCGCCGAGCCAGTTGAACGCAATGGCCAACGTGGCCACCCCCAAGACCACGCCGGCCACCTTGCGCACCGTGGGCAGGTGGCTGCGGAGCGTGGACCACGACGTGGTGGCGCGCTGGGCGACGATCGCCAGCACGAGGAGCGGGATGGTCACGCCCAGCGCGTAGAAGAGGGTCACGAGCAGCGAGGCTGCCCCGACGTGACGGTGCGCCGCCGCCACCGAAATGGCGGTGAGGACGGGTCCGGCGCATGGGACGAAGACGAGGCCGAGGCTGAGCCCGAGAACGAACCCGCCACCCTCGTTGGCGTAGCGGGACGCACCCAGTCGGGCGAACGGCCGTTCAATGATCTCACCGACCTTGGGAATCAAGAGACCCACCGACAAGAGCCCGAGGAGAGCGACGCCCAGCCAGAACAAGAGATCTTGCGGGAGGTGGAGGAAGCCGAGCAGCGAGCTGGCGAACAGAACCGAGAGGCTGAAGCTCACCACCACCCCCGCGATGATCACGTAGGGCCGCCACTTGCTCGTCCCCGCCGTGCCGCCGGCCATCACGACGGGGATGACGGGAACGATGCAGGGAGACAGGCCGGTGATCAATCCACCGAGAAAGGCGACGACGAGGAGCTCACCCATGGGAGTCGATGTATGGCGGACCGTGAACGGGCACGAGTGCTCTCCTTCTGATCGGTCGTCCCGAGTGAACTTAGCGGCCTGTACGTCGGGAAGGGCATCGCCCCTCGGTGGATAACGGCAGAACCGACAGGCTGCAGACTGTGACACGGTGATCAACGAGAATTGGATTTACCTGGGTACCGCAATCGGCGCGGCCGGTGCCCTCGTCTACCTGCGTGACACCGTGCGGGGGACCACGCAACCCAATCGGGTGACCTGGCTCCTCTGGGCCGTCGCGCCCCTCCTCGCGACGGCGGTCGAGCTGCATGAGGGTGTGAGGCTCCAGGCGCTGCCGACATTCATGGTGGGCTTCATGCCCCTGCTCATCTTCATCGCTTCGTTTCACAATTCAGCCGCGGTGTGGAAGGTGCGACGGATGGACTACGCCTGCGGCGCCGTCTCCGTCGTCGGCACCATCGTCTGGCTCGCGACCCGCAACGGAGTCCTGGCGATCTCCGCCGCCATCGCGGCGGATTTTCTTGCCGGCCTGCCGACCTTGATGAAGAGCTGGACCAATCCACAGACCGAAACGGTGCACTCGTACGTCGGCGCGCTGATCAGCATGGTCATTCTGCTGCTCACCGTGGATCATTGGACTTTCGACGTCGTGGCCTTCCCGCTCTTCGTACTGGGTATGTCCGCCGTGGAGTCCCTGGTCATCGGCCTCGAGCTCGGGCCGCGTTTCCGGCGCCTCCGCAACGCGGAGGCGAACGCCATCACCTCGGCCCCGCCGCGTCGGGGATGACGCGCCGCGGGCGCCTGCCTGGTAGGAAGTCCGTCACAACACGCAGCCGGAGGGAGCCGACCGTGGCACAGGCCAACGTCAACGGGATTGAGATCGAGTACGTCACCGAGGGGAACCCCTCGGATCCGGCGCTCCTTCTGGTGATGGGTCTCGGTGCCCAGTTGACCACGTGGCCGGAGGGGTTCGTCGATGGACTGCGTCGACGCGGCTTCTTCGTGATCCGTTTCGACAACCGCGACAGCGGGCTGTCAACCGCATTCGAGGGACTGCCCGACATTGCAGCCCTGTTCACGGGCACGGATCTCTCGTCGGCCTCCTATCGCATTGAGGACATGGCGGACGACGCCGCCGCACTGCTCGACGCGCTGGGCGTCGCCCAGGCGCACGTGGTCGGTGTCTCCATGGGAGGGATGATCACGCAGGCGGCGGTCATCAACCACCCTCAGCGCTTCCTGAGCGCCACCTCCGTCATGTCGACCACCGGTGACCGCGCCGTCGGCGCGCCGACGGGTGAGGCGATGACGGCGCTGTTGCGGCCGGTGGCGACGAGCCGGGAAGAGGCGATCCAGGCGAGCGTGGACGGAAGCCTGGTCATCGGTTCGCCCGGATACCCGACCGACGAGCGCATCCTGCGGGAGCGGGCGGCTGCCGCCTACGACCGCTCGTACAACCCCGAGGGCACCGCCCGCCAACTCGGCGCCATCCTCGGCTCGCCCGATCGCACCGAGGGTCTCCACGGCGTTCGCATCCCCTTCCTCGTCGTGCACGGTGAGGCCGACCCGCTCGTCACCCCCAGCGGCGGCGCTGCGACCGCGGCCGCGGTGCCTGGTTCCACGCTGCTCACCTTCCCGGGCATGGGCCATGACTTGCCCGAGCCGCTGTGGGGCGACGTCACCGATGCCATCGTGGCCAACACGGAGCGGGCCGCAGTCTGAGCGGGACTCAGGCGTCGAGCGCGTTGGCCGCCGCCACCGAGGCCAGCCAGCGGGCACTGGGCTTCGGGGACCGGGCGAACGTGGCGCGATCGACACCCACGATCCCGAACTTCGGCGTGTACCCCATCGCCCACTCGAAG
The DNA here is from genome assembly GCA_963742035.1 of uncultured Acidimicrobiaceae bacterium. Classification (GTDB taxonomy): domain Bacteria; phylum Actinomycetota; class Acidimicrobiia; order Acidimicrobiales; family RAAP-2; genus Bog-473. The sequence continues at coordinate 247,134 of CAVUKH010000002.1, forward strand.
TTGTCGAGGAGCGACCAGTAGATGTAGCCCCGCACGTCCACCCCGTCAGCGAGTGCGTGTAGCACGCCGGACAGCGCCTGGCGCACATAGTCGATGCGTTGCTCGTCGTCCGTGGTGCCGATGCCGTTCTCCGTGACCAGGAGAGGTAAGGAGCCGCGGGTGTAGGCCCAGGCGCGCCGGAGACAGTTGCCGAGCGATGCGGGGTAGAACTCGTAGCCCATGTCGAGAATGGGCACGCCGTCCCCGTAGCCGGCCCAACCGTCGGGGCCGATCAGCATGCGGGTGTAGACCTGCACACCCAGAAAGTCATCTCCCTCGGTGGCGTTCAGAAAGACGTCCTCGGCATGGTGTCTGATGCGCTCGAGCTTCTCCTCGCCTCCGGGGGCCGACTGGTAGTCGGTCATGGACAACGTCAAACCGACCGGGACACCCGGCGCTCCGGCACGGATGGTCTCGACCGCGACGCGGTGTGCCGCCGCGAAGCGGGCCGCGACGGCACGGGAGAGAACCAGATCCTTCTTGCCCGGAGGGAACATCCCGGCGTGCCAGCCCATGGTGGCCGCGATGTTGGGCTCGTTGAGCGTGCACGCCCTCGCCATGACATCGCCCAGGGCTTCGGTGACGACGCCACAGAAGCGACCGAAGCGTTCGACGGCACGGTCGGTCTCCCAGCCGCCTTGAGCAGTGAGCCACTGGGGCGTGGTGAAGTGATGGAGCGTCACCACTGGGTCCACGCCTCGCTCACGCAACCCGACGCACTGCCGCCGGTAGTGGGCCAACGCGGCCCGGGAGAATTCGCCCGCGGCCGGCTCAATGCGGCTCCACTCCACCGAGAAGCGGTAGTTGTCAAAGCCGAGACCAGCGACCAGGTCGGCGTCCTCTTCCCAGCGGTTCCACGAGTCGCAGCAGTCTCCCGAAGGCTCGGTGCAGCCGGAGCCCGGGGTGTGCTCGAAGGCCCACCAGTCGTTGTTGGAGTTGCCGCCCTCAATCTGATGGGCCGCCGTGGCGGTGCCCCACTTGAACCCCGGCGGGAATGCCAGCCCCGATTTCGTCCCGGCCATGGCCGCGTCCTTCCGCTTGCGTTCGGCTCGTGGGGGGCACGGTATCGTTCCCTGACAATGACGTCACATTCCTCGCCGACGACCGACGTCCCCGGTTCGGAGCCGACGGAGACGCTTGCCCCCGGGACCGGCGCGGCGTCTCCCATGGTGGAGGCACACGGGCTCGTCAAGCGCTTCGGCGCCTTCGTTGCCGTCGACGGGGTCGATTTCACCATCGCCAAGGGCGAGTCGTTCGGCTTCCTCGGGCCCAACGGGGCCGGCAAGACGTCGACCATGCGGATGATCTCGTGCATCAGCCCGCTCAGCGGAGGCACGCTCCGTGTGCTGGGGATGGATCCGGCCACCGACGGTCCCCGCATCCGGTCCCGCATGGGGCTCGTGCCCCAAGAGGACTCACTGGACCTGGAGCTCACGGTCCTCGACAACCTGATGATCTACGGCCGTTACTTCGACATGCCCAAGAAGGTGATCCGCGAGCGGGCCGAGCAGCTGCTCGACTTCGCCCAGCTCACCGAGCGGGCCAACGACCGGGTCGACCCCTTGTCGGGTGGGATGAAGCGACGTCTCACGATCGCTCGGGCGCTCATCTCCGACCCGGACCTCCTCATTCTGGACGAGCCGACGACCGGTCTCGATCCGCAGGCCCGTCACCTGCTGTGGGATCGTCTCTACCGCCTCAAGCAGGACGGGGTCACACTGGTCATCACCACGCACTACATGGATGAGGCCGAACAACTCTGCGACCGCCTCGTCGTCATGGACAAGGGGCGGTTCGCCGCGGAGGGCTCGCCGCGCCAGTTGATCGAGGAGTACTCCACCAAAGAGGTTGTCGAGCTGCGCTTCGCACCGGGCCAGCACGAGGAGGTGGCTCCGTCGCTGGCGGACCTGGCGGAGCGTCAAGAGGTGCTGCCCGACCGCATCCTCCTCTACACGGACGACGGCGACGCCGCACTGGCCGAGGTCGCCCGCATGGGCCACGTGGCCCGGGCCACACTCGTGCGTCGTTCGACGCTGGAGGACGTCTTCCTCCGCCTCACCGGCCGCTCACTGGTCGACTGATCCGATGACGGCCGTCGGCGATGCGGCAACGCCGGGGAGCGCCGCGCTCTTCGGCCACGGCGACGAGCGCGCCACCCGTCGCTTCGCCACGCCGATGTGGCTACGGGCGGCCCGCTACTGGGGCTACCAGTACAAGCGCACGTGGCGCAGTTCGGTCGTGACCAGCTTCCTCATTCCGGTGCTGTACCTGGCGGCCATGGGTGTCGCGCTGGGCTCACTCATCGACAAGCATTCGCACGGCGTCGACGGCGTGAGCTACGTCGCCTTCCTGGCCCCCGGCCTGTTGGCAGGCACGTGCATGCAAATCGGCACGAACGACGCGACCTATCCGGTGATGGGCGCCATCAAGTGGATGCGCACCTACTTCGCCCAACTGGCGGGACCGCTCAGCGTCTATGACGTGTTGCTCGGACACCTGGCCTGGATCGCCGCCCGGCTGGCGATCGTGACCACCATCTACCTGGCCGTGATGGCGCTCTTCGGGGTCGTGTACTCCCCGTGGGCGATCCTGGCGCTCCCGGCTGCCGTCCTGACCGGCATGGCGTTCGCCGGACCGGTGAGTGCCTTCGCGGCCACCCAGGACAAGGACTCCTCCTTCTCGACGTTGTACCGGTTTGCCATCATCCCGATGTTCCTCTTCTCGGGGACCTTCTTCCCCATTTCGCAACTGCCGACGTGGCTGGAGGTGGTGGCCTATTGCACGCCCCTCTACCACGGCGTGGCGTTGTGTCGCGATCTGACTCTCGGCCAGGTCGGCTGGGCAGATCTGGGACACGCCGCCTACCTCGTGGCGCTCTTCGGCGCTGGCTACGCCGCCGGTCGACGGACCTTCGCCAGGAAACTGGTGGTCTGAGCCATGACGACCACCTCCGGCTCGGCTGCCGCCCTGGAACAGCGGTCGCCCGGCGTGGCGGCGCGCATCACACCGCTCGCCCTCCTCGGAGGGCGTCATGCCTCCCGCGTCCTCGAACGCAACATTTTGGTCTACCGGCGCTCGTGGATCTTCATCATCTCGGGGTTCTTCGAGCCCCTCTTCTATCTGCTGTCCATCGGGGTCGGGCTGTCGCACCTGGTGGGGCCGATCAACGTGGATGGCCAGGAGATCCCCTACACCGCGTTCGTCGCACCCGGACTCCTGGCTTCCTCGGCCATGAACGGCGCCATGCTCGATTCGACCTTTCTCGTCTTCTTCAAACTCAAGATCGCCAAGACCTACGACGCCATGCTGTCGACACCCCTCGGCGTGACCGACGTGGCTCTGGGTGAGCTCAGCTGGTGCGTTCTCCGCGGCACCCTCTATTCGGGCGCCTTCCTGACCATCATGGCGATCCTGGGCTACATCGTCAGCCCCTGGGCGATCCTGTGCTGGCCCGCGGCGGTGTTGATCAGTCTGGCCTTCGCGTCCGCCGGCATGGCCGGCACCACCTACATGCGGACCTGGCAGGACTTCGACATGGTCTCGTTGGCCTTCATTCCCCTGTTCCTCTTCTCCGCCACCTTCTACCCCCTGACGGTGTACCCGGGGTGGCTCCAGGCGGTCGTCCGCTGCACGCCTCTGTACCAGGGGGTCGTGCTGGTACGCGCGGCCGACCTGGGCATCTTCGCCTGGAGCCTTCTGGGGCACATCGCCTACCTGGTGGTCATGGCCGTGGTGGGGGTCATCGTCACCCGACGCCGCCTCGGCGCCCTCCTCCTGCCGTAACGGGACACCCCGGGCGACCGGTACCGTAAGGGCCGATTTTCCCGATTGCCCAGAGGACCGGACCCAATGAACATCGTCGTCAGCAACGTCAAAGGCGGGGTCGGCAAGACCACCACCTCCGTCTACCTGGCCGCCGCGGCCGCACGCCGCGGACGCGGTCCCGTGCTGCTGGTCGACGCCGACCCGCAGGGATCGACCGCCGAGTGGTACGAGGTCGATCCGCTGGAGGGCGTCGAGTTGGTTGAGGGTCCCTCCGTGCGGACCGTCACCAGGGCCATGAGCCGGGACGACGGGATCGTGGTCGTCGACACGCCGCCGGGGGAGGGCAACGTCGTCCAGGCCGCACTCGGCCGGGCGGACGCGGTCGTCATCCCGACGCGGGCCGGCGGAGTGGAGCCCAACCGGGTCGTCACGACACTCGAGATGACGCCGAGCAATATCCCCGCCGGCGTGGTCATCTGCTCGGCCCGGCTGGGTACGAACGATCTCGATGCGACGGTGGAGTGGTGGACCGAGCTGAAGGTGCCGGTCTGGGGCATCGTCCCCGAGCGGGTTTCCATTGCCAGCGGCCCAGCGGCGGCGCTGGCAATGGAGGGTCTCGAGCTCTACGGCAAGGTGTTGAAGAAGGCGACCACCAAGAATCGGTGACCGGCGTCGCTCAGCGGGCGGACATCGTTTGCAGCTCGGCGTGGAAGCTGCTGTCGTCCCAGGCCACCGGTGCCCTGCCCTGCAGCTGTCCGGTCAGTTCGGAGAGGAACCAGCGTCGGACCGCCACGCTCGTCGGCGAGGCGGGCAGCGTCAAGAGCCGCTGGGCCAGCCCGAACGCATCGGCTTCGTCCAGCATGGCGTCGTAGAACTCGACGGACGCCACCGCCGACTCGGGCAGCTCGAGGGTCCAGTCGAAGCAGTCGACCTTCTCGTCCACGGCGCTTTGCCACATGTCGTCCATGCCCGGCCCGAGACGGTTGAAGCGGGTGCCGATCTGCGATATCAAGACGGCGAGGCGCTCCGGCAGGTGTGGCGCACCTGGTGCGTTGTCCGACCGCTCCTTCATGAGCCGGAGCTCGCGGAAGAGGGCCTCGTACTCTTCGCTGGATTTCTGCAGCAGCGCCACCGGTATGCCCAGCAACCGGATCGTTCGGTCGTGTGACTCGCCCGCGTCAGCGCGGAGGTCGGTTCGCGTGATGCCCGTGAGGTCGAAGCGGAAGCTGCCGTCGGAAATGCTGGTGGGCTGGACGGGGAAGTCGACCGGGAGCTCGAACCAGACGATCTTGCCTCCGTCGACCGCCTGGACGCCCCAACTCGATGCCAACGTGCTGAACAGGGTGAGGCCCCGACCCGTGGCCGCGTCCTTGCCGTATTCCTTGATGGACGGGAAGGCAGGGTTGCCGTCGGCGACGTCCACCCGGATGCGGTCCGGCAAGGTGTGGAGGGTGATGCACATGGGCGTCGCCGCGTGCAACACGGCGTTGGTGACCAGCTCGGAGGTGAGAAGGGTGGCGCATCCCGTCACCTCGGCTGGCAGATCGCGGAGGTGCGCAGCAATCCAATGGCGCGCCACGGGCGTGCTTTCGACGACAGGTTCGAGGTGCAGGGTTGACATGCCATCTCGTGACGTACCCACTGGCGGAGCGGTTATGCGCCCCTGGGCTATTCCCGTGTAGGTCACGCAGAGAACGACGACGTCGTCGGTGCGCTCCTCGACGCTCAGCATGGACGCGAAGGTGACCGCGGGATGATCCGGCCATCCGGCGCGCGCAACGACGGTTGCCGTACTGGCCAATCGCTCCATACCGTGCGTGATGACCTCCCCACGGCGTTCGATCAGCCCGTCGGAGTACATGATCAACGAGTCGCCGCAGTCCAGGACGAGTTCGTCCCGGGGTCGGGGCGCACCACTCAGGCCGGCGGCAATCAGGAGCGTGTGCTGCATGGGGCAGAAGGTGGCATTCCCATCGGCACGCACCACCAATGGCGGCGGGTGACCGGCGTTGCTCAGGACAACGCGCCCGGTGGAGGGGGTGATCGTCCCGACGACGGCAGTGACGACGCGGTCCTCGATGAGAGTGTCGAAGAGGCGGTCCAACGACGAGAGCACTTCCGTCGGTGACAGACCGGAGACCGCGTAGGCGCGGATCGCGCTCCGCACCTGACCCATCAGGGCCGCCGCCGGGGCTCCCTTGCCCATGACGTCACCGACGCTGAAGAAGACGGCGTCGTCGTCGAGCTCGAAGACGTCGTACCAGTCGCCTCCGGCGTACGTCCCGGCGACCCCCGCCCGGTACTCGGCATCGAGCGAGAGGCCCTCGACGTCGGGCAGCGAATCCGGCAGGACGGCACGCTGCAGGACATCTGCGACGACGTGCTCCCGCTGGAACCGCGTGGCGTTGGACAGGGCGACGCCGGCCCGACTCGCCACCTCGGTGGCGAGCGAGACGTCGTCCGCCTCGAAGAGCCGACCCGGTCCGTCGACAAAGGTCATCACCCCGATGACTTCGCCGTTGGCGGTCAACGGCACCGACAGCGCGGTGGACACGCCCGGTGGCTCCACGCCGTCGTCACTCTCGTGGAGGGGCGCCAGTTGCGTCCGGCCCGTCCGGAAGGCGACGGCGGCCGGCGCGTCGGAACCGAATGGGAGGATGTCGCGCCCGGCGTCGTCGGCACCGGGGCGCCGCGGCCACGCGGGTCCGGGTTCGCGCACGTCGAGCCGCACAAGCCCGCTCTCGCCGGGAACTTGGACCGAGCACGAGTCGGCCAGCCGGCCTTCCACCAGGCTCATGGTGCGCCGGATCACGGTCGTGGGCTCCAGACTGGAGCTCAACAGCCTCGTCACCTCCGACAGGAGAGACAGTCGCTCGCGCCCCGCTTCTGCGTCGCGTAGCGCCTCGCGTTCGTGCTCGAAGACCTGGGCCCGCTCCAGGGCCTGAGCGGTCAGCCCGGCCAAGGTCGAGAGGTACCGCAGATCGGGCTCGCTCGGCTCGGGTTGCCCGACGAAGGCGAGGGAGAGGACCCCGAGAGGGCCGACGCTGCCGATGAGAGGTTCGCTGACGATCGTCACGGGCTTGGGGAGCTCGAGCAGGACGCGGGCGACAATCTCCGTTTCCAGGCTGTTGCGTAGTTCCCGGTCGTTGGCGACGCCCGCCATGACGGTCACGCCGCGGGTGAAGCAGGCGCCCGCGTCGCTCCCCTGCAGGGGCACCATGGTGCGGGCCAGGAGGGCCGGGTGTCCGCTGCTGGCGAGGCAGGCCAGCGCGCGCTCACCCTCGGCAGGCACGCGCACCACCGCGGATTGTGCGCCAAGGGCACGGCGGCCGCCGGCGATGGCCGCATGGGCCACGTCGCCCGGCGTCGTGGCGGCCGCAAGGGCCGAACTGAGCTGGTGGAGATGCTGGCTGCGTTCCAGATTGACGAAATCGTTGAGCGTCAGTCGGGCACGCTCGACGGCCTGGGCCGCCGCGCCGGTGATCGTGAAGAGGAAGGTCCGGTCGGACTCGGCGATGGCGCGGTCGTCCTCCCAATGGACCACGACCGCTCCGATGGTGTGGTCGGACACGACCAAGGGGATGATGGCGAGTGCCCGGAAGCGTTTCGACCGGAGGGACGAGTAGATGTCGGGTCGATCCCGCGCCAGGTCTTCAATGGTCTCGGAGAAGAAGGCGACGTTCTGACCCAGTACCGGTCCGTTGGGCCGCAGCGAGGCCAGCACGCCGTCCGTGGAGTCGTCGGAGTCATAGCCGAAGCGGCGCAGGGTGCGCAGGGTGCCGCGTTCGTCGAGCAGGGCGAATGTCGATGCATCCACGCGCAACTCGTCTCGCATGGCGGCAAAGACGGCGTCGGCCACCTGGGCCGGGTCGGCGGCTGTGGTGAGGGCACGTGCCATGGTCTGCATCCGCTGTGCCGTCTCGGCCGCGACGCGCCGTCGCCGTTCGTTTCTCGTCTCCGAGCGGGCCCTCCAGAGCTGCACGTTGCGCTGACCGCGCAGGTAGGAGATCCACATCGCGACCGCGGTGGCCGCCAGCATCGTCACGACGCGCAGCAGATGGTTGAGCTGGCCGTAGCTGTGCGGAGGCGTGCTGATCACCAGCGCGAAGAAGGCCGTCAGGATGCCGACGAGGGCCACGCGCGAGGGGCGTGCGAAGGGTGCGGCGATGAAGGGGGAGAGGGCCAGGAGCCCGATGAGCGAGACGCTTCCGCCGTAGACGGCGAAGACGATGGCCACCGTCGAGGCCCAGACGAGAGCGAGAAGGGTCGCCACGGCCTCGGCCCGGTCCACGCGGGCGTTCTGAGGGGTGGTCGAAAGCTCCTCGTCTCCTGGTTCGGGCACGTACGCTCTCCCTGGTCGGCGGGCTCCTGTCAAACGCTATGCCCTGGCCGGACGGTGCGGCCCAACGCCCGCCGTTCACCGGGGTTGTCCTGCATTTCCGTACCCCGGTGGGCGAGGTCGGAAACCCCGGTGGCGGCGCTGAGGTTTAGGTTGGGGGCCGGGCGGCTATAAGACGTATGGCCAATCGGGATTGCACGTCGTCCTTGTGGTGGCGCGGGATGAGCCCACAGGAGGGCGGAGTGGAACAGGATTTTCACATTGCAGAGCGGGCGGGCACGACACCTCCGGTGATCGCGGTCAGCGGTGAGATCGACGTTGCAACGGCTCCGCAGCTGCGTGAGTGCCTGCACGGCGTGATCGCGCGGGGTGAGGCGACGGTCGTCCTCGACCTCCTGGGGGTCACCTTTTTGGACTCCACGGCGCTGGGCGTCCTGGTGGGCGCCCTCAAGCGCTGCCGTGAGCTGGGCGGGGAGCTGCACGTGGTGGTGGCAGATCCGCGCATCGTCAAGATCTTCGAGATCACCGGCCTCACCAGTGTGTTCACCATCGCCGACTCGCTGGAATCGGCGGGGGCGGCGTGACGGAGGCGACCGACCAGCTCGAGAACGGCGATCGTATTGAGCTGAAGTTTCCGGCCCGGGGTGATCTCATTGTGCTCGCCCGGCTGGTCACCAGCGCCATCTCCGCCCGTGCCGGTTTCGACATCGAGGAGCTGGAGGACCTCCGGCTCGCCGTCGGCGAACTCTGCCTCCTGACCTTGCAGGGGAGCGACGCGCAGCACGGGGACGTCCGCCTCGAGCTCACCGTGCTCGGCGATGCCATTGAGGTGGTGTGCACGCTTGAGCGGGCCGAGGTGGCCAAGGCACCCGAACCCGAGGGCGAGGAGGTCGCCCGGCTGAGCGAGCAGATTCTCGACGCGCTGGTGGACGAACACGGGAGAGAGAGTCGGGACGGCTCGGCGCGCGCCTGGCTCCGGAAGCGCCGGGGGGGGCATGTGGAGTGACGGACGGCCGGGAACACGATCCCGGGCCGCAGTCGGACGTCGCCGAATCTGATCGTCCAGCCCTCGATCCCGCTGCACGCGAAGAGCTCATCACCGCCAACCTGGGGTTGGCCCAGCAGCTGGCCCGGCGGTTTCTCCACCGGGGCGAGCCGCTGGACGACCTCGTCCAGGTGGCGTCAGTGGCACTCGTCAAGTCGGCGGACCGCTTCGACCCGTCCCGAGGCGTCGACTTCGCCGCCTTCGCCACCCGGACCATCATCGGGGAGCTGAAACGGCATTTCCGGGACAAGGGCTGGGCCGTGCGGGCCAGTCGTCGCGTGCAGGAGCTCTACCTCGAGCTCGGGCACGCCACCGGCACGCTGGTGCAGCAGCTCGGCCGCAACCCGACGGTGGCCGAGCTGGCCGAGGCCACCGGCGCCAGCGAGGAAGCCGTCATTGAGGCGATCGAAGCCGGGCAGGGGTACCGGGCCAGCTCCATCGACGCGTCCGAGAGCGAGGACGACCCCCTTTCGGCGCGACTGGGGGAGGAGGACGACAACTTCCACTCCGTGGAGGACAGGGCGCTCCTCGGTCCGGCCCTGGCCAGCCTGCCGGAGCGTGAGCAGTCCATCCTGCGGATGCGCTTCGTCGAGGGCCTGACCCAGTCGGAGATCGCGGCAGCCGTCGGCGTGAGCCAGATGCACGTCTCCCGCCTCCTCTCATCGAGCCTGCAGAAGCTCCGCGAAGGCATCGGGCAGTCCGAGCGCGGGCGCGGCTGACCGGGCGACGATATCGGGCACGGGAGAGCGATCTTCCTCTCAAAAGCGGCTAAGAACCGAGCCTACAGACGAGATCAGCAAAGAAAGTATCGAATTTCGCGCGCCATTTGAGTATGGTGCGGGCGAAATCCTCTCGAAAGGACGGGGCCCGCCATGGTTCATCTCGATGCCTCACTGGCACAGTCTGAGGAACCCGGGGACAAGGGCCTCAAAGGCGGTGCCCTCGGCTTCGTCTCCTCCGTCGTGGTGGGAGTGGCCTCCACCGCACCGGCGTACAGCCTGGCCGCCACTCTCGGCTTCGTGGTCATCGCGATCAACGGCCTGCAGGCGCCGATCATCACGATCATCGCCTTCATCCCGATGCTGTGCGTCTCCTACGGGTACAAGGCGCTGAACAGGGCGGATCCCGATTGCGGCACCACCTTCACCTGGGGCACCCGGGCCTTCGGTCCGAAGACGGGATGGTGGGGCGGATGGGGCATCGTCGTGGCCGACATCCTGGTGATGGCCAGCCTGGCCCAGGTCGCCAGCTCGTACCTGTTCCAACTCTTCGGCGCGAACGGCATCGCCGGCAACGCCACGAGTGGCTGGGTGCTCCTGGTCGGCGTCGGCTGGATCATCGCCATGACCGCGATCTGCTACGTCGGTATCGAGATCTCGGCCAACTTCCAGAAGGCTCTCCTCGGCATTGAGATCACCATGCTGCTCGTGCTCTCGGTCGTCGCGCTCGTCAAGGTGGGCAATGGCACAGCTCCCCCCGGGCACCTCACGCCCTCATGGACGTGGTTCAACCCCTTCGACGTCCCGGGCCCCGAGAGCTTCATGGTGGGTGTCACCTTGATGCTCTTCATCTACTGGGGCTGGGACACGGCGGTGTCCGTCAACGAGGAAACCAAGGATCGGGACAAGATCCCGGGCCGGGCCGCTGTGACCTCAACGTTGATCCTGCTCGCCACCTATGCCCTGGTCATCCTGTCCACCCAGTCCTACGCCGGCATCGGGACAACGGGAATCGGGCTCAGCAACCCCAACCACAACGGCGACGTGTTGACGGTCCTGGGGTCGTCGATCTTCGGCTCCTCAGGGTTCGGCACCTTCCTCACCAAGTTGCTGGTGCTCATGGTGCTGAGCTCGGCCGCCGCGTCGACGCAGACCACGATTTTGCCCACCGCCCGGACCACGCTCTCCATGGCAGTCTTCAAGGCCATCCCGAGCACGTTCGCCAAGATCCACAAGCGCTTCCTCACGCCGACGACATCGACCTTGGCCATGGGCGGCATCTCCATCCTGCTGTACGTCACTATGAATTATCTCTCCAGCGGCGATGCCGTTATTGAGGACTCCGTCTCCGCGTTGGGCGTGTGGATCGCCTTCTACTACGGGCTTACGGGTCTTTCCTGCGTCTGGTACTACCGGCACACGCTGCTCGAAAGCCCCAAGAACCTCTGGCTGCGCGGCATCGTGCCGGGAGCGGGCTGGCTCATGTTGTGGTTCGCCATGGGCTGGGCCTTTTGGTACTACTGGAGTCCGGTCAACTCCTACACGTCGTGGACGATGCCGATCACGCACTGGCACATGGGCGGCGTCTTCGTGTTGGACGCGGGGGCCGTCCTCCTCGGCATCGTGCTGATGTACGTCTACAAGGCGCTCCGGCCGGCTTTCTTCCGAGGCGAGATCCTCAACCGCGACACACCAACCCGCGTGCCGACGGATCTGGGTGTGCCCGTCGGCCTGTTCGGGATTGAGCCGTTCGCCGACGCGGAGGACCACGCCACGAACGAGCCCACCGGGTCCGCCTAGACGCGAGCGGAGCCACCACTCGTTCCGGTAGACCGGGGCGGAGGCCGAGCGCGGCCGACAAACGACGACCAGGTGGAGGCTCCATGACGAAGAGACTGGAGGGCACGGTCGCCCTCGTGACCGGCGCCAGCAGCGGCATCGGTGAGGCGACGGCGGCGGCCTTGGCCGAGGAGGGGGCGACGATCGCGGTCGTCGCCCGGCGTCGCGATCGCCTCGAGGCGCTGGCCGAGCGCATCGGCGGCCCGGAGAAGGCCCTGGTGATTGAGGCCGACATCACGGACCAGGCTCAGGCCGAGAGCGCCGTCGCTCGCACGGTGGCCGAGTGTGGCCGCCTGGACACCCTGGTCAACAATGCGGGCGTCATGCTCTTGGGGCCGATCGTCGGCGCGCCCATTGAGGAATGGCAGCGCATGGTCAACCTCAATGTGCTGGGGCTCCTCTACTGCACGCACGCCGCCCTGCCGCACCTGCTCACTGCGGCCGAAGGCGAGCCGCGCTCGGTGGCCGACGTGGTCAACGTGAGTTCGGTGGCGGGACGGGTGGCCCGGCTCAACAGCGGTGTGTACAACGCCACCAAGCACGGCGTCGGGGCCTTCAGCGAGTCGCTCCGCCAGGAGGTCACGGCCCGACACGTGCGCGTGACCCTCATTGAGCCGGGAGCGGTCGCCACCGAGCTCGCCTTCCACAACCGGCCCGAGATCCTGGAGGGCATGGCCCAGACCTTCGGGGGCATCGAGATCATGCATGCGGAGGACATAGCGGCGAGCATCCGCTACGCCGTGACGCAACCGCGTCGTGTCGCCGTCAACGAAATCCTGATCCGGCCGACCGAACAGGAGCGCTGACATCCAACGGGTCTCCGTCGTCGGGTGCTCCGGCTCGGGGAAGACGACCCTGGCCCGTTCGCTGGCCCGTGCCCTGCAGGCACCATGGATTGAGCTCGACGCCATCTTCCATCAGCCGGAGTGGACGCCGCTCGACGACGACACTTTCCGGAGACGGGTCACGCAGGCGACCGAGGCGACGCAGTGGGTCGTGGATGGCAACTACTCGGTCGTCCGCGAGCTGGTCTGGGCGCGGGCCGACACCATCGTGTGGTTGGACCTCCCGTACGCCGTCGTGATGGGCCGCACCATACGGCGCACCGTCCGGCGTACGGTCACGCGTCAAGAACTGTGGAACGGGAACAGGGAACCCTGGTCCAATCTGTACTCGTGGAACCCTCGGAAGTCGATCATCGCCTGGTCCGCCACCCGGCACGGGGTCTACCGTCGTCGCTACGGCGACGCCGAGCACGACCCGCGTTGGGTGGGGAGAGAATTCATCCGGCTGCGCTCGCAGCGGGAGGCCGCTGCGCTCATCGCCGGGGTGACGGCCTCGGCCAGGAAAGATGCGTGACACATGGACCTGGAACTGGCTGGTAAGAGCGTCCTCATCACCGGGGGCACGGACGGGCTCGGCCTGGCCCTCGCCACGCAGCTGGCTTCCGAAGGAGCTGCCGTCGCCGTCTGCGGACGAGACGAGGAGCGTCTGCGTGTCGCCGAGGCCGCCATCCGGGCTGGGGGCGGTGACGTGTTGGCACAGCGGGCCGACGTCTCCGAGGCGCCTGACATCGAGGCATTCGTCGGGGCCGCCGTGGCGCGCTGGGGCCGCATCGACGGGATCGTCCACAATGCGGGGCGCGCCTCCGGCGGCACCATCGAAGCGCTGGACGACGCCGCCTGGGAGTACGACATCCGACTCAAACTGATGGCCGCCGTGCGGCTCACCCGGCTGGCCCTTCCGCAGCTGAGGGCCAGCCACGGCTCCGTGCTCTTCACCCTGGCCATGTCGGCCAAGGCTCCTGGCGCAGCGAGCGAGCCGAGCTCGGTCACCCGCGCCGCCGGCATGGCGCTGATGAAGGCGCTCTCCAAGGAGTTGGCACCCGACGGCATCCGCGTCAACGCAATCCTCATCGGGCTCATCGAGAGCGGTCAATGGGCCCGCATGGCAACGAACGCGGGGATCGGGCTGCAGGAGTTCTACGGGCGCTTCGCCGCCGATACAGGGATCCCACTCGGTCGTTTCGGTCGCGCCGCCGAGTTCGCCGACCTGGGTTGCTATCTGTTGTCGTCGCGCGCCTCGTATCTGACCGGGACGGCGATCAACCTCGACGGCGGGCTGTCCCCGTCCGTCTGAGGCCCTAGTTGTAGCCCTCGGTCTCGGTGGAGTCGCCGGTCCCTGCCGGCTCCAGCCCGACGGCGAAGCCGTCGATGACGTCGAGACGGGTCAGGGCGTCGACGTGCGGCCGGCCGTCACCGCCCCACTTGGCCCTGGCGGCCCGACGGGCCGATTCCATGTCCTCCGCCACGACGAAGACCACCTCGTGGTCCTCGCCCATCCGGCCCACTGCGAGCTCGCCACCCAGGAACGCCGCGAAGAGGTGCACGCGCGGCATCGTAGCGAGTACGAAGGGACAATGAGTCCAGACAAACTGCAGGGAAGCACCATCGTCGTCACCGGGGCCACGGGCCAGGTGGCGCGCCCGCTGGCGACGGCCCTGGCCCGTGACAACCGCGTCATCGCGGCGGCCCGTTTCTCCGACGCGGCGGCGCGGGCCGAGCTCGAGGCCTCCGGGGTGGAGTGCGTGTCGGTCGATCTGGCGTCCGGCGACGTGGGCCGGCTGCCGCAGGACGCCGAGTACGTGCTGCACTTCGCGGTGGCCAAGACCAACGACTGGGAGAAGGACCTGGCGGCCAACAGCGGCGGCCTGGCCTCCCTCATGGAGCACCACAGAAGGGCCCGTGCCTTCCTTCACTGTTCGTCCACCGCCGTCTACAAACCGGAGGGACACCGAGTCTTCGAGGAGGACGGCCCCCTAGGGGACAATCACGGCGTTTGGCCGTTCCTCCGCACGTACAGCATCTGCAAGATCGCCGCGGAAGGCACGGCCCGCTGGGCAGCGGAGCGCTTCGAGCTGCCGACCATCATTGCGCGGCTGTCCGTGCCCTACGGTGACAACGGCGGCTGGCCGGCCATCCACCTGCACATGATGCTGAACGGTTCCGCCATTCCGGTCCACGTCGACGCGCCGAGCGTCTACCACCCGCTCCACGCCGACGACATCCTTGCCATGGTGCCCCGGTTGCTGGCGGCGGCGTCGGTCCCGGCGGTCACCGTCAATTGGGGCGGCAGCGAGCCGGTCAGCATTGAGGAGTGGTGCACCTACCTGGCCGCCCTGGCCGGGACCGAGGCCCGCTTCGAGCCGACGACGCAGACCATCGACAGCGTGCAGATCGACACCACGCGCATGCACGAGCTGGCGGGGGAGACGACCGTCCCGTGGCGCGAGGGCATGGCGCGGATGGCCAAGGCGCTGCATCCCGACCTCGTGCGATGAGCGGGGATCCGGAAGGGAACGTTGGCGGGCTGCGCTTCACGCCGAGCGACCCCGAGGAGCCACCGGCCGCCGGTCTGTTGGCGGCCATGCGCGCCGAGCTCGTCGGTGCCTACGACAACGCCAGCCGCCTCGACAACCCGCCGCTCCTTCCGGCCGAGTTGCGTGCACCCGACGGCGCCTATTACGTCGGGTACGAGGGCTCCGAGGCCGTCGCCGGCGGGGGGCTCCGACGCCTCGGTGACGGGGTGGCGGAAATCAAGCGGATGTACGTGCGACCCGAGGCCCGCTCCCGCGGCGTGGCGGCCGCACTCCTGTACACACTCGAGGCGGCGGCCCGGGCACTGGGCTACGCATGCGTCCGCCTCGACACCGGACCCAAACAGGTGACAGCGCAACGCCTCTACCGCGCCGCGGGGTACACGGAGATCGCGCCCTACAACGACAACCCCTTCGCCTGTTTCTGGGGAGAGAAGCGACTGCTGTGAAGGAGGGTGCAACGCCTGCCGAGGCGTCAGAAGGTCCAGACCTCCACGACCTGCCCGGTCTCGGACCGCCCGCCCGTTCCCTCGTAGGTGGCGCGGGCGGCCTCGTTGTCCTCGTCGGTGATGACCCACATGCCGTAGCACCCGGCAGCGCGGGCCAGCGCGGCCAGGCGCTCCACCAGCGCGCGCCCGACGCCCTGCCGGCGGAAGGGCCCGTCGACCGCGAGCTCGTAGAGGAACATCTCGGTCCCCTTGTCGGGATGGGTGACCTCCACACCGCTCACGAATCCCACGGCCCGGTCCTCCTCGTAGGCGATGAGCAGATGGTGGCCGCCCGCGGCCAGAAAGCGTGCCGTGCTGTCGGGGCGAGCCGGTCCGTCGAACAGATGGGAGGCCGCCGCGACGAGTCCGTCCTCACCGGGGCGGAGCACCCGGATCTCCATGCTCAGCCGCGGCGGCGGCACGCCTGCAGCGCCGCCCAGGCCATGAGCAGCTGCAGGGGAAGGCGACCCCAGGCGACGCCGCGGTGGTCGGAGAGGCCGGTGTTGCGCCCCGTGCCGGCATCGAGCGCCATCTGGACATTGGCCGGGAACACGGCCGCCAGCGTGGCGAGGCTGGCGGCGGTCGCCCAGCGCGTACGCCGGATCAGGCCCGCGGCACAGACGAGCTCGACCACGCCGCTGGCGTAAATGAGGTTGGTGTGGTGCTTGTCGGGGATGGCGCGGGGCATGATCGGCACGAAGGTCTGGGGGCGGACCAGGTGCACGATGCCGCTGCCCACGAAGAGGGCGGCCAGCGCGTCGGGGGCGCGACGCCGGAGGCGAACCATGAGCGGGACTGTACTGTGGCGGCGTGCCCACCCAAGTGACGATCGTCGGCGGCGGGAGCTACCAATGGGGCCCGGAGCTGATGGCAGACCTCTTCGGGACGCCGGCCCTCGCCGGCATGCATCTGGTGCTCGAGGACATCGATCCCGAACCGCTCCCCAAAATGGAGGCGCTGGCCCACAAGCTGAACGACGCCATGGAGGCGAAGGCCACGATCGCCGCCACCACCGACCTCCACGCGGCGCTCGACGGGGCGGATTTCGTCATCGTGTGCATTTCCACAGGTGGCTTCCGCTCCATGGCCGTGGACCTCGACGTGCCGGCCAGCCACGGCATCACCCAGACGGTGGGGGACACCGTGGGACCCGGCGGCATCAACCGTGCGTTGCGCAACGTCCCGGTCCTCGTCGGCATCGGGCAGGCCATGGAGGAGCGCTGCCCGGAGGCGTGGCTCTTCAACATCACCAACCCCATGACCGTGCTGACCCGCTCGGTGTGTCGGGAGACCAGTATTCAGACGGTCGGCCTCTGCCACGAGGTGGGCAACTTCTGCATGGACCTGGCCATCGCCCTGGGCCGGCCCTTCGAAGCGGTCACGGCCTCGGTGACCGGGGTCAACCACTTCCCGGTGCTCACCGCGCTCGAGGTCGACGGCGCCGACGGTTTCGACGCAGTGCGTTCGCTCGTCGACGAGGTGGGCGGCCTCGGGTCGCTGGCCCCGTACCCCGGCCGCCCCGAGGCCGAGAAGTTCTCCAAGCTCGACTTCGCCCAGCGGCACCTCTTCAAGCTGACACTGCTCGAGCGCTGGGGAACGTTCCCGGCGGCCGGTGACCGCCACATCGCCGAGTTCGTTTCGTTCGCCCTCACCCCCGAGTCCGAGTGGGGCGCGGCCTACAACATTGAGCTGAGCCCGATTGCGCGGCGCGAGCAGCACCAGGCGGAGTACGTCGCCGCTGTCGACGCCTGGCTGGCCGGGACCAAGACCCTCCAGACCTGGCAGTCCGGCGAGCTGCCCTCGCCCATGATGCAGGCCATGCTCACGGGCGAGCCCTTCGAGGCCCCTGTGAACATCCCGAACACCGGGCAGGCCGTCGGGATGCCGGCCGACGCCGTGATCGAGTCGATCTGCGTCATTGACGGCGACGGCATCCGCGGCCGCGACCAGACGGTCCTGCCCACTCCGTACGACGAGATCGTCCGCCGGCACATCGCCACGCAGGAGCTCACCGTCGAGGCGGCGCTGCGCGGCGACCGCACCTTGGCGGGGGAGGCCTTCGCCCTCGACCCCCTGGCGGGGCGGGGCGACCTGCACGCCACCGACGCCATGGTCGACGCGCTCCTCTCCGGCACGGCGGAGTGGCTGCCCCAGTTCGCCGCCCACTGACCGCGACGTCGGGAGGGACACGCATGCGTATCGGATTCATCGGGCTCGGGGCCATGGGGCTGCCCATGGCCGGCCACCTGGTGGCGGCCGGGCACGACGTCACCGTCGCCTCGCGGAGCCGTGGGCCGATCGACGCGGTGGTGGCACTGGGCGCAGCCGACGGGGGCTCGCCGCTCGGGGTGGCCGAGGCCTCGGAGGTCGTCATCCTGTGCGTCCCCAACTCGCCCGAGGTGGTCGAGGTGATCGACGCCATGCTGCCGGCGCTCGGCCCGGGGCAGACGGTCATCGACACGTCGACCATCGATCCCGACGTGGAGCGGGCCCAGCACACCCGGGTGGGGGAGGCCGGGGCGCGCTACCTCGACGCCCCGCTCTCGGGCGGCACGGCGGGCGCGCAGAAGGGCACGCTGACCCTCATGGTGGGCGGGGACGCCGACACCCTGGGCGACATGGAGCCGGCGATCGATCCCTTCGCCGGGCTCGTCGTGCACGTGGGTGGCCCGGGCATGGGCCAGGTGGTCAAGCTGTGCAACCAGGTGATCTACGCCGCCCAGATGACGGCGACGGCCGAGGCGACCGCCATGGCCCTTCGTTCCGGGGTCGACATGGAGAAGCTCCTGCTGGTCCTGACCCACGCCACCGGCGACTGCGTGGCGGTGCGCACGCGCCTGCCCGTGCCCGGTGTGATCCCCGAGAGCCCGGCGTCGAACGACTGGCAGCCCGGCTTCATGACGGACCTCATGGCCAAGGACCTCGACCTGGCCATGGCCTACGCCGTGCGCTGCGGCGTGCCCGTGCCGACGACGGCAACGGCGCGCCAGCTGCTCACTGCCGCCAGCGCCGCCGGCTACGGCCGCCAGGACTTCTCCGCGGTGGCCAAGATCGTGCTCGACCTGGCCGGCGGCCGGGTATGAGCGCCACCGCGCTGCCGACGCCGGCGCTCATTCTCGCGGCGGACCACCGCGCTCGGGCCGTGCTCACCACCGAGAACTGGGCCGAGTTCTTCGGCTCGCTGGTGCAGGCGCTGCCCTCGTGCGACGGCCTTCTCGCCACGGTGCAACCGTTGGCCGGCCTGGCCGCGGCGGGACACCTCACCGCGCGTCACCGGACCTACCTCTCCATCAACCGCACCGGTCTTGCCGGCTCCGCCTTCGAGCTCGACGACCGCCTGGTGGCCAGTGTGCCGCGGGCCGCCGCCGACGGCTGGTCGGGCGTGAAGCACATGACCCGGATCGACCTGGAGGACCCGCTCACCGCTGCCGCCCTCGAGCTCCTGGGCCAGGTGCTCGAGCAAGCGAGCGCGGCGGGCCTCGAGGCGCTCATTGAGCCGTTGGTGTGGGACCAGGGACGGATCCGTCGCGACACCGACGCCATCGTGCTGGCGGCGATCATCGCGCACGACATGGGCGCACCCGTGATCAAGGTCCCGGTGCCCGCGGCGCCGCCCGGCGCCGAGCGCCAGCGCGCCGTGGCGCGTGTGGTGGCCAGCGTCAGCGTGCCCGTGCTCTTCCTGGGCGGCCCGCGCACCGCAGCCGGCCGTGCCCGCGTCCTCGACGAAGCACGCGACGTGATGGAAGGCGGAGGGGCGGGCATGGCCATGGGACGGACCATTTATCAGGACCCGGACCCGGCTGAAGTGGCCGGCCTGGTGCACGCACTGGTGCACGGCCGGTGATCCTCACCATCGACTTCGGGACGTCCGTCACCAAGGTCGGCCTCTGGGGCGAGGACGGCCTGGTGGCCTTGGCCCGCTCCGAGCTGTCGACGAGCTACCCCCAGGTCGGCTGGACGGAGCAAGACCCGCTGCGCTGGTGGACATCGCTCGTCATCGCCTGTGCCGAGGCGCGGGCCCAGGCGCCGCTCGCCTTCGGTGCGGTCGACGTGGTGTCGTGCTCGGGTGCCCGGCAGACGTTCGTCCCCGTCAGTGCAGAAGGTGACCCGATCGGCAAGGGCATCCTCTGGTCGGACCACCGCGGCGCCGCCGAGGCGCGCGTGCTGGCCCAACGCATGGGGGGCGACGACATCAACCGTGCGCGCACCGGGATCCCCCTCGACGCCGGCGCCGTGGCGGCGAAGTTGGCCTGGTTGGCCGACCACCAGCCTGAGCGCATCGCGGCGGCCCACGTGGTGCTGTCGCCGCGGGACTTCGTCGTGTACCGCATGACCGACCAGCTGGTGACCGACGCCACCTTCGCCTCGCGCAGCGGCCTCTACGATTTCGATGGCAACGCCGTGCGCGAGTTGGCCGGCCCCGCGCTGGGCAAGCTTCCGAGCGTGGTGCCGTCCGACACCGTGGTCGGCCAACTCAGGCCGGTGCCCGCCGCCGAGCTCGGGCTGCGCCCGGGGGTCCCGGTCGTCATCGGCGCCGGGGACCGGCAATGTGAGGTCCTGGGGTCCGGCGCTTCGGAGTCTTATCCCATGGTGAGCTGGGGCACCACGGCCAACGTCTCGGTGCCGGTCCAGGAGCGACCCGTCCCCTCGCCCGCCGGTGCGGTCGTCACCCGCGGCGCCGACGGCGGCTGGCTGCTCGAGGGTGGGCTGTCCGCTGCCGGGACCTTCCTGGCCTGGCTCGGCCGGCTCACCGGCCGCGACACCGACGAGCTGGGGCGGCTGGCGGCGGAGAGCGGCCCGGGCGCCCGCGGCGTGGTCGCCGTACCGTGGCTCGACGGTGCCCGCGCTCCGTGGTGGCGTGACGATGCCCGGGCCGGCTTCTTGGGCCTGGGCGCGGCGCACGGTGCGGCGGACATGGCGCGGGCCGTGGTGGAGTCCGTGGCCTGGGACGTGGTGCGGGTGATGGAGGTCGTCACGGTGGGGCGCCTCGGCGGTTCCACCGCGGAAGGGGTGACGCTGGGCGGCGCCGGCTCCGGGCTGCCGGTGTGGGTCGACGTGCTCACGTCCGTGCTGGGGCTGCCGGCCCTGCGCCACCGTTCGGGCGAGGCGGCGTCGGCCGGCGCTGCGCTCCTCGCCGGCAAGGCGTTGGGCATGGGGCTCACGCTCGACCAGCTCGACCCCATTGCGGCCGTGATCGAACCGAACGCGGCGTCCGTCGAGCTCTACCGCGCGTTGCGGCCGCGGATCGACCACGTGGCGCTGGCCGTGCTGGCCGCCACGGAGTCGCTCCCGGGATCCCAGCCGCCGACGCCCTGAGCGGTGCGGGTCGCGCTGGCGTACGGACGTCACGGGACCTCGGTCGAGGTCCCCGACAGCGCCGAGGTCATCGCGCCGCTGCACGAACCCGGGCTCCGGGACGAGGCGGCCTCCATCACGGCGGCCCTGCGACGTCCGTTGGCCGGTCCGCCGCTGCGCGACCTGGCGGAGGGTGCGGCACGCGTGGCCGTGGTGTTCCCCGACCTGACGCGCCCCATGCCCAACCGGACGACGCTCCCACCGCTGCTGGCGGAGCTGGCCCGCTGCGGGGTGCCCGACGGCCGTATCACGCTCTTGTGCGCGACCGGGACCCACCGGCAGGCCACGGTGGCGGAGATGGAGGAGCTCGTCGGTCCCGCGATCGTCGGGCGCTACGCCATCGTCGACCACGACGGCACCGATACCGACGCCCACAGGGAGGTGGGCGCCCTCGACGGGACGCCGGTCCTCCTCCAGCGCGAGTACGTCGAGGCCGACTTGCGCATCATTACCGGCTTCGTCGAGCCGCACTTCTTCGCCGGCTTCAGCGGCGGGCCAAAAGCGGTCTGCCCCGGATTGGCCGCCAACTCGACGATTTTGGAGGCGCACCATCCACGCCGCATCGCCGACCCGGGGGCCACCTTCGTGACCCGGAAAGGCAACCCCGTGCACGACTTCGTGCGGGCCGCCACCGCTCTGGCGCCGCCGCACCTGTCGCTCGACGTCGCCATCAACCGAGACCGCCAGGTCACCGCCGTCTTCGCCGGACCGCTGCCCGCCGGGCACAATGCCGCGTGCACCCACGTGCAGTCCACCGCCGTGCGCGTGGTCGACGCGCCCTTCGACCTCGTCGTCTCGACGAACGGCGGGTACCCGCTGGACCGCAACCTGTACCAGGCCGTCAAGGGCATGGCCGCGGCCGAACGGATTGTGCGTCCGGGCGGGATCATCGTCATGGCCGCCGCCTGCGAGGACGGCGTCCCCGCCGGCGGCGCCTTCGCCCGTCTGCTGGCCGAGGCGCGGACGCCGGGCGATCTGATCGGCGCGCCGGGCGCGCCGGAGCTCGACCGTTGGCAGGCGCAGGTGCTCGGGCGCGTGCTCGCCCGGGCGGAGGTCCACCTCTGCAGCGAGGGCCTGGCCGGGGGCACGGGCGCCGATCTGCTCCTGACCGCGGCACCCGACCTGGACGCGGCGGTCGGCGCCGCGTGCAGGCGCCTCGGCCCGGGGACGCGCGTGGCGGTCATGCCGGAAGGCCCTCTCACCGTGGCGACGGTCCGCCCGACCGCCTGAGGCCTTGACCGCCCTGCCGCCGGCGAGGGACGGCCGGTCAGAAGTGCTGGTCGGTGACGGTCGACCCTTGCCGGTTCACCGCGTCGTCACGCAGGCACCGCACCCCACGCGACCCCGAGATATTTCCCAGCTCATTTCCACCTTTCACAGCTAACCTGCAGTCGTGTCACAGGCGGACTTGGCAGGGCCTGAGGGTGCCTCGGCGGACGGACGCGCCGTGCAGACCCCGCTCCTCGACCTGATCTCGAGCGACGGGTGCCCGATGATGGCCGTGCCGGACGCACTGCCGAGCGACACCTTGTACTACTGGGACTATCTGCACCTCGACTATCTGCTGAACGCGCAGACGCCGAAAAGCGTGGCGGCCGGCGAGGCCATGCACGACGAGTACTTCTTCATTGTCGTGCACCAGACCTACGAGCTGTGGTTCAAGCAGATCCTCGTCGAGCTCGACTCGGTGATGACGATCATGGGACGAGAGCGCGTTCGCGAGAACGAGCTGGGGACGGTCCTGGCCAGGCTGCGCCGCATCAAGGCGATTCAGGGCCTTCTCGTCGCCCAGATGGACGTGTTGGAGACACTGACACCGCTCGATTTCCTCGACTTCCGCTCGTACCTGATGCCGGCGTCGGGCTTCCAGAGCGTGCAGTTCCGCCTCATTGAGAACACGTTCGGCCTCCTGGAACGAGACCGCCTGAAGGTGGAGGGGCACGACTACGTGGCGACGCTGCGGGAGGACCATGCCGAACTGGTTCGCCTGTCCGAGTTGGCGCCCTCCTTGTTCGACCACGTCGAACGGTGGCTGACCCGTCTCCCGTTCGTGCGGAGGGACGGGTACGACTTTGCCGCCAGCTATGCGCGCGCCGCCACGGAGATGCACGCGCGGGACCGGGCCAGGATAGAGGGCCGCGCCGACCTCGATCCTGAGGTGCGGCGCAGGCAGCTGGAGGCGTTCGAGAGCAGCACCCGACGCTTCGACGTGGTGTTGGACGGCGCCGGCTGGGCGCAAGAGGTGCGCGAGGGCGGGCGGCGGTTCTCACATGAGGCGTTCGTCGCCGCCCTGTTCATCAGCCTCTACCGGGAGGACCCGATCCTGCAGGTGCCGTTCCAGATTCTGGAGTCCCTCATCGACATCGACGAGACGCTGACGCTCTGGCGGCAGCGGCACGCGCTCATGGCCCACCGGATGCTCGGACGGTTGGTCGGCTCGGCCGGGAGCGGTTACGCGTACCTGGACGAGACGGCGCAGCGCTACACGCCGTTCAAGGACCTGTTCGAAGTGTCCACCTACCTGCTGCCCCGCGTCGACCGGCCTCCTTTGCCCGAGTCGCCCCTGCGCAGTCCCGACGGCCACGCCTGGTAAGTCGTCACCCGTGTCCCCCTTCTCGCACACGATGCACGGGGTGAAGGAGCGGCCTGGCCCGGCCCGGCAGGCCGGCACCCTGTCGTCCGCAGGTCGCCCGCTGCTCGTCATCGTGTACGGCGATGGGTCGACGTCCGCCTACGCGCTCTCGGAGTCGGCCCGGGCGATGTGCGACATCGCGTGGGTGGTCGACTCGAACCGGCTCGACGACGCCTGGGTCGTCAGGCTCCTGCGCAAGTTCGGGCAGGTCGTCGATATCGCCGGCCAGACCGAAGAGGAGGCGAGCCGGTCGGTGGGCGCGCTGGAACCCGCCGGGATCGTCGCCTACGCCGACGCCCAGATGGCGACCGCGTCGGCCCTGGCCGCGCGGCTGGGGCTGGCCTATCACGACGGCGCTGTGGCGGACAGGCTGCTCGACAAGGTCACCCAGCGCGATGCCCTGCGCCAAGGGGGGCTGCCCGTACCGACCTGCACGGCCGTCCCGGGGCGCCCGACCGCCGCGGCCGTGGACGGGCTGGTCGAGAGCATCGAATTCCCGGTGGTGGTCAAGCCACGACGAGGGGCGGCGAGCCGGGACACGCACCTGGTGCGGGACGAGGCCGGGCTACGCAGGGTGATCGCGACGCAGTCGACCGAGAGCACGGCCTCGACCATGGTCGTCGAGTCGTACATGGTGGGTGCCTCGCCGCCGCCCAGCGAGCAATTCAGCGACTACGTGTCCGTCGAGAGTGTCGTGGTCGATGGCGTCATCAGCCACCTCGCTGTGACGGGACGCCTGCCGCAGGCGGAGCCGTTCCGGGAGACTGGCCTCGTCATCCCCACCGACTTCGCGCCGTCCGTAGTGCAGGATCTGCTGCAGGTGGCGACCGCGGCGATCAGGGCCGTCGGTGTCCGTATCGGGTGTCTCCACACCGAGATCAAGGTCACCGACGCCGGCCCCCGTGTCATTGAAGTCAACGGGCGGTTGGGCGGCTTCGTCCCAGAGGTGCTCGAGCGGGCCTCGCCGGCCACCGACCTCTACGAGATCTCCCGCCGGGTGGCGCTCGGGGAGCGGCTGGTCTTTCCGGACCTGGTCCCGACCACCGGCGTCGGGTACGTCATCGCCCGACAGCCCCCCATCGGGGCGCATCGGGTGGTGGACGTCGACGGGCTCGACCGCCTGGCGGAGTATCCCGGTGTGGACACCGTCGCGCTCAGCCGACCTCCCGGCGCAGAGGTGGACTGGCGCAAGGGGAGCCATGAGTACGTCTTCTCGGTGCTCGGCACCGTGTCCACCCACGAGGACATGCGGGAGCTGCAGGCGTTCGTCGACGACGAAGTCACGGTCACCTACGTCTGAGGCGAGGCGGCCGCACCCACCCTGACGCAGGTGTCAGAGATAGAGTCCCCAGCCGGTGCCCGATGATCCGCTGTTCGACTTCGCCGTCCCCGAGGATCTGCTGCGCGAGGCGGTCTCCCAGGTCAAGGACGCCGATGTCGTCGCCGACCTGGACGTCATGCCCGGAACGGGGGAGGGCAAGCCGCCCCCGCTGATCGGCATCCTGCAGAGCTCGGGCTACGCCCCGTTGGTCCTCCTGACGGCGGCGGCACTGGTGCCGGGCACGTTCGGCAACGGGATCAACCTCATCGGCCGGAACCTCGAGACGTCCTTTCACATGTCCAACGCGTCCCTGGGCGCGGTCGCCTTCATCGCCCAGGTGTCGCAGCTCCTCTGGGCCGTCCCCCTGGCCGTGTGGGCCGACCGCGGCAGCCGAAAGGTGGTGGCGGCCGTCGCCCTGCTGATCTTTGCGGGCTTCGGCGCCCTGATGGCGATCTCGCCCAACGTCTGGTGGTTCGCCTTCCTGTACCTGGCCGCTTCGGTGGGCACCGGCGTCAACAACACGGTGCACAACTCGTACCTGTCCGACGCCTACCCGACCGAGGCACGCGGTCGCGTCTTCAGCTGGCACAACCTCTCCGACCCCTTGTCGCAGACGATCGGCATCCTCATCTTCGGCTACGTCGTGACGATCGCGCACAACTGGCGCTACGGCCTGTTGGTCGCGCTGGCCGGCATTCCGTTGGGCCTCGCCCTCTTCACGCTGCGCGAGCCCGAAAAGGGCGCCAACGAGAGCAGCCACATCCTCAAGGCATCGGGCATGGACCTGCACAGCCAGCAAGAGAAGGCACCGCGGGTCCTCCTGGGCTCCGCGGTGACCAGGTTGCTGCGGATCCGCTCCCTCTACTACGAGCTCGTGGCCGTGGCCATCCTCGGCTTCGCCGGGACCGGCGCACCGCTGTTCGGCAACCTGTTCTTCATCGACAAGTTCCACCTCGACACGGCGTCTCGCAGCGAGGTGTACGCCATCATCGGCCTGGCCGCCTTTCTCGGCCTGCCGCTGGCCTACGTCTTCGGTGACCGCTACTTCCGCCGAGCGCCGCAGCGCCCCCTCGTCATCGCCGGCATCTGCATCACCCTCTACGGAGGACTCTTCGTGCTGTCGCTGTACGTGCCCCAGCTCTGGATGGTGGTGACACTGCAGTTCCTGGCCAACGCCGCGGTTTCGCCGCTGGCGATCTGCATCTTCCTGACACTGGCGGCCACCGCACCGCCCGAAATGCGCACCATCTGCTTCGCCATGTTCGGCGTCTACTCGCTCGTCTTCGGTGGCTTCACCGGGTCGGTCCTGCTCGGCGCGGTGTCCGACGCCATCGGTGGCCTGCACGGCATCGTTGTGGCGCTGACCATCATCTTCCCGGTCTGCGCCGTGGGCGGACTGCTCCTCGTCATCGGGTCGCGCAGTGTGCGCCGGGACATCACGCTCGTCATTGAGGACGTCATCGAGCGCTACACCGAGGGCAAGCGGCGCCAGGCCGGCGGGGCGATCCCCGCGCTGCAGATCCACAACCTCGACTTCTTCTACGGCACGAACCAGGTCCTCTTCGACATCAACCTCGAGATCGAAGAAGGCGAGATGGTGGCCCTGCTCGGGACGAACGGTGCCGGCAAGTCGACGTTGCTCCGGGCCGTCTCGGGGCTGTCCCACCCGCACCGTGGTGTGGTCCGGCTCTTCGGCTCGAACGCGACCTACCTGGAGCCCGAGCAGATCATCGACGAGGGGGTCGCCCTCCTGGTCGGCGGGAAGATGACGTTCCCCGGGCTCAGCGTGCGCGACAACCTGCGCATCGGGGGCCACACGCTGCGACGGGACCGGGTCAAGGCGCAACGGGCGCACGAGGAGGCGCTGGCCGCCTTCCCCGAGCTGCTCGAGCGGCTCGACCAGCCGGCCGGCACGCTCTCGGGCGGCGAGCAGCAGATGCTGGCCCTGTCCCGCGTGATGATGACCGGTCCGCGCCTCCTGATGATCGACGAGCTCGCCCTCGGCCTGGCTCCCATGACGGTCGAGCGGTTGATGGCGATGGTCCGGCGCATCAACGAGTCCGGCACCACGGTGATTCTGGTGGAACAGAGCCTGAACCGGGCGCTGAGCCTGGCCCAACGGTGTTTCTTCATGGAGCGGGGCGAGATCCGCTTCGACGGGCCGACCGCCGACCTCATGGCGCGCAACGACCTGTTGCGTCCTGTCTTCCTCGGCACCGCCGGCGCCGGGCTGTCCTAGGCGCCCGTGCTCGCGTTCTCGGCTCCCAACTTCGTCCTCGTCCAGGGACTCTTCTACGGGTTGGGGTACGGGCTCCTGGCGCTGGGCCTGGTACTCGTCTACCGCACCAACCGGGTGCTGAACTTCGCCCAGGGTCAGATCGGTGTCATCGCCGCCGTGTTCCTGGTGAAGCTCACCGCGGACTTCCACTTCAATTACTGGTTCGCCCTGCTGCTCTCCATCGGGCTGGCCGCGCTGACGGGCGCCGGGTCCGAGCTCGTGCTGCGCCGGCTGTTCAGCCGCCCACGCGTTCTCGTGATGGTGGCCACCATCGGGTTGAGCTACGTACTGCTGGCGCTCACGGCGCTGCCCTTCATCAGGCCCTCCAACCTGTACAAGCCGGTGCCGGTGCCCTTCGACCTGTCGTTCTCCCTCGGCCCGTTCATCATCACGCCCACCGAGGTACTCACCCTCATTGTGGCGCCCATCGTGACGGCGGTCCTGGTGCTCGCCGTTCGCTTCACCTCGTGGGGCCTCTCCATGCGCGCCATGTCGGAGAACGCGGACTCCGCCCGCCTGTCCGGCGTCTGGATCCGTCGCACGTCCACGCTGACGTGGACGGTGGCCGGAGCGCTGTCGGCCTTCACGGCCATCCTCAACGCGCCCAACCAGACCAGTGCCCTGACCCAGGCGCTCTCACCGGACCTGCTGCTCTACGCGCTGACGGCGGCGCTCATCGGAGCCATGGTCAACCTGACGGTCGCCTTCATCGCCGGCATCGGCATGGGGGTCTTCCTCGAGCTCCTCGAATGGAACATCCCCTCACCGGCCAAGCAGCAGCTCATCATCTTCGTCGTCGTCATGGTCGTCCTCCTGGTGCGGGTCAGCGCCCTCAGCAAGGGCGCGCGGACGGGGGAGCGGAGCACCTGGCAGCACGGTGCCGCCACCACCATGCGCGCCGGGGTCGACCAACTGCGCCGTCGGGTCTCGGTCACCGGCATCTGGCTCACCGTCGGCGTCGCCATCCTGTTGCCCTTCGTGCTCTCCGTCGGCAACAACGTCCTCTTCAGCCAGATCTGCATCTTCGCCGTGATCGCGCTGAGCCTGACCATGTTGACGGGATGGGCGGGCCAGGTCTCGCTGGGCCAATTCGGGTTCGTGGCCGTGGGTGCGCTGGTGGCGGTGCACCTCGGGACGTCTCTGCCCCTGCCCATCGTGATGCTCTACGGCGGCGTCGTGACGGCGCTGGTCGCCATCCTCGTGGGATTACCGGCGCTGCGGATGCCCGGCCTCTTCCTGGCCGTCACGACGCTGGCCTTTGCCATCTTCATGCAGAGCGCGGTGCTGGCCACTCCCTGCTTCAGCGTGCCCGGCATCCACAAGACGTTGTGCACCGGCCTCCCCGATCCCGGCTACACCTTCATCGGACGACCTTCGCTGTTCGGGCTGAGCCTCGCCTCCCAGCAGTCCTTCGCCCTGTTCTCGCTGGGTGTGTTGTTGCTGTCCGTGTTCATGGTGCGGATCTGGCGCGACAAGGGCGTGGCGCGACGCCTGGTCGCCGTGCGGGACAACGAGCTGACCGCGGCGGCCATGGGGATCCCCATCCTGCGCACGAAGCTCCTGGCCTTCGGCCTGTCGGGCTTCATGGCGGGCTATGCAGGCGTGTGCTTCGCCTTCGCCACCCAGCAGCTCAACAACACCGACATCACATTCGACCCCACCACATCCTTCGTGATCATCTCCATGGTGGTGATCGGCGGCCTGGGCTCCATCCCCGGGGCGATCCTGGGCGCCCTCTACCTCGAAGGCCTCCCCGCGCTCTTCGGCGCCAACCAGACGATCCAGTTCATCACCAGCGGCCTCGGGCTGATCCTCTTCATCCTCTACCTGCCCGGCGGGCTGGCCGATCTGCTGCACCGTTCCGGTGACATGGTCACGCTGGGCATCCGCACCGCCCACGAACGCCTGAGTTCGCGGCAGGCCGGTCCCCCGGTCACACCGACCCTGGTCGCTGACGGGGCGGAGCAGTGACGGGGGCGCCCGAGAGCCCGGTGAAGGCGCACCCCGCCCGCCTCACGGTGACGGACGTGCGGGTGCATTTCGGCGGGGTGCGCGCGCTCGACGGGGTGACGTTCGAGGCGGTGCCGGGCTCCATCGTCGGGCTGATCGGCGCCAACGGCTCGGGCAAGACGACCACGCTCGACGTGATCTCGGGGCTGGTGGCACCGCAGTCCGGGAGCGTGCACCTGGACGACATCGATCTGGCCGAGTACCTGCCCGAGGAACGGCTCAGCATCGGCATGGTGCGCTCCTTCCAGGACTGTCGGCTCTTCCCGGAGCTGACCGTGCTCGATGTCCTGCTCCTCAGCGAGGACGCCCGCCGGGAAGTGGCCGTGCTCTCCACCACCCTCCGCCTGCCGTGGGCGCGCCGCGCCGAGCGCCGCAAGCTGCAGGCGGTGGACCGGGTCATCGCCGCCTTCGGACTGGAGCGGTTTCGCCATCACCGCACGGCGGAGCTGTCCACGGGGACACGGCGGGTGGTCGACCTCGCCTCCGTCGTCCTGGCCCAGCCCCGCCTGCTCCTGCTCGACGAGCCGACGGCCGGGATCGCCCAGCGCGAGGCCGAGGCCTTCGTCCCGCTCCTGCAGCGGATCCACGAAGTGGCGGAGACGACCATCGTCCTGGTCGAGCACGACGTGCCGCTGGTCTTCGAGCTGTGCTCCACCGTCGTGGTCATGGAGCTGGGCCGCGTCGTGGCTGCCGGGCCGCCCGACGTGATCCGCGCTGACTCGAAGGCGCTGGCCGCCTACCTTGGTGCGAGCGACGAGGCCCTGATGGCGTCGGGTCCGATAGGGGAGGGCGGCGGTGCAGACCGCCGTCGAGGAGGGTGAACATGGAAGCGAACATGACGGTTCCCGCGCACCGACAGGCGCGATTCCATCCCCTGGCGCCGCTGGGCCGGTCCTGGCGTCGCCTGCGCCGGCGCCCCCGCGCCATGCAGGTGCGCACGGCCATCATCATCATCGCCATCGTCGTCGGGCTCGTGGCCTGGCTCGTGCTGGCGCCCGCGGGCACGCCGGGCGGGTCGAGCAGTGCGGGCGCGGCCGAGGTGGCGTCGAGCACGACCGCTTCGCCGCCGAGCCAGGCCAGCACGAGCACCCGCGGCGTCAGCGCCACGAGCATCAACGTCGTCTTCCCCGTGGTCGCCATCAACAGCCTGGCCGGCAAGGAGGGCTTCGCCGAGGACAAGGAGTACAACGAGCAGATCCCG
Organism: uncultured Acidimicrobiaceae bacterium; assembly: GCA_963742035.1. Classification (GTDB taxonomy): domain Bacteria; phylum Actinomycetota; class Acidimicrobiia; order Acidimicrobiales; family RAAP-2; genus Bog-473. Next base: position 277,541 of record CAVUKH010000002.1, read on the forward strand.
GCGATCCACCTCTATGTGAACAAGATCAACGACGCCGGTGGCATCAACGGCCGCAAGATCAACCCGATCATCGTGCAGTTCGACCCGACCAACGACGCCAACATGCAGTCCCTGTGCCGGCAGTGGACCCAGGGCAGCCCGGCGGTCTTCGCGGTCGTCGACGGGGTCGGCACCTGGGAAGGGGACGACCAGCTCTGTGTGGCCCAGCAGGGCCAGACGCCGCTCATCAGCGCCTGGTCCACCACGACCAACTGGACCAACCTGGCCTCGCCCTACTTGTGGTGGACCGGTGCGGACATGGCACCCGTGCTGGCAGCCGTCGTGCAGTGGGGGGTCAGTTCGGGGCGCCTCGGCCACGGCAAGAAGGTCGGCGTCGTCGTCTCGGACCAGGCGGCGGACCAGGACGCGCTGAACGACTACATGCTGCCCGACCTGAAGAAGGCGGGCATCACACCGGTGGTCCAGACGGTGGCCGGCAGCGCGGATCAGACCGCCACCACCAACTCCGACGCGCAGTTGGCCGTCGAGAAGTTCAAGGCCGCCGGCGTGCAGTCGGTGATCCCCATGCTCCCGGAGAACGCGTTCTTCCCCTACATCGGGGCCGAGAACTCCCAGCAGTACTTCCCGCAGCTCCTGCTCAGCGACTACCAGTCGTCCATTGAGGTGGCGCTGGGGCTCATCCCCGTCCCCTACGAGCAGGCGCTCAACGGGCAGGAGGGCGTCACGACGGAGACCCTCGGCGGCATCGACGACAACCGCCCGCAGAGCCAGGGCGGCTACGACCCCGGGGTGCGGGCCTGCTACAACACGTGGCACGCCTATCACCCGAAGCCGATCCCGGGCACGCTCTACCACTACATAGAGGAACAGGGCCCCATTCAGGCCTGGTGCGGTGCCATCGGCCTGCTCGCCACCGCGGCCAAGGACGCCGGCAAGAACCTGAACCGGAGAACGTTCGTGGAGGCCATGTCGAAGATCACGAACTACCCGGGCACGCTCGCACCCATTTGGACCTTCGGGCCCGACAAGTTCTACGGCCCGACGCAGTACCAGGTCGTGAAAGTCCACAACAACGTGCCGAAATCGTCGGCCTGCAAAATGCCGAAGAGTGGCAAGGCGCAGGGCACCTGCTGGGTCACGGTGCAGCCCTTCAAACCGTTGCCGGCCTCCTGACGACTCGTGGTACCACGAGGCGGCAGGACCTGCTGACCCCATTGGCGATCGACTGACCTTCCGACACTCTGGAGCGATGGACCACGGCGCGGCGCGGAGCTCCACGGCCATCCGCACCGCCCGGTACCGATCGGTCGTCGGCTGGAAGCGGCAGCGAGCGGGGTACCTGCTCCTCGTGCTCCTGGTCGGCCTGGCCGGCGGCGTGGCGCTGGGGTCGTTCGCAGGGGCCCGCCGGACCGCGTCGTCGTTCTCGACGTTCCTGGCCGCAACGAACCCCTCGGACCTCATGATCGTGCCCGCCGGCGGGGGTCCGGGAGTCGAGCCGCCACACCTGGCCCAGCGGCTCACGGACGCGGTGCGCGCGTACCCCGAGGTGAAGCACGTCGAGAGCTACCAGGCGCTGGCCGCGTCCTTCGTGCATGCCGGGCGGGTCGCGGGGCGCACTCTCGACGGCAACGTCCTCCTCGTCAGCAGCGTCGACGGCCTCCTCTTCAACCAGGATCGTCTGGCCGTCACCAGTGGTCGGATGGCAGATCCCTCCCGCGTCAACGAGGTCATGGTGACGCAGAGCGCGGCGGCGGCGTTGGGTCTGCACCTCGGGCAGACCCTCACCGTCGCCATCGATCGCGGGTCGGCGCCGTCCCGGCGTCTCGCGCTGAAGGTCGTCGGCATCGGCCTGTTGAATCGGGAGGTGGTGCAGGACCAGATCGCGAAGTTCCCCACCTACATTGTGGGGACGCCTGCGCTGGCCCGGTCACTGGCCTCCGACGCGAAGACCCTCGTCTATCTGGGCGTGCAAGTGCGCGGCGGGTCGGCGAGCGTCGCGGCCGTCGAGCGCCGGTGGAATTCGACCGAGCGTTACTTCACGGACTTCCAGGTCACGTCCCAGCTCCACGCCGAGGCCGAGCAGACCATCCGGCCCGAAGCGCTGGCGCTCGGCGCCTTCGGTGCCATTGCCGCCCTCGCCGCGCTGTTCCTCGGGATCCAGGTGATCGCGCGGCAACTGGGAGCCCGGGAGCAGGATCTCGTGGTCATGCGCGCCGTCGGGGCCGACCCGGTGACGACGGGGCTCGACGGGCTACCCGGCATCTTCGGCTCCATCGTGGTTGGGTCCGCTCTGGCCGTCGGCGTGGCCCTGGCGATGTCCCCGCTCTTCCCGATAGGACCCGTCCGTGCCGTCTATCCCGACCGGGGGGTGAACGCAGACTGGACCGTCCTCGGCGCGGGATTCAGCATTTTGGTCGGAGTCCTCGGGGTGGGGGCTCTGTTGTTCGCCTTCCTCGGTGCGCCACACCGCGTCCAGCGGCGCTCACGAGCCGGGGTCCGTCGATCCTCCACCGTGGACCTCGCCGCCCGGTCCGGGCTACCGCCACCGGCCATTGCGGGAGCGACCTTCGCCGTCGACGCACGTTCGGGCCGGATGGCGGGTCCCTACCGTGGCGCCGTCCTGGCCGCCGTCATCGCCATGCTCGTCGTGACGACGACGCTGACCTTCGGCGCCAGCCTGCACACGTTGGTTTCCCGGCCGGCCCTCTACGGGTGGAATTGGGACTACGCGGTGGAGTCATCCAACGGGTACGGTCCCGTGCCGAACAGGGCCGTCGCAACGCTCCGCCACGACCCCGCCGTGACGTCATCCTCCGGGATCTCGTTCGCGACGATGCAACTGGACGGGGTGGAGGTGCCGACCCTGCTGTCGAACCCCGGCAGCGCCGTCGCCCCACCCATCGTCTCGGGTCACGGGTTGACCTCGGCACATGAGATCGTCCTCGGCGCGTCGACGCTGGCGGAGCTGCACAAGCGGATCGGGGACACCGTCGGCCTCAAGTACGTTCCCGGCTATCCGCGCCGGCCCATCCTTCTGACGATCGTCGGGGTGGCCACCATGCCGGCGATCGGCATCTCCGAGGGGCTCCACACCTCCATGGGGATCGGTGCCGCCGTGCCCGCCGACGCGGGGCCAGTGACCGAGAGCCTGGGTCCCCAGGGCTACGACGCACCGTGCACAGGTCCCAACATGGTCCTCTTGCGTGTCCGGGGAGGCCCCGGTACGCCACAGGGCCTGGCCGCCGCGCAACGGCTCAGCGTGACGGCGAACGACATCCTGGCGCGGCAGGATCCCAATTCGAACTGCAGCGGGTACGAAGCCAGCGTCCTCGCCGTCCAGCACCCGGCCCAGATCACCAACTACCGCTCCATGGGCACCACCCCGTTGCTCCTGGCCGCCGCGCTCGCCGTCGCCGCGGTCGTGGCGGTGGGGCTTGCCCTCGCGGCGTCGGTGCGGCGGTGCCGGCGCGATCTCGCGCTGCTCAGAGTCATGGGCTTCGTCGAGCGGCAGCTGTCCGCCGCGGTGGCGTGGCACGCGTCGGTCACGGCGACTATCGGGGTCGTGATCGGTATCCCGCTGGGCATCGTGCTGGGGCGGTGGCTCTGGACCCTCTTCGCGGACGAGATCGGGGCAGTGCCGGAACCGACGGTTCCCGTGTGGTCGATCGTGATCGCCGCGGTCGCCGCGCTGGTCCTGGCCAACGTCGCCGCCGTGCTCCCCGGGCGGCGGGCGGCGCACACGGCGGCCGCGCTGGTCCTGCAGGACGAGTAACCGTCGCCGGTATCTCACCGCGGGTGGCCGTCGCCGGTGGCCGTCGCCGGTGGCTGTCGCCGGTGTCAGCAGCGGAGCCCGCTCAGGCGATCATGGTGGGGCTGGGCGGCCGGCCCTGCACAATGTCGTCGAAGCGCGTGGTGATGGCGCCGTCGAGCTCGGGATGCGTGAGGATGTAGAAGGTGTCGGCGCGCACGGCGTCGATCACGCGGTCGGCCACGGTGGTGGCGGCAATGCCCCCGTGGACCATGTCCTGCACCGCGCCGCGCAGTGCAGCGGCGCCCTCCACGTCGCGGTCGGGCGCCCAGTCGGGCCGGTTGCGTTCGGACTCGGCGATGCGCGTCTGCACGAAGCCGGGGCACAGCACCGACACGCCGATGGGCGCGCCGACGGACTGCAGGTCCTTGAACAGCGTCTCCGAAATGGCCACGACGGCCTGCTTGGTGGCGTTGTAGGGACCGAGGAACGGGGCCGCGATGAGCCCCGCAATGGAGGCCGTGTTGACGATGTGGCCCTCGCCCTGCTCAATGAGGAGCGGCGTGAAGGTCCGCACGCCGTGGATCACGCCCCACAGGTTGACGCCGAGGATCCAGCGCCAGTCCTCCTCGCTCACTTCCCAGATCGGGCCGCCCAGACCGATGCCGGCGTTGTTGTGCACGAGATGCACGGCGCCGAAGCGGTCGACCGCGGCGTCCCGCAGGGCACGCACCGACGCGCCGTCGGCCACGTCGGTCACCACACCGAGCGCCTCGGCCCCCGAGCTCGTCAGGTCGCCGACGGCCTCCTTCAGCGGGCCCTCCTCAATGTCGCCCAGGACGATCAGCATGCCCTCGGCCGCCGCCCGGTCCGCCACGGCCCGGCCGATGCCGCTGGCTCCGCCCGTGATGACCGCGACCTTGCCCTGCAGATCCTCCATCGGGCCCTCCCCGTGCTCGTGGACTCGCGCCCTCTCGACGCAGTCAACCACGGCGCCGACGGGCGCGGCCAGCGGCGTTCGGCCAGGGCCCGGGGTGGCGCCGATCTCAGACGGGCGCGACCGAACGGTGGCGGCGTAGATGGTCGACGCCGGCGGGCGAGACCGAGATCAGCCGGCCCTGCCCGGGGACATGCTCCCGGACGAGGAAGCCTCGCTCGTTGGCGTCCTCCCAGACGGGCAGCCGGGGGCAGGACGTACGCCACACCTCCATGACCTCGTCGTAGGGCCGGGCCGCTGGGGCGACCCACTCGAGCAGGTCGAGGATCAGGGCGTCGACGGCATCTGACACCTCTCCATTGTCGCGCCGGGTCAGAGCAGGGAGAAGGTCCCCGCCTCGACCAGCACCAGTATCCCGACACAGCACAACAGGATGGGAACGGTCAGATGCCCCAAACGCAACATGACCCGGCGCGCCTTCGGATGGCGGCCGCCGGCCAGGATCAGCCAGGTGACGAGGGCCTCCCCGACGACGAAGATGGTCACGACGGCACTGACCCTCGTTCCCCCTCCGACGCGGAAGAGCGGGATGTAGACGGCGAGGTTGTCGCCGCCCGAGGCGATGGTGACCAGCGCGGCCGCGGTCAGACTCCGACCCACGGCGCGCTGCTCGGGCTTCGAGCGCCGGCGCCGGCGCGCCGGGGTGGCCGGCGGGCTCGTCGCGCCCTCGCCGTCGGTATGGCCCCGCGCCAGGCCCACCAGGCCGTGCAGGCCGATGGCGAGCGGCACCAGCCCCAGCAGCCCGACCACGGCGGTCGAGAACTCGAACAGCACTGCCGCCGCGGCGGCGGAGACCGCCACCAGGACGGCGAAGCCGAGGACCTGGCCGGCCGCGATGCGATGCGCGCGCTGCAGCGGCGCGCCGGCCACCATGGCCATGACCACGACGCAGTTGTCGACGTTGGTCCCGACGAACGCCGCCGCGGCGACGCCGAGATCGGCCCCCAGGCCGGCGGCCAACGAGGCCGTCAGCTCGCGGGAAGCGGCATGGCCGGGCCGAAGGGCTTGTCGCCCCGCAGTGTCACCCGGTGTGCATAGCGCGCCGCCGTCCCGTAGTCGTCCAGCGCGTAGTGCAGGGTGGCTCGGTTGTCCCAAAAGGCGACGGACCCGGCGCGCCAACGGAAGCGGCAGGTGTATTCCGGCTTGACGCAGTGGTGGTAGAGCATCTCGAGAATGGCGTTGCTCTCGTTGTCCGACAGTCCGAACAGGGTGCGAGTGAATTGCCGGTTCACGAAGAGGCCGTTGCGCCCCGTCTCGGGGTGCGTGCGCACGACGGGGTGCAGGGCGGGCAGCAGCGTCTCGCGCCACGTGCCGTCCCATTCGTAACCGCCCCGCTCCGCCACGTCGGCGGCGAACCAGGGGTCATGATGAATGGCGATGAGCTGATCGCACAGGGCGCGCACCGGGGGGGCGAGCCCGTCGTAGGCGTCCTGCAGGCTCGCCCACATGGTGTCGCCGCCGACCTCGGGCGACTCGAGCATGTAGAGGATGGAGCCCATGGCCGGCGTCTCCAGGAAGGTGACATCGGTGTGCCACCAGCTGGCCCGGTCCACCTTGCCGTCGATCGCCAGCACCTCGGGACTCTCGTCGATAGAGGGCAGCACGGGGTGGGCCTCTGTGACGATGCCGAACTGACGGGCGAAGGCGGCCTGGTGCTCGGGCGTCAAGGACTGGTCGCGGAAGAAGATGACGTGATGGGTGTTGAGCGCGTCCCGGACGGCCGCCACCACACCGGGCGCCAGAGGTTGGGCGATGTCCACGCCGGCGATCTCCGCACCGATGGTGGGGGAGAGCGGGTGGACGCTGACGGAGGTGGCGAGGGTCACCGCCCAATTCTGCCCGAGTCGGATCGACGGCGTCGACGACGCCTACATTGGCCCCGCACAGCCACGCGCATCCCCAGAAAGGGCCGTCCATGAGCGAAGACACCGGGGCTCTCGTCCTGACCCCGCCGGCCCGCAATTTCTCGTCGTGGTACCAATGGATGAGCCGCCTGGCCGCCACGACCCACGAGGACCCGCTGCCCGAGTACGACCCCGCGGCCATGCCGGCCTGGCTGGACCGGCGCCGGTCCCGCCTGATCGAGCTGCTCGGGCCGGAGCCCTCACCTGTCCCGCTCAACGTCGAGACGCTCGAATCGGAGGCCTGCGACGGCTACCGGCGGGACAGGATCGTCTTCGACACCGAGGACACCATGTCGGTCCCGGCCTACCTGCTGGTGCCCGACGACCGCCGGAACGGGCCGCCGGGGCCGGGGGTGCTGGCCGCCCACGGTCACGGGCCGGGCAAGTCGCAAGTCGTCGGCCTCGAGCACACCGCCATGCCGAACGCCGACTACGGGCTGCAGCTGGTCCACCGCGGCTACGTCGTACTGGCGCCCGACCTCCGCTGTTTCGGCGAGCGGCTGGACTGGAATCCCGAGGACCACTACGCCTGCGACACCAATCTGGTGCACGCCGCCATGGCGGGCTGGAACCCGCTGGCACAGAACATCTGGGATCTGCGGCGCTCGCTCGATGTGCTGGAGCAGCACCCCCTCGTCGATCCCGCACGGCTGGGCATGGTCGGCATCTCCTACGGCGGCACCGTGACGCTCTTTACCGCTGCGCTCGACACCCGCGTGGCTGCGTCCGTGGTGAGTGGCTACTTCTCCTCATGGGCCGAGAGCCACAAAATGCCCTGGAACATGTGCGGCTCGCAGATTCTGTTCGGCATGCTGGGTCGTCTGGAGCACGAGGACCTCGGGGCGCTCGTGGCGCCCCGGCCCCTGCTCGTCGAGTCCGGCACCGAGGACTTGCTGTTCCCCTTCGCCACCGCGGCCGAATCGGTGCGCCGGACCCGTCTCGTCTACGAAAGGTTCGGAGCGAGCGACCGCCTGGTCCACGACGTCTTCGAGGGCGGACACCAGTGGCACGGCACCGAGGCCCTTCCCTTCCTCGAACGCTGGCTGGGCCCGTCGGGGCGTTGAGACCTGCCGGCCGAGAGGATCCCGGGGCCAACGCACGCGGCGGAACGAATCAGTGGTGCGGGTCGGTCCCGGGCCTTTTGGCCTCCGCCGCCTGGCGCAGCACCTGGTCGAGCGAGGCCGGCGACTCCGGACGCGACCGCTGCTGACCGGACGCATCCCCGTCACGCCCCGTGAGCTCGGGCCCCGCCGGCTCAATCGCGTGGTGGCGGCCACGGCGCAACCAACCCCGCCGCCGGGCCTCGCCCCGCCTCCGCCCAACCGTCACCCGCGGCGATCCACTACAAGAACGCGCGCAGCACGTTGGCGAAGGCCGCGGCCAGGACGACCGTTCCGTGCACGTCTCGCTCGGTCGGGACGGAGACGGGGTGGGCCGTGGGCACGTTCATCAGCGACAGCACGGCCGAGACCGGCGTCCCGGGACCGAGGTAGATGTGCGACGCCACCTGCTCGAGGATGGAACTGGTCCCGGTCGGGTCCGACATCATGGAGGTCATCGACAGCCTCCCCGTGGCGAGCCGGCCCAGGTTGGAGTCCGGGTCCACCATGTGCAGGTCGACGCCGACGTAGTGGCTGACTGGAATGCCCAGGTGGTCCAGTCCGGCGATGATGGTGGTGGGCGCATGCAGGCTGAGGGTCCCGAGCGGCACAGTGGTGCCGTTCGACAGCGGGAGCCCGAGCTTCTGGGGGATCTGCAGGACGTTGGTGTGTCCGCCGGCGTCGTGGAAGACGAAGACCTGCTCGCTGTGGTCGGGACCCTTGACGATGGCCAGGAGGTCGTTCTTGCCCCGGGCCAGCAGCGAGGCGGACACGCCGACGTGGTGCACGGCATGGTCGATGCGATAGAGGCTGAAGCCGACGAAGGACGCCACCACGATGACCAGCGCGACGAGCGCGGACCCGGCCGCAATGACGATGCGCTTCAGGGTCGAGCGGCGGCTCCGGCGCGGTCGAGGTGCCTGGGGGGTGAAGTCCAATCCCCCCACGGCCACAGCAATCGTCACGCCCCCCCTCCTCCGGTGCCTCCGGCCCCCGCCCGGCACCCCCGTTCTCCGTGCCCGCAACCTACGGAGCGGCCATTGCCCCGCCGTTGCCCGACGGGTTCGATGTGGTTGCCGTGGCCGCGCCGTCCGCCATGCTTGTGCCATGAGAGGGGACCGCGACCGACCGCTGCGCCCCGCCGGCGCTTCGCTGGTGCGCTACACGTCGCCCGACGAGGACAGCGCACGCTGGTGGGACTTCCCATTTCGCCCCGGCGACATCGTCGTGAGCACCCGCTCCAAGTCCGGCACGACCTGGGTCCAGATGATCTGCCTGCTGCTCGTCTACGGCTTCCCGGAGCTGCCCGATCACCTTGGGCGACTCTCGCCCTGGCTGGACTGGCTGGTGCGGCCCAAGGACGACGTGTTCGCCGACCTGGCGGCGCAGGCCCACCGTCGCGTCATCAAGACCCACACGCCGCTCGACGGCGTCCCTCTCCATGGGCGTGCCACCTACATCGTCGTCGGACGCCACCCGCTCGATGTCGCGGTCTCCCTGTATCACCACGGCAACAACATCGATCGCCGCCGCATGGCCGAGCTCACCGGGCGACCCGAAGCCGCCCGCCCGCCGAAACCTCCGCTGCACGAGTGGTTGCTGGGGTTCATCGATTGGGAGGGCGATCCCCGCGCCTGGCTCGACACCCTCCCGGGGGCGCTGCTGCACCTTTCGGACGCCTGGGCACGCCGTCACGAGAACAATGTCGTGCTGGTGCACTACGACGATCTCCTGTCCGATCTCGACGGTGCCATGCGGCGGCTCGCCGACCTTCTGGGGATCGTCGTCGACGAGGCGCGCTGGCCGGCGCTGGTGCAGGCGGCCACGTTCGAGTCGATGCGGGCCGGCATCCCTGCGCCCGACGCCGGACTGCGCGTGCTGAAGGATCCGGCGGCCTTCTTCCGTCAGGGCAGGTCGGGCGAGGGTCGGGCGCTCCTGAGCGACGGCGAGTTCGCCCACTACCGCAACCGCGTCGCTGCGATGGCCCCGGACGACCTCCTGGCCTGGCTGCAACGCGATCGGGAGGGTTGAGCGTGGCCATCGTGCCGGACGAGAAGGACTGGACGTGGGTGCTCGGGCGCCGGTGTCCCGAGTGCGGGTTCGACGCGACCATCGTGCCACCGGAGTCGGTGGCCGCACGTCTGCGCGCCAACGCCGAGTCGTGGGAGTCCGTCCTGCGCCAGCCGGCCGACATGGTGCGTCGACGTCCGGCCGAGGACCGTTGGGCGCCGCTGGAGTACGCCTGCCACGTGCGCGACGTCTGCACGCTCTACCTCGAGCGGCTCGACCTCATGGTGCGCGAGGACGACCCGCTCTACCCGAACTGGGACCAGGACGCGACGGCGGTCGAGCGGCGGTACCTCGCGCAGGACCCGGCCGTCGTGGCGGTCGAGCTGCGCCGCGCTGCCGCGGCACTGGCCGCTGCGTTCGACCGTGTGCGGGACGAACAGTGGCGCCGAACTGGTCGGCGCAGCGACGGCGCCTGCTTCGACATCGCCGGCTTCAGCCGCTACCTGCTGCACGACCCGGTCCACCACCTCTACGACGTCACCGGGTTTCGGAGCTCCTGACCCCGGGGCGGCGTCCCTCAATCGGGCAGCAAACGGGCCGAGGCGGGCTCGAGGTACACCGTGACATGGGAGATCGTCCGCAGCGCCGAGGCCGGACAGGCCGTGGTCACGGGTCCGGTCAACGCGGCCGCCACCGGAGTGGCCTTGCGCGCCTCGGGGGCGATCGCCAGGACGCGGCCGGCCCGGAGGAGGGCCGGGATGGTCACGGTGATGGCGTGCGCCGGCACATCCTCCAGCCCGGGGAAGTGGCCCTCGTTGACCTGCTGCAGCCGGCAGGCCGCTTCCAGCTCGACCACCTTGACGTCGACGGGGTCGTCGAAATCCGCCACCGGGGGGTCGTTGAAAGCCAGGTGCCCGTTCTCACCCACCCCGAGGCAGCAGAGGTCGAGCGGACGCTGTCGCAGGAGGTCCGCGTAGCGGCGACACTCGGCGTCGGTGTCCCCGAGCCCCTCCACGTAGTACGCGGCCCTGGGGCGGGCGGGCTCCACAATGCGCTCCCGTATCCAGCGCTGGAACCCGGCCGGGTGGTGGGGTCCCACCCCCACGTATTCGTCCATGTGGAAGACGACCGTGTCGGCCCAGGGAACTCCCTCGGTCTCGTGTACCAGTGCCTGCACGAAGGCCAACTGGGAGTTGCCGGTCGCGAACATGACGTTGGCCGAGCCCCGGGCGGCCACGGCGGTCCGCATCACGCCCCGCGCCTCGTCGGCGGCGGCCCGGGCCATGGAGGTCACGTCGCGGAGGACCCTGACGGTGACGCCCTCAATGGTGCGGGTCCCGGCGTGCACGTGTGCAGCATGCCAGGCGACCGGTCGGCCAGACTGGACCGGTGCGCGACGTCGAGCTCCCCGGGCCGGCCCAGCGGGAGGCGGCGTGGACGGTGGTGCGGCGCTATCTCGCACGGACGCCGGTGGTGGGCGTGCCCCAGCTGGGACCCTCCGTATCGGTCAAGCTCGAGACGCTGCAGCCCACCGGGTCGTTCAAGGTGCGGGGTGGTCTGGCCGCCGTGTCCGCCACGCTGGCGGAACACCCCGGTCGCGCGGTGGTCGCCTCGTCAGCCGGCAACCATGGCCTGGGGCTGGCCTTCGCGGCGTCCAAGCTCGGCGCGGCCGTCACCGTGGTGGTGCCCACCGGGGCCTCGGCGGCCAAGGTGTCGGCCTTGCAGCGATTCGACGTGCGCCTGGTCCTGCACGGAGAGGGCTACCGGCAGGCCGAGACCCACGCGCTGGCGCTGGCGGCCCAGGACGGCAGCCGCTACGTGTCGCCCTACAACGACCCCGAGGTCATCGCCGGGCAGGCGACCCTGGCCCGGGAGCTGCTCGAGCAGGTGCCCGCTCTCGGGACCGTGGTCGTGCCCTGCGGGGGCGGTGGTCTGCTGGCGGGCGTCATCCTGGGCCTGGAGGGGACCGGCGTGCGCGTGATCGGGATCGAGTCCGAGGCCTCCCCGTCCATGAGCACGGCGCTGGCGGCGGGGGCCATCGTGCCCATTGAGGTGGAGCCCACCGTGGCCGACGGGCTGGCAGGCAACCTCGAGCCCGGAGCGGTCACGGTCGGCGTGGCGCTCACCCACGGCGTCGACGTGCTCACGGTCAGCGAGGCCGACATCCGCTCCGCCATGGCCTTCTCGGCCTCAAAAATGGGCCTCGTCCTCGAGGGGGCCGGCGCCGTCGGCGTGGCCGCGTTGCGGGCAGGGGTGGTGGCCCTCGACACGGCAGGAAAGGAGACCGTCGTGCTGCTGACCGGGCGCAACGTGGCCCCGAAGCTCTTGTCGGAGGTGCTCCATTCCTGAGGTCGGCGTCAATGGCGTGACCCTCGGCTACGAGGTCAGCGGCGATGGCGACCCGCTGCTGCTCATTGCGGGCTGCGGCCAGCCGGCCGTGGCCTGGCACCTGTCCCTGGTGCCCGCCCTGGTGGCGGCGGGCTACCGGGTGGCGACGTTCGACAATCGGGGGGTCGAGCCCTCGTCCTCACCACCGGCGCCCTACAGCGTGGAGGGCATGGCCGCCGACACGCTGGCGCTGCTCGATCACCTCGGCTGGGCGGACCCGGTGCGCATCGCCGGGCATTCCATGGGTGGGTGGATCGCCGAGACCCTGGTCCTCGACCAGCCCGGGCGGGTCCGCTCCGCCGCGCTCATGGGCAGCGCCAATGCGCCGACGGCCTGGGAGGTGGCCATAACCACGGTGGAGCGAGACCTGGCGCGCCTCGACTACGACCTGCCGCCGCTCTTCTATGCCACCGAGACTTTGCGGTACCTGCCGATCGCCGACCTACAGGACAACGACGTGGTCAGCACCTGGCTTGCCATGATGGGCGACATGGAGGTGTGGCCCAACCCCGGCCGGCTGGGCCAGTACGAGGCGGCCCTCGCCTGGTCGACCGACCCCGTTCGCACCACGCGCTGGCCCGAGGTGCGCGTGCCGTGCCTGGTGCTGGCCTTCGAGCACGACGTCGACTCGCCGCCGCGCTATGCCCGCCAGGCGGCCGAGACCATTCCCGGCTGCGTCTACCGCGAGGTGGCCGGCTCCGGTCACATCGGCATCCTCACCCATGCCGACGTGGTGGCCGCCTCTCTCATTGAGTTCTTCGCCGGCACCTGAGCCTCCCGTCCGGACGGGCGAGCGGCCTCAGTGCCCGAAGCTCAGATACTGATGCACCGCGCCGACGCAGGCCGATCCCTCGCCGACGGCGCCTGCCACCCGTTTGGTGGAGCCCGAGCGCACATCGCCCACGGCGAAGAGCCCGGGATGGCTCGTCTCGAAAGGCAGTGGGAGGCGATTCTGGGCCGTCCAGCGCTCGTCGAGGTCCTCCGCGCCGAGGGCGCGGTCCGTCAGTACGAAGCCGCGGTCGTCGAGCTTGGCGCACCCCGAGATCCACTCCGACGTCGGGTCGGCCCCGATGAAGGAGAAGAGCCCCGTGCAGGGAACCTCCGTCGTGCCGGCCGAGTCGGTGATCGCAACGGCCCGCAGGTCGTGCTCGCCCACGAGCCCGGTGATCTGCGCCTCCGTCCGTACGGTGATCCGGGGGTGCCTGTCGATGCGGTCGGTGAGGTAGTGCGACATGCTCTTCCCGAGATCGGTGGCGCGGATGACGATGGTCACCGAGGAGCAGGTATCGGAGAGGAACATCGCCGCCTGCCCGGCCGAGTTCCCTCCGCCGACGACGATCACCGGTTCGGCGCCGCACTGGCGCCGTTCCATTTCCGTGGCCGCGTAGTACACGCTGGTGCCCTCGAACTCGTCGAGCCGGTCGACGGGGAGGCGCCGGTAGCGGGCTCCGCTGGCGACGATGACGGCCCGGGCGGCCAACTCCGTGCCGTCGGACAGCCCGAGGATCAAGTGCCCCGCCTCCTCCCGCAGGGATGTGGCCTCGCAGGGTGCGGTCAAGGAGGCCCCGAACTTCTCGGCCTGGATCATCGCCCGCCGGGTCAGGTCGCCGCCCGAGATCCCGGTGGGGAACCCGAGGTAGTTCTCGATGCGCGAGCTCGAGCCCGCTTGGCCGCCGACGGCGAACATCTCGAGGCCGAGCGTGCGCAGTCCCTCGGAGGCGCCGTACACCGAGGCGGCGAGGCCGGCGGGCCCGCCGCCGACGACGACGAGGTCGAAGCAGCGGTCGGGCAGGCTCTGCACCGTGAGGCCCAGGTACTCCGCCAGCGAGCCGGGTGTGGGGCGCCGCAGGACCGATCCCGAGGTGATGACGACGGGCAGTTCACCGGGGTCGATGCCGAACTGCTCCAGGAGGGTTTCCACGGCCGCATCGCTGTCCGGGTCGAGCCACTCGTAGGGGATGCCGGAGCGCGCCACGAACTCGCGCAGCCGTTGGCAGTCCGGACAGAATCGGGAGCCGATGATCCGGGTGGTGGCCGACGCGCCGCTCAGGAGGACCGCCCGCCGGGCTATGAGGGCGACCAATATGGTGTCACCGAGCCCGGGGTCGGTGGCGATGAGCCGGCGGAGGGCGTCCCTCGGCACCACAATCACCTCACCCGGCTCCACGGCGCGAGCGGACACGAAGACGCGCATGCCGGTGAGCAGGTTGAGCTCGCCGATGAATTTGCCCGGACCGTGCTCGGCGACGATCTGCTCCTGGGCGCCGTCATGGGTCACGATCTCTATCGTCCCCGATACCACGACGTTGAAGTCGTACGTCACGTCACCTTCACGGAAGAGGTACTCGCCGGCTGTCACCGGGCGCCGTGTCCCCAGCTCGTCCAAGACGGCCAGGTCGGCATCGGTCAGTGTCGGAAAGGCGGTGTCGAAGTCATCGGCCATGGTCGGGCCTCCTCAGGGTTGCGGCAGGGGTCACGGAGGGCATCCAATTGGGCCCAACCCTAGGGGTGTGTCAGTCGCGTTCGGGCGGCCCGGACCAGTCGGAGTGGGGGTCCGAGGCCGGGAACGAGTCCTCTTCCTGTCCGTCCACGTACTCGTCGGGATCGGGTTCGGCCTCCGCCGTCTCCTCCCCGTCCCGCTCGTTCTGTGGTGTCGCACTCACTCTGCTGCGCCCTCTCCGTCCAAAGTGCCAGGTCCCGACTCATGGACTACACCTTGCCAATTGCCCGCGCAAGGCCGACCGACCTCAGCGCGGGGGACGGGGCGAGTCCCAGTCGATGGTCACGGCGTCCGCCTCGTCGGGGTGCTCTTCGAGCCAGTGCCGCGCGTACGGGCACCAGGGCACCACCGTCAGTCCGTCCGCCTTGGCCCGGGCCAGTGCCGCGCGGACCAGCCGGCCTCCGATGCCGCGGCCGCCCCATGCCTCGGGCACCCCCGTGTGGACCAGGATCAGGCGCTCGCCCTGGCGGGCGTAGATGAGCTCTGCCTCGGCGCCGCCCTCCCGGATCACGAAACGGCTTCCGGCGGTGTCGTCGATGACCGGTGCGTCGTCGGCGGGAATCGTCATGGGGCGCTGCCTCCCGGTCGGTGTGCTCCGTTGCCTGGTGCAGCCACCCTAAGGGTGTACAAAGAACGGAACATGAGTGGACCGATCGCCACGGACGACGCGGCACCCGTCGTGGAGAGGGCGGACCAGGTGGAGGGTCCCGTCGTGGAGATCGCCCCGGGCCGCCTGACCCGGGTGGGGAGCTTGCCCGTGCGCCGGGTGCTGCCCCAACGGCCACGTCGCACCGTGGGCTCCTGGTGCTTCCTCGACCATGTCGGCCCGGTCCGGGTGGAGCCGGGCGTATCGTTCGGCATCGGGCCGCACCCCCATATGGGCCTGCAGACGGTGACGTGGCTCCTGTCCGGCGAGCTGCTGCACCTGGACAGCCTGGGTTCCGAGCAGGTGATCCGTCCGGGCGAGCTCAACCTCATGACCGCCGGCCATGGGGTGTCGCACGCCGAGGAGGACCCGGCCCGCGCCGGGGAGGTCCATGCCGTCCAGCTCTGGGTGGCCCAGCCGGCCGGGACGCGCGACGGTCCTCCGGCGTTCGAGCATCACGCCGAGCTGCCGCGCCACGCGCTCGACCATGCGGAGGTGGCGGTGCTCGTGGGCGGCTTCGCCGGGACGGACTCGCCGGCGCGCCGCGACACCGAGCACATGGGGGTGGAGCTGAGTCTGCGCGGCCCCGCGACGACGGTGCCGCTGCGCACGCACTACGAGCACGCGCTCGTGGTCCTGGAGGGCAGGGTCGTGGTGGACGACGTCGCAGTGGAGCCCGGTGTGCTGGCCTATCTGGGCTTGGGCCGGGATCAGTGCCGGCTCCGGGTAGCCGCTCCGGCGCGTGCGCTGCTGCTCGGTGGCGTCCCCTTCCCCGAACCGATCCTCATGTGGTGGAACTTCGTGGGGCGCAGTCGTGAGGAGATCTCCGAGGCCCGGCGGCAGTGGTCGGGCGACGACGGCCGCTTCGGCCGCGTCCGATCCTCGCTGCAGCGCATTGAGGTGGGAGCTCCTCCCTGGGAGTCATCTACCAGTCGCCCCAACCCGGAGGGCTGACGGTCCCGGTGATGCCGCGGGGGTCGACGGGCAGCCGGGTTGCCCCTGCCTCGTACACGGCAAAGCAGAGGCGGAGGACGTCGGTGGCCTCGGCGGCGGTCATGGCGGCCGCCGTGCCGTGGACGAGCGAGTCGATGAAGTGCCGGGACGAGCGGGCGAACCCGGCGCCCCAGTCGGCTTCGAGGTCGGTGAACTCGGTCGTCTTGATTTCGCTGGCCGTCCCCGTGAACAACATGACGGGCGCGAGGTCGAGCATCTCACCGGTGGCCCGGGTCACCCACAGCTGCCCCTCGTCGCCGGTGATCTCGAAGAACTCGTCGGCGCCGTAGTACGTGGAGCGCATGTAGAAGTTCGGGGCGTATTGGACCTCCATGGAGCCCAGCACGCTCGGGTCCTCGTATTCGAAGATGACCGCGCAGGGCTCGAAGAACAGGTCGCGCCGCCGCACGACGGCCTGCACCGACGTGATGTCCATGTCGAGCAGCCACAGCGCCATGGCGTACTTGTGCACCATGTCGTCGAAGAGGTGGCCGCCCGCGCTGCGTTTGTCGAGGCGCCAGCCGTACCCCTCGGGGCGCAGCGACGACTGGAAGGGCGAGGTGGTCTGCCCGACCAGGGTCCGGATCCGCAGCGATGTCGGCTTGCCGATGGCACCCTGGGCGACCAGGCGCTTGGCCAGCTCGAGCGGGGGGTAGTGGACGAAGCACTCGCTGATGCGCAACGTGCGGCCCACCCGGTCGGCCACGGCGCCCATTTCCAGCGCGTCCTCGACCGAGTTGGCCACCGGCTTCTGCACCGACACGTGTTTGCCCGCCTCGAGCGCAGCGATCACATGGTCGTGGTGCATGTGGGTCGGCGTCAGGATCTCGACGGCATCGACGGCGTCGTCGGCCAGCAGGTCGGACAGGTCGGCGTAGAAGGACTCGGCGCCCCACTCCTTGGCGGCCTGGCGACCGACCTCCTCATCGGTGTCGCACACGGCCACAATGTCGCAGCGAGGATCTTCGAGGTACCCCCGCACGTTCAGGGCTGCGATGTTGCCGGCACCCAACACGCCCAGCCGGACCTTGTCCATCAGACCTCCCTTGGGCCGACGACGCCGCCTACGTGTCAGTTCCGAATGCGCCCCCGTCCCGGGCGGTGGAGATCTGATTGTCGTCATACCCGAGGACGTCGCGCAAGACGGCCTCGGTGTGCTGGCCGACCGTCGGTGCCTTGGCCGGGTGCGGCAGCTCCTCGCCGACGAAGTGCAGCGGCGTGAAGAGCTGGTCCGCCCCCATGTCCGACGCGGGCAGGAGGGGGAGGCGGTCGGCGAACTGGGGGTCCTCGAGCAACGTCTTGGGCGTGTTGACGGGCGCGATGGGCGTGTTGACCCGGCCGCCGAACTCCAGCCACTCCTGTGCCGTCTTGGTGCGGAAGATGTCGCGCAGCTCGCGCTGGAGCTCCCGGTTGCCCCGGGCGTGGTCGGCATACTTCGAGCCGGGCCAGCGCTCGAAGAGGTCGACGCGTTCGACGCCCTCGCAGAAATTCTTCCAGAAAGCCTGCTCGGAGGCCATGAAGAGGACGTGGCCCCCATCGGCGGCCTCGTAGACCTGGTAGCGCACGCCCTCGACCATGCCCGCGGTGCCCGGCGCCCGGCGCTCGTAATCGTCGGCCTTGTTGCCGGTCACCTCGGCCTGGGGCCGCTCGTAGGCGCGGAAGCTCTCCGAGCGGTACCAGTCCATTGCGGCCGCGGCGTCGGACTGGGCCAGGTCGATGAAGGCGCTCTCGCCGGTGGCCCGAGCCCGGATCACGGCGGCCAGAATGCCGAGGGCACCGTAGAGCGGGCCGGCGTTGATACCGATGGAGACATGTTCGGGAATGTAGGCGAACCCCTCGTCGTCGGTGGCGACGTTGACGATGCCGGCCCAGGTGTCGTAGGCCACGCCGTGGCTCGGGTAGTCCCGGTAGGGGCCGGTCATGCCGTAGCCCGAGATGGAGCAGAAGACGATCTTGGGATTCAGGACCCGCAGGTCTTCGTATCCGACGCCGCGCCGTGCCAAGGCGCCCGGCCGCATGGCCTCCACCACGACGTCGGCGCCGGTGGCCAGTTCTTTCAGGATGGCGACGCCGGCGTCGGTGCGCAGGTCGAGCACCAGCGAACGCTTGCCGCGGTTGACGTGCAGGTGCATGAGGGACGTGCCCTCGACGATGGGCCATGTCATTTCGCGGATGTAGTCGCCCGCCGGGGGCTCGATCTTGATCACGTCCGCACCGAGGTCGACCAGGGCCGTGGTGATGGCGGCCGGCCCCAGGGCCGAGCACTCAATGATGTGCAATCCGTGCAGTGGCGGCGTCGTCGCCATCGGACCTCCCGTCGTCAAAGGCCGGATCGTAGTGGCCGCCGACCTGGGCGCCGGGAGCCGCACCTCGCCATACTGGGGCGGTGGAGACGGAGGCCCTCGATGACGCCCTGACGGTCTTCGCCGCCACCGCGCCCGATTACGGCTCCATCGGCCTGGCCAATCACGGCCCCATGGCCGCCGAGGCGCTGGCGCACCTGGGTCGGCACGACGCCATTCCCGGCTGGGTGGAGCGGTACCGCGCCCGCTTGGACGACGCGCCTGCGCCGGCGCGGCCGCTGACCGAGGAGGACTGGCCCGACGCGCTCGGCCAGGCCGCCCGCTTTCCCGAGTGGCTCGCGCTCTTCGAACGCGAGATCGCCGATCGTCCCGTCGCCGCCGTGGCGGGGGAGTGGGTGCCGCGTTTGCTCCCCGGCTCTGTCGGTGCCGCGACGCACGGGCTCATCCGCAGTGGTCATGCCCTGCGCGCGCTGGGTACGGCCGACACGCCGCCGCGGCGCTTGGAGGTGGCGAACGGCCTGGCCTTCTGGGCTGCCAGCTACGAGGAGCTGCCGGGACCACCGCTACTGATCGGGCACGAAGGAGTGGCCGAGGCGCTGGCCGACCTGCCCTACCTGCCCGAGGATGCGCCGCGTCCGATGCTCATCAGTGACCGGGTGGCCGCAGTGGCCGCTATCGCGGACGAATTCGAGCAGGGGGTGGCCTCGCTCGGCTGGACGGGCGGCGCGGTGGACCTGCTCGACCAGCTGGCCGTCGGCGGCTCGGCGGCGTACCTGCGCAATGCCGACGCGGGAGGGGCGTTCGGCTTGCTGCATGCGGTGACGTCACCGCTGTCCTGCGAGCTGGTGCTGCCCTGGCTGGCCGAGGAGGATCGGGACGCCGCCCTGGGCTATGTGTGGCAGGCGGCGGCGGCCTTGCACGTGGCCTACGGCATCGACCGGAGCACCCCCGCACCAACCGATGCCCCTCCAACGACCGAGGCCCTGGTGGATCGGGCTCTGGCCTCGGGTGACGAGCACGCCATCAAGCTGACCGAGGCTGCGCTGCGGAGCTTCGGTCGCAGCGGCGATCCGGTGCTCCTGCTGGCCGCCGCCGATGCCTGCGACCGTCTCTGAGCGAGCGTCCCGCGGCGCGCGTCGCCAGGCCCGTTGGTAGGTTCGGCCGCATGGAATACCGCACGTTGGGAAGAACCGGTCTCAAGGTCAGCCCGCTCTGCCTGGGAGCGATGATGTTCGGGTCGTTCGGCAACACCGATCACGACGACTCCATCCGCATCATCCACGGCGCGTTGGACGCCGGCATCAACTTCGTCGACACCGCCGACGTCTATTCCTTCGGCGAGTCGGAGGAGATCGTCGGCAAGGCGCTGGCGCAGACGAAGCGGCACAAGGTGGTGCTGGCCACGAAGGTGCACGGCCAGATGGGCCAGGATCCCAACGCACAGGGGAACTCGCGTCGCTGGATCATGGCCGCCTGCGACAACAGCCTGCGTCGTCTGGGCGTCGACTACATCGACATCTACCAGATCCACCGGCCCTCGCCCGAGACCGACATCGACGAGACGCTGGGTGCGCTGACGGACCTGGTGCGCGCCGGCAAGATCCGCTACTTCGGCAGCTCCACCTTTCCGGCGCACGAGATCGTCGAGGCGCAGTGGGTGGCCGAGCGCCGGGCCCGGGAGCGTTTCGTGACCGAGCAGCCGCCCTACTCCATTCTGGTGCGCAGCATTGAGAAGGACGTGCTGCCCATGTGCCAGAAGTACGGCATGGGTGTGCTGTCGTGGAGCCCGCTGGCGGGTGGCTGGCTCTCGGGAGCATTCGGGCCGGGCAAGGAGAACACCAGTCGCCGCGCCACCTTCCTGCCGCATCACTACGACCTGGAGGTGCCGGGGAACCGGGCCAAGCTCGATGCGCTCACCCAACTGATCGAGTTGGCCGACAGTGCCGGCCTCCCGCTCATTCAGCTCGCCCTGGGCTTCGTGCTCGAGCACCCCGGCGTGACGTCGCCCATCATCGGGCCGCGCACCATGGAGCACCTGCAGTCACAGCTACCCGCCCTGGAACTGCGCCTGAGTCCCGAGGTGCTCGACCGCATTGACGAGATCGTGGCGCCGGGCACCGACCTCAACGACACCGATGTCGGCTGGGTCCCCGCCGCCATCGCGGACCCGTCGCTGCGCCGCCGCCCTCGGTAGGACCTCTCCGGCCGGCGTGTCCGTCAGCAGTCCGAGGGATTGAGGAGGGCGACGTTGCGTCCCGTGGTCTGTCGGTCCGCCATGGCCTGGAGGGCCAGCGGCAGTTCTTCGAAGGCGCACTCGCTCCCGACGACGGGGCGCACGCTTCCGTTCATGACGAGCTCGAGTACCCGGGCGTGCACGTGCACCCCGTCGGCGTGTGACGGGAAGTTGTAGCCGGTCATCCCCTTGAGGGCCGCCGGATCGTCGACGTAGGCGTGGCAGACCCCGAAGAGGGAGAAGTTCCCGAAGAGGATCGGCCGCGGCACGATTCCTTCGTCCTCGGCTTCGATCCCCGACGCGAATCCGACCAGAAGGTGACGCCCGTTGAACGCCATGCACTGGAATGTCTTCGTCGTCACCTCCCCTCCGACCGTGTCGAACGCCACGTCGACACCCCGGCCGTCCGTTGCCTCGAGCACCGCCTCGACGAAGTCGCTCTCCGCGTAGTTGATCGCCAGCGCAGCCCCCAGGGACCGGCACAGCTCGAGCTTGGCGGCGGAGCCGGCCGTCGCGATGACGCGTGCGCCCGCCAGGTTGGCGAGCTGGACGGCCGCCGAGCCGATCCCGCCTGCCGCGGCGTGAATGAGAACGGTCTCACCCTCCTGGACGTCGGCCCGTTCGTGCAGGGCCAGCCACGACAAGTGGAACGGGAAATAGACGGCCGCAGCCTGGGTGTCCGCTAATTGGTTCTCCGGCGGCATCTCGAACGCCATGGCGCTCGGTCCAACGGCCAGCTCCGCGTAGCCGCCGAATGCGCCACTCGGAATGGAGACCACTCGCTTGCCGACCCAGCCTTCGGCACCCGTCCCGGCTCCCACGACCTCGCCCAACACTTCCATGCCGGGGATGTAGGGGAGGGGTGGCCGCACGGTGCGGTAGCGACCGCGCACGCCGTCGACGTCGTTGAAGTTGAGGGTCGTTGCCGCGACACGTACCAGCACCTCACCGGGGCCGGCGGTGGGCGCTGGTACCTCGTCGAGCCGCAGCGCCTCAGACGGCTCGCCGAATTCGTGCACACGCCACGCCTTCATGGCAGAAGACTGTTTCACATTCTGACGGGCAGGTCCCTGGGCGGGCGTCGTTGGCTACGGTGGCCACCGAGGGATTCGAGACGGGGGCCTCTCTCTACTGGAGCACCTACGAGGGTGTGCAGCGTCGAGTCGTCCGAACAGGGCGGGGTCAATCTCGACTACGTCGCCGTTGCCTGAGTCATGTGTTGTCTGCGTCGCCGAGCAACGTCCGTAGCGACGACCCGGCCATCCGGCCGACCTCTTCAGGATCCAACGCGTGCAGGACGTCGGAGAACACCTCGACGCCCAGCGGTGCTGCCGTGCCGGTCGCCCGCAGGTCGGCCAGGAGACCCACCAGGTCCAGGTCGCCATCGCCCGGGAGCAGCCGCTGGTGCAACGTCGCGTGAACCGGATCGGGTTCGGGTGTCGCCGGCGCATCGCACAGCTGCACGCCGAGGATCGACGGGCCCGGTACGGCGCGCAGGAGCTCGCGGTCGGGGCTGCTGCGGAAGTAGTGCCAGGCGTCGAGCATCAGGCCGCCGTTGGGCCGATCGGCCGTACGAACGACCTGCCAGGCGGTGGCCAGATCGGGGATCCGTGACCAGGGGAGGAACTCCAGGTGGACGAGCAGGCCGTGCTCGGCCGCGCGGTCGCACAGGCCGGCGAATGCCTCTGCGGCGTCATTGAGCGACCACGAGCCGCCGAAGACGTCGACCGCGTTGAGTGAGCGTGCCCCGATCCCTTCCGCCAAGGCAAACAGCTCTGCCTCGCCGAAGCGGAAGATCTGCTGCTGGTCGTGCTCGGGTGGAATGTGTATCTCGGAGGCTCCCGGGAGCCACCACCAGGCGGGGTCGAGCTCGGCGACGAACAAACCGTTGTCCGCCATGAGCAGGCGGATGTCGGCGTCGCGCAGCCCCTCGTCGCGGGCCACCTGGTAGTCACGGCCCCAGAGCGAGATCCCGGAGAAGCCGCCGGTCCGGGCGGCCGCCAGGCGCGACCGGAACGAGGCCCCGCTCCGCAGCGTGCCCGAGCAGAGCACGGTGGCGCCCCCGCCCATGTTCATCGGCGGAGTGGACGAGAGAGGCGTGACGGGGCCAAGGCGGACCACTGCGGACGTCGGCTTCTGGTCACTATCGTTCCCTCCGTGCCCGAGAACGGTACCGGAGCCGACTCCGGAGCTCACGAGATCGCCACCACTCGTGCCTAGGCTCGTGCTGCGCAACGCCACCGTCGTGGACGCCGACGGCGCGCGCCCCCGCACGACGGTGGTGGTCGAGGACCGCCGGATCTCGACAGTGCGCACCGGTGCCGACGTCGACGCCCGTCCGGCGGACCGTGTGGTCGATCTCGGCGGCCGCACCGTCATGCCGGGGATGGTGAGCAGCCACTTCCACGCCACCTACAACGAGCTCGGCTCCAAGACGGCCCCGTTCGGACTCGAGGAGCCGCCGGCCCTGCAGGCGGTGCGGGCGGCCCATCATCTCGAGCTCCTGCTGCGCAGCGGGTTCACCGGTGCCGTCAGCGCGGGCGCCCCCTTTGCCATCGACGCCTCCATGAAGGCCGCCATCGCCGAGGGTCTCTTCCCCGGCCCCCGGCTGATGGCCGGCAGCCGGGACGTCAGCACGACGGGGCATGCCGGCGACAAGAGCTTCCCGTGGTACTGGGACATCGGGGCCCGCGGTGCCATCAACCGGTCCGACGGTCCCGACGGGTTTCGGCTCGCTGTGCGCGAGGAGATCAAGCAGGGCGCCGAGATCATCAAGATGTTCGTGACAGGCGGGCACGGCACCGTCGCACCGAGCGAGCAGACCGAAATGACCTCTGCGGAGATTTCGGCAGGGATCGAGGCCGCGCATCAGCGTGGAGTGCTCGTGCGCGGCCACATCGCCAACCGCGAGGCCATCCACATGGCGCTCGATGCCGGCATTGACGTCATCGATCACGGCGACGGCATGGACGCACTGGCCATCGAGCGCATGGTCGAGCTCGGCACCTTTCTCGTCCCGAGCCAATTGTTCCCGGTCCGTTTCGCCGCGCTGATGGGTGGCGGTGGTCTCGGGTTCACCGCCGCCATGGCCCAGGACATCGAGCAGGCACTTGCCGTCTTGCCCGAGGCCAACGCGGCCGGGGTAAAGCTCCTGTGCGGTGACGACTACGGGGCGATCAGCCTGCCCCACGGTCGCTACGCCGACGAGCTCGAGTTCTACGTCAAGGAAGCCGGGATCCCGCCCCTCGACGTCATTCGCTGGGCCACCCGCAACGGGGCGGAGCTCATGGGGCGCGCGCACGAGCTCGGGTCGGTACGCGAGGGCTATTTGGCCGACCTGTTGGTCGTGGACGGGGATCCGCTGTCCGACATCAGCATCCTGCAGGACCAGGCCACATTGTTGGCAGTCATGAAGGGGGGCACGCTCGTACGCGACGGCCTGGACTCCCTCGCCGCCGACTGAGGACACCACTACCTTGTCGGCATGATCATCATCGCAGGTTCCCTCAGCTTCGACCCCTCGGACCGCGACGACGTCCTCGCCAGTCTGGCCGAGGTGACCGAAGCGAGCCGGCGTGATGCCGGCTGTCTCGAGTACTTCTGGGGCGAGGACCTCGAGGCGCCCAACACGTTCCGCTTCTTCGAATGCTGGGAGTCACAGGAGTTGCTCGACGTTCACCTCGCCCAGCCGCACGAGGTGGCCTTCGGCGAGCGCAATCTGCATCGCATCACGGACGCGACCGCCAGCTTCTACGACGCCTCGCACGCCAAGCCGAGCATGCCTGCGTCCGGCTGAGTACGACGCGGAACCCGGCTGACGCACCCGTCAGCCGGTCTCATTGCGGGGCGAAGTAGCGGGGGAGCGATCCGCTCGGCACGCTCGCCCCGTTCGTCTGCGCCTCCTGCAGGTGGCCGAGCTCCATCCAGTACGGGAGAATCGCCGGCGCCAGGTAGTCGCCGCCGCCACCTGGCTGCATGTTGAAGTGGCTGCCGTCGCTCTCGCGCACCGGGACGCCGTCGAGATCCTCGCTGTAGCGGCCGTCCGGGCACACGTAGGAATTCAGGTCCTGTACGTAGACCTGGCCGGGGTGCTGCGCTGCCACCTTGTCCAACAGTGTGTTGTAGGCATCCTGTCGGGCCGTGCTGTCCTGCGGCCACGGGGCGCCGTCGGGCTGCTCTCCCGTGCTCTGGCAGGGCTTCGTCTCGAAGACCATCAGCGCGCCGTGGGCCGTGGCGATCTGCACGGCCTTCTCCAGTTGGTCCTCCACATAGGCCGCGAAAGTCGGATGCAAAATATTGGTCATGTGCCCCCGGTAGAGGCGGTCGAGGATCTCGCTGCCTCCTGCCAGGAGGACGACAACGTTCGGCCGCAGTTGTCGCACCCAGTCCGTCCACGCCGCCGTCCAGGCCTGACAGGGCACGTTCTGCTTCGGACCGAATACCCCTCCCGGCGGGCACGTGGCGCTCTGGGGATCCGGTGTGCACGGCGCGCCGACGACGAAGGTCCCTCCGGACTCCTCCCCGGTGGTCCCGTCGGCGACGCCGCAACCGAGGATCCCCTCGTTGAGCAGGTGCAGGTCGTCGTATTTCTGCGGATGGGCGGACAGGGCGGCCTCCAGGCCGATGCCCAGCGTCAGCGCCTGGGAGTCGCCGACCAGGAGGACCCGGGTCGGGGTCGTGCTGTACGGGGCGGGAATTGCGGCGGTGACGGCCGTCGCCGGGACGGTCCCGGTGGCGGCGGCGCCGAGGGCGATGGTGTCGGCCGCCGGCATGGTGGCCAGGACGATCGCCACCGCGACGACGCCGATGGCGGGCCCCGTCAACACCCGTGCCCGGAAGCCCCTGAAGAACGTGCCCTGCCGGATCGGCCGTTCGACGAGGAAGAAGGAGAGGATCGCCACCCCGATGGTCGGGATCACGCGCACGACGAAGAGAGGCCAGGCGCTCAACCCGGTCCGCTCCTCGTTGATGAACGTGAAGAGCGGGAAGTGCCAGAGGTAGATGCCGTACGAGATCCGCCCGAGGAACGTGAACGGCCAGAACGAGAGCAGCCGAGCCACGGGGGAGAACTGCGCGCAGGACACGCTGAGCAGGACCGCCGAGGCGGCCAGGGCGGCGATGGAGAACCCACCGCGATAGGCGAAGGCATCGTCTGCCTGCACCTTCATGTACAAGAGGATGCTGACGCCGAGCCCGATGACGCCGATGCCGGTCAGCACCCCGCGGCCCCAAGCGGTGCGCGCCTGCCAGTCCATTTCGGCACCCTTCCGCTTGTGCTCCGCCCAGATGCGCACGCCCACCGCCAGGGTGGCCCCGATCAGAACGGACTGCGCATGGGTGTCGGTGCCGAAGTAGAGGCGGTTGACGTTGGTGGGGTTGTAGAGGAGCGCCATCTCCAGTGCCGAGGCCAGTGCGCCGGCGACGGCGACGGCGAGCAGCACGCGCAATGAGTGCGTGAGCTTCATGACGACCAGGAAGACCAGTGGCCAGACGAGATAGAACTGCTCCTCCACGGCGAGGGACCAGGTATGGATCAGTGGCGATGTCAGTCCGGTCATGTGGAAGTAGTCGGAGCCGGACACAATGAAGTGCCAGTTGGCCACATAGAAGAGGGCCGACAGTGCGTCGCCGCGCAGCGTCGGGTAGGTGCCGGCCGGGACGAAGATCCCGTAGAGGATGGCGACGCCGATCAGCATGACGAACAGCGCGGGGAGCAGCCGCCTGGCCCGGCGGGCCCAGAAGGCCCCCAGTTTGATGGTGCCGTTCTTACGCCACTCCACGATCAGCAACGAGGTGATGAGAAATCCGGACAGGGCGAAGAAGCAATCGAGAAGGAAGAACCCGCCCGTCGTCAGATAGACGCCAGCGTGCACGCCCAGGATGGCGAACACGGACACGCCCCTGATCCCGTCGAGAGCCGGGAGGTACGCCAGCGTGGCTCCCCTCACCGGAGCGTCGGGAGAGACGCGAGCTGCCACCTCGGGAGATTACCGGGGGCACCGTCACCCCAGGGGGTCAGCCCGCGCCCGAGGTCCGCCGGTCATCAGGTGTCGCTAGAGTCACCGTCCCACGGGGCGGACTGCGCCAAAAGGGGGTGAGCCATGACGAGGATCAAACGGCGCTCCTCGATCGCGTCCGCGGCTGGAACCGCCTTTGCTGCGATCGTCGCGCTCTGCGCGCTGACCTCGGTCTCCCCCCAGGCCGCCGCGACCTCCCCCGCCACGATCTTCCACCGCTCCGCCGTCCTGACCGGTCCCGTCACGACGGGTCATGTCATAGAGCCGATCTCCGCCCAAACGCCCGACCTCGCCGCCAACGGCTACGTCGAGCAGGAGTTCTTCGCCGCCGGGACGGCGACCGCGTTCAAGGCCGATTCCCGGCCGAGCGACGGGAAGTGGACGATCACGCCGACGACGTCGGCGACGTACAAGACCAGGATCCTGGTGCGACGACCGGCCGATCCGGCCCACTTCAACGGCACGGTGGTGGTCGAGTGGCTCAACGTGACGAGCGGAGAATCGGATCCCGATTGGATCTACCTGAACCCGATGCTGATGCGTGATGGCTACGCGTACGTCGGCGTCTCGGCCCAGGAACTGGGCGTCGACGGCGGGAAGTCCATCATCGGCTCGCTCACCGGATCGGGTGGACTCGTCACCAAGGAACCGGCCCGGTACGGGTCCCTGCATCACCCTGGTGACCAATATGCCCAGGACATCTTCGCCCAGATCGGACAGGCCCTCCGGGCGCCGCATGCGAAGGCGTTGGGTGGGCTGGAAGCGAAGCACATTGTGGCCGCGGGCGAGTCCCAATCGGCCATCTACCTCACGACGTTCGCGGACGCGGTACAGCCCCGGACCGATACCTTCGATGGCATCTTCATGCACAGCCGATTCGGCTTCGGCGCCTCCCTGGGATCGTCTCTCGGTTCCGGAGCGGGGCCGGGAGATCTGCGCATCCGCACCGATCTCAGGGTGCCGGTCTTCATGGCCGAGACCCAGACCGACGTCATGCAGTTCGGCTACGCCCTGGCGCAGCAGCCCGACACCGACAAGATCCGCACCTGGGAGATGGCCGGTACGTCGCACGCCGACCAGTGGCAGCTGGGCAACCTGCCGGCCAGCATCCTCGGCTGCACCACCCCCATCAACACGGGCCCGATGCACGAGGTCGTCCAGGCGGCATTCACCGCCTTCGACAACTGGGTCGTGCACGGGACGCGACCTCCGAGCCCACCGCCCTTCCGCTTGGCGAGCACGCATCCGGTCCAGTTGGCCCTCGACTCGCACGGCAATGTGATCGGTGGCGTGCGGACGCCAGCGGTCGACGTCCCCGTCTCGACGCTGAGCGGCTCACCGCCCGCCGGCGCCGCGACGGTCTGCCAGTACTTCGGGTCGACCGTCGCGTTCACGCCAACCCAGCTGGCCGCTCTCTACGGCACCAAGGCCAACTACATCGACGAGTACACCAAGAGCCTCGACAAGGCCGTCGCCTCGGGCTACATCCTCAGCGCCGACAAAGCCTCGTTGCTGGCCCAGGCCGAGCAGGTGCCGTTCCCCGCTTCGTAGGACATCCGCAGGCACGGGACGATGCCATCAGGTCCGCGCCCGGGCCAGATAGCCGAACGCCACCGGCTGGCCGGCCTCCACTCGACCCACCACCGCCGCGGCGCACGCGTCCGGCGACGTCGTCGACGTGTCCACCTCCAGGTCGTAGATGCCCGGATGGTGCACCGCCTCCTCCCACCGGACCACGATGTCCGGGACGCCACCGTCAGGTGCACGGGTGACATAGCGCGCAGCGGGCTCGCCATCCCCGGACCCACCCGCAACCGCGTCGCGCCGGTCCATGATCACATCCACCGGGCAACGGACGCCGACGAGGTACGCCGGCAGCTCAGCCAGATCCACAGCCGCCCTCCCGAGGATCCCCAGGGGTCTCGAATAGTCGTCGTGATGGCCGACGTCGACGACCACGTTCAGCCCGGCACGGCTCCATGCCGCCACCGTCGCGTACAGCGCGCCGAACAGGACCACGACGGCGCCCTCCAGGTCGGGCCGTTCCCCACCCGGACGCAAGCCGATGCCCGGCCGCACGTCCGCCGGTATGACATCGGCCAGTGTGTCGACGCCGAGGTTGAGCCACGGCCCACCCACCGCCGATCGTTGCAGGGCCCGGACGATGCTCGACTTCCCCGACCGCGGCACCCCGTTGAGGACCACGATCGTCCCGGGGTCCGATCCCACCGCTCCTCCTGTCTCGCCCGCGTTGCCCGTGCCGCTCACGCCCAGATCTCCGACTGCGTCCGTGCAATCACGCGTACCGCGGCGGCGCGGGGGTCCCCGTCGGCGCAATGCACAGCTTCAGGGAAGCACCACCCGTCCGGGTTCGACTCGGTCTCCCCGTGGCGGGCCAGAAAGAATTCTTCGATGCTCAGGCCGTCTCCTGTGTGGGCATCGTCTGGTGCGCCGGCACCGGGTACACCGGCATGGCCGAATCCGGCGCCGCCTGGACGATGGTGGCCTCCGTGCACCCCTCCGCCATGACGTTGGCCGTCTGGTCCTTGGAGGTGCTGGGCAGCGTCGGCACCGACGGGTCGCTCGAGCGCGGGTGCAGTGTCGAGGTCAGGTCGCCCGCGGTACGGCGGCGCCACGCCGAGATGTTCGGTGCCCGCACCCCGAAGCGCTCCTCCAGGAAGCGCAGCTGCGACGTGTGGTCGAACACCTCGGACGCCACGTGGCCCCCCCGGCTGAAGGGTGAGAGGACCAGCATCGGCACCCGGAACCCCATGCCGACCGGCCCGGCCGTGCCGTGCGCCTCGATCGGCAGCGGCGAAACCGTGACGGACTCCCCGGGCGTGCCGTGCGGGGCCACCGGCGGTGCGACGTGGTCGAAGAAGCCGTCGTTCTCGTCGTACATGTGGAAGAGCACCGTCTTGGACCACACCTTCGGGTTGGACACCAGTGCCGCCAGCACCTGGCTGGTGAGCCACTCGCCGAGAGCAGGAGGTGAGGACGGGTGCTCGTCGTAGCCGATGGGTGGGATGATCCAGCTGACCGCGGGGAGTTGGCCCGACTTGATGTCGGCCAGGAAGTCGCCGGGGTACAGCGGGAGGAAGGCCTTCTGGTAGAGCGTCGACGCGGCGTCCTGGTACTGGCTGAAGTAGGGGAGGATGGCGTCGCTGGCCACCAGGCCGTGTTGTTGGATGAAGGGCGCGCTGTAGATGGTCCCCACCGGGTTGTAGACCTTCCAGCTCACTCCGGCCTCCTCCAGCACCTCGGGCATGGTGTCCCAGTGCGCGCTCCCGATGGCGTCCGATGACGAGTTGGTGATGAGCACCGGCCCGCCCGCCGCGCCCGTCGGATCGATGCTGCCCGACAGCGCCATGAGCCGGTTGGGGTGCGTCGGCCCCAGCACCGAGCAGTGGTAGTTGTCGCAGAGCGTGAAGGCGTCGGCCAGCGCGTAATAGAAGGGGATGTCCTGCCGGCGGTAGTAGCCCATGGTGAGCACACCGTGCTCGGGCCCCTGAAACTGGTCCTGGGTGTGCGTGCTGACGAAGGCGCCGTTGGTGCCGTCGTGCCAACTCATGTGCTCGCCCTGCCAGCTGTGGTCGAGGTCGGTGGTGCATTCGCCGATGCCGGACGAGGTGTCGAGGTGGAAGGGGAGCAGCGTCGTGTCGCGCCCCCCGGGCCACGCCTGGGCGAAGTTCCCGAGCTTGCCGTGCGGGTGGTCGTCGAAGCCCCGGACCCCGGCATACGTGCCGTAGTAGTGGTCGAAGGAGCGGTTCTCCTGCATCAGGAAGACGACGTGCTCAATGGCTCCGAGATCCGAGCCGGCCGGCTCGGTGCGCGCCGCGAACTGGGCCATGGCGGCGCCGGCGCCCTGGCCCCGGCTGGCCGCGGCCACGACCGCCGCGCCGCCAGTCGCCAGCGCGGCAGCCAGCAACGAGCGCCGATCGAAGCGGGCGCGGTCGAAGGACCCGTCCGATGTCATCCGGCCTTCCCGGTCATACCGCCTCCACGAGTGCGGCGTCGTTGTTGCGGACGTTGCCGACGCGCGGCCCGACGAGGTGGTGCACGACGGTGCCGGCGGGGGGCGGGCGCAACAGCGCCCGCAACTCCTCGACGTCCTCGTTGGCCGGGTCGAGCCACACGTCGAAGGTGGCAGGGTCGAGGATGACCGGCATCCGGTCGTGAATGCCCGACATGTCCGGACCGGCCGACGAGGTGATCACGGTGCAGCTCCGGATCAGCGGCGCGTCGGGCCCGGCGTTCTTGTCGCGCCAGCGCTCGGCCAGGCCGGCGAAGGCCAGGGGCTGCCCGTCGGCGCGGCTGAAGTAGTGCGGCTGCTTGGCCCCGGTCTTGGTCTTGTGCCATTCGTAGAAGCCGTCGGCGGGGACGATGATGCGCCGCTCCCGGAAGGCCTCGCGGAACGAGGCCCGGGTGGCCACGGTCTCGCTGCGGGCGTTGAAGAGCCGGCTGCCCGACTTGGCGTCCTTGGACCACCAGGGGATGAGTCCCCAACGGAAATTCATGAGGATCCGCTGCGGCTCGCCGCCCCCTTCCGCCGGGCCCTCGTGCTGCGGATTCTGTTCTGGGGGCCGGGCCGGGCGCTCCCGGACCCCGAGGACCGAATCGGTCGGGGCGACGTTCCAGCTGGGGGCGTGCTCTCCGTCGGCGCCCTCGGCCAGGTTGGCCTGGAAGTAGCGGGCGATCTTGGCCGGGGGAGTGTAGAGAGCGAAGCGGCCACACATGCGGGCTGCATTGTGGCCCAGGGAGGGTCTGGTGGGGCGTCCGGCCCTTTGAGCTGGGCATTCGGCTCCCCGAGCAGGCGGCACACGGTCTGGCTATGGTACGAACATATGTTCGCTTTCTCTACCGGGACCCCGTCGTCCCCCCGTTCCCGGGAGCTCCCCGCCGGGCTGGCCGACCGGATCCGGCCCTCCACGCCGGTGGCCGGGCGGACCCTACCGGTGCCCCCGCCCCTGGCCCCGCTCTTCCCGGCCGGCTCCCTGCGGCGGGGCACGACCACCACGGTGGCGGGGGCGGCCGGCCACGGTGCCACCACCTTGGCCCTGGCCCTCATGGCCGCGGCCTCGGCCGCCGGTAGCTGGTGTGCCGTCGTGGGACTGGCCGACCCGGGGGTGGTGGCCGCCGCCGGCCTCGGGCTCGATCTGCGCCGGGTCGTCTTCGTCCCCCATCCGGGCAACGGCTGGGCCGAGGCGGCCGGTGACCTTCTTTCCGGGGTCGACGCCGTCCTCATCCGCCCGCCCGGGCGGGCCCGCCTGACCGCGGCGCGCCACCTGACCGCCCGCGCCCGCGAGCGCCAGGCTGCCCTGGTCGTCCTGCTCGAGGGCCCCGGTGCCTGGCCCGTGGGCGGCGACCTGGCGCTCTCGGTCGGCGCGGTGGAGTGGGAGGGGATCGGCCGCGGCCACGGGCACCTGCGGCGCCGCCGGGCCGAGGTGCGGGTCAGCGGACGCCGGGGCGCCGGCCGGGTCAGTGAGTGCTCGCTCTGGCTCCCCGCCGGTTCGGGCGCGGTCGAAGGAGTGGACGACGGACTCACGGACAACGACGACACGAAGGACGGACACGTGCGGGGCGGGGCGAACGGGAACGGGCACGGGCCGGCGGGAGTCGGCCCGAACGGGCGCGGGCCGGCGGGAGTCGGTCCCGGTGAGGGGCCGGCGGCGGCCTGAGCGGTGCAGGCCTGAACGGAGCAGTGGAAACGGAGCAGTGGAGAAGACGTGGTGGAACGGTTGGTCGTCATCTGGTGTCCCGAGCTCCTCGAAGAGGGGGCGAAGGGGGAGGAGGCCCGGCGGTTCGCTCGCGTGCTGGAGCGGGCCGGCGAGCTCTGCCCGTGGGTCCATCCGGTCCGCCTCGGCGTCGGCGCGCTGCCGGCACGGGGCCCGGTCCGCTTCTTCGGTGGTGAGGAGGCAGTGGTGGCGCGCCTGGCCGGCACCGTTGGTGAGGACACCACCATCGGCGTGGCCGACGGGCTCTTCGCCGCCATGCTGGCCGCCCGCTCTGGGCTGATCGTCCCGTCCGGGGGGACGGCCGACTTCCTCGGTCCCTGGTCGGTGGCCACACTGGCCCGGCCCGACCTGGCCGTCACCCTGCAGCGACTGGGGGTGACCACCTTGGCCCAGTTGGCCGCACTGCCGGCGGCGAGCGTCTCGGATCGCTTCGGGGCGGATGCGGCCGCCTGCCACGCGGTGGCCCGGGGAGAGAGCGGGGAGCTGGCCGGGTTGCGCGATCGCGGCATCGAGCGGCGGCTGCGGGTGGCTCGGGGCGAGGACCCCGACCGGGGCCCTGACGTCCCGCCCCCGCCCTCCCAGCCCGGGTTCTTCGGCGGGACCTCCGAGGCGGACAACCGCGCCGCCCGCTCCTTCGTCCGGGTGCAGGAGCGCCTCGGGGTGGAGGCCGTGGTGATGGGCCGGCTGCGCGGCGGGCGTGATCCGGCCGGCCGGTCGGTGTTGCTGCCCTGGGGCAGTCCCGAGGTGGAGACGGCGCCGGCCGGTGCGCCGTGGCCGGGACAGGTCCCCCCGCCGGCGCCGACCGACGTGCTGCGGGTGCCCTTGGGCGCCGAGCTGGCGGACGCCACCGGTCATGCCGTGGCGGTGAGTGGGCGGGGGTTGCTGACCGGCGGCGTCGAGCGACTGTCGGTCGCCGGCGGCCCCTGGCAGCCGGTCCTCGGGTGGGCCGGCCCCTGGCCGGTCACCGAGCGATGGTGGTCGGTGCGCCGGCGCCGGGCCCGCTTGCAGGTGGTCACCGCCGAGGGGGTGGCGCGCCTGCTCTGCACCGAGCGGGGCCAGTGGTGGGTCGAAGCGGTCTACGACTGATGGCCGAGGCCTACGCCGAGCTGCACGCCCACTCGGGGTTCAGCTTTCTCGACGGCAGCAGCGATCCCGAGGAGCTGGTGGCCGAGGCGGATCGGCTCGGATTGGACGCGCTGGCGTTGACGGATCATCACGGCTTCTACGGCGTGGTGCGCTTCGCCGAGGCGGCACGGGCGTGCGGGCTACCGACCGTCTTCGGCTCCGAGGTGACGCTGGCGCCGGCCGGCACGCGCACCGGCGAGCCCGACCCGACCGGTGCGCACCTCGTGCTGCTGGCCCGGGACCCCGACGGTTACGCGCGACTGTCCACCGTGCTGGCGGACGCGCACCTCGAAGGTGGGGAGAAGGGGAAGCCCGTCTTCACCCTCGAGGCGCTGGCCCGCGCCGCGGGGGACCACTGGCTGGTGCTGAGCGGCTGCCGGAAAGGGGCGGTCCCCGCCGCGCTGATGGAAGCCGGGCCCCGGGCGGCCTCCCGGGAGGTGGGGCGCCTGGTCGAGGCATTCGGGCGCGCCAACGTCGCGCTGGAGCTGTGGGACCACGGGGACCCGCTCGACACGGTGCGCAACGACGCGCTGGCCCGCCTCGCCGTCGAGTGGGATGTCGATGCCGTGGCCACCAACAACGTGCACTACGCCACGCCCGCCGGTTTCCGGCTGGCGACGACGCTCGCCGCGGTGCGGGCGCGCCGCCCCCTGGCCGAGCTGGAGGGCTGGCTGCCCTCGGCCCCGGCGGCCTGCCTGCGTTCCGCCGCCGAGCAGACCAGGCGCTTCGCCCGCTGGCCCGGCGTGGTCGCCCGCGCCGCCGAGCTCGGGCGCGCCTGCGCCTTCGACCTGCGCCTGGTGGCGCCGCGGCTGCCCGACTTCCCCGTCCCCGCCGGCATGGACGAGCTGGGCTATCTGCGCCGGCTGGTCACCGAGGGGGCCACGGCGCGCTACGGCCCGCCCGGGGCCGAGCGGGTGCCCGGAGCCTGGAAGCAGATTGAGCACGAGCTCGCCGTGATCGGCCAGCTGGGCTTCGCCGGCTACTTCCTCGTGGTGTGGGACATCGCGCAGGTGTGCCGGCGGCTCGACATCTACTGCCAGGGTCGCGGCTCGGCGGCCAACTCGGCCGTCTGTTACGCGCTCGGCGTGACCAACGTCGACGCCGTCGACCTCGGGCTGTTGTTCGAGCGCTTCCTCTCGCCGGCGCGTGACGGGCCGCCGGACATCGACGTGGACATCGAATCGGGACGGCGTGAGGAGGTGATTCAGTACGTCTACGAGCGCTACGGCCGTCGTCACGCGGCGCAGGTCGCCAACGTCATCACCTACCGGCCGCGCTCGGCCGTGCGCGACGTGGGCAAGGCCTTCGGCTTCACGCAGGAGCAGGTGGACACCTGGTCGGCCGGCATCGACGCGGGGCACGGCCGGGGCATTTCGTCCGCCGCCGCCGTGGAAGAGGTGTCGGAGGCGCAGGGGGGCGGGGTGCCGCCGCTGGTGGCCGAGCTGGCGGCCGAGGTGCTGGACCGGCCGCGCCACCTCGGCATCCACTCGGCCGGCATGGTGCTGTGCGACCGGCCGGTGGTCGAGGTGTGCCCGGTCGAGTGGGGTCGCATGCCGGGGCGCAGCGTGCTGCAGTGGGACAAGGACGACTGTGCCGCCATCGGGCTGGTGAAGTTCGACCTGCTCGGCCTCGGCATGCTCGAGGCGCTGCACCGCATGGTCGACCTGGTGCGCGCCTTCGACGGGGCGGAGGTGGACCTGGGGCAGCTGCCCCAGGAGCCCGCCGTCTACGACCTGCTGTGCCGGGCCGACACGGTCGGGGTCTTCCAGGTGGAGAGCCGGGCCCAAATGGGGACCCTGCCCCGGGTGGCGCCGCGCGAGTTCTACGACATCGCCATTGAGGTGGCGCTCATTCGGCCCGGCCCCATTCAGGGCCACGCGGTGAACCCCTACATCCGGCGCCGCCGGGGCGAGGAGAAGGTCACCTACCTGCACCCGCTGCTCGAGCCGATCCTCAAGCGCACGCTCGGGGTCCCGCTCTTCCAGGAGCAGCTGATGGAGATGGCCGTGGCCATCGCCGGCTTCAGCGCGGCCGACGCCGACGAGCTGCGTCAGGCCATGGCGGCCAA
This sequence comes from uncultured Acidimicrobiaceae bacterium, assembly GCA_963742035.1. Taxonomy (GTDB): domain Bacteria; phylum Actinomycetota; class Acidimicrobiia; order Acidimicrobiales; family RAAP-2; genus Bog-473. The sequence goes on from CAVUKH010000002.1 coordinate 313,308, forward strand.
GCGCTCGGCGGCGCGCATGGAGAAGATGCGGACACGGCTCTTCGACGGCATGGCGGCGCGCGGCGTGACGGGCGCGGTGGCGGACCAGGTCTTCGACGCGCTGGCCGCCTTCGCCAACTTCGGCTTCCCCGAGTCGCACTCGGTGTCGTTCGCCCATCTGGTGTACTCCTCGGCCTGGTTGAAGCTGCACTACCCGGCGGCGTTCACCGCGGGGCTCTTGAACTCGCAGCCCATGGGCTTCTGGTCACCACAGTCGCTGGTGGCCGACGCCCGCCGGCACGGGGTGCGCGTGCGCCGGCCGCACGTGAACCGCTCCGAGGTGGGGGCGTCGCTGGAGCACGGGGAGCCGGGCGAGCCGGAGGAGGCGGTGCTGCGCCTCGGGCTGGGTTCGGTACGCGGGGTGGGCGACGCCACGGCGGCGCGGATCGTGGCCGGCCGCCCCTGGGCGGGGGGCGAGGACCTGGTGCGCCGCGCCGGTGCGACGCAGGCCCAGCTCGAGACGCTGGCCGCCGCCGGCGCGCTCGACCCCGAGGTGCCCGAGGGTGGGACGGCGGCCTCCCGCCGCCGGCTGGTGTGGGCGGCCGGAGCGGCGGCCCAGGGCACGCCGGACCGCCTGCCGGGGGTGGTCGTGGGGGCCGAGGCCCCGCCGCTGCCCGCGCCGAGTCTCTACGACTCGGTGGGCGACGACCTGTGGGCCCTGGGCCTGGCGCCCGAGCGGACGGCCATGCATCTCGCCCGGGAGCGGCTCGAGGCCATGGACGTGCGGACGGCGGTCGCGCTGGAGGCGTGCCATGACGGCGAACGGGCCTCGGTGGCCGGCGTGGTGACGCACCGCCAGCACCCCGAGACGGCCCGGGGTGCGGTCTTCGTCAACCTCGAGGACGAGACGGGCCACGTGAACGTGGTCTTCTCCCGCGGTGCCTGGGCCCGCTGGAAGCATGTGGCCCGCCACGCGCCCGTGCTCCTGATCCGCGGGCGGGTGCGCAAGGGGCAGGGCGCGGTCAGCTTCGATGCCGAGCGGGTGGAGGCGCTGGTGGTGGGGGCGGCCGTGCCGGCCAGCCGGGACTTCCGTTAGGAGGCGGGCTACTCGTGACGCTCCCGGTACCGTCCCCCTGCGCACCTGGCAGACTGCACTCTCGACCAAAAGGAGCTGTCCATGATCCGTGTGTCCGTGTTCTATCCGACGACCGAGGGCGCGTCGTTCGACCACGACTACTACCGGGAGAAGCACGTCCCCCTCGTCGTGCGCACATGGTCACCCCTCAGCGCCGAGATCGACAAGGGCGTCGACGGCCCGTACGTGGCCGCCGTCCACGTGACCTTCGACTCCCTCGACGCCCTGCACCAGGCCATGGCGGCCGAGGGCACCGCGGACGTCCTCGCCGACGTCGCCAACTACACGACCATCGCGCCCGTTCTGCAGACGAGCGAGATCGTCGGCTGACGGTTTCACCGAGGAGCGAGACACCATGTTGCTGAAGGGCCTGAACCATGTCGCCGTCATCACCAATGACGCCTCCCGTCTCAACGACTTCTACCTGGAAGTCTTCGACGCCGAGATCCTCCACGACGGAGCCGAGCTCCCCGAAGACCAGGGCCCCCGCCTCTCCATCATCAAGATCGGCGACTGGGCCGAGCTCAACGTCTTCCAGATAGAGGGGAACACCGAGGCCGACCGCCAAGTCCCGATGTTCGGGCGGGGCCGCCTCGACCATCTCGCCCTGCAGGCGGCATCGCTACCCGACTTCGAGGAGATCCGCCGGCGGCTCATCGCCCGCGGGGCGGCTGACGACTTCGTCACCGACTTCGGGCCGATGCTCAGCCTGTTCTTCCGCGATCCCGACGGCCTCGAGTGCGAGGTGTGTGTCGAGAACCCGGACGCGGTACCGGGCATGTTCAACCCGCCGGGAACCAGGGCGGCGCGGTTCTCCTGAGTCGAACGGCCGATCCCAGCGGTGGATGACATTGAGGCGATCAAGCAGCTGAAAGCCCGCTACTTCCGGACGATGGACACGAAGGACTGGGCCGGGATGCGCCGGGTCCTCACCGACGATGTCGTCATGGACACGACGGCGTCGGGCGGTGGCGTGGTCACCGGTGCTGATGCATTCCTGGCGTTCCTGCAGCAGGCGCTCGCCGACGCCGTCACCGTGCACCAGGGCCACATGCCCGAGGTCACCCTCACCTCAGCCACGACGGCCACGGGTATCTGGGCGCTCCACGACGACATCGTGTGGCCGGACGGCACCCGGATGCAGGGCGACGGCCACTACCACGAGACCTATGCGCTGGTGGAGGGGGAGTGGCGCATCGCCTCCTCGACGCTGACCCGTCTGCGGATGGACCTCGCCGCCCCCGGTTCCTAGGCGGCGGGCACGCCGAGCGCCGCCCTGATCTCGTCGATCGCGGCCTGTTCGGCTTCACTCACATCGTGACCGTGCTCCCGATGGGCGGCTGCGACTCGCTGCGACAACGTGATGATGAAGCCGCGATATTCGCCGACCTCTTCGGGGGTCGACTTGCTCCCCACCAGCGCGACGGCGTCACGCAGGTGCTGGAGACCGTGCTGCTTGAGCTCGTCGAGGGAGTGGTAGTGCGTGTGATCGCGCTGAGGATTTGCCGCGACGATCGCATCGAGGAGCTCGCTCTGGCCGTGCTGCTGGCGGGCCTCCACGTAGGCCTTGGCCATGGCGACGGTCTCGCGCAACGACCCTCCCCGCTGAGCGGTGACCACGATCAGCCCCGCCGTGGGGGGTGCTTCGAGGATCAGCTGCCATTCCTCAGTCGAGAAATCTGACTTCGACGTCATTCCGCTCTCCGATCGCTGTCGTGCTTCGACGATCGCACCGTAGCGTGCCCCGGTGGGTCAACGACCTCGGCGTGGCGACCGCCCCGCCCGTTCCGTCATCGGGCGTGTCGACTCGTTGAACTGGCCGACGTGCTGGACGCGGCCCTCGTTCTTGGTGAAGAGCACGTCGTTGTATCCCTGTCCCGCGCCGACCATCTCGAAGGTCAGGGGCGGCACGAACGAGAGATAGAGCGCCCGGCGGCCGTCGGCGTTGGGGTCCAGCGGCGGTGGCGCGGCATGCAGCGTGTGGCCGAAGTGGACGGTGACATCTCCCGGCTCGGTGGTGAGGGCCACCACTTCATGTTCCTCGGCTTCCCGCGCACTGGGGAGCCTGGACGTGCCCAGGTGCGAGCCCGGGATCATCTGGAGCTGCCCGGTCTCCGCCGTGGCGGGACTGAGCTGTATCCCGACGTTGAGCATGGGGCACTTGACGGGGTGGCCGCCCATGCCGCAGTCGCGGTGCCATGGGAGATCGGCCAGTCCGCCAGAAGACCCGGGTACCTTCGTGACGACGCTGTTGCCGTCGAGGCGATCGCTGGCATCGCGCAGGTCGTCGCCACCGAGGGCGGCGATACCGAGGAAGCGGGGGTCGGCGCCGAGGGCGGCAATCCGGTCCGACCCATCGTTGAGGTAGTTGACCCGGTTGCACACGTCGCGTCCCTCGACGGTCGTCCACCACGACCTGCGGTCATCGGGTCTCGCCCGTTCGACCGCCACCGCAATGTCGGCGGTGAGCGCGGCGATCTCGGCGCTCTGGAGGACACCTCGGAGGTGCACGAAGCCGACCCGGTGCAGGAAGTCCCGAACGTCCGCAGCCGGGTCGTCGAGGGTGAAGCTCCGGGTGGGATCGAGCGCGCGTCCCTCATCGTCTGTCATGGACGCGGGGTGCTGCAGGTCGAACAAGACCTGCCCGCCGAGGGCGACGCGCAGCGCGGGCTCCCAGCGCGCCACCTGGCCGAAGTTGCCCTGCAGGACAGTGAGCTGCTCGGCGTAGAGCAGAGCGAAGCAGGTCTTGAGTTCCCAGACGAAGGCGCACCAGGCCTCGGGGGACAACTCGACGACGGTGTGGGCGCTCTCCGAGCCGGGCCGGACGGAGAACGACCTTCCGTCGGGGACATAGGTGTACGCCCTGCCGTCGGTGAGCTGAAACCCGAGGGGGCGGACGGCGTCGGCGTCGCCGTCGGAGAAGATCGCCCCCCGGCCCTCGAGGAGCGAGGGGAGCTCCTCCCGGTGGAACCAATCGAATTCGATCGGTCCGAACCGCTGCAGGTCCACGGCGAAAAATGTAGCAGCGCGGTCGAGCGGAAATCCCTGGTGGCCACTCGACGCATCCCCGCACGTCCTGTCCCCGATTGCAACACTGGGAGGGGATGACGTCGCTCGACCCGCTCGCCTGGCACGACTTCTTCGTGGGGTCGATGGGGGCTTCGGCCGCGCTCACGGGCCTGCTCTTCGTGGCGATCTCCATCAATCTGCAGGAGATCCTCAAATATCCCAATCTGCCGGGCCGGGCGGCGGGCAGCCTGGGGGTCCTGGTCTCCGCCCTCGTGATCGCGGGCTGCGGGTTGGCGCCCAACCAGAGTCGTGTCGCTCTGGGTTTGGAGGTCACCGTCGTGGGAGCCGTGGTCGCGTTCCAAGCCGTCTGGGTCACCGTGCGCAACGGCGGGGCGGGCGACGCGTACTCCTGGAGGATCGAACGCATGCTGACGCTGCTCCTGCCCGGCGCACTGTTTCTCGCCGGTGGCCTCAGCCTCCTGGCCGGCGGAGGCGGTGGACTCTATTGGATCTTTGCTGCCACCGTTCTCGCCTTCGTGGTGTCGGCCATCAACGCCTGGGTTCTCTTGGTCGAGGTGCTCCGCTAACTCGCCCCGCGGCCGCCAAGTCCGTCCTCAACGCGGAGCCCGAGGAGGTCGAGGAGCCAGCTCGGCCCGACGACGTCGGCACCCAGAGCCGCAGCCCGACGTCGCAGCTCGCGATCCGCGGTGACCAGGGTCACCGGGTGATCGTGCGCCCCCGCCACGACATCGACCAGCGCGTCGTCGCCGCTGCCACTGGCGTGCATGACGGTGACACCGTCGGCCCGGCCGCTGGGCGCACCCTGGCGAGCCTTACCCTCCAGGATCACGACGACAGGTTGGGTGATCTGGCCCGAGGCGACGGCTGCTCGGAGCTGGCGTACGAACCTGCCAGCTGCCCCAGCTCGGTCTTTCCACCAACCCGTTGGCCGAGATCCGATGACGTTGGCTGCGTCGACGAGAAGCACGAGTCCAGTCTGGCCGGTGCTGCGAGGGCGGCCGGAAGGGTCGAAGTGCGAGCCGATCGGCTGCTCAGCCGCAGTCCTCGGTTTTCCGGGACGAGCTTCCCCTGATCACCGAGCGGCCGCAGCCGAGCCGCTCGACTCTCCTGTCGCGATCAGCCGGAACACCTGGCTGCGCTCGCCGCCTCGGTGCCCGGGGTGGAACGGAGGGCGCCACTGAGATCACCCGGGCCGGCGCACGCGCGTGGCGAACGGCGCACAAGGCCTGCTGGGCTCCCCGCCACAAAAGTGGTCGGATACGGGGAGGTGCACGGCCGAGTGCTCGCCAGTTGCGCGGCGTCCAGCCCGGATACCGCCTGCAGGGAGACGGTGGCCTGTCGACCGACCAGGGAAACCTTGGCGGCGTCGACAGCGATGGGAGAAAGCCCGCCCCGTTGCTGAGGCGTGGCGTGCCCGAAGACGCGCTTCTCCGTCCTGCAATCTGCCTGACCTGTCGGTGTGACAGTCAAAGGCGGCACTGTCGTCTCAGTTGTGGGCACACTGTTCTTGTCGCCCCCTCGTTGAGCGGCCTTGACGGTCCGGCGCCATTTCTTTGCCAGAATTGTGCGTCTCGGTGCAAGCACGTGGTGGCAGGACTCGCGCCAGCACGGTGCTCAGGTCACGACGAGACCGCGCCCGGTGACCAGGGGGAGATCGAGAGCGGTGACCAGACCGGGTGGTGCCGCGATCACCGCCGGCACGGCATTGACGAGCCGCATGGCCGTTGCCTTCAGACCCGCCGTGTTGTGGTCGCCGTCGGTACCCATGAGTTGCAGGTCGAGGGTGTAATTCGGCTCGCCTTTGATCTCGACGCGGTAACAGCCTTGCCCGGCCGGCTGCGGCCACGTCGCACCGAGATCGTCGCGGAGCCGCGTCACGTGCTCGAGCACGACGACGGCGCGGTCGCCGACCATGCCGCGGACCTCGAAATGGAGGGCGGCGGCCGTGCCCTTCTTGATGGTGCCGGCGTCCACATCGAAGTGCTCCGGTGCCGCCTCGCGCTCGTACCACTCGGTCACGTCGGTAAGGGTCACGCCGAGACCGGCGGCGATCTGGCGCACCACGGAACCCCAGGCCATGGTGAGGACGCCCGGGGTGAGGAGGAAGGGCACCTCGTCCATGGCGCCACCGAAACCCATGATCCCGAACAGCACCATGGGCTGGTTGTACGTGTTGTAGTTGAGGACCTCGGAGCAGCGGATCTGCTCAATGCGCTCGCTCACGCCGGAGAGCACGAGGGGGAGCGCGTCGTTGGCAAACCCGGGATCGACGCCGTTGACGAAGATGGAGACGCCCGCCTTCTCCGCGGCGGCGATGACCGGCGCCGCCAGCGGATCATCGGGCGCCGGGTACTGCAGCATCACCGGGCTCGAGGAGACCACGTTGATGCCCGCGGCGAGGAAACGCTCGAGGTCCCGCAGGGCCTCGAAGATGCGGTCGTCGGCCATGGCCGTGTGCACGATGCAATCGGGCTTGAGGGCGAGCAGCGCGTCGACGTCGCTCGTCGCCGCCACGCCCAACGTGCTGACGAGACCGGCCAGCTCGCCGGCGTCGTGACCCACCTTGTCGGGGTTCGACACATAGACCCCCACCAGCGCGAGGTCGGGGTGGGCGTGGATCCCCGCCAGGGAGTGGCGCCCGACGTTGCCGGTGCTCCATTGCACGACGCGGTACGGCATGGAAGGCTCCTTCGGGGTCGGGAGAGCGCTTAGAGGTCGGGGAGCGGGAACTCGAGGTTGGGCGACTGCAGGCCCCCGTCGACCTCGAGGATCTTGCCGGTCACATAGGAGCCGGCGGGAGAGACCAGGTAGAGGGCCGCCGATGCGATGTCGTCCACGTGACCCAGGCGTTTGAGGGGGGTGGCGTCCTCCATGGCGGTGCGCAACTCGTCACTGGACATGACGATGTCCAGCGCCGAGGTGGCGGTCGAGCCGACGCCGATGGCGTTGACCCGAATGCGCGGTGCCAGGTCGCGCGAGGCGAGCCGGGTGTACTGCTCGAGGGCACCCTTGACCGTGCCGTAGCCCACGTAGCCGCGGCCGGCCACGTGTCCCATGACCGACGAGATGCTGACGATGGCCCCGCCCGGGTGCTCGCCCTCGAGCATGCGGGGGACGCCGGCCCGGATCAGGGCGTGCCCCGCTGAGACGTTGAAGCGGAAGGCCTCCTCTAGGAACCTGGGCGAGGTGTCGAGCAGCGGACGCGGCATCGTCCCGCCCATGTTGTTGACGATGATGTCGAGACGGCCCAGCTCGGTGAAGGCGGTCTCGGCCAGCGAGGCCATGAGGTCGAAGTCGGTGAGGTCGCCCGGCACGACGATGGCCCGTCGGCCGGCGGCCTCGACCTGCTTGGCCACGGCACGCAGCTGGTCCTCCGTGCGGGCGGCCAGGACGACGTCGGCCCCCGCCTCGGCGAGCGCCACCGCGGTGGCGGCGCCGATGCCGCGCCCGCTGGCGGTGACGATGGCGACCTGGTCGGTGACGAGGAATCGGTCGAGGATCATGCGGCGAATGTAGTGGGCCGCCCCGAAGGGCGCGCGGGACCGCTCAGGCCGGGCCCGGCACCGGCGCGCCGTCGGCGTCACCGGCTTCGGTCGCCGGTGTCCCGATGCGCGCCACCAGGTCGGCCCAGCCCATCTGGTTCTCGAGGACGGGGAACGGCTTGGGCATGACCTTCGCCTTGACCTCGTCGGGCAGACTCAGATCGCCGCCAGTGTGGCCGACGCTGAACACGCGTTCGGGCCGGGCCCGTCCGACCATGGCCCGGCCCCACCGCCAGAGCGCGGTGAGGCGGTGGCCGAAACCGTTGAGGAAGGCCAGGTGCACGAACATCCAGACGACGAATCCGGGGAACCCGCTGAGGCGCACCGGCCCCACGCTCACGATGGCCTTGAAGCGGCCGATGGCGGCGGCGCTCCCGAGGTCGCGGTACTTGAACGGCACGCTGTCGGCGCCCTTCAATCGCCGCTTGATCGTGTTGGCCGCGTGCAGGCCGCCCTGCATGGCCACCTCGCAGACGCCCGGCAGGTTGTTGACAGTTGCCATGTCGCCGACGGCGAAGACCTCGGGATGCCCCGGCAGAGTGAGATCGGGGAGTACGGCGATCCTCCCGGCGCGGTCGGTCTCGGCTCCGGTGGCTTCGGCCAGGAGTCCGGCCAGGGGTGAGGCCTGGACGCCGGCCGCCCAGATGACCGTGCCGCACTCGTAGCGCCCCTTCGTGCCGTCGGCACCCTCGGTGTCGACGCCGAACGGGTCGACACCGACGACGCGTAGCCCCATGCAGAGCTCGACACCCATTTTCTGGAGCTCGGAGCGGGCCCGGCCCGAGAGCTCACCGCCGAAGTTCGCCAACGGTTCCTTGCCACCGTCGACCAGAAGGACGCGCACTGTCGCGGGCTCAATGTGGCGGAAGTCCTTGGTGAGGCTCCGGTAGGCCAGCTCGCGGATCTGCCCGGCCAGCTCCACGCCGGTCGGTCCAGCGCCGACGATGACGAAGGTCATCCAGAACCGCTGCAGCACCTCGTCGCGCAGGTTCTCGGCGATCTCCAGCGCACCGTAGACGCGACGCCGCAGCTCCATGGCGTCGTCGATCGTCTTCATGCCCGGGGCGATCATGGCGAACTCGTCGTGGCCGAAGTACGACTGGCCCGCACCGGCGGCCACAATGAGGCTGTCATAGGCGTACTCGGCGGTCTCGCCCGGGAGGGCGGCGGTGTGGACGAGCCGCCGCTCCAGGTCGAACCCGGTCACCTTGGACAAGACGACGTCGACGTTCTTGCGCTTGCGCAGCGTGTGGCGGAGCACGGGCGAAATGGAGCCGGGGGAGAGGATGCCGGTCGCCACTTGGTAGAGCAGCGGCTGGAACAGGTGATGGTTCCGCTGGTCGATGAGTGTGACGTCGACGTCGACGCTCGAGAGCAGGCGGGTGGCGGGCAGGCCGCCGAAGCCGCCCCCGACCACGACGACGCGGTGGCGACGTATTTCGCTCACGGCTGCTCCTTTCGTGAGGCGGCGGTGGCTTCGCCCCCACAGTACGACGTGGTCATCCGGCGGATTGGAGTCAAGCCAGCCGCTCGGTGAGATGCTCGCCCACACGGATAGCGTTGGCCATGGCCGTGAGCGCTGGGTTCACCGCGCCGATGCTCGGGAAGAAGCTGGTGTCGACAACGTAGAGGTTGTCAACTTCGTGGGCCTTGCAGTTCGCATCGAGCACGGAGGTCTGGGCGTCGGCACCGAAGCGGCATGTGCCCGCCTGGTGCGCCACGCCGGCCACCGGGATGTCCATCGACATGTAGAAGTTTTTCTCGAGCACGTGGTGCTGGGCCATGCCCACGTGGTTCAAGATCTTCTTCAGCTCGCCGTAGAGGCGCTCGGCCTCCTTGTCGTTGGTCGAGGTGTAGGACAGCCGCACGTCGCCGTCGCCCTCGAGGGTGACCCGGTTTTCGGGCCGGGGGAGGTCCTCGGTGGTGAGCCAGAAGTCCACCGCGTGGGAGGCGACGTCGGCCAGGCTCCAGTGCGGCGCCAGAAGCGTGAGATGGGGTTCCTCGCCCTTCATCGCTTCGGCGTTGGACTTGCCGACCATCTGGATGTTGCCCAGCGGGAAGTCGAAGTCGGGGCCGCTGAAATAGAAGTCGTTCAGTCCGAGCGTCTTCTGGAAGGACGTCTCGTTGGGCTCCTTGCCCAGGGCCACCACGGCCTTGGAGTTGTGAAACATGTAGTTCCGCCCCACCTGGTCCGAGCCGTTGGCCAACCCGTTGGGGTGAGCGTCACTGGCCGAGGACAACAGCAATCGGGCGCTGTTGGTGGCTCCAGCGGAGACCACGACGATGTCGGCGGCGAAGACCTCCTCGGCGCTCCCGTGCTGCGTGATCACGCCGGTAACCGTGCGACCGCCGGCGTCGGTCTGCAGGCGCGTCACCTCATGGTCAACCAGCAGGGTGACGTTGGGGTGCTGCAGAGCTGGGATGACAGCAATGGTCTCGGCGTCCGCCTTGGCATGGACGAGACACGGGTAGCCGTCGCACCAGGTGCAGCGGATGCAAGTGCTGGTCGGGGAATCGGCCTCGTCGAGGAGGATGCCGCAGGGCGCGTGAAAGGGGTGGTACCCGGCCTTCTCGAGGTCGTCGAACACCTGTTGTATCCGGGGCTCGTGGCTGACTGCGGGGAAGGGGTACTGGCGGCTCCACGCGCCTTCGGTCGGGTCGGCGCCATGGTCGCCGTGGACTTGGTAGAGCCACTCGGCCTTCGTGTACCAGGGCTCGAACTCCTCGTAGGAGACGGGCCAAGCAGGAGAGATGCCGTCAACGTGCTTGAGCTCACCGAAGTCACCCGGGCGCAAGCGGTACAGGGCGGCGCCGTAGAGCTTGGTCGCACCCCCGACGAAGTAGTGAACGCCGGGTTGGAACGCCTTGCCGTCCTTGTCCTTCCATGAGTCGGACGAGGTGTAGCGGCCCTGAACGAAGACGGCCTCGGGCTCCCAGTTCTCCTTCTCTCGGGGGAGGAAGTCCCCCCGCTCCAGCAGCAGGATCCGCTTGCCGGAGGGGGCCAAGGTATGGGCCAGAGTCCCGCCCCCTGCGCCTGTTCCGATGATGATGACGTCATAGTGCTCGGCCATCGAAGGACCTCCTCGCTGTTGCCCGCAGGCGGCGGTTGTGCTCTGTGTCTGTTTTCCAGGGGGTGCGACCTTTCCAGAGTGGATGCGCCGCCCCACGGTTGCTAAAGCGGACCTGCCGCCCGCTCGGCCTCTATCAATCTCCCCACGGCATCGATGAGTGCCAAGTGGGTGAAGGCCTGGGGGAAGTTCCCCAGGTGTTCGCCTGTGGCGGTATCGATCTCCTCGGCGTAGAGCTGGAGGGGCCCGGCGAAGGCGAGCAGCTTCTGGCAGAGGGTGCGGGCACGCTCGTATTCGCCGATCATGGCCAATGCGCTGACCAGCCAGAAGGAACAGATGGTGAACGTTCCCTCCTTGCCTTCGAACCCGGTGTCGGTCGAGTCGACCTTGTAGCGCAGGACCAACCCGTCCTCGGTCAGCTCGTCGGCGATGGCAAGTACCGTGGCCCGCACGCGTTCGTCGTCGGGTGGCAAGAAGTCGAGGATCGGGATCAGCAGGAGCGAGGCGTCGAGCTCCTCGTTGCCGTAGTGCTGCCGGAAGCGGCCCCGAGAGTCGACGCCCTGCTCGAGAATCTCGGCCTTCAACGCGTCGGCCGCCTTGGTCCACTGCTCCGCCCGGTCGTCGGCCCGGCGGATCCGGGCCATGTCGGCGCCACGGTCCATGGCCACCCAGCACAGGACCTTCGAGGCCGTGAAGTGCTCGGGATCGCCCCGGATCTCCCAGATGCCCTGGTCGGGATCGCCTGCATGGGCGATCGCGGTGTCGACCAGCTTTGAAAGCCCCTCCCAGACGGGCTTGACGATCTGCGACGCACCCATGCGGAGATGGATGGCCACGCCGTCGAGGAGCATGCCCCACACGTCGTTCTGGTGTTGGTCCCAGGCCCCGTTGCCCACCCTGACGGGACGGGAGTTCCGCCAGCCCGAGAGGTGATCGAGGGTGGATTCGGTCAGGTCCTTCCGGCCGTCGATGCCGTACATGATCTGCAGATCGAAGTCTCCACTCCCTCCGGCCACCGCTTCGAGCACGAAGGCGAAGTACTCCAATGCCTCCCAGTCGAACCCGAGCCGGTAGAGCGAGCGCAACATGAAGGAGGAGTCACGGATCCACGTGTAGCGGTAGTCCCAGTTGCGCGCCCCGCCAGGTGTCTCCGGCAGCGATGTCGTCGACGCCGCCATGATGGCGCCGGTCGGCGCGTAGCTCAGCCCCTTGAGCGTCAGGGCGCTGCGTTCCATGTAGCTGCGCCACGGATGGTCTGGGAACGTGCCGTTGGACAACCAGTCCCGCCAGTACGTGATCGTCGAGGCGAGCTGGGCTTCTGCGTCTTCGACGGTCCTGGGCTGGGTGCCGGACCACGACAGCGACACGAAGGCCTTCTCCCCCTTGTTGAGGGTGGAGCGACCGTAGGTGCGGGCGCCGGCGGCGCCGAGGCGAATCGTCGACGTCACCGTGAGCACGGGGTCGCCGACCGGTGGGCGGACCGTCATCGTCTCGTAGCCGTCCCCCTCGTAGCTCCACATGCCCGTCTGGGCTCCGTATTCGAAGACGGGTACCACGTTGGCCACCACTTCGACATGGCCCTCGAGGCAGGTCGCCAGGCGCACGAGGGTGCCCGTTGGAGCTGCATCGCCGGGGGCCCGGCGGTAGTCGGTTCGCCGCGTGCTGTCCGTCACGGGCTGCACCACGAGGAAATCCTGGACCAGCAGCCAGCCACTGGGGGTGTGCCAGGTGGTCTCGAGCACCATCGTCCCCGGGTGGTAGTGCCGCTGGTGGGGTACCTGTGTGGTGGTCGGTCCGAAGCGGAAATTGCCGGCAGCGCGATCGAGGAGGGCGCCGAAGACGCTGGGGGAATCGGGTTGTGGGAGGCACAACCACTCCACCGAGCCGTCCGGAGCCACGAGGCAGCTGTTCTCACAGTCCGAGAGGAACCCGTAGTCGGCGATGGGAGGAAAAGTCTCCGAAAGGACATCCGTAGCTTTTTCAGTCACTCCGGTGATGCTATGCACGTGGGCGCCGGTTTGCACCCCCGCATTGATCGCTGCGGACCATGCCGGGGGTCCAATGGTGACGACGACGTGACGAGTGGGCAAACTACACCCGTCGCGCACGAGGCCAATTTCTCGACGGTCGCTCGCGTCCCTGGGTAGCGTAAGGATCATCGATCGAGAGCGTGTCCAGAGCGACGCGGGGACGGAGGTAACGCCATGGCCGAGGATCTCGAGGGGAAAGTCGCAATCGTGACCGGCGGCAACACGGGGATCGGAGCCGCTGTGGTGCTGGCCCTCGCTGAGAAGGGGGCCAAGGTCGTTGTCGACTACGTCTCCAACCCGCAAGCAGAGGAGGAGTTGGAGCGCAAGATCGCCAGTCTCGGCGAGACGGCGGTCGGCGTGGAGGCGGACGTCTCGAAGATCGAAGACCTCCAGAGGTTGGTCGACGCGGCGGTCTCGAACTTCGGACGGCTCGACGTCATGGTCAACAACGCCGGGATTGAGACGCGGACCTCGGTGCTCGATACGACCGAAGGACAGTTCGAGAAGGTCATGGCCGTGAACCTGAAGAGCGCGTTCTTCGGGACGCAGTTGGCCGCCAAGCAGATGATCGCCCAGGGTGGAGGTGGTCGAATCATCAACATGACGTCTGTCCACGAGGACTGGCCCATGCCCGGCAACACCGCGTACTGCCTCTCCAAGGGTGGCATGCGCATGCTGACGCGGACCGCCGGCGTCGAGCTGGCTCCGCACAACATCTGCGTCGTTGGCGTCGGGCCGGGCGCGGTGGACACCCCCATCAACGCCCAGACGGTGGCCGACCCTGCCGCACTGGCCAAGCTCGACAGCGCCATACCGATCGGCCGACTGGCCGAGCCCGAGGAGATCGCCTCGGTAGTGGCATTCCTCGCCGGCGACGGGGCCAGCTACATTACCGCCACGACGATCTTCGCCGACGGCGGCATCATGCAGAGCAGCCCAGGCCTCTGATCAGTGGCCGATATGTTGATTGTGGCCGGGACATTCACTGTCGACCCGGACCGGCGCGCCGAATTCCTCGACTCCCGGTCGGAGGCGATCCACATCTCTCGCGGGGAGCAGGGATGCCTGCAGTACGCCATGAGCGCCGACGCCGTCGATCCGGCAGTGGTGCGGCTCTTCGAGATCTGGTCCTCCCGGGCCGACCTACAGGCCCACCTCGAACGCGCGAGGTCGGCGGCACCGACCCAGGACGGTGTTCCCGTCCTTGCGCACGATCTGAAGATGTACGTGCACGCCGAGGAGCAGGCCTTCGGGGCCTGAGGGCCCACCTCACGTCGCTCCAAGATCAGTGCGTCTGGAAGTTCAGTGCGTCTGGAAGTTCAGTGCGTCTGGAAGTTCAGTGCGTCTGGAAGATCAGTGGGTCTCGGCCTCGGCGGACACCTCGTCCGAGGCAGCGTTCACGTCCTCGCCGCCGACCTTTGGAACCGACAGGCGCTTCCGGAAGACGTGGTAGCCCCAGATCTGGTAGCAGAGGACGATGGGGAAGAACACGACCGCCACCACCGTCATGACCCTCAACGTGTAACCCGGACTGGCCGTGTTCGAGACGGTCAGGTCGTAGGCAGCGTTGGTGCTCGAGATCATCACCCGGGGAAAGAGCTCGCTGAACAGTGCCCCCACCGTCCCGGCGATGCCGACGGCCGCCGCCGTGAAGGCCCAACCTTCCGCCTTGGCTTGGGCGGCCCAGGCCGCGGCGATCACGGCGAAGAGACCCAGCGCCTCAATCGGCTTCGGCACGAAGCCCGTGCTGAGGCCGACATGGATCCACGTCATGAAACCGAACGTGACGAGGATGGCCACGCCGCCGATGGTGGCCGATGCCTTCTGCGCCCTGTCGTGGAGCGCACCGGTTGTCTTCAAGGTGAGGTAGGTGGCTCCCATGAGCAGTGACAGCACGAGCATGGTGAGCCCCGTCCACAGCCCGAAGGGCGTCAGCAGATCGAAGAAATTCCCGGTGAAGTTGTGGGAGCTGTTGATCGGCAGACCGTGGAGCAGATCGCCCAGCGCCACCCCGAGCAGGAATGGGATGAGGGCGCTCCCCAAGGTCAGAGCCCAGCGCCAGGAGCTGCGCCAGCGCGGGTCGTCGAACTTGCGCTGGTACTCGAAAGCGACCCCGCGGGCCATCAGCGCGGCCAGCAGGACCACCACGGCCAGGTAGAGCGAGGAGAACCAGGTGGCGTACCAACCGGGGAAGGCGGCGAAGATCGCCGCACCCCCGACGATCAGCCACACCTCGTTGCCGTCCCAGACCGGGCCGATGGTATTGACCAGCACGCGTCGTTCCAGGTCGTTGCGACCGATGAACGAATGCAGCATGCCGACCCCGAAGTCGAAGCCTTCCAGCACGAAGAAGCCGACCCAGAAGATGGCGACGATGACGAACCACAGATCGGCGAGTGAGAATCCTCCCATGTCTGCCTCCTAGTAGACGAGCGCCAGGTCGTCCTCGTCCTCATGGGACGAGTCCAGCGCTGCGGTGGTGGATGGGGCGGACCCGGGTGTGCCCGAGTCGTCGTCGGGATCGGGCATCAACTTGGCCAGTGGATCCTCACCGAGCGATCGGCGGCCGTAGCGGAGCATCAGCCAGGTGTTGGCCACCCCGAGGACGGCGTAGATCAGGTAGAAGACAACCAGCGAGATCCAGATGTCCGTCGCCGACACCGAGGCGGACACGCCGTTCTTCGTCAACATGAGCCCTTGGACGATCCAGGGTTGGCGGCCGTTCTCGGTCAGCATCCAGCCGGCCGTGTTGATCACGAAGGGGAGGATCACCATCCACGGCGCCACGCGTAGGAACCACTTCGCACGGTCGAGCCGACGGCGGTAGAGGAGCCAGGCTCCCCACAGCGCGAAGAGGAAGACCAGCGACCCTAGGTAGGCCATGACCCGCATGGACCAGTACTGAATGAAGACGTTGGGGATGTAGTTCCCCGGTCCGTACTCCTTCTGGTACTGGGCGTTGAGGTTGTTCAGTCCCTGCACCTCGCCGTCGATGTGGTTGGTGGCCAGGATGGACAGCAAGTCGGGGACCTCGAGGATCTGGGTGGGGGTCTCGTCGTTGGGCCCACCGCCGATCTGGAAGAGGGAGAACGGGCAATGGCTGTCGCAAGTGGTCCAGAGCGCCTCGGCGGCGGCGATCTTCATCGGCTGGTACGTGCCCTCCACGACGCCGAGCTCGCTGCCGACGAAGAGGTTGAACGCGACGGTGGGCAGCAGGACCACGAGCGAGATGACCGCGGTGCGGCGGAAGGCCTCGACCTGGTTCTTGCGGTGGAGGTGCCAGGCGGACACGGCCAACATCACCGCGGCGCCGGTGACGAGGGAGGCCACGACGACGTGGGTGTAGCCCCACAAGAAGACCGGGTTGGTGAAGAGGGCCCAGATGTTGTCGAGCTGAGGCTGGTGCGTGCTGTTGTTGGTGCTGTAGCCGACCGGGTGTTGCATCCAGGAGTTGGCGGCAATGATGAACGCGGCAGAGAGCATGGTCCCGGCGGCAACCAGCCAGATGCAGGCCAGGTGGGCCTTCTTGGAAATGCGGTTCCAACCGAAGATCCAGATACCGAGGAACGTCGACTCCAAGAAGAACGCGGCCAGCCCCTCCATGGCCAGCGGTCCGCCGAACACGTTGCCTACCAGCCGCGAGTAGGCGGACCAGTTCATACCGAACTCGAATTCCTGAATGAGGCCCGTGACCACACCGACCGCCACGTTGATCAGGAGCAGCGACCCGAAGAACCGGGCCAATCGGCGATAGGTGTCGTCTCCGTTGCGATACCACGCCGTCTCGAGGAGAGCCACGAGGAAGGCGAGGCCAATGGTCACCGGCACGAAAAGGAAGTGGTAGATACTGGTGCTGGCGAACTGCCAGCGGGCCAGGTCGAGGCTCACGGGTTGTCGCTCCCTTCTTTGAGGACGGTAGAGAGTCCCTCGGGCGAGGGGTGCCGCGTGTCGGCGCGGGGTCGGTCGTTCATCAGCTCGTCCCACCACAGGCCGGCGTAGTGACCGCCGGCCATGACGAGATCGATGTGGCTGCCGCGCTCCACGACGCGGCCCTCCTCGAGGACGACGATCTCGTCCACCCGTTCGAGACCGGCGAGCCGATGCGTGATCAACAGTGTCGATCGACCCTCGGTGAGGGCGAGAAGATCGGCGGTCAGAGCGTCGGCGGCCGGCGGATCGAGATGCTCGCCGGGCTCATCCAAAATCAGGATGGGGAAGTCGGCCAGCAGGGCGCGGGCGACGGCGACCCGTTGTCGCTGTCCTCCTGACAGCCGCCCACCCATCGGGCCCACCGGGGTGCGCAGGGAGTCGGGCAGCCCGGCCAACCACGGGCCGAGGCCGACCCGGGTCAGCGCACCGGCGAGGTCCTCGTCGGTGGCGGCGCGTCGCCCGACGCGGAGGTTCTCGGCCAGCGTCGTGTCGAAGAGGTGGGGTCGCTGCTCGACCAGGCCGACGACGCGCCGCACGTCGTCTGCGGCGAGGCGCTCCATTGGTATCCCGTCGAGTGTGATCTCCCCGTCGTCAGTCGGGAGGAAGCGCACCATGAGGTCAGCGAGGGTGGACTTGCCGGCGCCGCTCGGACCAACGAGGGCGACGCGACGTCCGGGTGTCAGCTCAAGGTCGACGCCGCGCAGTGCGGCGCGCCCAGCGCCCGGATAGGACGCCCAGACATCGCGCAGGGTGAGCGTGTGCGGCGCGGCCCCAACCACAACCGGGGTCACGGGGTCTCGCACCAGCACAGGCGCGTCCATGGCCTCGAAGACCCGAGCTGCCGTCACCCGTGAGCGCTGCAGCGCCTGGGTGGCGGCGGGCAGGGGCGAGGCCAATTCGAACGCCGCCAGCGGGACCAGGGCGAGGACGGCGAGGAGTGCACCGTTGAGCGAGCCGGCATGGGTGGCCTCGACCCCGACCGACAGCGCGCCCCAGCTGGCCAATCCCGCCAGCGCGGTGGTGAGGCCGAGACCGATGCCGGTCGTTCCGGCACCCTGCCGGGCCACCTCGCGCAGGCGGCTGTCCGAGTCGTCGAGTCGGCCCAGCTGTTCGGCGACGGCCCCCATCACGAGCAGCTCGGGCGCGCCCTCCACGAGGTCCACCACACTCGCCGAGAGCTCGCCGCGCACCGCGGCCTGCCGGGACTCTTCCCGGCGCGCCAGGCGACCGGTCAGCCACGGGACGGCCGTGGCTGAGAGGACGAGGGCCACCAGGAGGATGACACCGGCTTGGGGAAGGAACCACCACAGGGCAGCCACCGTGCCTGCACCGACCAGCGCAGCCACGAGGAAGGGTTGCAGCACGCGGAGTACCACGTCCTGGAGCGAGTCCACGTCGTCGACGAAGCGCGCCATGAGGTCGCCGCGGCGGAAGCCGGGGAGGCCTGCGGGGGCCACGGCCTCCAGCCGCGCGAACACACGAACTCGAAGGTCGGCCAGCACGCGGAGGGCAGCGTCGTGGCCGACCAGACGCTCGCCGTAGCGGAGGAAGCCCCGTGAGAGTCCGAAGAACTGGACCCCCACGATGGCGAGCGTGAGCGAGGCCTCTGACGGGTGCTGCGCGGCGCGCGAGATCAGCCAGGCTGACGTTCCCATGAGAGCGATGGAGGCACCGATCGCGCCGGCACCGAGCAGCGAGGCCTCGGCCAGCCGGCGGCGCGCGGCGCGGGCGATCCCCAGGGTTCGGGCGATGCCGGCTCGTCCGTCGCTCACGTCGCCACGTCCATCGGTGCGGGCAGCTCGACCACGCGGTCAGCGAGGGCAGCAAGCGCGGGACGGTGAGCCACGATCACGGCCGTGCGGCCGGTGATCAGTCGCCGCACGGCCATCAGCACCTCGCCCTCAGTGCGGCCGTCGAGGCTGGCGGTGGGCTCATCGAGCAAGAGGAGTGGCGCGTCCCGTAGGAAGGCACGAGCGAGCGAGACGCGCTGTCGTTCCCCGGCCGAGAGCCCCGTCCCACCCTGGCCCAACACGGTGTCGGCGCCGTGCGGCAGGCGCTGCACCACCTCGGTCAGGCCGGCTGCCTCGAGCGCGGCCGCCAGATCGGCGTCCGACGCGCCGGGCCGGCCGAGCCGGATGTTCTCGGCCACCGTGCGCGCGAAGAGATGGGGCCGCTGGGGCACCCAACCGATGTGGCTGCGCCAGTCGTCGAGGTCCAGGTCGGCGAGGTCCACGCCGCCGAGGGTCACGCACCCGGCATCAGGGGAGCGCAGCCCCAACATCACGGAGAGGAGCGTCGACTTGCCGCAGCCGCTGGGTCCGGTGATCGCCACGGTCTCTCCCGGAGCGACGACGAGGGTGACCGCGTCGAGCGCAGGGACGCGCCGACCCGGGTAGGTCAGGTCGAGGTTGTCGAGACGGACCGCGGTTCCGACGGCCTTCGTGGCGCCGCCCGCTGGGGCGACCCCGGGCTGCTCCAACAGCGCGAAGACGTCTTGCGCCGCCTGCATCCCGTCGGCGCTGGCGTGGTAGTTGGCACCCAGCGCCCGGAGAGGCAGGTAGGCCTCCGGAGCGAGGACGAGCACGAACAGTGCGTCGCGCAATGACATGTTCCCGTCGAGGAGGCGAAGCCCGACGGCGACGGCGACCAAGGCGACCGACACGGTGGCCAGGAGCTCCAGGATGAGGGAGGACAGGAACGTCAGCCGGAGGGTGGCGAGCGTGGTCGAGCGGTAACGATCGGTCACGTCGGCAATGGACCGGGCCTGGGCCTTGGCCCTCCCGAAGACCTTGAGGGTTGGCAGCCCGGCCACCACATCGAGGAAGTGGCCGGCCAACTTGTGGAGGGAACGCATGCGGGCCATGGTGCGGTCCCTCGTGGTGGCGCCGACCAGGGCCATGAAGACCGGGATGAGGGGCAGGCTGACGGCAATCAGCACGGCGCTCACCCAGTCCGCCCCCGCCACGACGGCGATGATGGCGACGGGCACGATCACGGCCAAGAACAGCTGGGGCAGGTACCGGGCGAAGTAGCCGTCGAGGGCGTCGATGCCCGTCGTCATGAGGGTGCTGAGCCGTCCCGGGTCGTTCCGCTCGAGCCCGGCCGGCCCCAGCGCGGCGACGTGTTCGGCGGTGGCCTGCCGCAGCTCGGATTTGGCCGAGGCGGAGGCGCGGTGCGCCGTGCGTTCGGCGGCCCAGGCGAGCAGCGATCGACCGGCGACGACGGCCAGCAACGCGAACAGGGCACCGCGGAGCGACGCCAGTGTCTGGTGGGCGAGGAATGCACCGGCGACGACGTGCGCGATCAGCCAGGCCTGGGCGATGAGAAGCAGAGCTGTGACGCCTCCGATGGCGACGGCCAAGACGAGGAAACGACGGGTCGTGCTCGCGTAGTGCAGGAGCCGGGGGTCAAGAGGACCACCGCGCCGTTCCTGGGCCCGATCGGAGGGGGGGTGCTCCTTGGTCGCCTGCGCTGCTGCGTCCACCGTGCCCCTTCTTCTAGTACGCCACCGCCATTGCTGCACGCTCGTCGCGCCGCCGCGCTCTTGACGTCGTCCTTCCGGGCACAGCAGGGTGGCGCCATGACCCGAGCGCTCACCAACACCGACCCCGCGCTCCGCCGCTGCTGGCACCCGGTGGCGCGCTCCCACGAGGTGACCGAACGGCCACACGGCGTGATGTTGCTCGGGGAACCGTGGGTCTTGTACCGGTCGGGTGGCGCGGTGCGGGCCTTCGCCGACCGCTGCCCGCACCGGCACTGCCCGCTGACGCTCGGCCACTGCGAGGGCGGTGTGCTGCAGTGCGCCTACCACGGGTGGCGTTTCGACGGAGACGGCCGCTGTATCGAGATCCCGGCGCTGGGTGCCGGAGCGACCGTGCCCCCGAGAGCGCGGCTGACGGCCGCCTCCGGCGTGACCGAGGCGCACGGTATCGTCTTCCTCGCTCCCGAGGCGCCCGTGGCGCCACTCGGCCCCATGCCGGAGGCCGATGACGGGGCGTTCCTTGAAGGCCGGCTCCCGACGCTGCGAACCCGGGGGTCGGCGGGCCTGCTGGCGGACAATTTCCTCGACATCGCGCACTTCCCCTTCGTCCACGCCGGTACCTTCGGCACCGACGAGGCGGCCGAGATCGCGCCGTTTGCAGTTGCCCGTGAGGGCTTGTCGTTCACCCTGGTCTACGAGCACCCCTTCGCCCACCGAGAGGACCCCGGCGTGGCGGCAGGGCTCCGCCCGCTGGTCCAGACAAGGCGTCTGACCTACCAGCTGTGCGCTCCGTTCCACCTCCGGCTCCGTATCGACTTCGTCGACGCGGGCGGCTCCAACGTCATCGGCTTCTTCATCCAGCCGGAGACCGACGAGTCCTGCCGGCTGTTCACCACCCTCTGGCGAGACGACCTTGACGGCAACACGGAGCGCATGGCCGAAGCGGTGGAGTTCGAGCTCGCGGTGCTGCGCGAGGATCTCCGGATTCAAGAGGCGTTCCACGCACTCGAGCTTCCGCTGGACCCCACCGCGGAGATCCACACCAGGGCCGATCGTGCCACGCTCGAGTTGCGCCGCGTGTTGGGCGACCTGGTGTGCGCTGTTGAGGAGGGCGTCGCATGACGGCCGTCACCGTCGTCGACCACCCCGTCCTGGCGCACAGACTGGCCCAGCTACGGGACCGGCACACCAACGGCGATACTTTCCGCCAGCTGGTTTCCGAGGTGTCAGGGTTCCTGGCCTACGAGGCACTGCGTGACCTCGGCACCGAGGACGTGACGGTCGAGACGCCCGTGGCCGTCGATGCGCCGGCGCGGCGCGTGGGCGAGGTCGTGCTGCTGGTGCCGATCCTGCGTGCGGGTCTCGGCATGATCCAGGCCATCCAGGAGATCGTGCCGCTGACCGAGGTGGCACACGTCGGTCTGCGCCGGAACGAGTCCACGCTCCGTTCTGAGGTCTACCTGAACCGTTTGCCCGTGGACCTGAGCGGTCGGCGGGTCATCGTCTGTGACCCCATGCTCGCCACCGGCGGCTCGCTCGGCCAGGTGTGCGAGCTGGTGCGAGATCGTGGCGCGGCCGAGATCGTGGCGCTCTGCATCCTGGCCTCTGAGCCGGGCCTGGCCGCGTTCGGGGGCCAGCATCCGGGCGTGCGGGTGTACTGCACCGCCGTCGACCCGGAGCTCAACGACGCCGGCTTCATCGTGCCCGGGCTGGGTGACGCCGGGGACCGGCTCTTCGGGCCACCGGACTGAACGGCCCCGCCGAACCGGATCTCGGCCAGATCCATCCCGAAGGGTCGGTGGAGAGGCGCTCGTCAGTCGCCTGCAACTCACCCGAAGTGGGTGATGAGTTCACGCGACGGACCAGGAAAAATGCTACAGGGGATGGCCCTGGTGGATCCACCAGGCAACGGGCCGGAAT
This sequence comes from uncultured Acidimicrobiaceae bacterium, assembly GCA_963742035.1. Classification (GTDB taxonomy): domain Bacteria; phylum Actinomycetota; class Acidimicrobiia; order Acidimicrobiales; family RAAP-2; genus Bog-473. The sequence continues at coordinate 335,423 of CAVUKH010000002.1, forward strand.
GTCGCAAGGAGATCAACATGGAGCATCCAGGGACGAAGCCCTCGGTACTTTTCGCGTACTTCACCTACACCAACCAGACCAAGAAGGTTCTGGACCCCATGGCCGACGAGCTGCGCGACCACGGTTGTGACGTGACATTTGCGCAGATCGAGCTCACGGATCCCCGCTACGAGAAGCGATTCGAGTCCTTCCCGCTGAAGAAGCCGTATCGGGAGATGTTCGGCATGATCCCCGCGGAGCTGCGGGACAAGCCCGTGCAGATAGCGGTCCCCGACCTGGTGACAGAACAGGAATACGACCTCGTCGTCGTGGGTGCTCCCACGTGGTGGTTGTCGACGGATGTCGCGATGCGAACGTTCATGGAGTCGGACACGGCGAAGCAGGTACTCAAAGGGAAGCCCTTCGCAACGGTCATCTGTTGCCGCCGCTACTGGAAGCACAACTTCAAGACGCTGCAGAGAAAGGGGAAGGCATGCGGTGGCGATTTCGTCGACGGCATTCACTTCGCCTACGAAGGAGGCCAGGTGCACTCGTTGCTGGCCCTCCTCAGTTACCTCGGGAAGGGCACCTACAACGAGAAGTACATGGGGATCAAGATCCCCCCGACCAATATCCAGGACTACCACCTCGAACAGGCACGTCAGTTCGGAAAGCAGCTGGCGTCACGACTGACGACCAAGTCCTAGGGATGCAACGAAACCCGATGAGACGTTCTGCGACCTCGTGACGGAGGTTCGAGGACGAATGGGCCCGCTGTCGGCGACACGGTCCGGCTTCCGTCGGACGTCAATCCGGTTTGGCTTGACGACGGCACTCCTTTCCAGCTTGACGGCCATTGTGGTGTTGGGAGCGCAATCTGATTCCGCCGCCCTCCCGGTCCCGCGGCACGGCGTGGTCACGATTGCCATGGCGATGGTGGGTGACCCCGGGAACCCCTCAGTGGGCGTCGTCCAGACGTTCGGGCTGACGGGAAACCAGAGCACGAAGGTCGAACCTCCGGAGAACTCCGGGAGCACCGGCATCTACAAGAATTGCAGCGACGCTCCTCCGTCGTCGAAGCAGTGCCTCACCGTCGGAGCGGTGAGCTACACGTACGGGATCGGTGAGTTCGATACCACGGTCAGCCAGTACGTGACATTTCTCAACACGGTGGATCCGCGTGGCCGGAATACCCTCGATCTCTATTTCGACGACATGAGCCCGACCAACTGGCCGAAATACGGCTCCATCGGGTACTCGTCGTCGGCGCCTGCAGGACAGCACTACACGGTGGCCTATCCGGAGTGGGCCGACAAGCCGTTCAATTTCGCCAACTTCACAGTGGCAGCCCGATTTGCGAACTCACTGACCAACGGCAAGGTCCTGTCGAAAAAGCCGTCGACGTCGAACGGCTTCAGCTACGTCACCTATACGGTGCGGCTCTCGCCGAAGACCGCGACGGGGATGTACGACATCGCGAAGCCGCAGTCGGCACGGACCAAGTCGACCGGCTTCGTCGTACCGAGCAACAACGAATGGGTCAAGGCCGCCTACTACGACCCCAAGGGCGGTGGGACCGATTCGTACTGGGCCTACCCGACGGGCCCCTTCGACCAACCGAACATCGCCGTGCTGAACCCGACCACTGGCGACGTCGAGAACCCGTCCGATCAACCTCTGGCGACATACAACCCGAATGACCCCGATTCCAGCGTGGACACCCCGGGCGCACCACCGGGACCCGGCCCAGACTGGTGTCCGTCGCAAGCCGGATCGAACTGCGACACTCTTCCGGCCGACTTTCCGACGGGACTTGACCTCGAGAAGAACTACCAGACGAACGTCAGCACGGTCGGCCAGGACAAGACCCCCTCTCCCTGGGGTACCTACGACCAGGGTGGCAACGTGGTCGAGATCCTCGACACGCTCGCGCCGCAACCACCGGGGTACAACTTCCTTCGAAATTGGCACTACTACCACGGTGGGGTAGCCAATGCTCCGGCCTATCAACTGGAGATCTCGGCCTTCGGCTACGCCCCGGCGGACTTCGGAGCCCAGCGCATCTACCCATGGCTCGGTTTTCGCTTGGGCGTGATCGGAAACCTCTAGCGATACTCCGACCGTGGAGCACGTCGGGTTGGAGTACCTCCGTGGCTCCCCGCTCGGAGTCATCACGGCGTCCGAACCAGCCGATCCGCTGCTCGAGCGATCGCGATCATCGAACGGATCGGCCCCCGAGCACTCGTGTTGCAACGGGGATAGCATTTTGGGCGGAGCCCGACCGTGGGCTGGGAAGCGAAGGAGGCAGTCATGCTGCTCATAACGGAGTACCACTTGAAGCCACACATGTCGAAGGCCGACACGAAGCGCCTCATGGATGAGTTCGGCAAGCGAGGAGCAGCGACGGGCGAGATTGCCCACTACGTCCGGGCTGACGCAAGCGGGGGCTACACGATCGGCGACGGTGAAAGCATCGACGACGCGTATGAAGCGGCACTGGCGTACAGCGAGTTCATGACCTTCACGATCACGCCGATTCTGAAGATCGACGACGCCGTTGGCCCGATCATGAGCTACCTCGGCTAGGACGCCAGCCCGACGGCAGGCGACGTGTGGTGCCGTTCGGTTCGGGAGCGGGGAATGTGCGCGCCTACCGGCCGATGTCCTCGTGCCAGACCTCGGGGTTCGCTGCAATGAACGCACCGAGCAGCCGGACGCACTCCCCGTCGTCGACCAGCAGCACTCGGCAGCCGTGCTCGGCGACCCACGTGTGGCCTCCCTCGAAATTGCGCGCCTCACCGATCACGACGGTGCCGATCGCGAACTGACGGAGGAGGCCGCTGCAGTACCAGCACGGCGAGAGCGTCGTGACCATGACGCAGTCGGGGTAGTCGCGCCGACGACCGGCGGCCCGGAAGGCGGCCGTCTCGGCGTGCATGGAGGGATCGCCATCCTGGACGCGCCGATTGTGCCCCCGGCCGAGCAGGGTCCCGTCGCTGTGGAAGAGCGCAGCGCCGATCGGAATGCCGCCCTCGGAGAGCCCGTGGCGGGCCTCCGCCACCGCCACCGCGAGCATGTCGCGGACGAGCTCCTCGCTGAGTGGCTCAGCAGGAGACATATGCTCGCAGCTTCATGTCCACGGCTGCCGATCGTACCTACACGACCACTGTCGGGAGCCAGGAGATGCAGCTCCCTCTCGTGGCCCTCTCCGACGAGCTGACGATCGCGCTCCTCATCACGGTCGACCGGGGCGTGGCCTTCGCGGAGACGGCGGGGCGAGAGCTGGCCGAGCTGATGCGACCGGCGCAGCCCGAGATCGTCGTCTCCGTCGCCACCATGGGTATCCCACTGGCCATCGAGGCCAGCCGCGCTCTCGGGCTCGACGACTACGTGATCCTGCACAAGACGCCCAAGATCCACCTGGGCGAGTCGTGGGCCGAGCCGGTGTACTCCATCACGACGGATGCGCCCCAACGGCTGCGCATGGACCCGGCCCGGGTCGAGGCCGTGCGGGGCCGGCGCGTTGCCGTGGTCGACGACGTCATCTCGACCGGCGCCTCGCTCTCCTCGGCACTGCGCCTGGTGCGCCGGATGGGGGCGGAGCCGGTCGTCATCGGGACGCTGATGACCGAGGGCGGCGCCTGGAGGCGTGCGCTCGCCGACGACGCGGCCCTGGTCCGCACCCTCGGCAGCATGCCGTTGTTCCGTCCCGATTCCTCCGGGGGACTCGTCGAAGACTGGGACTGAAGGTGGGGCTCAGACGGATGCGAGCAGCCCCTCCTCGCGCAGCAGCTGCACCTGCGCGTCGGCCTGCTTGCGCACGCTCCGTGTGGCGAGGATCGCGTAGACGAGTGCCCCGACACCCAGGCCGAAGAACACGCTGAAGTCACCGCCATAGCCATACGCGTCACGCGTGTGGTACGTCACCAGATTCAGCCACTGGGGAAGGTGGAACGTGGCCGACAGCGCCGAGATGGCCGCGAACATCCCGATGACCTGCGCAATGATCGCAGGCCAGAAGACACCCCCGTTCCGCCAGTACAGCGAGGTTCGCCCTGTGTTCTGCAGCTCGCTCGGGACGTAGCGGTAGCGACGCAGGACCCAGTCCGTCAGGAAGATGGCACACCACGGGGCGATCCACACGATCACAATGTCCACGAAGTCCTCGAGGTACTGCGTGAATGAGGAGCTGAAGATCGCCCACATGGTCACGGCCAGCGCAATGACGCAGTCGACCAGCACGGCTTGGTAGCGCTTCACCGGGACGCCAATCGCCTGCAGGGTGACGCCGGACGAGTACATGTCGAGACTGTTGATGCCGAAGAGCTGGACGATGGCGAAGAGAAGGAAGACCACGACGAACCAGGAAGGGATGGCGCTCTGGTGGGCGAAAGGCAGGAAACCGCCGGCCCCCGTGCCGATCTTCAGCACGAAGGTGCCGATCACGGCACCGAGCGTCATGATGAGGATCTCCGGCACGGCCGTGCCGAGGAAGACCCAGCCGACGATGCCCTTCTTCGACGTGTTGGTGGGGCAGTAGCGGGTGTAGTCGTTGCCGCACTCGGTCCAGCCCAGCCCACTCAGGGCGATCGTGAAGGCCAGCGCCTCCGTGAAGCCCTGCCAGTCGCCGCTCGTCTTCACGACGTGCAGATTGGCGTGCGGGATGGCGAATCCCAGCATGACGGCGAACAGGATCACGAAGGGAATGATCAGCCAGCGCAGCGTCTTGACGATGGAGGCGTGGCCGAAGAAAGGGAGGATCCCCTGAACGAGCACTGCCACAATGACCAGGACGACCTTGGCCGGGCTGCCGGGGAGGTAGCCCGCCTTGATCATCAGGACGAGGGCGGCTCCCACAATGAGGATGAGACCCTCCACCTCGAAGCCGATCTGGGTGATCCAGTTGAAGAACGAGATCGGCCGGGAGCCATTGGGGCCGAACGGCGCCCGGTTGATGGCGAAGACGGCCGTGCCGGTGTTCGGACCCTGCAGCGAGCAGAGCCCGAGCAGGAAGTAGGACAGGTTGCCCAGGACGATGATGACGACCACCTGGGCGAACGTGAGCCCGAACGTCATGAGAATGGCGCCGTAAATGAAGTATTCCACCTGGACGCTGGCACCGGCCCACATGCCGAAGATGTCCCTCGGTGAGGCCCAGCGTTCGCTCTCGGGTATGAAGTCGATCCCGTGCTGCTCGACGCGGAACGCCTCGTCGACATCCGGCTCGTGCATGATGGCCAGGTCCTCGGCAATCGCCACCGTCAGTACCTCCTTGTCGTCGCCTCCGCGGAGGCGCGGACGCCCCGAGGGGCGACCGGAGGTCGGGCTCGTGGCCCAGGCTGCCCCCCGGCAACCGCCGTCGGTCTCGTGTCCGCGCACCCACCCGTCAGTCCCGGTCCGCGTCCCTGGCGAGCGACCGAAGGTGTGTCGGCCCACACAATGTGGGACGGCGGGCCCCCCGGTCAAGTGTGTGTCGTGAACGGTGTGTGAACGGCCGGCCCGTGCGGGCTGCGGGGCCGCTCAGGCTCCGAGCTCGCCGCGCATGAACTCGACGGCCTTGTTCTGCATGTCGCGGGCCTGCTGCTCAATGAATCGCTCGACGATCGGCCCGGCGCCGAAGATCTTGACCCGGGCGTCGAGCGAGAACGTCTCGAGTGTGCTGTCGCCCTGACGGGCCAGGGCGATGGCGCCCTCAATCTGCGTCTTGTTGGCCATGGTGCCCGGTGTCATGGTGAACGTGGTGGTCGTCGTGGCCGGGACATACGTGCTCACCTCGGTGGTCACGACCTCTTCGCCGAAGATCTTGCGGACGGGGCCCGGCATGTTGGGCCGCTGCCCGTAGCGCAGCGTGCGCACCAGGCCGCTGGTGAGATCACCCTCCAGCGAGACGATCTCGGCCGAGGTGGACCCCAGCGCCTGGTGCAGGCGGACGGTGAAGTCCGGGTCGTAGTAGAGCGCCCAGAACGTGTCGGGCTCGCACCCCCAGGCATACTCGAGAGAGAGCTTCACGGCGCCAGGTCGAAGAGCACGTGGTGGCCGAGATCCCCGACCAGGTCGATGGTGATGTGCATCGTGGCGACCTCCCAGCGGCCCTCGGCCTGCCTGTAGGTGTGCCGGTAGCGCCCGGCGATGACCGGTTGCAGGGCCAGCTCGCCCGGCACGGCCTGGAGGACCGTGAAGTAGGAGCGGCTCGCCGCCGACCCGCCGTCCTCGGCCACGTCGACCATCACGTTCGTCATCACGTGCTTGGTCCGGGGCGTGCCGTCCTCGTAGCGCCGGGTGGTGCGGCCGTACAGCGCCTCAATGGCATCTCGCCCTGACACCGCATCGTCGAACCCGTCGAAGGTCAGGGTCGCGTGGGCGAAGACCTCGGCCACACCGGCGAAGTCGCCCGCATCAATCCGTTCGGCGTAGGTGTAGATGAGCTTGGTGATCGCCTCGGCCACCGTCTCCTGCACGAATGTGATTGTGGCACCGATCACTGGCCGAGGAGGCGGCCCATGGCCCCGGCCAGGCGGCTCGGGCGGCCGCGTCGGGTTTCGCTGCGGTCGGCCAGCTTCATGGTCCACAGTCCTGCGTTGACGCCGAGCCAGCGCAGCGGTTCTGGCTCCCAGCGGGGGGAGACGTGCCCGACCCAGGGCAGCCGGGTCAGGGGCGTGTCGGCCCCGGTGATGAGGTCGGCCAACGTGCGCCCCGCCAGGTTCGCCGTGGACACCCCGTCGCCCACGTACCCTCCGGCCCAGGCCAGCCCGGTGGCGCGGTCGAGACCCACCGAGGAGTGCCAGTCGCGCGGAATACCGAGCGGCCCGCCCCAGGCGTGCGTGAAACGGGCGTCCGCCACCTCCGGGAAGAGCTCGGCCAGCGTCTGGCGCAGCAGCGCGTGCACCGCCGGTTCGCTGTCGTAGGCGGAGGAGATGGTCGAGCCGAAGTGGTACGGCGCTCCCCGGCCCCCGAAGGCGATGCGGTCATCGGCTGTGCGCTGTCCATAAATGATCATGTGACGGTGGTCGGCGAAGGTGGCCCTGCTCTCCAGGCCCGCCCGGGACCAGAAGTCGGAGCTCAGCGGTTCGGTGGCCACCATGAGCGAGTACACGGGAACGATGGCTCGCTCGAGTCCGGGCAGGGTCGCCGTCCAGGCTTCGGTGGCGCGCACCACGATTTCCGCCCGCACGGTGGCGCCGGCCGTGCGCACCGAGGGCCTGTCGCCCGCCTCGCCGGCATCAATGGCGAGCACCTCGGAGTGCTCGTAGATCTGGACCCCGTGACGTTCGACCGCCTCGGCCAGCCCGCGGGCCAGGAGCGCGGGTTGCACCACCGCGCAGTGCGATGTGAACGTGGCCCCGAGGGCGCCGGCGGCTCCGACGACTCCGCGCGTCTCTTCGGGACCGAGCCAGCGCACGTCGTCCTCGCCGAACCCGAGTGCGCGCGCTTCGTCGACCTCTTCCAGCGCGCGTACCCGCTGGGCCTCGCTGCGCACCAGGTCGATGGAACCGCCCTTGACGAACTGGCAGTCGATGCCCTCGCTCGCCGCGCTCACTCCGACGACATCGACCGTCTCCTGCATGGCGCGGCGCATCGCCCGCATGGCCTCGAGCCCGTGCTGACGCGCCAACGCGGCGTCGGAGGTGGCGAAGAGTGCCGAACACCAGCCACCGTTGCGCCCCGACGCCCCGAAGCCGGCCACCTCCCGTTCCAGCACGGTGATGCGCAGCGAACGGTCGGCCTGCAGCAGTGCGTGTGCCGTCCAGAGCCCGGTGAAGCCGGCGCCGACGATGCAGACGTCGACGTCGAGGTCCTCGGTGAGCGCGGGGCGCGGCGGCAGCGGGGCCGGGACGCTTTCCCACCACAGGGAGAGTCGCTGGTAGCCCGATGCGGCCCCCCGGGCTAGCTCTTCTTCGCGCCCCATGCCGCTCGCGAGCCCGGTGCCCTGTCCATCGTCGTCTCGTGGTGCATGAGGCCCGCCCGCTTCCCGGCTTCCGTCAGCACCTCGCGCAGGGTGCCGGCGATGAAGTCGATCTCCTCCTGGCCGCAGATGAGCGGCGGCGAGAGCTGTACCACCGGGTCACCACGGTCGTCGGCGCGGCAGATCAGACCCGCCTCGAACAGCGCGCCGGAGAGGAAGCCGCGCAGCAGCTTCTCCGACTCGTCGTCGTCGAAGGAGAGGCGGGTCTCCTTGTCCTTCACCAGCTCAATGCCGTAGAAGAAGCCCGCACCGCGGACGTTGCCGACGATGGGCAGGTCCATCAGTCCGTCCAGCGCACTGCGGAACGCTTCCTCGGTCGACTGCACGTGTTGCAGGATCTGCTCGCCCTCGAAGACGTCCAGGTTGGCAAGCGCCACGGCACAGCTGACCGGGTGCCCGGCGAAGGTGAACCCGTGCAGGAAGGACGCCCCCGGTGCCAGGAAGGGGTCCATGAGGCGGTCGGAGGCGATCATGGCACCGAGCGGGGCATACCCCGAGGTCAGTCCCTTGGCCACCGTAATGATGTCGGGCTGGTAGTCGTAGCGCAGGGCGCCGAACCAGTGGCCCAGGCGGCCGAAGGCGCAGATGACTTCGTCCGAGACGAGGAGTACCCCGTGCCGGTCGCAGATCTCGCGCACACGCTGGAAGTAGCCGGGGGGCGGCGGGAAGCAGCCGCCGGCGTTCTGCACCGGCTCGAGGAACACCGCGGCCACCGTGTCGGCGCCCTCACGTTCAATGGCCCGCTCGATCTCGTCGGCGGCCCACTGCCCGAAGGCGACCTCGTCGTCGGCGAAGATCTCGGCCCGGTAGAAGTTGGTGTTGGGCACCTTTATCGCCCCGGGAACCAGCGGCTCGAACGGGGTCCGCAACTCCGGGATGCCCGTGATGGACAACGCGCCCATGGACGTGCCGTGGTAGGCGATGGAGCGGCTGATGACCTTCGTACGCTGGGGCTGTCCCATAATGCGGAAGTACTGGCGCGCCAGCTTCCAGGCCGACTCGACCGCCTCGGAGCCACCGGTGGTGAAGAAGACGCGATTGAGGTCGCCGGGTGCGTAGCCGGCGATGCGCTCTGCGAGCTCAATGGCACGAGGGTGGGCGTACGTCCACAGCGGGAAGTAGGCGAGCTCGCCCGCCTGCTTGGCGCCCGCCTCGGCGAGCTCGGTGCGGCCATGGCCGAGCTGCGACGTGAACAGACCGGCCAAACCGTCCAGGTACCGCTTCCCGTGCTGGTCCCACACGTAGGCACCCTCGCCGCGCACGATCACGGGTACCTCGTGGGTTTCGTAGGTGCCCATGCGGCTGAAGTGCATCCAAAGATTGCGCCGCGCCTGATCGCTCAGGTTGGAATTTTCTGGACTGGTACTCATTGTTCCTCCGCGTCGGGGTTGGGGCCGCTCATCGCGTGCCCCAGGTATAGGTCTGCTTGGCCAACTTCAGATAGAGGAAGGTCTCGGTGGCGCGCACGCCCGGTATGGAGCGTACGGAGTCGTTGAGCACGTGCAGCAGGCGCTCGTCGTCCTCGCAGACGATCTCGACCAAAATGTCGAACGAGCCCGCGCACATCACGACGTAGTCGACCTCCTGCATGGCCGACAGCTTCTCGGCCACCTTGCGCGAGTCGCCCTCGACGGAGATCCCGACCATGGCCTGGCGGGTGAAGCCGAGCTGCAGGGGGTCGGTGACCGCCACAATCTGCATGATGCCCGACTCCCGGAGGCGTTGGACGCGGCGTCGCACCGCCGCCTCGGAGAGCCCGACCGCTTCGGCGATGGCACCGTAGGGCTGGCGCCCGTCACGCTGGAGCGCCTCGATGATCGCCCGGTTGGGGGCGTCCAAAAGGGTGCTCGTTGCCTGCACCGGGTCGTTCTGGAGGCCCGCCTCCGCCGAGTCCTCGGCGTCGCGCATCGCATACCTCTCTTCGCTCGTCGCTGCGGGGGGCGAGCCCCAGTCTGCAGAATTGTGTCACCTTGAGGACCCCAGTCAAGCAGAATTCGTCACATCCGGGGCTCAATCTGGCGGAAACGCTTGTTGAAAGGGTGATCTTCTGTGATTCTGTAGTCAAGGGCCAGGCAAGGAAAGGATTCGCATGCGCACGTTGCAGAATTTCGTCGGAGGCGCCTACCGCGACGCCGAGGACGGGCCCAATGCACCCTTGATCGACCCGAGCACCGGGGAGGTCTTCGCCGAGGCCCCCGTCTCGGGGGCGGCCGACATCGACCGGGCCCTCCGGGTGGCGGCGGACGCCTTCACCTCCTGGCGGCGCACCACTCCTTCGGAGCGGAGCCTGGCGCTCATCCGGATCGCCGATGCGCTGGAGGCCCGGGCCGAGGACCTCGTCCGGGCCGAGTCGGAGAACACCGGCAAGCCTTTCCAGCTGACCATGGACGAGGAGATCCCGCCCATGGTCGACCAGATCCGCTTCTTCGCCGGCGCCGCGCGCAACCTCGAGGGCCTGGCGGCGGCCGAGTACATGGCCGGGCACACGTCGTTCGTCCGGCGGGAGCCGCTCGGGGTGTGCGGAGCCGTGACGCCCTGGAACTACCCGATGATGATGGCGGTCTGGAAGTTCGCGCCGGCCCTGGCCGCGGGGAACACCATGGTGCTCAAGCCGTCGGACACGACTCCGGTGACAGCGCTCCTCATGGCGGAGATCATGGCTGAACACCTCCCGCCCGGCGTGTTCAACGTCGTGTGCGGCGACCGCGATACCGGTCGGGCCCTCGTGGTGCACGAGACACCGGCCATGGTGTCGGTCACAGGTTCGGTGCGCGCGGGCATGGAGGTCGCGGCGGCGGCGGCGCCCACCCTCAAGCGGGTGCACCTGGAACTGGGGGGCAAGGCGCCCGTCATCGTCTTCGACGATGCCGACCCGTCCGCAGCCGCCGAAGGCATCGCCGGTGCCGGGTACTTCAATGCGGGGCAGGACTGCACGGCCGCCACCCGCGTCCTGGCCGGACCGCGGGTGCACGAGGAACTCCTGGCTGCGCTGATCGAGCAGGCCGAGGGCACCACCGTCGGGGGCATCGACAACGAGGACGCAGACTACGGGCCACTCAACAATGCGAACCAGCTCGAGCGCGTGCGCGGCTTCCTCGACCGCACGCCGACCCACGCCTCGGTGGCGACGGGCGGGACCCCGGTGGGCGAGCGCGGCTATTGCTTCGCTCCCACGGTCGTGGCCGGCCTGCGCCAGGACGACGAGCTCATCCAGTCCGAGGTGTTCGGGCCTGTCATCACCGTGCAGGAGTTCAGTGACGAGACGGAGGCCCTGCAATGGGCCAACGGGGTGGAATACGGCTTGGCCTCGTCGGTGTGGACCCGCGACCATGGACGGGCCATGCGCATGGCGCGCGATCTCGACTTCGGGTGTGTGTGGATCAACACGCACATCCCGTTGGTGGCGGAGATGCCGCACGGCGGCTTCAAACGCTCCGGCTATGGCAAGGATCTCTCGGCATACGGGTTCGAGGACTACACGCGCATCAAGCACGTGATGAGCAACATCGAGGAGTAGCGCATGATCATCGGAGTCCCCAGTGAGGTCAAGACCGACGAGTGGCGTGTGGCCCTGACCCCGGCCGGTGTGCGCGAGCTCACCTCGGCCGGCCATACCGTCGTCGTGGAGAAGGGGGCGGGCGCCGGCTCGTCCATGCCCGACGCCGATTTCGCTCGCACCGGGGCGAAGATCGTCGACGCCGCCGAGGACGTCTGGGCCGCGGCCGATCTGGTCTGCAAGGTCAAGGAGCCCATTGCCCAGGAGTTCCCGTTACTGGGAGCGAGGAAGGATCAAACGCTCTTCACGTATCTGCACCTGGCCGCCTCACGCGAGTGCACGGACGCGCTCGTCGAAGCCGGCAACGTGGCCATCGCGTACGAGACCGTGCGACAGGAGGACAACTCGTTGCCGCTCCTGGCGCCGATGAGTGAGGTCGCCGGCAGGATGGCGCCCCTGATGGGATCCCATCACCTCATGCGGCCCGGGGGTGGCAGAGGGGTGCTGGTCTGCGGGGTACCCGGCGTGCGCGCCGCTCGCGTCGTCATTCTCGGCGCCGGCGTGGCCGGCTTCGCTGCCGCCACCATGGCCGTCGGTATGCACTCCGAGGTCTTCGTGTTGGATCGCAACCTCGACCGCCTGCGTGAGGTGGACCACCACTTCCGCGGCGCGCTCGAGACGGTGGCCTCGTCGGAGCACGCCATTGAGGAGGTCTGCCTCGAGGCCGACATCGTAATCGGCGCCGTGCTCGTGGTCGGTGCACGGGCACCCCGCCTGGTATCGGACGCACTGGTGGAGAAGATGCGCCACGGGTCGGTGCTGGTGGACATCTCGGTCGACCAGGGTGGCTGCTTCGAGTCGACCCGCCCGACCACGCACTCCAACCCCACCTTCGACGTCCACGGTTCGGTCTTCTACTGCGTGGCCAACATGCCCGGCGCAGTGCCGCACACGTCGACCCACGCCCTCGCCAATGCCACCCTGCCCTATACGCTGGCCATTGCCAACCAGGGATGGCGGGACGCGGTTCGGTCGAACCCCGCGCTGGCCGAGGGCGTCAACGTGGTCGATGGACAGGTCGTGTACAAACCCGTGGCCGATGCCCACGGCATGGGGTTCACGCCGCTGGCGACGTTTCTGGACTGACTAGCCCAACTGGGTGCCGACCACCGAGACGAACGACACCATCTCCCCGGGGTACCCACCGAGGTTGTGCGTCATGGCCAGGCCACGGTCGGTGGTGGCGATCTGGCGATCCGGCGGTGCCTCTTGGCGCATCTGGAGCCAGCACTCGAAGAACATGCGGAGGCCGGAGGCGCCGACAGGATGCCCGAACGACTTCAACCCGCCGTCGGGGTTGACCGGCAGCTCACCGTCGAGGTCGAACGTGCCGGCGAGGACCTCCTTCCACGCGGTGCCCCGGGGGGCGAAGCCGAGGTCCTCCAGCAGCACCAGCTCGGTCGGCGTGAAGCAGTCGTGCACTTCCGCCATGGCCAGCTGCCGGCGCGGGTCGGTGATGCCCGCCTGCGCGTAGGCGTCAGCCGCCGCGGATTCGCACTCGGGGAAGTGGGTGTAGTCGTAGCCGGGGTCGATCAGACCCGACCCGCTCCCCGCCGCCAGGGCAAGTGCCTTGATGTAGATCGGTTTGTCGGTGTACTGCAGTGCGTCCTCGGCCCGCACGACGATGGCGGCGGCGGCGCCGTCGGCCACTCCGGCACAGTCGAAGACGCCGAGCGTGCCGGCCAGCCGGGGCGAGCCCAGCGCCGTCTCCTTGGTGATCTCCCGCCTGAACTGGGCCCGTGGGTTCCGGGCTCCGTTGCGGTGGTTCTTGACCGCGATTGAGGCCAAGACGTCGGCCATGGTCTCCTCGTCCACGCCGTACTTCTGGCCGTAGGCCGGCGCCACCATGGAGAACATGGCCGCCGCGGTCAGAGTGCGCGCCGTCCCGTCGCCCGGAGGGTTCATCGCATTGAGCCCCTGGAAACCGCTGTCCTTCACTTTCTCCGCGCCAACAGCCATAGCCACGTCGTAGGCACCCGAGGCAACGGCATAGACCGCGCCACGCAGCGCCTCGGAGCCGGTGGTGCAGTAGTTCTCGACCCGCGTCACCGGCTTGTTGTGCAGCTGCAGCGGCCGGGCCAACGTAATACCGCTCATGCCGCTCTGCGCGGTGCCGAGCCAGTAGGCGTCGACGTCGTCCTTGGCCATGCCGGCGGAGTCGAATGCCTCTGTGCTGGCGTCGACGATGAGGTCGTCGAGACCTTTGTCCCACAGCTCGGCGAACTTCGTGCAACCCATGCCGACGATGGCGACCTTGTCGTAAATGCCGTGTGACCCCATCAGGCCTCTCCTTCCGTGCGCACCGGGCGCGCCTTCCAGAAGTAATCGTGGATCCCGTCGGCACTGAACAGCCGGCGGAACGTCATCTCGACCCGGCTGCCGGTACGGATCTCGTCGGGGTCGGCATCGGTCAGCTCGACCGGATAGCGACCGCCCCCGTCGAAGTCGACGACGGCAAAGACGATGGGCGGGCTCGGCGAGTAGGCCAACCGGTCGATCGTCGAGGTGACCACCGTGCCGGTGGCGTCAGCCATGGGGACCGCTTCCATGTCGTCCACCGCACCACCTTCCATGGACACCCGCGACGGTGGGAGATGGACGGCGCCGGAGCTCCGATCCCTCGAGCCGACGAAGCCGAACTTCCATTCTTCGTTGCGGTAGGCCGCCGTGCTCGAGACCCGCGCCGGCTCGGGCCGCCGCGGCGGTTCGGGTTGTACCTGTCCGCGCCAGGCGAGGAACTTGGAGTAGGGCAGCGTGGCGCCGTTGGCCACCTGCTCGGCGATGGGCCGGGCCGGGCGCCAGTCCGCCAGCGCCTCGGTGGTGCGCAGGACCACGGCGTCGGCCCCGTCGGCCAGGTGCAGGGCCACCACCGTGGTGCCGGCCGGCACACCCGCCGCTGCCAGGACTTCCAAGGCTGCGGCGACCACCAGGAGCGGGTGAGCCGTGCCGCACTGGCCCACGCTCAATGAGAGGTCGTCGGCCACCACGGACGCCTCGAGCGCCAGCTTCTTGACCAGCGCGGAGACGGCGCGGCCGTGCATGCCCGTCACGACCAGGCACCCCATGTCACCGGCCTGCAGGCCGGCCGATTTCAAGGCTCTGGCCAGGGCATCTTGTCCCAGGGCCAGGTAGCGGTTCTCGCCGAAGCGCTCCTCCCACAGCTTGGAGGTGCGGTCGCCCGGGGAGCGCCAGCGATCGGTGAATTCGTCCGTGGCCGAGGCGGTGGCGACAAGCTCGGCGAGCACGCCGGGCCCTTCACCCACGAGCACGGCCGCACCGGCGTCGCCGCCAGCCGACTCGTCCGCGCTGGTGGGCAGGCCATCGCGTAGGTCTCCGGCGACCACCAGGTTCGTCCCGGACCCCCGCAGGGCTGCAATTAGGCAGCCCATTCCCGAGCGCAGCGCGCCGCCGAAGTCGTAGGCACCGACATCACCCGGAAGGCGCAGCGCGGCCGCAATCGCAGTTGCATTCGTCTTGTCGAGGTACGCGGGTGCCGAGGTGGCAAACCACAGCGTTTCCGGGCTGTGACCTGGGGCGGAGCGTAGGGCGAGCCGGGCGGCTTCGACTCCGATGGTGGTCGTGTCCTCGTCGTGGGAGGCCACCGCTCGGGTGCCCTTGCCGCCCCCGCTCCCCATGAAGTCCTTGATATCCGTCCGGGTCAACCGCCGATAGGGCACGTAGCCCGCTGCACTCAGGATGCCTCGCACGGCCGCTGAGCCTAACGGTTGTCGAAAACGCGGTCTGACGGGCCGTCAGGTCACGCCCCGACCAGGCCAAACGGGGCAGACTGTCTCCCATGGCGGATCCGCCGCTTCCTGACCGTCCGCCCCCGCCTCCCGGGGGTCCCGGGCCCCTGACCGAGCGGGTGGCCGACGCCGATCGGGACCGGACCGTGACCCAGCTCCGCGAGCACGTGGTGGAGGGGCGCCTGACGCTCGACGAGTTCTCGGACCGGGTGGGGATGGCCCTGCGGGCGCGGACCCGGGGAGACCTGGCCGCCGTCATGGCCGACCTTCCTTCGCAGGCACCCGCCGACCCCCGGTTGCCGGAGCCCACGACGGCGCCGTCCAAGAAGAAGGGGCGGTGGCACGTCGCCGTCATGAGCGGCCACAGCACGCGGGGCCGTTGGCGCATCAGCGGGAAGACCAACGCCGTCGCCGTGATGGGTGGCTGCGAAATGGACCTGCGCCGGGCCGAGCTCGAGGGGCCCGAGATCGAGATCACCGCCGTGGCCTTCTGGGGCGGGATCGACATCCTCGTGCCCGAGGGGTTCGACGTGGAGCTGCGCGGCTTCTCGTTCATGGGTGGCCGCGACCTGCGACTGCGCGACGTGCCCCTTGTGCCGGGCTCGCCCCGGATCGTGGTGCGTGGCTACGCCATCATGGGCGGCATCGACGTCAAGAGCCGTCCGAACCGCTCGGCCAAGCGACTGGCCCGGGGCGCGCCGCCCGATGGGCTTCCCACAGCCGACCCCGTCGCAGATCCCACGGACCTGGCCGCGCTCGAAGACGACATCCGACGCGACCTGCCCGCCGACGGGACCGTCACCATCCTCTTCTGCGACATGGTCGACTACGCCGGCATGACCGAGCGACTGGGCGACCAGGCGTCGCTCGAGGTCCTGCGCGAGCACCATCGCATTGTGCGTGATGCCATCGCACGCCACGGCGGCCGCGAGATCAGCGTCCAGGGCGACGGGTTCATGGTGGCATTCGGCGGCGTGGCCCGTGCCCTGCGCTGTGCCATCGACATCCAGCGCGCCTTCCGCGCCTACGTCCCCGCCGACGTTGGCGAGCCGATCGCCGTCCACATCGGTGTCCACACCGGGGACGCGGTGGACGAAGGCGACGACTATCTGGGGCACACGGTCATTGTGGCCAGCCGGTTGGCCGACGCGGCCGGCGCCGGCGAGATCCTCGTGTCGTCCCTTTCGGAGCAACTCGTCCAGGGCTCCGGCGAGTTCACCTTCGACGGTCACCGCGAGACGCGGCTCAAGGGGATGGAGCGGGCGCAGCTCTCCGCCACCCTCGCCTGGGCGGAGTGAACGGGTGGATCAGGCGAACGCCTGGCGCGTCGCCGGCCTCTACGACCCGGAGAGCCCGGGTGCGGCCGACCGGCTCTCCCTCCTGGAGTATCTGACCGGGCGCGGCGCCACGGTGGAGCAGATGGTCGAGGCCCACCGGATGGGAACGCTGCCCGGCGTGGCCAGTGAGCTCGTCACCCAGGGCCACACCGGCATGATCACCGTGGACGAACTGGCGTCCCGCTGCGGCCTGTCCACCTCGCGCGTGCTGCGCGCCCTGTTGGCGGCCGGCATCCCGGCCGAGGCCGAGACGCCGGTCCCGTCGGATCTCGTCTCTCTCCTGGCGGCCTTCGAGCAAGGGGCGGCGCTCATGGGGGAGGAGGCGATCCTCGCCTTCACCCGCGTGCTGGGAGCCGCCGCCATCAATGTGGCCGAGGCGGCCATCGCCCTCTTCTTCGCGGAGCTGGGTCCCGGGACCGTCCGCGAGGGTCCCGACGAGCTCGCCCGCGCTCGGCTGGCCGAGGCCGCCACGACCGCGTTCACCCGCGTCCCCGACGTCCTGGCCCTGTTGGTGCTCGATGCCTTCGAGAGGGCGCAGCGGCGGGCCGAGGCGGCCCGGCCGTGGCTGGCTTCCAGCCCTCCCGCCGGCGAGGAGGCGGAGGGCACCTCGGAGATCGTGGCTCTCGGCTTCGTCGACCTCGTGGGGTCGACCGCCTGGGCGGAGTCGCTGCACCTGCGTGACCAGAGCCTGGCGTTGGCCCGGTTCGAGTCGGCGGCCTGGACGGGCGCCGTCCTGGCCGGAGGCCGAGTGATCAAGATGATCGGTGACGAGGTCTTCTTCGCGGCTCCGACCGCCGAAGCCGCTTGCCTGATCGCGCTCGAGGTCTGCCGAACGGCGACGGAGGACGACGTTCTGCCCCCGGCCCGTGGAGCGGTCGGGATCGGTCGCGCCACTCCTCGGGAGGGAGATTACTTCGGGCCGCTTGTCAACCTCCTGTCCCGTTTGGTGAAGGTCGGCGCTCCGGGCGAGGTCGTGGTCACCGAGGCGGTCGCCGCGGATGTCGTCCCGGAGAGGTGGGAGCTGCGCCCCCTCGCTCCGGCAACGCTACGTGGGATCGAAGCCCCCGTCCGGGCGTTCTCCATCCACCCCAAGGGGTCAGCCAACTGAGCGATCCTGGGCCCAGAAATGTTGTTAACACGCAGTTCAGAGGCGTTAACACTCCGATGGTCGTCAGCCGCGCACCCAAGGTGGTGTAAACGCCGCCACTGCCCGCTTCCGAGCGGTCCGCCCCGGAAGGTGAACAGGCGCGCACGCGTCCGAAGTCTGCGCTGCCAGACCGACTCCCGCTGCCGCCAATGTGCCCTGGGACCGTGGGACCTTCCAACCCGAACCTGGTGAGGCCAGTCTGCCTCCGCCGATGTGCGGCGGAGGCTCGCCGGCTCCGCCCCGGACACACGGCAATCGCAGCGCCCTGCCTGGCCCTGAGGCCGCCCTGTGACGCACCACCTGGTTGCCACCATTCTGCGCCTCGGCTGTAAACACCCAGCGTTACTGTTAACGGGTCATGGCGACGACCAAGTCCACCGTTGTAGGCATCCGGCTCGATCATGAGCGGCGCGCCTGGGTCGAGGCCGAGGCGGCGCGACTCGGCCTCTCGGTCCGGGGCCTCTTCGAGGGCATGATCGACGAGGCGCGCGCTGAGGAGACGGCGGGCGCGGCACGGGCCACGGTGGACGCGGCAACCGCTGCTCCTGCGGCAACCGCTGCTCCTGCGGCGACCGCTGCTCCTGCGGCGGCCGCTGCACCGATCGGTGAGGTGGCGGTGGAGTCGGGACCCGAAGGGGCAATGAGTTCCGGAGGGCCGGACAGTGTTAACGCCGAGTCTGTGCAGAGCGTCCCGATGACGTCGTCGCCTCGCTCTGGCATCGGATCGGTGGTTGACGTACCAGGGAGTCTTGTCCGTGAAGCGTTCTCCTTGACAGCGAGTCTCATCGAGCTGAGCGGACGCTGCGCCACCAACAGGCTCGGTCAGTGCGCGTTAACGCGCCACTGGGTCAAGCGCTCTTTGTAAACACCTCGACGCGGCGATTCGAGCCCGTCGTACAAGCTTCTTTGCTAATTGTTTCACGAGGAACACCGGTCGCACTGCGCTGATCGCTCCGTCGAGAAACCCGATGCGCGGGCGTCGCCATTCTCTGAGCGGAGCGACGCCATCTGGCGCCGCAGAAGACGAGAGTGGTGGCTCGTTCGGGCGATCGAGATCGTTCGCCCGCACCCGTGCTCAGCGCATCCGGGGGATTCCTCAGGACTTCCTCGTCCGTCCACGTCGGGTGGATACAGCGAAGCTCCGCTTCTTGGCTCCCATGGACGTTCCCGCACAGTCGCGCTGACGGTTCGCATCGACGTTCCACGGATCGGGGAACGGATCGCAGAGTGTCACGGACGTCGGCGCGCCATGGGGAGCTTCACGAGTCGATTCCCTCGCCATCCATGAGGTCCGGGACGCCGCGTCGCTCGTACCAGGGTTGATGCTGCGCCCGGTGCGTCTGTCGACGGCCGGACTCCCCACGAAAGGATCTGAAAAAAGTTCTCTCCACGCCGAACTGCCGGGACTGCTCGACGAGGGATGCTGCATCGTGCGCGTGTGAACCGCAGCATCATGCGCGTGTGAGCCGCCGAACCGTACGGGCGGCCGATCTCCCAGGGAATCTGGTCATGCTCGGGATCGTCGGGGGTTTCGCCACGAGCCGTCTCCGGCGGGGGAGCGACGACATGGCCCGTCGCTCGAAATGCGCGGTGTCCTATGATGTCGGCCTGATCTGACGCTCCGTCAGATCCCGGCTCGTCGGCCACGTGGAGGTAGCAGTGGAGTTCGAATTCTCGCCCGAGCAACTGGCCTTCGTGAAGGAGGTCGAGACCTTCCTCGACGCCAATGACGATCCCGAGGTCTTCGACGTGACTCGGGAGAACATGGCGCAGATCGTCGACACGCCGAAGCGGCGGGCCTTCATGGCCTCCATGGGCGAGCGGGGTTGGCTCGGCATGACCTGGCCCAAGGAGTACGGCGGTTCGGAGGGGGAGGGCATTTACGAATATCTCCTCAACGAGCAGCTGGCGGGGCGGGGCGGCCCCCAGATCGGCAAGGGCGTCGGCATCGTCGGCAAGACGATCATCCGGCACGGCAACGAGCGGATGAAGGCGGAGTTCCTGCCCAAGATCCTCCGCAACGAGGTGGAGTTCGCCGTCGGCTATTCCGAGCCCAACGCCGGCTCCGACGCCGCCTCCATGCAGCTCAAGGCCACGCGCGACGACGGTGGCTGGATCCTCAACGGCCAGAAGACGTGGACCACTTCGGCCCATTTCGCCGAGTGGTACTGGGTGGGCGGGCGCACCGACCCGGATTCCAAGCATGCCGGTATCACCCTGTTCCTCGTCCCGATCGACCAGCCCGGCATCACGGTCAACGCCATCTGGACCATGGGCGACGAGCGCACGAACGAGGTCTTCCTGAACGACGTCTTCGTCCCCGACGACTACGTGGTGGGGGAGGTGGGGAGGGGGTTCCAGTACATTTCCGAGGCGCTCGACCTCGAACGCTTCACCATGTTCACGCTGTCGCCCATGCAGCAGCGTTTCGAGGTGCTGGTCGAGTACGTGCGGACGACGGTGCGCGACGGCGCGCCACTGAAGGACGACCCGGTGATCCGCCAGCGCCTGGCCCAGCTGGCCACCCAGCTGGAGGTGGCCCGGGTCATGGGGCTCAAGTTCGTCTTCGAATCATCGAAGGGCGGTGCGGCGCCCACGGCGGAAGCCTCCGAGTACAAGCTCTTCGCCACGGAGCTCTCCAAGCGCCTGGCCAACGCCTCCATGGACATCGCCGGGCCCGGGAGCCAGCTGCGAGTCAAGACCGAAGAGGCGCCGATGGCCGGCCGCTCCGAGTCGACCTACCGCTACACCGTCATCGACACGATCGGTGGCGGGGCGTCGGAGATCCAGAAGAACATCATCGCCCGGCGCAAGCTCGGATTGCCGAAGAACTTCTAGGTGGCGCTCGTCTCCCCTGCGAGCGGGCCCCTCAACGGGGTCACCGTGCTCGACCTGTCCACGGTCGGACCGGCGGCGCGTTGCACGCGTCTGCTCTCGGACTACGGCGCGCTCGTGGTGAAGGTGGGACCGGTGCCGACGGCCGACGCCGCGCCGATTCAGCCGCAGTACTTCGCCTACAGCGGGCACCGCGGCATGCGTCGGGCCCTGGTGGACCTGAAGGACGAAGAGGGCCGTGAAGCGTTCTTGTCGCTGGCGGGAGCGGCCGACGTCGTGGTCGAGAGCTTCCGCCCTGGCGTCGTCGACCGGCTGGGCGTGGGCTACTCGGCGGTGTCGGCGCGCAACCCCGGCGTCATCTACTGCTCGACGAGCGGGTACGGCCAGGACGGACCGGCCTCGCAGTGGGCCGGGCACGACATCGACTACTTGGCCGTCGGTGGATTCCTGGCGATGAGCACGCCGGGTGTCGGAGGTGCGCCGCCCATTCCGGGCGCCACCGTGGCCGATGCCGCGGCCGGTGGGATGCAGGCGGCGTTGGCCGTGACGGCGGCGCTGGCGGGACGAGCGACGACGGGACGCGGCGCGTATCTCGACGTCTCCGTTGCCGAAGGAGTCCTGTGGCTGACATCGTTGGCCATCGACGAACAGCTGGCTCTGGGTGACGACATCGTCCCGGGCCACGACATCCTGTCGGGTCGCTACGCCTGCTACGGGACGTACGCCGGATCGGACGGGAAGTGGTTGGCCGTCGGGGCGATCGAGGCGAAGTTCTTCGCGAACCTCTGCGGGGCGCTGGGGTGCCCGGAGCTGACGGCGTCGCAGCTCGACGACGATGCACAGGAGAAGATTCGCGCTGCGTTCGTCGCGGCTTTCGCCGCCCGGACGCGCGACGAGTGGGTGCAGCTGCTGGCGGGAGCGGACACGTGCGTCGCTCCCGTGCTGGAGATCTCCGAGGTGGTGGCGTCACCGCAGTTCGTCGCCCGGGGCGTCGTGGGCGAGGCCTCGCACCCGACGGAGGGTGCGCTGTCGCAGTTGGTTCCACTGCTCGCGGGCATGGAGCGGCCGCTGCCGGGAGCGACCGTGTCGCTGCCGGATATGACGCAGACGGATACGGAACACCTCTTGAAGGAGGCCGGTGTGGACGGTGAGACGGTGGCCCGGTGGGTGGCCCGGAAGGTGGTGGCATGACGAGCGACACCGCGGCGTTGGCCGCCATGCGCGATCGCATCGGCAAGGAGCAGTACCACGAGGTGGGGGAGTTCCCCGTCGAGCGCTCCTACGTCTGGACCTCCTGTGCCTCGGTCGAGAACGGCAACCCGCTCTACTGGAACGACTCGGTAGCCGACGAGTTGACCGGAGGCCCGGTGGCGCCGCCGTCCATGGTCTCGGTCTGGTTCCGGCCCCACCACTGGGCGCCGGGGCGCACCGTTGAGGCATTGCCGCTGCAGGTCCACTTCGACCTGAAGTCGGCCCTCGGGCTCCCCGAGGCAGTCATGACCGATGACACCATCGAGTTCCATACGCCCGTGCGCATGGGCGACGTGTTGCGGACCCACCAGGTGCTGCGCTCGGTCAGCGACGAGAAGACGACAAAGTTGGGCACGGGTCGGTTCTGGGTGATCGACGTGGTGTACGCCAACCAGGACGGCGAGTTGGTCGCGGTCGAGTCCTACACGGGGTTCGGCTACCGCCGGGGGGAGGCGGCACCGTGAGCGCGCTGACCGTACCGCAGCTCCTTCTCGACGACGTCAGCGTGGGCCAGGAACTGCCGACGCTCAACTACGCGGTCAGCGCGACGACGGTGGTCCTGGGTGCACTGGCCACTCGGGACTGGCGTCCCATGCATCACGACAAGGACTTCGCCGTCGAGCGCAACGGGACGAAGGACATCTTCTTGAACACGCCCAATCAGGCGGCATGGTTCGAGCGCTATCTGACCGACTGGACCGGGCCGCATGGCCGACTGGCCCGGGTGACCTTCCGCATGAAGGGTTCGGTCTTTCCCGGTGACACCATGTCGCTAACCGGCGTCGTGGAGTCGACGGCGGTGGATGACGTTGGCTGTGGCTTTGTCGCGGTGGCCGTGATGCTGTCGGTGGACGGCGACGTGAAGACCACGTGCGCGGCCCGTGTGGCGTTGCCGCGGACCGCCGACGACAATCCCTGGAGCAGGCGGGGGGAGCAGTGGCGACCATCGCCGTGAGCCTCGTGTGTGGTGACCTTCGGGCCATGTGCCCTCGAGCAGGAGAGAGAACCTGAATGCTGGACCTCGATTTCGACCAGGAACAAGAGCTGTTGCGCCAGACGGTGCGAGACGTGCTGGCGCGACACTGCTCGCTCGACGTCGTCCGGGAGATGGAAGACGATGCCGTCGGCTACCCCGCATCGTTGTGGACCCAGCTCGGCGAGCTTGATCTGATCGGGCTGCTCTTGCCCGAGGCCTACGGGGGCTCGGGCATGTCCCTCATCGAAGGCGTGGCCCTCTATGAGGAACTCGGCCGCGCACTGGCACCGACGCCGCACTTCGTGAGTGCAGTCATGAGCGGCGGCGTCCTGGCGTCCGCCGGCAGCGAGGGGCAGAACGAGCAGTGGCTGCGGCCGGTGGCCTCGGGTGAGGCGGTCCTCTCGCCGGCCTGGCTGGAGCCCGAGAACGGATTCTCGCCGCGGGGCATCGAGACGCGGGCTGACGCCGACGGTTCGGGGTTTCGCCTCAACGGACTGAAGCGCCATGTGCTCTTCGCCTCGTCGGCGGACCGATTGGTCGTGCTGGCTCGCAGCGGTGACACGGCCGAGGAGATCGACCTGTTCCTCGTTGACCCCTCGGCGAGTGGTGTCACCCTGCGCCAGCAGTTCAGCGTGGCGTCGGACACGCAGTACGAGGTCGGGCTGTCCGATGTCGTCGTGAGCGAAGCCGATCGGATCGGACCCGTCGGCAGCGGTTGGGCGACCTGGCAGGGGGTGCTCGAGCCGGCGCTGGTGCTCCTGGCGGCACAGGCTGTCGGTGGTGCGCGCTACGCCCTCGAGATCACGACGCAGTACGCCAAGGACCGTCATCAGTTCGACAAGCCGTTGGGCGCCTTCCAGGCGCTGGCGCACTATCTCGCTGATGCCGTGACCAATCTGGACGGTGCCGAGCAACTGGTGCACGAAGCGGCGTGGGCCGGTGCCACCGGCCGCTCGCTCGAATCGTTGGCACCGATGGCCAAGCTGTTCGCCTGCTCGACGTTCCGCGACATCACCGCCATGGCGCAGCAGCTCTTCGGCGGCATCGGGTTCACGCTCGACTTCGACATCCAACTGTACTTCCGGCGAGCCAAGCAGCAACAGCTCATGTGGGCCAACGACCGGACCCTCGAGGATGCGGTGGCGGGGTCGCTCCTCGATTGAGGCGGCCGCGAGAGACCTCACGCCGGTTCGTCGGCTTTCGCCACGAAGGGCCGGACCTCGAGCAGTGGGTCGGCTACCTCGACGCGTTCGCGAGTTGAGCCCGCAATGCCTCGACGAGCCGCCGATCACAGACGCCCCACCGATGCGATGCTGCAGCCCTCATGGCGACTGACTCGCTGAGCATTGAGCAGGCCCGGCGGGTGGCGCTGCGTGCCCAGGGGCTCCGGGGTGCCCGCGTGACCAAGGGCGGCGTGGCGGCCATGGCGCGCCGACTCGGCGCCGTGCAGCTCGACACCATTTCGGTCCTGGCCCGCTCGCACGAACTGGTGGCCTACGCGCGACTGGGGGCGGTGGGACGGAAGCAGGTGGAACGGGCTTACTGGGGCCCGAAGAGCGAGACGTTCGAGTACTGGTCGCATGCCGCATGCGTGCTGCCATTGGAGGACTGGCCCGCGTACGCGTTCAAGCGCCGACAGCGACGCGCCAAGGGCAAGCGGTGGCACGTCCTGGCTGAACGGGACAAGACGTGCTCCGAGGTCCTGGCACGGCTGCGCGGAGAAGGACCGCTGACGGCCAACGAGCTGGGTGGCGCCAAGAAGGGCGGCCCGTGGTGGGACTGGTCGGAGACCAAGATCGCGGCGGAGTGGCTGTTGGACATCGGCGAGCTCGTCTGCCGTGAGCGGCGCGGCTTCGCCCGCGTCTACGACCTGGCAGCGCGGGCGATCCCGGCTGCGCTCCTGGAGGCGGACTGGAGCGACGAGGAATGTGCCACAAGGCTGGTGGCGGCAGCGGGGCGCTCCATGGGCGTGGCGACGGAGGCGGATCTGGCCGTGTACCACGGGGTGCCGCGGCCGCTCGTGCGCCGGGTGCTGGACTCGTCCGGGCTGACGCAGGTCTCGGTGGCAGGGTGGAAGCAGGCCGCCTATGCCGACCCCGGTGCGCTCAGCGCGGTCGGCACCCGGACGCGGGGCCGTACGGTGCTCCTCTCACCGTTCGATTCGCTCATCTGGTACCGGGACCGGGTGGAGCGGCTCTTCGATCTGCGGCACCGGCTGGAGGCCTACACGCCGAGGGAGAAGCGCGTCTACGGCTACTTCGCCATGCCCGTGCTCGACGGGACACGCATGGTGGCACTGGTCGATCCCGGCCGGCGGGGCGATGTGCTGGTGGCGAAGCAGGTGACGCTGCTCCGGGCCCACGCTGCGGCACCGGTGGCACGGGCGCTGGCGGAGGCGGCCTCCTGGGTCGGCTGCACCGAGTGCGACGTCGAGCGTGTGGAACCTGCATCGGCCCGGGCCGCGGTGCGGGCGGAGGTGGCCGCGGCATTCGCCGGGTGAAGGCTCAGCCGGTGGTCCGTTCGGCGATGCGTTCGAAGGTGCGGACGTCCCCTCCGTAGGGTCCCGTCTGCGTGGGGTGGTGGAGGACGAACTGATCGAAGCCGAGCTCGGCGACGGGACCGACGAGCTCGTCGAACTGGTCGAGTGACGTGATGACCGGTTCGGTCGGGGTCCACAAGAGGACCTTGCCGATGCTCGTCGGGTCGCGCCCTTCGGCACGGCAGGCCTCCACCAGGAGGGGGAGCTGGCGCGCCACGGCCTCGAAGACCGCTTCGGGCGTGCCGGGGCCGCGTCCGGTAGGGCCGACGGTGACCCAGTCGTGCCCGTAGCGCGCGGCGACCCGCATGCCCTTGGGCGCGCCGGCGGCGATCGTCAGGGGCAGCGGCCGCTGCAGCGCGCCGGGCGTACTCGGTGCGTCGACCGCGGCGTAGTGGGTCGTCCGGAGCGTCGTGCGGGTGGTGGGATCGCCGTCCACAATCGGCTGGAGCACCTGCAGGAACTCCTCGAAGCGCACCAGGCGTTGGGCTCGGGACCAGGGCCGTTGCCCGAGCGCGGTGGCGTCGGGGCCTTCGGAACCGGGTCCGAGGCCGAGGTCGAGGCGCCCGTTGCTCACGTCGTCGAGTGCGAGGGCGTCCCGGGCGAGCGTGACCGGATGGCGGAAGTTGGGCGTGGCGACGAGGGTGCCGAGCCGAACGCGCTCGGTGACGGCGGCCGCGGCGGCGAGCACGGGCACCGCGGCGTGCCAGGGACCGTCGGGCATGCCGCCCCACCGAACGTGGTCGTACGTCCACGTCGTGTGAAACCCGGCGCGGTCGGCCCACTCCCACTGGCGACGCGCCTCGGCCCAGCGGTCGGACGGCAGGATGACGAGGCCGACGCGCACGGCGCCCAACCTATCGGGGAGGGTTACCTTGGTGCCGTGGCCAACGAGAAGGAAGCGAAGCGCTGGAACAACGAGCAATGGGTGGTGGCCTGGCCCAGCCGCGAGCGTCTCACCGAGGCCCTGACGCCGCATCTGCTCGCTGCGGCCGGCGTCGGGCCCGGCCATCGGGTCTGCGACATCGGCTGTGGGGGAGGAGCGCAGACGATCGCCTTGGCCGGCGCGGTGGGTCCGACGGGCCGGGTGGTCGGGTTCGACATCTCGGGGGCGTTGGTGGAGCTGGCACGATCGCGGGCGGAGGAGGCCGGTGTCGTGAACGCGGCGTTCGTGGTCGGCGATGTACAGACCGAGGGCCTCGGGACGGAGCCGTTCGACGTGGCCGTCAGCCAGTTGGGGGTGATGTTCTTCGACGAGCCGCTGGCGGCGTTCCGCGCCATCCGGGCCGGACTGCGTGACGGGGGGCGCCTGGTGTTCGCCTGTTGGCAGAGCGTGGAGCGGAACCCTTGGCACGTCGGCAGAGTGTTGCGTCCTTTCGTCCCGCCGCCCGCTCTTCCCGGGCCGGGCAAGAGCCCCGTCGGTCCGTTCAGCCTGGGTGACGACGAGTACGTGCGCGACGTCCTTGGCGGAGCGGGCTTCAGCGGTGTCGACAGCACCGGGCTCGAGATCTCGGTCAGGGCGCCGGCGAGCGCCGTGGTCGACCGCTCGCTCTTCGGATTCATGGGTGTGGACCCAGAGCAGTTGGACGCGGCCGACACGGTCATCGACCGGCATCTCGAGCGGTTCGCGGTGGGCGATGACGAGTACGAGTACCCGCTCGCCTTCAGGGTCTACGAGGCCGTCAAGAACTGATGGCCGGGTACAGCGGGACCCCGCTCCCCAAGAAGCTGGGGATCGTCGAGGGGTCGACGCTGGCGCTCATCGGGACGTCGCCCGAAGGTGTGGTGTCGGAGCTGCCGGTCGGGGTCACGGTGAAGCGCCAGGCCCGCGGCAAGGCCGACGTGGTGGTGGCCTTCTTCACCGAGCGCGTCGACTTCGAGCACCGCATCGAGGCGCTGGGCCGCATGATCTTTCCCGCCGGCGGCCTGTGGGTGGCCTGGCCCAAGCGCGCCTCGGGTCTCGTCACCACAATGGACGAGAACGTCGTGCGCGCCGTGGCGCTGCCCTTGGGGTTGGTGGACAACAAGGTGTGCGCCATCGACGAGACCTGGTCGGGCCTGCGCGTGGTGTGGCGGCGCGAGCGGCGCTGACTCCGCCGGGCCACCCTCATTTCTGGCGCGGAATCTGGAAGAAGCAGGTGCCTCGGACGAGCATGGTGCCCTCTGCATTCAAGATGCGCGCGTCCGCAATGGCCAGCGCCCGGCCCTTGCGGACGATCTCACTGCGCACCGTGTAGGTGCCCCCGATCTGGACTGCGTAGAGGTACTCCACGTTCAACGAGACAGTTGGTGCGGACGGGGTCTCGATCAACGGCATCAGGGCCGCCCCGCATGACTCGTCGATGACCGTGGCGATGATCCCGCCGTGGACGCTCCCGAACGGGTTCGCCATGTCGGGTGTCGGTGTCCAGGACATTTCGGCGTGACCGTCCTGCGAGGAGAGGAACTCCCATCGACCCGGACTCTCGGCGTACGGCGCTGGCATGTATGTCTTGTGCTCCTTCTTCGGTCATCGGTCAGCAGTGACGGCACGCATACTGCCTGCTGGGCGTCCGGGAGGCCCATTCGAGGCGTGCGCAGACGTGTTGCTCACCCACCGCGGTCACCGACGCGTGGGCGGGTGGATCTCCTCGAAGCATGCAAGGGCGCCGTTGCTCTGAGACGATCGGAGCGGCATTGGTTCTCCACGTCGACGGAGAGTCGGCCGCAACGCGATCCGGCGACGAGTGATGTGCTGTTTCGCCGACTCTCGTCATGGGTACACCCATTGCAGCACGATCTGGGTTTCGCCCTCGGTCGGGGCGAGAACGCCGGGACCCAGAGGTTCTATCGCTGGTTGGGAGGAGGCACACGTGGCTCGCTCGCAAGGAGGCCCACCTCGGGCCAGCAATGGACGATTTGTGAAGCGGAGGACCCCCGCCCCGAAGGTGCCGGGGTCCGATGCGGTCGGCCAGGTTCAGTCCTCGCAACACCAAGACACCGTGCAATTGGCCCTCCTCACGTTGGCACTCGCTCTTGCCGTGCTCGGGTTTGCCCTGTCCTTCCTCTGGATCGGATCCCTTGTCGTGATGGGAATCCTGTGGGGGGTCATGGTGGCGGACCGCACGCAACGCCGTGGATCGGTCAAAGGGCTTGCGGCGGAGTTGGTGACCACCGTCGTCGACGAGGCGAAGGGCGTTATGGACGCGACGTCGGGATCCCGTCCTGATTCGGGTACTCCGTCGTCGCACGACCCGTGAGCAGGGCACCGGAGCCGCGTCGTGACGTCTTCTCTCTCTCGGGGGTTAGAAGAAGCCGAGCCGCGACAGCGGCCAGATGCGCATGTCGACCTTGCCGACGATCGTTGACTCCCGGATGGGGCCCCAGTAGCGGCTGTCGCACGACCACTGCCGGTTGTCGCCCATGACATAGACGTCCCCGGCTGGAATGCGGTACGGCTGGTGTAGCGAATAGGCGTCGTTCGACGGTCCCGGGTAGGTATCGCCCTGCACATGCGGCGGCAGGAACGGCTCGGGGAGCACCTGCCCGTTGATGAAGACGCTCCCGTCGTGGAGCGAGATGACTTCGCCCGGCAGGCCGATCACGCGTTTGACGAGGTCGGCCACGGGTGGTCCGGCACAATCCTCGTTCGGCGGGGTGCTGAACACCACGACGTCGCCGCGGTCGACGCCGTGGAGGTGGTAGCTCAGCTTGTTCACCACAATCCGGTCGCCGATCTTCAGGGTCGGCTCCATGGAGCCCGAGGGAATGGAGTAGGTGGCGACGACGAACGTCCGCAGCAGGACGGCCACGAGGACGGCCACGACCACGACGCCGACCAGTTCGACGATCCAGCGTGAGGAGCGCGTCTCGTCGTCCCGGTCTCCGCCCTCACCTCGGCCATCCGCCTCAGGATCCGGAGCGTCTACCGCCTGCTGGTCACCGTCCATGTCCGCAGAAAGTATGACCCGGCCATCTCCGGGGGAGGGCGCATCGGAGGGCTGTCACGCCCACCGGGCAAAATGGGAGCGTGGTCAGCGCTGTGATCTTCGACTTCTACGGCACCCTCGCCCATTTCGCCGACACGAGCGTCTCCAACTACGAGACGGTGTTCGCCCGCCACGGCTACCATCCGGAGCCGGCCGTCCTGGACGACTACTTCTCTCGTTACGACGGGGTCGAGCACAGCCAGCACTCGGTCAGCGAAGCGGCCTACGAGTCCTGGGTCCGGTTGCGCCTGCGCCATCTGACGAACGCCTGTGGTGTGCCCGACCCGCATGTCGACGATCTCGTCGATGCGTTGCGGGCGTCGGATCAGGGGGCCATGGTGCCGTATCCCGAAGCGGCGGCGACGTTGTCGTCGCTGCGGCGGGCCGGCCTGGCCATCGGCGTCTGCTCCAATTGGGGCTGGGAGCTCGATGCCTTCCTCGAACAGGTCGGATTGTTCGAGCTCGTCGACGCGGGCGTCACATCGGCCCGGGCGGGCGCGCGCAAACCACACCCGGACATCTACGGCGCATCCCTCGGGGCTTTGGGCGTCGACCCCTCCGAGGTGGTCTTCGTGGGCGACTCCTGGGAGCCCGATGTCCGGGGACCGCGTCGGCTCGGCATGACGGCCGTGCACGTGTGGCGTGAGCAAGAGCGTCCGGGCCTGCACCCGCCGATGCTGCAGGAAGGCGACCACCGTGTGGGTGATCTCACGGGCGTGCTCGACGTCGTCGACGCGTGCGACGCCGGGAGGCCAGCGACTGGCGAGCGCCACGGGAGCCCAGACCGGCCATAGCGGAGGGCATCCCGGGTCATGGCCGCACCGCGCTCCGTCTCGTATGGAACGAACTGCTACCCAGAACCGCCGACCGGGGGCCGCCCGTTCTCGGCCAGTCCGGCAGCCAGAACCTTTCGGTCGTCGTCGGTGAGAGGCGTGAAGCGCAGGTCCGTGCGGCCCAGCGGGCGCCACCAGACCACGTCGTCGCAGGCCCAGGCCTCGGCCCGTAGCCCGACCTTCGTGACCTTGCCGGTGGCCGTCTGGGGGAGAGAGGGCGAGATCCGGACGTACCGGGGCAACCACTTCGGGCCGAGGTCGGGTTGCGTGCCCAGCCAGGAGGCGAAGGCGTCCGGGTCGAAGCCCTTCCCCGGCACCATCTCGACGGCGACCATGACCTGGTCGCCGGCACCAGAAGCGGTGTCGGGGACCGGGTAGACGGCGGCCACCGCCAGGTCGGGATGGCGCGAGATGATCGACTCGACCGGGCCGGCGGCAAAGTTCTCCGAGTCGACGCGCAACCAGTCGCCGGTCCGGCCGGCGAAGTAGAAGAAGCCGTCGGCGTCGACGTAGCCCAGGTCCCCGGTCCAGTACCAGCCCTGGCGCAGCCGTTCCTGCTCGGCATCGTCGCGCTGGTAGTAGCCCTCGAAGCTGCCCCGACCGCTGCGGTTGACGATCTCGCCGATGGCGGCGCCCGCATTGAGGAGACGTCCTTCGTCGTCGAATTGCGCCGGCGGGCACTCCTCCCCCGTCTCGGGGCTGATGACGGCCAGGTCGACGCCACCGACCGGCTTGCCGAGTGCCCCCTTGGGCATCCCGAGCACCGGGTTGATGGCGGCGCCGCCCTCGCTCTGGCCGTAGCCCTCAATCAGGAAGCACCCGAAGCGGGCACGGAATCGTTCGCGGTCGCGCACCGAGGCCTCGGTCCCGAACGCGCTCGTGAGCGTGTTCTCGGCGTCGTCGGGCCGCTCCGGTGTGGCCAGGATGTACGCGATGGCCTTGCCCACGTAGCTGAATTTCGTGGCTCCGAAGCGTCGGACGTCGTCGAGGAAGGCGGATGCGCTGAAGCGCGGGCGGGTGGCGACGGCCGCGCCCACCATGACCGACGGGCCCCACAATGCCATCAGCGCGTTGCCGTGGAAAAGCGGCATCGGGCAGTAACAGACGTCTTCTGGCGTGTAGCCGTAACCGGGGGCCGCCACCTCGGCAATGCCGGCCAGCCGGCCCTGGGTGCAACGGACCGCCTTGGGGACGCCGGTGGTCCCCGAGGTGAAGATCAGCAGGAAGAGGGCTCCGGCGTCGACCTCGCCCGCACGGTCGATCAGAGCCCGGGCCTCGTCGCCGGCAGCATGCCGGGCCAAGAGGGCGTCGTAGCGATCGGTGCCGATCACCAGGATCTTGCCGTCTTCCACCCCGAGGTCGAGCCCCTCCAGCAGGGCGGCGCCCTCCTCGTCGGTGACGATCATGGCGCAGTCGGTCGCCCGCACGTCGGCGGCGAGCGCCTCGCCTCGCCGCGTCGGGTTGATGCCCACCTTGGCGGCGCCGGCCAGTGCGGCGGCGTTCAGCCAGAAGAGGTACTCGGCGCCGTTCGGGAGAAGGACGCCGATGTGTGGCTTTGCCCCGCCGAACAGGGATCTGGCCAAGGCGCCCCGGGTGGCACCCTCCTGGACCGCCTCACGCCAGGTCCAACGGTCGTCACCGTCCATGACCGCGATGCGATCGTCCTCGGCCCGGGCGGCCAGCATGTCGGCGACGGACGTCACGAAAGGGCCCATCCGGGCGTCCGACGGACGAGGCTGCGATCGATGGCGTCAATGGTGCCGGTGCCGCAGAGTGCCATGGCGCGCCGCAGCTCTGACTCGTACCAGCGGAGCAGCCCCGCCACTCCCTCGCTCCCGCCGGTGGCCACGGCCCACAGCGAAGGGCGCCCGACGAGGGCCGCCCTGGCCCCGAGCGCCAGCGCCTTCACGACGTCGGGGGCCCGTCGCACGCCGCCGTCCACGTAGACCTCGGCCCGCCCGGCCACCGCGTCGACGACCTCGGCCAACACGTCCGCGGTGGCGGGCGCGTCGGCGAGCTGCCGGGCCCCGTGGTTGGACACCACGATGGCGGCCGCCCCGGCGTCCAGGCAGCGCAGGGCGTCATCGGCCCGGTGTACGCCCTTGACCACGACGGGCAACTCGCTCAGCCCGGCCAGCCAGCCGATGTCGTCGGGCCTGAGCGCCGGCTCGAACTCGTTGGTCACGACGGCCATGAAACCACCCTCGCGCGCGCTGTCGGTGCTGTCGCCGGCCAGGTTGGGCAGGGCCAGGTCGTCGGGAAGGTGTACGCCCATGCGCCACTCGCGCAGGCGGAGTCCCGAGACCGGGGCGTCGACGGTCAACACCAGGGCGCGGTAGCCATGGGCGGCGGCCCGCTGGACCAGCCCCTCGGTGCGCGACCGGTCCCGCTGTATGTAGATCTGCATCCACCGGGTGGCCTCGGGTGCGGCGGCGGCGACCTCCTCGAGGGGGCAGGTGGCGAGCGAGGACAAGATGAGCAGGGCTCCCACCGCGGCGGCGCCGCGGGCCGTGGCGACCTCACCCTCGGCGTGGGCCAGGCCCTGCAGAGCGGTGGGAGCGATGGCGACCGGCGAGCTGACCGGGCTGCCGAGCAGGGTCGTGGCGGTGGCGACCTCGGCGATCCCGGCCAAGACGCGGGGGTGCAGCTGCCAGTGGCCCCAGGCCTCGACGTTGCCACGCAGGAGGCGCTCGTCGTCGGCGCCGCCCGAATAGTAGGCGTACGCCATCTCACCGATGGCGTGCCGCGCCTCGCGCTCGAGTTCGTCCAGGGAGAGGTCGGTGACCAGGGGTGGCCGGGGGTCTGGGACCTCGGGGTTGTGCTCGGGCGCAGCGGCCCTGGCAGGATGAGCAGGCACGGGCCGCATGGTAGGCGAGCCCGGGCTGTGGACCCCCGGAGGTGCCGTGCGTTTCTCGTATGCCGAGTCGATGACAGACCCGTCGTTCTACGTTCCTTTGGCCCGGGCGGCCGAGGCGGCCGGCTACGACTCCATGGTCGTGCCCGACAGCATCTGTTATCCCGAGGTGTCCGACACCACCTACCCGTTCAACCCCGACGGAACCCGGGAGTTCCTGGAGGACAAGCCCTTCCTGGAGCCCTTCTCGCTCATTCCCGCCATGGGTGCGTTGACCGAGCGCCTGCGCTTCGTCACCTTCGTCATCAAGCTGCCGATCCGCCAGCCGGTGCTCATCGCCAAGCAGGTGAGCTCGACTGCGGTGCTCACCGACAACCGGCTGCTGCTCGGTGTCGGCAGCAGCCCATGGCCCGAGGATTACGAGATCTGTGGCGTGCCCTGGGAGCGGCGGGGCAAGCGGATGGACGAGGAGATCGCCATCATGCGGGGACTGATGGCCGGCGGGTTCTTCGAGTTCCACGGCGAGGTGTTCGACGTGCCGTCCATCAAAATGTGTCCGACGCCGAGTGCGCCGGTGCCGATCCTCATCGGGGGGCACCACGAAGCGGCTTTGCGGCGGGCCGCCGTCGATGGGGACGGATGGTTGCACGGCGGGGGGGACCCGGCCGACCTCCCAGGGTTACTGGCGCGGTTGGCCGAGCTGCGGAAGGAGCACGGGACGGAGAGCAAGGCGTTCGAAGTGCACGTCATTTCGCTCGATGCCTACACCGTCGACGGCGTGCACCGGCTGGAGGAGCTCGGCGTCACCGACGTCATCGTCGGCTTCCGCTGGCCCTACGGCGTGGAGCAGGACACCGAGACGCTGGCGACGAAGGTCGAGAGCCTGCAGCGCTTCGCCGACGACGTCATCGCCAAGGCCCGCTGAAAGGGAGGGACATGACCGACGCACTGCTGAACGCCCGCGAGCTTGGCCTCAAATCCCGGGCCGCCGTGACCGCGGGCGACCGCGAGGGCTGGTTGAGCCTGTTCGCCGACGATGCCTTCGTGCAGGACCCGATCGGCCCCTCGGCCTTCGACCCCGAGGGCGAGGGGCATCACGGGCGCGCCGCCATCGCCGCCTTCTACGACACCGTCATCGCCTCGAGCGAGGCCATCGACTTCGAGATCACCGAGTCGTACCTCTGCGGGGACGAGGTGGCCGATGTCGGCGTCATCCGCACCACCTTGGCCGGAGGCTCCCACCAGGCCGTCGTGCACGGCGTCTACACGTACAAGACCGACGGCGCCGGCAAGATCGCATCGCTGCGCGCCTACTGGGAGTTCGACGGTCTCGAGATGGTGGAACTCGGGCGTTGAGCGCACGCATCATGGTTCGCGAGGGCCTCTTCACCGACGACGATCCGCCGGCCCTGCTCGGCACCCGCTGCGGCGCCTGCGGATCGGTCCACTTCCCCCGGGCCGATGCCTGCACCTACTGCGCGACGGCGGGCCCCGAACCGGTGGAGCTGTCACGCCGGGGAACGCTGTGGGCCTGGACCGCGGTGACCGCCCCACCGCCCGGCTACCGCGGCGAGGTGCCCTTCGGCGTCGGCGTGGTCGAATTGCCCGAGGGCCTGCGCGTCATCACCCGGCTGACCGAGAGCGACCCGGGCGCGCTCTTCGAGGGCCAATCGATGGAGTTGCGCATTGTGGCGCTGCATCAGGACGAGGACGGGAACGACGTCGTGACGTATGCCTTCACGCCTCGACCGGCATGACGGCGGTCACCGTGGCCGGCGTCGGCCTGCATCCCTTCGGCCGCTTCGACGGCGTCTCGACGACGGACATGGGTGTCGTTGCCGTGCGCGCCGCGCTGGGGGAGGCGGGCATCGGTAAGGGCGACTTCCAGGCCGCCTTCTGTGGTACCGCCTACGGCGGGGTGGCCACCGGTCACAAGGTGTTGAGCCGGCTCGGCATGACGGGCATGCCCATCCTCGACGTGGAGGCCGGCTGCGCCTCCGGGGGAGCGGCGCTCATGCTGGCCTCTGCGGCCATCCGGGCCGGCCAGTACGACACCGTCCTCGTCTTCGGTACCGAGAAGATGCCCAGGGGGATCATCCGCTCCTCGTTCTTCGAGCCGTGGCAGGAGGAAGCGGGGCTGGCCGCAACGCCGGCCTTCTTCGGTCTGCGGGCGCAGCGTCTGTGTCTCACGTCGGGAGTGACCAAGGACCACCTGGCTCGGGTGGTGGTCAAGAACCGCAGGCACGGCGCGTCCAATCCCGACGCCATGTACCAGAAGGAGACGACGGTGGAGGCGGTGCTCGGCTCACGTGTCGTCTGTGAGCCGTTACACCTCTACATGTTGTGCTCGCCCAACGAGGGTGCCGCCGCGCTCGTCTTGCGGCGCGCCGATCTGGCCTCGTCGGGTGTCAACCTGGCGGCCGCCGTGCTGCGGTCGCACATCCCCGGTTCGGTCCTGAGCGAGTCCACGCCGCTGGCCGGCCTGGTCGACGACGACGCCCCGGCGCCGACGACGCTGGCCGCCGACGACGCCTACGAGGAGGCCGGCCTCGGGCCCGCCGATCTGGACGTGGTGGAGTGCCAGGACACCGACGCCGCGCGCGAGCTGGGTTCGTGTGAGGAGCTGCGACTCTGCGAGCCCGGCGGGTCCGCCGCACTCCTCGACTCCGGCGCCACCCATCTGGGCGGACGCCTCCCCGTCAACCCGAGCGGGGGACTGCTGTCCAAGGGCGAGCCGCTCGGGGCCTCCGCCCTCGGCCAAGTGGTCGAGCTGGTCCGTCAGCTGCGCGGTGCGTGTGGGCCGCGCCAGGTCGAGGGCGCTCGCGTCGCGTTGTCGCACACGGTGGGCCGTGGGGCCAATGCGGGCGTGGTGATCCTGACGCGCTGAGCGGGCCCGAGGGTCGCGGCCCACCGGGTCGGAAGAGCCCGGGCTCCAGGCGCGTCCCGGGCGGACCCGCCACGTAAGCTTCTGACGGAGAGCCGGGAAGACTGGTCGGCACGCAACCGAGACCCACCGTGCCCCCGTCCGCCCCGACACCACTCGCTCGACCTCAGTCGTGAGTACTCCTGTCGACGCAGTCGCCTTCGTGCTCGGAGCTGCCGTCAGCTTGGGGGCCAGCTGGCTGCTGGTGTCGCGCATTGAGCGGATGGGTAACCGGCTCGGCGTGACCGAAGCCATGCTGGGACTCATCGCCGCTCTGGCCGCCGACACACCCGAGATCACCTCGGCCATCAGCGCGCTGGCCAGTCATCAGCAGGAGATCGGTTCCAGCGTGGTGGTCGGCTCCAACGTGTTCAATCTCGCCGCACTGTTGGGCCTCGGCGCTCTCGTCGCCGGTTGGGTGGCGCTGCACCGGCGCGTGGTCGTGCTGACCGGTGCCATCTCGTTGTGGATCGCCGCCGCCTGTGTCCTGGTCGTCTTCGGCGATCTGCCGCCGGTCGTCGGGCTCCTGCTGGTCGCCGCCGTGCTCGGCCCCTACGCCTACCTGGCCGCGAGCCGGCATGAGCGACCGGCGCGCTCCCGGGCGGGGCGCTGGCTGACCCTGGCCATCCGCGAGGAGGAGATGGAGCTGCACCCTGCGTTGATCCCGGGCTCGGGGCGGCTCGATCTGACCGTCGTCTCCGTGGCGCTCGTCGTGGTGGTCGGTGCTTCCGTCGTGATGGAGCGGTCGGCGCAGAGCCTGGGCACGCGCTTCGCCGTCCCCGACATCGTCGTCGGGGGGTTGGTCCTGGCCGCGGTGACCAGCCTCCCCAATGCGGTCGCCGCGGTGTACCTGGCCCGCCGGGGGCGGGGCACTGCCATGTTGAGCACCGCACTGAACAGCAACGCGCTCAACATCGCGGTGGGCCTCCTGCTCCCGGCCGCCGTGGTGGGCCTCGGCGTGACCACCAGCAGGGAGATCCTCGTGGCGCTGTGGTACGCCGGTCTCACCGCGGTCGTCCTGCTCTTCGCCTACCGGGATCACGGACTGCGCCGCCACACCGGGGTGGTCGTCCTGGTGGCCTACGCGCTGTTCGTGGTCGCCCTGGTGGCCGTGGGCCTCGGGCACGGCACCTGGTACTGGTACCTGGGGCCACCGGTGCTGATCGGGGTGTGGACGATCGGCCTCCTGGCGCGCCGTCCGTCCGCGCCGGCGGTTCGGCCCGCGGCGGCTGGGCTCGGCGACTAGCCGAGCCGGTGCAGCACGTCCGGCAGCTCGGTGAGTGCCGACACGACCGCATCGGGTCGCGGCCCGTCGGCGGGAAAGGCCACCGCGCCGTCACGGTCGAGCCACACCGAACGCCAGCCCGCGCCGTGCGCCCCGGCCACGTCGTTGACCGGATGGTCGCCGACGAGCACGCACACCTCGGGGCCCACGGCCAGTTCCCGTTGGACGACCTCGAAGATCCCCTTGTCGGGTTTGGCCACGCGGTGGTCCTGCGCGAACACCACCGACTCGAAGTACGACGCCAGCCCCACCCTTTCGGGCAGCCGGCTCCCGTTGGAGAGCAGCCCCAGGCGGAAGTCGGCTTGCAGCGCGTCGAGGGCGGGGATGGTGTCGGCGAAGAGGGCCGGGTCACGGTCCCGGTGGGTGAAATACGACTCGCCCAACCTCCGCGCCAACTCGTCGTCCGCCGCCTCGTCCCCACCCTCGACGAGGCGCCGGCGCTGCAGCGTGCGGGCGAAGCCGAGGACGCGCAGCTCGGCCAGCGACCATACGTCGGGAGACTCGTCGACGGCGTGGGCGCGGTCGGCCTGCAGGTCCTCCCAACCCAAGGCGTCGGCGAAGGGCCCGGGCCGCGCCAGCGCGCAGCTCGGCGGCCGTTGCGACCAACGCGGCGCGCATGACGCGCTCGAAGTCCCACAGTGTCTGATCCCCGTCGAAGAGGACGGCTTCGATCACGGCGCGACGAGGACCATTTTGCCGAACTTGGCGCCGGCGGCGAAGCGGTCGTAGGCGGCCTGCGCCTCGGCGAGCGGGAAGGTCCCGCACACCGGGATGGTCAGGTGTCCGGTGGCCAGCGCCGGCAGCACGTGCGCCGCCACGTCCGCCGCCACGTCGGCCTTCTCGCGGCGACTGCGGGCGCGCAGGGTGGAACCGCCGATGCGGACCCGTTTCTGCATCAGCTGCATGAGCTCGATCTCCATCCGGCCGCCGCCTCCCACGCCGATCACCACAACCCGGCCCCAGGGGGCGACGTGGGGCAGCGCGCTCTGCAGACTCGGGGCGCCCACCAGCTCGAGCACCACGTCATAGGGCGCCTGCGCCGCTTCGTCACCGGGAGCGAGGACCGCGTCGGCTCCGAGTGCCGCCACGGCGTCACGCCGTGCCGGATCGCGCACCGTGGCCGTCACCGTCGCTCCGGCGGCGGCAGCCAGCTGGACGCCCGCGGTCCCCACCCCGCCGGCTGCGCCCGACACCAGGACCCGTTCGCCCATCTGCAGGCCGGCCTGACGGAAGAGGGCGTCGTAGGCGGTGGTGAAGACCTCGGGAAACCCCCCGGCCTCGGTCCACGACAAGGTGTCCGGTACGGGCAGCGCGTGCGTCTCGTCGACGTAGGCCAGCGTGGCCTGTGCCCCGCCTCCGACGACGGCCATGACCCGGTCAC
This sequence comes from uncultured Acidimicrobiaceae bacterium, assembly GCA_963742035.1. Taxonomy (GTDB): domain Bacteria; phylum Actinomycetota; class Acidimicrobiia; order Acidimicrobiales; family RAAP-2; genus Bog-473. The sequence continues at coordinate 373,993 of CAVUKH010000002.1, forward strand.
CCGGGCCGAACAGCGTGACCTGGCGACCCACCGCCACCACCTCGCCGGCGAACTCCATGCCCGGGACGTCGGCGGGCCACCCGGGCGGGGCCGGGTAGAAGCCGGCCCGCTGCACCAGGTCCGCCGCATTCAATCCGGCCGCCCGCACCGCCACCAGCAGCTCGGTGTCCCCGGGGACGGGGTCGTCCCGCTCCTCCCAGTGCAGCTGGCCCTCCCGGATCACGACGGCGTGCATGCGGTGTCACCCTACGCGGCCCGGGCACGCCGTCACCGGTGCCCGGTAGGGTCGCGCCCATGGCTCTCTACGACATCCCCATCCACACGCTCCAGGGCGACGACGCCACCCTGGGCGACTACAAGGGCAAGGCCCTGCTGGTGGTCAACGTCGCCTCCAAGTGCGGCCTCACGCCGCAGTACGAGGGGCTCGAGCGCCTGCAGAAGACCTACGGCGACCGCGGCTTCTCCGTGATCGGCTTCCCGTGCAACCAGTTCCTGGGCCAGGAGCCCGGCAGCGCCGAGGAGATCGCGGAGTTCTGCTCCGCCACCTACGGCGTGACGTTCCCCCTCATGGAGAAGATCGACGTGAACGGCGACGACCGCAACCCGGTCTACGCCGAGCTGACGCAGAAGGAGGACGCCGAGGGCAACGCCGGCGACATCACGTGGAACTTCGAGAAGTTCCTCGTGTCCCCCGAGGGTGACGTCGTGGCGCGCTACCGGCCCCAGGTGGAGCCCGAGGACCCGACCATCATTGGGGACATCGAGGCGCAGCTGACCGCTTGACACCGCCGCACCCCGTTCCGGCGGGGTTCGCCGCGTCCATCTTCGACATGGACGGGCTCCTCATCGACTCCGAGATCCTCTGGCACGAGGCCGAGATCGAGATCCTGGGTGGTCTCGGCGTCCCCCTCGCCGTCGAGGGCTGCCGCTCGACCAAGGGCATGTTCGTGGACGAGGTGACCGCGCACTGGTACGCGCTGCATCCCTGGGCCGGCGCCACGCCGACGCCCGACGAGGTGGCGGTGTCGATCGTCGACCGCGTGATTGCGCTCATCGAGACCAAGGGCGTGCTCAAGCCGGGGGCGGAGCACGCCATCGCCCTGTGCCGCGAGCGCGGCCTCGCGTTGGCCGTGGCGTCGTCGTCGCAGTACCGCCTGATCGACGCCGCGCTGGCGCATTTCGGCATGCGCGACTGCTTCGACCTGGTGCACTCGGCCGAGGACGAGGAGTACGGCAAGCCGCACCCTGCGGTCTTCCTCAGCGCGGCGTCCAAGTTGGGAGCTCCGCCGCGCCGGTGCCTGGTGTGGGAGGACGCGCCGGCCGGCGTGCTGGCGGCCAAGGCGGCGTCCATGACCTGCATCGCCGTGCCGGAACAAGGCGAGGGGCACCATCCGGCCTTCGGCCTGGCCGATCTCGCCGTCGGCTCGCTGTTGGAGGTCACGGCCGCGTCGCTGGACGCGCTCGAGCAGGCGCTCAGCCGACCTCCCGGCGCCTAGCGAAGGTCCCGCTCCAACCGGGCCGCCACCTCGCGGTAGCGCGCCACGGGTATGAGGTGCACCCCGTCGAAGGCCCCTGACTCCTTGATGCCGACGACCAGGTCGCAGGCGGCTTCGACGCCGGCGTCGCGATCCTTCTCCAGGCGCGCCACGAGGTCGGGCGGGACCGTCAGCCCCGGGATGGTGAGGTTGCGGGCCATGCCGGCGCTGGCCATGACGATGACCCCGGCGTGGACCGGCACGTCCACTTCGACCGTGGCCCGCCAGGCCAACAGGTCCTCGAGCGAGAAGCCGACCTGCACGAAGAGGGAGTCGGCCGCCCGCTTCCACGCCGGCAGGGGCCGGAGACCGGTGGCCGCGCCGAATTGCATGGACGGCCGCGTGGCGTGCCGAGCGCCCCGCCGCCCCGGAAGGCCGGCAGCCCCCCGACCACCGTCGAGCGTCCCGGCGTAGGCGCGCCCCTCGGTCAGCATGGTCCGCACGGTGAGCTCGCTCGTGCGCGCGCCGGCCAGCGGATCGTCGCCGTAGACGAAGAGGAACTCGTCGACGCCGTAGGCAGCGGCCGTGAGCAGGTCACGGCGGAACCCGAGCAGGTTGCGGTCGCGCGCATTGAGGCAGGCAATGGAATGTCCTCCCATCTGCTGCACCTCGTGCGCGACGGCGACGCTCGAGACGGTGGCCCGCCCGATGTGGTTGTCGGGGATCAAGAAGGTGGTGGCGACCTGGCTCAGCACGCCGATCTGGTGCCGGACGCGGGTGAGGTCCGGCGTGGTCGCCGGCTCGATCTCGCAGATCAACTCGAACGGGCGGCTCGTCACTCCGGTACGACCAGTTCTTTGTGGAAGCGGAACCCGTAGGAGGGCCCCTCGGCGTGGAACGGGACCCAGCCGGTCGACTCGTAGAAGGCCACCGCCTCGGGCTGGCGCCCGCCCGTCGACAGGCGCAACGTGAGAAGGCCCAGGTCCCGGGCGACGTCCTCGAGCGTCGCCATCAGCGCCCGGGCGACACCTTCCTGGCGCCGGCTCGGGTCGACCCAGAGGCGCCGGACCTGACCCAGGCCCGGCCGGAGGCTGCGCACCCCGACCCCGCCGACCGGTGGTCCGGCGGCATCGTCGCGGCGAGCCACCACAAAGGCCCCGGCCGGCGGGTCGAACATGGCTGCGGTGAGGCCCTGCTCGTCCAGATGGAGGAACCCGTACCGCTCCACGATTTCGGCTTCGGCCCGGGCCACCACCCAGCGGGGACCCTCGTCGTCGTAGGGCTCCCGGGCGAGGCGGAGGCCGGCCGCAGTGGCGGAGGCGGGGCGATGCATACCCTCTATCCTTTCCGACGTGGCCGGGGCGCTCGTTCCCGCCGCACAAAGGCCGCCTTTCTCCGTGTTCACACCCGTCCCCCCCGACATCGACTTCGTCGCCCTCGAGCAGGCCGAACTGGCCCGCTGGTCGGCCCAGCGCGTCTTCGAGCGCTCCGTCGAGCAGCGGAAGGACGCCGAGCCGTGGGTCTTCTACGAGGGCCCGCCCACGGCCAACGGCATGCCGGGCCTGCACCACGTCTGGGCCCGGGTCTACAAGGACCTCTTCTGCCGCTTCCGGACCATGGCCGGGGCCTACGTGGCCCGCCGGGCGGGCTGGGACACCCACGGGCTGCCGGTCGAGGTCGAGGTGGAGAAGAAGCTCGGCATCACGGGCAAGGAGCAGATCGAGTCGCAGGTCGGCATCGCCGAGTTCACCCGGCTCTGCCGCGAGTCCGTCTACTCCTACGTGGACGAGTTCGCCCGCCTCACGACCCGCATCGGCTACTGGGTCGACATGGATGCGGCCTACTGGACGTTGGACCCGACGTACATCGAGTCGGTCTGGTGGCACCTGCAGCAGCTCTTCGACCAGGGCTTGCTCTACGAGGATCTGAAGGTCGTGCCGTACTGCCCGCGCTGCGGGACCGCGCTGTCGAGCCACGAGCTGGGGCAGCCCGACGTCTACCGGGACGAGGAGGACGAGTCGGCCTACGTGCGGCTCCGACTGGTCGACCCTGACGACGCCGCGGCGGTGGGTGGAGGCGCCGAGTGGTTGGGGGTCTGGACGACCACGCCGTGGACGCTGCTGTCGAACACCGGAGTGGCCGTGAATCCCGAGTTGGTCTACGCCGTCGTCGACGGCGTCATCGTGGCCGAAGGGCTGGTCGACGCGGTCATGGGGGAGGGGGCGTCGGCCCGGGTGACGGCCCGGGTGCCCGGTTCCTCGCTGGTCGGGCTGCGCTACGCGCGCCCGTTCGATGACCTCGACCCGCCCCACGGCGCCGACGGGTGGCGCGTGGTCCCGGCCTCGTACGTGACGACCGAGGAGGGGACCGGCCTCGTCCACCTGGCGCCGGCCTTCGGCGAGATCGACCGCCAGATCGGCCGGGAGAACGGCCTGCCCTCGTTGAACCCGGTGGGACCGGACGGGCGCTTCACCGATGCGGTGGCATGGCTGGCCGGGCGGGACGTCCGCGAGGCGAACCACGACATCAACGATCGGCTGGAATCGGCCGGGCTGCTGCTGCGCCGCTTCCCGTACGTGCACTCCTATCCGCACTGCTGGCGTTGCCGCACGCCGCTCATCTACTGGGGCAAGCCGAGCTGGTACATCGCGACGTCGACGCGCAAGGACGACCTGCTGGCGGCCAACCACACGGTGGACTGGCATCCCGCCCACATCCGCGACGGGCGGTTCGGCGAGTGGCTCGAGAACAACGTCGACTGGGCACTGTCACGCGATCGCTACTGGGGAACGCCACTGCCGATCTGGCGCTGCGGCCGCGGGCACGTGCGCTGCGTCGGTTCGCTGCGCGAGCTGTCGGACCTGTGCGGACGCGACGTGACGGGGATCGACCCGCACCGACCGACCATCGACGAGGTGACGTTCGTCTGTGGGACCTGCGCCGGCGACGTCGGTGCGATCGACGAGGTCGACGAGCTGGCGGTCTCCCGCCGGGTCGAGCCGGTCATCGACGCCTGGTTCGACTCGGGCTCCATGCCCGCCGCCCAGGTCGGCTATCCACACGTGCCGGGCTCGGCCGAGTCCTTCACGTTCCCGGCCGACTTCATTTCCGAGGCCATCGACCAGACGCGTGGATGGTTCTACTCGCTGCTGGCCATCAACACCCTCGTCTTCGGGGAGAGCCCCTACCGCCACGTGGTGTGCCTCGGCCACATTGTGGATGCCGACGGCCGCAAGATGTCCAAATCCCTGGGCAACATCATCGACCCCTGGTCGATCCTCGACACCCGGGGCGCCGACGCCATGCGCTGGTGGATGTTCTCGCAGGGCTCGCCCTGGACCCCGACCCGGGCGACGCTCGGCGCCATCGACACGGCGATGCGGGACATGCTGCTCACGTTGTGGAACACCTTCAGCTTCTTCACGACGTACGCCTCGCTGAACGAGTTCGACCCGGCCGACCCCGGGGTGCCCGAGCCGGCCGATCGTGGACCGCTGGACCGCTGGATCCTGTCCCGTCTGGCCAGCACGACGTCCGCCGCGACGGACGCGCTGGCGGGATACGAGCCGTTGGCGGCGGCGACCGCCCTGGCCGACCTCGTCGACGACCTCTCCAACTGGTACGTCCGCCGCAGCCGTCGCCGCTTCTGGCGCACCGACCCCGACGCGCCCGCCGGCGACACTCTGGCGGCGCAGGCGACGCTCCACACGACCTTGACCACGTTGTCGGTGCTGCTGGCCCCCCTGTGCCCGTTCGTATCGGACGCCATGTGGCGCCACCTGAGCGGCGCGACCGAGGACGAGTCCGTGCACCTGGAGGACTGGCCCACCGCCGACTCGTCGGTCATCGACCCGGACCTCGAGGCCCAGATGGCGCTGGCCCGACGGTTGACGTCGCTGGGGCGGGCCGCCCGCAGCGAGGCCTCGCTCAAGGTACGCCAGCCCCTGCGGCGCGCGCTGGTGTTCCTGCCCGCCGGCTCGCCCGAGATCCTGCGCGAGATTGTGGCGGACGAGCTCAACGTCGACGAGGTCGACACCGCGGACGAACTGAGCGAGGTCATACAGTTCGAGCTCAAGGCGAACTTCAAGACGCTCGGGGCCCGCCTGAAGGACCTGGTGCAGGAGGTCGAGCCCGCGCTGGCCGCGTTGGACACCTCGGCCGCGGCCGCCGCGCTGGAGGAAGGCCGCTCCGTGACGGTCGTCCTGGGCGGCGAGCCGGTCGAGTTGGCGCCCGAGGACGTGGTGCTGCGCGTCCGCGGTCAGCAGGGCTTCGCCGTCTCGCGCGAGGGCGGCGAGGTCGTGGCGTTGGACCTCAACCTCGACGAGGGGCTGCGCAAGCGGGGCCTCGCCCGCGACGTCGTGCGGCTGCTTCAGGACCTGCGCAAGGCCAGCGGCCTCGAGGTCTCCGATCGCATCCGCGTCCACGTCGTGGGGCTCGAGCCCATCGCCGAGTTCTTCGATTTCATCGCGCGCGAGGTGCTGGCGATTGCGATCGTCAGCGGGGCCGGCGAGGGGGAGGGGACGCTCCTGGACCTCGACGACGAGCTGCTGACCGAGCCCGTACGGGTCTGGATCCAGCGGGTCGATGCGGAGGGCCAGACGGAGTCATAGCGGTTGTGTCACGCCGCACCCCCCGACGAGAGATTCATCCTCCGATCACTCTTCGATCAGGGAGGTGTAATGCCGGGGTCTTACTGTGTCGCCGCCGGGGCATGTCTGCTTGGAGGTCCGTTCATGCGTTCGTTGTCTCCCCGATCGGTTGCCGCGCCCCTCGGGGTGGCGCTCATCGCGTTGACGGCAGCTCTCACGTTCGCGGCACCGCCCGCGTCTGCTGCCCCCGGAACATGGCAGGTCCCCCACGGTGGGAACGGGGGTGGCGCTGCGCTGAGCGCACAGACCATCCTTTCCGGCAGCTCGCTCACGCACACGTTCACGGTGGCAGGCACCTCGACCACCGAGTCGGAGCCGTTGCGGGATCCTGACGACATCACGCAGCTGGGCCGCGACATCTTCGTCGGCTTCCAGAATGGCGTCGGCCCGCAGGGCGAAGCCAGTGCCGACGGCAACCTGGACAGCACCGTGGTCGAGATGACCACCAGAGGGCACGTCCTCGCGCAGTGGGACATCGTCGGCAAGGCGGACGGGGTGACGGCCGATCCCGACACGCGCTCAGTCATCGCAACAGTGAACGAGGATGCCAACTCGTCGCTCTACAGCATCACACCGGGTTGGGGAGGCGGCGTGCAGCACTACCAGTTCAACGAGCCGCTGCCCCACGACGGCGGTACCGATGCGATCTCCGTGGTGAACGGGCGCCTCTACATCAGCGCGTCCGCGCCGGGGACGACCGGTACCCTTCCGGCGCCCCAGGCGACGTTTCCCGCCGTCTACTCGGTGACGCTCGACAGCGTCCACGCGATCGCCACGGTCACTCCGCTGTTCTATGACGAAGACCCCGCAACGGTTGCCAACGTGGGAACACCCCAAAGTGGTCGGACCGTGCACCTGGCTCTGACCGACCCTGACTCGAACGAGGTCGTTCCCTGGGGCGCGGCACGTTTCGCCGGTGACTTCATGCTGACGAGCCAGGGGGACCTCCAGCAGATCTTCGTCAACCCGTGGGACCACACGCTTTCGGTCCTCGACCTGACGCAATCCGTCGACGACACGGCATGGCCGGACGGTGGGAGCGGTGCGCTGTACGCGACCGACTCGACCAACGACACGGTCGACGTGGTCACGGGTGCGTTCCCGAGCGGTCCCGTGGTGGCGGTGACGCCGTGCGGTGCCAACAGCGCTCCCGCCACGTGCCCGGCACCGCCCGCCTATCCGGCCAACTCTCTCGGTTCGCTGAACCCCTGGACGGGTGAGGTCACGGCGCTGACCGTTGGCGGCGTGCCGTTCGTTCCACAGGGTGGACTGCTCTACGCCGATGACCCGGACGACCAGGGTCAGCGCTGAGCCGGCCTCACCTCGGGTCGCCCGGGAGCAGTGACCCGGTGAGGGCGACCTGGACGCCTCCGGTGGCGGCCGGGTCGAGCACGACGAGGTCGGGTTCCCGGCGCACCACGGTGATCCCGGCCCGGGCGAGTGCGTCCGCGGCCGTGTGCAGGTCCTGGACGCGCAGCGCCACCAGGTGGGTGCGCGGCCGCTCGTAGGTGCGGCCCCACAGGGCGGGACCGTCGTCGCCGGGCAGCGGGTAGAGGGCCAGGATGCAGTCGCCGAGCGACACGCCGGCGACCGGGTGTCCGGGCGGAGCGTCGGCCTGGACGAAGGTCACGGTGGTGCCGAGCAGCGCGGCGAAGGTGGCGGCCCGGGCGACCGGGTCGTCGACCAGGGCGCCGACGAAGGCATGCTGCGTGGCCGGCGCCAGGACGCGGGCGGCCGGCGGCGGGTCGGGCCGCGGGCCGCCGAAGCGGGGATCGACCGCGAGCTCGAAGGTGCTCCATTGGAAGAAGACGCCACCCGTGTCGCGCGGGTCGCTGAAACACATTTCGGGGCGGGGCCGGGCCGCGATGTGCACCTCCTCCTGTTGCAGGTGCGCCATGGTTGCTTCGAGGTCCTCGACCTGCAGGGCGATCGAATGCATGCCGCCTCCGTGCCGCGACACGAAGTGGGCCGCGGCTCCGTCGACAATCGGTTGGCCCACTTCGATTGCGTTGTCCCCGACCCAGGCCGTGCCGCCGCGGCGCCCGATGCCCGGCTCGTCGGACTCGCTGTACTCGAGCACCGTCAAGCCCACGATCACGCCCAGGTTCCTGACGGCCAGGTCGTAGTCGGCCACCATCGCCGTGGAGTGGAACAGCCAGCGGACGTGGTGACGGCGACGCATCGGCCCATCACCGTCCCGCCGTGACCGGCAGCTCCACACCGGTGATGTTGCGTGCGCCTGGGCCGGCCAGGAACACGACCGCTTCGGCGACGTCGGCGGGATCGACGTGGCGCCGCAACGATGCGCCGGCGGCCATGCGGGCGGAGGCCTCGTCGGCGGTCTCGCCGGTGCGGGCGGCGATGGACTCCATCATCGCGGTGAGCGGTGCGCCCGTCGTGAAGCCGGGCGTCACCACGTTGACCCGGACGTGGGATCGTCCGAGCTCCTTGGCCATGGTGAGGGAGGCGGTGACCATGGCGCTCTTCGTCGCCGTGTAGCGGGACCGGCCCGGAGGGAGCGCCCGTGTCCCGATGGTCCCGACCTGAATGACGGAGCCGCCCGGATTGGCGCTCATGGCTCTGGCCGCCAGGCGGCTCAGTTCCATGGTCCCGATGACGTTGACCTCGAAAGCCTGGCGCCACGACTCCCATTCGCCTTCGGTGACGGCCGTGGTCTCGCCGCCGGCGGTCGCCACGTTGACGAGGACGTCAATGCGGCCGAGACGGTCCAGCGTCTGGTCCACCAGCGCCCGGCACGAGTCCAGGTCGGCGAAGTCGAAGGTGATGGGGAGCAGCTGCAGGTCGGACGGGGAGGCGGCGAGCATCTCGGAAGCCATGGCGTCCAGTCGGGCGGTATCCCGGGCCGCCACCACGACATCGGCGCCTTCGCGTCGGAGGGCCGTGGCGCACGCCCTCCCGATGCCGGGCCCGGCACCGGCCACAATGGCGGTCATGCCTCGGAGCGAGGTCATACGGCCGTCCGGGGCCGGTCAGTCACCGAGCTCGGGCGCCCACGGGACGCCGTTGATGTGGCCGCCACCGTCGACGAAGAGCGTGTTGCCGGTCAGATAGCGGGCGTCCTCACTGGCCAGGAACACGGCCACCGGCGCGATGTCGTCCTCGGGGTCGCCGAGACGTCCCATGGGGTTGGACGCGTCGGCGGCCGCTTCCAGTTCGGGGTGCGCCTCGAAGACCGAGCGGGTGGCCGCCGACTTGGCGCCGGGGCAGATCACGTTGACCCGGATCTGCCAGGGGGCCCACTCGCGGGCCGCCGTCCGACTGGCCGCCCGCAACGCCTCCTTGGCGACGTTGTACGACGTCGTGCCCATGTGTGCGTTCACGCCGTTCAGGGAGCACAGGTTGATGACAGCCCCATCCCTCTTCGCCTTCATGACCGGCAGCACCGCCTGCATGCCCCAGAACGGGCCGAGCAGGCCCATGGAGAGGCCCCACTGCATCTGTTCGTCCGTCGTGGACTCGAAGCGGCCGAGTGTGCCGCCACCCCAGGCGTTGTTCACGAGGATGTCGACCGTGCCCCAGATCTGCACGGAGGTGGAGACCATGGCCGTGACATCGTCTTTGGCACTGGCGTCGGTGTGGACGAAGCGCACGTCGGCGTCGAACTCGTCCCGGCAGGACGAGGCCACGGCTTCGCCGGCGTCGTCGTCGATTTCGGCCACCAGGACGTGCGCGCCCTCGCGGGCGAAGCGCCGAACGATGCCACGTCCGATGCCGTCACCCCCGCCCGTGACGATCGCCACCCTGTCGCGCAACCGGCCGGTCATCAGAACCTCACCGTAGCCAGAGGAGCTGCGGACCGCTCGGCCTTCCCGTAACGACGACGGGAGGGGCTGACACCCCTGCCCACAAGCGCTGGAAGAAACCTGGTTGACATCGGCCGCTGGTCAGGGCCGACCCGGCGCCTCTTTCCGGCCGATGCCGCGCCGGTAGCGTTGCGCCAATGTCCGGCGGGAACGGCGTGGTGATCGTCGGCAACGATCGGGCGCGGCGGGTGCTGCGCAGGCCGCGGCGACGGCGACGAGTCCTGCGCGACCTGCCCCATCTCGTGCTTGTGGTCGTGCTCGCCGCGGTCAGCGGCTGGTGCGCCGTCGGCAGCGGTGCAAGGACTGCCGGGGCGGCCACGGCGATCCCTCCCGTCCGCTCGTGTGGCGACCTCACCTCGGTGCGCCTCCTGTCGCCGACACGAGTGCCGGTACGTGTCTTCTCGGCACAGTCAGCCCCCTTCACCGGCGCGGAGTACTGCCAGGTGCAAGGGGACATCGGCACTGATTTCAAGTTCGATCTCCGCTTGCCACAATCGACCTACGAGGGACAGTACGTGCAGGAAGGGTGCGGTGGATTCTGTGGTTTCCTGTCCCCTTCCGTACCGTTTGCGGCCGACGGCTGCGCGGCGGTGACCGGGAACACCCTGGCGGTCGCTGCCGACAATGAGGGACATTCGGCATCGTCCACGACCGATGCTCGCTGGGGTGCGAACGACGCCGCCAGCCGCATGATCTTCGGCTCGACGTCGGAGCACCAACTGGCCCTCGTGGCCAAGGCGCTCATCACCGACTACTACGGGCGTGCTCCCGCCTACTCCTACTTCGACGGGTGCTCCGATGGTGGGCGGGAAGCGCTCATGGAGGCCCAGCGGTATCCGCACGACTTCCAGGGGATCCTGGCTGGGGCGCCGGCCAACATCTTCTCGGAGCTCCTGGGCGAGGTCCAGAGTTGGAGCATTCGGGTGAACACGGGACGCGGAGGTCGAGAGATCCTCACCACCGAGAACCTCCCAGCGCTCCACGCGGCCGTGGTCCGGGCATGTGGTCACGGGCGGGGATACGTGCTCGATCCCCGCACCTGCACGTTCTCCCCGTCGAGCATGGAGTGCACGGGCCGGGTCACGAATTTCTGCCTTACCGCGGCGCAGGTCCGGGTCGTGACCTCGCTCTACCGTGGCCCCTCCGACCTGGCCGGACAGTCCCTCTATCCGGGCGGCGAGCCCTACGGCTCGGAGCTCGGTTGGTCGGCATGGTTCGTCAAACCATCGGGCGATCGGGACTGGCCTCAGGACACGGTGGCCTACCAGCTCGCCATCAATTTTCTCCACTACCTGGCCTACCGGATCGATCCGGCGGGATCGTCTTCCCTGTCGCAGTTCCGCTTCTCGCTGCCGGATTTCCAAAAGCTGACGGCGCTCTCCGGCCTCTACGACGCGACCAATCCCGACCTCTCGTCCTTCGCTGCGGACGGTGGCAGGTTGATCATCTACCAGGGGTGGGCCGACCAGGCGATTCCCCCGTTCGGCACCGTGCGCTACTACGGGTCCGTGGTCCACGCCGCCGGCGGATACCGGGCGAGCCAGACCTTCTCCCGCCTTTATATGATTCCGGCGCAGTACCACTGCCTGGACGGAGGGGACCCCGCGCTCGCCGGCGCGGACCTTCTGACGCCCCTCATCGACTGGGTCCAGCACGGCACAGCGCCGGGAGCTCTCTCGTTCACCTTGGCCTCGACGAAGACCTCCCAGAGCGCGACGACGGGTGACGGGTCGATGAGCGTGGCTCCGCTCAATCCGCTCACGCCACTGCCCTCCGGCTCGAATGGCCTCAACGCCAACGACGACTGGGTCGGCTCGTTCGGCTCGGACGAGCCCGGTTGAGCACCCCGACGCCGCCAACGCGTTCCAGGCCGCAAGGGAGTCCATGTGGTCCCTCCAGTGCGCGATCTTCCGGTTCACGATCTCGATGATCGAACAGAACCGGTTGTCGTACCTCGCACCCGTCGCACGAATGGTCCCGTGGACTTCATATTCGATGACGAAGACCCGTCCGTCGCTCAATGTTGTCGCCATGACCTCCGAGCTGGGCCATCAGCGCGTCCCGCCCCCGCACAGCGCGAGGCCAACCCGCAAACTTCTAGCGGACCTCAGAGACGATGTCCCTCGAATCAGAGTGAAGTAGGGATCGGCGGCCCGGGTAGCCGGAGTATGTCGCATTCGGCATCTCAGTTCTCCCTGTCCATCCGGGGTGGTGTCACGCGAGGCCTGGGGGTCGTTTCTTCGGGTCGACACCGATGACCACCTGTAGTGAACTTCGATGCGTGACCAACAGGCTCGAGATATCCCGCGAAATTTCCGCCTCGCCCGAGCAGGTGTACGCCGCCGTCTCCGACGTGACGCGCATGGGCGAGTGGTCGGAGGAATGCCATACCTGCGAGTGGCACGAGGGGTGCGAGGGTCCGGCCGTCGGGGCTACCTTCGACGGCCACAACCGTCACGGCACACACGAGTGGACGACGCAGGGCAAGGTCATCGAAGCGGATCCTGGCCGGGCATTCGCATTCGAGTGCTCAATGATGGACTTTCACTACTCGACGTGGGGTTACCGCATCGACCCGACAACGTCGGGGAGCCGTGTCACGGAGTGGAGTGAGGACCTGCGGCCCGAGTCCGTCATGGAGTTCAGCAGGCAGACGTCGGGCGTCGACGACCGGGAGCAGCAGAACCGCAGGAATATGCGTCTCACTCTGGCGCGACTTGCCCGGTCCGTTGAGAGCTGAGGTGATGGGTGGCTCCCGCGAAGGGGGCGATGGATCGATCGGGGCGACGAAGACGAATTGGTACGTCCACCCCTCGGTCGGGCCATCGTCGACGAGGACGTAGAGCCCCGTTTCCTTCCTGAATCTCGAGGCGGGGTGGGAACACCTCGAGCCGACTGAGACATGGTCCGCCCTGGCATGGCACGAACATCCGATCACCTGGGCGTAGCCGGGGACCGTGGCGGGCATTGAGGGGCATGGTCAATGCACGTTCCGCTACGACGTCGCGTCCATCGGCGGGGGAGGGCACCCCAGGGACGGGTCAGCAGCCCGCGTCGAGGACCTTCTGCAGTGCCGCCTCCAGGGCGGCCCGGTCGCCGGCACTGAGATGCGCCATCAGGTGGCGGTCGATGCCGTCGATGTGCTCGGCCACGGCCCGGTCGAGCACGGCCTGCCCCTCGGGCGTGAGCACGACATAGATGCTCCGTCTATCACTCGGGCAGTTCTCCCGTGCCACCAGCCCGGCCTCGACCATCCGGTCGACCAGGCGGGTCACCCCACCGGTGGTCAAGGCCACGTCGGCACTGAGCCGGGACATCGTCAGCCGGCGATCGGGGGCGCCTCCGACGTGGATCAGGACATCGAAGAACACCAGCGGGATCCCGACGTTCTGCTCGAGCTCCCGGCCCAGGGAGTCGGTCAACCGGCGATGCGTGCGCACGATCAGGCCCATGAGCTGGATGCGATCGTCCGACATCTGGTCCAGGACGCCGCAGGTGCCCCCGGGTTGCAGTGCAACTTCCTCGGCGCCGGCACCCTCGTCGGGGCGCACTCCTCCCCGCTCGTGGTCACCGCCCTTCGCCGGGATGGTCGCCGTTCCCATGTCGCTTCCCTCAGTCTCGCCGATTTCAACCGCGATTCCCATTATATCTGATTGACAAGTATCTGTGCAATCAGATATAATGGGAGCAACGAAATCTCGTCGAACCAAGGAGACCAGCAATGAGCACGACTACAGGCACCTCTACCCTTCCCAAGGTCGGGACATACACGATCGACCCGGCCCACACCGAGGTCGGCTTCGTCGCCCGCCATCTCGTCGGGACGAAGGTACGGGGCCGCTTCACCGAGGTCGAGGGCACCTTCACCGTGGCCGAGAAGCCCGAGGACTCGACCCTGCAGGCGACCGTGCAGGCCGCCAGCATCCACACGAACCAGCCCCAGCGTGACGACCACCTGCGCACGAACGACTTCCTGGACGTCCCCAACCACCCGACCCTGACCCTGGTAAGCACCGGGCTGCGTCGGGTCGACGACAGCAATTGGGTCCTCAGCACGGACCTGACCATCCGGGGCGTCACCAAGTCGGTCGACTTCGACCTCGAGTTCCTCGGGGAGGGGCCGTCCATGCAGGAGGGCAAGACCGTGGTGGCCTTCTCGGCCAGCGCCACCATCGACCGCCGGGACTTCGGTGTCAGCTTCAACCACTCGCTGCTCGACGGCAGCGTCGTGGTGGGCAACAAGGTCGTGATCGAGATCGAGACGGAGGCCACCCAGGCCGACTGACCGACTTCGGACAGCGAGCACACCCCGAGGCCGGCCCGGGAACGGGTCGGCCTCGCTCGATACGCTGACTCGCCATGCCGACAACGGCCACCGAGGTCCGCCCCACCGAATCGACCACGCCACACGTGCTGGCCGTCGACCTCGGTACGGGCGGTCCGAAGGTGGCCGTTTTGGCGGCGACCGGCCGGATCGTGGCCCACGCCTTCCGGGCGGTCGGAATTGATCTCACCGCCGATGGAGGAGCGGAGCAGTCCCCGCAGGCCTGGTGGGACGCCATCGTGGCGTCGGCCCGGCAGGCGCTGGCCGACAGTGCGGTGTCGCCTCAGGACATCGTCGGCGTCGGCTGCACATCGCAGTGGTCGGGCACCGTGCCGGTCGACGCCGACGGGAACGCCATCGGCCCGGCCATCAGCTGGATGGACTCCCGCGGCGCCCGCGCCGTCCGCGAGACGGTGCGCGGTGCGCTCAACGTCCAGGGCTACTCCGCCTCCAAGCTGGCCAAGTGGGTGCGCCGCACCGGCGGCATCCCGAGCCTGTCGGGCAAGGACCCGGTCGGGCACATCCACTTCCTGCGCCAGCAGCGCCCCGACGTCTACGCCGCGGCGGCGGTCTTCCTCGAGCCGGTCGACTACCTCGGCCTGCGCCTGACCGGCCTGGCCCGCGCGTCGCACGACTCCATCACGCTGCACTGGGTGACGGACAACCGCGACATCCACGCCGTCGCCTACGACGACGCGCTCATCGGGCTGGCCGGCCTGGAGCGGGCCAAGCTGCCGGACCTCGTCCCGACCGGGAGCATCCTCGGCGGCCTGGCGCCGCCGGCCGCCGCCGAGCTCGGCCTCCTGCCGGGTACGCCCGTCGTGGCAGGGACCGGGGACCTGCACTCGGCCGCCGTCGGCTCGGGCGCCGTGGCCGATTTCGACGGGCACCTCTATATCGGCACCTCCAGCTGGGTCAGCTGCCACGTCCCGTTCAAGAAGACAGACGCCCTGACCAACATCGCCTCCATCCCCTCGGGAATCCCGGGCCGCTACCTCATCGCCGACGAGCACGAGACCGGGGGCGCCTGCCTGACCTGGTTGCGCGACAACATGCTCTTTCCCGACGACGCCCTCTCGGCCGCCGCCCCCGTGCCGCCCGCCGGCTTCTTCGACACGCTCAATGACGTCGCCGCCGCCGTCCCCGTCGGCGCCCACGGCGTCCTGTTCACCCCGTGGCTCAACGGTGAGCGCTCACCCGTCGACGACCACACCATCCGGGGCGGCTTCCACAACATCTCGCTCTCGTCCACCCGGGCCGACATGATGCGCGCGGTGTTCGAGGGCGTCGCGCTCAACTCCGCCTGGTTGCTCGGAGCGGTGGAGAAATACTGCAAACGCAGCTTCCCCTCCCTCGCCTTCGTCGGCGGCGGCGCCAACTCGGACCTGTGGTCGCAGATCCACGCCGACGCCATGGGCCGCACCATCCGCCAGATCGACGACCCCGTCCTGGCCAACGTGCGCGGCGCCGGGCTCCTCACGCTGCTCGCCCTCGGCCGCCTCGGCATCGCCGACATCCCGGGCACCGTGACCGTCAAGGCCACCTACGAACCCGACCCGGACGCGACCGAGACCTACGCCGCGCTGTTGAAGGAGTTCGTCAACCTCTACGAGAAGACGAAGGCCATCCACAAGCGGCTCAACGGCCGCCGCCTCACCGACTGAAGACGTCACCCTCTCGTCGCCTCACCGACGCCGCAGCAGGTTTCGTCCACCCCGCCCCTGGCCCTTTGTCACGATCAACGCCAGTGACGTGGTGACGTGGCCCGCCAGCTCCGTGCGCAGATGCACGTCGGTGTAGGGCGGCACGTCCACGTGCAGGTCGTCGGGCGTCGACCCCAGCGAGTAGTCGATGTCGACCGCGTGGCCGGCCCGACGCAGCCGCGCCACCAAACCCTCGACGTCCCGCCTCCGGTAGAACACGGTCCCCCCCGCCTCCACCGTCGACTCGTTGGACGACACCAGGTATTCGGTCGTGTGCACGGCCACACCCCCGGGGCGCAGGCACGACATTTGTGCGACCACGAAGTCCATGCCGGCGCCGAGGGTCCCAAGATGCTCCAGGGCGCACGACGACCAGGCGAAGTCGAACCCCTGCAAGTCCGCCGGCAGCGCGTTCATGTCGACGGGGCGGTACCGCACCCGCTCCCCGAACGCGCCCGGCGCACACAGCCCGAAGTCGTTCAGGCCTTCGAGGCCCCCGGCCCACTCCACCTCGGAGTCCGTCCAGCCCGAGGCCACGGCGGACTCGTGCGGCTGGTCGGTGGCCACGATGTCGCAGCCGGCGTCGGCGAAGAGCGCAACCAGGGGCTCCTTCCCCACGCCGAACCCCACCCCGCGGCGCCCGTCGGCCAGCATGTCCCGCTCGCGCAGGGCTTCCGCGATGAAGAGCCACTCCCACATTTTGCGGTGGAGCATGACGTCGCGGGCGTCGTCGCCCGCCGCCCACATCGGCCGTAGCCGCTCGGCCCAGGCCCGCAGGGCCGGCGAGCGCAGCGATTCGGCCGAGCACAATTGCGAGCGCAGCATGACCGGGCGACCTTATATGGGAGCCGACCTCGCCCTGCCGCCGGACCGATCCCGGAGGATCAGATCCGCTCGAAGTTCCGGGCCAGTTCCCAGTCCGTCACGTGGCGGTTGCTGGCCATCCACTCCTGCTCGGCTGTGTTGAGCAGATGGTGGTGCACATCGGGCCCGAACGCCTCGAGCGCCACCTCCGAATGGCGCAGCGCGTCGATCGCCTCGACCAGTGTCGAGGGGATGCGCGGCACGTCCGTCGCCTCGTAGGCGTTGACCGGATAGGGGTCGCCCGGCTCGAGTTCGTGGTCGACGCCGTACAGGCCCGCCGCAATGGCCGCTGCCAGCACGAGATACGGGTTCACGTCGGCCCCCGGGATCCGCGACTCCACGCGCCGTCCCGCCCCGTGCCCGACGAGACGGAAACCACAGGTGCGGTTGTCTTCGCCGTACACCGCCGCCGTGGGGGCCCAACTGCCCGGCACGTAACGCCGGTACGAGTTGACCGTGGGCGCGGCCATCCATGCCAGCTCGCGGGCCGCGTGGAGCTGGCCAGCCAGGAAATGGCGACCCAGCTTCGACAGGCCGCTCGGGTGCGACCCGTCGGACCCGTCCGACGCCGGCGCCATTGCCGCCTCGCCGCTCTCGATGTCCCAGAGGCTCGTATGCACGTGGCACGACGACCCGACGTCGTTCATCGTCCACTTCGCCATGAATGTCGCTGCACGGCCCTCCTGCGCCGCGATCTCCTTGATGCCGTTCTTGAACACAAGATGACGGTCGGCTGTGACAAGCGCCTCGTCCCACACGACGTTCACCTCGTGCTGCCCGCGCCCCGCCTCACCTTTGGAGGTCTCGACGGGGATCCCGGCGGCGCACATCTCGTTGCGGATGCGACGCAGGACGTACTCCTCGCGTGCGGTCTGCAACAACTGGTAGTCCTCAATGGTGGAGGCGTGTGGGGTGAGGTCCCGCCACCCCTTGGCGTGGGCTTCCTCGTAGGACTCCGTGAAGAGGAAGAACTCGAGCTCGGTTGCGCTGCACACCCGGAGGCCGCGTTCGGCTGCCCGCTCCAGTTGGCGGCGCAGAATTCGGCGAGGGGAGACCTCGACGGGGTCTCCGTGCTCGTCGGTCAGGTCGCCGATGACGAAGGCGGTGCCCTCGAGCCAGGGGATCAGGCGGGCGGTGTCGTAGTCGGGCCGGCAGACGAAGTCGCCGTAGCCGGTGTCCCAGTTGGTGAAGCGGTAGCCGGGCAGGGGGTTCATATCGACGTCGACCGCCAGCAGGTAGTCGCACGCCTCAATCCCGTTCTCGGCCACGTGCGCGCTGAAGAAGTCGGCGGTCACCCGCTTCCCTACGGGGCGGCCGTGCATGTCGGGGAACGCCACCACGACGGTGTCCACCGACCCGTCGGCGATGGCGGCGTCGATGAGCTCACGTCCTGGTGCGGTCATGCGCCATGTTGACCGCAGCGCTGCCAGGCGTCCAGTACGTCGGTACGCTGGGCCGGGTGCTCCCCCTGGTCGGCGTGACGACGTACGTGGCCGACGTGGCCTGGAGCTCGTGGGAGCGACGGGCTGCGGTTCTGCCTGAGTCCTACTTCGAGCTGGTGGCCGCAGCCGGTGGCCGCCCCCTGCTCCTGCCGCCGCCGAGCAGGGCCCCCGGCGGCCCCGAAGCGGGGGCGGCCGAAGTCGTCGCCGTGCTCGACGGGCTCGTCCTGACCGGCGGGGGGGACGTGGACCCTGCCGCCTACGGCGAGGAGCCCGACACCGAGGTGGGCGGCGTCGATGCGAACCGGGATGCCAGCGAGCGGGCTCTGCTGGCCGCCGCCCTCGAAGCCGACCTGCCGATGCTGGCCATCTGCCGCGGCTGCCAGGTGCTCAATGTCTACCTGGGTGGCACGCTGCATCAGCACCTGCCCGACGTGGTCGGTCACATCGACCACCGCCACGCGCCGTTGGTCTTCTCGGACGTCGAGGTGAAGACGGTGCCCGGGACGACGACGGCCACCGTCTTCGGGCCCACCACCACCGTCCGCTGCTCGCACCACCAGGCCATCCGCGACCTGGGGCGCGACCTGGTCGTCACCGCCCGAGCCGCGGACGAGGTGGTGGAGGCGGTCGAGTTGCCTTCGGCCCGATTCGTGCTGGCGGTCCAATGGCATCCCGAAGAGGCCATGGATCAGCGACCCTTCGACGCCCTGCTGAGCGCGGCGCGGGACCACATGGCGCAACGGTCGGGACGCGTCAGCGTCTGACGCGCCCGACTCCCGACGCAAGACGCCCGCCACCCGACGCCCGACGCCCGACGCACGCCACCCGCCGCAGCAATCCCCAACAGAGCTGCGTCCCGGGTCGTTCCCAGCCTCGCCGGGTAAGGTGCCGGCCATGGCCAAGAGCGGGGGGCACAAAGTCGTCAAGCCGGTTGCCGCGGCCGCGGTGACGCTCGGCACCATCGCCAGCATCTGGTGGTTCGCGCTGAAGCCTCGTCGCAAGGCGAAGGGTGACGGCGGAGCTACGACAGGGAAGACGTAGGACGCAGCGACTCGACGAGGGCCGGCAGGCACTCGCTGATCGACTCCCGTAGGACCACGTCGGCGAGTCCATCCATGTCCGTGGGCTCGGCGTTCACGATGATTGCGATCGCCCCGTGGCGCACGGCGATCGGCACGAGGCCCGCAGCGGGGAAGACACCGAGGGTCGAGCCCACCGCCAACAGCAGGTCGCAGTCGGCCGCCGCTTGCTCCGCCCTCATGAGGTCCTCGGCCACCAGGCTCTGCCCGAAGCTGATGGTGGCCGACTTGAGGATGCCGCCGCAGACCGTTCCGCCGCCCGCGTCGCCCTCGATCGTGGCGGTACACGCCGGGTCGGACTCGCCGGCCCGGACCCGGTCGTGGACCTGCTCGGCCGGCTGACGATCGCCGCAACGAAGGCACATCACCTCGAGCGACGTCCCGTGGATCTCGACGATGCGGTCCGGGTCACTGCCCGCCTTCTGGTGCAGCCCGTCGATGTTCTGCGTGACGAGCAGGTGGAGCCGCCCGCTGCGCTCGAGATCGACGAGTGCACGGTGACCCGCGTTCGGCTCGGCCGACCTCAGGGGCGAGCTCAGGCGGCTCTGCCAGGCCTGTGCCCGCAGTTGGGCGTCCGACACGTAGGCCTGGTACGTCGCCATCCTCTCGGCCTCCGGGTTCTTGGTCCACACCCCTTGTGGCCCCCGGAAGTCGGCGATGCCCGAATCCGTGGAGATACCGGCTCCCGTCAGCACGACGACGCGCCGAGCCTGCTCCAGCAGGGCCCGGGCCCGCCCGACGTCGTCTGTATTTGAGGTCGCGCCCACCGGGAGCCAATCGTACGGGCGAGCGGGCGTAACCTGCCCCGGTGCCCGGGGATTCCCAAGCCCCAGCCCCATCCGTGGAGCTGCTGCACGCATCGGACGCCGAGGACCGCCAGCGCCGGGCCGCCGGCGCACTTCTGGCCCGGGGCTGCACCACGGGCGACCGGGTCGCCTTCGCCCTGGGCTCGTCGGCCGACCTCATATGTGCAGCCCTCGGTGCGGCCCGCGTCGGCCTTATTCCGGTCATGCTCAACGCCACCCTCACCCCGACCGAGCGGGACGACCTGGCCGACGATGCCCGCCCCACCGTGCGCGTCTTCACCCAGCCCGAGCTGCACGACCTCATAGAGGGGGGCCGCCCGACCGATCTGGCTCCGTACCCTCTGACCCGCCCCATGCACTACACGTCGGGCACCACCGGCAACCCCAAGGGCGTGACCACCGGGCTGTGGGACGAACCCACGGCCAAGCAGGTCTTCGAGGACGAGGCCGACGTCTGGCACTTCGACGCTCACGACCTGCACATGGTGTGTTCACCGATGTACCACACCGTGTCCATCCGCTTCGCCGGCAGCACCCTCCTGGCGGGCGGGTCATTGGTGATCCTCAGCCGCTTCGATACCGCCACCGCCATCGACACACTTCGGCGTCACCGCCCCACGACGGCATTCCTCGTCCCGACCCACCTGCAGCGCATGCTCCAGCACCCGACGCTCGGACCGGAAGAGACGTTTGACTCGCTGCGGCTCCTTGCCCACGCGGGAGCGCCGTGTCCCGACCCGGTCAAGCGCGCCATCATGGACCGAGTCCGGCCCGGCGGCGTCTGGGAGTTCTACGGCTCCACCGAGGCCCAGTTCTCGGTCTGCCCACCGGAGGACTGGCTCGAGCACCCCGGCACCGTCGGCCGGGCCCGCCGGGGACGCCGGCTCCACATCGTCCCGGTCACCGACGTGGATCCCGAGGCAGACGACATCGGCGCCGCAGGCACCATCTGGTGCGACATGCCCGACTTCGCCCGTTTCAGTTACTGGGACAACCCCGCGGCCACTGCGGCCGCCTGGAACGGGTCGGCCTGCACCGTCGGCGACCTCGGCCACCTCACTGAGGACGGCTTCCTCTACCTGACCGGTCGGCGTCACGATCTCATCATCAGCGGGGGCGTCAACGTGTACCCCGCCGAGATCGAGAACGTCCTGGCCGCCGTGGACGGCATCGCCGAGCTGGCCGTCTTCGGGCTGCCGGACGAGGAGTGGGGCCAGGCGGTCTGCGTCGCCTATGTGGCCGACGGCCTCGACCGATCGTCTGCCGAGGTCGCCCTGCGGGCCGCCGCGTCGGCCCGGCTGGCCCCGTACAAGCGGCCCAAGTCGTACTTCGCCGCCTCGGACCTGCCCCACACGGCCACCGGGAAGCTCATACGCCGGGCCGTCCCCGCTCATCTGGGACTCCTGGGCTGAGCAGCGGGTAGAACTGCTGTCATGCCCTTTGCCACCATCAACCCGGCCACCGGAAAGACGGAAAAGGAATTCCCCGCCCACACGCCAGCCGAGGTGGAGGCCATCCTCGACCGCGCCGTGGCCGCCTTCGCCCAGTACCGGACGACGACGTACAAGGAACGGTCGCGCCACCTCTTGACGGCGGCGGAGCTCCTCGAGGGCGAGGTGCCCGACGTGGCGCGCATCCTCACGACCGAAATGGGCAAGACCTTCGCCGCCGCCAAGGCCGAGGTCTCCAAGTGTGCGGTCGGCCTGCGCTGGTTCGCCGAGAACGCCGAGGCGCTGCTGGCCGACGAGCCGGTCGACACCGCCGGCTCGAAGTCCTACGTGCACTACCAGCCGCTCGGCGCGGTCCTGGCCATCATGCCGTGGAACTTCCCGCTCTGGCAGGTGATCCGCTTCGCCGCGCCGGCCCTCATGGTGGGCAACGTCGGCCTGCTCAAGCACGCGTCGAACGTGCCGCAGACCGCCCTGGCCATCGAGGACCTGTTCCGGCGGGCGGGACTGCCCGACGGGGCCTTTTCGAACCTGTTCATCCCCTCGAGCGAGGTGGCCGCGCTGATCCACGACCCGCGCGTCGCGGCGGTGACGTTGACGGGGAGCGAACCGGCCGGCATGTCGGTCGCCGCGGCCGCCGGCGACGCGTTGAAGAAGACGGTGCTCGAACTGGGCGGTTCCGATCCCTTCGTGGTGCTGGCGAGCGCCGACCTTCCGGCCGCGGTCAACACGGCCGTCACCGCCCGCGTGCAGAACAACGGGCAATCGTGCATCGCGGCCAAGCGGTTCATTGTGGTCGACGCGGTGGCCGACGAGTTCGAGTCACGCTTCATTGAGGCGATGGACGCGCTGGTGGTGGGTGACCCGTTCGAGCCGGCGACCAACATCGGGCCCATCGTGAGCAAGGCGCAGCGGGACGAACTGGTGGGCCAGGTCGCCGAGGCCCGCCGCCAGGGCGCCACGGCGCACGCCGGGGCGGCGGTGCCCGAGGGCGACGGCTGGTGGTTCGCGCCGACCGTGCTCTCGGGCGTCACGACCGCCATGCCCATCGCGCAGGTCGAGATGTTCGGCCCCGTCGCCATGGTGATCCGGGTCCCCGACGTGGCCGCCGCCATTGCGGCGGCGAATGCGACGCCATTCGGGCTGGGGTCCAGCGTCTGGGGCGCCGACGAGGCGGAGCTGGCGCAGTGCATCGAGGGGATCGAGGCCGGCGCCGTGTTCGTCAACGCCATGGTGGCCTCCATGCCCGAGCTGCCCTTCGGCGGCATCAAGAGGTCGGGCTACGGACGCGAGCTGTCCGAGCTGGGCCTGAAGGAGTTCACCAACGCCAAGACGGTCTACGTCGCCTGACGACGTCGCCCACGATCGCACCGTTGGCGTGAGCGCCGTCACCTATCTCGACCACGCCGCCACCACGCCGCTCCGACCCGAGGTGGCGGCGGCTATGGCGGCGGTGCACGCCGAATCTCTGGGGAACCCCACGGGCAGCCACCCCCCGGCCCAGCGGGCTCGGCGCCTGCTCGAAGAGGCTCGCGACGAGGTGGCGGCCTTCCTCGGGCGTGACCCCGGCGAGATCATCTTCACCTCCGGCGGTACCGAGTCCGCCAATCTTGCCGTCCTCGGGCCGGCCGAGGCCGCCCGTCGGGAGCGGGGCGACGCCGTGGTCCTGTACGCCGCCGTCGAGCACCCGGCGGTGCGCGAGACCGCTCGGGCCGCCGCCCGGGCCGGCCTGGACACCCGCGAGCTCCCCGTGGACCGGTTCGGCATCGTCGACCCCGACGCGCTGGCGCGCACCTTGTCGTCGAGGGTGACGAGCGTGGTCATCATGACGGCCAACAACGAGACCGGCGTGATCCAGCCCCTGGCCGACCTCATAGAGACGATCCAGCGCCGCGCCCCGCGGCGTACGTCTTCACCGACGCCGTGCAGGCCGCGCCCTGGCTGGACCTGGCGGAGGTCACGGCCGGCGCCGACCTGGTGTCGCTCAGCGCGCACAAGCTCGGAGGCCCCGCCGGCGTGGGCGCGCTCGCTGTCGCCGGCCGGGTCGTCCTCGAGCCCCGCCAGTACGGGGGCGGGCAGGAACGCGAGCGGCGGAGCGGGACCCAGGACGTGGCGGGCGCGGTCGGGTTGGCCACGGCGCTGCGGCTCGCGGCCGCCGAGCGCGCCACGGTGGCGCCACGGGCGGCCCACTTGCGGGACCGCCTGTGCGCAGGCCTCCTCGCCGCGGTGGAGGGCGCGACCCGCACCGTGCCGTCGGCGACCGCCGTCGAGGTCCTCCCGGGCCACCTCCATCTGTGCATCCCCGGTGTCGAGCGCGAGGAGCTCCTGGTGGCCCTGGGGGAGGCGGGCGTCTGCGTCTCCGGCGGGTCCTCGTGCGCCAGTGGGGCGCTCCAGCCCAGCCATGTCCTCGCCGCCATGGGCATCGCCCCGGAGCTCGCGGCGGGTGCGCTCCGGTTCACCCTGGGGTATGGCACGACGGATGAGGACATCGACCGCGCCCTCGTCGTGGTCCCCGCCGTGGTCGCCACGCTGCGCCGGGGGGGCTGAGTCCCGGTTGTCCCGGTGGCACACTGGTCCCATGCGGGTGCTCGTGGCCATGTCGGGAGGGGTCGACTCCTCCGTGGCGGCGGCGCTCCTGGTGGAGCAGGGCCATGAAGTCGTCGGCGCCACGCTCAAGCTGTGGGGCGGGGCCTCGGACTCGGGGTGCTGCTCGGTCGCCGACGTCGACGACGCCCGTCGGGTGGCCCAGCAGCTCGGCATCACACACCACGTCTTCAACCTGACCGAGGAGTTCGATCGCTCTGTCGTGGCGCCCTACGTGGGGGAGCACGCGCTGGGGCGGACGCCGAATCCGTGCATCGAGTGCAACCGCACCATGAAGTTCGATCGGCTGTTGCACCGGGCCGACCGCCTCGGCTTCCACCGCCTGGCGACGGGCCACCACGCCCGGGTCGGCGGTGGCGACGGTGACGGAGCGCCCGCCACCTGGCGGCTCCGACGCGGCGCCGATCCCGACAAGGACCAGTCCTACGTGCTGTCGATGCTGGGGCAGGACGCGTTGTCCCGCGTGGTCTTCCCGGTGGGTGAGATGACGAAGGACGACGTGCGGGCCCACGCCCGCCGCCTCGGGCTGCGCACGGCGGACAAGCCCGACAGCCAGGACGTGTGCTTCATCAACAGCGCCGAGGGCCGTGAAGGGTTCTTGTCACGACGGGTCGAGCTGCACCCCGCCCAGGTCGTGGACGGGAAGGGGCGCCCCGCCGGCTCCGTTCCTGCGGTCGAGCTCGTCACGGTGGGGCAGCGGCGCGGCATGGGTCACGGCACCGACGGCAAGCGGCGCTACGTGACGCACGTCGACGTGGCGGCGCGGCGGGTGGTCGTCGGGAGCGCGGACGAGGTGGTGCGCACGTCGGTGGTGCTGTCCGGGCCGTCGCTGTCGTGGGTCGACCAGCCGCTCGCTCCGGGGGCCCGGGCGGTGGCGCAGGTCAGCGCGCACGGGCGCCCCGTGCCCTGCACCGTGCACATGGAGCCGCGTGGCATGGAGGTCCTGTTCGACGACCCGCAGCGCCCGGTGGCGCCGGGCCAGACGGTGGCGCTCTACGACGTGCTCGATCCGGACGCCGTGGTGGGCGCCGGCATCGCCGCGTGACGGACCCCCCGAAGAAGGCGGCGGAGCGGGCGGCGGAGCTGCGCGCCCTGATCGTCCACAACAACGAGCTGTACCACACCCTCGATGCGCCCGAGATCCCCGACGCCGAGTACGACCTCCTCGTGGTGGAGCTGCGGCAGCTGGAGGCGGACTACCCGGCGCTGGCGACGCCCGACTCGCCGACGCAGGCCGTGGGCGCGGCACCGTCGGGCCTCTTCCAGGAGGTGCGCCACCGCGTCCAGATGATGAGCCTCGACAACGCCTTCAGCGAGGACGAGCTCCGGGCCTGGGGGGAGCGGTTGCGGCGCCAGGCACCCGACCTCGACCTGGAGACGCTCGCCTTCTCGTGCGAGCCCAAGGTCGACGGCGTGGCCATGTCGCTGACCTACGAGCGGGGCCGGTTCGTCCAGGCGGCCACCCGGGGCGACGGCGTCACCGGCGAGGACGTGACGGCCAACATCGCCACCGTCACGGACGTGCCCAAGGAACTGGCCAAGGTGGGCGGCCCCTATCCCGAGATCCTCGAGGTCCGCGGCGAGATCTACATGCCCGTCGCCGAGTTCGAGGCCATGAACAAGCGCCAGGCCGAGCTCGGCGAGCGCCTCTTCGTCAACCCGCGCAACTCGGCCGCCGGTGCGCTCCGCCAGAAGGACCCGACCGTCACCGCGCAGCGGCCGCTGCACTTCTGGGCCTACGCGCTGGGCGAGGTCGGCGGGGCGACGGCCACGCGTCAGGGCAGGGCCCTCTGGCCGGCCCCCACCCAGACCGAGACCCTGGCCCAGCTGGCCGCGGCCGGCTTCCCGGTCAGCCCCGACGCCCGCCGGATCGTCGGGATGACGGCGGTGGTGGCCCGCTGCGAGGACTTGGCCGAGCTGCGGCACGGCCTCGCCTACGAGATCGACGGCGTGGTCGCCAAGGTCGACGAAGTGGCTCTCCGAGCGGTGTTCGGCGCCACCTCACGGGCCCCCAGGTGGGCCATCGCCTTCAAGTTCCCACCCGAGGAGCGCACGACCAGGCTCGTCGACATCATGGTGTCCATCGGTCGCACGGGGCGGGCCACGCCCTTCGCCCGCCTCGAGCCCGTCTTCGTCGGCGGCTCGACCGTCGGCGTGGCCACACTGCACAACGAGGACCAGGTGGCGGCCAAGGACGTCCGTCCGGGTGACCTCGTCGTCGTGCGCAAGGCCGGCGACGTCATCCCTGAGGTCGTCGGACCCGTGCGCGACGGCCCCGGCGTTCCCAAGCGCCGCAAGCCGAAGTGGAAGTTCCCGACCTCGTGCCCCTCCTGCGGCCAGCCGCTCGTGCGCCTCCCCGGCGAGAGCGACACGTACTGCACCAACATCGACTGCCCGGCGCAGCGGGTGCAGCGCATCTCGCACTACGCGTCACGCTCGGCCATGGACATTGAAGGGCTGGGCGAGGAGCGCGTGCTGCAACTCGTCGCGGCCGGCCTCATCGACGACGCGGCCGACCTCTACGACCTCACCGCGGAGCAGCTCGCCGCGCTGGACCGCTTCGCCGCCCTCTCGGCGGCCAACTTGGTGGCGGGCATCGATGCCTCGCGGTCACAGCCGTTGAGTCGGCTGCTGGTTGCGTTGGGGATCCGGCACGTGGGGCCGACGGGCGCCCGCGCGGTGGCGCGCGCCTTCGGGACGCTCGAGGCGATCGCGGCGGCGTCGGTCGAGGAGTTGGCCGCGGTCGACGGCGTGGGCGGGATCATCGCGGCCAGCCTGGCCGAGTTCCTCTCGGCCGACACCAATGTGGCGGTGGTGGAGCGCCTGCGCCGGGCCGGGGTGTCCATGGCGGAGCCGGGTGCGGCCGATGGCGGCGTCGCCGGGGCGGCGGCCCTCCCCCAGACCCTGGAGGGCAAGACGGTGGTGGTCACGGGCGCGGTCCCGGACTACACCCGGGAGGGGGCCGAGGAGGCGATCACGGCGCGGGGCGGCAAGTCGCCGGGCAGCGTGTCCAAGAAGACCTTCGTCCTCGTCGTCGGTGAGTCTCCGGGCGCCAGCAAGCTGAAGAAGGCGGAGGACCTCGACATCCCGCAGCTCGACGCCGCGTCCTTCCAGACGCTGCTCGATACCGGTGAACTGCCCTCATGAGCACGACCGTTGCTGGTAGGGGGGTGTCCACCGGATGCCTGCCTAGGGTCGGTAGCCTGAGGACGCCCCGATGCCCCTGATTTCTGACTCCATCGGCCGGGTCCTTGGGAAGCGGTACCGGCTGCTCTCCGCTTTGGGCACCGGCGCATCCGCCCACGTCTACCTGGCCGAGGACGTGTCGCTGCAACGCCACGTCGCGGTCAAAGTGCTCCAACCCGGGTTGGCCACCGACGAGGCCTTCCTGAAGCGCTTCCGGGCGGAGGCCCGGTCGGTGGCCTCCCTGAACCACCCGCACGTGCTGCGCGTCTTCGACTGGGGTGATGACGCGGACGGGCCGTACCTGGTCCTCGAGTACCTGGGCGGCGGGTCGTTGCGTGATCTGTTGGATCGTGACATCCGGTTGTCTCTGCCGCAGGCCGCACAGTTGGGGACCGAGGTGGCGCAGGGTCTGGCCTACGCGCACCTGCGCGGACTGGTGCATCGGGACATCAAGCCCGCCAACCTCCTCTTCGACGAGGAGGGTCGGGTCCGGGTGGCCGACTTCGGCGTGGCTCGCGCGCTGGCGGAGGCGGCCTGGACCGAGCCGGCGGGAGCGATGGTGGGGACCGCTCGGTACATCTCGCCCGAGGCGGCGGAGGGGAAGCCGGTCGACGGCCGGGCCGACGTGTATTCGCTGGCCTTGGTGCTGTACGAGGCCGTGACCGGTGTCGTCCCCTTCGTGACCGACACCACCATGGGAACGCTGGCCGCCCGCATCGGTCAACCGTTGCCGCACAACGACCTGTTGGGGCCGCTCGACGACGTGTTGGCCCGTGCGGCCGCCCCCGACGTGAGCGCCCGCCTCGATGCCGCGGGCCTGGCGGCCCGGCTGGGCGCGCTGGCGGCCGCGCTGCCGACACCGTCGCCCTTGCCGCTGGTCATGCCCAAGCTCGACGACACCACCGCCAGCAACGGCTTCCGTGCGCCCGGCGTGTCGGAGCTCACCGATTCGGGTCTCACGCTGGCCGCGGGTGCGGCGGCCGGGGCGGCGGTCGGCGACGGCACGGCGATCGCGCCCGGGCTGGGCGCCGCCGCCGGCGCGCCCATCGGGACCAAGGCGGGCCCCGGAGAGCTCTTCGACGCGGAGCCGGGCGGGGGGTCGTCGTCGAAGCGCAAGCGCCGGCGGGACCAGGTCCTGAGCCAGGGCGGGCCCTCCTCGCCCATGAAGGCGCGGACGAACCGGAAATGGTGGTGGATCGGCGGCGCCGTCCTGCTGGCGGTGATTTTGGCCGCGGGACTGGTGACCGCTTTCGCCACCAACGTGTTCACGCCCTCGCACCCGACGCCGTCGGTCGTGAATATGACCTTGGCCCAGGCCCGGACGGCGGTGACCAAGGTCCATATGAATCTGAAGGAGGGCGCGCCGGTGACGTCGATCACCGTGGCCGCCGGCGACGTGGTGTCGCAGAGCCCGAAGCCTGGTGTCTCCCAGAAAGAAGGCTCGACGGTCAGCGTGGTGGTGTCGTCGGGCAAGCCGGACGTGACCGTGCCTTCATTGTCGGGTATGACGTGCGCGCAGGCCGCCACGGCGTTGCAGTCGGCCCACTTCCAGTCCGTGTGCGCTCCGGGGACCTACAGCGACACCGTGCCCGCCCAGGTATTGGTGCTGTGGTCGATCAACGCGACCCAGAACCCGACAAAGGCCCCGTACGGGTCCACCATCACGCTTGTGCCCTCGCTCGGTCACGAGCCGGCGACCGTTCCGAGCATTCCGACCAGCTATACCTTCCAACAGGCCCAGGCGGCCTTGCAGGCCGTCGGCCTCTCGGCGACGCAGAATCCGGAGTCGAGCCCGACCGTGCCGTCGGGGCAGGTGATCTCCACGCAGCCGGCGAGCGGTCAGCCGGCCCCCTACGGGTCGGCCGTGACGGTCAACGTCTCGACGGGCCCACCGACGACCACGGTCCCCAACGTCATCGGCGACTCGGTCTCGCAGGCCACCACCGCACTCCAGCAGCAGGGTCTGAGCGTCTCGGGGGTCTCGGGCAGTCCGAGTAACAACGTGAGCGGTACCCAGCCCTCGGTGGGGTCGACGGTACCGACGGGCTCGTCGGTCCAGATCTTCACCCACTGAGCCGCCCCGATCCCTGCTGTGGTGCTCCCGTTCGATCCCAACTGCGACCTCTGCGAGGCGGCACGGCTGTCGGAGTGGCACCACGAAGACGAGGTGTGCTGGGTCGCCGATTGCGAGGTGTGCGGCGTGCCCATGGTGGTGTGGAAGCACCACGGCGCGACACCTCCCGAGGGCGACGTCGACCACATGGTGGCCCAGCTGACCCGGGTGGCCGATGCCCGTTTCGGGGAGGGTGCATGGGCCGTGGACCGGGTCATGCGGCAGATCCCCAACCACTTTCACGCCCACGGGCGTGATCCGAATTGGTGGTTCCGCCTGCGCGGCTTGCGCTGAGGCCGACGTCATCGAGATGACGATGACGCCCGACCGCCGGATCTCGGGATCGGACGAGAGGCGGGCTGAAGCCTCCACGTAGGGTGTCCCAGGTGGAGGAAGCCGGGGACGAACAGGCCGACGTCCTGCTGGACCCCAATTTCGACCCGGGCGGCGGTGCCATGGGGACGTTGGGGGCGGACGGGTCCGTCGAGACCAACTGGTTCTCGCTGCTGCACCGCCGCGTCACGAACAGGGCCGTGCGCAGCCCCCGCTACCAGTGGTGGGCCCTGGTCGCCCTCTTGGCCGGGCTGCTCTCGCTCAACATCACCTTTACCGTGTTCGTCGTCGCGCTGCCCACCGTGAAAGCGGACTTCAACACCAACTTCTCGGTGCTGGCGTGGGCCTCGACGGGACCGCTCTTGGCCTTCGGCGTGGCTGCTCCCTTCTTCGGCAAGGCGGGGGACCTCTTCGGCCATCGCCGGCTCTACCAGTTCGGCCTGCTCGGGGCCATGGTCAGCGCCATCCTCACGGCCACGGCGCCCGATGTCGGGATGCTGTTGTTCGCACGGGCCCTCGACGGCGTGCAGGGGGCCGCGACCGGCACGGCGTCGATGGCGATCATCCTCGAGCTGTTCTCCCGTCAGGACCGGGTCAAGGCCCTGGGGTGGTGGTCGCTGGTGGGTGCCGGCGGCCCCGTGCTCGGCGTGACGCTGGGCTCGCCGGTGATCCAGTACTTCGGCTGGCGCACACTGTTCTGGGGGCAGCTGGTGCTGTTGGTCATCGCCTCGGCCGTCGTCGCGCTCCTCTTGCCGTCGGACCGTCGGTCACCTCATGGAGACGATGCTGGTGCCGGTCGGCGGCAGCGACGGGCGGGTGTGTGGGACGGCATGGACTGGGTGGGGATCTGGAGCCTGGCCGGGTCCGTGACGGCGGCGATGCTCGTGCTGAGCATCGGTCCCATTGTCGGCTGGACGTCGCCGGCGGTGCTCACGTCGGGTGCGGTGGCGGTCGTCCTCACCGTCGTCTTCGTCCGCCAGCAACTGACCTTCGCCACCCCGCTCGTCCCCACCACCTATTGGCGCCGCCGCAATTTCATGTTCCCCATGGGGACGAAGGCGTTCTCGAGCTTCGCCTACTTCGGTGGCTTCTTCCTGTTCCCGCTGCTGATGGAGCAGGTGTACGGCTACAGCGTGTCCCAGGTCGGGTTCATCTCTGTGGCGCGGCCGCTCCTCTTCGCCATCAGCGCACCCATTGCGGGCTATATGACCGTGCGGACGGGGGAGCGGACCGCCACGCTCTTCGGGACCGGTTCACTGTTCGTCTCCATGATCCTGTTCGCCACCCTCAGCCCCTCCGCCGGGCTGCTCATCATTCTGGTTGCGCTGGCTCTGTCCGGTCTCGGCATGGGCGTCTCCATGCCGGCGACCTCCGCCACCATGTCCAACGAGTTGGCCGCGTCCGAGTACGGGGTCATGAGCGCAGCGCAGCTTCTGGCCACCCAGGTCGGGGAAGTGGCGGGGATTCAGGCCGTGCTGACGATTCAGGAGTCGATCGCCCGACGGTCCGGCCTCGCCGATGTGCACCACACCCCGGCCCTGCTCCACAGCTTCGCGGTGCCGTTCTGGGTCTGCGCGGGCGTCGCCGCCGGGGCGGTGTTCTGCGGGCTCTTCATCAGGTCGCTGCCCCGCGAGGCGCGGGCGGCGCAGCAGCTGGCCGATACGGGTTGATGACTACTCGGTCATGTCGCGGAGTTTGGCGGCCATTTCGGCGGCGTTGGGGTCGCTCGCCGCCGGCGCCGCCTGGAGGGCCATCAGCTTGGCCATGTCGCCCTCGACCCGGACTTTGCCGGCCATGAACGCCTGCATGCCGGCCTGGGGATTGCCCTCAATGAGGATGGCCTTGGCCGTGTCGTAGTCCACGGTGACCTTGAGGTCCGGCGTCTCGAGATGTCCGGTGTCGAGGACGAGCTCGCCGCTCGAGGTGTCCAAGTGGGCCAGGATGTCATCGTCCGAGAAGGGGACCGCGGTCACCACCAGGTTCATGCGAACGGCATGGGGCACCGGTGCGGTTTTGCCCTCGTACTCGGCGCGGATCCTCCGGGCCTCGTCCAGCCACTCGTCGCTCAGGAACGGGTACGACGGCATTGCGGTGCTCCTTCGTGTTGTTCGGTCTGGGTCGTGGTGCGGGACCTCGGTCGCCCCGCCCGGAGCCATCTGGCCGCCGGAACCCTACTCGTCTCGCCGGTAGGCTGCCCCTCTGTGGCCGCTTCCATAATCCCCGGTGCAGAGCCGTATTCCACCAGTGGTGACGCGCGCGGCGCGTTGGTGCTGCACGGGTTTACCGGCAACCCGCAGTCGATGCGCGGACTCGCTGTGGCGCTCGCCGACGCCGGGTTCTCGGTCGAGATGCCGCTGCTCCCGGGTCATGGCACGCAAATAGAGGACATGCTCGAGACCCGTTGGGAGGACTGGTCGACCGCCGCCGAGACCGCCTATGCGGAACTGGCGTCGCGCAGCGACGGCGTGGTGGTCGTCGGGCTCTCCATGGGAGGCATGTTGAGCGTGTGGCTGGCCGAGCATCACCCCGAGATCGCCGCCATTGCGGTGGTGAACCCGCTGCTCTCGCCACCCGACGCAGACACGCTCGGCTTCATTCAGGCCATGATCGACGGTGGCGACGAGGTGGCGCCCGGCATCGGGTCCGACATCGCGATGGAAGGGGCGGTGGAGGCCGCCTATCCCGGCCTCCCGCTCAGGGCCACGCTCTCGTTGTTCGCCGCCGCGGCCGAGGTGGAGGCCGATCTCGAGTCTGTCACCTGTCCCGTCCTCGTCTTCACCAGTGTGCAGGACCACGTCGTCGATCCGGTCTCGAGCGAGAAATTGGTGGCCCGGGCCAAAGGACCCGTGGAACAGCTCATGTTGGAGCGGAGTTTCCATGTGGCCACCCTGGATTGGGACAAAGACGAGATCGAGGCGCGCACGGTCGGCTTCCTGACCGGTGTGCTGCCGCCCCGCTCGTGACGGATCGCGCCGAGCTGAGCCGTGAGGACGTCGTGCACGTCGCCCGCCTGGCCCGGCTCGACCTGAGCGAAGAGGAGGTCGAGCTCTTCACGGCGCAGCTACGGACGGTGCTCGACCACGCGGCCGATGTGGCATCGCTCGACCTGTCGCACCTGGAGCCGTCGTCGCATCCGATTGCGTTGCAGAACGTGCTGCGGGCCGACGAGCCCCGTCCCAGCCTGGACCGCGAAGAGGTGCTCGCCGCCGCGCCGGCAGTGGAGGATCACCGCTTCCGGGTGCCGCGCATCGGCGGCGAGGCGCCATGAGCACGGCGATGACTCTGGCGGCGCAGGTCCGTTCCGGTGAGCGCTCGGCCCGCGACGTCGTCGACGAGGCACTGGCCGCGGTGGCGGCGGGTGACGGCGACTATCACGCCTTCCTCAGCCTTTTGAGCGACGAGGCGCGGGCCGGTGCCGACGCCGTCGACGCGGCGGTGGCGGCGGGTCGTGATCCGGGCCCGCTGGCGGGCGTGCCCGTGGCGCTGAAGGACAATCTCTGCACGCGGGGCGCGGTGACGACGTGCGGATCGAAAATCCTGGAGGGTTGGCGGCCGCCGTATGACGCCACCGTGGTCCAGGCCCTTCGGCGTGCGGGGGCCATCGCGCTGGGCAAGACCAACATGGACGAATTCGCCATGGGCAGCTCGACGGAGAACTCAGCCTTCGGGCCGACCCGCAACCCGCGCCAGACCGGCAAGGTGCCCGGCGGGAGCAGCGGCGGGTCCGCGGCGGCAGTGGCGGCGGGGTTCACCCCTCTCGGCCTCGGTTCGGACACCGGGGGGTCCATCCGTCAACCGGCTGCCTTGTGCGGGGTGGTCGGGATGAAACCCACCTACGGACGCGTGTCCCGCTACGGGTTGGTCGCCTTCGCCAGCTCGCTCGATCAGATCGGCCCGTTCGCCACGACCGTCGAGGACGCCGCGCTGTTGTTCGACGTTCTGGCGGGCCACGACCCGCTCGACAGCACCTCGTTGCCCTCGGTGCCGGAGCCGACGCTGTCGACGTTGCGCGACGGGGTCGAAGGCATCCGGGTGGGGCTCTGTCGTGATCTCGTCGACGGGTGCGCCCCGGACGTGGTGGCCCGGGTGCGGGAGGCCGCCGACGCGTTGGCGGGCGCCGGCGCCAAGGTCGAGGAGGTAGCAGTGCCCGAGTTCGGCTACGGGCTGTCGGCCTACTACCTGATCGCACCGGCCGAGGCCTCGTCGAACCTCGCCCGCTACGACGGGGTGCGGTATGGGTTGCGCGTGGACGGGGAGGACGCCGCAACCATGAATACGGCGACGCGCACGGCGGGGTTCGGGGCGGAGGTCAAGCGCAGGATCATGCTGGGGACGTATGCCTTGTCGGCTGGCTACTA
Organism: uncultured Acidimicrobiaceae bacterium; assembly: GCA_963742035.1. Lineage (GTDB taxonomy): Bacteria > Actinomycetota > Acidimicrobiia > Acidimicrobiales > RAAP-2 > Bog-473. Next base: position 408,201 of record CAVUKH010000002.1, read on the forward strand.
CGACGCCTACTACGCGCAGGCGCAGCGGGTCCGGACTTTGGTCATGCAGGCGTTCGACCGGGCGTACTCGTCCTCTGACGTCCTGTTGGGCGCGACGGCGCCGACGACGGCGTTCGACGTGGGTGCCAAGGTGGACGATCCGATGGCGATGTACATGAACGACGTCTGCACCATTCCGTCGAACCTCTCCGGGCATCCGGCGGTGTCGGTGCCCTTCGGCACGGGTGTCGACGGGCTTCCGGTGGGCGTGCAGGTGCTGGCGCCTGCGTTGGAGGAGGCTCTCCTGTTTCGGGTGGCCCAGGTCGTCGAGACGCACGCGCCATGAGCACGGACTGGGAGATGGTGATCGGGCTGGAGGTGCACTGCGAGCTCCAGACCACGACGAAGCTCTTCTGCGGCTGCCGCAACGCGTTCGGTGACGAGCCGAACGTGAACATCTGCCCGACCTGCCTCGGGTTGCCGGGGTCGTTGCCGGTGCTCAACGCGCAGGCGGTCGAGTTCGCCATGCGGATCGGCGCCGCCCTGCACTGCGAGATCCTGCCGTCCGTCTTCGCCCGGAAGAATTACTTCTATCCGGACCAGGCGAAGGACTACCAGATCAGTCAATATGACCTCCCCCTGAACGCCAACGGGTGGCTCGAGCTCCCCGACGGGTTCAGGGTGGGCGTGACGCGGGCCCACATGGAGGAGGACACCGGGAAGCTCACCCACATCGGGGCGAGCGGCCGGATCAACGCGGCGCTGCACGCGCTGGTCGACTACAACCGCTCGGGCGTCCCGCTGGTCGAGATCGTGAGCGAGCCCGACATCCGCACTGTGGCGCAGGCGAAGGCCTACGCCAGCGAGCTGCGGGGGATCCTCATCGCGACCGGCGCGTCCGACGGGCGCATGGAGGAGGGGTCCATGCGGGTGGACGCCAACGTCTCGGTGCGACCCGTGGGCACTGCCGCATTCGGCACCCGGTGTGAGATCAAGAACTTGAACTCACTGCGTTCGCTGGGTCGGGCGATCGAGTACGAAGCGACCCGTCAGATCGCCCTCCTCGAGTCCGGTGACACCGTGGTCCAGGAGACCCGGCACTGGGACGAGTCGGCCGGCCACACCGATTCGATGCGCTCCAAAGAGGAGGCCAACGACTACCGCTACTTCCCCGAGCCCGACCTGGTTCCGTTGGCACCCGACGCGGCATGGCAGGAGAAGGTGCGGGCCGGCCTGGGTGCCATGCCGGCGGATCGCCGAGGCGTCCTCGCGGCCGCACTCGGTGGGGCACCGACCGACGCCGAGAACGACCAGATCCATGCGGTCGTCGACCTGGGACTCGATGAGCTGGTGACGGCTGGCGCCGACTTGGGAGTGCCTGTCACCCTGGCCCTGGCCCGCGCCGCCAACGAGGTGGCCGCCCAGAGTGAGGCCGGCCTGCGATTGGATCCCAAGGCGTTTGCCGCCACGCTCACCCTGGAATCCGGCGGTCAGCTCTCGGCCACGCAATCCAAGGCTGTGCTCGGTGCGCTCCTCGAGAGGGGCGGGGGAGACCCGTCCGCCATCGCCAAGGAGATGGGGTTCGAGGCGCTCAGCTCCGACACCTTGGGCGGCGTGCTGGACGAAGTCATCGCTGCCCATGCTGACGAATGGGCGCGCTTCGTCGAAGGTGACGACAAGCTCATGGGGTTCCTGACCGGCGCGGTCATGAAGGCCACCTCGGGGAAGGCGAACGGCCAGAAAGTCGCAGCGGAGCTGCGCGCCCGACGGGGCTGATTACTCGTCCGACCGTTCGCGGTGGCGGCTCTCCAGGGCTCGAGTCCAGAAGGGGGAAGGGCGCGAGAGCATGACGCGGCCGGTCGGGCCGACCACAGCGAGCTCCTCATTGGCGTTCCCCGACATGGTCCAGCCCGTGGAGTGCACCAGATGATGGTGGTGGAGGCACATGAGCGCGAGGTTGTCGAGATCGGTGTGCCCACCGGGTTTCCACGGGACGATGTGGTGCACGTTGGTGAACGTCACGTTGGTACATCCGGGAAACCGACACGCACGGTCTCGCCGCATCACCTCTCGGCGCTGGGCGTCCGTCGGTTCTCGCCGTGCCCGGCCCTCGTACATCGTGTGCCCGACGTCGTCGTCGACCGCGACGGCGATGGTGGCGTCACAGGCGATCCGCTGGACCGTCTCCCGATCGATCAGGCCGTCGTGTTCAAGTTCGCCGGCGAGCTCCGTCGGTTCGATGGCCTCGTCGACGAGCGCGTCGAGAGGGACATGGACGACGACGAATTGCGGGCTTGACATCGTGGCCTGACCGGGCGCGCCGAGGGCGGAGCGGATGAGCTCCAAGAATCCATCGCAGAGCCGTTGATCCCACGGCGTCCCGCCGTCGGTCGGGACCTGACGGGCTCGGGATTCGAGGTGGGTCTTGGTTTCGGCATAGGACTCGGCCGGAAGCTGAACCGTCAGAGTGCGGAACTGGTCGTTGAAGCGGAGGAAGCGGCGATTGCGATCGGGAGGCGACTCGGTTCGCTTCGCCGTCGTGCGGGCGACCTCTCCCAGTTCGCGGACCGAGCACTCCTTTGCCTGGTCCCGGAGCTGGAGGTCGGTCTCGGGCGTCGCGACGCCGGCGACGGCGCGCACCTTGTCGAAGGACAGGTCACCCGTGCACAAGGACCCGATCAGCTCCGGGATGTCCCAGGCCTTCTCGCCCAGACGCTTCAGCGCCCGTGCCGTCGAAGTGGCGACGCCGAAGCGCTCCACGGCCCACGCTTCAGTTGAAGTGGCGCCCTCGTCGCGGAACACCTGGCGCCGGTCGGCCTCCCCCAAGTCGACGACCACTCGGCCGATGGCGGCCGCGATCTGCCGAAAACCCTCGTCGAGACGAGCTCGGAGCTGCTCGTTCGACAGAGCGGCCGACGTGCTGATGATGTCGGCGCCGGATCGGCCGTGGTCTGCGGGTGTCTGGGGCATCGAGATGAGAACGGTCGCTGCCTGTGGCGGACGGTTCATTGCTCTGACGAAAACGTCATGCGATATCTCGTCGGAGAGCGCGGGGCGCGAGAGTTGACGTTGATGGGCGGACCGCAGAACGACCGGGAGCAACCAGCGCCAAGGTTCGATCGAGCTTTCTGGGACGACCGGTGGTCCGAGGTGCTCCGCGAGCACGCAACACAGCTCGCGCTGCGGCCGGCCAGTGCCCACCTGACCGCAACAGTCGGTGACCTGCCGCCAGGCCGTGCCCTCGATGCGGGGTGTGGTCACGGCGCAGAGACGCTCTGGCTGGCGGCGCGCGGGTGGTGGGTCACCGCGGTGGACTTCTCTGCAACGGCGCTCGCTCACGGTCGGTCCACGGCGGCGGCCCTCGGGACGGACATGGCCGAGCGTGTCGATTGGGTCGAGGGCGACCTCGCAATATGGAGGCCGGCGGCGAGCCTCTACGACCTCGTGGTCAGCTTGTACGTCCATATGACTGGTTCGGTCGAGGAAGGAGTGTCGCGACTGGCGGGCGGGGTGCGGCCGGGCGGGACACTGCTGCTCGTCGGTCACCTCCCAATCGATCCAACGACAGGCGCCGAGACGCCCGCGGCCGGTCAGAGGCAGGTGACCGTCGAGGCGGCGCGCGCAGTCCTCGACGCCCAGCACTGGGAGCTACCGATCGCCGAGGATCGACCGAGACCCCGCGCCGGGGAGGGCTTCGACGCCGTGATCTGCGCGCGGCGCCGAGCATGATTCCGGCTCCGCCCGGGTGACGAGCTAGTCGATGACCCCCACCATGTAGCGATCGAGGGTGGGACCGGCCCAGCGGGCGATGTCCTGCGGCGTCGTGGTCGAGATCGGCGGCACCCGCAGGATGTAGCGGATGAAGGCGAGTCCCATCAGCTGCGACGAGACGAGCGCACGCCGTTGCCGTGTCATGTCGTCATTCTCACCCTCGTTGACCGGAGTCCTCTCCCAGATCCGCTCGGCGACGAACTCGCGCATGGCGTCGGCCACGCTGGACGATGCCGCCATTCCCGAGACACAGGAGGCGAACGAAGAGCCCGTTCCTTCAGCGTGGTCCCACATGGTGAGGAACCCCCTGATGACCATCGCCCCGGGGCTCGTGGACGACGGCGAGCGATCAGGGTGCTCGTGCATCGGGATGACGCGGGGGTCAAAAGGCAGGGCCATGGCGGCCACGAAGAGGCTGGCCTTTCCATCGAAGTAGTGGTGGACGAGGGCCGGGTCCACCTCGGCCTCCCTGGCCACGGCCCGCAGGCTGGCCCCGTCGTAGCCCTTGGCCGCGAAGACGCGCTTGGCCGCCTCCACGATCTCGCTCTTGGTATCGACGTTGCCCGGCCTGCGGCCGGCCGCAGCCGCAGCCGCGCTCATAAGGGGTATTCACCAGCGAGGAAATCTGTGTTAGAACTCATCAGTGATGAATCTTACAGGCGAACGGGCGGTGCAGGCCGGACACCCCGAGGACCAACCGGCCGAAACCGTCCTGGGGCGGCTGGCCGGCGCCTGCTACGACCGCCGCCGGACCGTGCTGGTGCTGTGGATCCTGGCCATCATCGGCGTCACGGTCGTGGCCCAGATGACCGGCACGCACTTCGAGAACAAGTTCACGGCGGGGAACACCCCGTCGCAGCAGGCGACGAATATCTTGCAGGAGCGGTTTCCGTCGAAGTCGGGAGATACCGCTGACGTCGTCTTCCGGACGACGGCTCCGATCACCAGCGCGGCCAACGAGTCGGCCATCGGCAAGGTGGTGGCCAGTCTGGAGCCGCTGCCGTATGTCCAGAGCGTGACCAGCCCCTTCTCGGCTGCCGGCGCGCACCAGATCGCACAGGCCGACAAGGGCAACATCGCCTTTGCCCAGGTCCAGTTCACGACCGACACGGCCGACATCCCCACCGCCGCCGTCAAGAAGGTGATCACGACGGCGCAGGGCGCCGCGCACACCGGATTCCAGGTCGAGCTCGGCGGCAGTCCGATAAGCGCCGCCGCCACGGCGGCGCCCGGCCCCAGCGAGGGCATCGGTATCACCGCCGCCATCCTCATCATGTTGCTCGCCTTCGGGTCGGTGGTGGCCATGGGCCTGCCAGTCATCACGGCGCTGGCCGGACTCGGTATCGGCGTCGCCCTGCTGGAGCTCCTGACGCACGTCCTCACCGTCCCGAATTTCTCGCCCGAGATGGCAGCCATGATCGGCATCGGGGTCGGCATCGACTACGCCCTCTTCATCGTCACCCGCTACCGGCAGGGAATCTTCGAAGGGCGCGATCCCCGCAGCGCCGTCGTGACCTCCCTCATGACCTCCGGTCGGTCGGTCCTCTTCGCCGGGAGCACCGTGGTCATCTCGCTCTTCGGCCTCTACCTCATCGGGCAGGCGTACATGATCGGGTTGGCCACGGCGTGCATCGCCGCCGTCCTGATGGTGCTCATCGCAGCGCTCACGTTGCTGCCCGCGATGCTCGGTTTCGCCGGGAACGCCATCGACAAGCTGCACCTGCCCCGGCTGCTGCAGACCGGCGGCCCGCCGCCCGAGACCGGATTCTGGTACCGCTGGAGCCGGTTCGTGCAGCGACGGGCATGGGTCACCGGCACTGTGGCCGTGCTCATTCTGGTGGCGCTCGCCCTGCCCCTGTTCAGCATGCGCCTCGCCTTCACCGACGCCGGCAACGATCCGACGTCGTTGACCACGCGCCAGGCTTACGACCTCCTCGCGCAGGGGTTCGGCCCCGGCTTCAACGGACCCCTTGTCATTGCGGCCGACATGCAGGGCCCCGCCGACAGAGCCACGGTCGACCGGTTGCAACAGGCCGTCACGGCGCACCACGACGGCATCGCCTTCGTGACCCCGCCCGAATTCAATCGGAGCAGCACCGGGGCGGTCATCATCGTGTATCCGACGACATCGCCGCAGTCGTCCCAGACCGAGGCGCTGGTCCAGACGCTGCGCAGCGACGTCATACCGCCGGTGGTCGGCGGGACGGGCGTGGACGCGCAGGTGGGCGGGCAGACGGCGGCCAGCATCGATGCCGCCAACTTCCTGGGTCACCGGCTCTTCGTCGTGATCGGCGCCGTACTGCTGCTGTCGTTCCTGTTGCTCATGGTCGTGTTCCGCTCGCTGGTTCTGCCTCTGAAGGCGGTGATCATGAACCTGCTCAGCGTCGGGGCGGCGTACGGCGTGATGGTGGCGGTGTTCCAGTGGGGCTGGGCGGGACGCATCATCGGCATCGGCGAGACGGGGCCGATCGACCCCTGGATCCCCGTGGCGCTGTTCGTCATCTTGTTCGGGCTGTCGATGGATTATGAGGTCTTCCTGCTGTCACGCATCCGTGAAGAGTGGCTGCGCACGCAGGACAACTCGCAGGCCGTGGCGGACGGGCTGGCGGTGACGGGGCGGATCATCACGGCGGCGGCCGCCATCATGTTCTGCGTCTTCGCCTCGTTCGTGATCAAGGACCCGCTGCACATTCTGAAGGTGTTCGGGCTGGGACTGGCCACGGCCGTGCTGGTCGACGCCACGATCGTGCGGATGATGCTGGTCCCGTCGATCATGGAGCTGCTGGGCCCGGTCAACTGGTGGATGCCGCGTTGGATGGACCGCTCCCTCCCCACCATCGGAGTGGAGGTCATACCGCCCGCCATCCCGTCGCCCGCCTGACGTCATATGACGTCCCGGGGCGGCCCGTATGCTGGGTGGCCATGAAATCGGAGCAGTCACGCACGCTCGTGTCCATCAACCCGGGGCGCGACGTGCAGCGGGTCGGCACGGCGACCTTCCTGGGTGAAGACGTCCAGAAGATCCACGACCCCGTCTGGGCCGTCATCGGCAACCTGGGCGACAGCCAGTGCTATCTCGGTGTCACGGCCAAGGTGCAGGCCGTCCAGCAGGCGCTCCATCGCCGCATTGAGGCGGACGATCTGGGCGTCCGGCTGATCGCTCCGGCCTTCACGCTCGGTGTGTCGGACGGACAGCTCAACGGCACGCCGCAGATGCGGTTCTCGCTCATCGGGCGGGAGCTCGTCCACGATGTGGCCGACGTCCACCTGGCCGCCAACGGCGTCGCCGGCCTGATAGCCGTCGTCGCATGCGACAAGCCGCCCGTGGGGACGCTCGCCGCCATTCTGGAGAACGACACGCCCGCCGTCCTTTTGTCGGACGGCTCTATCCACCCCGGGATCGACCCCGAGACGGGCCAGCCGATCGACCTCGTCGCGGCCTTCCAGATGGCAGACCAGCCCGACGAGGTGCGCACGAGGTACGCGCTGCACGCCTGTCCCGGCCAGGGCAGCTGCGGCGGCATGTTCACCTACAACACGATGCAGACGTTCATCGCGGTGCTGGGCCTCGAACCGCTGCACATGGTCTCTCCGGCCTCGGACGACCCCCGCCGACTCGAGCAGTTCCCGGACGAAATGGTCGACTGTCTCCTCACCATGACGGCGAAGGGCATCAGGCCGAGCGACATCGTCACCCCCGCCTCGCTCCGGAACGCCGTCACCGTCGCCATCGCCATGGGTGGCTCCACCAACGTCGTGCTGCACAGCGTCGAGATCGCCCGCGCCGCCGGGATCGACCTGTGGGCCGAGGCGATGAACCAGCAGGAGTTCAACGCGCTGGCCCGGCGGCTGCCCGTGCTCGTCAACATGCGGCCCTTCGGCGCGTATTCCATGGTGGACGTGGAGGCCGCGGGCGGACTCCAGGTCATCGTCAACGAGCTCCTCGATGCCGGCTTCCTCGACGGCTCCGCCATGACCTGTACCGGCGAGACCCTGGCCGAACAGGTCGCCCGGCTGGCGCCGCCGGCCCCCGACCACGAGGTCATCTACAGCGTCGAGAAGCCGTTCAAGGACACGGGCGGCCTGCGATTGCTGCAGGGAAACCTGGCCCCCGACGGCGGGGCGATCCTGAAGGTCGCCGGCGTCGAGGGCGGCGTGCACGACGGCGTCTTCACCGGTCGGGCCCGGGTCTTCAACGGCGAGCGCGACCTCATCGACGCACTCGACCGGCACCCCGACGACTTCCAGGACAACGACATGGTGGTCATCCGGTACGCCGGCCCCCGGGGGGCCCCGGGGATGCCCGAGCTGCTCGACCCCACCTCGCGCATCACCGCGTTGTGCCGTCAGCGCGCCATCACCATCGCCCTGATGACCGACGCCCGCTTCTCGGGCGGATCGGTCGGGCTGGTCATCGGTCACGTGGCGCCCGAGGCGTTCCTCGGGGGGCCGATCGCCCTCGTGGAGGACGGGGACAGCATTGTGGTCGACGTCAACACGGACCGCATCGACTGTCCGCAGCTGGCCGACGCCGGGGAGACGGAGCGGCGGGCGGCGGCCTGGCGGGCGGCGGCCGAGGCCAACGGCGGCGTGCACCCCGACGTGACGCCGGTGACCGACCGCGTCCTGGCGCGCATGCGGGCCACGGCGCTCCCGGCCCTCCTCGGCGGGGGCATGGCGGCGACATGATCGGGAGCCCGCCGGAACGGCCCGGGGTTGTCTCAGGGCGGCAGCCATGCCACAATGTGCGGGTCATGCAGGCACGCAGCTTCCGCACCGAGATTCTGGTACTCGTAACGTAGGCACGCGCCCTCAATCGGAACGCGTGCCCTACGACCTCCCGAACCGGGGGGTCTTTTCAATTTCCGGACCTATTTCGCACCCGCACCATCACCGCCAGCAAGGGGAGTCATATGAAGATGACCGGGGCCCAGGCCCTCATAAAGAGCCTCGAGATGCAGGGGGTCGACGTCATGTTCGGCCTGCCCGGCGGCGCCATCCTGCCCGTCTACGACCCCATCATCGACTCGTCGATCCGGCACATCCTGGTGCGCCACGAGCAGGGCGCCGGCCACATGGCCGAGGGCTACGCCATGGCGACCGGGCGGCCCGGCGTGGCCATGGTGACCAGTGGTCCGGGCGCCACCAACATCGTGACGCCGCTCGCCAACGCCTACATGGACTCGACGCCGCTCATTGTGGTGTCGGGCCAGGTGGCCACCGGTTCCATCGGCACCGACGCCTTCCAGGAGTGCGACATCACCGGCGTCACCATGGGGATCACCAAGCACAACTGGCTCATCAAGGACGTCGACGACATCCCGCGGGTGGTCGCCGCGGCGTTCCACGTTGCGACCACCGGGCGGCCGGGCCCGGTGCTGATCGACCTGCCCAAGGACATCTCGAACGCCACCATGGAGTGGTACTGGCCGTCGTCCGTCGACGAGCTGGACCTGCCGGGCTACCACCCGGTGACGTTCGGCGACCCCATTCTGATCGGGCAGGCGGTCGAGCTGATCTCCCAGGCGCACCGGCCCGTCCTCTACGTCGGCGGCGGGGTGCTGAAGGCCCGGGCCGCCGAGGCGTTGCGGGTGCTGGCGGAACGGACCGGGATCCCGGTCGTGACCACCTTGATGGCACGGGGCGCCTTCCCCGACTCGCACCCCCAGGCGCTCGGCATGCCCGGCATGCACGGGCACTACACCGCGGTCACCGCGCTGCAGCGGAGTGACCTCCTGATCAGCCTCGGCGCCCGGTTCGACGACCGCGTCACCGGGAAGATCAGCGCCTTCGCGCCCGAGGCCAAGGTCATCCACGTCGACATCGATCCCGCCGAGCTGGGCAAGGTCCGCATCCCCGACGTGGGCATCGCCGGCGACTGCCGCCAGGTCATAGAGGAGATGTTGTTGGCCATGGACGCCCAGGCCGACCGCCCGGTGGTGCCGGACCTGGCGCCGTGGTGGCACCAGATCAACGAGTGGCGGGCGCGCTTCCCGCTGTACTACGAGGACGTCGAGGGTGGCGCCATCAAGCCGCAGAACGTGGTGGAGCAGCTGCGTGACGCGGCGCCGGTCGACACCGTGGTCGTCGCCGGCGTGGGCCAGCACCAAATGTGGGCCTCGCAGTACTGGCAGTTCGAGCACCCCTACACCTGGGTGAACTCCGGCGGCGCCGGCACCATGGGCTTCGCCGTGCCCGCCGCCATCGGGGCCAAGGTCGGCCGGCCGGACCGCACCGTGTGGGCCATCGACGGTGACGGGTGCTTCCAAATGACCGCCCAGGAGCTCGTCACCGCCAGCTCCGAGCAGATCCCGGTGAAGATCGCCATCTTGAACAACGCCTACCTGGGCATGGTGCGCCAGTGGCAGGAGATGTTCTACGGGGAGCGCTACTCGGAGGTCTACCTCTCGCCCGACCTGCCCGACTACGTCAAGTGGGCCGAGGCCATGGGGTGTGTGGGCATCAAGGCCGAGACGCCCGAGGACGTGGGGCCGGCGATTGAGAAGGCCAACTCCATCGACGACCGGCCCGTCGTGGTGGACTTCCGCACCGACGCCTTCGAGAAGGTGTACCCGATGGTGCCCGCCGGGTCGTCCAACGACGACATCGTCGTCCACCCCGACCAGCTGGCCGCCCGATGACGTCCGCTCCGCTGCACGCCGTGGCGCTCGGCGGCAACCCTCGTCGGGCCCCGGCGCCGGGTCAACGCCACCACATCCTGTCGGTGCTCGTGGAGAACAAGGCCGGTGTCCTGGCCCGGGTGGCCGGGCTCTTCAGCCGCCGCGGCTTCAACATCTACTCGCTGGCCGTCGCCCCGACGGACGAGGACGAGCACTTCAGCCGCATCACCATTGTGGTCGACGTGGAGTCGGCGCCCTTGGAGCAGGTCATCATGCAGCTCGACAAGCTCGTCAACGTCGTCTCCATCGACGAGCTGTCGCCGGCCGAAGCCGTCGAGCGAGAGCTGGTCCTGGTCACCGTGGCCGTCGGCCCCACCGAGCGCTCGCAGGTCATACAGCTGGTGGGGGTCTTCGGCGGGGAGGTCGTGAGCGTGGGTGCCGACCGCATCACCGTCATGCTGGCCGGCCGCCCCGAGAAGATCGACGACTTCGAGGGCCTGCTCGAGCACTACACCGTGGAGGAGCTCCAACGGACGGGCCGCGTCGCCCTGCCTAAGCTTGAACGCCACTAAGACCCCGCGTACGCCCCGCCGCCCAGATCCGTCCAGAGAGAAAGAGTCCACGACATGGCCACCATGTACTACGAATCCGACGCAGACCCCGCCCTGATCGCCGGCCGCAAGGTGGCCATCCTGGGCTACGGCTCGCAGGGGCATGCCCACGCGCAGAACCTGCGGGAGTCGGGGGTGGACGTGCGCGTCGCCCTGCGCGAGGGCAGCAGCTCGAGGCGCAAGGCGGAGGAGGCCGGACTGCGCGTGCTGTCACTGGCCGACGCGGCCGCCGAGGCCGACGTCATCATGATGTTGCTGCCCGACACGGAGCAGAAGGCGGCCTACGACGAGTTCGTGGCACCGCACCTCAACGACGGTGACTGCCTGATGTTCGCCCACGGTTTCAACATCCGCTTCGGCCAGATCGTGCCGCCCCCCGGGGTCGACGTCACCATGGTGGCGCCCAAGGGGCCGGGTCACCTCGTCCGGCGCACCTACACCGAGGGTGGAGGGGTCCCGACTCTGATCGCCGTGCATCAGGACGCCACCGGCAAGGCACGCGAGCTGGCGCTGTCGTACGCGCACGCCATCGGCTCCACCCGAGCGGGCGTGCTCGACACCACCTTCGACGAGGAGACCGAGACCGATCTCTTCGGTGAGCAGGTGGTGCTGTGCGGCGGGCTGACGGCGTTGGTGACCGCGGGGTTCGAGACGCTGGTCAACGCCGGCTACCAACCCGAGTCGGCCTATTTCGAGTGCCTGCACGAGCTGAAGCTGATCGTCGACCTGATGTACGAGCAGGGGATCGCCGGCATGCGCTACTCCATCTCGGACACGGCCGAGTACGGCGACCTGACCCGCGGCCCCCGGGTCATCAACGAGGCCGTCCGGGCCGAGATGCAGACGATCCTCGACGAGATCCGCAGCGGCGCCTTCGCCGAGGAGTGGATCGCCGAGAACCGGGCCGGGCGCCCCCGCTTCGAGGCCCTGCGCCAGGAGGGCCAGGCCCACCAGATCGAGTCGGTGGGGCAGGAGCTGCGCGACATGATGCCGTTCATCTCGGCCGGCAAGACCAAGGTGCAGGACGCCTCAGGGGGCTGACCAGCACCTTCGGGCGGCCGGCCCCGCCGCACCGACCCATCTCTCCCCGGGGGACGGGACGGGTCTTGACATGACATCATTTTGACATCATCATGACGTCATGAAGATGTCACTCGTGGTCGACGGGCTCCGTTCCGACGTGGTCGCGGTCGCGGAGCTCGGGGACGAGACGGTGGCCGAGGTGGCCGAGCGGATTGCCGACCTCCTGGGTCGTGCCGTGCCCGGACGCGTCCTCGATCTCCTGTCGGGTGCCGCCGCCGAGCTGACGGCCACGCTCCCGGACGGGCGCGTGGAGATCCGGGTGGCGGGCGACGACGTCGATATGACCTACGTCGAGGACGACCTCGGATCGGCCCCGCCGGCGGGGGACGGGGACGAGCTGTCGGCCCGCATCTCGCTCCGCCTCGGCGAAGGCCTCAAGTCCCGGCTCGAAGAAGGCGCAGCGGCCGAGGGCGTCTCGGTGAACACCCTCATCGTGCGCGCGCTCGAGCGCGGTATGTCGAGCAACCGGGGCCGCAACACCCGGGTGGGCAATCGCCTGCGCGGCTACGGCACAACCTGAAGGGAGCACCGGATCATGGAGAAGACGTTCGAGACCCCGGGAGGCGTGCGCCTCTCCGTGGAGATCCACTCGGGCCTGGTGGTCGTGACCGCCGGTGCCGCGGGCCGCACTGTCGTGTCGATCGAGGCGGACACGCCGGGGGCGGCGGAGCTCGTCGAGAGGGCCATCGTCGAGTCCCGGCCCGCGGAGGGCGATCACGTCGTCGAGGTGAAGCTGCCCCGCGTGTACGGCATGCGTCTCCTGCGTCGCAACGCGGTGACGGTCCGCGTCGAGGTGCCCGCTGGCGCCCACGTCGCCGTGGCGACGGCCTCGGCCGACGTCGAGATCCGGGGGCCGGTGGGCGTGGTGGACTTCAAGACGGCCAGCGGCGACGCCTCCATCGACGAGGTCGCGGCGGATGTGACGGCGAAGACGGCCAGCGGCAACATCACCATCGGCAGGGTCGGGGGCGACATCCGCGCCGCGACGGTCTCGGGCGACCTGCGCTGCTCGAGCGTGGCCGGCACCGCACTCTTCACCGCCACGTCGGGCGACCTGGAGTTGGGTGCGGCGGGTAGCCGGGTCGAGGTCAAGGCGACGTCCGGCGACGTGCGCCTCGGCGAGCTGGCTGCGGGCGCCAAGGTGATGAACGTCTCGGGGAGCGTGCGGGTGCTCGCCCTCGAGGAGGGCACGCTGCTCGTCCGTTCCGTGTCGGGTGACGTGGCGGTGGGCGTGGTGAGGGGCGTCGACCTCCATGTCGACGTGGAGACCGCATCGGGCGTCGTGCACTCCGACATTGCGCTCACCAACGCACCGCTCGACGGTGCACGTCCCGAGGTCCGGGTGGACCTGAGTGTCCGCAGCGTCTCGGGCAACGTCGAGATCGGCCGGGCGCTCGAGGACGTCGCCTGACGCCCGACCTACTCGAAGACGATCGGGAAGGCGTCGAGGTCGGCCATCATGTCGGCGATCGGCGTGGTGGGGCAGACCTCGACCGTGTTCCACTGCGACAGCCCGCACGCGTAGACCAACTCGACCACCGCCTCAACGCTCGGTGCGTCGACCACCGACACCGAGCGGTGCCCGGGGTCGAGGTGGAGCGGGCCGCTGAGGAAGGTGATGCCCGCCTCGGTCGCGAGCCTGGGCAGGTCCTGGCCCATGCCCTGCATGGCGCGGCTCCGACTCCGGCTGTTCGAGGAAGGGCAGATGTCGGGCGAGTGGTCGGCGAGGATGACGTACTGGGGCACGGCGTGCCTCCTTCCTGATGTGAGGCGATCATCTCCCCGGTGACCGCCGTTGTCCACCGTCTTCAGTTGCGGTCGTGGTGGCAGACGGCCTCGAGCATGATCCCGAACGGATCGAGCCAGAACGCGGCGAAGTAGGGCGGCGGGTACTGCGGCCATTCCTGCGGTGCGTGCAGCACGGTGCTGTGGGCAGCGCGCACATGCGTGTGGACGGCCCGTACGGCATCGCGGGTGGGGACGACGAAGGCGAGATGCTGCAAACCGGTCGCCTCCCGCGTGTAGGCGCGGTCCTGGGTGGCCTCGTAGAGGAAGAGGTAGGCCCCACGCCGGCCCCCGGCCGGCATGAAGGCGAGGGCCTCCTCGGTCGTGAAGAACGGCTCGTAGTCGAGCAGCGGCATCAAGGGGCCGTAGTAGGCCGCCGCCACCCGCAGGTCGGGGACGTTGACGCCGAGATGGCCCAGCACGAGGCCATTCTCCCCCCATGCCGTCGGGGGCGCGCCCACCTGGGATTAACCTGAGTGCAGACTGGCGTCGGTGCTCCGCACGTCCTCGTCCCTCCTCGTCGTGGTGCTGGTGGCCGGAACCGCCCTGATCACGGGGCCGTGGACGGCCGCAGCGGCAGACGGCCCCGTCGTCGCCCTGCCGACGCTTGCCTCGCCGACCTTCCACGCTCCCAGTGACAGCGGCCGTGGCGCGGACACCGTCTCGGGCCGCATCAGTGCCCCGGGCGGGCCTTTCCTCTACGACAGCCGGGGGAGGGTGGTCTTCTTCCACGGCGTCGACGCCGTCTACAAGTACGCGCCCTACGAGCTCTACCCCGACCCCGACCGGCCCTGGAACTTCTCGGTCGCCGACGCCTCGCTCATGGCCCGGCTGGGCTTCAACGTGGTGCGGCTGGGCATGACGTGGAAAGGACTGGAGCCGGGCACGGCCCCCGCCAACGACCCGGCCATCTGCGGTCCCGGCGCGCCCACGAACACGGGCCAGTTCAATCGGGCCGTACTCGACGCCTACATCGGGCGGCTCACAAAGACCGTCGACCTGCTGGGCCGGTTCCACATCTACACGATTTTGGACATGCATCAAGACGTGTACAACGAGATTTTCGAGGGCGAGGGCGCCCCCGATTGGGCCGTGTGCACCAACGGAGTCCAGAGCACCGACCCTCCGGGCCGCTGGTCCCTCGAATACGGCACGCGGGCGGCCGGCATCGCCTTCAGTCACTTCTGGCACAACAACGTCCGGGGCGATTTGCAGGGCCAGTACGACGAGGTCTGGGGCGACGTGGCCAGGGCCTTCGCGGGCAACCGCTGGGTCCTCGGCTATGACCCCTTCAACGAGCCGTTCTCGACGTCGCTCATCCGCTTCGGCGACGAGCACTTCGACGCCCAGCTCGAGTGCTTCTACACCGGCACCGCGCACATCGGGGCCGCCCTGCACGGCGCTGCACCACTGCACTGTCCCCGGGCCGACCCGGCCAACGGCGTCGTGCCGACCATCCTGGCCAACGATCGCAACCACCTGATCTTCGACGAGCCCGACAACTACGCCAACCGCGGCCTGCCGACCTACATCGGCCCCATGGACTTTCCCAACCTGGTCTTCAACGTGCACATCTATTGCGGCGCCCGGAGCCCGGTGACCGGAAACCCGACCGACATCGCGGCGTGCGCCGCCCAGGAGGAACACTCGCTCGCCGTGCGGGACTCGGACCGCCCCGAAATGGCTTCGGCGGCGCAGCCGAACGGCCCGGCCTGGATGGTCACCGAGTTCGGGGCCAGCAGCGACCCCACGCTCCTCGCCCCGATCACCGCCGCACTCGACGCGCGCCAAGCCAGCTGGATCTATTGGGCCTGGAAGTACTACGGCGACCCCACGGGGAGTGCCGACGAGTCCCTCGTGATGGCGAACGGGCGTTTGCGTTCGACCGCCGACGTCCTCAGCCGCGCCTATCCGCAGGCGGTGGCCGGCATCCCGCTGCGGTACTCCTTCTCACCGCCGAGCGATGTGTTCGACATGGCATATGTCCCCAACCATCACGTCGCGGCCCCGACGCTCATTTACGTGCCCACCCAGCTGCACTACCGCCACGGGTACTGCGCCCGGACGAGCGGAGCCAGAGTGACGTCGGCCCCGGGGAGCGACCTGCTCGAGGTGCGCAACGACCGAACGGGGACGCGCGTCACGGTGGAGATCGCGCCGGGACGGTGCGTCGCCGGCGGGCTCAACTCGACCCGGTCGTAGGCTCGGGCACATGTGCCGAAACATCACCACCCTGCGCGGGCTCGAGCCCGTGGCCACCCCCGAGGAGATCGAGGCGGCGGCCCGCCAGTACGTCCGCAAGGTCAGCGGCGTCCAGAAGACGTCGGCCGAGACGGAGGCCGCCTTCGAGCGAGCGGTGACCCAGGTCACCAAAGCGACGAGCGCGCTCATCGCGGCGTTGCCGCCTCGCAAGCAACCGCCGCCGACCGAGCCGCCTCTCCGCCGCATTGCCGCCAAGAAGCTGGCCGCCACCGCCACCATCACGGCGGCAGCCAGCGCCTCACCCTGACCACCTCTTGACGGGGCATATGCCTCTGGGGAAATATACCCTGTGTGACGGCCATCTTCGAGGTCCTGGCTGAAGAGAGCAGACGCCGCATCCTGGACCTCCTGGACCAAAAGGAGCGCCGCGTCGGTGAGCTCGTCGACGTCCTCTCCCTGAGCCAGCCGGCCGTGTCCAAGCACCTCAAGGTGCTGCGGGAGGCCGGCCTGGTGCAATCCCGAACGGATGCTCAGCGCCGGATCTACCGAGTGAGCCCCGAGCCGCTCCGAGAGGTGGACGCGTGGCTGGCGCCGTATCGCCGGCAGTGGGCGGGCCACCTCAACGCGCTCGAACGCCACCTCGAAATCATGGAGGGGGAGGTCTGGGCGTGAGCGACGCAGCGGAATTCGGCTCCCTCGAGCGTGTCGGCGACCTCTCGATCCTGCGATACGAACGCCGGTTGGCCCATCCCCGGGAGCGGGTCTGGCGGGCGATCACGGAGGACGCGGACCTCGCTGCCTGGTTCCCCACCACCATCGAGGGGCCGCGGCGCGCCGGAGCGAAGCTCCACTTCTCGTTCCGCCACGGCGAGGGGCAGGCCTTCGACGGCGAGATGCTTGCCTTCGTCCCGCCGTCCCTCCTGGAGCTCCGTTGGGCCGATGACGTTCTGCGCTTCGAGCTCGAGTCGGAGGTGGAGAACGAGACCGTCCTGCACCTGCGCGTCATCTTCTCCGAACACGGGAAGGCGGCCCGCGACGCGGCCGGATGGCACGTCTGCCTGGAGGGGCTCGTTCTCGCCTGCGACGGCGCCGGCGCGGGCGACGGCGCCGGCGCGGCCGCGGCACCGCCGGGTGATCCGGCCGACCGTTGGCGCGCCGTCCACCGGGGGTACGTGGAGCGCTTCGGTCCCGAGGCTTCGGCGATCGGGCCACCCCAGGAGTGGGAAGAGGCGCACCGCCAGTAGCGGTGCGACGCCCGGGCCCGTCGCTCGTCGCCCGGCCTCCGGACGCGACCGTCCGCCGTCCGCCGTCGCCCGGCATCCCGGACGTGACCGTCCGCCGTCCCGTGGGGAAGACTGATCACAGGCACGTCAAGGCATCGGATCAGGGGCGAGCATGAGCATGCAGGACAAGGTGGTCGTCATCACCGGGGCCAACACGGGCGTCGGGCTCGAGACGGCCGTCGGGGTGGCAGCCCTGGGGGCGACCACGGTGCTGGCCTGCCGTACTCAGGCCAAGGCTGAGGCGGCGGCGCGCGAGGTGACGCAGAGAACCTGGAACGACGACGTGCACACCGTTTCGCTCGACCTGGCCGACCTCGCCTCGGTGCGCAAGGCGGCGGACGAGATCCTGACCCGGTGGGACAGGCTCGACGTGCTCGACAACAACGCCGGCGGGACGTGGTCGGAGCGCCAGGAGACAGCGCAAGGCCTCGAGTACACCATGGGCGTCTGCCACATCGCGCACTTCTACCTGACACGCCTCCTGCTCGGCCGCCTGCGGGCGACCGCGCCGTCCCGCGTCATCACCGTCACGTCGGTCGGCCACCACGCCGCCTTCAAGGGCATGCGTTTCGACGACCTCCAGAGCGAGAACGGTTACGACGGGATGGAGGTCTACTGCCGGGCCAAGCTGGCCAACGTGCTGTTCACCCGCGAGCTGGCGCGGCGCACGGCCGGCACCGGTCTGACCGCCAACACGGTGCACCCCGGCTGGGTGCGGAGCCGCTTCGGCATGGACGGCGACACCACGGGGAAGAGCGCCTTCGGCTTCCGGGCCGTCCGGCCGTTCCAGATCAGCCCGCGCACCGGGGCCAAGACGTGCGTGTATCTGGCCACATCCCCAGAGGTGGCGACGCGGACCGGCGAGTACTGGGTCCGTTCCAAGCCCGGGCACATGGGTCGGCGCGCCCGCGACGACGCAGCGGCGCTGCGACTGTGGGACGAGAGCGAGCGGCTCCTCGCCTCCGTCGGTTACGCAGTCAGCTGAGCTGCGTCACCCATCACACATCACGCATCACGGGTCTTCATCCGCCACGCCCCGATGGCGGTCCAGAACACAATCCAGCCCACGATCACCAACGAAGACACCAGGGTTGATTCGGGGATCAACGGATTGGCGGCGGGGCCGCCACCCCCACCACCCCCGCTGAAGGGCGTCGGGAGACCCCCCGGTTCGATGTGGGCCATAGCCACGCCGACGATCCCCCGCTGCGCGTTGAGCAGGTGCGAAATGACGTGTCGGCTGAAGATGGGCGTCAGGATGAGCTCCAGCACAATGAGCAGGATCACCGCCACCGTGCGCTGACCCATCAGCGAGGACAGCCCGAGGCCGACCATGAACCCGATGGTCGCCTCGAGCGCGATCCACAGTCCCACCTGGACCATGAGCGTCGTCGAGGGGACGAGGAAGTTCGAGTGGTAGTCCGCGTAGTCCTGGTTGGCGACCGTGACCGCGAACGCCCGAATCTGGGCCGGTGACTCGGCGGCCGGGACGGTGAACGTCCCCCCGCCCTTGGTCCGGATGACGGTCCCCGGCGGCGGCCCGATCGATTGCCCGCCGCAGGTCACGTTCGGCGGCGGCTGGCTCGACCCCGGGCCCCCGCGGAAGTTGAAGTCGCAGATGACCTCGTCGGCATGCGCCGCCGCCCAGGTGTCGAGGGCCGGTTGCGACAGCCCCACGGGGACGTTGACACCGTCGTAGCTGAGCTGTGTCGGCGCGGCGAAGACGCACACGGCACAGACGATGGTGTAGCCGACCGCCACCATGGCGATAACGATGGCGAGCCCGGCCGGAATGCGCGCGAAGTACAACGCCAGGCGGGAACGACCGGTGATGACCAGGTGGCGGAACATCCCCTCGGTGAGGTCGACCGACCCCGCGGTACAGCCCACGACCGCGGCCACGACGAACCCGAAGACGTACATGAAGCCGGCCACCAGCGTCGTGAAGATGCTGTAGCCGCCGGCGGGCCCGTAGGACTTGGGGTCGACGGCGTGCGAGATGAGCCGCACCCCGAGGAAGACGACCGGGATGCCGATGTTCACCGCGATCAGGGCGATCATCAACCCGCGCCGCCGGCGCAACTCCATGAAGCGCGTCGTGACCATGCCCCAGGTCGGGATCCACGAGCCGCGGTGGTCGCCCCGCGTGTCCGCATCCATCGGAGTGGGCGTCGGACCCGGTGCGCCGACGTCGGTGACGGTCGTCATTCGGATTCCCCCAGACGCGTCGTGACCTCGAGGAACCACGACTCGAGCGAGGCCTGAATGTGCTGGAGCCGGAAGACCGAGATGCCCGCCTCGACGAGGAGTCGGTTGATCTCGGCGATGGCGTCACGGTCCGTGCCCTCGGGGAGCGAGATGGCCAGTCCTTCGGGTCCGGTCTGCACGAGGGCACCGAAAGGGGTGGGCAACAAGAGGCCGCGTGCCCGATCGGGGTCCGAGCACTCGACCTGGACCTCGAAGGACGATCCGGCCAAAAGCTGGGAGATCGGACCCTGGCGGATGACCTTGCCCCGGTCCACGATGGCGACGGCGTCGCAGGTGCGCTCGACCTCGTCGAGAAGATGCGACGAGAGCACGACGGTGCGACCCTCGGCCACGAGGGACAGGATCATGTCGCGCATGTCGAGCATTCCCGCCGGGTCGAGGCCGTTCATCGGTTCGTCGAGGATCAGCAGCTCCGGATCCCCGAGCAGGCACGCCGCGACGCCCAGGCGCTGGCGCATGCCCATGGAGTACTTGGACACCTTGTCGCCGGCCCGATGGAGGATGCCGACGCGCTCGAGGGACGGCTCGATGCGTCCCTTGGCCGCCGGCTCCCGCGCCGCGGCGAGGATCTGCAGGTTCTGCCGACCGGTCAGGTGGCCGTGGAAGCGCGGCTCGTCCACGATCGCGCCGACGCGGGCCAGCGCCACGTCACGGTGCCGGGGGACGGCGTGGCCGAGCAGGAACATGGTGCCGGCGTCCGCGCGGGTCAGGCCCAGCAACACGCGGATCAGTGTCGTCTTGCCGGCGCCGTTCGGGCCGAGATACCCGAAGGCACAGCCGCGGGGAACGAGGAGTTCGACGTCGTTCACGGCGACGTTGGCGTCGAACCGCTTGGTGAGCCCGTGCGTCTCGACGGCCCATTGGCCCTCGCCTCTGAGCGCGGGTGGGGAGTCGGCCAAGGTTGCCGTCGTCATACGACCTGCCCTTCTCGCAGTGGAGGCGCGTACGGGCCTCCCGTTCGGCCCCGTATACCCGGTATAGTACAGAGGCCATCGCCGTTGCAGCCAGGGGGCTGTCACCCGTTTTTCTCCTGGGGCTGGCCCCAGCGCGGCCGTCAGGCGTCAGTGCGGCCGCCAGCGGTCAGTGCGGCCGTCAGTCGGCCAGCGCGCCCACCACGTGGGTGATGCAACCGCACAACGAGGCCACGTCGTCGGGCTCGATCGCCGGGAACATGGCGATCCGCAGCTGGTTGCGCCCGAGCTTGCGATACGGCTCGGTGTCCACGATCCCGTTCGCCCGCAGCACGGCGGCGACCGCCGCCGCGTCCACCGCGTCGACGAAGTCGATGGTGCCCACCACGTGGCTGCGATCGGCCGGGTTCTCCACGAAGGGTCGGGCGAAGCCGGACTGCTCCGCCCACGTGTAGAGGATCTCGGCGGAGCGGTCGCAGCGCGAAGCGGTCCACTCCAGGCCCCCGTTCTCGTTCATCCAGTCGAGCTGCTCGCCCAGCATGAAGATGGTGGCCAGCGCCGGCGTGTTGTACGTCTGGTCCAGCACCGAGTTGTCCACCGCCGTCTTCAGGTCGAGGAAGGTGGGGATCCAGCGCCCCGAAGCGGCGATGCGCTCCACCCGCTCGAGCGCGGCCGGCGACATAAGGGCGATCCAGAGGCCGCCGTCACCGGCGAAGCACTTCTGCGGCGCCAGGTAATAAGCGTCGAATTCCGCGGCCTGGACCCGCAGCCCGCCGGCGCCCGATGTGGCATCCACCGCGACCAGTCCGCCACCGTCGGCGGGGGCGGCCGCACCTTGGGGCCGCCGGACAGGCATCGACACCCCGGTGGATGTCTCGTTCTGCGTCAGGGCGTAGAGGTCGACGGAGGAGTCGGCCACGGGCTTGGGATGGGTGCCGACCTCCGAGGTGATCACTTGCGGATCCTTCAGGTGGGGTGCCGCCTTCGCGCAAGCGGCGAATTTCGAGGAGAACTCGCCGAAGCTCAGGTGCTGGCTCTGCTCCTGAATCAGGCCGAAGGTGGCGGCGTCCCAGAAGCACGTCGTCCCTCCGTTGCCGAGGACGACCTCATAGCCGTCGGGGAGCGAGAAGAGCTGGCGCATCCCGGCGCGCACCCGGCCCACTTGGGACTTGACCGTCTTCTGGCGGTGGCTGGTGCCCATGTAGGTCGCGGCCACGCCGGCGAGCGCGTCGACCTGGGCCTGCCGGACCTTCGAGGGGCCGGAGCCGAAACGGCCGTCTGAGGGGAGCAATTCGGGCGGGATGGTGATGTCGGGGGCGTCTGGCACGTATGAGATCATTGCATCCGTGACGACCACTCCTTCGACGACCGAGCTCCGCCGGATCTCTCGCCGGGCCGCCGCCGTGGCGCCCTCGGCCACGCTCGCCGTGGATGCGAAGGCCAAGGCGCTGCAGGCCGCGGGGGAACACGTCATCGGCTTCGGCGCGGGCGAGCCGGACTTCGCCACGCCCGAGCACATCGTCGAGGCAGCCGTCGCCGCCTGTCGCGACAAGGCCAACCACCGTTACACCCCGACGGCCGGCATCCCGGCGCTGCGCGAGGCCATCGCGGTCAAGACCCTGCGTGACTCGGGCTACCAGGTGGCCGCCAACCAGGTGCTGGTCACCAACGGGGGCAAGCAGGCCGTTGCCAACGCGTTCGCGGTGCTGTGCGACCCGGGTGACGAGGTACTGGTGTTGGCGCCGTACTGGACGACGTACCCCGAATCGATCGCCCTGGCGGGCGGCACGCCGGTCGTGGTGTCCTCGGACGAGACGACCGGCTTCCGCTCCTCGGTGGCCGACCTCGAGACGGCCTGGACACCCCGCACCAAGGCGCTGCTCTTCGTCTCCCCGTCCAACCCGACGGGCGCGGTCTACCCGCGTGAGGAGATAGAGGCCATCGGCCGCTGGGCGCTCGACAAGGGGATCTGGGTGCTGACCGACGAGATCTACGAGCATCTCGTCTACGGCGGTGCCGAGCACCACTCCATGCCCGTGGTGGTGCCCGAGCTGGCCGACCGCTGCCTGGTGGCCAACGGCGTGGCCAAGACCTACGCCATGACCGGCTGGCGCGTCGGTTGGCTCATCGGCCCGACCGACGTCATCGGTGCGGCGACCAACATCCAGAGCCACGAGACCTCCAACGTCGCCAACGTGTCGCAGCGCGCCGCGCTGGCCGCCGTCTCGGGCAACCTCGACGATGTCGCCATGATGCGCGAGGCCTTCGACCGCCGGCGCCTCACCATCGTGTCGATGCTCAACGACATACAAGGTGTCGAGTGCGTGGTGCCCGAAGGCGCGTTCTACGCCTACCCATCGGTCAAGGGGTTGCTCGGGCGAAGTCTCCGGGGACAACGTCCGGCGAGCAGCGCGGAGTTGGCCGAAATCTGCATCAACGAAGCAAAGGTGGCGGTGGTGCCCGGAGAGGCGTTCGGCGCGCCGGGCTTCTTCCGCATGTCCTACGCGCTGGGCGATGAGGATCTTGTCGAGGGTGTGCGCCGCTTGGCCGCGCTCTTCGGTGAGACGCAAGACTGACCGACCTTCGGGCGGGGGGAGTGAGGAGACCACCGCGGTGGCACGGGTACTGGTAACGGAGAAGATCGCGCAGAGCGGGCTCGACCTGCTCGCAGACGCGGGCCACGAGGTCGATGTGCAGGAAGGGCTGAGCCCCGAGCAGTTGCTCGGCGCGGTGCCCGGCGCGCACGCCCTGATCATCCGATCGTCGACGCAGGTGACCGCCGAGGTGCTGGCGGTCGGGACGTCGCTGGCCGTCGTGGGCCGGGCCGGCGTGGGGCTCGACAACGTCGACGTGGACGCTGCCACCGAGCGTGGCGTCATGGTGGTCAACGCGCCGACATCGAACATCCTTTCGGTGGCCGAGCAGGCCATGGCCCTCCTGCTGGCGCAGGCCCGCAACATCCCGCAGGCACACTCGGCACTCGTCGCCGGGCGCTGGGAGCGCTCGAAGTGGGAGGGCGTCGAGCTGCACGGCAAGGTGCTCGGCGTGGTCGGACTGGGTCGGGCCGGATCGCTGGTGGCCCAGCGCGCGCACGCCTTCGGCATGGAGCTCATCGGGTTCGACCCCTTCGTGTCCCACGAGCGGGCGCGGGCCATGGGAGTGCGCCTGGTGGGGATCGAGGAGCTGGTGGCCGAAGCCGACTTCGTCTCCATCCACACACCCAAGACGCCGGAAACCATCGGGCTCTTCGGCCGCGATCTGTTGGCCAAGGCCAAGCCCGGCATCCGCATCGTGAACACGGCCCGGGGCGGCATCGTCGACGAGGATGCGCTCGCCGACGCCATCCGCGACGGCATCGTGGCGGGTGCCGGTCTCGACGTGTTCGCCAAGGAACCCTGCACCGAATCGCCGCTCTTCGAGCTGCCGCAGGTGGTGGTCTCGCCGCATTTGGGGGCATCGACCGAGGAGGCACAGGACAAGGCCGGTGTCACCATCGCCGAGCAGGTGCTGCTGGCGCTGGACGGCGACTTCGTGCCCTACGCCGTCAACGTGGCGGCACGTGACGTCACCGACATGGTGCGGGGCTTCATGGGGCTGGCCGAGCAGCTGGGGCGCTTCTTCGTCGGCTTGCACGACGGGCTGCCCGATGCCATCGACATGGAGTACCAGGGCGAGCTGGCGGCCGAGAGCACGGGCATCCTCACGCTGTCGGTGCTGAAGGGGATCTTCGGGGGTTCCACCGAGGAGCCGGTTTCCTACGTCAACGCGCCGCAGCTGGCTGAGCAGCGCGGCCTGCAGGTGCGCGAGTCGTCGACCGCAACCTCACACGACTACAAGTCCCTGATCACCCTGCGCTCGGGCTCGCACTCGGTCGCCGGCACCATGATCACCGCCGGTCTGCACACCGAGCCGCGCATCGTCATCGTCGACGATCACCAGGTGGAGGTTCCGCCTTCCACCCACATGCTCGTGGTGCGCAACGACGACCGGCCGGGCGTGATCGGCATCGTCGGGACGGCGCTCGGGACGGCGGGCATCTCCATCTCGTCCATGGCGGTGGGCCCGAGCCCTGAGTCCGCCACGGCGATGATGGTGATCTCGACGACCACCGCGGCGTCCGACGCCGTGGTCGATCAGCTGCGGGGCGACGAGGGCATCCTCGACCTCCACCGCGTCACGCTGTAGTTCAGGACGCGGTGGGCTTGCGCGGGACGGCGGGCCACGTATCGAGGCTGCCGATGACGGGCTCGCCCCGGTGCAGTTCCCGCCGGGGCGCCCGGTCGAGCAGGACAGCGCGCACCACCGCCAGTGCCCCCATGATCAGGGCGGCGCGGAAGAGGGTCGAGACGAGCCGGCGCATCCGACCACGGTAGCGTGAGCGGCCATGGCCACCCTGCAGCACGTCGCCCCGATCTTTCCCACGGCCGACATGGACCGCACGCAGGTCCACTACGAGGCGCTCGGCTTCAGCGTGGCGGTGCACGGTGGCGGCTATGGCACGGCGGCCCGGGACCGCATCCGCATCCACTTCAAGCTGGTGCCCGACATGAGCCCGGCGACCGAACGGGGTGCCGCCTACCTCGGTGTCGACGATGCCGAAGCGCTGCACGCCGAATGGCGGGCGGCGGCAGTGGGCGAGACCTCGGACCTGTTCGACCCCGGATTCGGGGTCCGCGAGGCGGCCCACACGGATGACGACGGGAACCTGTTGCGCTTCGGCTCGCCCGTGACGCCTTGACGTCCGCCGCGCCCGATGGAACGATTACACTGACGATGATGACCTCCACCGCATCCGACCTGCTGCTTACCTGACGGCGAACGCCACATCGCGTTCGTTCGCAACCTCCTGTGCCGAAAAGGCCAGGGGGTTTTTTGTTGGGCCGGCACCGGTCGGGTCGATGGAGACGACGGAGAAGGGAAGACACTGATGGCTGAGGGACGGAAAGAGGGACGGAAAGGGAGTGGTGACGACATGGAGCGGGGTCACCTGACCCTGCCCTGCGACCCGTCACCGATGCCCTTCGACAAGTACCGCTCACACGTGCCGCTCGTGCTGCGCGATCGCACCTGGCCCGACCGCGCCTTCACCCGGGCGCCCCGCTGGGCGAGCGTGGACCTGCGCGACGGGAACCAGGCGCTGATCGACCCGATGGACTCCGAGCGCAAGCTGGCGCTGTTCCAGACGCTGGTCGACGTGGGGTTCAAGGAGATCGAGGTGGGCTTCCCCTCCGCCTCCCAGACCGACTACGACTTCCAGCGTCTCATCATCGACGAGAACCTGATCCCCGACGATGTCGAGATCCAGGTGCTGGTGCAGTGCCGGCGGGAGCTCATTGAGCGGACCTTCGAGTCGCTGGCCGGCGCCCCGCGGGCCGTGGTCCACTTCTACAACTCCGTGTCCGAGCTGCAGCGTCGGGTGGTGTTCGGGCTCGACAAGCCGGGCATCATCGACATCGCGGTACAGGCGGCCGAAATGTGCAAGGAGTACGAGGCCCAGGTGCACGGTACGGACATCCGCTACGAGTACTCGCCGGAGAGCTTCACCGGGACCGAGCCGGAGTTCGCGGTCGAGATCTGCGAAGCGGTGATGGACGTCATACAGCCGACCGTCGACACGCCCATGATCCTCAACCTGCCGGCCACCGTCGAGATGTACAGCCCGAACGTCTACGCCGACGTGATCGAGTGGTTCGGCCGCACCATCAAGAACCGCGACGCCATTGTGCTCAGCCTGCACCCCCACAACGACCGTGGCACCGCCGTGGCGGCCGCCGAGCTGGCGGTGCTGGCGGGGGCGGACCGCGTCGAGGGCACGTTGTTCGGCAACGGCGAGCGCACCGGCAACGTCGACATCGTCACCCTGGCCATGAACCTGTTCTCGCAGGGCATCGACCCGGCGCTCGACTTCGGTGACATTGAGAAGGTGCGCCGGGTGGCCGAGTACGCCACTCGTCTGCCCGTCCACCCGCGCCACCCCTATGCGGGCGACCTGGTGTACACCGCGTTCTCGGGCTCGCACCAGGACGCCATCAAGAAGGGGATGGCCGCCGTCGGGGAGGACTACGACGAGTGGGAGGTGCCGTACCTGCCCATCGACCCCAAGCACACCGGCCGCACCTACGAGGCGATCATTCAGGTGAACAGCCAGTCGGGCAAGGGCGGCGTGGCCTATCTGATGGACACCGACCACGGTCTCGACCTGCCCCGACGGCTGCAGGTCGAGTTCTCCAAGCGCGTGCAGCAGATCACCGAGGCGAGCGGCACCGTCATTCCTTCGGGCCGGATGCGCGACGTCTTCGAGGAGATCTATCTGCCCGAGGACGCCGGACTGCGGCTGATCACCAGTGAGGTCTCGACCGGGCACGGACACACCAGCGTCACCGCGCAGCTGTTGGTCGACGGCCAGCACCAGACGGTGACGGGTCAGGGCAACGGGCCGATCGACGCCCTGGTCTCGGCGCTGAAGTCGGACCTCGGTATTGTGCTGGAAGTGAAGGACTACTCCGAGCACGCCCTGACCGAGGGCTCGGGCGCGTCGGCGGTGGCGTACGTGGAGTGCGCGGGCGCCGACGGGTCGACCTGGTGGGGTGTCGGCCGCGACTCGTCCATTCTCGACGCCTCGCTGGGCGCCGTGGTGTCCGCGGCGAACAGGGCCCGCCAAGGGTGATCCGCCCGGCGGTCGAGGCGGACGTCCCCGAGTTGGTGGCGATGATCCGCGAGCTGGCGGATTTCGAGAACTTGTCCGACCAGGTCTCGATCACCGAGGACGACCTGGCGCGGACGCTTTTCGGCCCCGAGGCGATGGCCCAGGATTGGGTGGTCGAGGACGGCGGGGTCCTGGTGGGTCACGCCCTGTGGTACCGGACGTTCTCGACCTTCCTGGGCAGGACGGGCATCTGGCTCGAGGACATCTACGTCCGTCCGGAGCACCGCCGGAAGGGCTACGCCACCCAGCTCCTGACGAAGCTGCGCCAGGAGACCGACGGCCGCCTCGAATGGGAGGTGCTCGAGTGGAACGTCCCCGCGATGGACTTCTACCAGCGCCTGGGTGCCCACCAGATGGCGGGCTGGACCCGCTACCGCTGGTTCGAGGGATAACTCCCGCTAATCTGTTGGAGAGATAGAAAGAATCTTCCCCAACTGCTTGACAGATCAGTCGTCCAAGCGTCACTCTGGCTGTGGGAAGAGTGAGTTATGGAAGGAGCACCAATGCGTTTGCTCAAGGACGATCTGCACGAATTGGATCTGTTTTCCGAGGCCAGCCGGTCGGAGCTCACGGTCATCGCCCGCCAGCTGACGAGGCTGAAGGTCAAGGCCGGGCGGGTGCTCGTCCGTGAGGGCGGCATCGGCAACGAGTTCATGATCATGGTCAGCGGCATGGCCGAGGTGACCCAGGGTGGCCGCAGCATCGCCACGCTCGGCCGCGGCGACCTGGTGGGCGAGATGGCGCTCCAGCAGCCCTTCGGCTCGGGTCGGCGCAACGCCACGGTGACTGCGGTGACCGACTGTGAGATCTATGCCGGCTCAGCCGGCGAGTTCCGCCGCATTCTCGAGGCCGCCCCGTCGGTGGCGGAGAAGGTGCGGCAGACGATCGAGTCGAGGACGCTGGTCGCGGCCTGAATGATCCCATGACGGTGGGGCCCGCTGGCCTCGCCGTCGCCGTGTTCCCGGCGTCCTCCTGGTCCCGGCGGCCGCTTGCCAGTTGGTAACCATTCTGTTACGGTAACGATCGTGTTACCTGAGTTCGTCGTGCCGATCATCTGATCGCTGAGCCGATGCCCATGCCGACGCCGAGCGCCGACCCCTTCGACGCCCTGGGCGACCCGACACGCCGTGAGATCCTGCGGCTGCTGAGTGAGGGCGACAAGCCGGTCCACGAGATCGCCTCCTCGCTCCCGATCAGTCGTCCCGCGGTCTCGCGCCACCTGCGCCTGTTGAAGGATGCCGGGCTGGTGGCCGAGCGCGCCGAGGGAAACCGGCGGATCTACCACCTGCAGGGCGGGGGAGTGCAGGCGGTGCGGGACTACCTCGAAGGCGTGTGGGGTGTTGCAGCGGCGCGGTTCCGCCTGCTCGCCGAGAACACCACGCCGCCCCCGAAGCCGTGAGGGCCCCCTTGCGCATCAGTATTGACGTCGACTGTCCGCCGGAGCACGCATTCAGTGTCTGGACGTCGAGGATCGGGAGCTGGTGGCCACGTGACCACACCGTCAGCGGCGACCCCGAAGAGGTCGTGCTCGAGACCGGCCGCGGCGGGCGGATCTATGAGCGCACCTCTGGGGGCGAGCGACACGAATGGGGCGAGGTCACCGTCTGGGAGCCCCCCCGTCGACTGTCGTACCTGTGGCACATCGGCCGCACCCGTGAGACTGCGACCGAGGTCGACATCACCTTCGTTGGTGAGAGTCCGACGCGCACGCGGGTCGAGATCGAGCACAGCGGCTGGGAGGTCCTCGGGGACGAGGCCGACGCGTGGCGGGACAAGAACCGCGCTGGTTGGGACGCGCTGTTGCCGTACTTCGCGGCGGCCGTGCAGGAAGGGGAATGAGCGATGGCGACGGGCAGCAAAGAGGATCCCTGGGTGTTGAAGACCCCGCCGGGGACCTCGGAATACACGATCTACGAGGACAAACAGGCCGAGCCGCCTCTGCTGGTCTGCCAGGTGGGTTCGACCAAGCTCACCTACGACCTGCGGGCGATCCACGACCTGCACCGATGGTTGTCCGAGCAGGGCGACTGGGTTCCACTCGGCGCGGCCGACGAGAAGAAGGCGGCGGTGGACGGGACGGTGGAGGCGTGGGGACGCTCTGCGGACAACCCGGTCGGCGGCTGGTATGGCCAGCGTAAGGGCTACCGGGGCCGTTTCGGCATGTACCTCCCGCCACTCCTGGAGGAGCTGGGCCTGGCGGAGGTCACCCACGAGGCGCGCAACAACCGCATGCGCGCGCTGTGATCACGAGGAGAGAGAAGAGGAGCAGCACGATGGCGACCACGACGAGAGTGATCCGTTACCGCACGAAGCCCGAGCGGGCCGACGAGAACGAGCGACTGATCCGCGACGTCTATGCCGAACTGGCCGAAGAGGACCCCGAGGGACTGCAGTACGCGACGTTCCGACTTGAGGACGGCGTGAGCTTCGTCCACGTTGCCGTCACCGATGACGAGAACAATCCCCTCGCGTCGTCCCCGGCTTTTGCAGCCTTCCAGGCCGACATCGGCGAGCGCCTCGCCGAGGGCCCGAACCCGGCCGTGGCCACCGTCGTCGGGAACTTCGGACTGCTGACGTAGCGCGGGCCGTTTCTCGGTGGGAGCGTCCTGCAACCGACGGAGTGCGTGCGCCGGGCCGCGCGACGGTCATCGAAACTCCCGAGGATCCGACTCCGGGCGCTTGCACCGCTCGATCGTGAACGGTAGGCAGGAGGTTCGCGTGAATCGAGGAGAACCCCGTGGCGCACCCGAGGAAACCATGGAACGGGAGAGTGGCCGGAGTCGCGATTGGCCTCGCTGCCGGTGCGAGCCTCTGCGCAATCGGACCCTCGCCTGATCCGGCCGCGGACGCGGCTGCGGTTGCGACCCAGGGAAATGTCTCGATCAGCCCTTCCTGCTACACCTTGGGGTCCGGGTCGATCCTGGCCGTACTGACCTCATCCCTTGGACCGGTCCAAGGGGTGTCCGGCAGCCTGTCGGCCTGGGTGCAGGGCCCACCACCGGGAAGTTCCAGCTCCTATGGGGGACAGGTCTCCATGACCCAACCCACGGCGGCTCTGGTCCACGTCTACCCCGGCACCTACAACGTACAGCTCTCGGCGCAGGACGCTCAGGGGACCAGCTTCACCTTCAGTGGGACGGTCGTCATCCCGGCCTGTGACGACGACGTCGTCGGCATCGTGCCCGAGCCCGATCCGGACGCCGGCTATGCGACCTACACCGATGCTGCGGCCGTGTTGGCCGATGGGGCGAACCAGGCTGCCGACGAACCGAGTCTCCTGACCACGGTTCCCCACGCGCCCATCGTCGGCATGGCAGTCCTCTCGAGCCCGGAGAGCGGGGGCTCGTACTACTTCGCCGCCGCCGATGGAGGGGTCTTCGCGGTCGATGCGCCTTTCTACGGGTCCGCGGCTGGACTCGGTTTGGCTGCTCCCGTCGTGGCAATGGCTCTCACCCCCGATCACGGCGGCTACTGGCTCGTCGGCGCGGACGGAGGGGTGTTCGCCTTCGGTGACGCCGGTTACCACGGGTCGATGGCAGGGCAACCTCTCAATCAACCCATCGTTGGTATGGCGGTCGATCAAGCGACCGGCGGGTACTGGCTCGTCAGCCAGGACGGCGGTGTCTTTGCCTTTGACGCACCCTTCTATGGTGCCGCCGCTTTCCTCCAACTGGACAGTCCGGTGGTCGGTATGGAAAGCGACCCGAACGGGACGGGCTACCGCTTGGTCGCCTCGGACGGGGGTGTCTTCAGCTACAACGAGCCCTTCGACGGATCGATGGCAGGTCAGCCCCTCGCAGAGCCCGTGGTCGGGATTGCCGAAGACACGGCGACCGGTGGCTACTGGATCGCCGGCAGCGATGGGAGCGTGTTCGCCTTCGACGCGCCCTTTTACGGTGTGAAGGGCAATTCCGCCTCCTGATCGGAGTGTCGGCCCGAGAGGCGGTGATCACCCCTCGCCTTTTGTGCACCGGGCACGCCAGGCCTCGGCCTGGAACGCCACGTCGACGGTCACCTCACCCTCGACGCCGAGGAGTTCGCGCAGAATGCGTCGGGCCTCACCGAGAAGTCGTCGTCGAGCCTGCTCGGGCATGACGATGACCCAGCTGAAGGTCCCGAGGAGTCCGATGAGATCATCGGCGTTGAGCGCAACGTCCCACGTGACCCTTCGGCGCTCGGGTTGCTCGAAGGGGACCCCCTCGGGGATCACGAGGCCGATCGCGGGTCGGTTGCCGTCGCCCTGTATGAGCGCGGCGAATTCGTCTTCGGCGAGACCCTGATCCGACCTGCCACCCGCATCACTCGGGTCTCGGGATCCTCGGGCGAGAAGCTCCCTGGCCTCGAGCAGCAAGGGGCCATCGGGATCCGGTCCGGCCCAGACCGCACCGAGCCTGCCGTCCGGGGCGAGCACCCGTGCCACCTCACGGAGGGTCGGAATCGGATCCATCCAGTGCCATGACGCCGAGGCCAACACCGCGTCAGCCGAATCATCCGGAAGTGGGATGGTGTCGCCCCGGCCGGCCACCGCCCGGGCACCGGAAACCGAGGCGGCCAATGTCGCGCGCATGCGTTCGTCCGGTTCGACGGCGACCACGACCTCGGCCCGCGGCACCAGCAGTCTGGTCAGGGCGCCCGTGCCTGCCCCCAGGTCGACGACGGTCCTCACACGGTCCGGCAGCATCCAGTCGACCAGCCCGGCCGGCGGGCCGGGGCGATACCGCTCGTAGGCCGAGGCGATCGAACCGAAACTCTGCGATCGGGTGCCTTCGGTCATCCGTGCTCCTATCTTGAGGTCAAGAGAAGTATCGACCTCCTTTCCTCTTGATGTCAAGATAGATTGGACGGTGAGCTGGCAGGGAGCGGGAGGATGGAAGACGAAGTCGACCGTTTGGTGCGTGGGTGGCACAACGCGCTGCCCCACGTCGACGTCAGCCCCCTCGAGGTGCTGTCCCGCGTGTCCCGACTGGCCCGCCATCTCGATCGCCAGCGCAGCGTGATCTTCGCCCGTCACGACCTCGAGACGTGGAGCTTCGACGTGCTCGCCGCACTTCGGCGCTCCGAGCCGCCGCACCATCTGTCGCCCGGGCAGTTGTTGGCCCAGACATTGGTGACATCGGGCACCATGACGAACAGGCTGGATCGCCTGGAGGATCGCGGCCTGCTCCGTCGCCGTCCGGATCCCGTTGACGCCCGATCGGTGCGGATCTCTCTCACCTCCGCCGGGAGGCGGCAGGTGGACGCCGCACTGTCCGATCTCGTGGAGCGCGAGGACGCGATCCTCGGCACACTCGACCAGGGCGAAAGGCAGACGCTGTCCGCCCTCTTGCGCCAAGTGGTGGCGCCCTTCGACGGGTGACCGTCGGGGGTCGTGAGTTGACGTCCCGCGATCGTCGGCGGTGAGAACCCTTCGCTCAGGCTCGAGCGGCGGCGTGGCCGCCGGCCCGCCGGCCGAAGAAGGAACCGTCTCCGAGGCTGATGCCGCTGGCGTAGTGGCTGGCCGCGAGGCTGGCGGCGGTTCGTCCCGCTGCGTAGAGACCCGGGATGCCCCGACCGGAGCCGTCCAGAGCGGCTCCGTCGGAATCGGTGAGGAGGCCACCCAGGGTGAACGTGGCGTAAATGGCGCCATGATCAACGCGGAGGTCGATGGCACCGATGCCGCTGGCCGGCGGCACACCGATGGGCTGTAGGTAGGGCGCGCGCTTGTGAAACTGGGGGTCGCCGCCGCGGGTCGCCGCCTCGTTGTAGTCGCGCACGGTGCGGGCCAGAGCTTCTGGTGGCACGCCGAGGTCGACGGCGAGCTCCTCAGGGGTCGCCGCGGCGAAGGCGACGCGCAGGCCCAACATATTGGGCTCGTGAATCACATCGTCCGTGATCATGTAGACGAACCCTTCCTGATCGCGAAGGGCGTGCAGTCCGATGCGCCCGGTGTAGGCGTCCTCGTTGATGAATCGTTCGCCGTGGCGATTCACCAGAATCCCCCGGGCCAGCCGGTGCGGTGGCCCGAGGGGGAGCGCGCACTCGAAGGCGTCGAGCCTTCTGGTCGCGGCTCCGGCGCCGACACCCATACGGATCCCACGGCCGTCGTCAGCCGGCGTGCCGATGCGCCAGGCCGGATCGGGCACGTGGGCCAACGGGCAGAGTTCCGCCACCATCGCCTCGTTGTGGATGAAACCCCCGCTGGCCAGGACGACCCCGCCCCGGGCCCGAATCGTGTGCGTACCGTCGTCGGACTGGACTCGCACTCCGACGACCTCCCCGCTGTCGACGACCAGCGTCTCGGCCCGGGCGTCCACCATGACGCGGGCTGCACTCGTCGAGACCGCGGCGCCCAGGCGTTGCATGAGGAAACCACCGGCCGAATCGATGTACTGGGGCTTGTGTCCCCGTGGAACCGGGACTGCAATTTCGTCGTAGGGATAGGTGTCCTCGCCTCCGCTGAAGAGCAGCCCGGCGTCATCGGCCGATTCGCGGTTGGGCTCGTCGCAGAATGCTGCTCGGAACGGCACGCCCACGGAGACCAGCCAGTCGAAGTGGTCCGTCGACCCCTCGCAGTAGGCGTCGACGCGGTCGTCGTCGACCCCGGGTCCGAGCGCGGCCCGGAGGAACGCGACCATGTTCTCCGGGGAGTCCGTAAAGCCGCAATCGCGCTGGAGCGCCGTGCCGCCTCCCAGGTAGACCAGTCCACCGGAATTGGCCGACGTCCCGCCGGGGGTCACGCCACGTTCCACGGCCAACACGTCCGCACCAGCCTGTCGCGCCGACACAACCGCCGACGAACCCGCCACGCCGAGGCCGACCACGACCACGTCGAAGGTCTCGTCGAAGCGAACGTCACTGATTCCGAGCGCGGGGATGGACTCCATGTCGGCATTCTGGCCCGGGCGGTGTCCGCGTTGCGAGGTGGGTGTTCTTTGCCGTGACGTTCGTCGACCCGTGCACTGTTCGTCCGAACGGCACGCCCAGCCCCCTCCTTAGACTGCTGCCATGCCTCCCACCCTCGCTCAGCAGGAGCGCCAGACGCTCTGTGACCTCTTCGTCGAGCGAGGCCCGGACGCGCCCACCCTGTGCGAGGGCTGGCGGACCGCCGACCTCGCCGCACACCTCGTCGTACGTGAACGGCGACCCGACAGCGGGCCTGGATTGATCTGGCCCCCGCTGGCCGGATACACGGAGAAGGTGCGGCGAGCGGCGCGAGACCGCGCAACGTGGGACGAGCTCGTCGCCACGGTGCGGCGCGGGCCACCGTTTCTCCTCCGTCCTTTTGACGGAGCGATGAATACCGTGGAGTACTTCATTCACGTGGAGGACGTCCGTCGCGCCCAGGACGGTTGGGAGCCGCGGCACATCTCGCCGGAGCTGGCCGATGCCCTGTGGGCGCGTGTCGGACCCAGCGGCATGGCGAAGAAGGTCGGCGCCACCGTCGTGCTCACGGCGCCGGGCCGAGCCGAGAAGCGAAGCGGGTCCGGGCCCGCACTCACGCTGGCCGGCGACCCGGGCGAGCTCACCATGTTCAGCGCCGGTCGCCAAGGGGCGGCCAAGGTCGAGATCACCGGCGACCCGGCGCTTGCGAGACAGCTCCGGGCCACGGCGCTCGGCGTCTGATTCCGGAGGAACGCGATCACACACCCCCGGCTGGGACGGGGGCCGAGAAACGAGAAGGAACGATGGGATGAGGCAACCCTCCGCGACGGACGCGTTGAGAAGGCTCGACCCCCTTGTCGGTGAGTGGATGTTGGAGGCGTCGCCGCCGGGCGGCGAGCCCTGGCCGGGCGGCGGGCGATCCACGTTCGAGTGGCACCCCTCCGGCGCGCATCTGCGGCAGCGCACGGTGGTCGAGCTGCCGGAGGGCACCAACAGCCTGTCCATCATCGGATGTGACGCCACCAACGGGACCTTCTTCCAGCTCTATTCGGACGAGCGTGGGGTGTGTCGTGTCCACGAAATGGGCATTGGCGCCGGCGAATGGCGACTCTGGCGAGTCGGTGCACCCTTCTCGCAGCGCTTCACCGTCACTCTGAGCGACGACGGGAACTCCATGCTCGGCCGCTGGGAGATGTCAGAGGACGGAATCCATTACGAGACCGACTTCGATCTGGCCTACCGCAGGGGCTGCCATAGGCACGACGACTCCGCTGACGGAGTGCGCCCGGTCCGTTGCACCATGGCTCCAAGCTCTATTCGAGCTCTTTCCATTTCTCCCGCCCGAAGAGCCGTCCGAAACGTGCCGTCAGGGATGGCCCTTCGTCGCGTGCGGTATCAGGATGCAACACGAGACTCCCGCTCGGGGCGGGGAGGTCGGCGACTTCGTCATCTGTCAGGGAGCAACGAACAAGGGTCGTCGTGATGTCGGTGATCTGGTCGCGATCGACAAACCTCAGTCCGTGTGGGGTCTTGACGGCAATGCCGTCGAAGAGATCCTCCTCCGGGATTTGCAGCACGTGCTCGACGGACCCGAACTCGGAGTTTGTCGCACTCAGCACGGGAGTACCGACCGACAAGGCCATGTAGGAAATCGGGCGACCTTCATTCACGGACGACCCCTCTCTGCGTGTCTCCCAAATCTACCCAAACGCGGTCTGCTCGCCCCGGGGACCGTGACGTCGACACCTTCCTGTCGCGTGCGACGAGCCTGACAGTCGGGGACGTGAAGCACCGTCGTCCCGGGGCATGAGCACTCAGCCCTTTCGCCAGCGGGCCAGGGGTCGCAGCGGCAGCGGTCTCTTGGCCGAAATGTGCCTACCATCAGGAGACAGGTGGAGTCGGTTGCCACCGGCAAGGAGCTGCCTGCATGTTTGGTCGTCAGAGAGAACAACCGGACGGCGAGGAAGGGCAGATTCCGGTCGACGCCACCCTCGAGGGTGATATCGCTCGAGTCGAAGAGGCGGTCGCGGGCTACCTCGAAGATCCGACCGATGCGACTCGGCAGGGACTCCTCGGGGCGTTGGAGACGCTCGATGACCAGACCGAGCAAAGCGACGCCTACGGAGGGTCGGTGATCGGCTCGGCCGCGTTGGGCTACGCCTCGAAGGGTGAGGTGCTCGGCGAGACGAGCATCGATGCAGTGGTCGACGAGGTGCCGAGCGCGGAGTTGCGCGCGCAGTTGACCCTCGTCAAGGCGGCCAAGGACGAGGTACGGGGGCCCACCTCCGACACCCTTGCCTCTCTGCGAACAGCCCTGACGGGCCTGGCGGAGACCCGGAAACAGGGGCAGGCGAAACCCTGATCTCGCTCCATCGTCTCGCGGCGACTCACCCGGCACCACGATCGTGCGCGGTGACACGGGTGCCCACCGTGGCACACCTGGGCCCGAAAGCCTGATTGAGCCGAGCCCGTACGACACCGACGCTGCCGACCGACGGCGCCCCTGTCGAGGTCGGGTGCCAGGCCACGAGGCCCAGGTCCGGCCGGTCGAACCGACCGTCGCCCCGGCCAACGCCCTTGACGGTTCACTTACCGTAAGTTAAAACTTACGGTAAGTGAAAACTTACTCTGAAGCCCTCAGCGCACTCGGCGACCCGACGCGACGGGCCATCTTCGAGCGGCTCGGAGAGAGACCGTTGGCCGTGGTCGAGCTGGCCGCGCTCGTTCCGGTGAGCCGGCCAGCGGTGTCGCAGCACCTCAAGGTCCTGAAGGAGGCCGGCCTGGTCATCGACGTCCAGCACGGGACACGACGGATCTACAGCGTCGACCCCGAAGGGATCGCGGCGCTGCGTGACTACCTGGACCGGTTCTGGCCCACGGCCCTGCACGCCTTCAAGAAACGAGTTGAGCAACACCGAGAGCAGGAGGAGAAGAAGGAATGACGGAGACCCTGACCGCTGTGACCACGTCCATCACCGTTGACGCTCCGATCGAGGTTGCGTTCGAGGTCTTCACCGAGGACATGGGGAGCTGGTGGCCGCCGGACCACCACATTCTGCAGGCGCCGCTGGCGTCCATGGTGTTCGAGCCGCGGACCGGTGGACGTGTCTATGACGTGGGAGAGGACGGGAGTGAGTGCCAGTGGGCTCGAGTCCTCGCCTACGAGCCGCCGCAGCGTGTGGTCTTCAGTTGGGACATCAGCTTGCAGTGGCAGGTCGAGTCGAATCCCGATCGGACGAGCGAGGTCGAAGTCCGTTTCGTTCCTCAGGGTCCCAACAGCACGCGGGTCGAGTTGGAGCACCGGCACCTGGACCGCCATGGTGAGGGCTGGGAAGGGATGCGCGAGGCAGTGGGCTCACCCGAGGGTTGGGGCGCTGGCCTGCAGCGCTTCGCCCGTCACGTCGAGCACGCCGGCTCGCTCGATCGATGAAGGCCGCCCCCACCGCCACGAGGGTGTCAGGGTTCAGCCGAAACCACCGCTCGGGATGTACGGGCGGGGCGGGCCGTCCATGCCGCGCACCATGACCGGCCCGTAGGGCCGCAGCTCTATGCCGGCGGCCACGACCTCACGGACGGCCCACTGCTGAGCGGACGTGAGCCAGTTGACCTCGATCGTCTCGCCGGCGGGCGCTTCGGCCAACATGGCTCGGAGCACCAGCGCGGCCGAGTCCTCCTGCAGCGCGCCGAGCGTCACGATGCGCTCGTCCTTGACGACGGCGTAGCCCTGATCTCCGTGCAACAGGAGGCGGTTTCCCGGTTGGGCCAGCATCGCCAAAATGTCGACGTTGCGGACCGAGCCGCGCACGGCGCGATCGATGGTCGCGATCACCTCGAGCTCCTGTTCACCGACCTGGTCCGGCTCGTAGCGGTCGACCTCGGGAGGTCGTGTCACCGCACCGGGCCGGATGGCGCCCCAGGCCGTCACGACCGGGTGCAGCGTGAAGCCGAAGCCCGTGTAGAGAGCCATCGCCTTGGGGTCACTCGAGCACTGAATGGTCCCCGGGCTCTGTGGGTCGCCGTGCGAGACGGCGAGCTTGAGCAGCTCTCGGCCGACACCGCGTCCTTGGCGTCCCGGTACCGTCCCCAGCTGCGACAGCATCCAGTAGTCCTCCCGTACGAAGGACTGCGACATGCCCACGATGGTGTCGCCCTCCTCGGCCACCCACGATCCACCCGGGTCGGTCGCGAGGAAGTGGCGGGTGCGATCCTGCCGCCGCCGCTCGTCCTGAATCGAGTTGCCCGTGATGGGCAGCCCCGCGTTGGCTGAAATGCCGAGCAACCCGCTCTCGAACGCCGCGACGGCCGCCGGCACGTCGTCCTCCCTCATCTGCCGGAACGTCACCATCGGACGACGTTCAGGCCGAAGGCAGGAAAGCGGGTCGCCCGCGCTCGAACTCGGTGATCTTGTCCACGTGGCGGAGGGACAAGCCGATGTCGTCCCAGCCGTTGAGCAGGCGTTCGCGCGTGAACTCGTCCAGCGGGAAGGTGCCGGCCAGCCCGGCCGCCGGCGCTTCGATCGTGCCGCGCGCGACGTCGATCGTGATCTCGAGCGCCGGGTCGGCGGTCACCGCATCGAGCAGGGCACGGTCGAGTTCTTCGCTGACCTGGACGGGTAGCAGGCCCTGCTTGGTCGAATTGTTGCGGAAGATGTCGGCGAAGCGCGACGACACAACGGCCTGGAAGCCGAAGTCCGTCAGGGCCCACACCGCGTGCTCGCGGGAGGAGCCGGTGCCGAAGTTGTGGCCCGCCACCAAAATGGTGGCTCCGACGAACTCGGGGTTGTTGAGCACGAAGTCTCGGTCGTCGCGCCATTCGGAGAAGAGGCCTGCACCGAAGCCGGTCCGCTCCACCCGCTTGAGCCAGTCCGACGGGATGATCTGGTCGGTGTCGACGTCCGTGCGGTCGAGCGGTACCGCCCGTCCGGTCACGATCACGATGGGCTCCATCAGCGCAGGTCCTCCGGTGTGGCGAACGTTCCTGCCACGGCGGTGGCGGCAGCGACGGCGGGGGAGACGAGGTGCGTGCGGCCACCTCGACCCTGGCGCCCCTCGAAGTTGCGGTTCGAGGTCGAGGCGCAGCGCTCCCCCACGGAGAGCTTGTCCGGGTTCATGGCGAGGCACATGGAGCAGCCCGGCTCGCGCCACTCGAATCCCGCCGCGATGAACACCTTGTCCAGCCCCTCTGCCTCGGCCTGTGCCTTCACCCGGTGCGAGCCGGGCACGGCGAGGGCGCGGAGGCCCTCGTGCACCGAGCGGCCTTCCAGGACGGCGGCGGCGGCCCGGAAGTCCTCGATGCGCGAGTTGGTGCAGCTTCCCAGGAACACCGTGTCGACGCTGACCTCGCGCAGAGGGGTACCGGCCTGGAGCCCCATGTACGCCAGGGCCCGTTGGGCCGCTTCGCGGTCACCGGGGTCGGCCATGGCCTCGGGGTCCGGCACGCTGCCCGTGATCGGCGCCACCTGCGCCGGGTTGGTGCCCCACGTCACGTGGGGCGTGATGGTGGCCGCGTCGAGCACGACCTCCTTGTCGAACGCCGCTCCGTCGTCGCTCGGCAGCGTGCGCCAGTACGCAAGGGCGGCATCCCATTCCGCACCCTGCGGGGCACGGTCGCGGTCCTTCAGGTAGGCGAACGTCGTCTCGTCGGGCGCCACCAGCCCGGCGCGGGCGCCACCCTCGATCGACATGTTGCAGAGCGTCATCCTGCCCTCCATGGACAGGCTGCGGATGGCCGACCCCCGGTACTCGATGATGTGGCCGATGCCGCCGCCGGTGCCGATGGTGCCGATGATGGCCAGGGCCACGTCCTTGGCCGTCACACCGGGGGGGAGGTCGCCCTCGACCGTCACGGACATCGTTTTCGGGCGCACCTGCGAAAGCGTTTGCGTGGCGAGCACGTGTTCCACCTCGCTGGTCCCGATGCCGAAGGCGATCGCACCGAAGGCACCGTGCGTGGACGTGTGGCTGTCCCCGCACACGATCGTCATACCCGGCTGGGTCCAGCCCTGCTCGGGGCCGATGATGTGGACGATGCCCTGGTTGGGGTGGCCCATCGGATAGCAGGTGATGCCGAATTCGGCCGTGTTGTCGTCGAGCACCTTCAGCTGCTGGGCCGAGATGGGGTCGGCCACCGGTTGGTCGATGTCGAGGGTCGGGACGTTGTGGTCGGCCGTCGCCACGGTCAGATCGGGTCGGCGCACCCTCCGTCCGGCCAATCGCAGCCCATCGAAGGCCTGCGGCGAGGTCACCTCGTGCAGCAGATGAAGATCGATGAAGAGAAGGTCCGGCTCGTCCGCGGCCGCATGGACGACGTGCGCGTCCCAGATCTTCTCCG
This sequence comes from uncultured Acidimicrobiaceae bacterium, assembly GCA_963742035.1. GTDB lineage: Bacteria > Actinomycetota > Acidimicrobiia > Acidimicrobiales > RAAP-2 > Bog-473. The sequence continues at coordinate 448,611 of CAVUKH010000002.1, forward strand.
TCAGCGTGCGAGGAGCCATCAACGGCCCACCGCGGTGATGTGCACCTTGAGCATGCCGCCGGGCGCCTGGTACTCGACAGCGTCCCCCGTGGCCCGCCCGATGAGGACCTGGCCGAGGGGCGAGCTGGGGGAGATGACCGGCAGGTCACCCTGGCGCTCTTCGATGGAGCCGACGAAGAAGCGCTGCGTGTCGTCCTCGTCGTCGCCTTCGTAGCGCAGGGTCACCGTGCTGCCGAGAGAGATGGATCCGTCGTCTGCGCCTGCCTCGTCGACGATCTCCACCTCTTTGAGCATCGCCTGCAGCTGACGGACGCGCGACTCCATCTTCCCCTGGGCGTCCTTGGCCGCGTGGTAGTCGCCGTTCTCGCTCAGGTCGCCCAGCGCCCGGGCCGACTCAATGGCCTGGGCGATCTCCACCCGCCCGCGGGTCGTCAGGTCCTCCAGCTCGGCCACCAGGCGGTCGTAGGTGGCCTGGGTCAGCTTGGTCGTCTCGGTCTGGTTTGCGGAAGCGTTGGTCACGGCATGTCCTCCGGGAGGCGGATCTGCGGGCGGTGCGGTGCACTGCGCCGGCAGGGACCAAGGCTAATCGGCCCCGGGTGGGGCGTCGGTCGCCCCGTGCAGCCTTGGTTGACGAGACGGCTCGGCTGCGAGAGACTGTTGGGGCTATGTACCGCCCCGAGCACTTCGTAGGCATTATTCACTAGGCGCGCACTCTTCCCGCGCGCCGTCAAACCGTCCACAGCGTGGGCGGTTTTTCAATTCCCGGCCGCATTGGTCGTGGCTCGGGATCAGTCGTGGCTCGGGATCAGTCGTGGCTCGGGATCACAGGACGCAATACCAACACGCAGCGACAGACGAAAGGACCACCTGGAGTGACGATGGGTAGCAGGCATCGGGTCGCCGTCATCGGCGGGGACGGCATCGGGCCGGAGGTCTGCGCCGAGGCACTCAAGGTGGTGGCCGCGGCCGGGGTGGACCTCGACACGACCGAGTTCGAGCTCGGCGCCGCACGCTACCTGCGGGACGGCACCGTCCTGTCGGACGAGACCCTCGAGGAGCTCCGCGGCTATGACGCCATCCTCCTCGGCGCCGTCGGCCCGCCCGTCGGTGACACCACGGTCCCGCCGGGCACGCTGGAGCGTGGCCTCCTGCTGAAGCTCCGGTTCGAACTGGACCTCTACGTCAACCTGCGGCCGTTCAAGGGGGTGCCCGGATCCATCGCCGAAGGTGCCGATTTCGTGGTGATCCGGGAGAACACCGAAGGGACCTATGCCGGCGAGGGTGGGTTCCTGCGCAAGGGCACCCCCTACGAGGTGGCCACCCAGGGCTCGGTGAACACCCGCATGGGTGCCGAGCGTTGCGTGCGCTTCGCCTACGACCTGGCCGGCCGGCGCAGCAATCGACTCACGCTCGTGCACAAGACCAACGTGCTGACCTTCGCCGGCGATCTGTGGAACCGTACCGTCAGCGAGGTGGCCCCCGAATACCCCGACGTCTCCTGGGACTACAACCACGTCGACGCCGCCTGCATCTACCTCGTGGAGCAGCCCACGCGCTACGACGTCATCGTCACCGACAACCTCTTCGGCGACATCCTCACCGACCTGGCCGGCGCCGTGGCCGGTGGCATCGGGTTCGCGGCGTCAGCCAACCTCAACCCGGCCCGAACCGGCCCCTCCCTGTTCGAGCCGGTGCACGGGGCGGCCCACGACATCGCGGGCAAGGGCATCGCCAACCCGCTGGCCGCCATCCACTCTGCCGCGCTGATGCTCGACCATCTCGGCGAGGCCGACGCCGCCGCGCGCATCCTCAAGGCGCTCAGCGCCCAGTCCGATTCCATGTCAACGCCCTCCACGTCCACCGAGGCGCTCTCCACCACTGCCGTGGGCGACGCCATCGCAGAAAGGCTCTAGCCGTCATGCCGATCACCACGACCGAGAAGATCTGGATGGACGGCGAGCTCGTCGACTGGGCTGACGCCACGGTGCACGTGCTGACCCACACCATGCACTACGGCTCCGGCGTCTTCGAGGGCATCCGGGCCTACCCGACCGGCAGCGGCGTGGCCGTGTTCCGCCTCGGTGACCACATCCGGCGCCTGTTCGCCTCCGCCCAGATCTTCATGATCGACGTGCCGTTCACGGTCGACGAGATCATTGAGGCCACCAAGCTGGTCGTGCGGGCCAACGGTCTGCGCGACGGCTGCTACATCCGGCCCCTCGTCTATCTCGGGTACGGCGAGATGGGACTCAACCCGCTGCCGTGCCCGGTGAACGTGTCGGTGGCGGCGTGGCCGTGGGGGACGTACCTGGGCGACGAGGGCATCGCCAACGGGGTGTCGTGCAAAATCAGCTCGTGGCGGCGCCACGACCCGAACGCGGTCCCGACGGCGGCCAAGGGCACCGGCATGTACGCCAACTCCTCGCTGGCCAAGGTGGAGGCTCTGAAGGCGGGTTACGACGAGGCGATCCTGCTCGCCCCGAACGGCAATGTCAGCGAGTGCACAGGCGAGAACATCTTCATCGTGCGCGACGGGGTGCTCAGCACGCCTCCGACATCGGACGCGGGTGCGCTGGAGGGCATCACGCAGGACTCCGTCGAGACGATCGCCCGGGACCTCGGGTACGAGGTCCGTCACGAGCCGATCATCCGGACGGACCTGTACCTGGCCGATGAGGCCTTCCTCACCGGCACGGCGGCGGAGGTGGTGCCGATCCGCGCCGTCGACGACCGCCCGGTCGGTCCCGGACGCCCGGGCAAAATCACCAAGGAGATCCAGCAGACGTATTTCGCCACCGTGCGTGGCGAGGTGGATCAGTACAAGGAATGGCTGGACCATGTCGACTGACACCGGCGACGGATCCCACGACCACGCCCACGCCCACGATCACGCCGGCGTACGGCACACGCATGCCCACGGTCACAGTGCCCACGCGCACGACTTCGCCGTCCCCGACCTGCCCGAGGCAGTCGACATCTTCGACACCATTCTGCGGGACGGCAGCCAGCAGGAGGGCCTCTCCCTGACCGTCGACGACAAGCTGCGGGTGGCCGAGCAGTTGGACCACCTCGGGGTGGCGTTCATCGAAGGGGGGTGGCCCGGGGCCAACCCCAAGGACGTCGAGTTCTTCGCTCGGGCCAAGAAGGAGCTGCGCCTCACCAGCGCCACGCTGGTGGCCTTCGGCTCCACCCGGCGGGCCGGCGTGAAGCCGGAGACCGATGCCGTGCTTGCCAACCTGGTGCAGGCCGGGGCCCCGGTTGCCTGCATTGTGGCCAAGTCGTGGGACCGCCATGTCGCCGAGGCCCTCCGGACCTCCCTCGACGAGGCGGTGGCCATGGTGGCCGACTCCGTCCGCTTCCTGCGCGAGCACGACCTGCGCGTCTTCCTCGATGCCGAGCACTTCTTCGACGGCTACCGGCGCAACCCGGACTTCGCACTGTCCGTCCTGGCGGCGGCCGAGGAGGCGGGAGCCGAGGCGCTGGTGCTCTGCGACACCAACGGTGGCTCGCTGCCCGACGACGTGGGCCAGGCCGTGGCCGACGTGCGGGAGCGCACGAGCGCACAGCTCGGCATCCACTGCCACAACGACGCGGGGTGCGCGGTGGCCAACTCGCTGGTGGCGGTGCAGGCCGGCGTCACCCAGGTGCAGGGCTGCATCAACGGGTACGGCGAGCGGGCCGGCAACACCGACCTCTCGGCCGCCATCCCCAATCTGTCGCTGAAGCTCAACATCCGCACCATCCCGGCGGACCGCCTGGAACGGCTGACCCCGGTGGCGCACCACATCGCCGAGCTGGTCAACATCGCGCCGAACCCCCAACAGCCCTACGTCGGGAACTCCGTCTTCGCGCACAAGGGCGGCCTGCATGCCAGTGCCGTGGCACGCAGTGCGGATCTCTACGAGCACGTCGAGCCCAACCTGGTGGGGAACGGGACCCGCGTCGTCGTGTCCGAGATGGCCGGGCGCTCGACCCTGGCCATGAAGGCGGACGAGCTCGGGCTCGAGCTCGACGGCGAGGTCATCGGCCGCGTGCTCGACGAGCTCAAGCGCCTGGAGCACGAGGGCTATCACTTCGAGGTGGCCGACGGCTCGTTGGAGCTGTTGCTGCGGCGAGCCACCGGCTGGGTGGCGGACTTCTTCACGGTGGAGTCATTCCGTGTGATCACAGATCACGATCAGCGCGACGAGGTTGGTCCCGGGGACAGCATCGGCGTCCGCGACGACGTGATGACCGAAGCCACGGTGAAGGTGCATGTGGGATCGGAGCGGATTGTCGCCGTGGCCGAGGGCAATGGTCCGGTCAACGCGCTCGACGGCGCCCTGCGCGCCGCCATCGGCTCCAAGTTCCCCGCCCTCGACCACATCCACCTGACCGATTACCGGGTGCGGGTGCTCGATACCGGCCGGGGCACGGGCGCAGTCACTCGGGTCCTGGTGGACACGACAGACGGGCAACGGACCTGGACGACCATCGGCGTCTCCGAGAACATCATTGAGGCCAGCTGGCAGGCCCTCTACGATTCAATCGTCTTCGGGTTGCTCCACGCCTCCTGAGTAGGGACCGGGCAGCCCACCGCTCCGTGGGGGGAATGTCGCGCATGACCGTGTTCAGCCGGATCGCCGCATCCCTCATCAGGCTCTCTCCGCCGCACACCACCGCCGTGTCGGTCGAGCGTGGCCTCACCGCCAAAATGCCCGACGGCGTCGAGCTGCTGGCCGACCGTTGGTACCCGACGCACCCAACGGCCGACCCGGCGACCGTGCTCGTCCGCACGCCCTACGGGCGCACGATCATGGGGCCGCTCGGCCGCCTCTACGCGGAGCGGGGCTACCAGGTCGTCGTGCAGAGCTGTCGGGGGACCTTCGGCTCCGGGGGCGCCTTCGTCCCCGTGCGCAACGAGCAGGCCGACGGGCGGGCCACGCTCGAATGGCTGGCGGCCCAGCCCTGGTTCGACGGCCGCCTCGTCATGTGGGGTGGGAGCTACCTCGGTCTGACGCAATGGGCCGTGGCCCAGGACGCCCCGGACTTCCTGCGCGCGCTCAGCTTCCAGGTCACTGCGTCGAACTTCCGCGACTCGGTCGTCTTTCCGGGAGGCGCCTTCGCGCTTGAGACGGGGCTGGCCTGGCTGCACGAGATCAAGAATCAGGAGCTCGGCTGGCGCACCGTGCTGCGCGAGCGCCTGCGCGCCGCCAAGGTGGTGGCGACATCGAGCGAGATCCTGCCCCTCGGAAAGTGCGACCGCGGGGTCATCGGGGAGTCCATGGCCTTCTATCAGGACTGGCTCGCCCACAGCACCCCGGGCGACCCGTGGTGGGAGGACGTGGACTTCGGTCGCCGGCTGGAGCAGGTGCCGCCGGCCAGCTTCATCGGTGGCTGGTACGACCTCTTCCTCAAGGCGCAGGTCGAGGACTACGAGGCTCTCCGCAGAGCCGGGCGGACCGCGCGCCTGACCATCGGCCCGTGGACGCATGCCAGCCCGGCCCTGTTCGCCGAGACCGTGCGCGACGGTCCCCGTTGGTTCGACAGCCAGCTCGGGTCGGGCCGGACGGATCCTCGGGACGCCCCGGTGCGCGTCTTCGTCATGGGGTCGCGCACGTGGCAGGAGTTCTCCATGTGGCCCCCGGCGGGGAAGACGGAGCGGTGGTACCTGGGACGGGGTGGCACCCTTGCTTCGACCCGGCCGAGCGACGACGTCATCCCGGACCGGTACCACTACAACCCTCACGACCCGACACCCTCGGTGGGGGGTCCGTCGCTCAACGTGACGACGGCGGGGCGCAAGGAGCAGTCGCGGCGCGAGCGCCGGCGAGACGTGCTGACCTACACGAGCCCGGTACTGACCCATGACCTCACCGTCATCGGCCCGCTGACGGCCACCATCTTCGTGCGCTCGTCACTCGAGTACACCGACTTCTTCGTCCGGCTCTGTGACGTGACGGAGAAAGGAAGGTCGTACAACCTCAGCGACGGCATCGTCCGGTTGGTCCCGGGCGCGGTCGCCCCGGGCGAGGACGGCGTCATCGAGCTCGACATCGCGTTGTGGCCCACGGCGAACACGTTCCGAGCCGGCCACCGCATTCGTCTGCAGGTCTCCAGCGGCGCCCACCCGCTCTTCAACCGCAACGCCGGTACCGGTGAGCCGCTGGCGACGGGCGCCAACCTGCGCTCGGCGGATCAGGAGGTCTTCCACGACGGCGCGCACCCCTCGTCGATCGCGCTGCACGTCGTGCCACTCCTGCAGGAGGGCCGGCTCGGCCGGCGCCGAATGGGTTCCGCCCACCCCCTCGGCTAGTCTCCCGCGCATGACGCAGCCCACCTTCGTGCCCATCGCCGAGGCGGACCAGGTCCGTCCGGCCCGGCACCTGCACGTCCCGGGCACATGGATCACCGACCGCCCGGCCGAACTGGTCGGGCCGACCATGCGCCGGGGTGCCAACATCGGGACGCCGGGGCCCGACTCGGGCTTCGCACTGCGTCTGGCCCACCGCTTCGCGGACGACCTCGAGCTGAGCGAGGGCGAGTCGGCGCACGATGTGCTGCTCGGTGTCGCCCTGGTCGGGTCCAAACGGGCGGCGCTGTTCGGCCGGGCGCCCTGCATCTACGACGTCCGGCTCGCCCTCAATCTGTGGGGCTTCCTCCAGGACGCCCCCGCCGACGTCCGGGCGGCGCGCCGGACGATGTTCTCGTCCATCTCGCACGACTACGTGGCACAGCGGGCGCTCGTCGACTCCGTCCCCGAGGCGACGCTCCGGCAGAGCCCGGACGAGGTCCGCGCCGGGAGCGGTCCTGCCGCCTAGCGCGGCGCACGCCACCGTCGTGGACGCGATCGGGGCGATCGACCGGCTCGAGATCGAGGCCGGCGGCTTCACCTTCACGGGACGGGCCTGTGGTCCGCGCGACGGGCGCAAGGTCCTGCTCCTGCACGGATTCCCGCAGACCTCGTGGGCGTGGCGTGACGAGCTGTGGGCGTTGGGCCGCGCCGGCTACCGCGCCATTGCCCCCGACCAGCGCGGCTACTGCACGGGCGCCCGCCCGCCGGACGTCGGCGACTATGCCACCGAGCACCTGCTGCAGGACGTCGTCGCACTGGCGGACTCCATGGACATGGACAGCTTCGACCTCGTGGGCCACGACTGGGGCGGCATGCTGGCCTGGGTCGTCGCCTCGCGCCACCCCGGCAGGGTGCGCACCCTGAGCGTCGTGTCCACGCCGCACCCGCTGGCCCTGCACGAGGCGCTCCGTGGCGCCGACCCCACGCAGGCCGCCTACGGGGCATCGATGGAGGCCTTCCGTGCCCCGGAGCTGCCGGAGCGCCTGCTGCTCGGTGCCGACGGTGGGGGAAAGGGCCTCGCCACGCTCTTGGCCGAGACCGGTCTCGACGACGAGGACGCCCGTATGTATGTCGCCGCGCTCAGTGAGCCGGGCGCCCTCACGGCGGCCCTCAATTGGTACCGGGCCATGGACGACAGCACGCTCAGCGGCCTCAACCCCGTCTGTGTACCCACGCTCTACGTCTGGTCCACGGGTGACGTCGGCTTCGGGTGGGCCGCCGCGCAGAACACGGCGGAGTGCGTGCAGGGTCCTTACACGTTCGAGGTCCTCGACAACGTGTCGCACTGGATCCCCGAAATGGCGCCCGTCGAGCTGTCGGGTCTCTTGATCCGCCACCTCAAGGCACACTGACGATGACGCCTGCGAGAATGACACTATGACCTTCGCCTTGACCGACGTCCAACGGGACTTCCGTGAGACCCTGCGCGCCTTCTGCGAGGAGAAGATTGCCCCGAACGCGGCCGAGGCGGACCGCACCGCTGAGTTCCCGTGGAAGTCCTTCGAGGCTTGCAGGGAGATGGAGCTGCCCGCCCTCGGCATGCCGGCCGACTACGGCGGCGCAGGCGCCGACACTGTGACGGTGGCCATCATGACCGAGGAGCTGGCCCGCGTCTGCGCCTCGACCGCGCTCACCGTCCTCATCTCCAAGCTTGGGATGACGCCGGTCTTGAACTGGGGCTCCGAGGAGCTCAAGCAGAAGTACGTGCCGCGCGTGGCCGCCGGCGACATGCAGGCCAGCTATTGCCTCTCCGAGGCCGACGCCGGCAGCGACGTTGCGTCCATGCGCACCCGCGCCGTGCGCGACGGCGACGACTACGTCCTCTCCGGCTCGAAGTACTGGATCACCAACGCAGGGATTTCGGACGTCTACGTCGTCTTCGCCAAGACCGACCCGGACGCGGGCGGCCGGGGCATCTCGTGCTTCTTGGTGGAGAAGGAATGGGGGGTCCGGATCGCCAAGCACGAGGACAAAATGGGCTTGCGCGGCAGCCCGACTGGCGAGGTCGTGCTCGACGAGGTCCGCGTTCCGGCCACGCACCGCATCGGGGCGGAGGGACAGGGCTTCACCATCGCCATGCACACGCTCGACCGCAGCCGGCCGACCATCGGGGCCCAGGCGGTCGGCATCGGTCAGGGCGCCATCGACTACGCCGGTTCCTACATGTTGCAGCGCCACGCCTTTGGCGCGCCCATCGCCGACCTGCAGGGCCTGCGCTTCATGTTGGCCGACATGGCCACGCGCAACGAGGCGGCCCGCGCCCTCGTGTACAGGGCCTGCGCCATGGTCGACGACGACCCCACGGAGGAGCTCACCCGCTTCGGCGCCATGGCCAAGGCCTTCGCCTCCGACACCTCCATGTCGGTCACGGTCGACGCGGTGCAGCTTCTCGGGGGCTACGGCTACACCAAGGACTTCCCCGTCGAGCGCTTTCTGCGCGACGCCAAGGTGACCCAGATTTACGAGGGCACCAACCAGGTGCAGAAGGTGGTCATCGCCCGGGAGCTGCTCAAGCACCTGTAGGCCGTCCGGCCCGGCGGAACGGCGTTGGCGCCCGGCGTCGCGGCCCGGGCAGACTTCGGGGTCGGCCCCAAAGGGGCAGTGCTAAAGTTAGAACAGGTTCTAGAAATCGCCCACCGAGGGCAGCCGGCCCAGGGTCGGACGTGGCAGGAGGAGGACGTCGATCATGGCGCAGCCGGTAATCGTTGAGGCAGTCCGTACCCCCATCGGGAAGCGGAACGGGTGGCTCTCCGGGCTGCGGGCGCCCGACATCCTCGGCGCCGCCCAGGTCGAGGTGGTCAAGCGGGCTGGGATCGACCCCGGCTCGGTCGAGCAGGTCGTCGGCGGCTGCGTGACACAGGCGGGGGAGCAGGGCTTCAACGTGACGAGGACGGCCTGGCTGCTGGCCGGCCTGCCCTACGAGGTCGCCGCCACCACGGTCGACTGCCAGTGCGGCTCGTCGCAACAGGCCAACCACTTCGTGAACAACCTCATCGCCGCCGGCGCCGTCGACGCGGCCATCGGCTGCGGCGTCGAGGCCATGAGCCGCGTGCCGCTCGGCGCCAACGCCGCCGCCGGTGTGGGCCGGGCCATTCCGGCTGACCTGCCCTACGACATGCCCGACCAGTTCACCGCCGCCGAGCGCATTGCGAAGAAGTACGACATCAGCCGGGCCGACGTCGACTGGCTCGGCCTGGAGTCGCAGAAGAAGGCGGCCCGGGCACAGGCCGAGGACCGCTTCGCACGCGAACTCGTCTCCGTGGAGGCCCCCATCGTCGGCGAGGAGGGTCCGCGCGGCGAGCACTCCGGCGAGAAGATGGTGGTCTCCAAGGACCAGGGGCCGCGTGACACGACGGCGGAGGGCCTGGCCAAGCTGAAGCCGGTCCTGCCGGACGGCATGCACACGGCGGGGAACTCATCGCAGATCTCGGACGGCGCGGCCGCCGTCCTCTGGATGTCCGAGGACCGGGCCAAGGCCGAGGGCTTCAAGCCCCGAGCCCGGGTGGTGGCCCAGGTGCTGGTCGGCTCCGACCCCTACTACCACCTCGACGGTCCCATCGCGGCGACGACCAAGGTGCTGGCCAAGGCCGGCATGACGATGAAGGACATCGACCTCTTCGAGGTCAACGAGGCCTTCGCTTCCGTCGTCATGAGCTGGGCCCGCGTGCACGACGCCGACATGGAGAAGGTCAACGTCAACGGCGGCGCCATCGCCATCGGCCACCCGGTCGGCGCCACCGGCAGCCGTTTGATCACGACGATCCTGCACGAGCTCGAGCGCAGTGACAAGACCTACGGGCTGGTGTCGATGTGCTGCGGCGGTGCGCTGGCAACGGGCACCATCATCGAGCGGATCTGACCGACACCGCTTGCACCTGCTGCTGTACTCGCAGCGGCATCGTTCCGGCGCCTACCTCTGGAGGGGACCGTGGTTACCACTGAGCACCTGACGTTCGAACGCGACGGAGCCACCGCCATCGTCACCATGAACCGGCCGGAGGCGAAGAACGCGCTGAGTCTGCCGATGCTGGTCGGCATGAAGGACGCCTGGGAGGAGATCGACGGCAACGACGACATCCGTTGTGCCATCCTCACCGGCGCCGGCGGCACGTTTTGTGCGGGCATGGACCTCAAGGCCATGGGGGGCAGTGACGCCGAGAAGTACCAGTCGCGCATGGCGGAGGACCCCGACCTGCACTGGAAGGCGTTGCTGCGCCACTACGACCTCCGAAAGCCCTTGATCGCCGCCGTCGAGGGTTGGGCCGTCGCCGGTGGGACCGAGATCCTGCAGGCCACGCACATACGAGTCGCCGGCGAGGGCGCAATCTTCGGCGTCTTCGAGGCCAAGCGCGGGTTGTTCCCGCTCGGAGGATCGACGGTGCGGCTGCGGCGCCAGATCCCCTACACGCTGGCCATGGAACTTTTGCTGACCGCCCGCGAGGTGCCGGCGGAGGAGGCCCTGCGCATCGGGCTCATCGGGCACGTGGTCCCCGACGGCACGGCGCTCGACAAGGCGCTGGAGATCGCCGCGGTGATCGGGGCCAACGGGCCGCTGGCCGTCGAGGCGATTCTGCGGAGTGTGCGCGAGACCGAGGGATTGTCCGAGGTGGACGGGCTCGCCCGCGAGCTCGAGATCGGCTGGCCCGTCTTCGCCAGCAACGATGCCGCCGAAGGCCAGAAGGCCTTCGCCGAGAAGCGTCCCCCTTCGTACACCCGCACGTGAGCGGCCAGGAGCGCGGGCTCGATCCGCCGGCCGGGGGGGGTTATCCCGGGGTCGACGGGTTGGCCGAGACCTGGGACGACTCGGCGCTGAACCGGCTGGCGGCCGCGGCGCGGCGCATCGGCGCGGTGGCGGTCGGCCAACCCCTCAAGGAAGAGGATGTCGCCGAGGCGGCCGCAGACCTCACGGCGCTGGCCGACCGGCTCGAGGCGACCGCCCAGGTCGAGAGGCGGACGCGCCACCAACCGTCACCGGACCGGCATCCCCAAGACGTCTTCTCGACCAGCCCGGTCATCGGCTTCGCCAACCCGGTGGCGCCGCCGGTGGAAGTGTGGGCGGTGGAAGGCCATGAAGGCTGGCGTGAGGTGCGGGGCCGGGTCACGTACGGCTACGCCTACGAGGGACCGCCCACCTGCGTGCACGGCGGCGTCATCGCCGAGCTCTTCGACGAGCTGCTGGGCCTGTCGAACATTCTGGTCGGATCGGGCGCCATGACCGGGACCTTGACGATCCGCTACCGGAGGCCGACCCCGCTGCTGGTGCCGTTGGAGCTGGCGGCCCGCCATACGGGCAAGGACGGGCGCAAGGTCTACGCGTGGGGCGGCATCTACCACCAGGGCGAGCTGACGGCGGAGGCCGAGGGCGTGTTCATTGAGGTCCCACCGGGCCGCATGCTCGACATCGTGTCGGGCAACGCCCACAGCACGGAGGCGCCCCTCGTCGTCGATCCGGACTGGCGGCGGATGATGCAAGAGGCGGCCGCCAAGGGCGATCAGCCAGGCTGACCCATGGCGCCCGTCGGCGTCATGCGCCCGAGGCGGGCACGAAGCTGAACCGCACGTGCCGCCGGGGATTGTCGACGTTCAGATCGATGAGGACGACCGACTGCCAGGTCCCAAGGGCAACCCGACCTCCGAGCACGGGCAACGTCACCGACGGGCTGACGAGGGCGGGCAGAAGGTGGTCGGCCCCGTGGCCGGGCGCGCCGTGTGCATGCTGGTACCGGTCGTCGCGCGGCAAGAGCCGCTCCAGCGCGGTGAGGAGATCGCGCTCGGATCCGGAGCCGGTCTCCATCAGGGCGACGCCGGCGGTGGCGTGCGGCACGAAGACATTGACCAGCCCATCGCCGAGCCGGGCACAGAAGCGCTCGAGCTCTGTGGTGAGGTCGATGATGCGCTCATGCGAGGCATCTATGGTCAATTCGATCGTCTGCATGAGGGACCCAGTCTGCCCGAGCGCGCCGGCGCTCGACGCGGGGGTGGCTCCTCTTCTGCCGTCGCCATGGAGGGAGGCGGATACCTCCCAGGCGGGACGACCAGGTGGTTGGTCCGGCGCTCGAAAGACCAGTAGCCCGAAAAGGTCCCGGGTGCCATACTCGGGCCGTGCCGGTCGAGGGCCACTTGTACGGTGAGCGAACCTGGTTCTTCGACACCCGGAGCCCTCTGCGGCGGATGGGAGTCTCCGCCCATGAGACGGATGCCACCATGGTCATCTCCTTGTGGCAGGGGGACGTCTGCACCGGGACGTTCCGGTTGCCGGCGCAAGAGGCCGCCCGCCTCATCTCCACGTTGGCCTACGGGATGACCGAAGCCATGTCGGTTCGAAGACCCACCACCCCTGAGCCGGAGCAAGGACGGATGCGCCAGATATGGTCCAGGTTCTTGAGTCGCCTTGTCTCCGGGTCGCCCGGTGGTACCGACTCCCATCTTCGGCTTCTGAAGTAGTGCTTCGTCAGAGATCCGAGGAGGACGACGGGCGGCGCACGGTGGCATTCCCACCCTGAGCGGTCTCCTTGAGGGACTTCACTTAGGCTTTTCGGATGGCGTGTCTCGAGTGGCCGAACGGCTCGCGGCACGAGCTGTCGAACGAGGCCGTGACCATCGGGCGGGATCGGACGAACGACATCGTGGTGTTGGATGACGCCAAGGTCTCCCGTTCCCACGCAGAAATGCAGTTCCGAGATCAGCGCTGGTTGCTGGTGGATCTCGGCAGCCGCAACGGGACCGTCGTCAACGGTCGGCGTGTTCGGCAACATCCCCTGAGGGACGGCGATCGCATTCAGGTTGGCCAGATCACGTTCGTCTTCATCGCGGGAGATGACCCCAATGTCACCGAGACCAGTGACGCGGTGGCGAGCGAGGGCCCCAAGCTCTCCCACCGCGAGCGGCAGGTCGTTGGCCTCGTCGCCGAGGGCCTGACGGACCGAGAGATCGGTGAGCGCCTGTTCATCAGCACCAGCACCGTGCGATCGCATCTCGACAGGATTTCGGAGAAGACGGGATTTCGTCGTCGGGTCGACCTCACTCGTCTGGCGGCTGACCTCGAACTCTAGGGCTGACGGCCCGAAGCCGACCGACCCGACCGACCCGACCGACCGGAGCGACCGGACCGACGCAAGGGGGTAGTTGTGCCTACATGAATGGGTAGTCGTCTCTCTACCGCGGGATCTGCCGGACCCCCCACACTGCCTTCATGGGCAGGACTCCAGGTCCGGTTGAAGATCGGGCACACGGTGCGATGCCACGACGGGGGACCCGCGACCGAGGATCTCTGTAGGTGGGGAGACGGATTCGCTGGGTGGGCGTGCTCCTGGTGCTGTGCCTCGGCGCGGTCGTGGTCCAGCTGGTCAACATCCAAGACGTGAAGGCACCGGCGCTGCGGTCGTCCCCGTACAACCCCCGAAACGCCAACGCCGCAGCCGACAACCGCCGCGGCACGATTTACGCCGACGATGGCACGACCGTGCTGGCCAAGTCGGTCAGAGCCAACGGTGGCACCTACGGGGACACCCGCGTCTATCCGGGTGGTGCCCTGTACTCCCAGATCGTCGGGTTCGACTCGACGTATGAGGGCACGGCCGGCGTGGAAGACGAGTACAACGCCTCTCTCGGACTCCATCAGCACCGTCCCGAGAACCTGTCGCAAGCTCTCGGACTCGCAGCGGTGGCACCGACCACCGACAACGTGATCTTGACCATTGATCCCACGCTGCAAGAGGCGGCACGGACGGCGCTGAGCCACATTTCGGGTGGGAACACGGATGCGGCCGTCGTCGCCATCGCCCCGAGGACAGGTGCCGTTCTGGCCGACTACTCCACGCCGAGTTTCGACCCTGCGCCACTCGAGTCTCCCAACACCGTGGCCGGCACCGAGGAGCAGGAACTGGCCGCCCTTGCCTACTTCAAGACCAAAGACCACGAGGGCTTCTATCCCGGGTTGCCTTTGGCCACCGGAGAGACCTTCTTCCCGGGCTCCACGTTCAAGGTGGTCACCTCGGCCGCCGTGTACAACCTCGACCCCAATCTCGTGGATTTCACCTTTCCACGAGCCGCATCGACGACGTTTCCCAACTCGGACAAAGTCATGACCAACGACGGCGGGGAGGTGTGTGGTGGCACGATGGCGGACGACATGTTCGCGGCCTCGTGCGACCCCGGTTATGGGCAGCTCGCCGTCTTGCTCACGGCACCGACACTCATACGGCAGGCGCAGCTCTTCGGCTACAACGCGCGCCCCCCGATCGATCTGCCCGATGCCTGGGTGGCGACTCCGACGATCCCCGCTGCGTCGACCCTGACCCCGCCCAACCAGGAAGAGCTGGCGGACACGGCGATCGGCCAGCTCAATGACCAGGCCAGTGCGCTCTCCAACGCGCTGGTAGCCGCCGGTATCGCGGACGGTGGCACCATCATGACGCCACACGTCATGGCGCAGATCGTCGACAGTCAGGGAAGCGTCGTGACCACCTACAAGCCGAACGTGTGGAGACAGGCTGTGTCACCGAGTGCGGCTGCACGGGTGACGGCGCTCATGCAGAGTGTCGTGACAGACCCGGACGGCACAGCAGCCAACGTCGGTTTCCCCGCCGGCCTCGACGTCGCGGTCAAGACCGGCACTGCGCAAACCGGCAACCCGCAGGCGAACACGGACGACTGGATGATCGGATTCGCTCCCGCCAATGACCCACAGGTCGCCGTTGCCGTCGTCGTGCCACTCCAGCATCAGACGGACAATGGCGCAGGGGTGGCGGGCCCGATCATGAAGACGATCCTCGAGGCTGCTCTCTCGTCACCCCACTCGTGACAGGGATCCGCGCACGACGTCAAACGATGACGGTTGGAAGTGGCGATCAGATCCATGCTTGCCGTGATGCCATTCGCGAAGTGCGATCGGGAGCGCGTGCACAAGGGTCCTCGCGATGCCGTGCCGGCAGATTTCTGGAGGTGCAGGCGATGCATGGCTGATGGCGCGGTTCTCGACTCCGCCGAGGAGGAGCACACCGAGACGAAAGCGGTGTCCTCACGGCGTCCGGACCTGCTCGGCGCCGGGGCCGTGATTGTCGCTGCCCTGGTCCTCGGCTATCTCGGTTGGATCCTCCCGGTTCCCGGCGGCTCCCTCGTCGTCCCGGCCCTCATCGTGCTCGGGATCGGGGCCGGCGTGGCCCTGGTGGGCTGGGTGGCGGCATCCTTTCGGCCTCTCCAGTCGTGCCGTTGGACCTTTGCCGTCGGTGTGGGGGTCGTGGCCGTCCTGGCATCGGTCTGGACCTTTGCCTTTTCGCTCCCGGCGTCCCTCGCCTGGGATTCGGACGCCACGGCCCAGGCCCGGGCGGCGCTGGCGTCGTTGCAGCCCTCTGCCCTGGCGCACGGTGGCGTCGCACCGCTCCAACCCTGCACCCTCCATGCCAACGGGAGCATCGGCCCTCTCGACGCGCCCTATCTCGAGTGCGCCATCTGGACTCCAGAGGGTCACTTCGTGACGTTCAGGGCCTCCGGTTCGGGGCCGGCTCGGGGGATCGGTTTCACCGATGCCGGCGCCCGGACCTTTCCCGACGCATGCACACGCCATCTCTTCGGGGAATGGTGGATGTTCACCGAATCAGCCGACACCGACGGCGATCCGGGTTCCTGTCCGATCGGGTACCAGTTCCAAGGCGCTCCCTGATCCCGGCGGGAGGGTGGGTGCCCTCTCACAGAGTCCGCCGAGCCGCGCCTCGCGCCTAGCATCGTCGGCATGACGCCGGAGGAGATGGCCGACCTTGCCCATCTGCGACGAGCGCGTGACCGCATCGACCGTGATTACGCACAGCCCCTCGACGTTCCCGCGATGGCCCGGACGGCGCTCATGTCGCCCGCTCACTTCTCGCGCAAGTTCCGTGCGGCCTACGGCGAGACTCCGTACAGCTACCTGATGACGCGGCGCATGGAGCGCGCCAAGGCCTTTCTGCGTCAGGGAATGAGCGTGACGGACACCTGCATCGCCGTCGGGTGCACCTCGCTGGGCTCGTTCAGCTCGCGCTTCACCGAGATCGTGGGGGAGACGCCCTCGCAGTACGGCATGGGTGACCACCGTCACATTGAGGTGATCCCCTCGTGTGTGAGCAGGGTGGTGACACGCCCGCAGCGCACACCGGTCACAGTCTGATCATCCTCCCAGCCCGGTAGCTCACGGCACCGAGCAGGATCGGAGAAGCATTGAGCGACTCGGACTCCGTACAATCGTGTGATGCCAGTGACCGTTGCCGCCATGTTCATTTCCGTCCATGATCCCGACGAAGCGCTCGGCTTCTACCGTGATGCCCTGGGGTTCGAAGTCCGTAACGACGTCAAATCCGGCGAGTTTCGCTGGGTCACGGTCGGCGCTCCCGGGCAGGACCTCGACATCGTCCTCTCCCAGCCACACGGCGGTCGCTCGCAGACGGAGGGCGACACCCTTCTGGCGCTCGTCACGCAGGGGTCGTTGCAGGCCGCCATCTTCCGTACGGACGACCTCGACACCACCTTCGAGAAGGTCCGCGCGTCGGGCGCCGAGGTGCTCCAGGAGCCCACGTCGCAACCCTGGGGCGTGCGCGACTGCGCCTTCCGTGATCCCTCGGGCAACCTGGTCCGCATTCAGCAGGCATAGGCAGAGGCGAGGAACCATGAAGACAATGACGTGCAGGCAACTGGGTGGGCCCTGTGACTTCCAGCTCCATGGGGAGACGGCCGATGAGGTCATAAAGGCGCAGGATCGTCACCTGAAGGACGAGGTCGCCGGTGGTGACGGGGCGCACGAGCCCGCCCTCAAGGAAATGAAGAGCAGGTGGAGGCGACCCATCTCCGGCATGGGCTGGTACAAGCGGACCAAGCGCGACTTCGCCGCCCAGGTCACGGACTGACCACGGGCGGCCGCCCCGCCCCGCTCCACCACTGCGGGCCGACCGTCGTGACGTTCAGGACGCCACGAAGCAGCCTGCCTCCGTGGTGATCGTCATCTGCCCGCCTTCCGCGGCGAACCGGGCCCGCACCGCATCGCGCAGCGCGCCGCGCTGCGCCGACGACGCATTCTGGCCGGCGGGGGACGACGCAATGAAGGCGATCACGTCGTCAGGGTCGGTGCAGACCATGGTGCTCGGGTGGCGATGCGTTGTCACCGAGCCGAAGGCCGCGCGCAGGATCTCCTCGCCGGTCGTGAGACCGAAGCGACCATCGGTGAAGTCGAGCGACGACCAGCCCAGAGTCGCTCGGGACACGTCGGCGATGGCCCGGAGATGGCGGGGCCCGTTGGTCGCCGCGAGGAGCACACCACCGGGTCGCAGCACGCGGGCGAAAGCGGCCACCGCCAGGCGGGGGTCGGGCACGTGGTAGAGCATGTGGTTCGCGACGACGACGTCGAAGGCACCATCATCGAAGGGCAGAGCCTGCGCGTCACAGGTGCGGGCTTCGGCGAGCTCGATCTCAGCCAGCGGGGCCACCGCGGCCGCCGCCGCCGCGACCATGCCCTCCGAGAGGTCGGTGAGGGTCAGCCGCAGGTGGGGCAGGAGGGCGGCGGTGCTGACCCACAGCGCACCGGTCCCGCACCCCACCTCGAGCACCCGCCCGCCCTCGGGCCAGTCCACCCGGCCCACGAGCCAGGGGTACCAGGGCACGTCGGCCCGCGCGTACTTGGTGTGCAGCGCCATGCGCGCGCTGAGGTTCTGCGGGTCTTTGTACTGGCGCTCCCGGAGGTACTCCTGGTCGGTACCAAGCGCCTCCCGGTCTGTCACCGGTCAGATCGTAGGAGGGGGAGGGTCTTGATCATCTGCAATGCCGGCTGGTCCGCTCCCCACAGCTCGGGCATCTCCTCCAACGGCAGGAAGCCGCAGCCGAAGTAGAAGGCCCGCGTGGCGGCGTACCCGGCATCGGCCGAGCGTGGGCTCAGCGTCTTCACCTGCAGGAACCCGATGTCACGCTCCGCCAGCCAGGACTCGGCGACCTCCAGCATGGCCCGCCCGATGCCGGAGCGGTGATGTTCGGGCAGGACACCCATGACCACGATCTCCGCCGCATACGGGGTGTGGACCCGCAACGTCAGGATCCCCGAGTCCTGCCCCTCCACGGTTGCCACCACGGTCGGCTCCGCCTCGGCCGCCGCCACGTACGCCGCCACCGAGTCGGGGAGGCCGAACCACTCGGGCAGGGTGCCCAGCACGTCAGCGCAGATGGCGCCGGCGCCCTGGTCCTGTAGCCGGAGCTCGAGACCCGGAGGCCGGTTCATCTCCCGTGGCGGGTGGATCAGACCGCCCGCTGGACCCCTTCCCAATAGGGGTCGCGCAGCTTGCGCTTGTAGAGCTTGCCGTTGGGGTCGCGCGGCATCTCGGTCGTGAAGTCGATCGTCTTTGGCGTCTTGAACTTGGCCAGCTTGTCGCCACAGAAGGCCAGGATGTCCTGGGCCAGCGCGTCGTCCGCCTCGACACCCTCGGCCGGCTCGATCACGGCCTTCACCTCTTCGCCCCAGTCGTCGTGGGGGATGCCGAAGACGGCGGCGTCGCCCACCTTGGGGTGCGACAGCAGGACGTTCTCTATTTCGGCCGGGTAGATGTTGGCGCCGCCCGAAATGATCATGTCGATCTTGCGGTCGCGCAGGAACAGGTACCCGTCCTCGTCGATCAGGCCGACGTCGCCCACCGTGAAGAAGGCACCGATGCGGTTCTTCCGGGTCTTCTCCTTGTCGCCGTGATACTCGAAGTCGGCCGATTGCATCGCCATGTAGACGGTCCCGATGACGTTGGGCTCGCTGATCCGGTTGCCGTCGTCGTCGAACACAGCGATCTCGCTGATCGGCCACGGCTTGCCCACCGTTCCCGGCTTCTGCAGCCATTCCTCCGCGCTGACCAGCGTGCCGCCGCCCTCGCTGGCCGCGTAGTACTCGTCCACAGCGTTGCCCCACCAGGCGATCATCTTGTGCTTGACGTCGACGGGGCATGGGGCGGCGGCGTGGATCATGTGCCGCAGCGAGGACACGTCGTAGGCGTCCCGCACCTCCTCGGGCAGGGCCAGAAGGCGGTGGAACTGGGTGGGGACCATGTGCGACGTGGTGACCCGGCGCTCCTCAATGAGGCGGAGCATGTCCTCGGGCGACCACTTGTCCATCAGCACGATGGTGTGCCCCAAATGCAGTGACGCGCTGCCGAAACGCAACACGGCCGTGTGGTAGAGCGGTGACCCGATGATGTGCACGTTGTCGTCCTGGACCTGGATCCCGAAGAGGAAGAGCAGCCCGGACAGCCCCAACGCCGCCTGTTCCGGCGAGACACCGAGCAGGGATCGGTAGATGCCCTTGGGATTCCCTGTCGTGCCCGACGTGTAGTTCATGACGTCGCCGACGGTGCGGTCGTCGGGCAACGTCGTCGGCTGGGCGTCACGCACGCCCGCGTAGGAGCCGAATCCCGACACGTCACCCACCGCCAACCGCCCCTCGGCCTCCACCCCCGCCTCGTCCGCCGCCGCCACGGCCACGTCCCCGAAGCGCTGGTGGGCCACGAAGACCTTGGCTCCCGAGTCCTTCAGGATGTAGGCCACCTCGGGTGCCACCAGGTGGTGGTTGATGGGCACCAGGTACCAGCCGGCCTGCAGGGCGGCCAGGTAGACCTCCAGCATCTCGGCGCAGTTGGGCAGCAGGGTGGCCACCACGTCGCCCACGCCCAGCCCCTGGGCCCGCAGGGCGTGCACCACCTGGTTGGCCCGTCCGAGCAGCTGCCCGGCGGTGACCTCCTCGCCCTCGGGCGTCACCAGGGCCAGGTAGTCGGGGTCTTCCTGGGCCAGCGCCCAGAAGCCGAGGTCACCCATCAGCACTCTCCTTGCAGGCTCGCGAGAGCAGGGACGCAAATGGCAGCCCCCGCCTTCGGCAGGCTAGAACGTGTTCTAACTTACGGCAATTTGCCGGGCCGGCCCATGCGGGCGCCGGCCGGCCCCCAAGAGAGCAGGAGACTCGACCATGGCTTCGTTCCTCGCAGGGAAGGTCGTCGCCATCACCGGTGGCGGGGGCGGCATCGGGCGTGCCGTCGCGCTGGCCTCGGCGGAGGCCGGAGCCAAGGTGCTGGTGGCCGACTTCGGCGTCGGCATGGCCGGCGAGGACCCGAGCAGCCAGGTGGCCGAGTCGGTCGTGGCGGAGATCACGAAGGCGGGCGGAGAGGCCATTGCCGTGGCGGACGACATCTCCGAAATGGAGGCCGGCGAGCGCCTCGTCGCCACTGCCGTCGAGACGTGGGGTCGTATCGACGGCGTCGTCGCCGTGGCCGGGATCCTCCGGGAGCGCATGCTCTTCAACATGTCCGAGGACGAGTGGGACGCGGTCATCAGAACCCACCTGAAGGGGCACTTCACCGTGTTCCGGGCCGCCGCAGCGGTCATGCGCAAGCAAGAGGGAGGGGGAGCGCTCATCGGCTTCACCTCGGGCGCGTTCCAGGGCAGCGTGGCCCAGGCCAACTACGCCGCGGCCAAGGGCGGCATCGTGTCGCTCGTGCGCTCGGCCGCCGTCGGCCTGCACCGCTACGGCGTGACGGCCAACGCCATCGCGCCGGTGGCCCGCACGCGCATGTCGGCCAACGTGCCCTCCGAGCTCGCCGAAATGGGTGACGCAGAGGACGTGGCGCCCATGGTCGTCTATTTGCTCAGTGACAAGGCCAAGCACGTGACCGGCCAGGTGTACACGGTGGTGGGCTCTAAAATCGCCGTCTGGAACCAGCCCACCGAAGTCCGTGCCATGTGGGCCGACGGCCGCTGGACACCAGAGCAGATCGCGGACCGGCTCGACGACAACATCGGCCAGGAACGTATGCCCATGATCGACCGCCTCGAGCAGATGCGGACGGCCGCGGCGTCAGGTGAGAAGCCCAACGCCTAGGTGACCCGATGCAGTCGGGGCCGGGGCTGCACCGAGCTGTGGATCTCCAGCGAGTTCCCTTCGTGGTGCGCCGCCACGACAACGGGCACGCCGTCATGGTCATCGGCGAACACGCGGCTCATGCTCTGACCCCAGGCCACCGCTGACCGCGCGATCTGGCGGTCGGGATGCTCCCAGGGCGGAATGCACAGTTCGATCTGGTACATGGGCTCGAACGTGACCACATGGGTCGCTCCCTGACCGTGAGCCGCGAGCCAGGCCTGCTTCTCTTCCTCGGTCCAGGTCTTCTCAGTCATGGACGGCGGCCATGTGCTCGCACCCCTCTCTCTCCGCCATATATCGGTTTCATAAGGGGATGTCTTGAGATCGCCCGGTCTTCCCAGCCCGGCGGAAAGAGGCGTCGACGGAGCGTGGCTGCAGCAACGGCGTCGGCCAGGGCGAGGTCACCCCGCCTGGCCGACATCCATCGGAGTCCGGGGACGAACCCGGTCCTGCCCCTCCCACCGCCCAAAGTGATCGGGGACCGGGGCGGCGGTGGGATGTGGGCCCCGAAGCAATGGGGCCCGAGCCATCATCAATCCGGGCGGAGAGTCAGGCTGGCTGTTCCGCACCCTGGAGTGGCTCCACGACGTCGTTCTCGTGGTGCGTGAGGAGCCACTGCTTCCAACGCAGGCGCGTGCGCAGCAGAATGACGACGCCGCCGATAACGAGCAGGATGCCGGCCAGCTGCACGAGGTCTGAGCCGAGACGGCCGTCCTCGCCCAACCAGAGGTGCTCGTCGAGCGAGCGCTCAATGCCCCACAGCACCATGGCGGTGCCGAGCACGATGCCCGAGGGATAGCCCGTTCGGCGCGTCCTGTCGGGCCAGCGATCGAGTCGCCGCTCAATGGCGATGAGGATGAGGTAGACGGTGAAGTCCTCGAGCGCCTGGAAGATCGGGACGGGGAGTCGACGGCCCGACTGGTTCGCGTAGTACATGCCGAACCACTGGTGGGTCGGGTGGCCGCCGCCCGCCACCATCAACTGCGGCCCGAGCAAGCGGCCGAGTGCCCAACAGGCGAGCAGGACCGGAGCCACCAGGTCGAGTGCCCGGCCGAGGGGGAGCTCAGGGCAGCGACGTCGCGTCAGGATGATGCCGACGGGCACCGCCAGGAGCAGGCCGCCGAAGGAGGAGAGCCCGCCCTCCCACACGGCCAGGACGTCGCCCGGCCTCTGCGTGTAGTAGCTCAGGTTCGAGAGCACGTGCATCGCCCGCGCGCCGACGACGGCGGCCAGAATGATCCACAAGAAGACGGGGACGAGCCACTCGGTGGGGTAGCCGTTCTTGCGCAGGCGCCGCTCGAAGTAGACGAAGCCGAACCAGAACGTGAGCGCGAGGCCGATGCCGTAGGTGTGGACCTGCAGCGGTCCGATGTGGAACTCGACGGGGATCGGTCTCATTTCCGGGCCAGGTTAGGACCGGACGGTGCACGGCTGGGTCCGGGCAACGAGAATGAAGGGGAAAATAGGCGGGGGGCGACGGGCGTGCAGCGGTGGCGAGGGCCGACTAGGGCCGGCCGGCGCCCACGAAGTCGCCGCCGAGCCTGAGCCCGGTGGTCCACACCGATGCCCCCGTGTAGGGCGCCTCAATCATGGTGCCCGGCCCGACGTACATGGCCACGTGCTCGGACCCGCCGGGGCCGTAGAAGAGGAGGTCTCCCGGTTGCAGGTCGCTGATGGGCACGGGGGTCGAGTCGGCCATCTGGGCCCCCGAGTAGTGCGGCAGGCCGACGCCGACCTGCCCCCATGACCACGCCGTCAGACCGGAGCAGTCGAAGCCGGGGCTGGCGGAGCCCTTGGGTGATTCGCCACCCCAGACGTAGGGGACACCGATTTGGCTCTCGGCGGCCTGCACGGCACCCGCTCCACCGGGAGAAGAAGGAGGCGGTGCGGCCTGGCTCAGGACGGCTGTGGACGCGCTGCCCGCGGCCGTGCCTCCCGACGATGCCGCCGGCGTCGCAGCGGCGGCTGCGGCGGCTGCGGCCTGCTGGCGTTCCTGCGCTGCCTTGGCGGCTGCGGCGGCCTCTGCAGCCTGCTGTTGTTGGACCAGCTGTGCGATCTGGCCCTGTTCCTGCGACAGCGCACTCTTCTGCGACTGGATGGCCTGCGCGTTCTGGGCGACCGCCTGCTGCTCTGCGGAGACCTGGGTCTGGGCTTGCGACTGCTCGCCCTGCAGTTGGCTCTCTTGTACGTTCAACGCGTTCTCGGCCGTGTGCAGGTTGGCGACGGCGAGAGAGATATCGCCTTCAGCCACCTTGTTGTAGGTGTCGGTTGCTCCGAGCGTCTGCTCGTTGCCGCTGAAGATCGGGTTCTGCGTGGCGGCGGTGCCGTCGGAGATGTAGTTGGCCACGGCCGCCTTGGAGAGCGTCGCCTTGTCCTTCGCGACCTGCGCCTCGTTCGCCGCCACATTGGCTTTGGTGGTGGCGATGCTCGAGTTGATCTGGGACAGGTGGTACTGCGCCGCATCGTATTGCTGGCTCAGCGCCGACATTTGGTCCTGGGCCTGGGTCAGCTGCGCCTCGATGGCGGCGGCCTTGGCCTTGGCGTCGGAGATGGCGTCACCGGCGGCCGGGCGCGCCGCAATCACCACAGTGCTTGTCAACACTGAGAGTACGGTCAACGCGGGGATCCCGACCCGCCGGAGCACACGAGCACTCCTGGGAGACCGCGGCGCGGAGTGGTGGTGAACCCGCTCTACGTCAGTCACGATGGGCAACATTCTTATCGGACGCCCTTCGCCGATTCAAACACCCTCGGTGGGAAACACCTGTTTGAGGTAGTACCGGGGGTACGAATGTGCTGCTCATACGCGAGAACCAAGAAATTCGAACTTTTTGGTGGCTGTGAGGAGATAACAGAACCAGTTTGAGGGAACTACGGTCGGGATCATGGGTGCAATGGTGGAGTTTCCGAGCAACGGATCGACCGCGGGGGGCTATTTGGCCACTCCCGAGAGCGGCAGTGGGCCGGGAGTGATCGTGATCCAGGAGTGGTGGGGCCTGGTCGACCACATCGTAGACGTGTGTGACCGCTTCGCTGCGGCGGGCTTCTTGGCTTTGGCCCCGGATCTGTACCACGGCAAGAAGGTGCAACCCGGTGAGCCCGACGAAGCGGGCAAGGCGATGATGGCGATGCAGATGGAGCAGGCGGCGCGGGACATGAGCGGGGCCGTCGACGAAGTCCTGCGACGCAGCACCGGCGACAAGGTGGGGGTCATCGGGTTCTGTATGGGCGGAGGACTCGCGCTCGTGCTCGCCACGCAGCGCCCCGACGCCGTGGCGGCGGTCGTCCCGTGTTACGGGATCATCCCTTGGCCCGACGCGCAGCCGGACTACGCCTCCATGTCGGCGGCCGTGTTGGGTCACTACGCGGAGAACGACAGCTTCTTCACGCCCGAAGCCGCCAACGCGTTGGGAGACGAGCTGCGCGCCTTGGGTAAGTCGGTCGAGATCATCGTCTATCCCGACACCGATCACGCGTTCTTCAACGACACGCGACCGGAGGTACACGACGCCGACGCATCGCGGGAGCTGTGGAACCGCACGGTGGCCTTCTTCAGCGAGCACCTCGGCTAACCCACGCCGCCCTCGCCGCATCCCGTTCCATCCCGCCGCACCCGTTGCGCCCCAGGCGCTCCACGACGTCGGACGGGGGAAATGGCGATCCTCTCCGTGCGCCCACCCACGCGCCTCTCTGCGACCCTCTTCGCGCGGTGCGGCCATCCGCCCCCCATGGCACGCCGGGAACGGCGGAATGGGTGCAGGGGCCGTTTGTTACCATCGGATCATGTCTGCACGCTCGCGTGACCTGCCCCGGCGCTCCTGCCTCTCGACGCCCGGCGACAACGAGAAATTCCTGTCCAAGGCCCCGACCGTCCCCGCCGACATGACCTTCTTGGACCTCGAGGACGCGGTGGCGCCCTTGGCCAAGGAGGGCGCCCGGCCCAAGGTCGTCGATGCGATCAAGAATCTGCCCTGGGACGACCGGGTGCTGTGCGTGCGGGTGAATGCCTGGGACACCGAGTGGACCTATGGCGATGTGATCGAGGTGGTGGGGAACGCAGGCGAGCGCCTGGACGAGGTCATGCTGCCCAAGGTGCAGTACGCATCCGACGTCGTGGCCCTTGATCTCTTGTTGACCCAGGTCGAGAAGAAGTCGGGATTGCCGGTCGGTCATATCGGGATCGAGGCGCAGATCGAGACAGCGCGCGGGCTCATCAATGTCGACGACATCTGCGCGGCGTCCCCACGGCTCGAGACCATCATTTTCGGCCCGGCTGATTTCGCGGCCAGCATCGAAATGCCCGTGCTCACCGGCGGCGTGCCGATTCCCGAGTACCCCGGTGACCACTTCAACTATGTCTTCAGCCGCATCCTCATGGCGGGCCGGGCCAATGGGCTGCAGGTCATAGACGGGCCCTTCCTCAAGGTGCGTGAGCTCGACGCCCTGCGCGACTACTCCATGCGCGCCCGGATGCTGGGCTACGACGGGAAGTGGGCTCTCACGCCCGACCAGGCTTCGACCCTCAATGAGGTGTTCTCGCCCACGCAGGAGCAGTTCGACCACGCCTTCGATCTCCTTGAGGCCTATCGCAAGGCGACGGACGATGATCGCAAGGGCGCCGTCATGTTCGGCGACGAGATGATCGACGAGGCCAGCCGGAAGATGGCGGTCAAGTTCGTCAGTCGGGGCGAGCGGGCCGGGCTCACCCGCAGCGCCCAGTCGTAGCCGCGCCCGTTCCGTCTCAGCCGATCAGGCGCCGGGCGATCACCTTGAGCGCCAGCGTCTCGTCGGCGCCTTCGAATATGGAGAGCACGCGCGCGTCCACGAAATAGCGGCTCACCGGGAACTCCTCCGCGTAACCCATGCCGCCGTGGATCTGCATGGCCTCGCGGGTGACCCATTCGGCGGCCCGGCACACGTAGGCCTTCACCATGGACGCCTCCAGCGTGCCTTCGCCGCGGGCCATCAGCCGCGCCACGTGGTAGGAGCTCTGGCGCGTGGCCTGAATGATGACCGCCATCCGACCGAGCTTGGCCTGGGTCAGCTGGTAGTCGCCGATGGGCGACCCGAACACTTTGCGCTCCGCGGCGTACGCGACGGCGGCCTCGTACGCGGCCTGCATCACGCCGAGCGCACGCGCCGCCGTCTGCAGCCGGCCGTTCTCGAACCCCTGCATCTGAAGGTAGAAGCCCTTCCCCAAGCCGTCGGTCCCGCCGACCAGATTGGCCTCGGGCACGAACCAGTCCTCGAACGCCAGCTCGTAGGAGTGCATGCCCCGATAACCGAGGGTGTCGATGGGACGTCCCTCGAGACGTCCCGGCCCCAGGTCGGCGGGGCGATCCGACCCGTCCTCCTGGGTGAAGACGAAGCCGTGGCCGTCACCGCGCGGCTTCTCGACGACGAACATGGAGATGCCGCGGTGGGCCCGCGAGCGGTCCGGGTCCGTGCGGGCCAGCAGCATGAGGACGTCAGCCCGGGCTGCGAAGGTGCACCACGTCTTGACGCCGTTGATGAGCCATCCGCCGTCAACCGGCGTGGCGGCCGTGACGATGCCTGCCACGTCCGACCCGAAGTCGGGCTCGGTGACGGCGACCGCGGCCAGAATCTCGGCCGAGGCCAGCTTCGGGAGCCACCGCTTCTTCTGTTCCTCGGTCCCGCCGTAGACGAGGGCCCGGGTCAGGATCTCAGGTCGCGTGATGAGCGAGCCGCCGACACCGAGAGAGCCCCAGCTGAGCTCTTCCGTGGCGACCACCATGCCCATGTAGTCGCTCTCGCCGCCGGAGGCGAAGCCGTCGTACTCCTCGGGCACGGAAAGCCCGAAGCCGCCGAGCTCCGCCAGGCCTTCGATGACCTCTTCGGGGATGTCCCCGTTCTCGCGGTGCACGTGCTCGGCATGGGGGCGCACCTTGTCCTCGGCGAAGCGGTGGAATGTCTCGCGGACGAGCTCGAAGTCATCGCCGAGGTGACGGGGACCTTCGGTCCTGGCCAGGGCCGCCAGGACGGCCGGATCACGCTGGGACGCCAAGAAGGCGGCCGCTGGCGCGTCCCAACCCGACTCGACGCCCCAGAGGGACTCCCGACCCGTCACGCGTCCCGCCAGGTCGGCCAGCACGTCGGCCACGAACGCCGCGGCAATCCGGCCCTCGACCTCTCCCCGCGCCCCGTACCCCAACACCGCTCGGGCCGAGGCCACCGCCGCGGCGGCGTGCGCCACGTCGTAGGCGACGACTTGGTTGGCGTCGATGCCCCCGCGCTCGCGCACCGCGCCGCAGGCCTGGTCCACCAGGTATTGGGCCAGGTCCACCGCTTCGGCGGCGCCGGCGAGGTCTGGGACAGAGGGCGTCGTCACGGGGAGCGACCCTAATGGCTCGCCGAAGTGCCCCTTCTTTCGATTGCTCAGATTCTGCGGCCGATGACCGTGACCAGTGGGGGAAGGACAACCGGGTCGTCGCCGGGATCAACGCCGGTGAGCGATTCGAGGTAGCTGGTGACGGGGCCCGGTCCGACGCCGGCGGGTGCCTCGGCCCAGGCATCGACGACCTCGAGACCGGCCTGGCGCACCAGGGCGGGGAGCAGCGCCCCGACATCGGGGTGGCGCGCGTCGGGCATGGAGAAAGGCGCCCCGTCGATGCGGCCGGCCGAGGTGATGGGCTCCTGCACCACCACCCAACCGCCGGGCAGGACGGCCGTGGCCATTTTTCTGACCACGGCCGCCGGCTCGAGCACGTGCATGAGGAGGAAGCGGCAGAAGGCGAGATCGACCTCTTCGGGCAGGGAGAGGTCTTCGCCGGCCTGGGTCAGCGCGATCACCTGCGCGTGCGCCGCGGCCGCGGCGGCACGTGCCACCTCGTCACGGGCGGCCGGGTCGCTGTCGACGGCGTAGATCCTTCCGTCCCGGCCGACCATCTCGGCCAGTGCCACTGAGACGTCGCCCCCGCCGGCACCCACGTCGACGCAGCGCCAACCCGCTCCGAGCCCCAACCGCGTGAGCGCTGTGGCGAGCGGGCGGCGGTAGACGTCGTCCCGGAGCCCCTTCATCTCGCCCACGATGTCCGGATCCCGCTGCTCGACCATGCGTGTGCACTCTACGGCCGGAGGGCCCCGACCCCATTCCCGACGGCGCCGTCAGGCCGGCCCCCTCCAACCCCGTTGGCGACCGGTAACCTCCCCCCTCGTGAAAGTAACCATGCTGCTGTGCGACGCGGCCCAGGTGTCCGACGGCAAGCTCTTCATTCTGGGTGGCGGATGGAGCATGACCGGCCCCGATCCCGTTCCCTCCGCCGTCGCGCTGAAGATCGACGTGGATTGGCACGAGGCGGAGGCCTCCCACCACTGGGAGCTCTTCCTGGAGGACGCCGACGGTCAGCCCGTCCTCATGGAGACGACCGAGGGCACCCAGCCGGTCGAGGTGCGCGGGGAGTTCACGGTCAGCCAGCCCCAGGGGATTCCAGAGGGATCGCCGATCGACGTGGCGCTCGCCGTCAATCTGGGCCCACTCCCGCTGGCGCCGGGCACACGGTTCGCCTGGCGCCTCACGATCGACGGTGAGGCGCTCCCGAATGCCTCCCTCGGTTTCACCACCCGCCCGCGCCCTCAGCCAGCAGACGAATGACGGTCTACGACCGGCCCTTCGGCCGCTACCTCGAGGACTTCGTCCCCGGTGACATCTACCGGCACTGGCCGGGTAAGACGATCACCGAGTCCGACGACCACCTGTTCTGCATGATGACGATGAACCACCACCCACTGCACACCAACGCGTGGTTCGCCGAGCACGAGACCGTGCAGGGGAAGAACGTCGTGGTGGGCAACCTCGTCTATTCCCTCGCACTCGGCATGAGTGTGCCCGACGTGAGCGGATCGTGCATCGCCAATCTTGAGGTCGAGTCGCTCCTGCACCGCTCGCCCACGTTCCACGGTGACACCATCTACGCCGAGACGCGGGTCCTCGACGCCACGCCGTCCAGATCGAAGGACGACCGCGGCATCGTGACGGTCGAGACGAAGGCCTTCAACCAGCGCGGCGAAGAGGTCTGTTACTTCCGGCGCAAGCTGATGGTCTGGAAGACCGCCGCGGCGCCGGCACGGCAGCGTCCCTACGGCGACGACGTCTGGGACTGAGCCTCAACCGCTGCCGGCGGATCGGGCCCGCCGGTTCCGGCGCCGCCTGCTGGAGTGGGGAGGGGAGCACCGGCGCGACCTGCCCTGGCGGCGCACGCGGGACGCCTGGTCCATCCTCGTCTCCGAGGTCATGCTGCAGCAGACCCAGGTGGACCGCGTCGTCCCGCACTACGAGCGCTTCCTGGCCGCCTTCCCCAGCCCGGCGGCCTGTAGTGCGGCGGGACCGGCGGCCGTCGTCCGCCGGTGGTCCGGGCTGGGCTACAACCGCCGGGCCCTGAACCTGCATCGGGCGGCCACCACCGTGGTGGCCGAGCACCGCGGTGTCGTCCCCCACGACGACACCGCGCTGCGAGCCCTCCCCGGCGTGGGGCCCTACACGGCGCGGGCCGTCCGCGCCTTCGCCTTCGGGGACGACGTGGCCGCCATCGACACCAACGGCGTCCGTGTCCTGGCCCGTGCCGTCGTGGGCAACCAGCTGACGGTCCGCCAGGCCATGGCGCTCGGCGATCGGCTCGTGCCGGCCGGCAGGTCCTGGGAGTTCAACCAAGCGATGTTCGACCTGGGAGCCACGGTGTGCACCGCGGCGCGGCCTGACTGCGCCCGCTGTCCCCTCCGACGCCAATGCGCATGGAGACGCCACGGCTCCGACGACATCGACCCGTGGCGTCTCAGCCCGACGGCGCGGCCGCAGAGCACCTTCTCGGGTTCGGACCGCCAGGGTCGCGGGCGTCTGATTCAGGCGCTCCGCCACGACGCCGTGCGCCGGAGCAGGCTCCCCGACGCGTGCGGCTGGCCCGACGACCCGGGACGGGCCGAGCGGATCGCGGCGGCCGTGGTGGCAGAAGGGTTCGCCGCCTGGTCGGGCGGGAAGGATCCCGTCCTCCGGCTCCGCTGAAGGCGCGGACCGACGAGGCGGGCGATCAGGAAGAGGCCAGGAACCTCATGATGTGGCCATTGACGACGTCGGGCCGTTCCAGGTGCAGGAAGTGGCCGACGCCATCGACGACCTCGACGGCCGAGCCCTCCGCCATGAAGTCGAGCGGCGACCCCATCGACGACAACAGCATGCAGCCGTCGTCGCGGCCGTGGAGGTACAGCGTCGGTTTCGGTGTGGGGAGCAACGCCGCCGCCTGCTCGTCGGCCAGCTCGGGCACCTGCCGCGCCGGCTCCCACATGGCGCGGTAGTAACTGATCGCCGCCACCATGCGCTCGGGGTCGCCGATGGACTCCTTCACCCGCGCCACGTCCCACGCGCCGTCGTAGCCCGGTGACCAGTCGCGCCAGAGGTGGTCGATGAAGGAGGAGTCATTGAGGGGGAGCGCCGCCTCGGCCAGCGGAGACAGGAAGAGGAACATGTACCAACTGCAGCGGAGCTGCTCGTAGGACAGCAGGGACATGCCGATGGACGCCGTCGGGGGGACGGCCGCCGTGACGGCGCGGCGCCAGCGTGCCGGCTGGTGCGCCACCGCCCCGTAGGTGGCCAGCGCGCCCCAGTCGTGCCCGACCAGGACGGCGTCGCCACCACCGCCGAGGACCTCGTGCAGTGCGTTGGCGTCCCGCACCAGCGCCCCCACCTGGTACCGCCCGTCCGCCGGCATGGCGGTGGGGGCATAGCCGCGCAGGAACGGCGCCACGGCGTGGTAGCCCGCCCCGGCCAGCTCGGGCAGCAGATGGCGCCACGTGTGCGCCGTGTCGGGGAAGCCGTGCAGGCAGAGGGCGAGCGGTCCGTCTTCGGGCCCGTCGGTCAGGCAGGCGAACTCCAGCCCGTTGGCCGTGACCGAGATCATGCGTGCAGAACGTACAGTGCCGGGGCAGGGTAACGTCGAGTGGGTGAACGTCACGTTCTACGGCGTGCGGGGGTCGTGCCCGTGCTCGGGGGATCGCTACCGGCGCTACGGGGGCAACACCTCGTGTCTGGTCCTCGACATTGAGGGGGACGAGCCGCTCATTGTTGACCTCGGCACCGGGCTGCGTGCGCTGGGCGACGTCCTGCACCGGGAGGTGCGAGCCCTCGGGACCCCGATGCACGCCACGGCGCTGCTGACCCATCTCCACTTCGATCACATTCTGGGGATCCCGTTCTTCAGTCCGCTGCACGACCCGGGAGCACGTCTGACCGTCTACGGCCCGGCCCAGCCCAAGGGGTCGTTGAAGGACGCGTTGCACGCGGCAGTGCAGCCGCCGGTGTTCCCCATCCACATGGAGCAGTTCCGGGGGGAGCTCATCACCATCGACGTCGGGTCCGAGGACTTCTCCATCGGGTCCGCCAAGGTCATGGCCCGCCCCATCCCGCACGCCGGCGTCACGCTCGGATTCCGCATTGAGGCCGAGGGCCGCTCCATCGCCTACATGTCCGACCACCAGGCGCCGCTCGACCGCCGGGCCATCCCCGAGGCCGTGCTCGAGCTCTGCCAGGACGTGGACCTGCTGATCCACGACGGCCAGTACACCGACGACGAGTTCTCGGCCAAGGCCGACTGGGGCCACTCCACCGCCGCCTACGCCGTCCACGTGGCCGCCGAGTCGGGGGCGAAGCGGCTGCTGCTCTCGCACCACGACCCGTCGCACACCGACCGGGAGCTCGACCGCATCCTCAACCAGGCCCGCCGGCTTCCCGAGGCCAAGCAGGTGGAGGACGTCTCGTCGGCCCACGAGGCCCAGTCGATCGATCTCGGCAAGGCATAGGGCGCAGCTCCATGTCGGGCCTCGATCAGGCCCGGTTCCGCGAAGTGCTCGGGCACTTCGCCACCGGGGTCACCATCGTGACTGCCCTGGAGGAGGGTCTGCCCGTCGGCTTCTCGTGCCAATCCTTCGCCGCCCTGTCCCTCGACCCGCCGATGGTCATTTTGGCCCCGGCCCGGAGCTCGACGAGCTGGCCCCGCATCGCCAAGGCGGGCGCATTCTGCGTCAACATCCTCGGCGAGCATCAGGAGGCCCTCTGCCGCTCCTTCGCCATCTCGGGCGGCGACAAGTTCGAGGGCGTCGGGTGGTCGCAGGGCATCACGGGGGCACCGGTCATCGACAATTCGTTGGCCGTCGTCGAGTGCCGGCTGGGCGACATCTTCGACGGCGGCGACCACGAGCTGGTCACGGGGCACGTGGTCGCCATGGAGGTCGGCGAGGGCGGTCCGCTGCTGTTCTACCGGGGCGGCTTCGGGCGCTACGCCTCCTGATACCGTTCGCCCGATGCCGGAGCTGATCCCCTCGACCGTCATCGATGACGTCATCGTCGTCCGTCCCGACGTGCACGGCGACGAGCGGGGCCGCTTCGTCGAGACCTACCGCCGCAGCTGGTTCCCCGACCGCCCCGAGATGATTCAGGGCAACCGCTCCGAGAAGCAGGCCGGCGCGCTCGTGGGCCTGCACTTCCACCTGCACCAGGCCGACTACTGGTACGCACTGCGCGGCACTGTGCGTGTCGTGCTGCACGATCTGCGCGTCGGCTCGCGCACCGACGGCGCCACCGAGGTCATCGATCTCGACGGCGATGTGGACCGGGGCGTGTACATCCCGCCCGGGGTCGCGCACGGGTTCGCTGCGCTCGGTGACGTCCTGCTCACGTATCTCGTCGACAATTACTACGACGACTCCGACGAGCACGGGTTGGCCTGGGACGACCCCGCCGTGGGGGCCGACTGGGGCGTCACCGACCCGATCCTCTCCAAGCGGGACCAGGGCAACCCGCGCCGCGACGACATCCCCGACGACATCCGGCCCCGTCTCTCTTCTTGATCTTTTTGGGGGTGTCGCCTCGGCGCCCCTCCTTTGGCCCTCCCGGAGGGCTTACCGGTGCCGTATTCCAGTGACGATGTCCGCGTAGTTCGCGTCGGTTTGATCCTGTTGAATAGAGGACGGTGCTGATCGGTTGGCTCGTCGCTGTGGTGGTAGTGCTGGGCGTCACCGCGGCCGTGCTGATGCTCCGGCGCTCCCACGACGACGAGCACTCGGTGCAGCACTACCACCGTCAGTTGCACACGCTCGAGGAGATGCGGACGCACCCACCGGACGGCACCGAGGAGACCGACCGGTCGGCCTTCCCGGCCAGCACGTTCAGGGTCTCGGGGTCGTCCACGGTGCGGCTCACCCAGGCCGAGAGGCCGCCCGTGCCGCCGGTGCCGCCGCCTCCGGTGGCCAACCCCTCGACGCCGCTGACCTTCGACGATGCCAGTCCCGAGCCCGTCCCGGCCACCTTCATGACCGGCAGCGACGACCGGGTCATCCGCTCCATCGACCACCGGCCCCGGCGACTGGGTGGCCCGGCCGCCGCGGTGGGGGCGGTCCTTGTCCTTGTCCTTGTGTTGATCCTCACCGGCCTGCACTCCGACACGCCGAAACACCACGGCAAGCCGGCCAGCGCCGCCACGACCACGCCAAGCGGCCACCCGCATCACCACGCCGCGACCACGACCAGCACCACGGCCCCGCCCTCCGTGTCGGCGCCGACGACGTCGACCGCGCACGCGGCCACCTACACGGTGGCCGCGCCGAATTACTCGCTGACGATCGCGGCGACGACCGGGGAGTGCTGGGTGGAGGTCAGCAACACCACGTCGGGCGCGGTGCTCTTCTCGATGACGCTCCAGTCGGGCCAGTCCCACGCCATCGCCGCCAGCGGACCGGTGAGCGTGATCGCCGGCGCGCCGGCGGCGTTCAGCGCCACCGTCGACGGGACGCCCGTGACCCTGCCGCTGGGGAACCAGGCGCCGTTCACCCTCAACTTCCAGGCGGCCCCTTCGACGTCCTCGGCGTAGGGGTCATGTCAGCCCGGTGCGGCCTCTTCCGCCAAACCGAGCACGTCGAGCAGGAAGGCGTAGACCAGGGCCTCTTCCTTCCAGGCTTCGTAGCGGCCCGACGGCCCGCCGTGGCCGGCGCCCAGCTCGGTCTTGAGGAGCACCCTGGTCGTGGGTGACTCCGCCCGCAGCTTGGCCACCCATTTGGCCGGCTCCCAGTAGGCCACCCGGGGGTCGTTGAGACCGGCGGTGACGAAAAGATCCGGATACGTGCGCACGGAGCCGTCCGGATTCTGTCCCGTGACGTTGTCATAAGGCGAGTAGGTGAGCATGCGACGGTACGCCGACTCGTCGGCCAGGGGATTCCCCCACTCCTCCCACTCGCCGACGGTCAGGGGCAGCTCGTCGTCGAGCATGGTGGTCACACAGTCGACGAAGGGCACTTCGGCCACGAGGGCCCGGAAGAGATCGGGCGCCTGGTTCGCCACGGCTCCTATGAGGAGCCCGCCGGCGGAGGCACCCCGGCCGACCAGCCCCCCCGGGAGGGCGATGCCCGCGTCGAGCACATGGCGCCCGCAGGCGATGAAGTCGGAGAAGGTGTTCTCCTTGTGCTCCATCCGCCCGTCCTCGTACCAGGCCCGGCCCATCTCCCCGCCCCCGCGCACGTGCGCGATGGCGAAGGCGACACCGCGGTCGTAGAGGGAGAGACGGTGCGGTGAAAAGGACGGGTCGATGCTCATTTCGTAGGCGCCATAGCCGTAGAGGACCATCGGGGCCGGCAGTTGCAGGTCCTTGCGGTGGACCACGGAGAGCGGGACGCGCGTCCCGTCGGGGGCGACGGCCCATTCGCGATAGGTGGTGTAGCGACCCGGGTCGAAGTCGCCCAGCACCGGCTCCTGTTTGAGCAACGTCTCCTCGCGGTCGTCCAGCGAGATCTGCAGGACGCTCGAGGGTGTCACCAGCGACATGCGCCCGGTGCGCAACGCGGGGGCGTCGGGCTCCGGGTTGGCCCCGAGCCAGGTGGAGGCCGGGCTCTCGATGGAGGGCACGATCCAGCCGCCCTGCAGCAGGTCGTCGGCGAAGGGGTCCTCTCCGGCCGGCAGCGGGAGGACGTGGACCTGGGTCTGGGCCTCGGCGCGCTCGCTCAGCACCAGGGCGCGGCCGAAGGCGTCGACGTCCTCAATGCGCGTGCCGGGCCGGTGCGGGATGACCTCGCGCCAGGTGGCCGACCCGGGGGGGCCACGCAGAGCGTCGCCGTCGGGAGCGGCGAGCACCCGGAAGTCCAGGGCCTCGTCGTTGGTCAGCACCAGGAACCAGCCCCCACCGCCTGCCGCGGGGGTGAGGTGGTCGACGGCGTACTCCACGCCCTCGTGGCGCGGGAGGACGACGCGGGGCTCGGCCAGCGGGTCGTCCGACGGGATGGCCAGCCATTCTGTCGTGTTGGTGCTGTGTAAGCCGACCAGCACCCACGCCGTGTCCCGGGTGGAGCCGGTCCCGAGCGAGAAGCGCCGGTCGGCCTCCTCGAGCACGAGTACATCGCCGGCCGGGTCGGTGCCGATCTCATGGCGCCAGAGCTGGAAGGGTCGCTGGGCCTCGTCCATGCGGACGTAGAACACGTAATCTGCCGCCGCGGACCAGGCCAGGCCGTACGCCGTCCCGGGCACCGACTCGGGTGCGGCCGCGATGCCGGCCTCCAGCGGCCGGAACTGCAGCTCGTACTTCTCGTCGCCGCGCAGATCGGTCGAGTAGGCGAGCCAGCGATGGTCGTGGCTGACGGCAGCGCTCCCGACGGCGAAGTAGTCCGAGCCCTCGGCCAGCACGTTCTCGTCGAGCAGGATCTCCTCTTCCTCGCCGGGCTCCCCGGCCGGCGGGAGTTCCTGCGGGCCGCGGGCGGGGCGCCGGCAGTGGATGCCGTAGTCCTTCCCCTCCTCGGTGCGCGAGTAGTACCACCACGGTCCCCGCCGGGTGGGCACCGACATGTCGGTTTCTTTGATCCGGGCCTTCATCTCCTCGAAGAGCCCGCTGCGAAGGGCAGCGAGTGGGGCCGTCGCTTCTTCGGTGTAGGCGTTCTCGGCTTCGAGGTAGGCGAGGACTGCCGGGTCCTCACGCTGGCGGAGCCAGAACCAGGGGTCCTCGCGATCGTCGCCGTGAGCCGAAATGAGGTGCGGGTGCCGGGGGGCGTCGGGAGGGGTGGCCATAGGATTGACTCTGCCACGCCTGGCCACACCCGGGTGCCACCCGGATGGCGTTTCAGCTGGCCCGGGTAGTTGTTACTATCTCCATAGGGGAAATTCCCCCGTTTCCTCCGACTTCAGGAGCCCCATGGCCACCACGGATCTCGACCTCGGGCGGTACCAGCTCGGGTGGAGCGACGCCGAGGACTACGTCTTCAAGCCCAAGAAGGGCCTGAACGAGTCGATCGTGCGCGAGATGTCGGAGATGAAGAAGGAGCCACAGTGGATGCGCGACTTCCGGCTGCGCGCCCTCAAGCACTTCGAGCGCAAGCCGATGGCGCCGTGGTTCGCCACACAGATGCCGAACCTCGACTTCGACGACATCTTCTATTACATCAAGCCCACCGGCGGGCAGGTGGACAAGTGGGAAGACCTGCCCGACGCCATCAAGAACACGTACGAGAAGCTCGGGATCCCCGAAGCTGAGCGCAAGTACCTCTCCGGCGTCACCGCGCAGTACGAGTCCGAAGTCGTGTTCCACCGCAACCGGGAGGACCTGGAGCAGCAGGGTGTCTTCTTCTGCGACATGGACACGGCAGTGCGGGAGTACCCCGACATCGTGCGCAAGTGGTTCGGCAAAATCATCCCGCCCAACGACAACAAGTTCGCCGCCCTCAACTCGGCCGTGTGGTCGGGTGGTTCCTTCATTTACGTCCCGCCGGGCGTGAAGGTGGAGATGCCGCTGCAGGCGTACTTCCGGATCAACGCCGAGAACATGGGCCAGTTCGAGCGCACGCTGATCATCGCCGACGAAGGCTCTCAGGTGCACTACATCGAGGGCTGCTCGGCTCCGGTGTACTCGACGGACTCGCTGCACTCCGCCGTGGTCGAGCTCGTCGCCCTGCCGGGATCCCGCATCACGTACACGACCATCCAGAACTGGTCGACCAACGTCTACAACCTGGTGACGAAGCGGGCTCGGGCCGAGGCCGAGGCGCACGTCGAATGGATCGACGGCAACATCGGGTCGCGGCTGACGATGAAGTACCCGTCGGTCTACCTGATGGGGCCCAAGGCGAGCGGCGAGGTGCTCTCCGTCGCCTACGCCGGGGCGGGCCAGCACCAGGACGCCGGGGCCAAGATGTACCACATCGCTCCGGAGACGTCCTCGACGATCGTGTCCAAGTCCATCTCCAAGGATGGGGGCATCACCACCTACCGGGGCAAGGTCCACGTGGACC
The DNA here is from genome assembly GCA_963742035.1 of uncultured Acidimicrobiaceae bacterium. Classification (GTDB taxonomy): domain Bacteria; phylum Actinomycetota; class Acidimicrobiia; order Acidimicrobiales; family RAAP-2; genus Bog-473. Next base: position 486,113 of record CAVUKH010000002.1, read on the forward strand.
CCGACGCCCGGGGCGCCAAGTCGTTCGTGCGCTGTGATGCGCTGCTGCTCGACGACGAGTCGATCTCCGAGACCAAGCCCTACATGGAGGTCGGCGAGCGCGACGCCCGCATCGGCCACGAGGCCACCGTCTCGAAGGTCGGTGACGACCAGCTCTTCTATCTGATGAGCCGGGGGTTGTCCGAGGGGCAGGCCATGAGCATGATCGTCAACGGTTTCATTGAGCCGGTGACCCGGACGCTGCCCATGGAGTACGCGGTGGAGTGGAGTCGTCTCATTGAGCTGCAGATGGAAGGCTCGGTCGGCTGACCGCCTGCCCCGGCCTTCCCGTGTGCTCCGGCAACCCCGCCTGCCGCGGCAACCCCACCTGCAGCGTGGCACCATAGAACGATGCCGATGCGGGAGGAGTGCACGCACTTTCAGAGCCGGACCTATGCCTCCGGCGAGGCGGCCCGCTTCTGCGTGCTCGATCTGGCCCCCGAGGCACCGTGGCGCTGCCCCGACAATTGCCCCTCGTACCACCGTCGAATGGCTGACGTGGGCTGGGTCCACGGGAGCCTCGTGGAGCCGGCCCTCGAGGAAGAGCCGGGCGCAGGTGGTGGGGATGTGGCCGAGCTGTTGGTCTCGGCCGAGGACATCGTGAACGAGGTGGCACCCGATGTGCTCGAGTCCGTGCGGGCAGAGGACGCACGCCGGGAGCGCTCTACCAACCGCTGGTGGCGCCGCAGGCGTTGACGGCTTCGAGCGCCTCGGGTCGATCGGCGACCGCCCCTAGCGGCCCGTGAATTTCGGCGTGCGCTTCTCCATGAATGCGGTCACGGCTTCGGTCAGATCGTCCGAGGCCAGCATCCCTGCGTTCCAGGTCGCGACGTAGTCGAGGCCCTCGGCGACCGTCCGACCCTCATTGGCCGCCAATACGGCCTTCGTGCCCTGGACGGCGATGGGGGAGTTGCTCGCGATCTCCACCGCCAGCGCCTGCGCCGCCTTGTGCACGGCCTCGACGTCGGCGACCACGTCGTTCACCAAACCGATCTCCCTGGCACGCTCCGCGCTGATGTCCTTGCCGGTGTACGCCAGCTCGGCCAGATGTCCGGCGTTGATGATGGCGGGCAGCCGCTGCAGGCTGCCCAGGTCGGCCACGATCGCCATCTTCGCCTCGCGCACCGAAAAGACCGCATCCGACGAGGCCACCCGGATGTCACAGGCCGCGATGAGGTCGACCCCGCCGCCGATGCAGTAGCCGTGCACCGCCGCGATCACCGGCTTGGGGCACCGTGCCACGGCAGTGATGGAGTCCTGCAGCCGGAGGACCTCGGTGCGCCCGCTGCGGGCCCGGGTCGCCATGGAGGGCCGATCGCCTCCGTGCTCGCCTCCTCCGCCGGTGAGCATGCTCCCCATGGCCTTCAGGTCCAGGCCGACGGAGAAGTGCGGGCCCTGGGCGGCCACGACGACGACCCGCACCGTCGGATCGGCGGACAGCACCGCCATGGCCCTCGGCAGGTCCCGCCACAGGTCGACCCCCATGGCGTTGCGTGCCTCGGCCCGGTCCAGCCACAAGGTGGCAACGCCTTCGTCCCGCGTGATGCGCAGCACGGGTGACTCGAAATCCGCGATCTCTCCCATGTCGTGAAGGCTAATCCGCCAGGTAGGGAGGCCGGTGGGGTGCCACTAGAGTGCATGGGCCACATCGGCGATCCCGAAAGAGGACCTGACCCTGCAGACCTTCACCGCTGAGGCTTCCGCGGCCCTGGAAGGACCGGCGTGGCTCCGCGAGCGACGGGCCGCCGGATACGAGGCGCTGGTCTCGTGCCCGCTGCCCTCCGAGAGCGAAGAGGTCTGGCGGTACACGCCCATCAACAACCTGGTCCTGGACGAATTCGCGCCGCCGGCGCAAGGCGGGCCCGCCCCGGCGGGCGACCAGCTGCTGGCTGCTCTCACGACAGCGCTGGGCCCGCTGACCGGGAGCGTGCTGGTGCACAACGGACGGGCCAGCGTCTTCACCGTGGGAGCCGACACGGGCGTGTCGTTCGGTCGGGCCGAGGACGTGCCCGGCTCGTCCGACATGTTGGGGTCGGTGCAGCAGGGCGGGGACGCCTTGGTACGCCTCAGCGACGCATTCGCTCCCGACCCCGTCTTCGTCGATGTGCCCGCCGGAGTCCGGCTGGACGCGCCCGTCCTCATCGTGCACTGGTGTGACAGCTCGTCCGCCTTCCCGCGCACGAGCGTGCGCGTCGGGGAGGACGCGACGCTGTCCCTCGTCGAGGTGTTTGCCGGTGCCGAGGGTGCGGATCGGAGCCTCGTCGTGCCGGTGACGGAGCTGGCCGCGGCGGGGGGCGCCGACCTCTCCTACGTCTCACTGCAGATCTTCGGAGGCGCCGCCTGGTCCATCGCGCGTCTGGCCGGACGCGGCGCGGCCAAGTCGACGCTGCGTACGTTCACCGTCGGCCTCGGTGCCTCCTACGACCGGGTACGGGCCGACGTCTCGGTCGAGGGGAGGGACGCCCGCAGCGAGATCCTCTCCGCTTATCTCGGCGACGGGACGCAGGTGCACGACGTCCGTACCCTCCAGGACCACGTGGCTCCACGCACCACGAGCGAGCTGCTCTGCCAGGGCGCCGTTGCCGCGACGTCACGCTCGGTCTACAGCGGGCTCATCCGGGTCCACCGCGGAGCCGTGCGCAGCGATGCCCGCCAGACCAACCACAACCTCGTCCTCGACGAGGGGGCCCACGCCGACTCGGTGCCAAACCTCGACATTCTGGAGAACGACGTCCGGTGCTCTCACGCCTCGACAGTCGGGCCGGTGGACGAGGACCAGCGCTACTACATCGAATCGCGGGGCGTGGCGCCCGAAATGGCCGAGGGCCTGATCGTGCGTGGGTTCTTCGATGCCATCATCGACCGATCACCCGTTCCAGAAGTGGTGCCGTTCCTGCAGCGCGAGGTGCACAATCGCCTTGACGTCGCGCTGGGCGGCCGAGCGCTGCCCGCCGGTGTCTGAGACGGTGGCGCTGTGCGCGCCCGACGACCTGGCTTCCGGCGAGGCGCGGCGCTTCGACGTGCCCGGCCACCGCATCGCGCTCGTGCGCATCGACGACGCCTTCTATGCGGTCGATGACGAGTGCAGCCACGAGGACTACTCGCTCTCCGAAGGCGAAGTCTGGGCCGAGGAGTGCCAGATCGAGTGCCCTCGCCACGGCAGCACCTTCGACCTCCTGACCGGTGCGCCCTGCTCGCTGCCGGCAACGCAGCCAGTCGCCGTCTACGAGGTACAGGTGGAGGGTGGCGTCGTCGCCGTGGTGCTCCCGTGACCGCCCAGCACGTGTTCGAGGTGCGGGACCTGCACGCCACGGCTGGTGGCAAGGAGGTCCTGCACGGGATCGACCTCACGGTGCGCAGTGGCGAGGTGCACGTGATCATGGGTCCCAACGGCTCCGGAAAGAGCACGTTGGCCCATGCCCTCATGGGCCGTCCTGGCACCGAGGTGACTGCGGGCTCCATCACGATGGACGGGCAGGAGCTGACCGGCCTGCCGGCCTGGGAGCGCGCCCGTGCCGGGCTCTTCCTCGCCCTGCAGCATCCGGTCGAGGTCCCCGGCGTGGGCCTCCATTCGTTGCTGGCCGCCGCGGCAGCGAGCGGGTTCGTCGAGGCCCTGGGTCCTGAGCCGTCGGCCACCCTGGACGAACGCATGCGGGAGGAAGCCAAGGCAGTGGGGCTCGATGCTCGCCTTTTGCGACGGGCCCTCAACGTCGACCTCTCGGGCGGTGAACGGAAGCGCACCGAAATGGTCCAATTGGGGGTCATTCGCCCCGCCGTGTGCATCCTCGACGAGGTGGACTCCGGCCTCGATGTCGACGCGCTCGGCGAGGTGGCGCGCCGGTTGCAGCACGCCACCACACAGTGGGGCGTGGGCCTGTTGGCCATCACGCACTTCAATCGCTTCCTGGTACAGCTCGAGGCGGATGTCGTGCATGTGCTCGTCGACGGCCGCATTGTGGCCACGGGCGATGCAGCCCTGGCGCTGGAACTCGAGGAGACCGGATACGCCGGATATCAGGAAAAGCGCTGAGGGCCTGCAGCAGACACGCGAGAACGGCCCCGCCAGCGCCTGCCGCCACCTACGCAACGGTGCTTGGTACCGTTCTTCTCCATGGCGAACGGTCGTCCAACGGGCGACGAATCGGATCGCTCCCCCGAGAAGCGTCGCGGCAGGCATGCGAACCAGGAAGGTCTGGCCGCGCTCGGCCGACAGATGCGGGCCGGTCCCGATGACCAGAGCGTGGCGAACGAGTCCGGCCTCCGTGCACTCGGGGCCAAGATCGACTCCCAGGGGAGGAAGCCCAAGTCCAAGGTCCGGCGAAGCGGGAAGCCGAAGTGGAGCGTGGGCAAAAAGGTCGTGGTGTCGCTGTGCGCTCTGATCGTGCTCCTGGTGGCGATTGTGGGCGGTGGCTACGCCTACGTGTGGTACCGCTTCAACCAGATCAACAAGGTCCACATCAACGCCGAGGTGGCTGCGGCAAGCGGCGCGCCCTTCACCATTCTCGTCATCGGCTCGGATAGTCGTGTCGGCGAGTCGAGTCAGGCCTTCGGCTCGGCTTCCGTGGTGACCGGACAGCGCAGCGACGTCGTACAGCTGTGGCGGGTGACGCCGTCCACAAAGCAGATCCAGGTCCTGTCCATCCCCCGCGACACCGTCGTCTCCATGCTGCCCCCGGACTCGGCCCAGTTCGGCACGTACAACCGCATCAACTCGTCCTACAACTCGGGTGCCGACCAGTTGGTCAAGACGATCACGGCCAACTTCGGCATCCCCATCAATCACGTGGTGCAGGTCGACTTCGCCGGCTTCCAGAATGCGGTGAACGCCCTCGGGGGTATCTACCTCAACTTCCCGTACCCGGCCAAGGACTCCTACTCGGGCCTCGACATCACCACGCCCGGTTGCCAGTTATTGAACGGTGCGCAGGCCCTCGCCGTGGCCCGGGCCCGCCACTACGAGTACTACTCCAACGGGTATTGGCAGTACGACGGGACGAGCGATTTCGGCCGCATCCAACGCCAGGACGTGTTCCTCCGATCACTGATCACGGCGGCCAAGTCAAAGGTGAGCCCACTCACCGTGAACGCGTTCATCGGCTCCATCCACGAGGGCATCACCATCGATGACGGCTTCGGCATCAATGAGCTCATCGGCCTGGCGCTCGACTACCACTCGTTCGATCCGTCCAACCTCAACGCGATGACCCTGCCGACTGAAGCGGCCAACGGGTTTGGTGACCTCGGTGATGTGTTGACGGTGCAACAACCCCAGGCGCAGGAGATGTTGGTGAACATCTTCGGGTCCGATCTGCAGTCGCCAACCAATCCACCTCCCAACGCCGAAGGCGAAGCCCTGCCTCCTCCGGTGGTGACGACGACCACAGCCCCGCCGGCCAGTCCGACGACGACCCCGAACCAATCGTCCCCGGGCGCCGCGACGACCATAACGACGACCCCGCCACCCTTCAACCCGACGCCCTGCACACCGAGCTGATCAGCCGTGCCCGAAAGCGGGACTCCTCCGCCAACGCCAACGCCAACGCCAACCCCGCCTCGACCTCGACTCGACCTTGCCTAAGAGGCTTGCGCCCCCACCTCGTCGAGCCCCTGAGCCAGCGCGTTCCAGCTCAACGTCGCGCACTTGATGCGCACCGGGAACTTCACCACGCCCTGCAGTGCGGCGAGCTCGCCCAGCTTGTCGAGATCGATCTCCTCGGGCTCGCTCTCCACCACCTCGGCTCCGCTGCCGTTGCTCTCGGGGTCGAGGTGGGCCTCGTGGATCGACATCATCCCCTTGAAGGTCGAGATGAGGCGACGCACCTCCTCGACCGGCTTCCCCTTGACGGCGGCCGACATCAGCGAGGCGGAGGACTGGCTGATGGAACAGCCCGAGCCGCCGATCTTCAGGTCGGCCAGCTTGCCGTCCTCCACGACCATGGACACGACGACCTCGTCACCACACAGCGGGTTGAAGCCCTCCACGCGGTGGGCCGGCGGGGAGTCCAGCTCGCCTCGATTGCGGGGCGAGCGGTAGTGGTCGAGGATGATCTCGCGGTACAGCTCTTCGAGGTCGGCCATTAGCCGAACAATCTACCGGCTTCCAGCAATCCTTCGATCAGCACCTCAATGTCGTGCTCGTCGCTGAACAGCGACAACGAGGCACGGGCCGTGGCCTGCACACCGAGGCGCCGCATCAGCGGCTTGGCGCAGTGGTGACCCGGTCGTACGCACACGCCGAACTGGTCGAGGACCTGCGCCAGGTCGTGCGCGTGCACGTCCCGATAGGCCAGCGACACGACGCCGCCGCGGTCGACGCCGGCGGGAGGGCCGAAGACCCGCACGTCGGAGCCCAGCTTCTCATCGAGGCGGGCCAGCGCGTGGTTGGTCAGCGCCAGCTCGTGGGCCCTGATGCGGTCCATCCCGACCTCGTTGAGGTAGCCGATCGCCGCCGTCAGGCCGACCGCCTCTGCGATGGGCGGCGTGCCGGCCTCGAAGCGGGCCGGGGGAGGGGCCGGACGGAAGCCGTCGAGCTTGACGTCGAGGATCATGCCGCCGCCGCCGAGGAACGGCGGCATGGCGTCGAGCAACTCGGCCCGGCCCCACAGGACGCCGATGCCGGTCGGTCCCATCATCTTGTGCGCCGAGAAGGCGATGAAGTCGACGTCGAGGTCGCGCACGTCGACCGGCGAGTGCGGGACGAGCTGCGCGCCGTCGGCCACCACGATGGCGCCGGCGGCATGGGCGACGTCGGTGATGTGACGGACGGGGGGGATGGTCCCGAGCACGTTCGACATGCACGAGACACCGACGACCTTGACCCCATCGACCAGGCGGTCGAGGTCGTCGAGCACCAGGCGCCCGTCGCCGTCGATCGGGATGTACCGCAGATCGAGGCCGCCGAGCTCCTCGGAGAGGATCATCCAGGGCACCATGTTGGCGTGGTGCTCCATTTCGGTCAGGAGCACGGCGTCACCGGCGCGCAGGTTGGCGCGCCCCCAGGACTGGGCCACCAGGTTGAGCGACTCGGTCGTGTTCTTGGTGAAGACCACCTCGCGCGCCGGGTCCGGCGCGCTGACGAAGCGCCCGGCCACCAGGCGAGACCGCTCGTACAGGGCGGTGGCCTCCTCGGCGGTGGCATAGACGCCGCGGTGCACGTTGGCGTGCGTCGTCTCGTAGTAGTGGGACATGGCGCCGATGACGGCCTGGGGCTGCAGCGCCGAAGAGGCGGAATCGAGATACACGATCGGCCGGCCGTTCACCGTACGCGCCAGCAGCGGGAAGTCCTTGCGCAGCGCCTCGACGTTCAGTGGTGCCGGCGCGGCGGGCCCGCCCGAGGCTTCGGTGGGATCGGGCGTCATCGCCAGCCCTCGTAGCCCTCGGACTCGACCGTCGCCGCGAGGTCGGGACCGCCGCTGGCCACGATGCGCCCGTCCATCAGGATGTGCACCACGTCGGGCACCAGCTCGTGGAGCAGGCGCGTGTAGTGGGTGATGGCGAGCACGCCGAGCTCGGGGCGCGCCTCGCGCACGGCCCGCACGCCTCGTCCGACGACGCGCAGCGCGTCGATATCGAGGCCCGAGTCCGTCTCGTCCAGGACGGCCACGAGCGGCTCGAGCAGCGCCATCTGGAGGATCTCGTTGCGCTTCTTCTCCCCGCCGCTGAAACCCTGGTTCAGGTGGCGGCTGGCGAACGAGGTGTCCATGCCGAGTCGCTCCATCCACTCGGTCATGAGCACCCGGACCTCCAGCACCGAGACCTCCTCGGTGCCCTTGCGGGCCGCCATGGCCTGGCGCAGGAACTGGGTGACCGACACGCCCTCGATCGACTCGGGGTACTGGAAGGCGAGGAAGAGCCCGGCCTTGGCCCGCACGTCGGTCGCCCACCCGGTCACGTCCTCGCCCTGCAACAGGATGGATCCGGACGTCACGGTGTAGGCGGGGTGACCCATCAGTGCGCCGGCCAGGGTCGACTTGCCGGCGCCGTTGGGGCCCATGAGGGCGTGGATCTCGCCTGCACCAACGGTCAGGTCGACGCCGCGCAGGATGGCGCCGTCCTCTGCCGAGACGTGGAGGTCCCGGATCTCGAGCAGTGGCGGGGTTTGACTCATCTTCTAAAAGCTTAGTGGTTTAGTCAGGTATTTCGATAGGGGCCGCCGCGATGATTCCGGCGGGCTCCCCGCGGCGGCCCTCACCAACCTCGCTCGACCCATTCGCCCAGGTGGGGCGACTCGTTTCCGACCGTGGTGGAGGTGCCGTGGCCGGGCAGGACCAGGGTGTCGGGCTGGAAGGCGGCGAAGATCCGGCGGTCGATCGACTCAATGATGGTGTCGAAGTCGGCGTTCTCGAAGGAGGTGTTGCCGGGACCGCCGGGGAAGAGGGTGTCGCCCGTGAACAGGAGGTTCGTCCCCTCGACGGCGAAGCAGATGGAACCGGGTGTGTGGCCGGGGGTGGCCAGGGTCTTGATGCGCAGGTCGCCCACGCTGAGCTGCTCGTCGTCCTCCAAAATGAGGTCGTAGCTGGGGAGCATCCCGGCGTCGGCGCTGGTCACCGCGACCGAGATGCCGGCCTCGCGCACCGCGGGCACGGCCTGGATGTGATCCCAGTGCCCGTGCGTCTCCACCACCTGGTTCACGCCCAGGTTCTTGCAGATCTCGAGAAGTTCCTCGTGCTCGTTGGCGGCGTCAATGAGCATCGCGTCACCGGTGCGGCGGCAGCGCAGGATGTAGACGTTGTTGTCCATCGGGCCCACCACAATCTGGTGCACCTCCGCCGTCGCATCGCTCCAGATCTGCTCCAGCTGTCCCATCGCACCAGCGTGGCACAATCTGGTCGCACAGCTGCCACGTCTGGTAGACACGCTGGCAGGACCGCCGGCCGGGCTGCCGGGGGAAGAGGCAGAGGAGCCCTGGCATGAATTTCGCCTTCAGTGACGAGCAGGAGGAGCTGCGCACCGCGGTGCGCCGGTTCCTGACGGAGAAGTCGCCCGAGACCGAGGTGCGCCGTCTCATGGACACGACCGAGGGTTACGACCCCGCCGTGTGGAGCCAGATGGCCGACCAGCTGGGCCTGCAGTCGCTGACCATCCCCGAGGAGTTCGGCGGCTCCGGCTTCTCGTACGTGGAGTTGTTGGTGGTGCTCGAGGAGATGGGCGCGGCGCTGCTGTGCGCGCCCTTCTTCTCGTCGGTGGCGCTCGGGGCCAACGCGCTGCTCACCTCGGGCGACGACGAGGCCAAGAAGTCCTACCTCCCGGGCATCGCCTCGGGGGAGACGATCGCCACCCTGGCCATCACCGAGGACAACGGGAAGTGGGACTTCAGCGGGATTGAGTTGGCGGCGACGCAGAAGGACGGGGCCTGGGTCCTGGACGGCCACAAGATGTTCGTCATCGACGGGCACGTGGCCAACCTGATCCTCGTGGCGGCCCGTTCGGCCGCCGGCGTCTCGCTCTTCGCCGTCGAAGGCGACGCCGCCGGCCTCACGCGCACGCCGCTGCCGACGATGGACCAGACACGCAAGCAGGCCCGGCTCGAGTTCTCCGGCACGCCGGCCGTGTTGATCGGGGTCGACGGCGGGGCCGAGGCCGGCCTGTCCAAGACGCTCGACCTGGCCGCCGTGGCGCTGGCGGCCGAGCAGGTGGGCGGGGCCCAGCACGTGCTCGACGCCTCGGTCGAGTACGCCAAGACACGCATTCAGTTCGGCCGGCCCATCGGCAGCTTCCAGGCCATCAAGCACAAGTGCGCCGACATGCTGTTGGAGGTCGAGTCGGCCAAGTCGGCCGCCTACTACGCGGCCTGGGCCGCGGCCGAGGACTCCGACGAGCTGCCGGTGGTGGCCTCCCTGGCCAAGTCCTACTGCTCGGAGGCCTACTTCCACTCGGCCGCGGAGAACATCCAGATCCACGGGGGCATCGGCTTCACGTGGGAGCACCCGGCCCACCTCTACTTCAAGCGGGCCAAGTCGTCGGAGCTGTTGCTGGGCGATCCCTCGTACCACCGCGAGTTGCTGGCACAGCGCATCGGCATCTGACGTGCCGGGGCCCTTCAGGCTCCGCCCCGGGCCGGCGGGGGACCTCGCCACCTACGCCAGCGCCACCCCACCGGGTGCGCCCGCCCATGGCCACGTGGTCCTGGTGCACGATCTGCCCCGGCCCAAGGGAGCGGCCGCCGACGTCGCCGTGACCTATCCCGCCCTGGCCGACCGGCTCACCCGGGAGTCGGGCTGGCGCGTGGTGACGGCCTCCCTGCGGGGCACCGGCGAGTCGGCGGGCGACTTCTCGGCTCTGGGCTGGCTGGACGACCTGGGGTACCTGGCCGCGGCGGAGATCCCCGAGTCGGCTCCCCGCCTCGTCGTGGGCTTCGGCTTCGGCGGCGTGCTGGCGTTGCACCTGGCCGCGGGGGACGATCGGGTGGCGGGGGTCGCGTGCCTCGGTACGCCGGCCGACCTGGGTCCGTTGGCCGCCGAACCCGAGCAGCTGGTGGAGCGCTGCCGCCAGACCGGCGTGGTCAGCACACCCGGGTTCCCCGCCTCCGTCGACACTTGGGCCAAGGAGCTCTCCGTCCTGCACCCCACCGAGGACGCCGCCCTGCTGAAGGGACGACCGCTCCTGATGGTCCACGGCTCCGACGACCCCGACGTGCCCCTCGCCGACGCCCGGGCCCTGGCGGACGCCGCCACAGGGCCCTCGGAGCTGCACGCGGTGCTGGGAGCCGGCCACTGGCTGCGGGCGGACCCCCGGGTCATCGCCATTCTGGTGGGGTGGCTGGAGCGGCGGCACTGAGGGATCACAACGGGCCGTCAACAATGGCGGCCACCATCCGTGCTGGTGCTCAAGCAGGCGCTCGGGGCGCCGATGACTAGGACGTGTCGGGTTGGGGTGGAACGAAGTTCATGGTCGTCCTGGACGCGAGCGAGGCCCGGCTCGCGCAGCCCTATGACCAGGAGGCGGAGGCCGGGGCCGAGCCCGCCGGCACGCCCACGTCCGAGACCGCCGTCACGTCCGAGGCGCCGGAGGTGGCGCGCTACTCGACGCTCGATCGATCGCCTGACGAAGAGCCAGGGCCGCGTTTCGGGCATCGCTGGCGCTGGTCAGATAGCGGACAACGACGAAGTGGCGGGCACCGGCGCTCGTCAGAGCGGGAATCTTCTCGGGGGTCACTCCGCCTGTCACGAAGACAGGAACACTGGAGCGTGCGCTGGCCTGAGTGAGGTAGCCCAGCCCGGTGCCGGCACGGCCGGGCTTGGTGGGTGTGGCTTCCACTGGCCCCGCCGAGATGTAGCTCAGGTCCTGGTCTGCCGCACCCGCGAGGTCGCTCGGGCCGTGCGTCGACAGCCCGACGATGGCGCCTGGGCCGAGGATCCGCCGGGCCAGGGAAGCCGGCGCGTCGTCCTGGCCCACGTGCACACCGTCGGCCCCCACCTCGAGTGCGAGGTCGGGGCGGTCGTTCAGCACGAAGGGCACGCCCAGGTCGCGGCACACGGCCAGCGCCACCTTCGCCCGGGCCAGCAACGGCCTGGCCTCGAGGTCCTTGTCACGGAGCTGGACCACGTCCACCCCGCCGGCGATGCAGTCGCGCAGGAAGGTGGCCAGGTCGGGCCGGTCCGGTGTACAGAGATAGAGGCGGCGCTCCGAGAGGTCGGCGCGCCCGCTCACGCCCCGGCTTGCGCCTTCGCCCTGGCCTTGGCCTTCATTGCCTTCTTGGTCGCCCTCACCTTGGCCAGGCTCTCGGGGTCGGTGATGTCGGCCACGGAGAGCGAGCTGCCCTCCTTGCCGTAGGGGGTGGTGACCTTGCGCCAGCCCTCCGGGCACACGCCCAGTTGCTTGCCCAGCAGCGCGGCGAAGATCTTGGCCTTCTGCTCGCCGAAGCCCGGGAGGGCGCGCAGGCGGCCGATCAGCTCGTCGCCGCTCTGGACGCCCTTCCAGATGTTGTCGGCCTTGTTCTGGTACTCGTCGGCCACGACACGGCAGACGGCCTGCACCCGGCCGGCCATGGAGCCCGGGTAGCGATGCAGAGCCGGCTGCTCTCGGAAGACGGCCGCCAGCTCGTCGGGCTCCATGGCGGCGATGGTGGCGGCGTTGAGCGGCCCCTTCGTGCCGAGGCGCTGCACGAGGTCGGCCGGCGAGGAGAACGCCTTCTCGATCGTCACCTGCTGGTCGAGCACCATGCCGATCAGCAGGGCCAGGGGATCGCGGCTCAGCACCGCGTCCGCCTTGTCGTCGCCGGTGATGTGGAGCGCGGTGGGTGCCATGGCAGAGATTTTGGCACGGCCGCCCGCCAGGTACGGAAGTGGCCGCGGGGCGCGGCGCGGGCAGACTCTCCCCATGCACATCCCGGCCAAGGTCGACTACGGAATCCGGGCCCTCCTGGCGCTGGCCGCGGCCGGGACGCCGCAGACGGCCGAGTACCTGGCCGGGGAGCAGGGCCTGCCACCCCGTTTCCTGGGGGCGATTTTGGCCGATCTGCGCCGGGCCGGCGTGGTGGCCAGCCAGCGCGGAGCCGAGGGCGGCTACCGGCTGGCCCGCGACCCGGACGCCATCACGATCGCGGATGTCATCCGCGCCCTGGACGGCCCGCTGGCCGAGGTGCGCGGCTACCGACCCGAGGCCACCAGCTACGACGGAGCGGCCGAGAACCTCCAGCAGGTCTGGGTGGCCGTCCGGGCCAGCCTGCGCTCCGTTCTCGAGAAGATCTCCCTGAACGACGTCATTTCGGGGAAGCTCCCGCCGCACGTGCAAAAGCTGGTGACGGACCCGGATGCCTGGATCGCCCACTGAGGACGAGGGGTCCGCACCGGTCGCCCTCCCGGTCAGCGATTACCTGTGGTTCGTGGACCTGGCGCTCACGCAGATGACGGCCATCGTGGAGGATCTCGGTGACGAACTGGTCAACCGGCGCCCCCCGTTCCGCGACACCAACTCGGCCTACGTGATCCTGACCCACTGTCTCGGCGTCATGGAGTATTGGGGAGGCGCCACGGTGGCCGAGCGGCCGATTCAGCGCGACCGAGCCGAGGAGTTCACGGCCAGTGGCGACGTCGCCGGCCTGGTGCGCCGCACCGAGCAGGCCCGCCGCCGGCTGCGGGAGGACCTGGTGGGTCTGCGTGCGGGCGCGCCACCGGTCAACGTCCGGCCCGACCCCGACGATCCGGTGCCCTACACGGAGAGGAAGGGGGCGGTGCTCGTCCACATTCTAGAGGAGCTGTTCCAGCACTGCGGGCAGATGGAGCTCACCCGGGACGCGCTGGTGGCCAGCCGGCGCCGGTGACGGTCGGGGACGGCGGGGTGCCGATCGCCTGCACACTCGACGCGGCAGCGCGGCAGGACCGCGCCGACGCCTGGCGGGCCCTGGTGGCGACCCGGGTGACGGCGGTGGAGGTGGACGAGGCCTCCGTGCGCCTGCTGCTGGATCCGTCCGATGCCGCGCTGACCACGGCGGTGGCACTGGCCCAGGCCGAGAAGGAGTGCTGTCCGTTCTTCGTCGTCTCGCTGGCGCTGCAGGCGGACCGGCGCACGCTCGTCCTGGCGGTGCCCGACGGCGCCCAAGAGGTCCTGGCCGCGTTCGCGGCGATGCTCTCCGGCTGACGGTCGCTCAGACCACGAAGGGTGGGTCGCCGTCGCTGTCGATCCCGAACTCGGCGATGGCCTCGGCCACGACAGAGGTCTGCAGGCGCCCGCCGAGGGCGAGCTGTTGGAGCACGGCGACGACCAGGTGGGCGCTGTCGACCTCGAAGTAGGACCGCAGCGCATCGCGGGCGTCGGAACGCCCGAAGCCGTCGGTCCCGAGTGACGCATAGGGACGGTCGACGAACCGTGCCACCTGGTCGGGCACGCTCCGCATGTAGTCGGTGATGGCGACCACGGGGTCTGGCCCCGCGCCCAGCGTCGCGGTGATGTTGGCGGTGCGGGGCTGCGCCTCGGGATGCAGCCGGTTCCAGCGTTCCACCTCGAGGGCCTCGGTGCGCAGGTTGGTCCACGACGTGACGGCCCAGGTGTCGGCGGCGACGCCGTAGCGCTCGGCCAGGATGTGCTGCGCGTCCATGGCGACCTTCCACATCGGCCCGGAGAAGCACAACGATGCCCGCAGCTCTTTGTCGCCGTTCGTATCGGGGGCGGCGTTGAAGCGGTAGATCCCGTCGATGATGCCCCTGCGCACCTCCTCGCCGTCGACGCCTTGGGGCAGCGGCGGCATCGGGTACGTCTCGTTGTAGAGCGTGAGGTACCAGAAGCGGTCCCGGGGGGTCGCCCCGAGCATCTCGGAGACGGCCGTGTCCATGATCACCGCCACCTCGTAGGCGAAAGAGGCGTCGTAGACCACGGCCGCCGGGTTGGTCGAGGCCAGGAGGGGCGATTGGCCGTCGTCGTGTTGCAGGCCTTCGCCCATCAGCGTGGTGCGCCCGGCCGTGCAGCCGGCCAGGATGCCGCGACCGCGCATGTCGCCCAAGGCCCAGGCGAGATCACCGACCCGCTGGAAGCCGAACATGGAATAGAAGAGGTAGACGGGCACCATCGGCTGGCCCCACGTGGCGTAGGCGGTGGACAGCGCGATGAAGCTGGCCAACGCGCCGGCCTCGGTGATGCCCTCCTCGAGCATCTGCCCCGAGGAGCTCTCGGCGTAGTTCAGGGGCAGATCGGCGTCGACCGGAATGTAGTTCTGCCCGTCGGGCGCGTAGATCTTCGTCTCGGCGATCAGCGGCTCGAGCCCGAACGTGCGGGCCTCGTCCGAGACGATGGGTGCCACCAGCGAGCCGACGGTGGGGTCGCGCACGAGGTTGCGCAGCAGGCGGGCGAACACCATGGTGGTCGACACGGCCTGCTTACCCGACCCGGATGCGAATTCCTCGAAGACCTTGGCGTCGGGCCGCAACGCCGGCGTGGGACGCACCACGCGGACGGGGAGCGGGCCGTCGAGCACGCGGCCCCGGGCGCGCAGGTACTCCATGGCATCGGAGCCCTCGGCGGGGCGGATATAGGGCGGGTCGCCCTCCAGCGCGGCGTCGGGGATGTCGTCTGTCATGTACAGGCGGTCGCGTAGCGCGCGCACCTGCGCCTTGGTCATCTTCTTGATCTGGTGCGTGGCGTTGCGCGCCTCGATCTCGGGCCCGAGCGTCCAGCCCTTGATCGTCTTGGCCAAAATGACGGTGGGCGAGCCCTTTTGCTCTGTGGCCAGCTTGTAGGCGGCGTAGAGCTTGCGGTAGTCGTGCCCTCCGCGCGGGAGCGAGACCAGTTCGTCGTCGCTCAGGTCCTCGACCAGTTTTCGCAGGCGGGGGTCAGGGCCGAAGAAGTGCTCGCGGATGTAGGCCCCCGACTCGACGGCCAGCTTCTGGTACTCGCCGTCGACAGTCGTGTTCATGCGGTCGAGCAGGACACCGTCGACGTCCTTGGCCAGCAACGCGTCCCAGCGCGAGCCCCAGATCACCTTGATCACGTTCCAGCCGGCACCGCGGAACACCGCCTCGAGCTCCTGAATGATCTTCCCGTTGCCGCGCACCGGACCGTCCAACCGCTGCAGGTTGCAATTGACGACGAAGATCAGGTTGTCGAGATGCTCACGTCCGGCGACGCCGAGGGCGCCGATGGACTCGGGCTCGTCCATCTCGCCGTCGCCCACGAAGCACCAGACACGGCTCGCGCTGGTGTCGACGAGGCGACGCAGGTTGAGGTAGCGGTTGATGTGGGCCTGGTAGATGGCGGCAATGGGCCCGAGTCCCATCGACACGGTGGGGAACTCCCAGAAATCGGGGAGCGAGCGCGGGTGTGGGTAGCTGGGCAGGCCGTCGCCCGCCACCTCGTGGCGGTAGTTGTCGAGCTCCTTCTCGGTCAGCCGGCCCTCGACATAGGCGCGGGCGTAGATGCCGGGTGACGCGTGCCCCTGGAAGAAGACCTGGTCGCCGAAGCCGCCGTCCGCCTTGCCGCGGAAGAAGTGGTTGAAGCCGACCTCGTAGAGCGCCGCCGAGCTGGCATAGGTCGACAGGTGTCCGCCGATTCCCTCGGTGCGCGTGTTGGCGCGCGTGACCATGGCCGCGGCGTTCCAGCGGATGTAGGCCCGGATGCGCCGCTCCTGGTACTCGTCGCCGGGGAACCACGGTTCGGCATCAGCCGGAATGGTGTTCACGTACGGGGTCGAGACGGTGGCCGGGAACTCGACCTGCTTGGTGCGGGCCCGCTCCAAGAGCTTCATGAGGAGGTAGCGCGCCCGGGCCCGGCCCCGGGCGTCCACGATGGCGTCGAACGAATCGAGCCACTCCTCGGTCTCTCCCGGATCGGTATCGGGGACTTGGTGGCTGATCCCGTCGAACAGCATTGCTCCACGGTACCGGGAGGCGGGGGACCACCACGACCACGACCGCTGGGTGTGTCACATTTGTGCCATGTCACCTGAGAGCGGCCCGATCGTCGTGTACACGGACGGCGCGTGCCGGGGCAATCCCGGGCCCGGCGGGTGGGCCTGGGCCGTGCCGGGCGGGGCCTACGCCAGCGGCGCGGAGGGCCACACCACCAATCAGCGCATGGAGATCACAGCGGCGCTCGAGGCCCTGCGCTCGCTGACGCCCGACGCGCCCGACGGGATCGAAGTCGTGAGTGACTCGACGTACGTGGTCAAGTGCTTCACGGACGGATGGTGGCGGGGCTGGCGGCGGCGCGGCTGGAAGAACGCACAGAACAAGCCGGTGGCGAACCGTGACCTGTGGGAGCCGCTGCTGGCCCTCGCCCTCGACCCGGGCGTCGTCGTCACCTTCCGTTGGGTGAAGGGCCACTCGGGTGACCACTGGAACGACAGGGTCGACGAGTTGGCCACGCAGGCGGCCGACGTGGGGAGCGGAACGAGCGGCTGAGCGGTGCTGTGCCGCTGTCGCCGGTCTCGCCGGTCTCGCCGGTGTGGTCGGGCCGGTAGGCTGCGGAGGTCACGCGCGGGGCATGGAGAGGATTCTCGCCAGTGCGATCGGGTTGTTCCGGGGAGGCCGAGCGCGCCGGACGGACGTTCTGAGCACAGGGAGAGGAAGGGCGATGGCAGGCGAGGACGAGTTCGACATCGTCGTGATCGGCGGTGGTCCCGGCGGCTATGCGACTGCGCTCTACGGTGCCGCGGCCGGCCTCTCCGTCGCCATTGTGGAGCGGGACAAAGTGGGCGGAACGTGCCTGCACCGCGGTTGCATCCCGGCCAAGGAATTCCTCGAGACGGCCGCGGTCTACCGGACGATCGAGAGCTCCAAGGAGTTCGGGATCGACACCTCGGGCGTCTCGATCGATTTCTCGGTGAGCCAGGACCGCAAGAACGCCGTGGTGGGCAAGCTGCACAAGGGCCTGGCCGGACTGCTCAAGGGGCGCAAGGTCACCACGCTGTCGGGTACGGGCACCCTGAAGACGGACCACCGCGTCGAGGTGGTGGACGGGGAGGATGCCGGCCGCGTCATCGTCGGCCGCAATGTCGTCCTGGCGGCCGGATCCGTACCGTTCCTCCTGCCCGGCTTCGAGGTCGACGGGCGCTTGATCATGACGTCGGACGAGTTCCTCGACCTCAAGGAGCTCCCGGCCTCGGCCGTCATCATCGGCGGCGGCGTCGTCGGATGCGAGTTCGCCTCGCTCCTGGCCGACCTCGGCTCGAAGGTCACCATTCTGGAGGCGCTCGACACCATCCTCCCGGGCTGCGACGACGACATCACCCGCCTCCTCGTCCGTTCGTTCAAGAAGCGCGGGATCGACATCGTCACCGGCGTCAACGTCGAGGGGCACACGCCGTCGGCGGACGGGACGATCACGACGGTGAAGGCGGGGGACCAGACCTTCGATGCGGAGGCGGTCGTCGTGTCGGTGGGCCGGCGTCCCCGCACGGAGGGCTTGGTGGCCGACGGGCTGGGGGTCGAAATGGATCGGCGTGGCTTCGTGGCTACCGACGATCATCAGCGCACCGGCGTCGACGGCGTCTTCGCAGTGGGCGACATCGTGGCCGGTACCCCGCAGCTGGCCCACGTGGGGTTCGCCGAGGCCATCGTGGCGGTCAAGACCATGCTGGGCGAGCCGGTGGTGCCGGTCGACAACGCCAAGGTGCCGTGGGCCATCTACTGCCGACCCGAGGTGGCCTTCTGCGGCATGACCGAGGCGCAGGCCAAAGAGGCCGGCATTGCGGTGGTGACCAAGAAGGATCCCTACGGCGGTAACAGCCGGGCCCAGATCATCGGCGAGACCGAGGGAGTCGTGAAGATCATCGCCGAGCAGCAAGCCGACGGGACGGCGGGACGGATTTTGGGGGTGCACCTGTGTGGCCCCTGGGTGACCGAGCAGCTCGGTGCCGGCTATCTGGCGGTGAACTGGGAGGCGCTCCCCGAAGAGGTGGCGCACTTCATTCAGCCGCACCCGTCGCTGTCCGAGACATTCGGTGAGACCATGCTCGCGTTGAGCGGAAGGGGACTGCACGTTGGCTGACGTGATGATGCCGCAGCTCGGCGAGACGGTGACCGAGGGAACGATCACCCGTTGGATGAAGGCGGTGGGCGACGCGGTGGAGCGCGACGAACCGCTCTTCGAGGTGTCCACCGACAAGGTCGACTCGGAGGTGCCCTCGCCTGCGGCGGGCGTGCTCAGCGAGATCCTCGTCCCCGAGGGTGAGACGGTCGAGGTCGGGGTCAAGCTGGCGGTCATCGGCGACGGCGCTGCGCCTGCTCCGTCCGAGGCCGCACCCGCAGCCGAGGCGGCAGAACCGGCACCACCACCACCACCACCACAAGCGGCTCACCACAGCGGCTCCACCGGCTCCACCGACTCCTCCACCACCACCGCCACCGCCACCGCCGGCCGGTTCGGCGCCTGCGCCGACCGTAGGGAGCAACGGGGACGGTGTCGGGCCATCTGTGCTGTCACCAATGGTGCGCAAGCTGCTGGCCGAGAACGGCATCAGCGAGTCCGAGGTGACGGGAACAGGTTCTGGGGGGCGGATCACCCGGGACGACGCGCAGCGGGAGGTCGAGGCGCGCCGCGCTGCGCCGCCGGCTCCACCCGCGGCCGCGCCGCCACCACCCGCGGCCCCGCCGCCACCACCACCTGTCGTCCAGAGCGCGCCCGCCGCGGCGGTGGTGCGGGCAGCGCAGGCGCCCCCCGCGTCCATGGCCTCCTTCCGTGCCGCGGGGGACCAGATCGTGCCCTTCTCCAACATGCGACGCCGGACGGCTGAGCACATGGTGCGATCCAAGGCGACCTCACCACACGCGTTCATTGCAAACGAGGTCGATTTCGAGGGCGTCGAGCGCGTCCGCAAGGCCTGGGGCGAGCGCTTCAAGGCCGAGGAAGGTTTCGCGCTCACGTACCTTCCCTTTGTGGCCCGGGCGGCCGTCGAGGCGCTACGCGACTTCCCCTTGCTGAACGCGTCGGTGGTCGACGATTCGCTGCTCGTCCACGCCGAAGTAAATCTCGGCATCGCAGTCGACCTGTCCCACGAGGGACTGATCGTGCCCGTCATCCACCGTGCCGAAGAAGTCACGTTGCGCGGCGTCGCCCGGCGCATCCGCGACCTGGCAGAGCGGGCCCGGGGTCGTCAGCTCAACGCGGACGACATCGCCGGTGGGACGTTCTCCATCACGAACGACGGCCCCTTCGGCACGTATTTCACGGTTCCGATCATCAATCAACCGCAAGTGGCGATTCTGGCGACCGACGGCATAGCGCGCCGGCCGGTCGTGGTGACACAGCCCGACGGGTCCGAGTCCATTGCCATCCATTCGACCGGCATCCTCGGCGTGAGCTGGGACCACCGGGCCGTCGACGGCGCCTATGTGTCGCTGTTCCTGCGCAAGGTCGCAGACCTCCTGGGCAGTCGCGACTGGGCCGCGGAGCTCTAGGGCCGCGCCGGTGCTGCGCACCAGGTCGCTCGGGACGGTTCCCTACCACGAGGCAGACGCCCTCCAACACGCCCTGGCCACCGAGGCCACCGACGATTACCTCCTGGTGCTCCAGCACCCGCATACCTACACATTGGGGGCCCACGCCGACGAGCGGCACGTGCTGGTGGACCCCGTGGGGGTCGGCGCCGTGCTGGCCCGCACCGACCGCGGGGGCGACGTCACGTACCACGGGCCGGGTCAAATGGTCGCCTATCCCATCGTCACGGTGCCCGACGACCCGGCCTCGGGACCGGCGCACGTCCACCGGTTGGAAGACGTGGTCATCGCCACGTTGGCCGACCTCGGCCTGAAGGGTGCGACCACCGAGGCCGACTACCCGGGTGTGTGGCTCGGAGCCGGCGGTCCGCAGGCCCGCAAGATCGCCGCCATCGGAGTGCGCACCCTGCGTGCCGGCCCGGGGCGCCGCCGGACCCTCCACGGCGTGGCGCTCAACGTGAGCTCCGATCTCGCCATGTTCGACCACATCGTGCCGTGCGGCATTGCCGATCGGGGCGTCACCTCGTTGTACGCCGAGGGCATCGAGGCGCCGTTCGCTGCGGTGGTCGATGCATTCGTCGCCCGTGCCGCTGCCGCGTTCGGCCCCGGGGGCATGGAGCGCGCCGACGTGCGGCAGGGTCCCGTCGACGACCACGGTTGGTCGGGGTCGCCGGAGCGCCCGCTCCTGCGCCGCCTGCGGCAGGCCGGAGTGGCACCGGAGGCAGGGATCGACATCGGCCAACGGAAGCCGGAGTTCTTACGGGTGCCTGTGCGCATCGGCAAGGGCTACCGCCAACTGGGATCGACCATCCACGACCTCGGCCTGGTGACCGTGTGCGAGGAGGCGGGGTGCCCGAATATCTACGAGTGCTGGGCAGACGGCACGGCGACCTTCATGATCAACGGCGAGCGCTGCACGCGGGCGTGCGGCTTCTGTCAGGTGGACACCAGGCACCCCCTGCCGCTGTCGCCCGACGAGCCGGAACGGGTGGCGCAGGCCGTCGAGCGCATGCGGCTCGGCCACGCCGTCGTCACCTGCGTGGCCCGCGACGACCTGCCCGACGGTGGCGCCGGTGCGATGGCAGAGACCATCAGGGCGATCCGGTCACGCACGCCGGAGACGACAGTCGAGGTGCTCATCTCCGATTGCCGAGGCGATGCCGCGTCGTTGGACGCCATCTTCGAGGCTCGACCGGACGTGTTGAACCACAACATGGAGACGGTGGCGCGGCTGCAGCGGGCCGTGCGGCCCTCGGCGGGCTATGCGCGCAGTCTGGCCGTGCTCGCCCGTGCCGGACAGGCGGGGCTCGTGACCAAGTCGGGTCTGATGGTCGGCCTCGGCGAACGCCAGGACGAGGTCGTGGCGACCATGGCCGACCTGCGCGGTGTGGGCGTTTCCATCGTCACCGTCGGGCAGTACCTGCGGCCGAGCCGGGATCACCTGCCTGTGTCCCGCTACTGGACACCTGAGGAGTTCGACCGCCTGCGCCAGGCCGGCATTGCGCTCGGCGTGGCCCACGTGGAAGCGTCACCTCTCACACGGTCCAGCTATCACGCACGGGAGGCTGCCGTGGCCGCCGGCAGGGGAGCGTGAACGAGCGCTCCGATATCGGGCGCCGAGAACAACGGCCGTTGATCTTCTGTTGATCGCTTAAGGGCACTTTGACTCGGGCCGAAAGTCCTATGTGCCCCTGTCCGAGGACCTGATCACCGGGGCTCGGCCCCACCGATCCTCCTGGAAGCCCCGCCGCCCTGTCTGGATGGGCGGGTTGGCGTCCATCGCCGTCTTCGCTCTCGGCAGCGTCTTCGGCGTGCCGGCCGCGGTCTCCTCGCCGGACTATCAGGCCCAGCAATCCGGTGGCATGCAACTGGTGCGAGCGGTCGCGACCACGACGACGACGAACACCACGATCCCGACGACCGTGCCTGCGGTTCTGGCCGCCACGCCGGTCGCGCCAGCGGCGGCCCCGCCACCCCCCGCCGCCCCGTCGCCCGTCCCCGCACCGCCGCCACCCGCCCCATCGTTGTCGCCCGCACCAGCCGTCCCGTCCTTCGGCCACGCCACCGCGTGGGGCTGTGCGGCTGCCCTGGCGTATCTCCAGACGTACGCGGCTCCGGGCTTCGCTCTCGACTGCCCTGGCTATGCCGAGGGTCACGAGGCCATGACGTGCCTCTATGACACGCCGCAGTTCCCGGATGCCTGCCCGAACGGTCCGACGATCGCGATCTCCGATCCGTGTCCCGAGGCCTACATGAACGAGTCGGCCAACTCCTGGTACATGACGGGCCAGCTCTCGACGGAGCAACAGAAGTTCGGTGAGTCCTTTGCCTCCATCGACCCCTTCGGGGCCTGCCCCTAGGCGAGGCCGCTACGCTCGCCGTGGACCATTCCGCGGGCCGTCAACGGTCACGAGGAACGCCCGGAGAGGAGCCTGAGTAGCACGATCATGGCGAATGTCTCGCAGAGTCCCGAAGCCGTTGCGGGACCGCCCGTGGCCCAACCCGTGCTCACCCCGCTCACGGCCAGCGCCGTCATTTTGGTCCTGACCATCGATGACGGCGGCGAGTCAGTGGTCCACGAGTTGCTCGCCGATCTGTCGGGACTGGCCCGTACGGTGTCCTTCCGTTCTCCGGAGGGTGGGCTCGCCATGGTGACGGGCGTGGGATCGGCCGCCTGGGATCGTCTCTTCGCCGGTCCTCGGCCCGCCGAGTTGCACCCGTTCCGGGCACTCGTCGGCGCTCAGCACCAGGCTGTCTCCACTCCGGGTGATCTCTTGTTCCACATCCGATCCGCGACGATGGATCTCTGCTGGGAACTGGCGTCCTTGGTCGTGGGACGTCTCTCGGGTGCGGCCACGGTGGTCGACGAAATCCACGGGTTCAAGTATTTCGACGAGAGGGATCTATTGGGTTTCGTCGACGGGACGGAGAATCCGACCGGGTACGCGGCGGAAATTGCGGTGACGATCGATGCCGAGGACCCGGCATTCGCCGGCGGGAGCTACGTGATCGTGCAGAAGTACCTGCACGACCTGGCCGCCTGGGAGGCCCTGACCGTCGAGGAGCAGGAACGGGTGATCGGGCGGGCAAAGCTTTCCAACGTGGAGATGGACGATGCCGTCAAGCCTTCCAATTCGCACGTCGCGCTCAACACCATTGTTGAACCCGATGGCACGCAGCGTCAGATCCTGCGGGAGAACATGCCCTTCGGGTCGTTGGGTGCCGGAGAGTTCGGCACCTATTTCATCGGGTACGCCGCCACTCCGTCGGTCACCGAGTTGATGCTCGAGCACATGTTCCTCGGCGACCCCCCGGGCAACTACGACCGCATCCTCGATTTCTCGACCGCGGTGACCGGTGCGCTGTTCTTCGTGCCCACCTCGGACTTCCTCGACGATCCTCCGCCATACGCGGGCGACGAGAAGGTCTCACCTTCGGCTGCATCGGGCCAAGACGGCGTTCCGAGCGAAGGGGTCGTCGAGGGCGACGGGTCGCTCGGCATCGGTGGCCTCGGGACCGCACGCGCCTAACGGTCGGAGGAGGGCCGTGCTACGACGAAGTTCGGGAGACGTCCATGCGTCGGTCGTTGGCCTGTGACCGCTTGATGGCCTCCGCCAGCGGGTCGCTGATCCTCGACATTGTGACCCATCGTCGCGACGCATCGAGCTGAATTCGAACGGCTGCCCGGCGGACTGGAAATGTCTTGCCGATGAAGACGAGGAAGCTTCCGATCCCGAGCACGCCCAACGCAGCCGCGGCGGCATGCGCGACGAAGGTCTCGGGGATGACGACCGCGAGCGCAGCGAGAGCACACACGACTGTGGCCATGCCGGCATTGCGTCGCGTCCGGCGGGCCTGCACGAGCTCGTGGTAGGCCGCGTCGCAGTAGGGGAGTCGCACGGTGAGCGACTCCTGGGGTCGCAGGCTGGCGAACAGGAGAAGGCCGAGCCACCCGACGGGGCCGCCGAGGAGGAGGAGCCAGGCGATGCCGAACCCGGAGGGATGCCGTTCCAGTGGACGGGCGCGGCGTGACAGGTCCGTGCCCGCGATACTGCTCTCGGAGGGCGAGCGAAGAGATAAGGGCGGAAGCACGTGTACCTGGAGTTGACCGAGGAACAACGCAGCCTGCAGCAGCAACTCCGCAGGTATTTCGAGGACCTTGTCACCGATATCGAGGACTCGGCTTCGGACGAGCCGACCTATATCCGCTACGTCCGCCGGATGGGGCAGGACGGCTGGCTCGGGCTGGGCTGGCCTCTGGAGTACGGCGGGCAGGCCAGGGGGCCCATCGACCAGATGATCTTCGTCGAGGAGTCTCATTGGGCGGGCGTGCCTCTCCCGCTGCTGACGTTGAACAGCGTCGGCCCGACGCTCATGGCTCTCGGAACCGACGAACAGAAGGAACGGATCCTGCCTGGCATCTTGAAGGGAGAGGTCCATTTCTCCATCGGCTACACCGAGCCATCCGCCGGCACCGACCTGGCCTCGCTCAAGACGCGGGCGGTGCGCGACGGCGACGAGTACGTGATCAACGGCCAGAAGATCTTCACCAGCGCGATTCACTATGCGGACTACGTCTGGCTGGCCGCCCGGACCGATCCCGAAGCACCGAAACACAAGGGCCTCTCGGTGTTCATCGTCCCCGTGGACTCGCAGGGCTTTCATTGGACGCCGCTCCCCACCATCGCAGGCGACATCACCAGCACGACGTTCTACGAGGACGTCCGCGTTCCCGCAGAAAACCTCGTCGGGTCCGAGAATCAGGGCTGGAAACTCATCACCAACCAACTGAACCACGAACGGGTGGCGATCTGTCCGGCCTCCGGCCTGCTGCGGAGCCTGACGGAGGTTCGGCGCTGGGCGCAGGAGCATCGGCTCCGGGACGGTCGTTCGGTGTTGGATCACGAGTGGGTCCAGATCATGCTGGCCAGGGCGCACGCAAAGGTCGACGTACTCAAGCTGTTGAACTGGAAAGTGGCGTGGGCCTCCGGCAAGGGGCTGAATCCCGCCGATGCCTCGGCGACCAAGGTCTACGGGACCGAGCTCTCGCTCGAGGTCTATCGACTCCTCCTCGAAGTGGTCGGGCAGGCCGGATACCTGGTGGAGGGATCACCCGGCGCGGTCCTCCGAGGCCGTCTGGAGAACCAGGCCCGGAGCCAGACCATCTTCACCTTCGGTGGGGGGACGAACGAGGTGCAGCGCGACATCATTGCCATGATCGGCCTGGGGATGCCCCGCGCGCCACGTTGAAGATTCCGGCGCCCAGGGAAGATCTCCTGCGCCGTGGGAGCCTGAGCAGTAGCCTTGCCGGCGTGTTCGAACGCTTCACCGACCGGGCACGGCGGGTGCTGACCTTCGCTCAGGAAGAGGCTCGCCTGCTCAATCACCCGTTCATCGGCACCGAGCACATTCTCCTCGGAGTGATGCGCGAAGGCGATGGCATGGGGGCGGAGGCGCTACGGCGGCTCGGGGTCTCCTTCGATGTCGTACGAGAGAAGGTTGTAGAGAAGATCGGGGTGTCAGGTAGTGCCCCCAACGATTCCCCTCCGTTCACCCCACGGGCCAAGAAGGTGCTCGAGCTCTCGCTCCGCGAAGCGCTCCAGCTCGACCACAGCTACATCGGAACTGAACACATACTCCTCGGCCTGGTGCGAGAGGGTCATGGTGTGGCGGCACTGGTGCTCGCAGACCTCGGCGTCGACGACCTGCGCGTACGGCAGGTCGTGACCGACCTCATGACGGGCGTATCCGGGACGCCGTCCGCCGGGCGCGTCGAAGAACCAGAGGAACCAACGACCCCGAGGCTTCCGTCCTGCCCAGGGTGCAGCGCGACCCTCAGCGTCTCTGCACGCTTCCGCGCTCTCTCGGTTCCGGCCGACGAGGAGCAGGTGGAACCGGTCTCGCTGCGCGTGGTCTATTGCGGTCACTGTGGGACCACGTTGCACATGTTCGAGCAGGACGATCCGGGCGAGACGAGCACGGTCGGGGGGTGACGGACGGAGTCACCCGGCACTTCGGCTACGCGATCGACCGGCGGTACCTGCCCGTGCTGCTGCCTTTCTTGCTGCGGCCGTCTCGAGACGGGGTCACCCTCACGGCGGACGGGTTGTTCGTCGCGACGTTCGGTCTCGTGAAGCTCACGACGTCGCGGTCAAACATCGCCGGAGCCCACATCACCAAGGACTACCGCTGGTGGACGGCGTGCGGCGTCCGGATGTCCTTCGCCGACGACGGCCTGACCTTCGGCACGAACAGCAAGAGCGGTGTCTGCGTTCACTTCTCGGAAAAAGTGCGATCGACGCTACGTCGAAGTGGCCATTCGGCGCTCACTGTCACCGTTGCCGACGTGGACGGCTTGGAGATGGCGTTGCGCGCCAGACAAGGGGATCCGCAGGCGCCGTAAACCGGCGGGCCCGCGGCGTCGTGGCGACGGGGTCAGCCGGGTGGAGAGAAGAACTCGAGTGCGATGTTGTCGGGATCGCGGAACGAGAGGCCCGACCCGTATGGAGCGTCGACCACCCCGCCGTTCACGATGCCCAGCTCGTTGAGCTTCGTCTCCCACTGCTCGAGCTCGGCGCGGCTCGCGCAGGCGAAGGCCACGTGGTCCAGACCCGGTCGGCGCTCGTCGAACGGTTCCGAGCCGTGTGGATCCGGGAACTGGTGGATGCCTACCAATGTCTGGCCTCCGAGGAGCCAGACGACATGATGGAAAGGCCCCGTGTCCTCATCGATCACCGGTGGGCTCCCGATGAGACTCTGGTACCAGGGACGACTGCGCTCCACGTCGGAGACGGTGAGCGCGACGTGGGTGACGCCGGGGAATTCAGGCACGATGTCCTCCTTGCACGCGTCCGCGTCACGATAGCGCTCTGCCGCGCCGTCAGACGGGTCAGGTGTGACACAGGACGACGAGCCGGGGCCCCCTCACAGCCACGACAACCCATGCGAGATTTCGTGGTGGCCCATGCGGCCAGGCCGGCCCATCGGGCCGCACCCAATGCTCCGCATTCGATTCGATTGGCGAGGTGAGAAGGAAAGATCCCTCGGGCCACGTAGCGTTGGTGTCCATGTCGCGTCTCCGGCTCACGGTCATCGCCCTGGTGAGCCTGCTCGCGACGGCGCTCTTGGGCCTCGCCGTGTCCCGGAATCTCACTGCCTACCGCCTGGAGCACCACGTCCTGCAGCTGCTGGGTCACCCTCCCGACGTCGACCGGTGGGCCGACCTCGCCGACTTCCTCGCCGTGCCGGTCATCGGGGCCGTCTTCCTTGTCAGCGTGGTATATGGCGCCCTCCGCCGCGTCCTGCTGCGGGTCGGGGTGCTCGCCGTCTTTGCCGTCGCCGCCCTGCTCATCAGCGAATACATCGCCAAGCCGCTGGTCCAGGAGCGGTTCAGCGGGGCGCTGAGTTTCCCCTCGGGCAACGTGACCGCGGTCTGTGCGACAGCGCTGGCCATGTGGCTCGCGCTCTACCCGGTGCTCGGGAACGTGGGACGCGGCATCACCTTCGCCTTTGGTGCGGTCTGGACTCTCCTGATGTCGTTGGCCGTGATCGGCGCCTTCTGGCACACGCCCCTCGACTGCATCGGGTCGGTTCTCCTGTCCGCGGGCGTCGTCGCCGCCGGGGCCGCCCTCCTGGCGCCGCGCCCGTCCCGTGCGCTCCCCGTGGACCCCGAGCCGGCTCGGGTCATGGGCAAGGTCTGATGGACAGTGCGGCCCCGGGGCTAGCCTCGGCGCACATGACCCCAGGCGGACCGTCGACGAACGACATCCTTGAGCTCCTCGGAGGTCGACCCGGATGGCGATTGGAACCGAGGTCGACGCCAGGCACGACGCCGCTGTGGTGCTTCGTCTTCAACGGCAAGATCGAATTCTCGGTCACGGCCGGCCCCGATTCCGTCCGTCTCTACGTGATGGACACCGATCAGGAGATCGTCTTCGACAACGCGGACGGCCTCATGGCGTGGCTGCGGACCAATCGGGCAGAAGCGGTCCAGGACCCCGTGCAACGCGGGACGCGAAAGTCGCGATTCCGCAGAATCACCAGCTGGAGCTGACGGGTCGACCAGCCCTCACGGCGCCACCAGCTCAATCGCGATGCCGTCGGGGTCGCGGAGCTGGAGCGAGGGATGTCCACCCTCGAGCACCACGCCGTCATGGTCGATGCCGACCTCGGTCAGATGGGTGGCCCAGGCCTCGAGAGCAGCTCCGTCAGGGACGGCGAGCGCCAGGTGATCGAGCCTGTCAGAGAGCGGTTCGGCCGGTGCGTGGCGCGGCGTCGGAGTCTCGGTCAGGACCACGACGAACCTCCCGCCACGGTGTTGCAGCGCGACGTAGCCGATGTCCGGATCGTCCGCGAAGGGAGCCAGGCCCAGAACAGCGCTGTACCACTTCGCACTCGCGCCGACGTCGGACACCAGGAGCTGCACGTGCGACAACCCCGTGATGGGGGCGCTTTGTCCCGCGTCCTTGACCGAGGTCACCCGACGGATCCTACCGAGACGACCCGAGGTGGCCGTGCCCGCCGACGCCGCCGCTAGCCTCCGTCGCCATGCCGTCCACTGAGGGAGCTCACCGGTCGTGACGGTCGTCCTGATCCACGGCGGTGGGGCCACCGGCGCCTTCTGGGACCGCCTGCTGCCCTACCTCGACGGCGAACCGCTCGTCGTCGATCTGCCGGGCCGCCGAGCCCGGCCGGCGGACCTGGCCACCTTGACCGTCGGCCACGAGGTCGCCTCGGTGGTGGCCGACGTCGAAACAGCGACCCCGGCCGGCCCGCTCACGCTGGTGGCCCATTCCTCCGGCGGCCTGGTCGTACCGGGCGTCGTCGCCGCCCTCGGCGGCCGCGTCGGGGCGATCGTCCTCAACGCCGCGCTCGTGCCGGCCGAGGGCGAGTGCGGGATTGCCTGCATGCAGGAGCGCCACCGTGACGGCCTGCGCATGGCAATGGCGGACGCCGAGAAGGACGGGCGGACGATCACGCTGCCCCCGCCCTCCGACCCCGAGGCGCTCCGGCACTCCTACGGCGGCGACCCGCTCACTGACGACACGTTGGCCTTCGTCACCGATCCGGCGCGCTCGGTGGAGGACACGGTGCAGCACTACTTCCAGCCCGTTCACTGGTCCACGGTCGCCGGCATCCCCATCACCTATGTGCTCAACGAGAGGGACCGCCCGATTCGACCCGAGATGCAGGAGGTCATGGTCACGCGCCTGCCGCCCCCGGTCGAGGTCATCCGGCTCGACTCGGGCCACCTGCTCCCCGTGACGTCACCGGCGGTCTTCGCGGAGATCGTCAACCGTGTCGCCGGCTGAAGGATCGCCCGGCGGCATCGCCGCCGCGGTCGAGGCGTCCTGCCCGATCCGTCGCCGCCGCAGGAGGGCCGGGGTGGCCACGGCCAGTGCCAGCACGGCAACGACCACCAGGACCTGAAGGATGGTGCCGAGCGAGACGCTCCTGGTTGAGCGGTCCGGCATCGCAGTCGTGGCGGGGGCGCCGCCCGGAGCCCGCACCATGGCGGCGTACTGGGCCCGGGCGACCCGCTCGGCGTCGGCGGGCGAAATGGGCTGCGGATTGCCCGACGCCGCCGAGAAGAAGGACAGCAGGTCGACGTACTCGCCGGCCCGCATGGTGACGGCCTCGCCCACGCCGTCCTGGTCGGTCGCCGCGAAGTAGGTGACGCGCCGGGCACCGGGGATGGACGAGAGGGGGTCGGAGCTGACGATCTCGCCCGACTCCAGGGAGTGCTGGGCGGCCTGCACGAACACCCGTGCCCCCACCGGGGCCGAGAAGCGGACCAGGAGGTCCTGTACCTGGTTGAGGCCACCGTCGGCCTGCCACACCCGCTCGTAGGTCGAAATGGTCTTGGCCAAGGTGGACAGGGCGGCCGCGACGGTTGACGGGTCGGGCGCGTCGGAAGCGAACTCTGCTGCATTGAGTGGCCCCTGAGAGGTCACCGTGTAGCCCGGGCCGAGGTCGGGGATCACCACCGTGTCGAGCGAAGCCGTCGCCGTGCTCGCCGCGCCGGCCGCGCCGGCTGCGCGGCCGGAGCCATGACCACCGCGCAGACGCAGCACCAAGCCAAGGTGGCGGCTGCCCCGCCGGACCGGGCCCAGTTCCGGGCCCGCGTCGTCCTCACGCGATGAAGTACTTGGCCTCGGGGTGGTGGCAGATGATGGCGTCGGTCGTCTGCTCGGGGTTGAGCTGGAAGCCCTCGCTGACCGTGACGCCGATGCGGTCCCCGCCCAGGAGCTCCACCACTTTGGCATTGTCGGTCAGGTCGGGGCAGGCCGGGTAGCCCCAGGAGTACCGCCCGCCGCGGTACTGCTGCTTGAAGAGCCCGGTCAGGCTCGGCCCGTCCTCGCCGGCGAAGCCGAGTTCCTCGCGAATACGGCGGTGCCAGTACTCGGCGGTGGCCTCGGCCATCTCGACGCTGAGGCCGTGCAGGAAGAGGTACTCCTGGTAGTGGTTCTCGGCGAACAGCCGTGCGGTCTCCTCCGAGGCTCTGGCCCCGATGGTGCAGAGCATGAAGCTGGCGAAGTCTTCGTCTCCCGAGTCGGCGGGGCGAAAGAAGTCGGCAATGCACAGCCAGGGCTCCTTGCGCTGACGCGGGAAGGTGAAGCGCATCCACTCCGAGGTTCGGGACTCGTCCTTCCAGATCACGAGGTCGTTGCCCTCGGCGTTGGCGGCGAAATGCCCGTAGGCCACGGACGGCACCAAAAGATCCGCCTCTTTGGCCTTGCCCAGCTGCTCGCGCAGTGTGGCCCTCACCCGGTCCTTGAACTCGGTATCGTTCTCGCCGTTCTCGGGTCTGAAGCCCCACTGGTTGCGGAACAGGGCCGTCAGGTTGAGGAACTCGGCGACCTCGTCGATGGGGATGCCCACGGCGACCCGGGCGCCCACGAAGGGTGGGGTGAACAGCGGGTTGTCCGCCGCCACGTCGGCGCGAGCGGGCTGACCCTCCACCGGAGTGGTGTCCTGGTCGTCGAGACGGCTCCGCCGCGGGACGTTCTTCTCGGAGATCTCGCGCCCGAACAGGGGGTCGTCGTCGCCCTTGCGCTTCAGTTCCACCAGGCGGTCCATGGTGCGCAGCCCCTCGAAGGCGTCGCGCCCGTAGAACAGCCGCCCCTCGTAGACCTCGCGCAGGTCCCGCTCAACGTAGGTGCGTGTCAGCGCCGCCCCACCCAGCAGGACGGGGATGTTGGACAACGAACGGTCGTTCAGTTCGACGAGGTTCTCGCGGATGATGAGCGTCGACTTCACCAACAACCCACTCATGCCGATGGCGTCGGCCTTGTGCTCCTCGACGGCGGTGACCATCTCGTTGATGCCGATCTTGATGCCGAGGTTCACCACCTCGTAGCCGTTGTTGGTGAGGATGATGTCGACCAGGTTCTTCCCGATGTCGTGCACGTCGCCCTTGACGGTGGCCAGCACCACGGTCCCCTTGCCGCCCTGGTCCGACTTCTCCATGTGTGGTTCGAGGAAGGCGACCGCGGCCTTCATGGTCTCGGCGGACTGCAGGACGAAGGGCAGTTGCATCTCGCCCGAGGCGAAACGCTCGCCGACGACCTTCATACCCTCGAGCAGGATGTCGTTGACGATGGTGAGCGCCGCCGTGCCCGACTCGAGCGCCTCGGTCAGATCGTCCTCCAGCCCGTTGCGATTGCCGTCAATGATGCGCTGGGACAGCCGGCGGTCGACGGGCCAGTCACTGTGGTCCTCGGCCGGCCCGGTGGCGGCCTTGACCCCCTCGAACATCGACAAGAGCTCCTGCAACGGGTCGTAGTCCTCGGTGCGGCGGTTGTAGACGAGGTCGAGGCAGATCTCCTTGGCCCGGTCGTCAATGCGGGACAACGGGAGGATCTTGGAGGCGTGGACGATGGCCGAGTCGAGGCCGGCCTCCACGCACTCGTGCAGGAACACGGAGTTGAGCACCTGTCGAGCAGCCGGGTTGAGGCCGAAGGACACGTTGGACAGGCCCAGAACGGTGGACACACCGGGCAGTTCCGCCTTAATCCGGCGGATGCCCTCAATGGTCTCGATCCCGTCCTCGCGGCTCTCCTCCATGCCCGTCGACAGCGGCAGCGCCAGCGGGTCGAACAACAGGTCCTCGGGTGCGAGCCCGTAGCGCTCGACGGCGATGTCCCGGATGTTGCGGGCGGCCCGCAGCTTCCACTCCGCCGTGCGCGCCTGGCCCTCCTCGTCGATGCACGTGCACACGACGGCGGCCCCGAACTCGCGGGCGAGGCGGAGGAACGTGTCGAGGCGTGTGCCCGGCCCGTCCCCCTCCTCCAAGTTGACCGAGTTGAGGATGGGCCGCCCGCCGAGCCATTCGAGCGCGGCCCGGACCACCGGGCCCTCGGTGGAGTCGACCATGAGGGGCACGCTCGCCTGCGTGCAGAAGCGGCTGGCGATCTCGTGCATGTCCGAGACCCCGTCGGCGCCCGTGTAGTCGACGCAGACGTCAATGAGATGCGAGCCTTCCTTGACCTGGTCCCGCGCCATGCCGACGCAGGTGTCCCAGTCGCCGTCGAGCATGGCCTCGCGGAAGGCCCTGGACCCGTTGGCGTTGGTGCGCTCGCCGACGGCCAGATACGACGAGTCCTGCGCGAACGGGACCGACGTGTAGATGGAGGCGGCGGACGGCTCGTGCACCGGGTTGCGCACGGCCGGCGTGGCGTCGGCGCAGCGCTCGACCACGGCGGCCAGGTGGGCCGGCGTGGTGCCGCAGCACCCTCCGATGGCACTCACGCCGAACTCGGTCACGAAGCGGTGCAGGTGCTCGGCCAGGCCCTCGGGCGTGAGGTCGTAGTGCATGTTGCCGTCGACCACCGACGGGAGGCCCGCATTCGGGACGCAGGCGAGAGGGACGCGGCTGGCCCCCGAAAGGTGGCGCAGTGCCTCGCTCATCTCGACCGGACCGGTGGCGCAGTTGAGGCCGACCACGTCGACCTGCATGGCATCGAGCACGGTCAACGCGGCACCGATCTCGGTGCCCGGCAACATGCGGCCGGTCAGCTCAATGGTCACCTGGGTCTGGAGCGGGACGTAGCGGTCGAGCGCCACCATGGCCCGGCGGGCGCCGTTCACCGCCGCCTTGATGGAGAGCATGTCGAATTGCGTCTCGATGAGCAGCAGGTCGACACCGCCTTCGAGCAGCCCGAGCGCCTGCTCCTCGTAGGCGTCGCGGAAGTCGGCGTACGAAATGTGTCCGAGCGTGGGGAACTTCGTGCCCGGTCCCATGGAGCCGGCCACCCAACGCGGCCGCTCGGGCGTCGAGAACTCGTCGCGGACCGCGCAGGCCAGCTCAGCGGCCCGACGGGTCAGGTCACGGGCGCGGTCGGCCAGCCCGTACTCGGCGAGGACGACGGACGTCGAGCCGAACGTGTCGGTCTCCACCACGTCGCACCCGACCTCGTAGAAGGAGCGGTGCACCTGGGCCACGACCTCGGGCCGGGTCTCGACCAGCCACTCGTTACAGCCCTCGAGCTCCGGTCCGCCGAAGTCCTCGGGACCCAGACCGAGCATCTGCAGGTTGGTGCCCATGGCGCCGTCGAAGATGACCACCCGCTCGCGCAGGGCCTGCAGGTAGGTGGAGGCGGACGGGTCCAGCCGACCCAGGAGCTCTGGCGAGGGAGTTACCACCCGCACAGGATACCGGCGGCTCCCAGGGTCCCTCCGACAGGCCCCGGTAGCATCCGGGCCCATGGTGCCACGGATCTACACCAAGCGGGGTGACGACGGGACGACCGGCCTGCTCTACGGCGGGAGGGTGCGCAAGGATTCGTGGCGGATCGACCTGAACGGGGTCGTCGACGAGGCCCAGGCCGCGATAGGCGTGGCCCGGGCAGAAACGCCGGCGGGGACCGAGGTCAACGATCGTCTCGTCACGCTGGCCCGCGAGCTCTACGTCTTGATGGCGGAGGTGGCCACCGCCCCGGAGAACCGCACGAAGCTCCAGGCGGGCTCCAGCTTGGTGACGCCGGACATGGTGGCCGCGCTGGAGACCGGCATCGACGACCTCCTGGCCCGCTTCGACATGCCGAGTGACTTCACCGTGCCGGGGGAGAACCGCGTGGCCGCTGCACTCGATCTGGCCCGCACCGTCGTGCGCCGCGCCGAGCGCATGGCGGTGGCCGAGCCCGTGGGCGACGGCTCGCTCGTGGTGGCCTACCTCAATCGCCTGTCCGACCTGCTGTGGGCCATGGCGCGTTGGCAGGAAGGCCCGGAGCACGTGCTGGCG
Source organism: uncultured Acidimicrobiaceae bacterium (assembly GCA_963742035.1). GTDB lineage: Bacteria > Actinomycetota > Acidimicrobiia > Acidimicrobiales > RAAP-2 > Bog-473. The sequence goes on from CAVUKH010000002.1 coordinate 520,258, forward strand.
AAGAGCTGAGGCGTCTAGTTGCTCGGTCCGCGCCACCGACCGCGGTGGATGCGCTCGGCCGCTGCAGGAGCCTCCCGGTCCAACGAGGCGGACCGGTGATCGCCGCCGTCGGGGTGGCCGAGGAGGACGGCGCAGAAGAGCCGCCACCCCGCCGGGACGTCGAGCCGGGTCGCCAGCTCGGCTTCGCCTCGGAAGGCGCCCAGCACGCAGGCGCCCAGCCCTGCATCGACTGCGCTCAGCAGCACGGTCATGACCCCGAAGGCGGCATCTCCTATCCAGTAGGGCACGGGCCACGCGGCCTGACCCCTACCCAGGCGAGACGCTGCCTTGTCCTCCTCGGCGTAGCGGGCGACGTAGGCCTCGGGTGAGCTGTAGGCGAGAAGGACGACGGGCGCCCGGGCCAGGCCGTGGGACCACTCGACGTGCCGGGACCGCCACGCGTCGTCCGTGGTGGTGTCCCAGTAGTGGGCCGTCTCCCCCGGCCCCTCCAGGACGATCCAGGCCGTGCCCTGCGTGTTCCCGGCGGTGGGGGACCGCAACGCGGCATGGAGGATCCGGTCCAGCACGGCGCGTTCGACGGCCTGGGAGGAGAAGCTCCGGACCATGCGGCGGCGGCGAATGGCCTCGTCGAGCTCCACGGGTGGAGTCTTCCATCAGGGCGCTGGGCTGGGCCGATCGGGTGAGGCCCCGCCGGATCACTCCTCGGGAATGTTGACCCCGCGAGTAGTGTTTTACCCTTCGAGGCCAGCCACGACGACCGGCTGGTGCGACCCGGAGGTTCGACAGTGCCTACTCCCAGAGACTTGCTGAACGAGGCCAAGGCGTCCATCCGTGAGGTGGAGCAGTCTGACGCCCAGGCCCTGCTGGAGGCTGGCGGCGTGACGTTCCTCGACGTCAGGGAGCCCGACGAGTACGAGCAGGGCGCCCTGCCCAATGCCGTCCACTTGCCCCGGGGGCACCTCGAGTTCCAGGTGGAGGGCAAGCTGCCCGACAAGGCAGCGCCAATCGTCGTCTACTGCGCCGGGGGCGTGCGCTCGGCCTTCGCCGCCAAGACCATGGGCGACCTGGGCTACACCGACGTGCAGTCCATGATCGGCGGCTTCAACAAGTGGAAGGACGACGACCGCCCTTGGGCGGCCCCCCAGACCCTGACGCCGCCCCAGCGCAACCGGTACCAGCGCCACCTCCTCCTGCCCGAGGTGGGCGAGGTGGGCCAGCTCAAGCTGCTGGGGTCGAAGGTGCTGCTGCTCGGCGCGGGTGGCCTCGGCTCGCCCGCGGCGCTCTACCTGGCCGCGGCCGGCGTCGGGACGATCGGCATCATCGACATGGATGTCGTCGACGAGTCGAACCTGCAGCGCCAGATCCTGCACAACATGGACCGGGTGGGCGATCGGAAGGTCGATTCGGCCAAGAAGACGCTGACGGCGCTGAACCCGGACGTGAACGTGGTGACCTACGACGTGCGTCTCGGCGCCGACAACATCCTCGACATCATCGACGGCTACGACGTCATTGTGGACGGGACCGACAACTTCCCGACGCGCTACCTCGTCAACGACGCCTCGTTGCTCAAGCGCATCCCCGTGATCCACGGTTCCATCTTCCGCTTCGAGGGACAGGTCACGGTCTTCGATCCCTACAACGGCCCCTGCTACCGCTGCCTCATCCCCGAGCCGCCGCCGGCCGAGCTGGCGCCGTCGTGCTCGGAGGCGGGGGTGCTGGGCGTGCTGCCGGGCATCGTCGGATCCATTCAGGCCGTCGAGACCATCAAGGTGCTCCTCGGTCTCGGTGATCCACTCATCGGCCGACTGCTCGCCTACGACGCGCTCGAGGAATCGTTCCGCAATTTCAAGGTGCGGCGGGACCCGGCCTGCCCGGCCTGCGGGCCCGACGCCGGTGAGATCGTCATCGCCGAGTACGACGATCTCTGCATGCCGCACGCGCACTGACGAGTCGAGGGGCCCGTCACGGTCGGCCGGAACCCCGAGCGGCCTATCCGGCCTCCCTAAAGTGGCGGCACGTCCCCGCCCGACCTGCTCACCCGCCCGCTCCCCGGGGCCGCGACGCCGTCCCCGCCGGCGCCCCCGGAACTGCCCGGGCTGACGTCCCGGCGGGTCAAGCGCAATCGCCGCTTCTGGGGGGTGGGGCTGCTCGTGGCGCTGGCCCTCATCCTCGTTCTCGTCCTGAACCGCGGCGGGGGCGGGAGCCCGACGGCCGCGGGACAGAGCCACAAGGGGACGAGCCACCATCACGGCACCCCGCCACCGAGGGCCGGGAACCCTCGCCTCGACCCGGACTGGCAGGGGGACGGGAAGGCCGTCACGTTCGCGTTCGGCGGCGATGTGCACTTCCCGACGGGCACCACCTTGGGAGATCGACTGGCGGCGGACCCCGCCGACGCGCTCGGGCCCACCGTGCCGGCCCTCCTCTCGGGCGTGGACCTCTCCATGGTGAACCTCGAGTCCGCGTTGACGGACGGCACGTGTCCTCAGCCGCAGGCCAAGCAGTTCGTCTTCTCTGCTCCGGCCTCAGCGGTCAGCGCCTTCAAGGGTGCGGGCGTGACCCTCATCACCGAGGCCAACAACCACGGCGAGGACTGCGGGCCCCCAGGTCTCCAAATGGCGCTCGCGACGCGGGCGCAGACGGGATACACCATTTTGGGTATCGGCCAGAACGCGGCACAGGCCTTCGCCCCCTACACGACCACCATCAACGGCCAGCACATTGCCATCATCGCTGCGACGCAGGTCATCGACTCCGATCTGCAGACGGCCTGGACCGCGACCGCCACCCAGCCCGGGCTCGCCTCTGCGTACGACGTGAACGACCTCGTCGCAGCGGTCGAGGCGGCGCGCAAGACCGCCGACACGGTGATCGTCTACCTCCACTGGGGGACCGAGCTCGACGCGTGCCCCAATCCGCTGCAGGAGCCGCTGGCCCAAGTCTTGGTCCAGGCCGGCGCGGACATCATCGTGGGCACCCACGCGCACGTGCTGCTGGGAGGGGGGTACCTCGGCTCCGCCTACGTCGACTACGGACTGGGCAATTTCGCGTTCTACGACAATTCGCCGCCAGAGAACGCCAGCGGCTCCCTGGTGATCTCGGCCACCGGCCGGCACATCAACCAAGTGACATGGCGACCGGCGGTCATCGTCAACGATCTGCCCCAGCCGCTGTCGGGCGCCGCTGCCACGGCGGCGCTGACTGCGTGGAACCAGGCGCGGTCCTGCACCAACGTCTCGGTGACACCAGGGGCTCCGGTGGCTTCGGCGCAGACCGAGGGCGCACCGGCGCCGGCCGCGGCGGTCCAGACCCTCTCGAGCGACTCGGGCTGAATGTCGCCCACCCAGGTTGTTGATTCGCCAGATCGGCCGGTCCGGATGGGCGTGTCGAATGGGCCACCGATGGTCCACGCCTCGAATGCAGGGCGCACACGAAACTCTGAACGACGGCTCGGAGCGCGACGACGATGGGTGCGCAGACAGCGTCCTTCGATGACGCGGTGGACGTCACGACGGTTCATTGGCGAGCGCGGGATTCAGTCGGCCGGCATCTTCATGGGCGGGACCCGGGTCTGGTGGTTCAAGCACGTTGTCAAGCTGCTCCGCGGTCACTGCGGAGAGCCGCACTGCCCCCACACACACCACGAGCAAGCAGAGAAATCCCATCGCCACGATCGCGTAGCCGGCATCGGCGTGACCGTACGCCCAGAGATCGCCACTCGGCAGAGCCAGATGATGGCGCATCAGAGTCAAGTACCCTCCGAGAGGGCTGGTCGACCACGTGAAGTAGAGCGCGTCAAACTGCTGCGCGGCGGTCCTTGCGTTCTGAACGCCGAACTCCGTCCTCAACTGTGGGGAGCCGATTACCGATAGCCATTCTCCGAGTGGCACTCGGGCTGACAGATAGCTCACGAAACCACCAAGCAAGCCCAGAACGGCCACGGCAACGTACGTGGCCGCTCGTGTGACGACAGTTGTCGAGCAACGCAGCACGGGGACGATCATCAGCGACAGGAGCGCGACCACGGGTAAGAGGAAGCGCGGACCCCAGGTGCTCCCGCCCCACCAATAGTGCCATTTCGCAAAGAACAGTGTCCTTGGAATTATCAACAGCAGGACCAAGAGCCCCAGGGCGCGGTCTCGTTCCACCTTCGGTCCGATCAGGATCAGAGCGACGCCGACGACGCCGACTGCCGTCAACGGGTTGTAGACAAAGAGCCCGGCTCCCGGGCTGATGAGGAGACCGTGAAGTCCGTGGAGGAGAGGGGTGTCATACGCGTCATTCGGCCCATACCCGAACACGACCGAGCTGTCGAACCTCAGCTCGTTGTACCACAGCAGAAATGCAACGCTGACAAGAACGGGTGGAACCATCCGCACGAGTGCACGTTTTGAGAACAGCTCCTGCGGCGAAACGAAGAGCGGCAAGGCGAGAAATCCCACTCCGACCGTGAGCATTGAATCTGACCGAAATTGGATCGCGGCCGCAAGGGCTAGACCGAGAATCAAAGGCGCTGAGCTCTTTCCCTGACGCCAACGCACCATCTCGAGCACAATGAGAAGGACACAGAGGGTCACCTCAGGCTCGCTGAGAAGCTCGAGCGAGTACCAAAGCGCAATCGTCGGCAAACCGAAGGCAAGGGCGGCGACCATCCCCTGCGACGGAGACCACTCGAGCGCCCGTGCGATCTTGTAAATCAGCACGACGCATGTCGCAGTGACGAGAGGGTTGATGAGCGACACCAGAACGTCGAAGTGTCCCGTCACCAGTGAAAGGACGTACAGCGGTATGGCCAAGATGCTCACGCCAATTCCGTATGGGGACCAGACAGTGGCCAAGGAATAGCCAGCTCCGGCTGCATGAAGGGACCCGTGATGAACGAGATTCTGGGTAACACCGAGCATCGCCTCCGTGTCATAAACCTCGATCCTCCCCCGCATGACGGCGAGGTAGACGATCAGTACTCCGATGAACAATCCAACCGAGACCTTTCCGTCCGACCAGAATGGACGGGCGTGACGTGCCGAGCCTTTTGTCATCTTCGGGACTGACTCGTCGCCATTCGCGAGAAGCGTCATTGGCGAGTTCGATGCTCCAAGTCGATCGATTTGATCGCGAGTCCGAGCGCACGTTCGTCGCTCGCTCCGAGCAATTCCGACGGGCGCCACGTCTCTGAACCAATCTCGAGGCAGTTCGCCTCCGGGTCATAGGGGAGCCGAATTTCGACATCCGCGTTGGCAGCAATGGTGCCGCTCTCGGCACATTTCCCGTGTTGCACAGAGTATGAGAGCCCTCGAGGTGCGAAGTTGATTGCGTGAATGACAATCGATTCGTAGCTGGCGCCCGCTTCGATCGACATCCGGCTTGCACTGGCACAGAATCTGTGGGTGATATCGGGTCCGTCTCTGAGTGCCCACGATCGGTCCTCGTCGGGAGGAAGATCAAATGTGCCCATGACATACGAACCGTTTGCGCGAACCGCTTCAAGCACTGTGCCGATGTGCGGGACGGTGTTCACGTGCATGGTTGCGAGCCACCCGAGTCGGAGCAGCGTGCGCACGAAATATGACTCCTGGAAGCCGAGTTCGAGCCACCCGTTCTGCCGGATTGCCCAGAGCGACTCGCCGTCCACGCGAATGCCCCATGGTACGGGAAATGCTTCGAGAATTGGTTCTGCCGCAAAGAAGACCTTGCCCCCGGGGTTGACCACGTCAGCAAGTTTGGAGATCAGTTCCCTGTGATCGGAGCAGTGGTGAAACGACTCGTAGAAGAGTACGGCGTCGAAGGTTCGGCCCAGTTTGTCGACATCGAGGAACGTCCCAGTTACTGACTCGACATCGAGGTTCAGTTTCTCAGCGCGTTCTGTGATGCAGTCTGCAAACGACTCGTTGATATCGACCGCCACGAGGTCGTACCCCATTCTTGCGAGAGCGATCGTCGTGTTTCCCCACCCTGCGCCGAGTTCGAGGACGCTCGATCTCGGCGGTAGGTTCATCGCGCTGATGATGAAGCCGATCCCCATCATCTGGTGACCCACGGTCTGTGGACTCTCCGTGTAGAAGGGGAAAGGCCTGCTCGGGTCCACCGGAAAATCCATGTGCTCATTGCTTACTTCGTAGCTGTCACGTCCGGATATTGCCTTGTAGTAATCGAACACTCGATCTGAGTACTCACTGCTATAGGGGTCGCTCGGCATGTCGCTCGGGTAGGTCATCTCGAAGGACGAGAACACTGACCTCATCGCGTCGTCGGAGACCTTCCAGGCTTCTTTGACCTCGTTCAATTTCTGGTCGAGCTCCTGGAGATCCGTGATGATCGTGACATTGGGTTTGGGGTCTTGGGTCACGTGCGTCTTCACTGCTTGAGCCGGACCCTCGGATGGACGGACGACGTGATCGGGCCCCGAAGAATCTCTGCGCTGCCTCACGAGGTTCGCAACATGTTTGATCTTTGACACATTCACTCCGGTCATCGACTCAGGCTGCGAGCGCATCGTCCGGCCGTTACGGGATGATTGAAAAAACGATACAAGTGAGATGCAGGCAGACAGCCGGGAAGCTGCTCTCCTGCGGGGGGTGGTCCCACCGACCCGCTCGCCAACTCACATCGGCCGAGGTTACCGCACGCGTTGTCGTGCTCAGTATCAATCATCCTTCGTCTCGTCGGCTGCGCTTGTTCTTGGTCAGCACGCGGTGTCCAGGACGAGATCACCGAAAATGTGGCCCAGAGGCACTGTTCCGACCACCTCGGGAGCCACTGCGCAAGAAGGGCAACGGGCGGACCGTCTCCTGGCGCCGCCAGCGGAGCGAAGGGGAGAAGAGCTAGACAGGACACATGACAGCGGGTGAGACCTTCCACGTGCACGGCGTCGACCTGGTCTGGACCGAGAGGGGAAGCAGCGCCAGGGGGACACCCACATTGGTACTCTGCCACGGCTACACCGGGTCCTCCCATGACTTCGCCCTGCAGGTCGACGCGCTGGCGGCCGACCGCCGCGTCGTCACCCTCGACCATCGGGGGCACGGGCTCTCCTCGAAGACCGGCCACCTCGACGGTTACACAATCGACCAGCTCGCAGCAGACCTCACAATGCTCCTCGAGTCGGTGGGTGAGGGACCGGTCGACCTGTTGGGGCACTCCATGGGCGGGCGGGTGGTGATGAGCCTCGCGCTGGCCCGTCCCGACCTGGTGCACTCCCTGATCCTCATGGACACCAGCGCCTCTTCCTTCCTGCCAGACGACAAGGACGTGCGCGCCCTCGTCCACGGCTTCGTGAACTCGTTCGACCCCGCCGGGGGCATGCCGGCCACCCTGAGCATGGGCGGCCCAGAAGACGACCTGATTGAGGCGCAGACACCGCCCGAGTGGCGTCGGGAGAAGGACGCCCTCTTCGCCGGCATGGACCCCTACGCCGTGAAGGCACTGGGCGTCGCCCTGCTGGGCGACGCCGCGGACGACGCGGCGTCGCTGCGGGCCCGGCTCCCGTCCATTACCTGCCTGACGACCGTCATCGTCGGCGAGCACGATCACCCTCTGGTCGATCAAGCTCCGGAGTTGGCGCAGACGTTGGCGGACGGGCGCCTGACCGTCATCGCGGGGGCCTACCACTCGCCCCAGCTGACGCACCCGGCCGAATGGCGTACGGCGGTCGGGAACCATCTCGCCAGGGCGGCCTTGTCCGGCAGCGCGCGATGACCGACGTCTCGGGGTCGAAGGGCATTGTGCTCGCGGGCACCGAAATCCCCGTTCCTCCCCTCGGCGTCGGTACGTGGGCCTGGGGTGACAAGGGCACCTGGGGGATGGGCGGCTACGACCAGTCCCTGACGGAATCGAGCATTCGTGACGCCTGGGAGGCCAGCATCGCCGCAGGCGTCGTCCTGTTCGACACGGCAGAGATCTACGGCGGCGGGGAGAGCGAGCGCATCATCGGTCGCCTGCTGGCGGCGGATCCGGGCGTGCGTCAGCGGGTCGTCATTGCGTCGAAATTCATGCCGAGCCCCTGGAAGGTGAACGTGCGTGCCGCGCTCCTGTCGGCGGCTCGCAACTCGCGGGAGCGTCTCGGGACCGACGTCATCGACCTCTACCAGATTCACGGGCCTGTCTCGCTCCGTTCTCACGACGCGCTGGCCGAAGCCTTGGCCACCGCACACGCGGAGGGAATCGTGCGCGCCGTGGGCGTGTCGAACTACTCGGCCAAGGAGACGCGGGCCATGGACGCCGCCCTGCGCACACGGGGTCTCCGCCTGGCCAGCAACCAGATCGAGTTCTCCCTCCTGCGCTCCAGGCCGCTCCGGGTCGGGCTCATCAGCACCTGTCGCCAGCTCGGCGTCGTGCCGTTGGCCTACTCGCCCATCGGGCAGGGGCGTTTGACGGGGAAGTACTCGGCGGCCAACCCGCCGCCGCGGGGTCGTTCCTTCTCGGACCACCCCATGGCCGAAGTGGACGCGATCGTGGCCTTGCTGCGCCGCATCGGAGAGGCCCACGGCGACCGCACGCCCAGCCAGGTGGCGCTGGCCTGGCTCATGGCCCAAGGGGCCGTTCCGATCCCGGGAGCCAAGAACGGCGATCAGGCCCGCCAGAACGCAGGGGCGTTGGGCTGGCAGCTGACGGCTGAGGAGTTGGAAACTCTCACACGGGCATCGCTGGATGGCACCCGAACGATCCAGCAGCGCATTTGGCAACACGGCTGAGACCGGCGGTACCGTCTTGAGGTGATCGCCGTCCTCGCCGACACGGGACTCCCTCCCCTGAACGGTTCGCAGTTCTTCTCCACGCAGTTCGACTTCGTCCCGGTGGCCATGATCGTGGCCGCCCTCGCTCTCTATCTGTGGGGGGTGCGGCGGAACAACGCACTCCATCCGCGTCACCCGTGGTCGGCCGGGAAGACAGCCGCCTGGATCGGTGCGCTCTTCACCACGGGTGTGGGGATTTTCAGCTTCGTCGGTGTCTACGACGGCGAGCTGTTCTGGGACCACATGGTCCAGCACCTGATCCTGATCATGGTGGCCGCGCCGCTGTTCGCCATCGCCTCTCCCTTGCGGCTGGCCTTCTGCTCGACCTCAGGCACCGCGCACCTGGTCGTCACCGAGGCGTTGCGCTCCCGAGTGGCGAAGGTCCTCGGGAACCCGATCGTGGCGTTCATCCTCTATGCCGTCGTCATCCCGATCAGCCACCTGACGGTTTGGTACAACTACACGCTGACACAGGAGAGCGTGCACAACGCGGAGCACTTGGTCTTCCTGTTGGTCGGCTACCTCTTCTGGCGTCAGATTTTCGGCAACGATCCCAACGCGCACCGGCTCCACCCCGCGCTGCAGTTCTTCTACCTGTTCATGGCCATCCCCATTGACACCTTCACCGGGGTCTCACTGGCCGGTGCGACCCATGAGCTGTTCCCGGCCTATTTCGCCACGCACCGGACCTGGGGACCGTCGCTCATCACCGACCTCCATGTGGGCGGCGACATCATGTGGGTCGTCGGCGACACGCTCATGCTGTGGCCGATGATCCCGGTGGCTGTGCGTTGGATGCACCTCGAGGAGCGCAAGGCGGTGCGGATCGATGCCGAGCTCGATGCCCAGGCCTCAGAAGCGGCCGAGGCGGCCGGGCCGGTGCCGGATCACCCGCCGAGGTCCATCAGTTCCACCCGGACCCCGTCGGGGTCGGTGCAGTAGACGAACTCGAGCGCGGTCCCGCCGAAGTCGATGGCTGTCCGGCTGGACTCGACGATGGTGCCCCCGAGCTCTACCACCCGCGCGGCCGTCTTGCCAACATCACGCACCCGGAAGGACAGGTGGGTCAACCCGAGCTGGTTGACGGCCCGGCGCTCGCGGGGGCCGAACGGTGCGGGCTCGCGGAAGGCCAGCAGCTCAATGGCCGTCGGGCCGCGGCGGATGAACTGCGACGTGACCTCCACGTGGGGGAATTCCATGAGCCGGGCGAACTCGGAGCCGATTGTGTGCGATTCGGCCCTCTCGAAGCCGAGCGCGTCGCAATAGAAGCGCAGTGACCGTTCCAGGTCGCTGACACAGATGCCGAAGTGCGAAAAAACGGTCTCCTGGGCGTCATCCACGCCCACAGTCTGCCCCGTGTGGCCGCGGACCCCGGATCCTTCGTAGGCTCGCGGACGTGACGCCGCAGAAGAAGGACTCGCAGAGCACCCCCGAACGCGTGACGGATTCGGGCATTGCCGTTCAGCCCGTCTACCGTGCCGAGGACCTCGAGGGCTGGGATCCGGCCACGCAGCTGGGCAATCCCGGGTCCTACCCCTACACCAGGGGCGTCCACGCCGGCATGTACCGATCCAAGCTCTGGACCATGCGCCAGTACGCCGGTTTCGGTTCGGCCGAGCAGACCAACCAGCGCTTCAAGTTCCTCCTCGATGCGGGCCAGACGGGGCTCTCGTGTGCATTCGACCTCCCGACGCAGATGGGCTACGACTCCGACCACGCCCGCGCCGAAGGCGAGGTCGGCAAGGTGGGCGTCGCCATCGACTCGCTGGCCGACATGCGACTGCTCATGGCGGACCTCCCCATGGACAAGGTCACGACGTCCATGACGATCAATGCCACCGGTGCGATCCTGCTGCTGCTCTACCAATTGGTGGCCGAGGAGCAGGGCGTGGCCAGCGAGAAGATCCGCGGCACCATTCAGAACGACATCTTGAAGGAGTACATCGCTCGGGGGACGTACATCTACCCGCCGCGACCCTCCATGCGTCTGATAGTGGACACGTTCTCGTATTGCGCGGCGAACCTGCCCAGCTGGAACACCATCTCTATTTCGGGCTACCACATCCGGGAGGCCGGCTCGACGGCAGTGCAGGAGATCGCCTTCACCCTCGCCAACGGGATCGCTTACGTCGAAGCGGCGATCGCCGCCGGTATGGATGTCGATGCGTTCGCACCCCGACTCTCCTTCTTCTGGAACGCGCACAACAACCTGTTCGAAGAGGTGGCCAAGTACAGGGCGGCGCGCCGCATGTGGGCGCGCATCATGACCGAGCGCTTCGATGCCAAGGACGAGCGCTCAAAGATGCTGCGATTCCACACCCAGACCGGTGGGTCGACGCTGACCGCGCAGCAGCCCGAGAACAACATCGTCCGGGTCACGGTGCAGAGTCTCGCTGCGGCGCTCGGGGGCACGCAGAGCCTGCACACGAACGGCTTCGACGAGGCCCTGGGACTGCCGACCACGCGGGCAGCCAAAATCGCGCTCCGCACGCAGCAGATCATCGGGTTCGAGTCCGGCATCGCCGACACGGTCGATCCCTTGGCCGGTTCCTATTTCGTGGAGTCGCTCACCGACGAGGTGGAACAGGCGGCCAACGCGTATCTGCACCGGATTGAGCAGCTCGGCGGTGCGGTGGCCGCCATTGAGGCCCGGTTCATGCAGGAGGAGATAGAAGCCGCCGCCTACAGCTTCGCCAAGTCCGTCGACGACGGCGAGAAGGTGGTCGTGGGCGTGAACCGGTTCACGGACGCCGAGGAGGACCCCACGGAGGTCTTCCCGATCGACGTCAAACTGCAACAGATCCAGATCGACCGTACGCGGTCCGTCCGGGCCGACCGCGACCAGGCCGCGGTGGATCGAGCCCTGGCCGACATCGCAGAGACGGCCAGGGGGGAGGGCAACCTGCTCGTCCCGATGAAGGCAGCCCTGAGGCAGATGGCCACCCTCGGCGAGGTGTCCGACGTTCTGCGGGCCGAGTTCGGCGTCTACCAACCCGGGGGCTGAGCCGGCGTGGGGGAGGGGCCGACCACCTTCTGGCCCCTGTTCGGCCTCGTCGTCCGCACGCCGCGCCTCGAGCTACGCCTTCTGCGCGAAGAGGAGTTCGCCGACCTGGTCGGGCTGGTCGATGGGGGCATTCACGACCCCGCAACGATGCCGTTCTTCGTACCGTGGACCGACGTCGAACCGCGTCAACGTGCTCGAGAGGCGGCACAGTGGATGTGGCGGCATCGCGCCAACTGGTCGCCCCACAACTGGACCCTCACCTGCGGCGCCTTCGTGGGCGGGAGGTCTGTCGGCGTGCAGGATCTCGGGGCCGAGCACTTCCGGGCCGTCCGCTCGGTCGAGACGGGATCGTGGCTCGGGCGGGCGCACCAGGGTCTGGGTCTGGGCAGGGAGATGCGTGAGGCGATTCTGCACCTGGCCTTTGCCGGCCTCGGCGCGGAGGAGGCGCTGAGCGGCGCATTCGAGGACAACACAGCCTCGTTGGCGACGTCGCGTGCGGTCGGATACGACGAGAACGGCGAGGCGAGAGGGCGCCGGCGCGACGGGTCGGGACGCACCCTCCGCTTCCGCCTGGCCCGGGACGCCTGGGAGCAGCGCCGGCGCTCGGACATTGAGATCCTTGGACTCGAGGAGTGCCTGGACATGTTCCTGGGACCCCGGGGCTGACCTCCCGCGCGGCATCGGCGTGGGGATGCGATCCTGGTCGGTGCTTGGCCTCCGGATCGGTCCCGGTCGGGCGCTCGAAGCGACCTGACCGGCTCAGTCGACTCGCCGCAAGCGCGGGCGCGTTCGAGGGTCCGCACCGACCGTCCGGCCGATCTCCATCACGGCGTCAGCTGCTGGGCGCGCTGCCGGGCCGGCCCTTGCGGCTGAGGCCGGAAAACTTGCCGAGAAGCCAATACCCCCGCCGCTGCCGCACCGCACTCCGCCGGAAGGGGTCATCGGGCTCAAGGTGCTCGACCGCGCCTGCCACGACCTGGTCGAACATCCGGGCCGCTTCCTTCGGTCGTTTGAGCGCGACCAGCTCGGTGGCGATGGCCCACTTCTGATACAGGATCGTCCTCTGGTCTCCTCCTGTCCGCTCCAGTCCAGCGAGGGCCTCGGTGAACAGTGCCAACGCCAGTTCGTGGTTGCCGAGGTGCCGATGCGTCTGGGCCAGGTCGATCTCAGCGCGGAAGGTCGCGGCGTGGTCGGGGCCGAGCGACCGTGTGGTGGTTTCGAGCACGCGCACTCTGAGCGGGAACTCGTCGCCGTACCGCCGGAGTTTGCGTAGCGTGATCGCCAAGTTGGTGGCCGTCTGTCTGGACAGCTCGCTGTCGATGCCCTCATCGCGGTCCGAGGACGCGAGCACGCTCTCCCAGAGCCGCCGGGCCGCCTCATGTTCGCCCAGCCGGTCGAGGACGATGGCCAAATTGAATTCGGTCCAGCGCACCCGGTTCCCGTTGGTCTCGGGTGAGCGGTTCAGCAGGAGGAGCGCCGTCGCCAGCACCCGTTCCGCCTCATGGAGCTCGCCGGCATCCCGTAGGACTCGGCCGAGTTGGAGCATGGCGTCACACGTCGTCGGCTCCGACTCCCCGTACAGCTCCTGTCGGGCGTCGAGGAGCAACCGGGCCTCCTCCACCTCACGGGCCTGCCGTTCGTCCATGCAACGCCGACGTTATCGCCGCGGTGGGCACGGCCCCACGTTCGTCCGGAAGGGAACAGGGGCGCTCAGGTGCAGGCCAACGGGGGAGAAGCAGCTCAGGCAACAACGCCCCGGATGTCTTCGAGCGACACCTCGCTCGTGCGCGATCCTCCACACTCGACGCAGGCTGACGTATGGATGGACGAGCGGATCAGGCGGGAGCGCCGTTCGTTCAGAATGACCGTGAACCTCTTGCCATGTGGATCGATCTCGAGCTCCCAGTACGAGCGCCACTCGGTCGAGATCTGCTGCCGCCCGACTGCGATTCCCCGCACGATGCGACAGAACCGCAGTTGGCGGGTATCGAAGATCCACGTGCTGTGGCACGACTCCAACGTGATGATGTGCATGTCACGAGCATGACGGGCCACCCTCAACCGGAACTCGGAGAGGCCTGGCTGATGACTTGGAATCTGATTGCGGTGTCATGTCAGTCGGTTGACGAGCATCCTCGCCCGGTCGTGACGGGATCAGGCGGTGACGACGGACTCGAAGTGCTCGACGACCGGAAACGGGTCGTAGAAGTGGTGCAGGGCCGCGCGCCATTCTTGGTAGGCGGCCGAACTCCTGAAGCCCTCCGTGTGGTCCTCCAGCTGCCCCCACTCGGCCAGGAGCAGGAAGCAGTTGGGTCGTTCCAGGCAGCGCTCGACTCGCAGGGAGAGGAATCCCGGGCTGCCGGCAATGTGCGTCTTGGCGCCGTCCATCGCAGCGAGGAAGGCCTCTTCCTGTCCCGGGATGACCTCCAGGATCGCGTGCTCTGTGATCACACGCCGAGCAATCGTGCGCGCAGGGTGGGGTCCGTGGCAGCGTCAATCGCCGTCCAGGCCAGAGCGATGGCACCGTCCCTCACGGCGGCGTCTGCGGAGGGGGTGATGCAGGCCGAGGCGAACTCGCGCTGATGGTTGACGGCGCCGTGGGTCTCAATGCCGATGAGCGGGTGGATCGTGGGCACAGCCAGCGAGACGTTGGCCATATCGGTCGAGAACGTGGGCAGCGGCGAGCCGTCGTCGTCCGCGTCGAAGTGCCGACCGAGCGCCTCCGCGTTGATCCGGTACGCCCGCAGAAGGGCAGGATCCGCCTCCATGTGCGAGTACACGGGAGACAATTCCTCGTAGCGAACCGCGCATCCGGAGGCCAGCGCTCCTGCCTCGAAGCACGCGTCGACCCGCGGTCGGAGGGCGGTGAGCCCGGCGGCGGTGCGCGAGCGGACCATGTAGCGGGCCGTCACCGCGGCGGGGATGACGTTGGCGGCGGCCGAGCTACGGATGACCACCCCGTGCACCTGGTCGCCCGGGGGCAATTGCTGGCGAAGGAGGCCGATCGCCACCTGGGCGACGGTCAAGGCGTCTTGCGCGTTGATGCCCTCCCACGGCGCGGCCGACGCGTGCGCTTCGCGCCCGGTGAAATGGACGTCGTAGTGCGCCACCGCCAGGCAGCTCCCTGTCAGCCGCTCGATCGGCCAGGGGTGCACCATCATGGCGGCGTGGACTCCGGCGAAGGCGCCACGCTCGAGCATCAGCACCTTGCCCCCGCCGCCCTCCTCGGCCGGAGTGCCGAGCACACGGATCGTCAGCCCGAGTTCGTCGGCGACCGAGGCCAGAGCGAGACCGGCCCCGACCGCAGTCGCCGCGATGATGTTGTGCCCGCAGGCATGGCCGACGTCGGGCAGAGCGTCGTACTCGGCACAGACGGCCACGACGAGCTCTCCGTTCCCGGCGCGGGATTCGAGCGCGGTCGGAAGGTCGTACACGCCTTCGTTCACTGCGAGCCCGCCGGCTCGGAGCGCCTCGGCCACGGTCCGGGCCGAGGTGGTCTCGCCGAAGCAGAGCTCAGGTGTGGCGTGAACCGAGTGGCTCAGCGAGACCAGTTCGTCCAGGTGCCGGTCGACGACCGCGGCGGCGGCTTCCTTGGCGGACGCTGCGGCGGCCGATGCGACAGTCATCTACTCAATGACCGCCACGACGTCGCCCGCACCGACAGAGTCGCCGGCACTCACCTTGATTTCCTTGATCACGCCGTCCTTCTCGGCCGCCACGGCGTTCTCCATCTTCATGGCTTCGAGGAGGCAGATCGACTGCCCCACCTCGACGACGTCGCCCACGGCGACCAGGACCTTCACGATGGTTCCCTGCATGGGGACGGTCACCTGCCCGGAGCCGCTGCCTGCCACTGCTGCCGCTGTCGTCCGCTTGGGCCGACCGGCGACCCGTCCGGGAGCAGGCGCTGTGCCCAGATCAGGTACCCACAGGCGCACCGAGTACCGCCGCCCGTCGACCTCGGCCGTCACGTCGCGCTGCACCGTGGGCACCTCGTCCTCTGCCGGCGCCGACGCCGGGCCGACAGGGTCGACGGTGAGGCCCGTGAGGTCCAGTGTGTCCTCGACCCACTTGGTCGAATGGGTGGCCGCTGCGAAGTCGGGGTGGCTCAGAATCGCCTGATGGGCCGGCAGCGTCGTGGCCACTCCCGTGATGTGGGTCTCGTCGATGGCGCGCAGCATGCGTCGCCGGGCCGCCTCGCGATCGGGGGCCCACACGATCATTTTGGCGATGAGGTTGTCGTAGTACTGCGAGACCGTGTCGCCCGACTCGTAGCCGGCGTCGAGGCGAACGCCGGGGCCGGAGGCGGCGTGGAACGACGTGAGGGTGCCCGGAGAGGGCGAGAAGCGGCCGCCGCTGGGGTCCTCCGCGTTGATGCGGACTTCGATCGCGTGGCCGTTCCGGCCGATGTCGTCCTGGGCGAAGTCGAGCGCCTCGCCCGAGGCGATACGGATCTGCCAGGCCACGAGGTCGAGCCCGGTCACCAGCTCGGTCACGGGATGCTCCACCTGCAACCGGGTGTTCATCTCGAGGAAGTAGAACTCGCCGTCCTGGTAGAGGAACTCGACCGTTCCGGCGTTGTAATAACCGCAGGCCTCCGAGACCTTGACGGCGGCGGCACCCATCGCCTGGCGGACTTCGTCGGGGAAGTCGGGCGCCGGGCTTTCTTCGACGAGCTTCTGATGGCGGCGCTGGGCCGAGCAGTCACGCTCACCGAGCCACAGCGTGTTGCCGTGCTGGTCCGCCAGCACTTGCATCTCGACGTGACGCGGCCATTCGAGGTAGCGCTCCAGGTAGATCTCCGGGCGGCCGAAGTAGGCCTGGGCCTCACGAGCAGCCGACTCCATGGCCTCGGGCGCCTCCCCGGCGGCGGCAACGACCTTCATGCCGCGTCCGCCGCCGCCGTAGGCGGCCTTGATCGCCACCGGCCAACCGTGCTCCTCGCCGAACGCAACCACCTCGTCGGGAGAGGTCAACGGCTCGGAGCGGCCGGGAACCCCCGCCACACCGGCCTTCTCCGCGGCCAGGCGGGAACTGATTTTGTCACCCATGACCTCAATGGCCTCGGGCGGAGGCCCGATGAAGGTCACGCCCCGTTCGGTGATGGCGCGGGCGAAGTCCGTGTTCTCCGAGAAGAAGCCGTAACCGGGGTGCACGGCGTCAGCGCCGCTCTCCTCGATCGCGTGGAGGATGGCCTCGGTGTTGAGGTAGCTCTCGGCCGCCGTCTCGCCCCCGAGGGCGTAGGCCTCATCGGCCATGCGGACGTGCAGGGAATCGCGGTCGAGGTTCGAGTACACCGCGACCGTCGTGATGCCGAGTTCACGGCACGTCCGGATCACCCGGACGGCGATCTCCCCACGATTTGCAATCAGGACCTTCTGGATCACGCTGGCCTTTCCTCCCTGAGGCGGACCATCACATTTGCACGCACCCTATGGTGTCTGCCATGTGGGGCGGCGGGTGGGAGATCCACTGGCTCGACGAGGTCGACTCGACCAACACCTACGCCCGTGACCGGGCCCGTCGCGGGGCCCCCGCCGGCTTGGTCGCCGTCGCCGACCATCAGACCGCCGGCCGCGGGCGCCTGGACCGCCGCTGGGAGTCGCCGCCGGGCGCGAATCTGCTGGCCTCGGTTCTGCTCCGCCCTGGGCTTGCGGGTGATGACGTGCACCTGTGCGCCGGGGCGGTTGCGCTGGCCGCAGCCGATGCGTGCGGCACAGTGGCAGGGGTCGAGCCGATGCTCAAGTGGCCCAACGATCTCCTGGTCGGCGGCGCCAAGCTGGCCGGTGTCCTGGCTGAGGCGGAATTCGCCGGCCCTGTGCTCACCGCCGTGGTCGTGGGCATCGGGATCAATGTGGCCTGGCCCGGGCCCCCGGAGGTCGGGGGGACCTGCCTCGAGGACGTCGGTACCGCGGGCGGGCCGGTTGACCGCCGGCTCCTCCTCGACGCCCTTCTCGGCGCCCTGGAACCCCGGTGTGCCCAGCTCGAAGACGCGGGGGGCCGTGGGGCCCTGGCCGACGAGGTCCGGGCGCGCTGCGCCACCCTCGGCCAGCAGGTCCGCGTGATCCTGGCCGGGGAGGAACTCTCCGGTGTCGCCGTGGCCATCGACGACGCCGGCCGTCTGGTCGTCGATACCGCAACGGGTCCCCGGGCCGTCAGCGCCGGCGATGTCGTCCACATACGGCCGGACCAGTCACCCGAAGTGGCCGGGGGCCTCGGCTAACATCTTCGGCACTATGCGCCTTCTCGTCACGGGGGGTGCCGGTTTCATCGGGTCGAACTTCGCTCGTTACTGGGTCGAACAGCACCCCGAGGACCATGTGGTCGTCTACGACGTCCTCACCTATGCCGGCAACCGAACCAGCCTGTCCGACATCGAGGACCGGATCGTCTTCGTCGAGGGCGATATTTGCGACCAGGCGGCGGCCGAGAAGGCCCTCCGGGGCGAGGACATCGATACGATCGTCCACTTCGCGGCCGAATCGCACAATTCGCTGGCCGTCCTGAATCCGGGGCTGTTCTTCCGGACCAACGTCCTGGGGACCCAGACCATGCTCGAAGCGGCCCGCCAGGCCGACGTGGGCCGCTTCCACCAGGTCTCGACCTGCGAAGTCTATGGCGACCTGCCTCTCGATACCGACGAGGCCTTCCACGAGGACTCGCCGTACCGTCCCCGGACGCCCTACAACGCGTCCAAAGCCGGGGCCGACCATGCGGTGCGTGCCTACGCCGAGACCTACGAGCTCCCGATCACGATCACCAATTGTGCCAACAACTACGGCCCCTACCAGTTCCCCGAGAAGCTCATCCCGCACTTCTGCTCTCTGGCCCTGGACGACAAGGCCCTCACGCTCTACGCCAAAACGGAGAACCGACGCGAGTGGCTGCACGTGTACGACCACTGCACCGCCATCGACGCGGTGCTCGCCCGGGGTACCTTGGGGGAGACCTACCACGTCGGTAGCGGGGTGGAAGCCTCCATCATGGAGGTGGCCGACCGGATCCTCGCCGCCCTGGGCAAGCCGGCGTCGCTCAAGGCGATCGTCCCCGACCGGCCCGGGCACGATCGGCGCTACGTTCTCGACTCCTCCAAGCTGCGGAAGGAGCTCGGGTGGACGCCTTCGGTGGAGTGGGAGCAGGGGCTCGCGGATACCGTGGCCTGGTACGCCGCCAACCGGGAGTGGTGGGAACCGCTGCGGAGCCGGGCACCCGTCGCCGAGGGTTCCTGGGACACCGGAGCCGGCTGAGCGGTGCGCGTTCTGATCACTGGGGCCAACGGGCAGCTCGGCCAGGACCTGATCGACTGCCTGGCGGGGCGCGTGCCCGTCGGTGGACGCCGCTGCGCACTGCTCGGCCCAGAGGGTCCCCGGCACGGCCTCGACCACGAGGTGCTGGCCACCGACATCGACACCATGCGGGTCGACGACCGTGACGCAGTCCTGGCGACCTTCAGCGCGTTCCGGCCCGAACTCGTCCTCCACGGCGGCGCGTTCACCGCGGTTGAACGATGCGAGAGCGAGGTCGATGCCGCCTACGCCGTCAACGCCGCCGGCACCCGCCACATCAATGAGGCGGCCACGCTCGTGGGCGCGCACGTCGTCTACGTGTCGACCGATTACGTGTTCGACGGCTCGGCCGTTCACCCCTACCGGGAGTGGGACGCCCCGTCCCCGGCTTCGGTCTACGGGGCCTCCAAGCTGGCCGGCGAACGTGAGTGCCCGCCCGGCTCCACCATTGTGCGGACCAGCTGGTTGTGCGGGGCTCACGGTGCCAACGTGGTGGTGACGGCCTTGCGACTGGCCGACGGTGAGGGCCAGCTTCGCTTCGTCGACGACCAGTACGGGTCGCCGACCTTCACGGCCGACCTGGCGCCGGCAGTGGTGACCCTCGGCCTCGATCACCGACCGGGGACCTTCCACGTGACCAACAGCGGCGCCACCACCTGGTGGGGTCTCGTGCGGGCCGTGCTGGCCGAGGCCGGCGCCGACCCCGATCGGGTCGTGGCGATCAGCACGGCCGAGCTCGATCCTCCGCAGGTGGCGCCCCGCCCGGCCTATTCCGTACTCGACAACATGGCGTTGCGGCTGAGCGGGCTGCCGGCGCTGCCCGCCTGGCAGGACGGGCTGGCTCGCCTGGTGCCCGTACTCAAAGCCCGTCAGGCGGAAGCAGCCTGATGAGCCATTCGGCTACCGACCCCACGGATCGGCACTCGGTCGCCGTCATCGGCGCCGGGTACGTGGGGCTGCCAACTGCAGCCACGCTCGCGCATTTCGGCCATCGTGTCGTGTTGGCCGAGCGTGAGCCCTCCAGATTGTCGGCGCTGCACTCCGGCCGTATGCCGATTGTGGAGGCCGGGCTGGACGAACTGGTGGCGGAGGGCGTGGCGGCGGGCAACCTTTCGTTCACCGAGTCAGCCGTCGAGGCGGTGGCCGGCGCGGCATTCGTGTTCTTGTGCGTGCCCACACCGCAGAGCGCCGACGGCTCGGCCGACCTGTCCTTCGTCGAGGCGGCGGCCAAGGAGATCGCGGCGTCGCTGGAGGCCGGGGCCATCGTCGTCAACAAATCGACCGTGCCCGTCGGCTCAGCCAACATGGTCGAAAGGGTGATCGGGCGTTCCGACATCAGCGTCGTCTCCAACCCCGAGTTCCTCCGTGAGGGCACGGCCGTGCTCGACAGCCTCAACCCGGACCGGATCGTGGTGGGTGCTGACGACGCCCCGTCGGCGGCCAAGGTCGGGGACCTGTTCTCGACGACCAGAGCGCCGTTGATCGTGACCGACGCCACGACGTCGGAGACGATCAAGTACGCGTCGAACGCATTCCTGGCCACCAAGCTGAGTTTCGTGAACGCGCTTGCGGGCCTCTGCGAGGAGGTAGGGGCCGACGCCCGCGACGTCTTGCTCGGTCTGGGCTACGACAAGCGGATCGGGTTCGAGTTCCTCCGTCCCGGACCGGGTTGGGGTGGGTCGTGCCTGCCGAAGGACACGCGAGCGCTGCTCCACATCGCCGGCGAGGCGGGCTACGACTTCTCTCTCCTCGCCGGTGCCATCGCATCCAACGACGAGCAGTTGTCGCGGGTGGTGGGCAAGGTGGAGACGGCCTGCGGCGGCTCGGCGGACGGCGCCACCATCGCTGTGTGGGGCCTGACCTTCAAGGCGAATACCGACGACCGGCGCGATTCGCCGAGCCTGCAGATCGCCCACCGGCTGGCCGATCTGGGGGCCATCGTCCAGGCGTTCGATCCCACCGTCGACGCCGACACCGACGTCCCGGACCTCGAGGGCTTGCAGCTGCGGGCTGATCCTTACGAGGCGGCCGCGGGGGCCCAGGTCCTGGTCGTGCTCACCGAGTGGGACGAGTTCCGTTGGCTCGACTTCTCCCGCGTGTTGACCGCAATGGCCGAGCCCCACATCGTCGATGCCCGAAACCTGCTCGACCCGGCCGCCGTCCGCCGGATGGGCTTCCAGTACTCAGGGATCGGTCGCCAGTGAGCCGGGTCGTGGTGGCCGGTGGCGCCGGGTTCTTGGGTTCGCACCTGTGTGATTCGTTGATCGAGAGGGGCGACTCCGTCATTTGCCTCGACGACCTGTCGACCGGATCGCGGGAGAATGTGGCCCACCTGTTGGGGCATGACCGCTTCAGTCTGGTTGTGACGAACGTCAGCGAGAAGGTGGAGCTGACGGACGCGTCCGCGATCGACGCTGTCTGCAACCTCGCGTCGCCGGCATCGCCGCCGGCATACCTCGCCCGGCCCTTCGACACCCTCGCGGTCGGGAGCGAGGGCACGCGCCGTCTCCTCGAGCTGGCCCGAGAGCACGGGGCGCGGTTCTTGATGGCGAGCACCAGCGAGATCTACGGCGATCCTGAGGTGCATCCCCAGGTGGAGACCTATCGGGGCAACGTCGATCCCACGGGGCCCCGGAGCGTCTACGACGAGGCCAAGCGCTTTTCCGAGAGCCTGACAATGGCGATGCATCGGACGCACGGCGTGGACGTGGGCATCGTGCGCATCTTCAACACGTACGGTCCGCGGCTGGCCGCCGGCGACGGCCGTGTCGTCTCCAACTTCATCGTCCAGGCGCTGCGGGGCGAGCCGTTGACGGTGTACGGGGATGGGAGCCAGACCCGGAGCCTGTGCTTCGTGGAGGACGAGATCAGAGGTCTCGTCGCCCTGCTCGACTCCTCGCTGGTCGGACCGGTCAACATCGGGAACCCTGACGAGCGAACCATGCTCGACCTGGCTCGGTTCGTGCTGGAGGTCACGGGCTCGTCGTCCGAGATCGTCTTCGAACCTCTTCCCGTCGACGACCCGACCCGCCGCTGCCCCGATATCACCCTGGCCCGGCGCGAGCTCGGCTGGGAGCCCAGGATCGGCCTACGCGAGGGGATCGAGCGCACAATGCAGTACTTCGCGGACAGAATGCAAGACTGACGACCGCATGACGGAGCCAGAAGTGACAGAGACTGACGTGTCCGCCGTGAGCGAGGTTCTCCCGCCTCGGACGTACAAGACCTTGACGGTCATCGTGCCGGTGTTCAACGAACGCACCACTGTGGCCGAGGTGATCCGGCGTATGCGCGCCGTCGAGCTTCCTGTGGTGCTCCAGATCCTCGTCGTCGACGATGGATCGAGCGACGGCTCCGACAAGGTGCTCGGCGCCATCGAAGACTCGACCGTGCGGGTCATGCGCCACAAGGAGAACCAGGGCAAGGGCGCCGCCATCCGCACCGGGCTGTCCGAGGCGCGGGGCGACCTCGTCCTCATTCAAGATGCCGATCTCGAGTACGACCCCGAAGACTGGCCGCGCTTGCTCGAGCCGATCCTACGGGGCAAGGCGTTCGTGGTCTACGGCAGTCGCTTCACTGGCGAGCGCAAGAACATGATGCCGCTGCACTGGATTGGCAATCGGCTGCTGTCGCTCGTCACCAACGTGCTCTATCGGTCGACGCTCTCGGACATGGAGACCTGCTACAAGATGTTCGACGCACGCGTGTTGGAGGGCCTGACGGTCGTGTCGAATCGCTTTGACTTCGAGCCTGAAATCACTGCCAAGGTACTGCGTCGCGGCTACCGCATTTACGAGGTCCCGATCTCGTATGCCGGCCGCGAACCGGACGAGGGGAAGAAGATCACCTGGCGGGACGGCTTCAGCGCGCTGCGGGCGCTCGTGAAATTCCGCTTCACCCGGGAGTACTGAGCACCGGGTGTCCGGCACGATCGGCGCCGTCGTGGTCGACCACGACGCGGGACCATTGCTCGAAGGCTGTGTCCGCTCGCTCCTCGAGGATGGAGCGGCGCCAGTCGTTGTGGTCGAGAACGGCGCGGCCGGGAGCGCCGCGGCCGTCCTCGGGGACCTTCAGGTAAACGAGGGCGCGGGGCCGATTCGTCTGGTGCGGCCGGGCAGCAACGTCGGCTTCGGCGCCGGGGTCAACCGGGGTCTGGCTGCACTGGCGGGGGAGGTGGTCCCGCCCGAACTGATCCTTGTCTGCAATCCTGACCTGGTCGTGCATCCCGGTGCGCTGGCCGCACTGTGCCACGCGCTCGAGGCCGAGCCCGCGTGGGCATTGGTGGGGCCGCGAATCTTCTCTGAGGACGGTGAGGTCTATCCGTCGGTGCGCACCTTCCCCTCCTTCACCGATGCCGCCGGGCACGCGCTGCTGGCGCTCTTCAATCCGGAGAATCCGTTCACGCTGCGTTATAACCCCGGCACCCCGGAGGGGGGCGTGGTCGCGGCGGCGGGCTGGGTGTCCGGCTCGTGCTTTCTGGCCCGGCGCAGTGCACTCGAGGAGCTGGGAGGCTTCGACGAGGCCTACTTCATGTATTTGGAGGACACGGACCTGTGCTGGCGTGCCCATCATGCAGGTTGGGGCGTGGGTTTCGCTGGAACGGCGGAGGTGACCCACCTGCAGGGCATCAGCACGGCGCGCCATCCCTACCGCATGTTGGCGGCCCACCACCGCTCGGCGCTCCGCTTCACCGTCCGGACGACGAAGGGTTGGCGCCGTGCGGCGCTGCCACTGGCGGCGCTGGTGCTCGGTGCGCGCATGGCCATCGCCACTGTCCGCCTCGCTGTCAGTCGATAGGCCCTTGCGCGGGGGCCGGGGTTTCTTCGTCGTCGCCTTGGTGGCCATCGGGATCACCGTGCTCGTGCTCGCGGTGGCGGCGGCCGTCAACGGGCCGAAGTCGCCCCGTGCGATCGTCCACGTTGAGCCACAGGTCACCTTCGCACTTCCCCGGGCGAGCAGTGGCTGCGCCGGTGTGACCGCGCAACCCGGCGGCGGCGAGAAGGTGCCGATGACGGTGAGCGTGGTGGCCGGGCAGGTGGCCGAGTCGGTCGACGTGTGCATCGGTGACCAGGGGCCGTACCCCTTCATCCTCGACACGGGGGCGGGGCAGTCGACCATCGACGCCGGGTTGGCCCATCGTCTCCACCTGGCCAGCGCCGGTGCCGCCGGTGAGTTCGCCGGCGTGGGCTGCACGGGTACCGCTCAGCCGGTCTCGGTCAACACCTGGTCACTCGACGGGATCGACCTGGCGGCTCAGCCGCTCACCGCGGCCACGCTGCCTCAGATGGGCGGAAAGGGTGAGCCCGACGGACTGCTCGGTTCGGACGTCCTGTCTCGCTTCGGTGCGGTGCGCATCGACTTCGACGGCGGCGCGCTGATTTTGCCCGGCCCCGAGGGTGCGCCGCTCGCCCAGTCCTCGCCCTTCACCGGGCCAGACGGTCCGCCACCGGCCGCGTTGACGCGAGGGGAGAGCGGGACGTCGGTGCCTCTCACCGTGACCCCCACAATGGGCGATGTGTCACTTGGCGTCACGGTCCGCTTCGCCGATGGACCCCGGCGGCCCTTCGTCGTGGACACCGGTTCGTCGCAGAGCGTCGTGTCGTCCGCCGCCGCCCGCAGTCAAGGGCTCAGCGACACCGACCTGGCCCAACGCCAGTCCACCGTCTGCTCGGTTATCACCGTCCCCCTTGTCCGTTCTGGGATCTGGTCGGTGCCGGGCGTGACGCTGCACTCCCAACTCATCGGTTCCACTGACTTCGGCGTCGGGTTGTCGGGTACGCAGGGTCTCCTGGGTTCAGACCAACTCCGTCGCTACGGCTGGGTCATACTCGACTACACCGGTGGATACCTCGTCCTGGGCTGAACATTTTCTCCAAAATATTCTCCCTCCACTGATGCCTCGTGCGCGTACGGAGGGACCTCCGGTGATGTGCCAGGACGGGCGTACGGCGCTCTCCATGCCCGTGAAAAGGGACGGGAGCGTCCCCCTCTGTCGTGTGCCGTCAGGACGGGATGGTACGGGCGGTCGCCTAGGCCTCTCGCACCTCTGCCACTCGCAATGGGCTGTGGTCCCCCCGGCGCTGACGGCCGGATCGACGAGCGCTGACATAGATTTCCCGGTGGTCAGCGACGACGCGCGACCAGCGGAACCGGCGCGCACCGTCGCCGGCTCGAGCAGCCAGAGCATCGCGCAATCCAGGATCGACCAGAACGCGACGGACCGCATCCTCAATTCCCTGCGGGTCGTCCGGGTCAACCGCAAGAGTCCATTCCCGGCAGTCGGCGAACACGGGGCGGTCAGTGATGATGAGGGGGCGCTCGAGTGGGAGCAGGAACCGCAGGGCGGCGCTCGAAGATTCCTCAGTGTCTCCATATGGAAGGGCGATCACGTCTGCCGTCCGCAAAAGAATGCGTGCGGTCTCGTCGGGCAGGTACTCGCTCATCAGAACGACGTTTCGCCCCAAATCCTGTCGATCGATTTCGGCCCGAACTTCCGCCTCGTACTCGTCGGACCTGACGTCGGGATACTTGGCACAAAGAGCCAGCAGACAAATGTCCGGGAACTCGTCTCGTAGACGGCCCACGGCCTGAACGAGTTCAAGTGTTCCCTTGTGAGGGAGGAGGAACCCGAATGTCCCAACGACTGGTCGAGCTCCGAGGCCCAGTGTGGCACGCGCCTCGGCGGATGAGATGACAGGCGGCGCGGAGGCACCGAGCGGTACAACGGAGACATTCTCCGAGAGCCCCATGTCCTCGAGGACGGCCAAGTCCGCGACCTGGTGAACGATGAGCCGATCGACTCGCTCGAGAGTGGTTTTGATCGATGAGAGACTCACCACCTCACCGTTGATTGTGGCGTCCTTGGTCCGGTGGAGGGTGACAACAACCCCGCGGGACTCGAGTTCTCGCTCTATCAGCTGCGCCAGCCTGTTGAGTTCGAAGAAACCGAAGTTGAATTGGAAATGAACGACGTCGACGTCGGACAGACGAAGTGTCTCCCCGAGCTGGCCCAGGTCGGGATGCCAACGATCGACCCAATTTCTGTGGACTCCGAGCTCTCGACTCGGGTCGATGATCTCCGGATCGACGTTCGCATAGACATCTACCGCCACCTGCGCCCCTGCTCGATCGACGATGTTGCGAGTATTCTCTGCAACGCCGCAACGAGTATTCCATGTGCTGACCATCGCCACGCGTGGTGTTTCGGCGGCGTCTTCTATGTGGCTCAAGAAGTCATTCCACCGTCGTGCCGCAGCGTCCCAGGTGAACTTGGAGGTGATCAGTTCTCGGGCGCGTTCGACCCGCTCGGAGATAGCCTCTCGGTTGACGCCCTCCACGTGATCCCGCATATGTCGTGCGAGTGCAGCTCGATCCGGCTCGGCCCAGACGGAATAGGGGATCTCAAAGTGAGTTT
Source organism: uncultured Acidimicrobiaceae bacterium (assembly GCA_963742035.1). Lineage (GTDB taxonomy): Bacteria > Actinomycetota > Acidimicrobiia > Acidimicrobiales > RAAP-2 > Bog-473. The sequence continues at coordinate 546,697 of CAVUKH010000002.1, forward strand.
CGGCATCTTCCAACTGGAAGGGGATGGTGCTCGCTGTCTCGTCAGAGACGAAATCGGCGAGACCTGAATACGCGACGCTGATGACGGGAACCCCGGCCGCCATCGCCTCGGCTACCGGCAGTCCGAAACCTTCCCCCCTGGCAGGGTGGACATAACAGTGGGCAAGGTTGTAGAGCCCCTGGATCGCGGGGGCATCCATGTCGCGATCGATCCACCGGACATCGGGCGGATTCGGGTGGCGAGCACGAGCCGAGGCCAGCAGATCGGCCACTGTGTTGTGGGGATTGGGAAACGTCTTCAGGATGAGGGAAACATCATCGGACCCGTCGAAGGCGGAGAAGTAGGCGTCGAGCAGCACGTCGACGCCCTTGCGTGGGAAGGCCGAGCTGATGTGGAGAAATCGATAGGACCTGAGTTCTTCGAGCTCGGATGCTTCAACCATTGCAGCAGGATCGTGTTCGTCCACGCCGTTCCAGACGACCTCGATCGGCACGTCGACTCCCGAGTCCCTCAGGACCTCTTTGACGAAGTGCGACATGACACCGATTCCTTCGAGGTAATTGTTGAAGTCTTCGACCATCGGCTGCGGTATTCGGCTTTCTTCCCATCCGAAGTACTCGCAGGTGAGACCACCCGGCGTGTCAATCAAGCGCGGCGGCCACATCTGCCGGATCACGACGTGGGGGTAAGGCACGTCGCGCGAACGCCGGAAGAGCGCCGTGGCTTGCGGATGCTGTACGAGATCCCGCTCCTTGGGCTGATAGTCCCCGGGGCCTTCGGTGGCATAGATGGAGATGGCGCGATCAGGAGTGCCGTCCAAGGCGTCCGCCAGGCGGCGGTTCATCATGGCGAGGCTGTAGCTGGTCTCGAATGGACCTTGGACCTGGACCTCGAGTGGCTGGACGACACCCGAAGCTCTACCGATGACTCCGGCGAGAAGACCCTCAACGTTGAACGATTGGACGTCGAGGACCCGCACGTCTTGACGCGCAATCAACTTGTCTCTCAGACCGGGATCCGTTCTCAGCGCTTGAACGGTGGCTGCCACGACCTCGGGATTCTTCGTGCGCAAGAGAATGCCCGCACCACCCATGGTCTCGGGAACGGCCGCCGCGCCGTAGCCGACGACCGGAACCCGGGCCGCCATAGCCTCGAGAATGGGGACGCCAAAGCCCTCGTGCTCGCTCAGCGACACGAAGACACCGGCGCCGAGGAAGGCCGAGCGCAGTTGTTGATCCGACACTTTGCCCAACAGGACGACCCGATCGCTGACGCCCAGCCGTCGTGCTTCCTCTCTCACCACTGCCACGTAATCGGCGCGGGCCGTGTCGCCGATCAGTATCAACCGAGCATCGCTGTCGTTGAAATTCCTCACGTAGACGGCAAACGCTCGCACCAACTCGTGCTGACACTTGTTGGCCACAATTCGCCCGACATAGAGCCAATCCGTTGACCGATGTCCCGACTCCCTGGAGGTTGGCAAAAACTCTGAGTAGTTGGTTCGGACCGGCAGGACCTCAACCCGCCGAAATCCCACCGCCAGCATTTCCTGCCGGTTGAAGTTGGAGTCAGCAATTCCAACTGTGGCGCGCAACGCGAGAAGTGAGAGCTGTTGACGACCCAGCCGAATGGCCTCTTGAAAGGCGGGCTCTGAGAAATACTTCTCCGGCGTCACATTGTGATAAATGGCGACGACATCATCAGGGCGACTGATCACCTCATCGAAGATCGAATAGCCGAGCGAATGATGGATCAGGAGAAGGTTGGCGCTCGAGCCGTCGTAGCCTCCAATCGAGTGGATCCGATCCCGGAGACTATCGGTGACGTGTTCGGCAAAAATCTCCGAGGTGTAACCCATGCGCCGCAGGTACTCCTGCAGTTCGAACATCTGCTGCGTGATCGCATCACCCTGTGCCGTACCCGAATGGAACTGGTGGATCGTCGCGTATTCCTTCATTTTGTCGCGATGATGGCGTAATCCTGAAAACCGAAGACGCTCTGCAGCAACTGGTTCAGCGCCGCACCTTCTTCTCCTTCGGGAAGCTCGTTCACGGCACTCATGAATGGGTGCGGGGATCGCTCTTCGAGCTCAACGTTGTTGAAGCCGATCTGCTCGCAAATGAACCGCAACGTTTCCGGGTGCACCGGCCGTACGTGCGAGACGTCAGCAAAGAAGTGGTTCCCGAGGGCAAAGAGACTTCGGGGGTTGATTGTCTCTATAACGAGCACCGCGCTGGGCATCAGCTTCCGGTAGGACAACTCGACCAACCGCTCGAGTTCGGAAGTGAGAAGGTGCTCGACAACTTGCGCACAGAATATTCCACGGAGCGAATCGTCGTCAGTCACTTCGAGAAAGTGGATGCCGTCGTCCTGGACGACCGGAAGCCCTTTTGATCGGCAGAACTCAATCATGTTGGTGTCCATATCGACACCGAGGGCCTTGTAGCCTGCAGCGAGGAGCAGTTCCAGCATTTCACCGCGGCCGCACCCGATGTCGACGATCGCCCCGTTCCCGGAGGCCGGTGGAAAGAGACTGAGGTAGCGCTCCTGGGCATGCTGGATGCTCTCGCTCGAGCCCCGACACCGATCCTCGAACGCCAAGTAGTCAATGGCCGAGCTGGTGCCTCCGGTAACGCCCAGGCGCTTGACGTCACGGCTCAGACTCTGAACTTCTACATGGCTGGCCACGGTCTTGAGAGTCTCGGCGACCTCTCTTCGATAACGACTGTGCCGCTCTATTTCCGCCACAATCTGCAACTTGAGCCGAACATTTTGTTGCCGGAGATCTTCAAGCTCGGCATCGACTCTCGCCAGCTGCCTATTCGTGAGATCGAAGGAACCGATCACCTCTCGAGAAAACTCGATGGTTCGAGAATCGAACCCCTGCTGGGTGACCCAGCGTGGTTCCACGTACCAACTGGTGATCCTGCGGACGACGCGCTTGAAAAACCGTCCGACGCGACCTCGGAGACCCGCCGCGTCGGATAGATCGGGAGGGAGCAGAGCCTCGTGGAGCGGCTGCATCCCATGGACTGGAGCGGCAAGTCGCTCGGTGGAGACAGTGCGGATGTCAGTCGGGGGAGAGGAGCTCGGGTCGTCGATGGTGGACACGAGCTGCTGGACCCGCTCGAGCAGCGCCTCGGGGTCGATCACGTGTCCGTCAACGTCGAGCATCTCTATCTCCTCGGGTCCACCGGGGATTGCGTCCACCGGACAGCCGTCATCGTACCCAGCGCAGTCCCGTCGCCTGGCCCTCAGGGCGCCTGTCAGGGACCGAGAGCCGTCGCCGCACCGTTGCGGGGAGTTCCGCGCCCCTTCTGCCGTTTGTCCGACTGCAGGGCCAGGACCGTCGCGGCCACGGTCAGGAGCAGACCGGCACCAAGCAGTAACCATCCCTTGGCCTCACGGCCGCCCTGAAAGTCCCACGGGGCCGTCTTTGCCGTTCCATTCTCGAGGAGGTCGAGGTCTCCCATGAGATGTCCGCCCTCGAAAGTAAAATCGAATGCATTTTGGGCTGCCCTTGGCATTTTCGGGTCCGGCACCAGGTGTCCTCCGTCGTAGCGGGCCTGGAGGGTCGGATTGGTGATTGTTTGCCACCACTGCTCGTACGGGACACGTACCGAGAGAAACGACACGCCCAAGCTGAGAACAGCGAGGACGCCGAATGCGACTCGGGCGACGATGTCCCATTTCTCCTTGTGCCGCGCGGCGACCAGGACTTCGACCGCGGCGATTGTAAAAAGTGCCAACACGGGGTCCAAGAATCTCGGACCCCAGGCAACGCCGCCGTCCCAGGCATCCCACTTGGCGAAGAAGAAAATCCGAGGAACGATGAGCAACAGGAAAAGCACCGCAACAGGCCGGTCTCGACGCATGAAGATAACGAGGCCCACGAGGCCCAGGAGCGCGATGGGGTTGAACACGAAGATGCTTTTGCCCGGACTGACCAGCATTCCCTCGAGTCCGCGGCCGAGTGCCGTGTGGAAGCCCTGCCCGTTGTACGAGAACACGAAATAATTCTTGAATCGGTGGTAGTTGTACCACCCGAGGAAGGCCAGGCTTACGAGGACGGGAATGCCCATCGCAGCGATATTTCGGGGCTTTCGAATTTCGGTCCACGACACGAACATCGGGAGCGCAAGGAGTCCGATCCAAACCGTGAGGATGGAATCGGATCGGAACTGAATGACCGCTGCAGACGTGAGACCGATGACGAGAGCGGCCCATTGCCCTTCGTGTCTCCAACGCAAGACGGCCCACACCAGGATGACGATGCAAAGAGCAACTGCTGGTTCGCTGAAGAGCTCTGTCGTCGATTGCAGAGCCATTGTCAAGAAACCGAAGGTCGCCGCAGCCAAGACGGACATCGTTCTTGCCCATCGCAGCTCTTGTCCTATTGCGAAGACGACGGCGCCGGCCACCGCAGTAACCAACGGGTTGATCAGAGACAAAAGGAGCATTTCGTGTCCGATGAGTTTCGACAAGGCATACATCGGAACGACGAGGACGCTGACCCCTATCCCATAGGGCGAATATGGCGTGCTCAGGTGTAAGTAATCGTCGAAAGCGCCTACCGTGCTGAATGTGAGGTGGTTCGTGAGGTTAATGCCCACAGCGACCATCGAAGATGCGTCGTATGCCACGAACGTGTGACGGCTGACTGCGAGATACACGAAGAAGAGGCCGCCGAAGACACAGCCGGCGATCAACCGATCACTCCGGACAGTGTCGGGAACAGCGTGCCTCGGTCCAGTGCGAGGGCCCCGATCGGGCTTGACCATCGAAGCCTGCACCCCGCAACGATATCCTGCGAGTTTGTAGCTTTGCCATTAGGTTCACTATGAAATGCAAAACGAATGAGGACGGGGAGCAGATGGGTCGACTTCGAAGGTCACAGCAGAGAGGAGTGCCTTTGAGCAGTTTGTGCAACGTTGCGGCGTACGAGGATGCGCGCTGGATGGAGCTCTTCCGAGACCTCGCTACCTACTCGTACGACGCGCACATCTTCGGCGCCGACGGCGCGCCGAATATCTATCGGAAGGGATGGGAGTGGACCCAAGCCATCTGGGGCCTTGAGCAGCTGGACATGATTCAGCCTCACCACAAGGCAATTGGAGTGGGTGCGGGTCGTGAATGCGTCATCTTTTGGCTGGGTGACCGCCTGCGCACCGTGGTCGCATCCGACCTGTACGGAGGAGCTGGTTGGTCCGATACCGGCGGCCGGGAGGCCGACCAAGCGGTGCTCGAGGATCCTCAGCGGTTTTGTCCCCGGCCTATCCGAAGCGATGTCATTGAGTTCAAGACGCTCGATGGGACCGACCTCAGTATCTATCCGGCAGACACCTTCGATTTCGGGTGGTCGCTCTCTTCGATTGAGCACTTCGGTTCGCACGAGCGAGCGGCAGATGCCGTGCGAGAACTGGCGAGAGTCATCCGTCCGGGGGGAGTCGTTGCTCTTGCCACCGAATACCTACTGCTGGCGGAGCAGACGCATGTCGAGTACTTCAACCGGCAAGACCTCGAGGACTTCGTGATCAATGCCACGCCCGACCTGGAGCTGGTCGAGCCCATTGATTGGTCCCTCCCGCCAGCAGACTTCCTCATCGATTCGATCGTGTTTCCTCATGGTATCGATCGCGTCCGCCGTCACGTTGTTCTCAACGACGGTTCGGTGCAGTGGACCTCCGTGTTGCTCTTCTTGCGGAAGAAATCGCGGTAGCTCGGTCAGAAACCCTGGTTCGGACGGGGGATGGGCCCTCGGTCCCCGGTACGTGGGTACACCATCGTCAAAGGCCGGCCCGATCCCCGTTTCAGATGAGTCGGCTCCCGCACCAAGGAGCAGGTTCCTGGGCGACTAGGGGGAGCCGCCCTTCGTGAGAGTGATGCTCCTCATCTCAAAGCTCCCGAGGCCCACCCAGAGAGCTCGGAACGTAATCTGCTCCGAGGTTCGGACCTCAAACGTGATGCGATCGGAGTTGGAAGTGTTGGGAAGAGGGATGGCACCCAACCGCACGTTCCGTGCATGCGAATCCCCGGTGACCGCGAAGACGGCCAATGTTGCTTTCCCCGTGCCGGTCAGGACACGGTAGTTGATAGTGGCCTCGTAGGAGCCTGGCAAGAGAGTCCAGTACGGACCCAACACGGGAGGTGACATCGGGCCGGTCAACACCCGACTGGTTCCGCGGGTCGGCGAACTCGAGAAATAAGACGATGCAGTGAAGGTGATGGGTGCGGGCAGCAAATCCTGCGTGACCAACGTCGCGAGCCCAGTGAGAACTGACAGTGCGAGAAGAGAGCCCAGTATCTTTCGGTTGTATTTCGTCGGGCGTCTGAGAAGCGCGAGCAAGAAATAAACGGCGGTCGCTCCGCTCGCCACCAGCCATACCAGCCCAAGGCAAGTTCGACTGCTCAACCACCAATCGATGCCGGGAATCGCGCCGACGATGGACGTCGCCCCATCGGATGAAACTCCCACAACATTGGAAACAGTCACGGGCCAATGCGCGACGCTTCCGAGGTACCCCAAGACGGGCGAAGGATCCAACCCGGCGGCCGGCCACCAGCCTGAGTACCTGCTGGGATCCCAGGCCAGTTGGTTGAAATAGAGATGCTCGTCAAGCAGGATGGGCGCCGCTTGGAGCACGTAGATCACTCCGATCAGAACTGCGAGCGTCTTGACCGCCCTCGGGCGTATTTTCCACAGCTCGAGCAGATACATGCCGGCGAAAGCGAACAGCACCGGCATGTCGGGCCACTCGAACCTCCCCACCAGACTTCCTCCGCCAAAGCTGATCTCTTGAGTCGCGTTCCCATATGCAAGGCCGAGGATCATGACGACGGCCGTGAGGCAAGCCAAGGGATTTCGCCGTCTAGAAACCCAGATGCCCGCTATGCCGAGTAGTGACACAGGAAACTGGACTATCAGCCCCTGTCGTCGGTCGAACAGCAAGGCGACGAAACGCGTGAGCGTATTCAGTCCCAACAAGCTGATTGGTTGACGGTCCCCGAAGGGATAACCGAAGCCCCATATGTTGAATCCAACGAGACATGCCAAGCTAATGATCGGAGGTATGACCAGCCAGAGAAGTTGGTCCGTTGGCAGTCGAGTTCGAAAGTAGACGATCAAGATCACCAACATGAAGACAGGCTGCAGAAGGATGTTCTTGGCATCGAGCCACGGTAGAAAAGCCAACAGACTGGACCCAGCAGCAACTTGGAGGCTCGTGAGCGTGCCGCGCCTTTCGATGAGAGCGAGCAACATAATCAAGATGGCTATGACCAAGCCGGTGATCAGATCTGGGTAGAACTGCGTGGCAGCAAGTAGATAGGCTGGTGCGAGAACGAGTCCAACTATCGCGATACGCCAACGTGATGTGAACTCCACGACCTCGCCTACCAAGTGCGCAAGGCCAATCGCCAGAAGAGCAAGGATCACGAGAAGCGCCGCTACGGCCATCCCAGTGCCGGCAAGCATCGGGATGGCGAGAAGCGCGGACAGTCCAATCGCGTGCCCTGGTAGGACAAGCCCGTCCCGGTACCTCGGAGTGCCCTGTCCGATCTGAGCTGCGAGATGTGGGCCGGGATGTGCCTTCCACGGAAAGATCACGTGATGCGTTATGGCAAAGTTGTAGCCAGGGTTGAGGTTGATCGTGTGGAACCTTCCGATCGATACCGCTTCCACGAAGTAATAGGGCTCGTCGCCCCCGATTCCCACTCCTTGGTGCCGGACCAGGACGAGTGCTCCCGCCGAGGCGGCGAGCAAAATCACAGCACCGTAGAGCGCCGGCAGGAAGAGATGGACTCGATCAGTCAGGTGTTGTCGAATACTGAGCATCGCTTCGCCATGGTGGCGCCCGTCGGTGCGACCCAGCGGCATTGCCCGTCAAGCTAGCCGCACGTGCTCACTGACCGACGGCAGTCGTCGTTTCAGTGGCCCGTCCACTGGCACGGGGTGCGGGAGAATTCCACAGGGAAACGCCGGGTTTCCATCACGGGTGCAGCCGGCGGGATCACCCGGACGCCGAAGCTGTCTGGTTGCCCGAGGGTCGGCAAACCCGGAGGCTGGCACAACAGACAGACTCAGCACCAGGATCGCGAATTCTGTGCGGGTCCGATAGATTCTCTCGCGGTGTCCCGACAGCGATCGAGTGCTTTCAACCCAGAACCTCCATCGCCGCCCGCCGTTTCGGCCACCGGGATCGAGCGCGGTCCCGATGACTCACAAACCCTTGAGGCGAGGAGCGAGAACCTGCGCGCGGTCGTGGCCCTGGCGCAGGAGCATGCCAACCTGGGCCTCCCCGTCGCTCCGTCGGAGCGCTTCCGATTCGCGAAACGCCTGGTCGCTCGGGTCTGCTGGACGTTCCTGCGCCATCAGGTCGCCTTCAACGAGGCCACTGTCGAAGCGATTCGGGAGTTGTCGGGACATGTCTCTCGATTGGAGCAGAGAGTCAAGGACGACCTGCTCGACTTTGCTGACCGCAGTGCGTCGCAGGCCCAGGCTGAAATCACTGACCAGGTTGCCGATGCCCGCAGCATGCACGCAGACCTCATTCTCGAGCTCCGTACGCTCCAGGCGGAGCTCGATGCGGTGCTGAAAGAAGGGGCGCTCGACCGCCCACTGGTACAAGGACGTCCTGCACCCGACGAGCGGCGACACGCCGCCGGAGATGGCGACGGCGAGATCGAACGTCGTTGACATCGCCTGGAGAGCACCTCGGCGTGAACGCCTTCGGCGACTGGAGATCGACGACCGGTCTGGCCGAGGCCGGCCGGCGATTGGCCCGCGCACTCGTGCGCCGAGGTGTGACACTTTCTTGTAGCACGGTGAGGACGGGTGCTCCGACCGACGACACCCTCTGGCCCACCGATCTCGCTGCCCTCACCGGCCCACCAACGTGGCCCATCGATCTGTGGACACTCAACATCAACGAGTTCGCCATGTTGGGTGAAGCAGCCGTCAATGAGCTCGGCGATTCGCGCTATCGCATTGCCACCTGGTACTGGGAGCTCTCCACCACCCCGAGATCGCTGTGGGGTGCGTTCGATCAGGTCGACGAAATCTGGGTACCGAGTTCCTTCGTCCGACGGTCGTTTCTTCGTTATACCCGGACACCGATACATATCGTTCCGACCGTGGTCCCGGTCTTCGAGCGTGGGACGAACGCGGCTGATGTGCGCGGCCGGCTGGGGATCTCCCGGCACGCCGCACTCTTCCTCTTCACATTCGACTTCAACTCTTCGACCGCCCGAAAGAACCCGTTCGGTGTCATTGAGGCTTTCGCCCAAGCCTTTCCGGCGCGCGACGACCACGCAGTGCTCGTGATAAAGACGATGAATCTCGACCAGTCGCCACGATTCGAAGCAGATATTCGACAAGCCCTCCGGCGTGTCAACGGTGTCCTCATTTCTGAGTTCTTGTCCCAGCAGAATCTGGCGGACCTCTTTCATGCCTGTGACGTCTATGTCTCCACCCATCGGTCGGAGGGCTTCGGACTTGGTATGGCTGAGGCGATGGCGCTCGGCAAGCCGGTGATCGCGACGTCGTACTCCGGCAACTGCGACTTCATGAATGCGAGAAACAGTTGTCCCGTGGGCTATCGGCTGCGCCCGGTGACGGCACGAGATCATGAATACCAAACGGGTCTGCGGGACGTCTATGTCGAGGGTGCGGTGTGGGCTGAGCCCGATATCACCGAGGCAGCCCAATGGATGCGGCTGCTCGCACGTAACGAAGCGATTCGCACGCGTATAGGGGGCGAGGCCGCTCGGACGATGCGTGAGGGATTCTCGGAGATAGCGGTGGGTGGCGTCGCTGAGGTCCGGCTTCAAACCGCGTACGAACGCGTTCGAGCGGCCGCATCGTGACCATCGCCGACGTTGGGCAACGTCAGAAGACGCGCTCCCGATAGGGAGACCGGGAGAGCGGGATCGCCCCGGATGTGCCGACTTCCGCCTCGATCTCGCGGCTCACTGGACCGCGGTCGAAGATCCGGACCTCCCGTGGTGGCTGCCCGACAATCGTCTCCACTGCCAGAAGTGCGCCGCCCTCTCCCACGGTGAACGTCGCCTCGAAACCTTGGTAGGAGGCCATGATCGTGGGTACGACACCATCCGGGTCGATCCGAAAGCGCACACCATCGATGTCGTCCGATCGTTGGCGTAGGCGACTGGTCTCGAGCCGATAACCGTGTTGGCGGGCTGCCGACGTCACGATCCGGTGGAGGCCGCGCTCGCGCAGATCGTCGATAATGCCTGACGCGGAGAACGCAGCGAGCTGGGAGGCGAACTGCGGATACCGTTCCCCAATGATCGCCTGGCGGGTGCGATTCATCCGATCGGCGTCGCCCACGAGGTTCTGCACTTGGCTCATCCGGGAGTGAGCACGGTAGGCGAAGCACGATGGAACGAGGGCAGATTGATAGCCCAAGGTGTGACCGCGCAGGCACCAGTCGATCTCCGCCGAGTAACCGTTGGTGAACACCGGGTCCATCAGCCCGACGTCGTCGATCATGGCCGTTGCGAACGCGGTGCAGAATCCGGCGCCCGTGGGAATCACGACAGCGTGGCCGTCGAATTCCTCGTTGAGCCGATCAGAGATCCAGTCGACGATGTCGGGATTTTCCCTCAGGCAGTCCGAGTCGGTAGTGGGGATCGAATAGATGCCAGGGTCGTTGGACCAGGCGCTGGTGGATGAAACAGAGCGGTCTTCGGTCAACGGACCTATGAGTGTCGGGATGAGGTTGGAAGGCACGACCGCATCGGAGTTCAGTAGGACGACCGCGTCATACGCGGCGTCAACGGCGCGTTGCATCGCCAGGTTCATGCTCCGAGGAATCCCGAGGTTCCGGGGAGCCCGGTAGTACTCGAACCCGAGATCCACCGCCATCTCGCGGCAGCGGTCGCTCCATCCCGGCGTCGTGCCAGCGTCATCGAGCACCAGGACGTCAACGGAGTGGCTTCCCGGTTGGAGGCGCCCCAGCGAGGACAAACACGGGGCGAAGAATTCCTCGCCGTTGTAGACGAGTGGCGCGACGAGGACCCGCCAGGATCGATCAGACACGGAGGGCATTGCGGACCGCCCAGATGCGCGATGCCAACCGGTACGCAGCAGAAGACTTCATCTGCTCGTGCTCGGCTCGGTACTGGGTGTATTCGATCCGTAGCTGATCCAACTCGCTGCGCAGATTCATGACCTGCTCGCGCGCCTCAATCAGCCGTTCGGTGAGATCGATCACTCGTGCGGTGGCCATCTCCGCATCGACGAGGGCCTGGGTCAAAGAGAGCCGGTCGAGCTCCTTTTCTAGCGTTTCTTGCACGGAACCTCCTTGGGACGGCGCAACGATCATCACTTCGAGTCGAGCGCCATGACATGGCGATAGAGATCAACGAGTCCGTCCGCGGTCGCCGTCCAAGTGTATTTGGTGCCGGCGGCGAGGCAGGACTCAATCTGGAGGCGGGCCAATGCGGGGTCGCTGAGCAACATATCGGCCGCTTCGGCCAACGTGTCGGGTGCCCAGTCGTCGGCGGCGACGGGAATGTCAGGGGCGAGTTCTTGCAGCGGTCCGAAGCGGGTGAACAGGGTCGGCGTGCCGAAACGTGCCGCTTCGTAGGGAACGAGCCCGAAGCCCTCGGCAGAGGACGGATACAGCACGAGTTCGGCATGCCGGACGAGCCAGTTCCGCTCGGCGGACGGGAGGTCCGGTAGGAGAAAGACGTTCGACTCGAGTGTCTCGCGATGGTGTAGCCGCATGGCCGCCTCGCTGAGCCGCGAGGACCCATAGGGCACGGTCGGGCCAGCCATGATGAGGGCGTGCGGATGCCCACGCTCACGGAGACGCGCGACGACTGCCAAGGCCAGGTCCCTGTTCTTGTGCGCGTAGTCCGTGCCCAAGCAAAGAATGAACTGTCCTTCCAGGAATCCACGTGCAGCCAGTTCGCGGGGCATCTCGGTGGGTTCGTTGCCCGTCAGGTGTTCGGTGCCGAAGGGGATGGCGTGGAGACGCTGGGGATCGACGGGCAGCCGCTCCATCTCGACCTGCAACTTCACGTCCTCCGAAATGACGACCACCGCGTCCGCACCGGCTGCGCCGACCCGAAGCGCCTCGCGGTGCAGCAGCCACTTGGCCGTGTCCTCGTAGTAGGTGCCGTTCCGGTAGGCGATCAGATCGAGGACGGTCACGACCACGCGATCGGCGACTCGGCGCCAACGGTCGACGGAGAACCACGGATCCGGCTGCACCATGCGGTGCGCGACATCGCAGTGCTCGAGACCTTCGAGCGTGTCGAAGTCGACGATACGCGGCGTGACCTTCGGCAGCGAGAGGACCCTCCTGGCGTAGGCGGGGATGTCGGTGCGCAGCGCCACGACAACCTCGCGCACGTCGTCACGGTGAGACAGCGCCTCGACACAGGCGAGGATGGAGACCTGGCTGCCCATCTCGTGGGGCCCGAGGTACGAACCGTCGACGACGATGCGCAGCCCCAGGACCTTGGTGCGGGCCAGCCCGTGGGCGAGGGCGAGCGGTGCCGTTGCGGATCGCGCTTCGAAGTCGACGAATTCCACTTCGTTGGGATAGAGGGTGTCGATCCAGTGCCTCTCTTCGGGGTGGAGGTCATCGAGCGTCGCGATCTGGTGGGGAGCGTCGCCTGGCGCTCTGTGGCGGAGGAAGAAGGTGGAGTCGTCCAGAAGATGGACGAACCCTCTCGACCGCGCCCGGGCGGAGAAGTCCGCCAGCGTCCCAGCCAACTCCGACCTCGGCCCGGGAACGGCACCACCGATGGCGCCCAGCGCAGAGGACGACAGCAGGACGGCGGACCCGGCCGCAGTCGGGATGGGGGTGGGGGGACCATGAGGTCCGAGCTCACGAAGGCAACGGCTCACCGACGTGGGGTCGTTCCCCTCGGGGGGCAGGGACGAGGGCTCATTGCGTACCGGGAAGCTCAGGAAGCCGGCGTCGTTGCTGAGGAACGACACCGTACCCACCCGCAGGTCGTCGGCCATGAGTTGCAGCGCCCGGCCCAGGAAGTTGTCGGGCAGGCTCACGGCATCGGCCACCGCGAGCACGGGCAGGTGATGGAGCTCCCAAGCCTGGTTGATCAGGTCAGCGGGGCTCACCGTCGTCACGCATTGGCAGCCCAGTTCGCGGAAGCGGACCAGCGCCTCGCCGTTCGGCCCGCCGGCCACGACGTGGATTCCGGCCGCTTGCAACGACCTCACGGACATCACCGTGTGGTCGGCATGGGCCGGCCCGACGAAGAGCGCCGCGACGGCGGGCACGCGCTCGATCGCGGCAGCGCGATCGTGAACGGTCGTCACGCGCCGAAGGCTACTAGGCCGCATCTGCCCTGCTGGGGAGGCCGGCTGGAGGGTGTGGAGAACCAGATGGTGCTCGCCGAAGGGATGTGTGGGCCGGAGCGGGGATGCCGTCCCGCACGGCGGCGGATCGGTGTGCCGGCCGGATCAGGCCAATGCGGCACCGAGGGCGTCGAGCAGTTCTCCGGTGCCCTTCTCGCGGATCACCGGGGTGTCGCTGCCGTCGAGGAACACGCCCTGTTCCGTGAAGGTGAGCGTGGCGCCTGACGGCGCCGGGGCGAACTCGACCGTCGTGACCGAGACGGAGATCACGGTGTCGTCGGCGTGCATGACGTAGCCGTAGACGATGCGCTCGCCCGGCACAATGTCCCGATAGGTGGCCTCGTAGGTGTACACCGGGCCACCGGGGGGACCACCGCGGTTGACCTCGGTGCCGCCGACCCTGAAGTCGAGCTCGTACCCGGTCGTCCCCGGGGCCCCGAACCAGCGGGCCTTGGACTCCTGGCTGGACCAGGCCGCGAAGACGCGCTCTGGTGCAACCGGGTATGTCCGTGTGAGGGTGAAGCTGCCGTGCTCGGCCGTCCTGGTGGTCATCTCAAGCTCCTCTCGGGTGTGATGTTCCTGTCTGCTCGGCATCGGCGCTCAGGTCCTCGGCCAGGTCCTCGGCCAGGACCTCGCCCAACCGGTCGAGCCGGTGCTCCCACAGGCCGCGCTGGCCCGCGAACCAGTCCTCGGCGAGGCGCAGCCCCACCGGCTCGAGTCGGCAGGTCCGGGTGCGGCCCACCTTCTCGGAGCGGACGACGCCGCACGACTCGAGGACCGCCAGGTGCTGGACCACCGCCGACAGGCTCATGTCGAGGGGCTGGGCCAGCTGACTCACCGAGGCGGGACCACCGCTCAGGCGTTCGACCAGGTTGCGGCGGGTGGGGTCGCCCAGCGCCCGGAAGACCTCGTCGACCGGCTGATACTTAAGCATTAGCTTAAGTATCGGGCGTCAGAGACGGCCTGTCAAGGTGGCGCAGGCACCGGCTCCGGCGGTGGCGTCCCCCGAGTCGCCCGCCGGCGCCGCATTCATTCGGGCCCGGACAGTCCCAACATCTCGGTCACGCCGTGGTCCCGGCCGGCCGTGTAGCCGCCGTCGACGGGCAGCGCGTGGCCCGTGACGAACGAGGCATCGTCGGACAAGAGGAAGGCGGCGACGGCAGCGATCTCCTGCGGGCGGCCCATGCGCCGGCCCAGCTTGTGTTCGTGGACGATGTCGGCCAACGCCGCCTCCATCCCGGGGCCGAAGATCGACGCCGTCATCGGGGTCTCGATGAATCCCGGGCACACCGCGTTGACCCGGATGCCGCGACCGGCGTAGTCGATGGCCATGTTCTTCGACAGGATCACGACGCCGCCCTTCGACGCGCTGTAGACGCTCCCCCCTGCCGTGCCCTCGAGACCCTCGATGCTGGCCACCGTCACCACCGAGCCGCGCTGTCCGTCCTCGTGACGGGGCTGCCGCAACATCTGGCCGATCACGTGCTTCGCCGTGAGATAGGTCCCGGTGAGATTGACGGCGAGGACGCGGGCCCACTCGTCGGCGGGGAGCATGTGCACGGGGCCTCCGCCCGCCACGCCGGCTGCGTTGACCAAGCCGTCGATGCCACCGCCGAAGGCCACGGCGGCGCGCACCAGCTCCTCCACCGAGGCCTCGTCGGCCACGTCGACGTGGGTGAAGAGCCACCGGTCGCCACCGGCCAGCGTGTCGGCCGGCTGGACCAGGTCGGCGCCGACCACCCGGGCCCCCTCCTCCAAGAGACGGGCCGCCGTCGCCGAACCGATGCCCGACGCGGCGCCCGTCACAATGTAGGTCCGGTCCTCCAAACCACGCATGGTGCCTCCCGTCCTCCGATTGGTTGCGCCCGGGCGACCCGGGCTGATAGGAGCAGTGCACTGTTTCTAGCCCGGCTCCGCGCCCGGGCACCGTCCCGGGGGAGCCCACGTCATGAAGTTCGCGTTGTTCTACGAGATCCCGGTTCCCCGTCCGTGGGAGGAGGACAGCGAGCTGGTGGCCTACCAGAACACGCTCGAGCAGGCCATCGCCGGCGACAGGTTCGGCTGGCACGCCTTCTGGACGGTGGAGCACCACTTCCTGCAGGAGTACTCGCACTGTTCCAACCCCGAAGTGCTGTACGGCGCCATCGCCGCCCGCACCGAGAACATCCGGCTCGGCTACGGCGTGCGCCTCATGCCCAAGCCCTACAACCACCCGGTACGCACCGCGGAGTCGGTGGCGGTGCTGGACCTGCTCTCCAAGGGAAGGGTCGACATGGGCGCCGGTCGTTCGGCCACCCGGACCGAGCTCGAGGGCTTCGGGGTCGACCCCGCCGTGACCCGCCAGATGTGGCAGGAGGCCCTCGGCCACATTGTGGGGTGTTGGACCAACGACGAGTACGAGTTCGCCGGCGAGTTCTGGCAGATGCCGCGTCGTCGCGTGCAGCCCAAGCCGTGGCAGAAGCCGCACCCGCCCCTCTGGGGCGCCACCACCAGCGACGAGGGCCACGCCCAGGTGGGCGATCTCGGACTCGGCCTGTGCTCCTTCGCCGTCGGTCTCCCCCCGACAGAGGTGAGGCGCAAGATCGACGTCTACCGGGCCGCCGTCGACCGGTGCACGCAGCCCGTCGGCGCCTTCGTGCACAACCAGGCGGCGACGTTCACCATGGCCCTGTGCGGTCCCGACTCCGAGAAGGCCAAGGAGGAGGCCCGGGAGTCCTTCGAGTGGTACCCCAAGACGGGCGCTCGCCAGATCGCCACGCTCACCGACTGGATGGCCGAGCGCAAGCAGGATTTGGGCAGCTACTCCTACGCGGCCGACATGAAGAAGACGGATGACGAGGGCACGCTCGATCTCCTGAGCCTCGAATACCTCGTCGACGCCAACGCCTGCGTGTTGGGGACGCCCGAGGAGTGCCTCGAAGCCTGCCGTGCCTACGAGGCAGCCGGGGTCGACCTGCTGCTGTGCCTCGTCAACCCCTACAAAATCTCCCATGAGGCGGTCATGCAGACGATCGAGCTGATGGGCACCGAGGTCATCCCGCACTTCATCGACTAGTCCCTCACATGGGCGCACCGGCCCGCATCCCGCCCGCCCGCAGCATCGGGCAGGCTTGAGGGATGGGGAGGGATGCAGGGCGTCTCCGGCCGACGCGGACAGCCGTCATGGTGCTGACAATGGCTCTCTCCCTGCTCCTCGTGGGCGTCACCCCCGCCGCGGCGAGCAGGAAGGGCACCACGCTGGCCAAGGCGCCGCAGCTGGCGCAGTCCGGCCATGCCGCCTTCTGGGATTGCCCGTCCAAGTCCACCCGGTTGCTGGTGGTCGTCAACACCCTGACGCTGCACCCGGGCGCAACCCTCGACGTCTCGTTCACGGTGCGCAACGACGGCACGACGTCGTGCACCTACACCGCCCCCTACGCCGGGAGCGAGCCCGGGCCCACCTCGACCACCCTCACCGCCGGCCCCTGCGGCTCCATGAGCTTCCGCATAGAAGACGCCCACCACGGCACCGTCTGGCCCGGAGACGAGGTCATCAACTGTCCCGCGCTCGGCTTCGCCCATCTGGCGGTCGGCGCCACCGTCTCGGGCACGGGTTCGTGGGACCAGACCAAGCCCAACAGCACGCACCGGGTGCCGCCGGGCCGTTACACGCTGGTCGTCGACACCTCGCGCTTCACGTTCCCGCTGCATATCGCCGCTTCGTAGGTGTTCACCGGCGGGAGGGCGGCCGCCGGACGGCCGGCCTCCACGCTCCCTTGGGCGCCACCTGGCCGGCCTTGCTTCCCGACGGCCGTCCTCTATAGTTACCTACATGACTAGTGAACTGCTGCCCCAGGCGGTCACGTTCCACCTCCGCTCCGACTCGGGAGTGCCGGCCTACCTCCAGCTCGTCCAGCAGGTGCGCCAGGCCGTGCGCATGGGAGTCCTCGACGTCGGCGATCAGTTGCCGACGGTCAAGGAGGTGGTGGCGGAACTCGCCCTCAATCCCAACACGGTGCAGAAGGCTTACCGTGAGCTCGAGCACGAGGGACTGGTCGAAGGGCGCCAGGGCGTGGGGACATTCGTCGCCCGTCGTCCCAACGGCCCCCCGCCGGGCACACAGGTCCGACTGGCCCGGGGCCTGCGGACGTGGGTGGAGTCCGCTCGGGCCGAGGGCATGGACGACGAGGCGATGGAATCCCTCCTGCGCGAGACCTTGCGCGGGACGGCGGCGGCGGCAGTCGCATGACGGCCCCGTCCGTCGAGACCACCGGGCTGGGCAAGCAGTACGGGCAGCTGTGGGCACTGCAGGACTGCTCGTTGCACGTCCCGCCCGGGCGGGTCACCGCCCTCCTGGGCCCGAACGGTGCGGGCAAGACGACGTTGCTCCGGCTCCTCGCGGGACTCGCCTCTCCCAGTGCCGGCTCGGCTCGGGTACTCGGACGGGCTCCCGACGGCTCGGAGGATTTCCTGGCCGACATCGGCTATCTCGCTCAGGACGTGCCGCTCTACCGGCGGTTGAGCGCGGACGACCACATCGGCCTCGGTGCCCACCTCAACCGGCGGTGGGATGCCGAGGGCGCCCGGGCCCGTCTGTCGCGACTGCACGTGCCCACGGATCGGCCGGTCGCCACCTTGTCGGGTGGCCAGAGGGCCCAGGTCGCACTGGGACTCGCCCTGGCCAAGCAGCCGGGGCTCCTGCTCCTCGACGAACCGGTGGCTGCCCTCGACCCCCTGGCCCGCCGCGAGTTCCTGTTGGCCCTCAGCGAGGCGGTGGCCGACGGCGGTGTCTCGGTCATCCTGTCGTCCCACCTCGTCCACGACCTCGAGCGCGTCTGCGACCACGTCATACTGCTGAGCGCCTCGCGCGTCCAACTGTGTTCGGACATCGACGACGTCTTGGCATCGCATCGCATGCTCCTCGGTCCGCGCCGCTCCCTCGAAGCGGTGGAGCCGGGCCTCGCCGTCATCAGTGCGACGCAGACGCAGCGCCAGACCCGGCTGCTCGTCCGCACCGACGGACCCGTGCTGGACCCGTCGTGGGAGCAGGACGAGGTCGGCCTCGAGGACGTGATCCTCGCCTACATGGGCAACGACGGTGCCGGCATCACCGTCCCCAGCGGTGCCGAACGAACCCATCGACACCTGGAGGTGGCGCCGTGAACCACCTCGTCTGGCGTCTCCACCGCAACCAGGTGTACCTGGCCGCCGCGGCCCTGGCGGCGCTCACCGTGGTCCTGGTCGTCACCGGCATCACCATGGCGGACGACTACCGCAGGGCGCTCGCCGATTGTGCGGCCACGCAGAGCTGCGGGGATCTCAGCGGTCTCTTGTTCCGGGGCGACGGCGCCATCATGGATCTGGTCGACCTCACCATGGTCGTCCCGCTGCTGTTCGGGCTCTTCTGGGGTGCGCCACTGCTGGCCAAGGAATTCGAAGAAGGCACCCACAACCTCGCCTGGACCCAGGGGGTGAGCCGCTGGCGCTGGATACGCGCCAACATCGGCTGGTCCCTCCTCGCCGCCGCGGTCTGGGGCGCCGCCCTCGCCGCCCTCGTCAGCTGGTGGCGGTACCCCGAGAACGCGTTGGCATCCCGCTTCGATGCGTTCGACATACAGGGCATCGTTCCGGTCGCCTATGCGCTCTTCGCCGTCGCACTCGGCATCGCCGTCGGCTCGGTCATCCGTCGCGTCCTGCCCAGCCTGGCCGCCACGCTGGTGGTCTTCGTCGCCCTCAGGGCGGTGATCGGCGTCTACCTGCGCCCCCATTACATGACGCCGGTCACGAAGGTGTTCCCACTCCTCGGCTCAGATGCCGGCCCAAGCGGCGCCTGGGTACTGTCACAGGGGTTGGTCGGCCCGGCCGGGAAATCCCTCGGCCCGGGCATCGACTTCTCGGAGATCCCCGCCGCCTGTCAGGCCGCACCACCCCCGGGCGGCAAGGGCATGCTGAGTCAGTGCCTGGCGTCGCACGGCTTCCGCCAGACGCTCACCTACCAGCCTGCCGGCCGGTTCTGGGCCTTCCAGGGTATTGAGGCCGCAATCTTCGTGGTCCTGGCTGCGTCCCTCGTGGGATTTGCCATCTGGTGGGTGCTCGGTCGCGACGCGTGAGCTGACCGGTCCAGCCATGACAGGGCGCCCGTGCCCCGGTGGCTGCGTCATGCCGTGCGCCGCTAGGGCACCAGCGCGATCTTCCCTACGGCGCGCCGGCCCAGGAGGTCCTCGAGCGCAGCCGCCACGTTCTCGAGCGGGTACTCGACGGGACGCACGGGGTCGAGGGTGCCCGCTGCCACCATGGCCAGCAGGTCGTCGAGCAGCGCCCGCTGTTCGGCCGGATGGGTCATGGCCCAGATACCCCAGTCGATGCCGATGACGGACCGGTTGCGCAACAGAATCTGGTTGAGCGGCACGGACGGGATGTCGCCCGAGGCAAAGCCGATGACGAGATAGCGGCCGCGGTCGCCCAGCGCGCGCAGCGCCGGCTCGGCCAGGGCGCCACCGATGGGATCGACCACGAGGTCCACGCCGCTCGCTCCCGACCACGCCCGCGCCGCCTCCTTCACGGGCTGCGCCGCCGGGTCCAGCACCGACTCCGCGCCGGCCTCGAGCGCCGCCTGGCGTTTGTCCGCGCTCGAGGCGACGCCCAGCACCCGGCAGCCCAGCGCGCCGGCCACGCCGATGGCCGCCAGTCCGACGCCGCCGCCCGCACCGAGGACGAGCACCGTCTCGCCGGGTGCGGCGTGGGCCCGATCGCGCAGGGCGAACAGGCAGGTGCTGTAGCTCTGGGTGAATGTGGCGGCCCGCGCCGCGTCCATCCCCTCGGGCAGTGCGACGACCGCACGCGCCGGCACCACGACCCGGCTGGCGAAGCCCCCCAGCCCGACCGAGGCCAGCACCCGCTCGCCGGCGGCAACTGCCGCAACGTCGGGGCCGACCGCCACCACGTGCCCGGCCACCTCGCTGCCCGGGACGAAGGGAAGGGACGGCTTGATCTGGTACTGCCCGGCCACGAAGAGGCCGTCCACGAAGTTCACCCCGGCCGCCTCCACCGCCAGCGCCACCTCGCCCGGTCCCGGCTCGGGGTCCGGCTGCTCCTCGACCCGCAATACGGAAGGGGGGCCCAGCTCATGGCAGACGGCGGCGCGCACGGGTCGAGACGCTACCGTCGCCCGGTGGAGCGCAGCAGGTCCCTTTCACCGGTCCCCGAGATCCGTCCCGTACGTCCCGACGAACTGACCCTGCTGCCCGCCCTCGAGGAAGCCGCCGACGCCGTCTTCGAGCCGCTCGGCATCGGGCCGCTGCCCGGGCCGGGCACGGTGGAGGAGTTCGCCGGCGCCCTCGTCGTGTTGGTGGCCGGCGACCCGCCGGTCGGCCTGTGCCGCATCGATGCCATCGGACAGGGCGGCGCCCACCTCGAGCAGCTCTCCGTCCACCCCGATCACGCCGGCCGCGGCATCGGCCGCGCCCTGTTGCGGTCCGCCTGTGGCTGGGCCAGGGCGCAGGGCCACACCGACCTCACGCTGGCCACCTACCGCGACGTCCCGTGGAACGGCCCCTTCTATGCCACCGAGGGCTTCGTCGAGCTCGGGCCTGTGGACGACTTCCTCCGGGACCACGGGCTGCCCCCCGAGGAACCGGTCATGGGGCGCTTCGGCGCCCGCGTCCTGATGGTCCGGAACCTGTGAGCTCGGTGTAGCGGAAGCACCCGACCACATGGTCGTTGATCAGCCCCGATGCCTGCAGATGGGCGTAGCAGACGGTGGGGCCGACGAAGCGAAAGCCCCGCCGGCGCAGGTCGGCGCTGAAGGCCTCCGACTCGGGACTCACGGCGGGGAGCTGCGCCGTGCGGCGCCACGAGTTGACCAGTGTCCGTCCGCCCACGAAGCCCCAGATGTAGGAGTCGAAGGAGCCGAACTCCTCCTGCACCTCCAAGAAGGCCTTGGCGTTGCGCACCGTGGACTCGACCTTGGCCCGGTTGCGGATGATGCCGGGATCCTGCAGCAGCTTCTCCACGCGGGTGGGCGTGAAGCGCGCCACCTTGGCGGGGTCGAAGCCGGCAAAAGCCTTGCGATAGCCCGCCCGGCGCTTCAGGATGGTCGACCAGCTCAGCCCCGCCTGCGCGCCCTCCAGGACCAGGAACTCGAAATGGGTGGGATCGTCGTGCACCGGGACACCCCACTCGGTGTCGTGGTACGCCACCATGTCGGGGTCGCTGCCCGCCCAGTCGCACCGCTTCAGTGTCGGTGTCGTCGTCGGCGTCCCGCTCATGACGCCACGCGAGGGGTCGACCACGTCGGCGCACTGATCCGGTAGAGCACGTGGCGCCGCAGGGGGCTGCCCTCGGGCACTGACGGGTGGTCGAAGTCGCCCTCGGTGTCATGGGTCATGCCGATGCGCGCCATCACCGCCTGCGAGCGGGTGTTGATCGTCGTCGTGAAGGCGACGATCTCGGCCAGGCCGCCCTGGTCGAAGCCGAAGGCCAGCGACGCCGCCGCGGCCTCGGTGGCGTACCCGTGACCCCACTGGTCGGGGCGGAGCCTCCAGCCCACCTCGACGGCCGGTGCGCAAGGGAGCTCCGCCCGCACCCGGTGCAGCCCGACCATGCCCACGAAGGCAGGGCCGCCGACGACCTCGACCGCCCAGAGCCCCCAGCCCTCACGGTCCATTTCGGCGGTGAAGCGGTCGACCATGGCGTCGCTCTCGGTCCGGGTGGGCGACGACCCCAGCGACTCGACCACCGACGGGTGGGTGTTCAGCTCGAAGAACGGCTCCCGGTCCACGTCGGTGAACGGTCGCAGCACCAGCCGCGACGTCGCGACCGACGGTTCGGCAGGTGCCGTGCCCGAGGTCGTGGCTACGACCCTGTCCCGGCGGCCTTGACCGCCGTCTCGGCCGCCCACCGGTAGTCCGCCTTGCCCGACGGCGATCGCTGGACCAGGTCGACGAACACCACGGCCTTGGGCAGCTTGTAGCGGGCAATGTGGACCGAGGCCTCCTCGACCACCGACGCCGCGGAAGCCTCGGTGCCGTCGGCCAGCTGCACCACCGCCACCACCTCCTGACCCCAGCGCTCGGACGGCCGACCCGTCACGACCACGTCGGCCACGGCCGGGTGCCCGGCGATCGCCCGCTCCACCTCCTCGACGAAGATCTTCTCGCCGCCCGAGTTCACCGTCACCGAGTCACGTCCCAGCAACTCGATCTGCCCGTCAGCACGGTGACGGGCCCGGTCTCCGGGGATGGAGTAGCGGACACCGTCGATCACGGGAAAGGTCCGCGCCGTCTTCTCCGGGTCACCGAGATACCCCAACGGCACGTTCCCGGTCTGCGCCAGCCAGCCGTTGCCCTCGTGCCCCGGTTCCAGCACCCGCGTCAGGGCCTCGTCGACCACCAGCGTGCCCGGACCGGGCAGGAACGACCCCACCTCGACGTCGTCCATGGACGTGACGTGCATCTGCGCGCCCGTCTCCGAGGAGCCGGCCGAGTCCGAGATGACGAGGTTGGGGATCCGCGCCACCGCCATGGCCCGTACAGCCGGCGTCAGCGGCGCGCCTCCGTTTCCCACCGCAAAGAAGGACGACAGGTCGTAGTCGTTCTGGTCGAGCTGCAGCAGCAGTGGCCGCAGGACGGCATCGCCCACGATGGTCATGGAGTTGGCCTTCTCCCGCTCGACCACCGACCACACGTCGTCGGGATCGACCCGGCGTGTCTCGTCGGGGAAGATGAGCGTCGCCCCCTGGGCCATGAGCATGAAGCAGGCCCACTGGGCCGCGCCGTGCATCAGCGGCGGCAGGATCATGAGGCGCACCGGGTAGCTCTCGGCCAGCCGCTCGGTCAGGCCCTCGTAGCTGGTGACGATCTTCCACGAGCCGACCTGCCGACCCCCCATGGCGGCCATGAAGATGTCGTGCTGACGCCACAGCACGCCTTTGGGCATGCCCGTGGTGCCCCCCGTGTAGAGGACGTACAGGTCATCGGGCGAGGGCTCGACCTGCGGTCCGTCCGGCGAGGATGCGGCCAATGCCTCCTCGTACCAGACCGCCCCGGGGAGGAGGGGGTGGCCCGATGCGTCCTCGACCTGGAGCAGCACGTCGGGGGGCGAGTCCAAGGTGGGCAGCACCTCGGCCAGGGTCGGGGCCAGCGAGGAGTGCAGGATCATGGCCCGGGGCTTGGCGTCGTTGAGCAGGTACTGCAGCTCCTCGCCGACGTAGCGGTAGTTGACGTTGAAGGGGGCGACACGGGCGCGGTACGAGCCCAGCATCCCCTCGAGGTACTCGTTGCCGTTGTACAGGGCCAGCGCAACGTGGTCCTGGCCCGACTCCCAGCCCTCGAGGTCGGCGCGCTCGGCGTGCACACCCAGGCCGCGACCGTGCAGGTACGAGGCCAGTCGCCGGGAGCGTTCCGCCAGGTCGGCGTAGGTCAGGCGGCGATCCCGCCACACAATGCATTCGCGGTCGGCCAGGGTCTCGACGAGCGTGTCGAAGGCTTTGGCCAGGTTGAACTGGACCGTCTCTGTGTGGGGCACGGCCTGGCACTGTACCGGCGGCCCGGCCCCGCACGCCCGGTGCGCAGGGCGGGCTCGCCGAGGTGGCCGGTTGGGGGATCGGGTCCATCATCGGCAAAGATCACGGCGTGGACGTCCGCAATCCAGCCACCGGTGAGGTCCTCACCACCATTGAGAGCCTGACCGCGGAGCAGACCGACGTGCACATCGCTCGGGCCGCCGCCGCCTTCGACGAGTGGCGTGCCGTCGCCCCGGGCGACCGGGCCCGCCTGCTCCGTCGTTTCGCCGCCGCCGTCGATGCCGACATCGTCCAGCTGGCCGCACTGGAGGTGATCAACGCCGGCCACGTGCTGGGGAACGCCCGCTGGGAGGCGGGCAACGTGCGCGACGTGATCGAGTTCTACGCCGGCGCACCCGAGCGCCACAGTGGCCGGCAGATCCCGGTGCCGGGTGGTCTCGACGTGACCTTCCACGAGCCGCTCGGGGTCGTGGGCATCATCGTGCCCTGGAACTTCCCCATGGCCATCGCCGGCTGGGGCTTCGCCCCGGCCCTGGCCGCCGGCAACACCGTCGTGCTCAAGCCGGCGGAGCTGACACCGCTCAGCGCGCTGCGCCTCGGCGAACTGGCGCTGGAGTCCGGCCTCCCCGAGGGTGTGCTGCAGATCCTGCCGGGCAAGGGCAGCGTGGTGGGCCAGCGCTTCGTCGAGCACCCCGCCGTGCGCAAGGTGTGCTTCACCGGTTCCACCGAGGTGGGGCGTCAGGTCATGGCCGGCTGCGCCGAGCAGATCAAGCGCGTGACGCTCGAACTCGGCGGCAAGAGCGCCAACATCGTCTTCGCCGATGCCGACCTGGAGCTGGCGGCCGCCCGGGCACCCTACGGCGTGTTCGACAACGCGGGGCAGGACTGCTGCGCCCGCTCGCGCATTTTGGTCCAGAGGTCCGCCTACGAGCGTTTCATGGAGTTGCTCGAGCCGGCGGTCGCCGGCCTGAGGGTCGGTGATCCGACGCTCGAGGAGACCGAGATGGGCCCGCTCATCTCGGAGGCCCACCTGGCCAGCGTGGCCTCGTTCGTGCCGGCTGACGCGCCGGTGGCCTTCCGGGGCAGCTGCCCCGACGGCCCCGGCAACTGGTTCGCCCCGACGGTGCTGGCGCCGGTCGATCCCCGAGCGCGGGCCGCCACGGAGGAGATCTTCGGGCCCGTGGTCGCCGTCATCCCGTTCGACGAGGAGGCCGATGCGGTGCGCCTGGCCAACGACACGCCCTACGGCCTGTCCGGTTCCCTCTGGACGCGCGACGTGGGCCGGGCGCTGCGCGTGGCCCGCGCCATCGAGACGGGGACACTGTCGGTGAACTCGCATTCTTCGGTGCGCTACTGGACGCCCTTTGGCGGCGCCAAACAGTCCGGCATCGGTCGCGAGCTCGGTCCGGACGCACTCGAGGCGTTCAGCGACGTGAAGAACGTCTTCATCAGCTCGGAATAGGAGTCACGTGAGCGACGACAGCATCCCCTACGCCCACCGCCTCGTGGACAGAGTGGCCGTCGTGACGGGCGGCGCCAGCGGCATCGGCCGGGCCATGTGCGAGCGCTTCGCCAGCGAGGGTGCACGTGTGGCCGTGGTCGATCTCGACGACGACGCCGGCGGCGGGGTCGCCGCCGCGATCGACGGCATGTTCGTCCGGGCCGATGTCACTTCCTCCGACGAGGTGGAAGCCCTGTACGCCGAGGTGGCCGGCCGCTACGGCGGGATCGACGTCTGCTGCAACAACGCCGGCATCAGCCCGCCCGACGACGACTCCATCCTCGAGACGGGCCTCGAAGCCTGGGACCGCGTGCAACGGGTCAACCTGACGTCGGTCTACCTGTGCTGCAAGCACGCGCTGCCGCACCTGCTGGCCCGGGGCAAGGGGTCGATCATCAACACCGCCTCCTTCGTGGCGGTCATGGGCGCCGCCACCAGCCAGGTCAGCTACACCGCGTCCAAGGGCGGCGTGCTGGCCATGTCCCGCGAGCTCGGCGTGCAGTTCGCCCGTCAGGGCGTGCGGGTCAACGCGCTGTGCCCGGGGCCGGTGAACACGCCTCTGCTGCGGGAGCTCTTCGCCAAGGACCCGGAGCGGGCGGCCCGTCGCCTGGTCCACATCCCGATGGGACGCTTCGGCGAGGCCACCGAGATCGCCGCCGCCGCCGCGTTCCTGGCTTCGGACGACTCGTCCTTCATTACCGCCTCGACCTTCCTCGTCGACGGCGGGATCTCCGGCGCCTACGTCACCCCGTTGTAGACAGGTTGGCCACCTGCCGGAATTCGACCAGGCCCTCTCTGTACCATCGCGGCGACATCTCCGGGGGGAGCGCGCAGAGGTGCGGGCAAACGAGGTCCCCGCCGGCCTGACGAAAGGCACGCGACGTGTCGATACTTGAAACGGGACCCACGGCACCGACCGGTACGAGCGCGCCGCCGGCCGCACCGACGTGGCTGGTGCCTCTGGTCGTGGCGGCTGCTCTCGTCGGTCTCGCCGGGCTCGGAGTCGGCCTCTACGCGCTGGTGAGCATGCCCGGCGAGACGTCGGGGCCGCGGGGACCGGTCGGCCCGGCGGGCGCGCCGGGAGCGAAAGGCGACCCGGGGCTGCAGGGCGTCGCCGGCGCGGTCGGCCCGGCCGGAGCCACCGGCCCGGCGGGTCCGGCGGGAACCCTGGCGACCACCTCCATCGTGGGTGGAGCGACGCTCACGACCCCTCCGAACCCGGCAACGGGCGCCGTGCTGGTCGCCAGGACGTCGTGCCCCGCCGGGAGCCTCCTCCTGACCGGCTCAGCGCAGGTGACGGCCCCCGGCGTCATTGCCGATCGCAACGTCCAACTCCGCACATCGATCCCGCTCGGCGCGAATGTCTGGGAGACGGTTGCGATCGTCACCGCTCCGCTCGGCCCGGGAGTCGCCATGAGCATGAAGCCCTACGTGGTCTGCGGGACACCGGCGCGGGCCGTTCCCCCGAAAACGACGACCACGACCCCGACGACCGCCCCGACGACGGTGCCCACCACGTAGCGAGCGGCGTCGGGTGGAGCGCGCCGCACTGCGTGGGGAGCGGGTGCGGCTCAGCCCCCGAGGCCGGCCCGGAGCTCGCCCAACTCGTCGCGGAGCGCTGCCACCACGGCCCTGAGCTCGGCCACTTCGGCGCGCAGATCGCTGTCGATCGCACCGAGACCCTCCGCGGCGTCGCCAGTGGCGGAGGGGCGCTCGGGAGGCGCCAGATCGGGCTCGGGAGGGGCGACCATGGGGGTGGCCCAACGCTCCTCCTTCTGACCGGGCCGCCGTCCCACGTTGCGGGACAGCGGCTCGTCACGCTCGTTGAGGAGATGCAGCTCGTGCTCCACCTCCTCGAGGCTGTCGAACTGCGCCAGCCGCTCGGTCCGGATGCGCAGCTCGCCGACGGTCTGCGGCCCGCGGAGGAGGAGCACGGCCAGAATGGCGCACTGGCGATCGTCGAGGCCGAGGGTCTCGTCCAGCACCTGGCGGTAGCGGACGACCGAGCGGCCGTGCGAGGGCAGCACGAATCGAACCAGGCGCTGATCCTTGAGCTCGTCGAGCGCGGCCAGGACCTCCGTCTCGTCGTAGGTGACGACCGGCTCCCGGTTCGAGGTCTGGTTGCAGGCCGACTGCAGTGCATTCACGGTGAGCGGGTAGTGCTGGGGGGTGGCCAGTCCCTTCTCGATCAGCGCACCCAGCACCCGTGCGCACTCCGGGCTCAGCGGCATGTGGCCGAGCTTACGGGCCGCCACCCCCTTCGATTAGCTCGGACCTGAGGCCTCGAGTGGCGCGGCCAGATACGGGCCCGCTGGACCGAAACCGAGGTGGGCCAGGGCGACCGGGCGGGGCGGACCGGGCAGCGGCAGCGTGGAGCTGAACGGCGTGTAGAGGAGCCAGAAGCCCGCCGCGTTGGCGAAGACCGATTCCTCGCCGGGACCCTGGCCCTGCGCGCTGGAGCCCAAGAGCGGGGTGGGGGACAGGTCGTCACAGGGCCCGAGCGGTCCGTCGCAGCGCGCGGCGCCGATGGAGTACCCGGGTTGGTTGAACCACCCGCCGGAGTAGAAGAGGTAGTAGCTGCCATGCTCCAGCACGAGCTGCGGCGCCTCCACAATGTGACCCTGCCACGGTTCGTCCGGGCCGAAGATCGCAGTCGGCTGCCCGACGAGGCGCACACCGTCGACGCTCAACCGTTCGCTGTAGATCTGCGTGTCGAGGGTGTTCGACCGGGCGTTCTGATCCGACTTCCAGATCATGAAGGCCTGGCCGTCGGCGTCGTCGAAGACCCGGGGGTCGATCGAGCCGCCGAGGGACACCTGGCAGATGAACGGGACTGGCGCGGCCAAGTAGGGCCCGGCAACGGCGGTGCTGATGGCGTCGCCGATGCACATGGTGGAGGGCGACACGCCCCGGAGCTCAGCGGTGAAATACAGCAGGAAGTGACGGCCGAACTGCGCCACGTCGGGCGCCCACATGACGCCGGGCATGGCCCAGGCCGGCGGGTCCGGCAGGGCGTCGCTGGGGTCGCCCCACTGGCCGATGGTCGTGCCGGATCGCACGGGCACGTTCTGAGGCACCTCGTCCTGCGACGTGAAGAGGTAGTAACGCCCGCCCTGTTGGAACATGAACGGATCGGGCTGGTCGGCGCCCGAGTTGATGGTGAAACCGGGCCTGGTCGGGTCCGCCAACGCGGGTGGATCGAAGTAGGACGTGCGCAGGCCCAGTGCGCCCTCTCCCGCGGCGGCACCGAGCGCCCCGGTGGAGAGGTACTGCTCCGGCGAGACCGTTGACTCGTCAGCGGTTCGCGCTCCGGCACGAAAGACGCCCAGTCCCATGACAGCGCTCAGCGTGAGCGCGCCGGCGAGACCGACGACGACACCGCGACGACGTCCGGTCCGTCTCACCATGGGGAAGAACTGGGGACGGAGGACTTGGACTCTGGGGACGACGCGGAGAAAGATGGGGAGAACGTCTGGATTTCGCGAAACGGCATTGACCCTGTGTTTGGCGGGGCGCAGTCTGTCTCCAGTTCGGAGACAACAGCCCGCCGAACCTCAAGCGAGCACCGCAAGGTGGGAGCGAGGGAAGCCCGAAGGGAAGCCGCAAGGCCGAACGGGGGGAAGCCGAGAGAACGCTGCAGAGCGGGATCGAGGAAAGGGAGCGAGCCCCGCGAGGGGAGCGTGACTGGAGCGGGCAGGAGGATCCGACTGGAGATGGTCCGTGGTGCGTCGCGGTGGCTTCCCTGGAGTCGCCGCGACCGGCCCGGGCGGGGGTTGTCCGACACGACCCCGGCACGGTGCCAGCGGCCCATCGAAGACGTGGCCCCGAGGAGCACGGGAGGCTTCGGCCGAACGGTTACTCGGGGCTGCGTCGCGCCCGAGCTGGTGTTGTCCCCTTCCATTGCATTCCCCACGAAGGGGGAACGGTATGGAGGGGGGTCACCCCGCGGGAATCGTCGAGGTTTCTCCCGCTACCGCAGGGAGGCCCAGAGCTTGGCCGGGCGTTCCCCTGCCGCCACCTGGCGATTCAGCTCGGCCTGGACCAGGGAGAGGTCATCGGGGTGCGTCACGCCGATGCAGCGGCCCTGGGCCGGCAGGACGGTGAACGAGCTGGTGGAGAGCGATTCGGCCACCACTTCGGGTAGGAGCACCTCGGCCTCCTCGGAGGCCCCCACGGCGGCCGTCATGGCGGCCTGCAGCGTCTGGTGGAAGTCCGGGGTGAACCCCCAGAGATTCATGGAGACCAGGGCGTCCGGCGGGAGCGCCACGGGCTCCCGACCGTCTCCGGCCACGAAGCCGCCCTCGGGCGTCCGCGTGACCTGGCGGCGCTCGTCCACGCCGAGGAGCGAGCCGTCCTCCCCGACGCGGCAGATGCCCCGGGTGACGGGGGAGGTGCCCACCACGGCGTCGGTGAGGCGGTAGCCCACCAGCGCGTTGGTTTCGGCTTGCTGGTGGAGGTGCCCGACCAGCTGCGCGCAGGCTGCCTGCCCGTAGATGTCGTCGGCGTTGCCCACGCCGTACGGACTGGTGCCGACGTGATCGGACGCGCTGAGCACGGCCTGCACGGTGCCCAGCGGTGCGGGCTGGAGGGCGAAGCGCACGTCGACGGCCTCGGGCCACGTGTGCTCAACGTGATAGCGGATGGCCGGGCCGGTGCCCGGACCCAGGACCAACACCACGGCGCCGAACCCCGCCGCGATGGCGTCAGAGGCGACGACGTCGATCACGGCTTCGCCGTGAGGGCCAACGGGGGCCAAGGGCTTGACGCCGCCGTACCGCCGGGCCCGTCCGGCCGCCAGGATCACCAGCGCCGGATCCGCCCCGCCGCCCTCCTTGCTCATGCGCTCCAGCGGAAGACGGCGCTGGCCCACGTCATGCCGCCGCCGAACCCTGTCAGCAGGAGATGGTCGCCGTCGTTGACGCGACCGCGCTCGATGGAGTCGTACAGCGCGAGTGGGATGGACGCCGAGGAGGTGTTGCCGTAGCGGTCGATAACCACGGCGGTGCGCTCCTCGGGGATGCCGAGGCGCTGGCACGCGGCCTGAATGATGCGCAGGTTGGCCTGGTGGGGCACCATCAGCGAGATGTCGTCGGGCCCCAGTCCGGCGTCCGCCATGGCCCGCTCGGCCGACTCGACCACGACCCGGACCGCCCGCCGGAAGACTTCCTTGCCGTCCATGAACAGTGTCCCGCCGTGCTCGCACTTGAGGAGGTGCTTGAGCGAACCGTCGGAGTTCAAGTTCCAACTGACGAGCCCGCCGGGGCCGTCGACCGGCTCCACCACCACGGCGCCGGCTCCGTCGCCGACGATGATGGCGATTTTGCGATCGTCCATGTCGGTGATGCGAGACAGCGTCTCGGAGCCGATCAGCAGGACAGGGCCCGACCCGATCGAAATGAGGCCGGCTGCGGTGACCAAGCCGTAGACGAAACCCGAGCAGGCGGCGTTGAGGTCGAACGCCCCGCCCTTCAAGCCGATCCCGTGCTGCACGCTGGGCGCCGTGCCCGGCACGATGCCGTCGGGCGTGGTGGTGGCGAGCACGAGGTTGTCGATCTCCCCGGCGCTCCGGCCGGCCTGGGCCATCGCCGCAACGCCCGCCTCAATGGCCAGCCCAGAGGTGGTGCCGCCGATATGGCGTTCGCGGATGCCGGTGCGCTCGACGATCCAGGCGTCGCTGGTGTCGAGGTTGGCCGCCATGTCCTCGTTCGTGACCACCTTGTCCGGAACTGCGATGCCCCAACCCGTGATCTTGATGCCCGTCACGCGGCAGATCCGGAGCGAACGGCGTGGATGCCCACGAACCCCGCGTCGCCGTAGATGATGCCGCCTGTGTTCACCGCCACGCCGAGCCGTGCCCCGGCGACCTGACGGTCACCGGCCCGCCCGCGAAATTGCGTGGCCAGCTCCACCACCTGGGCCAGGCCGGTGGCGCCGAGTGGATGTCCCCGGCCGACGAGGCCGCCGCTGGGGTTCACGACCAGACCGGGGGAGTCGATGCCGGTGGCTCCCGTCTCGGTGGCGGGCCCCGCCTCACCGGGAGCGAAGAAACCGAGCGATTCGAGGGCGTAGAGCTCTTCGGCGGCCGTGGCGTCGTGCAGCTCGAGCAGGTCGGCGTCTTCGGGGCCGAAGCCGAAGGCCTCCCACGCCGCCTCGGCGGCCTGGGTCAAGCGGTCGTGGTAGTCGATCGAGCCGTTTCCAGAACGTGCCACCGAGCCGATGATACGGGGCGCAGAGGCCGGCGCAGGGACCGACGGGCCGCCCAGCACGACAGCAGCCGCACCGTCGGTGAACGAGCTGCACATGAGCCGAGTCAGGACGCCGGCCACCTGAGGGGAGGCCAGCACCTCCTCGATCGTCACCCGTCGTTGGAACTGTGCCAGCGGGTTGCGGGCCGCATGCTCGAACGCCTTGACCGCGGCGGCGGCGATCTGGCGCACGGTGGCGCCGACCTCGGCCATCAGCCGGTGGGCCCACCCGTTGTTGAGACCCATGAGGATGCTGCCGGCGGGATTGTCGTCGGCATGGCGGCGATCGTGCAGATCGTGGCGGTACTCCGCCGGGAGGCCGTCCTCAATACCGGCGATGGTGCCGGCCCGGTCGCCGGTCCACATCTTCTCGACGCCCAAGGCCAGGACGGGGCGGTCCTGGGCGGTCGCCACCATGGTGGCCAGGTGCAGGGACGAGCTCCCGCCGGCGCACGAGTTGTCGACGTTGACGATGGCGACTTCGCTCAGCCCGGCCTTGCTGAGCCAGGTCTGTCCCTTCATGCAACCCTGATCGCTCAGGCGGCCGGCCATCGCATTCCCCACGATGACGAGTCCGAGCTCGTGCGCCGAGATCCCTGCGTCCCCGAGAGCCTCGTGCACCACTTCGTAGGCCATGGTGTCGGGCGCCTGGTCGCGCCGACCCATGTCGCTCATGCCGGTGCCGAGGATGGCGACGTCGGTGGTGTTCACGCCTATACCCCCGCCAGCGCCGGGAGCTGCTCGCCCACGAACGCCGCTCGAAGTTGTCCGAAATGCTCGACGGCGGGTGAACCCGCCACCATGACGAGAATGTGGCTGGCTCCGGCATCTGCGTACTGACCGAGCGCAGCGGCGCAGGTCTCAGGCGAGCCGGCCACGAGGTGACGCTGGAAGGCCTTGGGCGGCAGGCGATAGAGCTCCGAGAGCCACTGGGCGCCCCGGACGGGCGCTCGGTCGTCGTCTCCGACACAGGCAAAGACGACGACGCCGGCCTGCACGGCTTCGGGATCTCGGCCGGCCTCGGCCGTCTCGCGCCGCAGGGCCGCCAGTGCGGTCCCGTACTCGTCCGGGGCGAGGAAGAGAGGCACCCAGCCGTCCCCCACGGCGGCGGCCCGCCGCCGGGCGGCCGCGCTGGCGCCCCCGAACCACAGCGGGATCGGCGGGGATGCCGGCTCCTGCACGTAGTCGGAGCCGTCCGGGTGGGAGCCGTCCGGGTCGTGATCACCCGTGTCCGGGCCGCTCCAGGCCCGGCGGAGGCCGGCGACGCCCTCGTCCATGAGCTGGCCCCGCCGGTGGTAGTCCACGCCGGCGCGGACATATTCGGTCTCGTGGATGCCCACGCCCATACCGAGGACGAAACGCCCGCCGGACAGGAGCTGCAGGGCAGTCGCCTGCTTCGCCACGACGGAGGACGGCCGGAGGGGCAGTTGGAGCACGCAGGTCCCCAGAAGGGGCCGGCTCGTCGTGACGGCGGCGACGGCCAACGTGGTGAACGCCTCGGCGATGGGGTGGGGCCAGTACAGGTGGTCGACAGCCCACAGGGAGTCGGCTCCGGTCGCTTCGGCACGACGGCACAGGTCGACCACCTCGGCGGCACTGCCGGTAGCACTCTGGGTACTACCGGCTCCAGTGGAGAGTTCCCCCTGCGTGGTGGCGGGGAGCAGGAACCCGAGGGAGGGTCGCGGTGCTCCACTTCCTACCGGGGTCACACCGACATAATACGCCGGAGGCCGTGGGCCTGACTATTCAGAGTTCGGGGAGCTCGGAAGGGGGTGCACCGCTCCCGCCGCCCCACCCGGAGCGCCCAGGACGGACAGGGTGCAGCGCGCCTCGCAGATGGCCCGCCCCTCGTCGTCGGTGAGGGAGATACGCCAGACCTGGATGGTGCGCCCCACCCGGACCGGTGTGGCCTCGGCGGTCAGGTGGCCGTCGCGCACCGAGCGCAGATGGCTGGCGTTGAGCTCGATCCCGACCACGCTGCGGCCGGGCTCTGCAGCCAGCGCGCCGCCGAAGCTGGCCGCCGACTCGGCCAGCAGCGCCGAGACGCCGCCATGAAGGATCCCGTAAGGCTGGTGCACCTTCCAACCGACCGGGAGTCGCATCACGACCCGCTCGGGCCCGGCCTCGAGGATCTCGACGTCGAGGAGCTCGTGGATGCTCGCGCTGCCGTCGGGCAGCACCGGCCCGTCGCCGCGAGGGGAAGGGGGTGTGGTCATCGCGGGATGTTAACGGCGCGCCGTTAGCCTGAGCACAGTGTCAGGCGTGCCCGATGTCGTCGACCTGCGCAGCGACACCGTCACTCGGCCCACGGCGGCGATGCGTCGCGCCATGGCCGACGCCGAGGTCGGTGACGACGACTACGGGGAGGACCCGACGGTGCGCATGCTGGAGGAAGCGTTCGCGGCGCGACTGGGCAAGCCGGCCGCGCTCTTCGTGCCGTCCGGCGTCATGGCCAATCAAATCGCCGTCCGTGTCCTCACCACGCCGGGGACGGCCGTGGTGGCGGGGAGTCGCCAGCACGTCGTGGCCTACGAGTTCGGCGCCGCCGCGCTGAACGCCGGGATCCAATTCATCGCGGTCGACGACGAGGACGGCATGCTCGGCGCCGACGAAGTGCGACGGGCCCGTCGGGGGGCCGAACACCATCAACCCGTTGTCTCACTCGTCAGTATCGAGAACACGCACATGGCGGCGTCCGGCGCGCCGTGGACGACGGATCGTCTGCAGGGGGTCGTCGACGCGTCCGGGCCGGTTCCAATCCACATGGACGGTGCCCGTCTCTTCAACGCCGAGGTCGCCACGGGCGTCGCGGCGGCCGACTGGGCCGCGCCGGCCACGACCGTCATGTGTTGTCTGTCGAAGGGCCTGTGCGCGCCAGTGGGCTCGCTGCTGGCCGGCAGCGAAGACGTGATCACGGTGGCCAGGCTGGCCCGCAAGCGCCTCGGTGGCGGCATGCGACAGGCGGGCGTCCTGGCGGCTCCCGGATTGCTGGCGTTGCGTGACATGGTCGGTCGTCTGCACGAGGACCACGGGCGGGCGGCCCGGCTCGCCGACGCGGTGGCGGAGCGCTGGCCCGGATGCGGGCTCAATCCGGCTACGGTCCGCACCAACATTGTGGTCTTCACCCACCCGGAACCCGAGAAGCTCCTGGCGCATCTGGAGGAGAGCGGCGTGCTGGCGCACGCCATTGCGCCGGAGACGGTCCGCTTCGTCACGCACCACGACGTTGACGACGCAGGCGTGGCGCGCGCCATCGCAGCCCTGCGTGACGCGCCGTGAAGATCCGCATCGGCATCAGCGCGGGCGGGGAGAGCCTCGGCCCCGAGGCCATGATCGCATTGGCGCAGGGGATCACCGGGTGCAGGTTCGACTCCCTGTGGTTGCCCGAGGTGCTGACGCGACCGGGGCCGGACCCGCTCGTCGGGTTGGCGTGGGCCTCGGGTGCCTGTCCCGGGCTGAAGATCGGCACGACCATGCTGCTGCCGGGCCGCAACCTGGTGTGGTTGGCCAAGGCGGTGGCGACACTGGACGTGTTGTCGGGCGGCCGCTTCCTCTTGACGTTCGTGCCCGGGCTCGGGGTCGGTGGTGAGCGCAGCGCCATCGGCATCCCGAGCGCGACCCGGGCCGAGCAGATGGAGGACGGCTTGCCGGTGCTGCGACGCCTGTGGTCCGGCGAGGTGGTCAGCCACGCAGGCCCGGCAGGCTCCTTCGAAGAGGTGTCGGTGTCGCCACAGCCGGCGCAGGACCCCTTCGACGTGTGGCTCGGCGGGAACGTCCCCGCTGCGCTCGATCGCTGTGGCCGCCTGGCCGACGGATGGATTCCGGCGTTCTGCACGCCCGCCGACGCCGCGGCGGGCAAGGCCGAGATCGACCGGGTGGCGGCGGCGCACGGACGGGCCATCAGCCCGGAGCATTTCGGGGTCAGCCTGGCCTACGCGCCGGAGGGCACCGATGTCGGCGCGCTGGCGTCGTCGCCCTTGGCCCGGCGGGCGCGCGGTCGCCCGCTGGAGGAGATCATCCCTGTCGGGCGAAGTGGCCTGCGTTCGATGCTCGAGCGGTTTCTGGAGGTCGGGTTCTCCAAGTTCATCGTGCGCCCGATGGCGCCGCCGGCCGAGTGGCAGGCCGAGCTCGAACAGCTGGCCGGCGCCGTGGGCGATCTCCAGACCTGACCGGGGTGTCGGCCGCACCGCCGTGGATACCTCGGTTCGGAATGGACGCCCTAGCCGCTGCTCGCCCCTTGGGCTGCTGCGGTGAGGCGAGGCAGGAGCCACGGCGTCAACCACTCTCCGCCCGGCTCGCTCATGTGCACCCCGTCGGCCGCACGGACGACCACGCCGTCCACGGTCGACTCGAATTTCCTTTGGGGGGCGAGGTGCTGGCCCAGGCTCACGATCGACACCTTTCCCGGGAAGGCCGCGGCGGCTTGCTTCGCGGCCGCGTCCTGTGCGGCCACCCGCTGTGCCTCGGTCGGACATCCCTGCACCTTTGACGGCAACGGGGAGCAGTATTCGGGTCCGGTCGACTGCACAAAGGGAGCGGTCGTGATGACGACGTGCCCACCTTGCGACGTCAGAATCTGGAGGGCGGAAGTGATCTGTTGGACGTAGTACGTGTCGTAGCCGGTCTGACCCGGCGCCTCCCACTGTCCATTGATCATCCGGGTGCTTTGGTCGAACGGCCCGAGGACGAGCACGGACAGTGCCGGATGCACGAGCCCGAGATCCATCTGGTACTGCGCGGCCCACCCCGGCCCGGTCGCGACGCATGGCCCGGCGTTCTGCATGTACGGCTGGCCGTTCAACAGGATCGGTTCCCCCCGGGCGAGGTCACATCCGTCAATGCTCCCGTTCGTCACAGCGACGCCGTACGCCGTGGCGTCGCGGGCGAGACCCTCGGCGAGCGTTCCCGAGAACGAATCGCCGACGATAAGGACGGACGCCTGGGTCGGTGCCGGTGAGCCTGCCCGGACCGTCCATGTCGCCCCACCGTCCGTCGACGTGGTGATGATGCCGCCGCTGCCGACCGCGACGCACGCGCTCGTACTCGCGCAGGAGACGCCGAGAAGGGTCTCACCGGTCGGCGCGCTCTCCGATGACCACGTCGCACCGCCATCATTGGATCGGAGAACCAGGCCGGCTGCACCCACGGCGACGCACGATGTCGCCGACGCGCAGCTGATGGCGTAGATGTCCTGGGTCGTCGGGGTCGTGCTGGCCTGCCAGCTCGAACCGCCATCACTGCTTCGGGCGATCAGCCCATCATCGGCCACTTCGACGCAATTGGAGCCCAGGCACTCCACCGCATTGGCGGGCTTCAGCACCGCAAGCGCCGAGAACGGGGCCGCGGTCGGATTCCACGTGGTCCCGTCGTTCGTCTCGAGGCTCCCATCCACGTTGCTCGTCACCGCAGCGCAGTGAACCGGCGTGGTGCACGAGACGCCGTCAATGACACCGAGATGGGACTGCACGTGGCTCCAGCTGAGCCCGCCGTCGCTCGTGGCCAGCACTGTCTCGTTGTCGCCGACCGCAACGCAATGTTGCACCTGGGGACAGCTCACTCCCGACAGCGGCACCGAGACGCCGGTGTCACCGAGCGTCCACGATTTCCCGGAGTTCCGCGTGAAGAGTGCAGTGCCGCCGTCACCGACCGCTGCGCAGTTGCTCGGATTGGAGCAGGACACGCCGTAGAGGTAGTGCTTCGTGGGAACGGAGACCCGAGACCAGGTGGAGCCCCCGTTCTGGCTCACGAGCACGTGACCTCCGGACCCGCCCACGACGACGCACTCCGTTGCGCTCGGGCACGCGACGGCGTCGAGAGCGGCGGGAGCGCTCGTCGGCGTCGCCGGTGTGGCAGCCTGCGCGCTGCCCGCGATCACCGCAGCACTGGCAAACCCGACGCACAGCGCCATGGCCCAGTGCCTTACGAGCGGGCTCAATGGCATTCTCCTCATGCTCCCGGTCCGTTCTCCGTGGTCCGTCGGTTGCCGGGATGCCCCAATTCACCTCGGCCATCCTCGGGCCTGGCCATCGAGCTTCGAAGGCAGGTCACAGGCTGATCGAGAGAACATCGCGTCCGCCCCAACCCTTGATCGGCGGTGATCCTATGCCGGGATGGCGGTCGCATGTCGGCGGGGGAGCGTCGGTCGCGCCGCCGGGGAGGCAGGACTCGGGCCCGGTGCGACAGTGGTCCGCGCTCGGATCGAGACCTCGGGACTGTCCCGTACGCTGCGTCCATGCCCGAGCGCCCTCTCACCCTCATGGCGGTCCACGCCCATCCTGATGACGAAGCGATCGGGACGGGGGGGATCCTCGCCCGTTACAGCGACGAAGGCGTACGCACCGTCTTGGTCACGTGCACCAATGGCGAGCTCGGGGACGCGCCCGGTGGCGTCAAGCCCGGTGACCCGGGGCACGACGAGGCGGTTGTGGTGCCGCTCCGACGCCACGAGCTTCAGGCCAGTTGCGACGTTCTGGGAGTGTCCCACCTGGAGTTGCTCGGCTATCACGACTCGGGAATGGAGGGCTGGCCGCAGAACGACGCACCCGGATCCTTCTGGCGGACACCGGTACCGGTTGGGGCGAACCGCCTGGCGGCCCTGATGCGCCTCTACGAGCCCCAGGTCGTCGTGACCTACGACGAGAACGGCTTCTACGGTCACCCCGATCACATTCAAGCCAACCGGGTGACACGGGCGGCCATTGCCGAGTGCGGCATCCCGTCGAAGCTCTACTACACCGCGGTGGCCCGCTCGCTGATTCGTGGCTTTGGCGATGTGTTGGCCGAAGCCGGGATTGAGCGCCCGGCGGAGGTGGAGGAGAACCCCGACTTCGGGACACCTGACGAGTTGATCACGACGACGATCGACTGCAGCGCCGTCGCCGGTCGCAAGTACGCATCGCTCGCCGCGCACGCGAGCCAGAGCGACAACATCTTCTTCCTCCAGATGGGGGAGGAGCTGTTCTCGTCCCTCATGGGATCGGAGAGCTTCATCCGGGTGGAGGACTCCACCGGGACGCCGGTGCCCGAGGACGACTTGTTCGCCGGGCTGCGCTGAGCGGAGATCCCGAGCCGGGCCCGCGCCCCACCGGGAGAAGGGACGCTTGGGCCCGGTTCGGTCTGGTCCCTACGTCGCGGTGCCGACCGGGGTGGTGCCGGCGCGAGCGCGGGGAACCGATCCGACGAGACACAGCGCGGCGGCGGCGATGAACACCGCCACGGCGAGGACCTCGATTGTGAAGGCCTGCTTGGCATAGGGGGCCAACCATGAGTCCTTGAATCCGAAGAGCCCGATCGCCACGGAGAGAAGGAAGCCGGCAAGGGTGGTCAGCGCGAACCCGCAGCCGACCACCGCAGCCCACAGCCGGCGGACGGCAACCACACCGAGGCCGAGGATCAGCGCCGTGATGGACTGCAGCAAGAAGAGGGGCCCGATGGTCGGAATGGTGCGGTAGCCGTCGGCCTCACTCCAGAGGTGGAAGTGGATGAAGGCAGACCAGATCAGGAGCGCCCCGCCGACGGCGAAGGCGACCGTCGCAGCCAGATCGACCGGGCGGCGCGAGCGACCGGGGCCAACCGCCAGCAAGGTCCGGAGGGCGTGCATACGGGACATCCGGAGACGGGCGGGCTGACGGATGTCGGGGCTGGTTGTGGCCACAGGAGGGATACGGGCGAGAACTGGTCGGGGATTGGGGTATCCGGGGTGAATCCCCGGCGTGGGCCCGGCCGTAGATCTGTGGATGAGACAATCACCCATGGCCGAGGGCGAACTGTCCGACGAGGCCCTCCTGGCCGGGATGGCCCTGGGGGACCAGGCTGCGGCCGTCA
This sequence comes from uncultured Acidimicrobiaceae bacterium, assembly GCA_963742035.1. GTDB lineage: Bacteria > Actinomycetota > Acidimicrobiia > Acidimicrobiales > RAAP-2 > Bog-473. The sequence goes on from CAVUKH010000002.1 coordinate 586,122, forward strand.
CCTTCACCAGGCGCTACCAGCGGCGGGTGTTCGGCCTGGCCTATTCCATGACGAGCGACACGGGGCTCGCCGAGGACGTGGCCCAGGAGGCCATGCTGCGGGTGTGGCGCCACGCGCCGGTGTTCGACCCGAGACGGGGCTCGGTCACCGCCTGGGTCCTGACCATCACCCGCAATCTGGCCATTGACGCCCTCCGCCTCCGGCGCGCCGTGCCGATCGACCCCGACGACTTCGCTGCCACGGCCCTCACAAGCGCCGAGCACAATCCCGAGGATGCCGTACGCCGGGGCGACGTGCGCCGGATCGTCCGGACCGCGCTGGAGATCCTGCCGGAGGAGCAGCGTAGGGCGGTTGTGCTGGCAGCCGTCTACGGGAGGACGGCGCTCGAGATCAGCGAGTCCGAGAGGATCCCGTTGGGGACGGCGAAGACGCGAATCAGAACGGGATTGATCCGCCTGCGGGCAGCCGTCGAGCAGGCAGAGGGGGTGGGCGGTGAGCGATGAAGTGAGGGAGCGAGGATGTGAGCAGTACGAGAACGAGCTCGCGGAGCTCGCCCTCGGCGTCCTGACGGGACGCGAGCGGGCGCGGGTGCTGTCCCACGTCGAGTCCTGCCCCCGCTGCGCCGAGGAGCTGGAAGTCCTGTCCCGGACCGCCGACACGGTGGTGATGGCGGCCCCGGAGATGGAGCCGCCGTTGGGTTTCGAGGTGCGCCTCTTCGAACGGATGGGTGTGACCGACGCGCTCCCGCGCCGTCGGCGCCTCCGACCGTCGCGCTGGGTGCCGGCCGTGGTGGGCGTCGCCGCGGCGGCCCTGGCGCTCGGTCTGGGCCTGAGCCTGACCTCGTCTCCGGCGCCGACGGTCAGCGCGCCGTCGCAGGCCTCGCGACAGGTGGTGACGGCGGCCCTGTTGTCGAACGGCAAGACGGTCGGGCACGTCATGACCGTGGCGGGCGCCAAGCCGTGGATGTCGATGACGCTGGACGATTCGACCGCGCACGGGACCGTGCACTGCGTCGTCGTGACCGCCGACGGGGTGACGCACACCGTCGGGACGTTCGACGCCCACCAGGGCTACGGAGCCTGGATGGCGCCGTTGCCCGTCGATCCGGCCGACGTGCGCAGCGCCAAGGTGGTCTCGCCCAGCGGGACGGTGATCGCCACCGCCACGCTGGGCTGACGACCGCCTAGTACCGGTAGGTGTCGGGCTTGTAAGGGCCCTGAACAGGTACGCCGATGTAGTCGGCCTGCTCCTGGGTCAGCGTCGTGAGCTTCACGCCCAACGCGTCGAGGTGGAGGCGTGCCACCTTCTCGTCGAGGTGCTTCGGCAACACGTAGACGTCGTTGACGTACTGGCCCGTCTGGGTGAACAGCTCGATCTGCGCCATGGTCTGGTTGGTGAAGGAGTTGGACATGACGAAGCTGGGGTGACCCGTGGCATTGCCCAGGTTCAGCAGCCGGCCCTCGGACAAAATGATGATGGCGTGGCCGTCGGGGAAGATCCACTTGTCGACCTGCGGCTTGATGTTGACACGCTCGATCCCCGGTGTCTTGGTCAGACCGGCCATGTCGATCTCGTTGTCGAAGTGGCCGATGTTGCCGACGATGGCCTGGTGCTTCATACCTGCCATGTGTGTGGCCGTGATGATGTCCTTGTTGCCGGTCGTGGTGATGATGATGTCGGCGATCGGCAGGATGTCCTCGAGCGTGGTGACCTGGAAGCCCTCCATGGCCGCCTGCAGCGCGCAGATGGGGTCGACCTCGGTGACCACGACGCGGGCCCCCTGGCCGGCGAGCGACTGCGCGCAGCCCTTGCCTACGTCGCCGTAGCCGCAGACGACCGCGACCTTGCCGCCGATCAGGACGTCAGTGGCCCGGTTGATCCCGTCCACAAGGGAGTGCCGGCAGCCGTACTTGTTGTCGAACTTCGACTTGGTCACCGAGTCGTTGACGTTGATGGCCGGGAAGAGCAGCTCGCCCTTCCGGGCCATGTCGACCAGGCGGTGCACACCCGTCGTGGTCTCCTCGGTGACCCCCTTGATCCCGTTGGCGATGGAGGTCCAGCGGCCCTGGTCCTCGGCCAGGCTGCGAGTCAAGACCGTGAGGACCACCTCGAACTCCTCCGAGTCGGCCGTGGAGGGGTCGGGCACCGCCCCCGCCTTCTCGAATTCCACCCCCTTGTGCACGAGGAGGGTGGCGTCACCACCGTCGTCGAGGATCATGTTGGGTCCACCCTCCCCGGGCCAAAGCAGTGCCTGCTCCGTGCACCACCAGTACTCCTGGAGCGACTCGCCCTTCCAGGCGAAGACGGGCACGCCCTGGGGATCCTCGACCGTACCGTTCGGACCGATGGCCACTGCGGCAGCCGCGTGGTCCTGGGTGGAGAAGATGTTGCAGCTGCACCAACGCACACGCGCACCCAGCGCGGTGAGGGTCTCGATGAGGACGGCCGTCTGCACCGTCATGTGCAGCGAACCGGTCACTCGGGCACCGGCCAGCGGCTGGGATGCGGCGTACTCGGCCCGCATGGCCATCAGACCGGGCATCTCGTGCTCGGCCAGTTCGATCTCCTTGCGCCCGAAAGCGGCCAGTGAGAGATCAGCGACCTTGAAGGGGTCGGGGGAAGTCATGACATGCTCCTTTGGGTTGGATGAGCGCGCACGGGCGCGCAACATTGCGGCGGGCCGGACGGCGGAAGCGCAACGCACGTGCTCCGACCTCTGTCGGAGGCCGCGAACCCAGGCCCCAAGGATAGAGCCTGGGGAGCACGGATGGGCACACTCTCCCGGACTCATTGCCCTAGTGCTGATCGGGCCGGTCCGCCACCTCGACAAGGTCGAAACGGCGCTCAGGATGCAGCCGCGAACCCGGCCACCTCGGCTGCCAATCTCGGAGCCGGGTCCTGGCCCACGCGTGACCGATCGTCTCCGAGCTCGCTCGCCCGGACATCGAACCACTTCTACGTTTGTGCAACCAAGTCGGGAGGGGCGCTGACGACGATCGCGCATATTGCGTCGCTGTAGTTTGGATTCGAGAGCCACCGAGGGCGCAGACGACGCCCTTTTCGACCTTCGGTTACCTGACATGCAGTCCGATCCGGTCCCGATTTCGGGCCGCAGGGCCGAAGAAAGCCAACCAGCTCTGGCCTGCACCGGTACCTCCGACTATCGTCCCCGACCGGTAGGGGAACCCGTTGAATATTGTCGCCTTCTTGGGTTGACATGTATTCAGGTTGGGGAGGGTGAAGGTGTTGGGACGGAGTCTGGATCTGTCGGCTCGGGCGTACGTCAGTACGACAAGAGCGCTGGCGGGTCGCGTTGCGCGACCTGCAACTGGGGTGCAACGTGCTCGATGAGGCACCCGACTTCGGCGACGAGGCCGTCGATCAACTGGTCGAGTCCGGTCTCCCGGCCACCGCCCCCGGGCGACCCAAGAGTGTCGTGTTCGTCTCCTGGCGGGATCTGATAAATCCGCTCGCCGGCGGTTCGGAGCTCCTCATACACGAGTTGGCCTCTGGCATGGCTCGACGTGGCTATGACGTGTCGTTGCTCTGCGGTGGGCCGGTCGAGCCCAAATCCCACTACAAGATCCTGAACGCCGGGGGACAGTTTGCCCAATACCTGGGCGCCCCCCTTCAGTACCTCCGATCACTGCGGGGGACGGAGCTTCTGGTCGAGGTCTGCAACGGCATGCCGTTCCTCACCCCCCTCTGGCGTCGTGGACCCACGCTGTGCTTCGTCAACCATGTCCACACCGACCAATGGAGCCAACGGTTTGGGCCGAAGGTCGCCAGCGCCGGACGCCGGATCGAGTCGGACGTGATGCCGTGGGTCCACCGCAAGAATCTCATTGTCACGATCTCCGAGTCCACGCGATCTTCCCTGCAGGCGATCGGGATCCCCCCCGATCACATCCGAGTCATTCCGCAGGGAGTGGAAGAACCGCCTCCTCCAGCCCCGAAGTCGCCGACGCCGAATTTCGTCGCCGTCGGGCGACTCGTCGGATATAAACGGATCGACCTCCTTTTGGAGATGTGGGAATCCGTCAGGGCGGAGACCGGCGGTACCCTCACCATCGTCGGCGACGGGCCCGGCCGAGCCCGCCTCGAGAACATGAAGGTCGAAGGTGTCGAATTCACGGGGTACGTGTCGGAAGCCGAGAAGCACGTACTGATGAGCCAGGCGTGGATCCTGCTCCATCCTGCGTCGTGGGAGGGCTGGGGACTCGTCATCACCGAAGCGGCGGCCCGTGGGACTCCCTCGATCGGATTCGACGTGCCCGGCGTACGAGACGCAATCGTGGACTTCGAGACGGGATTCCTGGCCACCGACCCGGCGTCGTTTCAGCGCCACTGGCTCCACCTCGCCCGAGACGCCGATCTCCGGCAGCGTTTCCGCGAGGCCGGTAGAAAGCGTTCTTCGAGCGCTCCATGGAGAGAGACCGTGAACGCTTTCGAACAGGTGGCCGCAGAAGCCGTACAGCGTCGCGACGCGGAGAAGCCCTCAGAGCGTTACAGGGCGAAGCGCTACGGCGCGAAGATCGACTTGAACGGTTCGGGTGCACCGTCAGGCGTTGATGGCTGAGGCTTCTCTCCAGAGGCTCTACGAAGATCCGGCTACGCCGCTCAGCTCAGGCGTGGGGCGAGCGGAGCTCCAGGCGGCGATGCTGGCTCGACTCGCCGTGTCTGTCGGACGGTCGCTTGTCGCCGTTGACATCGGCTGCGGTGACGGAATGTGTACCCAGGTGGCCGCGTCGGTGTGTGGGTCGACGCCGGGAGCCTCGGTGGCCATTGTCGGAATGGACTGGTCGATGGCTGCCCTCAAGCAGGCAAAGGTCCGCGGCGTTTCCGTGGTTCGTGCGTCGGCGGACGGCGCCGGATTGCCGCTCGCCGACTCCAGCGTCGATGTGGTCATCATGAGTGAGCTGATCGAGCACCTGGTGGACCCAGATGCCACGTTGGACGAAGCCTGGCGAGTGCTCCGGCCGGGCGGGTCCTTGCTGTTATCGACGCCCAATCTCGCGGCCTGGTACAACCGGGTCCTCTTGGCGTGCGGCATCCAGCCGTTGTTCACCGAAGTGAGCCTGCGCGGGATTTACGGCCGACCCGGGAGCGAAGTGGTGGGTCACCTGCGGGTATTCACTCGACGGGCGCTCATAGGACTCCTCACCGCCATAGGGTTCGTCGACATTCGGATCACGGGAGCTCCCTACCACGACGTCCCGGGCCCACTGAAGCCGCTCGATCGCCTCCTTTGCCGTACGCCGAGTCTGGCGTCGAACCTTTTGGCGTTCGGACGAAAGCCGAGTTAATTCGGGGATTGGAATGGATCAGGAACCGAGGTCGGGCGCTGACTCTGCAATGAGCGACGAAACCCCTGACGCACCGACGAACCCTTCATTGAGCGAGAGCGACTCGTTGGGGGACAGTGCGTCCACCGTTGCCGAGGAGCCTTGGGCGCGCAAGTTCAGGCCAGATGTCGAGGGCCTCCGTGCCCTGGCGATTCTTCTGGTGGTGCTCTATCACGCCGACGTTCCCGGCATAACCGGAGGATTCGTCGGTGTCGATGTGTTTTTCGTCATATCCGGTTTCCTCATCACCGGGCTCTTGTTGCGCGAGGCGGTCACCCGTGGCCGGGTGTCCCTCGTCGGGTTCTATGCCCGCCGGTTCCGTCGGATCCTTCCCGTCGCCACGGTCCTGATCGTGTTCACCGTCTTCGCGTCGTACCATTGGCTCGGGTTCCTGGAGGGCAATTCAGTTGCCGTCGACGCCAAGTGGGCGACAGTCTTTCTCGCCAACTTTCACTTTGCCGACCTCGGCACCCACTACTTCTCGGCCGAAGCTCCGCCTTCCCCCCTCCAACACATGTGGAGCCTGAGCGTCGAGGAGCAGTTCTACGCGGTGTGGCCGATGTTGGTCCTTTGTATCGCGCTCGTCGCACGAAGAATAAGTCTTCGCCTCCGGCTCGGAGCGGCCCTCTGCGTGATCATCGGCCTCTCCTTTGCGTGGTCGGTCATCGAGACCTCGCAGAACGGCGTGTGGGCGTACTTTTCGCCGCTCACTCGAGCATGGGAACTCGCGCTCGGTGGTCTGGTCGCGGTTGGGGCACCGCTGGCCAAGCGGGTCCCCGTCAAGGTCGCATGGGTGATGGGGTTTGCCGGTCTGGCCGCGGTCATCGCGAGCGGCCTGATCTACAACGCCCAAACGCCGTACCCGGGCTCGGCCGTGGCGGTCCCCGTGGTCGGCACGGCTCTGGTCATCGCTGCGGGGTCTGTCTTGGCCGGGCCTGGGGTCGAGTTTCTCCTGCGTCCGCGACCTGTTCAGTGGCTGGGAGCACGGTCCTACTCCTTATATCTTTGGCACTGGCCCCTCCTGGTCATTCCGGCGGAGTATGCGGGGAAATCCCTGACGGTCTGGCAGAACCTGGGCTGGGTCCTGCTCGCCCTCGTCCTGTCGATGATCTCCTATCGCCTGATAGAGAACCCGATCAGAAAGGCTCGGCCACTCGTGGCTCGACCCCTTCTGTCGATCGGACTCGGCGTATGCCTTATTGCGAGCTCGCTCGCCATCGCACAGTGGCAGCTCAGTTCGCATTCGGGCGCCAACGGAATGAGTCCGACCTCGGTTAAAGTCCATCAGCCCATGGCCCTTCCAACGAATAGTCGCATTCACATCGCATCAACATGAGTCCCCTGTCGGCGCTTGCTGGCGCCATAACCGTCTTCTCTGGCTACATTCCTGACTGATCAAAAGGACGGCGAGTCATGACACACAATCACGGGTCGGGCGCCGGCCCGCTTCCGCAGCAACGAAGAGCGCTGGCGACCTCGCTTCCCATCGTTCTGGGACTCTTGCTCGCGATCGTCGTGGCGGTGGCGGCGCCTGCCACCGGCGCTCTCGGTGCCTCGAGGGAGCTGTCGGGTCCGCAGCTTGCAGCGGCCAAACAGTGTCCGTGGCCGGCCTGCTCGAAGGTCATTGCGGCCGTCTCGGCCGGGACGCGGGTGAAGCAGTTGCCGAGCAACCTGAGCCCCAGTTTGGAGAGCGCCAGCAAGGATTTGCTTCCGCCCAAGGGATTCCTAGGGTGCGTGGTCAATCAGACGGGCGTCTCGACTCCGTATCCGTGTGTGATCAACCCGGCCGCGACGGACAAGCGCATGGCTCTCATCGGTGACTCACACGCGGAAATGTGGTCTTCGCCACTGGCGCAGGTTGCGAAGGCCAATGGCTACAGTCTCCTGTTTCTCGCGAAGATCCCTTGTCCGCTCCCAATGGTCCCCTTCTGGAATGTCCTGAACGCCACGCCCGACACACAATGCACGACGTGGAAGAAGTGGGCGACCGCCAAAATCCAGCAGTTCAATCCCAGCGTTGTGGTTGCAACGACCGAGGATCTCAATCCGTACACGAACAACGCTCTGGCCATGAGCCAGAAGACGTTTTCCTCGGGCCTCGTCACGACGCTCAAGGGCCTTGAGGCACCAGGAAGACGCGTGATCCTTCTCGGTGATATTCCCTATCTGTCGCGATCCGGGCCCGTCTGCCTGGCCGCTCACGAGAGCAGTGTCTCGAGCTGTGCGACTCCGGTCGGTCAGGCGGTGAATGAGCAAAAGCAGGCAGCCGAGCAATCGGCGGCCGCGAAGGCTGGTGCCACCTTCATTGACGTCATCCCTTGGTTCTGCACCACCAAAACGTGCCCGGCCGCCATCAACAACATTGACGTCTATTCCGACGGCGAGCACATCACGGCGACATACGGTGAGTCGCTGGCAGACGTCCTCACCCAGTCCCTGGGCATCGGCCCGGCTGCATCCGGCGCCACTGCGACCACCACGGCGGTGACTCCGACCACATAGCGCGCCCTGCACTCCATGTGACCGGCGAGCGGGCTCAGAGGGTCGGTCGCAACGAGTAGCGGTAGTGCTTCATGAGCGGAAGGGTGAGACCGGTCACAGCAAGCTGGCGCTGTCGAGGCATAGCGGACCGCCATGTCTCATCTGTCTTCAACCTCACAACACCCTGATCGAACCGATTCGGGTTTCCCCATGCGGTGTGCGACTGTCCGAGTATCACCTGACCGTCACGAAGCACTCGTTCGGGATCAACGTCTTCGCCGACGAACCGACCGATCGCACGAATCGTCTCTTCCGGACGGCTGAGGAAGTCCTCGTACCGTAAGAACATGTAGTGATCAGGGGTGCGTGCCCACAGCAACTCGGCCGCGATATTGGAGACATCGAAGTACGTCGAACTCACGACGGCACCCCGCTCCTCCATCATCGCTTCGTGCGAGAGTCCTGACTCTTTTTTTCTATGGTCCTTCCAGGAGAAGGCGACTCCCCGAGGGTCGCGCACCAAGTGGAGGAAGTAGATCTCCAGGCTGGGAAGGGATCGTAAAATGTACGAATAATGGGGTTCTTTCGAGGAATCAATGATGACTCGGCTGCCGGTCGCTTCAGCGATGCCGTGGTAAAGCTTCTCCACCGTCTGCGGGAAGTCACCAGATCGCTGTAGCAGCCTTTCTCTCATGTTCTTGGTCAGCATGAGAGGGAGATGGTTCGAGTTGAATCTCCGCCTCAGGCGCACCAACTCAGCGGCGTCCACCTTGTCAACGCCCCCGTATGCCGCGGCGAAGATGGATTGCCAGACTGCGCATTCACGTAGGACGAGTCCGCAACCGCATCTCCCGTCATTGAGGAACCCGAACCGCCACATGAAGGCGAGCTCCCCGGCTGCGAAGAACCCTGGGAACTCACCGAGGATGTTCGTCAGGAGCGTGCTCCCCGTTCGTCCCGTCCCTCCGATGTAGAGCACTCGGACCCGATCAACCGGGACGTCGGCGGGCGTCGTCTTCTGGGTTGCTGGCGAGCCCGAATTGCTGGTCCCCACAACACTCCCCTAGACGAATGTGGACGATGCCGGCGGAACTATAACCGGCCATCGTTTTCACGGAGCACACGGGATTTCGTCGGGCCGACATGGCGGTTGGCCAGATTCCCTCTTCGCACCACCCCGCAGGGGTGCAATTTCCCGAAACGAACCGAGCGGCCGGCCGAATTGAACTCTTGAGCGCTTCTCGGGTGATTTGTCAGAAATTTGAGGCATTTTCTGGACGGCTCCAGGGCAGGAAAACGCCGGTTTCAACGGTGTGCCCGGGGGGTCCCAGTGCCCGGGCCGGGAGGTGGCGTGCCTGGCTGTCGAGGGACTGCCTGGACCGGATGATGCATGCGTGTTCGAGGCAGGAAATGGCCGTCTACCAGGAAAAATGCCCCAGATTCTCCCAGCCGGGATCCGAGGAGGCAGCGGGAGGCACTTGCGTCGGCGTCGGTGTGCAATATCAGTTGCAAAAGGCGAGAATTCATGCCCCTGGAAGGGTTGGTCGGTATGCAACTGGGGTGACAAGGGGAGGCATCCCGCGCTAGTGCCAGAGGCCACCGAACAAGTAGCCTGCGCAATCTGATTCGGCGCGCGGTGCGAGATGTCGGGTCGGAGGCGAGGGGGACTTTTCGTCGGCTGAAGGTCTCGGGAGGATGGGGAACCGTTGCGTAGTCCTGGACTCGATTGGTGGGACTGCGTGCACGTGCCTCGTTGCGCGCCGTATGACCGTGTAGCGCCATTCATGGGAGTGCGGTAGTCGTGGTCACGACCGTCGAGCCGACAGCGCCGGCGCGCGACAACAGCGACGAGGATGCTGCCGGCGATCTACCGGTGAAGAGCTGGTTCGCACGGCTCGTTTCCTCGAAGGAACCTGCGAACGCCGGGGCGAGCCGCTGGTGGTTGGCGGGAGCATTTCTCGTCGCATTGGCTTTGGTCATACCAGACGCATTCGGTCGACAATTCGTCGATACGAAGCTCGATCTGACGGTATCCCCGTTCAGGCTTCTCGGCCATCTCCTGAACCTCTGGGACCCCAACGGCTGGTTTGGATTCCTGCAGGATCAGTATCAGGGCTACGCGTTCCCAATCGCCCCCTTCTTCGCCATCGGACACCTTCTGGCCGTTCCGCCTTGGATCACCGAAAGGCTGTGGATCGCCATTTTGATGGCAGTCGCGTTCTGGGGTGTCGTTCGCCTTACGGAAGCGATGGACATCGGTTCCCGTCCCACCCAGCTGTTCGCCGGGGTTGCCTACGCGTTCTGGCCAACATTCACGATTCTGGTCGGAATCAACACGGCGGCGCTCCATCCGGGAGTGCTCCTCCCGTGGGTGATGATTCCGCTGGTCAAGGGATGCAAGGGCGGATCCACGCTCCGCGCCGCCGCGCTCTCCGCGCTCGCCGTCTTGTTCATGGGTGGGGTCAACGCGGCTGACACTCTCGATGTCCTGATCATGCCGGTGATCTTCCTGTTGACCCGGGAAGCTTCGCCCCGGCGCCGTTCGCTCGCCGGCTGGTGGGTCGTCTGTACGGGGCTGGCAACCATGTGGTGGCTCATACCCCTCTTGTTTCTGGGCAAGTACGGCTTCAACTTCCTCCCCTATACGGAGCAATCGTCCCTGACGACCTCGACCATGTCGGCCTCGACGGTCTTGCAGGGAGTCGGAGACTGGGTTTCACAGCTGACCTTGGGAGGTCAGGTCTGGGATCCGTCCGGTTCCACGCTGGTCAACCTGCCCTTCGCGATCTTCGGCTCTTCGGTTGTTGCTGCCGTGGGGTTGTTCGGACTCGCTCGAAGAGATTTGCGCGAACGTCGGTTCCTGCTGGTGGTCTTCGCCGTTGCGTTCGTGCTCGCAACAGCCGGGTACTGGGGACCACTGGGTGGTCCGTTCGGTGAGTATCTGCGCCCGCTGCTCAACGCCGGCTTGGCTCCGTTCCGGAACGTGTACAAGTTCGAGCCATTGATTGCCCTTCCGTTGGTCATCGGAATTGCACATGCCCTCCGAGTAGCTCAACCGCACGTGACGAAGCGACGGGCTTACGTCGTCGCAGTGGGAGCTCTTTCGGTTCTGGGTATCGTTTCACTGGCATCGCCGTTCTTGCTCGGCCGCATCCCGACGCCGAATGCGTTTCCTGCGATCCCCAAGTACTGGTACCAGACGGCTGATTACCTGTCCGATCACGCGCCACGCACGACGGCCTTGGTCCTGCCTGCCTCCTCCCATGGCTTCTATACCTGGGGTTGGACGATCGACGAACCACTCGAAGCCCTGGCGAAGTCGCCATGGGTCGATCGCGAAGTCGCTCCATACAGCGGTGATGCGAGTACCCGCGTCATTGACGCCGTTGATCAGGAGGTTCGAACCGGGCTTCCGCAACCGGGCTTGGCCGAACTGCTCGCGCGATCGGGTATTTCCTACATCGTTCTGCAGAACGACAGCCAGTGGCAGCTCTCCGATTCTCCCTCTCCGTTGACGATCAACAACGTGCTGGGCGAATCGGGAATCTCCATGGTGAAGTCCTTCGGACCCGTCGTCAAGACATACGCAGGGAACAACCCGACCCTCCGGGTACTGCACGGCGCGTTTCAGGTCCCGTATCCCACCATCCAGATATTCAAAATCCCGGATGTATCGGCAGTGCAGACCTTCCCGACGGTGACCGCGGCGATGGCAACCGGGGGACCGGAAGCAGACCTTCAGCTCTTCAACCAGGGTGTTGTCAAACCGAATCAAGCCGTGGTCCTCGCGGGAGACTCCCAGGCCAAGTACACCGGACCGCTCTTGGCCGTGACGGACACGCTCCGCAGGGAGAACTATCAGTTCGGACTGGTGAACGACAACTTTTCCTACACGCTTTCCCCGAGCCAGCTGACCTCGGTTGTCGGCTCTCCTGATGGACCGCAGCAACCTCGACAAATGCTGCCGTTTGCGGGAGTGCAACATCAAACGGTTGCGGATTACGTCGGCGCGGTCAGCGTGGACGCATCGTCGTATGGGTCGTGGACGTTGAGCCTGCCTGAGTACAACCCGGCAAACGTCTTCGACCATGATTCTTCGACTGGGTGGACAGCCGGGAGTCCTAACGGTTCGGATGGACAGTGGATCGACATCCAATTCAACCACCCGATGAATCTGCGTCACAGCACGATCAAGCTGCTGCAGTCAGTGGGTCGACCGACTGCCACGCAGATCGAGGTGACCACCGACAAGGGCTCGGTGCTCGATCATGTCGTGCCGAGCAACAAGCGTCAGCCCCTCGTTACCCCAGCGGGGAAGGCCAGCTGGATGAAGGTCACATTCGTGAAGGTCGACGGTGAAGTGATCGGTGGCGCAAACGCAGGGATACAGAGCATCTCGATCCCTGGTCTTCATGTGCAGCCATATTTGAAGCCACCGCAAGAGGCTATTGGGGACGGGGCGAAGCAGACCGTTTTCTCCTTTGCAACAACGCAGGTGGACCCGACTTCGATTTTGCGTGCCGAGCCCGAACCGGTCATGGCGCGTACCTTTTCAACACCGAGGTCAACTCGTGCGACGGTGACGGGCACCGTGATACCGGAGAAGGGCAAGGCCCTCAATGACCTCTTCGGAAGCTCCGCACTCCACGTCTCAGCGTCCTCGACGTTCGACAATCTTCCGTCGCTGCGACCTGACAACCTCTTCGACGAGCAGATCGATACCGAGTGGATTGCCAACGGGCGTAACGCAACGCTGAAGATGAGTTGGCCACAACCGAAGGTTTTGAGTCAGGTTTCGGTTGTGTTCGCTCGGGCACAGATAACAGCCAAGCCCGAGGAGATCTTGATCAAAAGCCCCTTCGGCAATCGCTTGCTGCACGTCAGCGACGCAGGCGGCGCCGATGTCATCAAGTTCAAGCCCTTGGACACGGATCAGATCCAAGTGAGCTTCCCGCAAGTGCAGAAGACCGTTGTCGACAACGGGCTCGGGGGAACTTCAGTGACCCCAGTTGGTCTCGCCGAACTGGAGTTCCCTGCTCTTCAGCAATACGGAACGACGCAGCCCAACCCAGCCCAAATGTTCGTACGGTTGTGTGGCGCCGGTCCAGAAGTATCGATCGACGGGCACCTGTACCAGACATTCGTCTGGGGCACATATGGCAATCTCCTCAACCTGCAGCCGCTGAATTTCGAAGTCTGCTCGAACAGCCCACCCGCTGCGGGAACGAAACCCAGGTTGTTCGCTCCGCAGGCCGTCCCTCTGCCTGCTGGTACGCACTATCTGTTGGCACTGCCATCGACGAGGGCGATTGCTCCCTTTACGGTCGTTGGTGCGACGTTGAGCACTCCAGCCGCCAAGCAGTCCTCAGCGCCTGTAAGGGATACCTCAATCCTCACCTGGGGTCCGGAGAATCGTTCTGTTCGCGTCGGCCCGGGTGAGCAGAGCTATCTCGAAGTCCATCAGAACGTCAACAGCGGCTGGGTGGCCACACTGAATGGACAGACGCTCCGGCCCGTCACGCTCGATGGCTGGCAGCAGGGCTTCGTGGTTCCCGCCGGTTCGGGTGGTGAGGTGCGAATGACGTACCAGCCTGAGAACCTCTATCTCGGTGGGCTGTTCGTAGGGGGTCTGGGCGTTCTGCTGCTTCTCGTGCTTCTCGTGCTTTCCTACAAGGGGAAGACGCGGGTTGGGCAGTGGGGGACAGGTAGCGAGGCGGCGGCGGCGTGGCAGACCGCGCTACCGACCTGGCTCTCAGTGGCGGTGCCAGCCATTGTGATCTTCATCGTCGGCGGTCCTCTCGTTTTGCTGGTGCCGTTGCTCATTGTCGTCGCGAGGCGTTGGCCGCGGGCGCTTCCGTGGATCGCACTCGCCGGGATGGGGGTGGCGGGGCTCGTGTCCGCAGCGAACCCGGGCTCCGGCGCGCAGAGTGGAGCCGGTGCCTTTAGTCCTTGGGCGCAGGCTGCAGCCGTCTTGAGCATTGCCGCCGTGCTGACGCCGATCATTTTGGGGAACCGCCGCGAGCATGGTGCTGATGTACCGCCCGATGTCGAAGACGGGCATACGAACGGAGCAGGGTCGGCCCCGCAGATGAGTACCAAGACCGCCGACCTGTGAGTCACTTGACGGCCGGTATCGCCCTCGCCACGCTTTCAGTGACGGCAAATGCCACCGGGATGGTCTTAGAGAAGTACGCGACCCGCAGGCTCCCGTCCATTCATGCTCGTCAGGGCATCCGGATGATCTCGATCCTCGCGCGCGATCCACTCTGGGCCTTCGGCTTTGTTCTCCTCGTCGTTGGCCTGGGCACTCAGGTACTCGCGCTGACCGTGGCCCCCATCGACATCGTCCAAGCAATAGCAGCTTGTGGCATCTCGCTCTTTCTCGTGTTGTCGCATTTCGTGCTGCGAGAGCGGCTGAGCAAATTCGAATATGTCGGAATCGCCGCGATCCTGGTTTCCCTGCTCCTCCTCGGATTCTCTGTGGATGCTCAGGATGATCTCGTCACAAGCTCCACCAGTGCCGTCAGAGTCTTCAGCGTCGCCATTCCAGCGTTGATAGGTGCGCTTGTCCTTTTCGCGCTTACGGATCGGATAAGTGTTTCTTCCGTAAGAAAGGCGCACATCAAGGCTCCGCTCTTTGGCATCTCGTCGGGATTGCTCTACGGCGTTGCGGGATTAGGAGTCAAAGAGGTCTCCACGATCGTCACGCAATACGGCCTTTTTGACGCGACGCCGCATGTCTTGGTTTCGCCCGGGTTTTACCTGTTTCTCGGATCAACCGTTTTGGGCTTCCTCGTGTTTCAGACGGCGCTCCAACGAACAACGGCGTCAGTCTTCGTACCAGTGAACACCGTGACGTCGAGTTGCTATTTCATCATCGCGGGGACCGTGCTGTTCCATGAGCGCCTGCCAACGGCTCCCGGGCCTCTTGCCCTCCGCCTTGGGGCTTTCTTCTTGATCCTCCTGGGTCTGCTCATTTTGGCGGCAAGCAGGAGCCTGGTGAGCACGGCTTCGAAACCAGACGAAGTCGGTGTGGGTTCGGAGCTCACGCCGTCGGTCGCCGCCGTGGCGACGATCGCAGACTGTGACCAACGGAAGGCAGCTGCGTCGGAGCCTGTGCAATTGATGTTGAGGGAGTTCAGTTCCGCAGAAATGATCGGTTCGGTGCCCGGCCATGCGGCGATGGGCGACCTCTTGGCCCCGTTGTGGCGATCTTCCGAAGTCAGTCCTCTGAGTCGTCTGACGAGCCCCTTTCTCGTGCGTGATCGCCTGACGCAAGCCCAGCTACGTCGTCGTCGTGGTGGGGGTGAGGTGGTTGTCTGTCGCGTCGCCCTCGACACGTTGAAGAGGACCGAATGTGAATTCGGGTACGTCGCAGCCGAGAAGGTCCTCAGCGAGACGTCTCGTCGGCTTCTGTCGATGGTGCGAACGGAAGATACGGTCGGCCGATTGAGCGAGAGCAAACTCGTCGTCCTGCTCACGGTGAAGCACGAGCAAGACGTCGGGGCAGTGTTGCGTCGCCTCCAGCATGGCCTCGACGAGCCGATCCAGTTGGAAGGAAAGGTCGTCCGCCTCGAAACTTCGTTGGGCGTGGCTCTTGCAGACGAGAGTGAATCCGCTATCGACGTTCTGGAGCGGGCCGATCGCTCAACGCGGGTGGGCAGACGGCTGAGACCAGCGGCAAGCGAGTTCGCCGGCTTGGGGAATCTCGTTCGGGCTGCACCTTCGAGGTCCGAGCCGCGACGATCGACAGAAGAACGGGTGCCAGCGAGCCTTCGCGGCTAAACGGCTAGCCGAAACGCTCGCCCGGGTCGACGAAGCCGCAAAAGAGTCAGGTTTCTCGCCGGCGCATGACGAGCATGAGATTCCAGGTGGCGATCTCGCGCAGACCCGGTACATGAATGATCCAATTGCACCACTCGGGGTAGTAGCGAGGCGCAGCGTCCAAAAGTTCGACATCGGGAAAGGTTCGAGCCCAGTTCAGGATGGGTCCGATGTGAACAGGAAACAGGGTTTCGCCGAATCGGTTGATCGGCTCGTAGCCCTTCACGCGCTTGAATCGATCGAGGGCCCATTGGCCGCCGAAGTAGTGCCACGGTGAAGTGCCATGCCCGCCCCAGGGCGAGTACCAATTCGTGAAGGAGACATAGATGATGCCTCCGGGTTTCGTCACCCGTACCAGTTCCCCGATGAACTTCTCGGGATCTGGTACGTGTTCGAGCACGTTCGACGAGAAGCAAACGTCGGCGGTAGAACCAGCAAAGGGCAATTGATAACCATCACTGATGACCGTGGCGAGTGCCCCGAATTCCGGGAAGAGATTCTCAGCCTGTTCGGCCGAAGTACCACCTTGCCCATCGAAACTATCGATTGACGCACCATTGGGAAGCTGGGGCTCAATGAGAATGCAGCGCGCTCCAACCTCATGAAAGGCGTTTGTGAAGTACCCGGCGCCACCCCCAACATCGAGGACCAACTTGTCCTTGAGGCTCAAATGCGTTGCAACTTGTTGCACTGAGTCATGCGCGAGAAGACGATAGAAGCGATCCGGATCGGCTTTTTCGACCCGAAATGCTCGAAACAACGCAATCGAGCGATTGATGGTGGCTGTCGTCATTTCGCTCTCAAGAGTTATCCGGTCAGGACTGCCCGCAGATTAGCTTCTCCAACAGTGATTCTGTGCGAATCGGCCATCAATCTATCGCGCGTTCGGCGTGGCAGACAGTTTGATCGAACAAGTTGGTCGAGGTCCGACTCAACCGTTCAGGAGGATGAAGTGCGGCCGATACTCCTGAACGTTCTGAACGTCAGATGCACTGCTGAGATTGTTGGTGTTATAGGACACCACAAGTCCACCTTGCCCCGTGAGTTCAGGATGGAACGTCGGGATGTACGCTATTTCGTTTTGATATTGCGTGACCTCGGGGATCGAATAGACCGGCACCGGTGCGCTCCATGGGCCCGCAACAGAGCACGCATACGAAAGCGCGAGGCGCGAGGAACCGAGGCCGCCCGGGATGGAGACAGCAACAAAGCCTTCTCCACCCGTTTGAGCAGTCACTCCGCTCAGAATGGCGCCGGTGTTGATCAGTGCAGCAGTACCTTCACCTGCGGACCATTGTGATCCATTCCAGTAGGTCCATGCTCCGGTATTCAATGACTGACCCAGAGGTACCCGAGCAAGCTTCATGCCGTAGAAGGCTCCGGATGAAGGATTGCTGGCAAGCCCGTAGACGTAGGTATAGGAGGCATCCTGAACAACCGCCTTACCCCAAGTGGTGTCAGGATCGGTGGGGATCGGTGTGATGGAACTGAATGTGGGCACGCCATCCCCCGACAGCGAAAGCACGGCGATGCCGGAGTTGCCGCTGAACAATCCGAACGAGGTACCCGGCAGCGCGGAAAATTCGTTGACGTACACGAGCTGACTGCCATTCTCGATATACGTTGCTGCAGTCCACCAGTGGTCCGAGCCGTTCGTCGTGTCCGGGATCAGGGATTGTGGCGCTCCGAGAGTGCCGCCGAAGTCACCGTTCAGTGATGGCAACGTGCCCAAGAGTTCGCTGTTGTTCGTGAATCCGGTGAGATTCGCAGAACCGTTCGCTTGCT
Source organism: uncultured Acidimicrobiaceae bacterium (assembly GCA_963742035.1). Lineage (GTDB taxonomy): Bacteria > Actinomycetota > Acidimicrobiia > Acidimicrobiales > RAAP-2 > Bog-473. The sequence continues at coordinate 603,557 of CAVUKH010000002.1, forward strand.
CTGTGCCAACCAATGTGTCAGAGAATACGAAGGACTCCTGCCCATCGGGCAACTCCGTCGAGTACGTTCCGTCTCCTCCGATCCAGCCCGGCCCCGTCTCGTTCGAAATCACGCTGTCAAGATTCGGTGCCGACGTTGCGGTTGGCTGGACGATCGGTTGACAGTCTGCACCCTCTGCCCCGCCCCCAATCGTGACTGGTTGACTCGAGGGAATTGCGGCAGCCGACTCGGACGCGCTGAACGTGGTCTCGGTACCATCCGTCGCCACGAGTCCGTACCCGGAAGCTGACGGATCGATCACGAGGCCGAGCACCGTCTTCCCGCTCCCTCCCAGTGAGCCGTAGAATCTCGCGTCGCCGAAACTGAAGATCCCTCCATCGGAGGCCACGAGCCAGTAGCCGCCGCCATCGGGTGTGGTCGCCATACCCACTATGGGCTGGTTGAGTCTGAGGGACCCGGTCGAGCCGTAGAACTGGGCATCACCAAAGCTGAAGATTCCGCCGTCCGACGCCACTAACCAATAGCCGCCCCCGTCGGGAGTGGCAGCCATGCCGACAATGGGCTGGTTCAGGCGTAGGCCTCCCGTTGATCCGTAGAAATGGGCATCGCCGTAGCTGAAGATGCCACCATCGGACGCCACGAGCCAATAGCCGCGGCCCGTCGGCGTGGCCGTGACGCCGATCACCGGTTGGTTGAGATGGATGGCTCCGGTAGAGCCGTAGAATGGTGCATCGCCGAAGTTGAAGATTCCTCCGTCGGAAGCCACCAGCCAGTACCCGTGGCCGGTAGGCGTTGCAGCCATGCCGAGGATCGGCTGGTTGAGGTGGATCCCGTATACAGCTGGGGAACCATACGACGGCGCTCCTCCATGCGAGGAGACATTCCCCGGATAGTTCGTCGTCCAGTAGCCGCCATTCGGGTCTGCGGCCATGAACCGACCCCCGCCATAGGCGCCCAATATGTCGACCGCCGCGCCGGCCGGGGCCGGACGCACTGGACCGAGGGGAGAGCCGATCGTGACGGCGACGATAAGGGTCGCGACAACTGAACCGAGGATTGAGAGCTTCCGAAGCATCCCTGAACGCCGGACAGTGAGGTGCGCCCGCATGATTCCTTCCCGCTCCGTCAGTGCGGGCGCTGAAATAGCGGACAGTGGATTGCTATTTCGGTGACCCGGCTGACTCAAGGAGTCCCGTGGTTTTGCGTCCCTCCCTCACGGGAGGTTTGCCCTTTCGACGGTCAGGAATTCGACAAGTTGTGTAGTTGGCTCAAGGTTGTTGATCGCCAGTTCAGCGCGAGCCACCAATCTGCAACCTGAGAGCCACTTCGTATAGTTTTTTGCACGAAAAACGCAACGCGTGAACAACGCACGGTGGCAGTGACGGCGTCGAAGTCGACGGATGTGGAGAAATGGGAATCCTGATGCCGCAGGGCCTCAGGGCCGAAGTTGTTGATCGAAGCAACGACATCACTGAACGAGGCGATTGCGAACTCGCAGCGGGCCCAAGGGGACCGATTGTTGAGCTGGACACCAAAGCCACACAGGACACGCATCGAGTGGAGGCGGGGATCGGATGACTTCCAATGGGTTCGGTTCCGTCGGCGGGAAAGGGCACCTCGCCAGTAGCCTGAGGGTCGCTCAGGTACAGGACCCACCAGAAGATGACCAGTGACGGAGCCGCCGACGCCTACGCTGAGCGGGGTCACGTGTGATTTGGGCTACGCCCCCGTAGCTCAGGGGATAGAGCATCGGTTTCCTAAACCGTGTGCGAAGGTTCGAATCCTTCCGGGGGCGCAAAATGGGGTCGATCATGGGAGGGGGCCGTCAACATGCCGGTCGAGCTGGGCTTGGGGAGGGGCGGTACAAGGCAGGCATGAGGTGCGGAATGCCAAATCGGTCTCGGCGGATTTGGACCGTCGATGCATCTTGGAAGAGGCAGGGACCTAGACATCCTCCCCTCCTTCTGTACCGCCAGCGCTGGTCGATGCCGGCCGCGTTGAGAGCGGAAGTCCGAGCCCGCCAGACCTTGCGGGTTCCCGCGGTATGGATCGCTCCCCTGTAGTCTCCTGGCCGTGCAAGAGAGTGTCAGTCGATCGAGTTGGACTGCTCGACAGAGTTCTCGTCTACCCGACCCCCTTTTCTATCGAGCGGTGGCGTTCTGGTTTGCCGCGAAGCGCGAGCAGCGATTGCTGTTCATTGACGAGCTCGTACCCCGGGGCGGTGTCTCACTCGACGTAGGTGCATGGTGGGGGCCATGGACGTATTGGCTCTCGCGGAGGAGCGACTCTGTTATTGCGTTCGAGCCGAATCCGGACGCGGCCGCGTTTCTGCGCCGAGTGAGCAATGCGAAAGTTCGTGTTGAGGAAGTCGCATTATCGAACCAGTCGGGAGCTTCGACATTGCATGCCTCTGATGTACGTGGTCGAGATGCACTCGCCACGCTTACTGGGCCCAAGGGCGAGCCTGGCGAACGAGAGGTACCCGTTCGGACCGCCGTTCTCGACCATTACGAGTTCGATGATGTGAAGTTCATCAAAATCGATGTTGAGGGCCATGAGGCAGCGATGATCGCCGGAGCGGAAGACACTCTTCGCCGTTGTCGGCCCACCGTGCTCATCGAGATAGAACAAGGTCTCAACGAACGACCGATCACCGAGCTCTTCGAGCGATTCGAATCGCTCGGGTATTCAGGATGGTTCCGGCGTTCTCGGCAGTGGGCCCCGCTGTCTACGTTCGACGTGGAGCGCGATCAGCTGCTTCTTATTGACCAGCCGACAAGCGTGTCCTACATCAACAACTTCGTGTTCGTTGCCGGCGGCTCAAGACCCGGTTCAAGCTGATTTGCCGACGGATTGAAAGGCGGTCTCGGGTCTTGTCGGTGCATCAGCCGGGACGGTCGGGTCGACGTCCTTCGCCGGCGCCATCGGCCCGACCGTGGGAGCACACGGCATCTCCCCGGCGTGCCGATCCTCGCCTTTGGGGGCCATGCGGTGCGTCTCGGCCTGCGTAATTGTGTAATCGTTCGGGTTCGCCAGGTCGAGGGTTCCAATGCGCGTTGCGCATAGACGCTCCCGGCGCGGCCGAATCGACATCCCACCGTGCCGAAGAGGTCCGGATCACTGGCCGAGAGGATCCCGAGTGGCATTTCGTGGTCCCCGACAATGGCGTACCGGCTCCGTCTGAGGCGCGGGTGAACCTGACCTGCCGTCCCCTAAGGTCTCGTCAGTTTCCGGCGGAATGGGAGGGTCCTCACTGCATGCGAAGTGAGCAACGGCGATGCGAGTAGGGGGCTTGGGCTTGGGTGCCAAATTGCGCAACGGCAATGGCGTCCTTCAGACCCGGCGCTCTAAACCCGACACGAGACTGCCACTCCGACCGTCCGTGCTGTCGGCCCTCTGCGTTTCGGCCATAGGCATTTCGGTCGGATTGAGCGCCTGCGGCTCCAGTCCGTCGCGCCATGCTGCGTCAAAGTCTGCGCCGAAAAGCACGGTCGGAACAACATCGACAACAGCCACGACGACGACCTCAACCCTGCCCAAGAATTCGAGCTGGGCGGCCAGCGCAGACAGCCTCGCACCAGCCATCCCGCCCCAAGCCAGTCCCGATCAGTATCTGAACGGCATTTTCGCCAACCAGTTGGGGCCCGGTTGGGTGGGGGGCGACTCTACGTACTCGACGAAATTGTCTGACGGTCGGATCGCGTTCGTCTTTTCCGACACCCTCATCGGAACGGCTCAGACCGACGGCGCCGTATCCGTAAACGGCATGGCACACAGCAGCGAACTTGTTGGTTTCCTGCCGAAACTTGTTCCCGACTATGCAGGGAGCTTTAGCAGCCCGCAGAGCCTGATCCCCGACACGGCCGACACCAGCGGGATCTGGGAAACCGGCGCAACCTACACAGAGGGCAACGACCAGTTGATCTTTGTGAACGAGTACACCGGCCCGAACGGAATACTGACACTGTCGTACACGGGACAATCGGGAATTGCGGTCATGTCGGTAAATGGGAGCAGCCTGCCTACCCCGTCGTCCGTCACGCTCCTGCCAAAGGACCCGGACACCGCATGGGGAAGCGCCATCGTCACGAGCGGTGGCTACATGTACGTCTACGGAGCGGACCTCGATCGGACAAATCACTCGGTCTACGGCATGAAGATTGGTCGGATGCCCGTCGGACAGTCCACCGAAGTCGGCGCGTGGACGTATTGGAGCGGATCGGGATGGGTAGCCGACGAATCCAGCGCGGCGGTCGTACAGACTCTCAACGACCTGACAGGCGTGGTGCCAGATCCGGACGGAAGAGGGTTCATCGGAGTGTCGGTGCCGAGCGGCCTGCTCCGCGACACCACCGTCGATCTGTCGTATGCGAGTTCCCCTGAAGGCCCGTGGAGCGCACCCCAACCCGTCTATACCATTCCGGAGATCAGGCAATACCAGGGTGAGATGGCCTACTTTCCAACCTTCCACCAAGAGCTGGCGTCAAGCGATCAACTGGTCGTCTCGTACAACCTCGACACGACGGCCGGATACTCCGTCTTGCTGCACGATGTGCACTCGTACCAACCGGTGTTTCTCACGATCACCGGGTAGCGTTACCCGACCTCCGGAGGGGGAAATGGGTATCTGGGGCTCCTCGCGGCTCGTGATCCCCCATCTGAGCCCGTTCTCAATCGAGAATGGCGTTGCTGACCCGGCAACCTGCCGGAGCTGTCGGGTCTCTATACTTGACATATCAGAGTGATTTAGTCAGGATTGGGGTCGTCCTGGAGGGGCGGGGGTTCGAGGATTCTTACGGGACTCCTACACGGGGATAGCAGGTTCCTTATGAACGCACGCTCTTCTTGAGGAAGGCCAGCAGTGAAAGGCCGGCAGAGGCCTAAAGCCGGCCCCAAGGCCTGTCGACACCAGTACAGGGAGCCTCAGAGGAGCTGACGCATGGAACTCGCGAAATCCACGAACACGGTCGAGGAACCATGGAACGAAAACGTCGCATCGGTTGCCCGAGCCGGCGACGCGCTCGACGCCTCGTCGGCAGTTGACCAGGACGTTGCCCGGGCCTGGGATGTCAAGGCGTCTCTGCGGTGGGTCAGGAACGACCACGGCCCGGTCAACGGGTTCCGCTGGCTCCTGTGGGACAGATACGGCCTCGGCCGCCCGCCATCTGCGGTGGAGCACAGGCCCATTGATGATCCGGCAGCCGTGATCCACGATCCTGCGTCCCCCGTGCCCACCCTTCGTTTGGTTGCCTTCGAGGGTGGCGGTCGCCCGGAGACCGGATCGATCGACGACGCTGCCCGCATGGGTGTCGTCGACCATTCCTGACCCGGTCGTCGCTGCAATTGGCGCTCGGAGGTCCGTCTAGCCTGATCGCCCCGGGGTCCATCCACGTCGGTCGCTGAGCCGACCCGCAGTCCAAGGTGCGAAAGCGATTCTCCAATGGAGCGTGGGACCCGATTGCCCGCCCGGCCGTCGAGTCCCGTTGTGGATGGGGGCCCGTCTCAGAGATCCGCACCGTTCGACGTCCGTTAGCATCCCGCTGCAGGAGCGGACGAAGAACAGATCAGCCTTGCGAACTCGGAGCCTCGTCTCCGATCAGATCGTGCTGGAGGTCAGAACACATGTCGGGGCATCAGGAATTCAAGGCGCTCTCAGGAGAAGAGGTGCAGCGAGCCGCCGAGAGGATTGCGGAAATGGAGAAGTGGGCGCGCGAGGCGTATCTCAGCACCAAGCACGTCGAGGATGTTGAGGACATCTGGGTCCGCTACTTCGAGGCCGAGCACCACTTGCACTGGATCATCCCACCGGCAACGGAGCCGGAAGAGCCCTGAGGAGCTTTGCGAGGAGCTAGGAGGCGCCTGCGCCGTCCGCGATGCGATCGCCGATCGTCTTGTCGATCTGACGCCAGTACTCGACCGCCCTCTCGAGGACGGGCCGGGACACGCCCTGGCTGAGGTGCCCCACGACGTTGGAGACCAGGCGGTCTCGCTGCGCGTCGTCCATCACCTCACGCACGAGTGTTCCCGCCTGACCCCAGTCGTCGTCGTCGCGGTGAAGGGTGTAGGCCGCGTGAACGAATTCGCCGTCGGCCTCCCACTTTTCGACGTAGGGATAGCGACTGGGATCAGCCGCCGGACCGCCTACTGAGTTGGGCGCGTAGACCGGGTCGGCGACCTTCTGGATCCGCATGGCACCGTCTTTGCTGTAGCTGTGCACCGGTGCCTGTGGCGTGTTCACGGGGATCTGTTTGTAGTTGACACCCATGCGGGCCCGGTGTGCATCGGCGTAGGAGAAGACGCGAGCCAGAAGCATCTTGTCCGGGCTCACGCCGATGCCCGGTACCAGGTTGTTCGGCTCGAATGCGGCCTGTTCGATCTCCGAATGGAAGTCGGTGGGATTGCGATCGAGGGTCAGCCGGCCGACCTCGTGCAGTGGGTAGTCACCGTGGGGCCACACCTTGGTCAGATCGAATGGATTGAACCGGTAGACCCTGGCTTCCTCGAAAGGCATGATCTGCACCCGCAATGTCCAGCTCGGATACTCGCCGCGCCCGATGGCGTCGAAGAGATCACGGCGGTGGTAGTCGCCGTCCTGCCCGGCTATCCGGTCCGCATCCTCCTGGGTCAGGAACTCAATGCCCTGATCGGTCTTGAAGTGGTACTTCACCCAGAACCGCTCACCGTTGGCATTGACCCACATGTAGGTATGGCTGGAGTAGCCGTTCATGTGGCGCCATGACTTCGGAATGCCCCGATCGCCCATCAGGATGGCGACCTGGTGGGCCGATTCCGGCGACAGGCTCCAGAAGTCCCACTGCATGTCGTGGTCACGCAGGTCGGAGTCGGCCCGCCTCTTTTGGGAGCGGATGAAGTGCTGGAACTTCATCGGATCACGGAGGAAGAACACGGGCGTGTTGTTCCCCACCATGTCGTAGTTCCCCTCAGATGTGTAGAACTTCAATGCGAACCCACGGGGATCCCGCCAGGTGTCCGGGCTGCCCCGCTCACCGGCCACCGTCGAGAATCGGATCAACGTGTCCGTTCTGATTCCTGGTTGGAACACGGCGGCCTTGGTGAACTGGCTGACGTCAGCGGTGACTTCGAAGTGTCCGAACGCGCCGCCCCCTTTGGCATGGGGCTGTCGCTCCGGGATCCGCTCCCTGTTGAAGTTGGCCATCTGCTCAATGAGATAGTGGTCCTGCAGCAGGATGGGCCCGTCTGGGCCGACGGTGAGCGAATGCTCGTCACTGGCCACCGGGATCCCGGCGTCCGTGGTTGTGGGCTCTACGTCATGATTCGCCATGATCGCCCCCTTGATCGGGTGTGGAGACAACGACTTTAAGCCAGTCTCTGTTGGCGTGGAGCGGTGCACGGTTCTCCCTCGGGAGATCCGGCCGCCAGGCGGGGGACCAGGCAAACCAGGACGATGGGCGGACTACCAGCGGTACCACCCCCCGGCTCCATCAGTCTGGCCGCGACCGAGAGCGAACCCTACGAGCAAGAAGACGAGGACGACCGCCGCGACCATCCAGAGGAGGTGGACGGCGAACCCGAGTCCCCCCAACAGCAGTGCCAAGAGCAAGACGAGAACTATGACGCCCATGGCTGCCCTCCTTGACTGATAGCGCCGGAATGCCGGCGACGGTCACGGCAATACCCACTGCCGGAGGCCCCAAACAGACCCGCACGTTCGGTGCGCCCGTGACGATCGCTACGATTCGGGCACCCCATGCAGTTCCACCCGTACGCTGATCTCCGGGTACACGCGCACCATGAGCATGCTCGGCGGCTTCATACCAAATTCCCGGATGTCGAACACGTCTTCGCCCGTGAGGGCGATACCCTCATGGGTCAACTCGATCTGCATGTCATGTTCGAATGTGCGCGTCTTGCCGTGAAAGGCGATCTCGCCGGTGACCAAGTAGCCCGGATGAGGTCCCTGTCGGACTATCCGGGTGAGCCGACCGGAGATAGTGGGATAGCGCCGCGCGTCGACGCGCCGTCGTAGCTCGCGATCGTAGAGCTGGTTGCCCGATGTGAGGCGTTCCACCGCCAGTTCCAGCTCACCCGACACGCGCTGGTCCAGGTCGAGCGATCCGTCTGCACGAGGAGCGGCTTCGAACCAGCCGGTGATTCCTCGCGTCTCGGTGTTGATCGGGTGGAGGCTCGAGCGTCCACTGACCCAGACGCAGGAGCGAACCGAGTCGAGGGTGTAGCGAGTGAGCGCCATCTGGTTTTCCGTTCCCCGGGGTTCCGTTCGCCCGGATCCACTGCACGCGATGGACGAATACTGGCATAAAGACCCGGCGCTGCTCGTTTGGATGTTCCAGCCGAGGAAGGCGGCGACGTGGTCCAGATCTGGTCGCTGCAGCCTGAGCTCGGACCGCCCGAAACTCGTTCCGTCCAGGCGGTCCACAACGAGAGGGTTCGACCGACGCGGGTGCGGAGCCCAACGAGAATGAGGATCGCACAACGCAACGAGTGCTCGTCTGCCTCGGTTTCCGACCGATACGGTCAGGGTCAGGGTCCCGACGAGGAGTTCTCTCACCGTCGCCGGCACCCGGCGTGGCCGGCGCGGCCGATCGCACTGGGGTGCGGTGTATCGAGGGGGGAGGTGGGGCAGAATGTCACAGCGGGACCACAGGCGGTCCTGCGTCAGCGTCGATCAGAGCATGTTGGGATAGGGGCGTCTCCCAACCAAGGACTCCATCCACATGTCAGCCCGAACTCAGCCCAGTACGCCCGCAGAGCGGGACAGAGCCACGTCCCGCCTGCGCATGTTGACCAGGGGTGCCGTCGTCGCCGCCACCGGCGCCACGGTGGCGATCGGGATCGCGGTGGCCCACGATCACCCCGGCGCCGGCGTGACGAGGACCACTGGCGCCACGTCTGGCTCGACCTCGTCCTCGACCGGGTCGACGTCCACTTCCGGCAGCGGGAGCTCCTCGTCGGGCAGCACCTCTGAATCCGGGACGACGGGCAGCACCGGCACGACCGGCAGCACCGGAAACACCGGGTCCTCCTCGGCGAACTCCACGACCCCGACGGCCAGTTCCTCGTCACCCACCGTGACCTCCGGCGGTTCGTCGCGGTGACCGCGCCCACGAAGGTCCTGGAACCGGTGCTGACGACGCGATCCTTCCGCTCCATCGGCACGACCGCCACCGTCGTCGTGCAGGATCCCTCGCACGCTGCCACAGCCGAACACATGCTCGCCGCCGAGCTCGCCGCCTTCGATCTCGCCTGCAGCCGGTTCCGCGAAGACTCAGAGCTGCAGGCGCTGCACGACAGCGCCGGTCGGACGGTGGCCGTCAGCTCCCTGCTGTTCGACGCGCTGTCGGTCGCGCTCGACACGGCAGCTCGTACGGGAGGCGCCGTCGACCCGACCATCGGCAATGCGATCGCCGCCCTCGGCTACGACGCCGACCTGACTGAGGTGCAGTCCCGTCCTCCCGTTCCGCCGCAAGCGCTCGGTTCGGTGGCGGGTTACCAGCACGTGCAGCTCAACCCGCGCGACCGCACGGTCCGCATCCCGCGTGGTGTCCGTCTCGACCTCGGTTCCTCCGCCAAGGCATTGGCCGCCGATCGGGCTGCGGCTCGTATCGCCGGCCGGATCGGATCGGGCGCCCTCGTGAGTCTCGGCGGCGACGTCGCCGTCGCGGGCCCTCCGCCGCCCGGCGGTTGGGCGGTCGGGATTGCTCGCGAGTCGGCCACCCCGGCCGAGCACGTCGACCAGGTCGTGGCCATCAGGCAGGGCGGCCTGGCCAGCTCCGCCACGTCGGTCAGAACCTGGCGGGCGGGGGATCGTGACGTCCACCACATCCTCGACCCGCGGACCGGGGACTGCGTCGAGCCCTATTGGGTCCTCGTCTCGGCCACCGGCTCCACGTGCGTCGAGGCGAACGTCGTGACCACCGCCGCCATCGTGTGGGGCGAGAGGGCGCTCGACGAGCTGGCCCGCTTCGAGCAGTCGGTCCGGCTCGAGCGCGTCGACGGAAAAGTCTTCACGGTGAACGGATGGCCGACGGAACCGGCGGCGTCGTGAGCTCCACGTCCCTCTGGTATGCCACCCGGGCCAGCGGCATCACTGCGTTGGTACTGCTGACGCTGACCATGGTGCTCGGCATCACGACCACGACAAGGGCCCGGGCGCGCAACTGGCCTGGGTTCGCGCAGCAGGAGATGCACCGTCGTATCTCCATGATCGCCGTCGTGTTCCTCGGCATCCATGTCCTTACCAGCGTGCTCGACACCTTTGTGGACATCAGCTGGGCAGCCATCGTCATCCCGTTCACGTCGAGTTACGCGCGCTTCTGGGTTGGCGTGGGTGCCGTCTCGCTCGACCTGATGATCGCCGTCTTCGTCACCAGCCTGCTCCGGGCTCGGATGCGGCCAGCAACGTGGCGCGCCATTCACTGGCTTGCCTATCTCAGCTGGCCGGTCGCGCTGGCCCATACGTTCGGCATGGGCACCGATGCCGGCGAGAGCTGGGTGATCGTGCTCGGCGTGGTATGCGTCGCCGCGGTCGGCGTGGCGCTAGCCTGGCGACTCCGCCAGGCCTCTCGCCAGTCCTCGGCAAGGACGGCGCAATCTTCCGTCGCCGGTGTCCCACCGAAGCACCTCGCGCTGACCCCGCAGAGGCGGGCAGGAGGTCGACGTGCCTAACGCAAGCCAAGCGCTCCCCACTACGGGCCGCTACCGATTGCTCGGCCACCCGACCGATTTGGCCGCTCACATCGCCACCCTGGGTCCGGTCCCGCTTCCCGGACCCACCAACCGTGGATGGCGCGACGCCTTCGTGTCCGTGCTCGAGGCCTCCGGCCTGGCCGGCCGGGGCGGGGCCGGTTTCCCGGCCGCCATCAAGCTTGCGGTTGCGCACGCCGCAGGAGCGGGCGGATCCATCCTGGTCAACGGCATGGAGGGCGAGCCGGCCAGCGACAAGGACAAGCTCCTTCTCATCCGTTCGCCGCACCTGGTGCTCGACGGTGCGCAGCTCCTGGCCGCCGCCAGCGGCGCACACCGGATCACGGTCTGTGTGCCGGAGGGGCGGCACCAGGTCGCGTCGGCGGTGGCACACGCGTTGCACGAGCGCGAGGCGGCCGGGTGCGCGCCCGTTCCCGAAACGATGGTGCGTCCACCCGACCGCTTCATTGCCGGAGAGGAATCGGCGCTGGCGCGATGGGTCGACACCCAAGAGTCGCTTCCCTCCTTCCGTCCCGACAAGGGCACGGCCCTGCGCATCGGACGCAAAGGTGCTCTCGTCCACAATGCCGAAACGTTGGCGCACGTCGCGATGATCGCCCGCACCGGTCCGGACGCGTTCAGGGCCCACGGACTGCTCGAAGACCCAGGGACGTCCCTCGTCACGATTTCGGGCGCAGTGGAACACCCCGGCGTGGTGGAGACCGACCGCGGAACGCCATTGATCGACATCGCCAACCGGGCCATGCCCGCCGGCATGCCGCAGGCGCTCCTCGTCGGTGGCTACGGCGGCGCTTGGGTCGGCCCGACGCACTTCACGACGCCCTACGCGTCACTGTCTCTGCGCGCCATCGGTGCGACAGCGGGTGTCGGCATCGTCATCGTGCTCGGGCAAGATGCCTGCGGGCTCATGGAGTCGGCGCGCATCGCCCACTACCTGGCAGGCCAGAGCGCCGGACAATGCGGCCCGTGCGTCTACGGACTGCCCGCCATCGCCGACGACCTGACGCGGCTGGCCCGGGGACAGGTCGACCCCGGCCTCCGGAGCCGGCTGGAGCGCAGGCTGCGCGAGGTGGACGGCCGCGGGGCCTGCCGACATCCCGACGGGGCCGTGAACCTGGTGCGCAGCGCGCTCCATGTCTTCGCGGCCGACGTCGACATGCACACGCACGGCGGTGCGTGCTCACACTGGAACCAGCCGTCGCGGCTGAGGTTCCCCGACACGGCCCGGGTGGCCTGACCGTGGTCCGCATCCTCATCGATCCGGTCGCCTGTGACGCATACGGCTACTGCGCCGAGCTGCTGCCCGAGTCGATTTCGCTCGACGAATGGGGCTATCCCATTGTGGACGGCAAACCGCTGCCACCCGAGCTCGTCAGTGCGGCCAAGCGGGCGGCCCGGGACTGTCCCCGGCGCGCCATCACCATCCGGGAGCGCAAGGGCGGGCACTGAGCCTCCCGCCGGCGCCACAATGGCGACATGAGGTGTGAACCGGGGGTGACGTCCGACGAGCACGCCATCCGGTCCGCCGTTGAGGCCGACCTCGGCCGCATCGTCGAGCTGCTCACACTGGGCCGTATACCGGGTGGACCCCCGAGCACCGAAGATCCCGACGATCTCGCTCCGTACGGGTCGGCACTGCGGGAGATCGTGGAGAGCGGGGGCGCCGTCCTGGTGGCGGAGCTGGCGGGCGAGGTGGTCGGGACCTGCCAGCTGATCGTGTTCACTCACCTGCAGGCTCACGGCGGACGCTGTGCCGAGATCGAGTCGGTCCACGTCCACCCGGACCACCGGGGTACCGGGCTCGGTGGCGCGCTCATCACCAACGCTGTCGCGCGGGCTCGTCAGCTGGGTTGCTACCGCGTGCAGCTGACCTCGAACACGGCCCGCCCCGACGCCCATCGCTTCTACGAGAGGCTCGGGTTCGTGCCCTCCCACGTCGGCTTCAAGATGTCCCTCGAAGGCGGGGGTCCCGCTTGACCCAAGTGCGTAAGCGTGTAATATTGTAATATGACTCAAACGCACAACGAGAGCGGAAGGGGACCTCAGCGGGGGAGGCGCCGGTCGGCGGGTCCACCCCCCTCTGGACCAGAGCAGGAGCGACTGATCGGGGCCTGGTTCGCCGGACGGGTGCCGGGCGTCTGGTACTCCGAAAGCCCGACCATCACCATTGACAGCGACGAGATCCAGGTGGTGGGGAAACTCGCTCCGCCCTCGCTCCCCGATGGGGCGGGCGAGGACGAGGTGCGGGTGGCCGAACAGGCCCGCATCAGCGGGTTCCGTGAAGAGACCCGCACTGCCCGCATTCGCATTGCCGACGAGGCCCAACCGGCGTTCCGCCGTGTGGTGTCCTGGGGCGCAGAGTGCGGAGGTTCCCGAGTCCTCTTCACGACAGCGGGCGTACCGGTCATGACGCGGCTGCGCATGGACGACCGCCAGGCCCTCGACACGCTGATCGACGCCGGCGTGGCCCGCAGCCGAAGCGAGGCGCTGGCCTGGTGCGTCCGACTCGTGGCCCAGCACGAGGCCGAGTGGATCCGTGAGTTGCGCGAAGCCATGTCCGCAGTGGAGGAGGTCCGCAACAAGGGCCCGAGGAGCAGCGCCGGTAACGGCTGAGCGTGCCGACGTGCCAGCATCTGCCATGGCACTCGCACACTTCCATCAGGTCCAGGCCGATCTCCGCGAATCGTACCGCGCGCTCACAGCCGCCATCCCTGACGTGATGGCTGGCTATGGCGCACTCCACGATGCCGCCTTCAACGAGGGGGCATTGGACACCAAGACCAAGGAGCTCATCGCGCTCTCGATCGCCATCACCCGCGAATGTGACGGGTGCATTGCCGCCCATGGTCGGAACTTGGCGCGCCTGGGAGCCACTGCGGAGGAGGTCGCCGAAATGATAGGAGTGACCATCACCATGAATGGGGGGCCAGGACTCGTCTGGGGACCGCGTGCGTTGGAAGCCTTCCTCGAGTACCAGAAGAGCTGACGGGTGTCGGCCGGGTTCAGCAGGCCGAGGCCGGCCCCGGCGTGAAGCGGCACTCGAGGTGCTTGATGCCGTTGATGAAGGGGGAGAGGAGCCGGTCCGGATCGCCCACCGCCTCAATGTCGGGCAGCCGCTCGAACAGGTGGCGGAACATGACGTCGATCTCCTGGCGGGCCAGGTGGGCGCCCAGACAGAAGTGGGGCCCTGCGGCACCGAACCCGATGTGAGGATTGGGGTCGCGACGGACGTCGAACGTGAAGGGGTCGGCGAAGACATCCTCGTCCCGGTTGGCCGAGTTGTAGAACATGATGACCTTGTCGCCCTCGACCAGCTCGACGTCTCCGAGCACGGTGTCCTGAGCAACCGTGCGACGCATCCAGATGACGGGGGATCCCCAGCGCACGATCTCGTCGACGCCGGTTGCCGCGATGCCTGCCGGGTCCGCCTGCCACAGCGACCGCTGCTCTGGGTACGTGGTCATCGCCAGTAGCCCGTGACTGATGGCGTTGCGGGTCGTCTCGTTGCCGGCAACCACGAGCAGAATGAAAAAGGCGGCGATCTCTGTCTCGCTGAGCGCCTCGCCGTCGACGTTGGTGTTCACGAGGGCCGAGGTCACATCCTCGGTCGGATGCTGGCGCCGGTAGGTCGCCAAGTCGGTCATCAGAAGGTTGAGCTGTTGCGCCGCATTCATGAAGGCCATCATCGGGTCCTCGCCAGGCGCCACGTACTCGGTGTCGCCCGCCGAGAGGATGACGTTCGACGCGTTGAACACGGTGTCGTAGTCGGCGGGGGCGATGCCCATCATGTCGCAGATGATCTCGAGGGGCAGCCGCGCTGCCACCTCGACCACGAAGTCGCAGCTCCCTCGGTCGGCCACGCGGTCGATGACGTCGTCCGCCCGCATCTCGATCTGCTCCTCAATCGACTTGATCATCCTCGGGTTGAAGGCGGCGGACACAATGCGCCGAAGGCGGGCGTGGCGCGGATTGTCCATGTTGATCATGGAGCCGAAGAAGTCGAGCATCTCCTCTGGCATGTCCACTATGGATGTCGCGCCCCGACCCGACTGGAAGATCTCCGGGTGCCGACTCGCCTCGGCAATGTGAGCGTGTCGCGTCAGCGCGTAGTAACCCCTCCCCTTTGGGATGACATAGCTCAGCGCCTCGGGGATCTCGGGTTCCTCGTAGAAGGGCATCGGGCGCTCACGTCGGAGGGTCTGGAAGGCACCTTCCCGCTCGTCCCAGGGACGGGCCCAGAATTCGGTGTTGGAGAGGTCGATCTCGTCGACCGTGAGGACAGCGCGTGGTTCCACGATCGGCCACCCTATCCATCCTCCCTACACTGCGACCATGTGCGACACCCTCTGCGCCCCCGGTCCGCACGGCATGGTGTTCGCCAAGAACTCCGATCGGCCGCCCGGCGAGATCCAGATTGCCTGGCCCTTCGGTCGCCGCGCCTCGGTCGGCTGCACCTTGCGCACCCAGTACCTCTCCATCGGGGACACGGGTGCGCACGCCACGCTGCTCTCCTGTCCGACCTGGCTCTGGGGGGCGGAGCACGGAGTGAACGAGCACGGCGTCGCGATCGGAAATGAGCGTGTCAGCACCACCCACGATGCCGCTTCCGCCCCACCGGCTCTGATCGGGATGGACATCGTCCGCCTGGGCCTCGAGCGCGCCCGGAGCGCCCCCGAGGCAGTCGACGTGATGATCGGCCTCCTCGAGACGTACGGGCAGGGAGGCATCGCCGATGCCACCCACCGGGAGGCGTACGACTCCTCGTTCCTCATTGCAGACCCGTCCGAGGCCTTCGTGCTCGAGACGGCAGGCTCGGATTACGCGGTGGCTCCGCACCCCGCTGGCGTGGCCATCTCCAATCGGATCACCATCGGGACAGGATGGACCCGTGCCTCCGGCGCCCTGGCGGCCGGCGACGACTTCGACCGGTTCCGCAACGCCGCGGAGGACACGGCATACGCCGACGTCCGCCTGGCGGCCGGCCGACGCCTTCTCGCCTCGACCGGCCCTGGGGGGCTCACGGCCGCCACGACGGCAGCCCATCTGCGCGACCACGGGACCGGCGCCTGGGGTGCACCCGGCATCGATGATCTCGTGCACCTGCCGCCGACTCAGGTCGGTGAGGACTCCAGTGGCGTCACCGTGTGCATGCATGTCCGGGGGCTGAGCGTCACGGCGGCTTCCATGGTCGCGGAGTTGCCGATCGCGCTGGCCGAGGGGGCTCCGCTGCGGGTTTTCGTGGCGCTGGGCAGCCCGTGCGCCAGCATTTACGTGCCCGCGTTCCCGCGCACCGCAGCCGGCCCGCCCCCGTTCGTACCGTTCGAGCTTTCCAGCGAGGATTTGTGGCTCGCCGCCGACGCCCTGCGCCGGCTCGTCGAGGCAGACCCGGACGCACTGCCGCTCGTACGGGATGTGCTGAAGCCGGTCGAGGACGAGTTGTGGGCGGAGTCCCACGAGGTGCTCGAGCAACCGGGTCGCTGGACCGAGGTGGGCGCCTCGTGGGGCAGCCGAGCCCTCGAGGCACTTCGGTCCTGTATCCCTTCAGCAGCCTGACCCCGGCGGTACGCTGCGGCGACACGCCCGTGTGTGCTCTTACTCGCCGAAGGGGGAAGTCATGACCAACGTACTGACCGATGACGAGATCGCTGTTGGCGATGTCGTCAGCACCCAGCTGGAGAAGATGTGGGGCTGGTATCTGGCCGGCGGCATCATTGCCATGATCTTCGGCTTCTTCGTCATCAGCTACCGGCACGCCAGCGTCTACGCCATCGTCTACCTGGCTAGCGGGTTCTTCATTGCGGTCGGGCTCTTCGAGATCGTCGCCGGCATCCGGGCGGCGCGCCAGCGGTGGCCCCTCCTTGTCTTCGGTGTGATCTGGCTCGGGGCGGGCATCGTCGGCTTCGTGTGGCCGCACATCACCATCTTCATCGTCGCCGTACTCGTCGGCTGGGGCTTCCTCGTGCTCGGGATCTTCGACATCGTCAACTCCATCCGCTACCACTACCTGCCGTACTGGTGGGCCTACCTCATCCGAGGCATCGTGGCGGTCGCCTTGGGTTTCCTCTGCATCCGGCACCCCGGCGCGCCTTTGACCGCGCTGGTCGTGCTCATCGGCATCGGAGCGATCGTCTTCGGCGCCGTTGAGGTCGTCGGCGCCTTCTCTGCCCGGCACGCCACGAAGCACTGGGAGGCATTCAAGGCGCAGGCGCGCTGAGGGCCTTGGCGGAGCACCGGTGCGCCTGATCAGCTTCTCCCTGTCCGACGGGCCGCCGCGGCCGGGGCTGATCGTGGGGGACGAGGTCCTCGATCTGAGCGACCCCGTCACTGGCCTGCCCCCGACCCTGGCCGACGTACTCGCCCTTGGTGCGGCCGGCCTGGAACGGGCTGGCGCCGCGGCGACCGGTATGGCCTCCAGGTACGACCTGGGCGCGGTACGGCGCCACGCGCCGGTACCGGACCCGCCGGCCATCCTCGCCATCGGCATGAACTACCGGGCCCACGTCGCCGAAATGGGTCGCGAGCCTCCCGAGTGGCAGTACTGGTTCAACAAGCAGCGCACGTCAATTTCAGGACCCGGTGATCCCATTGTGCTGCCGTCCGTGTCCGACTTGGTCGACTACGAAGGCGAGCTGGCCCTCGTGATCGGTCCGCGTTGCCAGCACGTGCCGGCGGCGCGGGCGTTCGAGGTCGTCGCCGGCTTCACGATCATCAACGACGTGAGCACACGGGACTGGCAGTGGCGCTCGCCCACCTTCACGCTGGGTAAATCCTTCGACACCCACGCTCCCTGTGGACCCGAGTTGGTCACGGGCGACGAGCTCGGTGATCCGGGCTCGCTGTCCATCCGTACGTGGGTGAACGATGAGCTCCGCCAGGATTCGACGACGGCCGATCTGATCTTCGGCTGCGCCGAGATGATCGAGTACCTCACGACGGCCTTCCCGCTCGAGCCGGGGACCATCATCGCCACAGGGACGCCCGCCGGTGTCGGTGCCGGGTTCGACCCGCCGCGCTTCTTGGTGCCTGGCGACACCGTGCGCATCAGCATCGAGGGGATCGGTGAGCTGTCCAATCCCGTGGTGCGGGGCGGGCCGCCCGTGCCCGTCGGCCTCGGCTGAGCCTCAGCCTTCCGCCTGCGCAGCCCGCAGACGCTCGGCCAGGCTCGCCATGACCTGCAGGGCGAAGTTCGGCGTTTCGCCGACCAGGAACAGGAATCGGTGCTTGTCGATGACGGCCACGGTGCAGTCCTCCACCGCAACGGCGGTTGCGCTGCGAGGCGAAGCGTCGACCATCGCCATCTCGCCGAAGGTGTCATCGGGGCCGAGGGTGAAGGTGTGACCATTGGCCATGCTGAGCTCGACGCGACCCGAAACGACCCCGAACATCTCCTCGCCCGTGGAGCCTTCTTCGAAGATCACCGTTCCGGCCGGAACATCCCGTGTCTCTTTGGCACCCTTGAACACTCCTATGACCTTCACGCTCATGTTCGTTTCCCTTCGGTCGGCAGGCTGGGCCCGGCATGGCCACACTGTTGTGGATGGTAACTCCGGTTCCAGGTGCCCCGCGGGTGCATGGGCGGGCGGCCGGCACGGCAGAATGGAGGAATGACCGAGACCCAGTCCCAGCTCGGCGACGCCGAACGCGCAGACCGCCTGGAGAAGCTCCAGGGGATCATGGACCTCATGCGGCCCGCCGTCCAGGCCGACGGGGGAGACCTCGTGCTCATCCGCGCCGATGTGGAAGCCGGGGTGATCGAGGTCCAGCTCCAGGGGGCGTGCAGCTCCTGCGCCATCAGCTCCGCGACCCTGTCCGGCGGGGTGGAACGGATCCTGCGGGAGCGTCTGCCCTGGGTGACCGAGGTCCTGGGTGGGATCGACGATTCGCTGAGCGTCGACGAGAGCGCCGCGCTGGGCGCCGGCGGCTACGTCCCGAGCTTCTGAACCTGCTTCTGCACGGACCGGCCGCCAGTACTTTCCCGGACCCGATTGATTAGTTAGCTCAACTAACTATACTGGACGCGTGCCTACCCAGTCCGTCCAGATGACCAACGAGGAGGTTGCCGGCCGCCTGCGCATCGCCGTGAACCGACTGCAACGTCGCCTCCGCCAGGAGTCCCTCGGGGGCCTCTCCCCAGCACAGGCCTCGGCGCTCGGCTCGGTCAGCAGGCATGGAAGCCCGACCCTGGGCGAGCTGGCCGCCCTCGAACAAGTGCAGCCCCCGACCATGACGAGGATCGTCGCCAGCCTGACCGAAGCGGGCATGGTGACCCGTGTGGCCGATCCCCACGACCGGCGTAGTGCCAGGGTCAACATCACGTCCGCGGGTGAGCGCGCGCTCGAGCGGATGCGCACCCGCAAGAACGCCTTTCTCCTGCGTCGCCTCGACGACCTCACTCCCGAGTTGCGGCGACGCTCCACGGAGCTGGTCGAGTTGCTCGAACACCTGCTGGTGGAGCCGTGAGGCGTCGCATGCGCGAAGCGGGGCGCCGGACGTTCCGTGCCATCTCGGTGCGGAACTACCGGCTCTACTTCACGGGACAAGTCATCTCCGTGTCGGGAACGTGGATGCAACAAGTGGCCCAGGCTTACCTCATCCTCTTCCCGCTCCACGGCACCGGGGTCGACGTCGCCATCGCCACCAGCCTGCAATTCCTGCCCCTTTTGCTGCTCGGGCCGTTCGGCGGCCTGGTGGCGGACCGGGTCGACAAGCGCAAGGTGCTCTACGCCACGCAGGGCACTGCGGGGGTCCTGGCGCTCATTTTGGGCACGTTGGTCGTGACGCATTCGGCCAACCTGTGGGAGGTCTACGTGCTCTCGGCAGGACTCGGCTTCGTGAACCTGTTCGACAACCCGTCCCGACAGACCTTCGTGTCCGAGATGGTCGGCTTGGACCTGTTGCCAAACGCCGTGAGCCTCAACAGCGTGTTGATCAACTCTGCCCGGGTGATCGGCCCAGCCATCGGCGGTGTCCTGATCGTCTTCTTCGGGGTGGCGGCCTGCTTCTACATCAATGCGGCCTCGTACGCCGCAGTGATCGTGGCGCTCGCCATGATGCGCGCCTCGGAGCTGTACCGGCGTCCAGGGGTGGTGCGTGCCAGGGGCCAGGTGCGCGAAGGCCTGCGGTACGTCTGGGCCACGCCCGATCTCAAGATCCCGCTCCTCGCCATGGCGATCGTCGGCGTGTTCGCATTCAACTTCACGGTGACATTGCCGCTCCTGGCCAAGTTCACCTTCCACGGCGGGGCGGGCCTCTACAGCTGGTTCCTGGCCGCCATGGGTGCGGGTGCCGTGGCGGGCGGCCTGGCCACGGCCTTCCGGAGCCGACCTTCCACCCGGCTGCTGGCATGCATCGGCGTCTTCTTCGGTGTTGCGATCCTGGCGGTGGCGTTGGCACCGACGGAGGCGTGGGCCATCGTGCTGCTCGTGCCCATGGGTGCGGCGAGCATCTCTTTCGTCGCGACCAACAACGCCACCCTCCAGCTGCGAGCCGACCCGGACATGCGCGGTCGGGTCATGTCGCTGAATGCGATCGCCTTCCTCGGCAGCACCCCCATAGGGGCACCGTTGCTGGGCTACCTCAGTGATGTCACCAGTCCGCGGGTTGCGCTGGTGGTGGGCGGCGTGGGCACGCTGGCGGCCTGCATCCCCCTCTTCGTGCTGGGCGCCCGCCAGCGTCGCAATGGCACGGAGGGCCTGGTGATGGGCCTCTCAGGCTCGGCTGCGACCAATGTGATCCCACTCCCCGTCGCAGGATCCAGCCTCGACGGTGGGGAGCGCCGCACCAGCTGAACGTCAATCAGGCCGGGTGCACCAGCTCCTGGGCGACCGGGGACATGACCGCGCCGAACTCGACCACGAGAGACATCAAGAGGTCGTCGACGGAGATGATCCCGGCCAGCTCCGCGTCCTCGAGCACCGGCAAGCGCCGGGCACTGGCCGTCTTGAACACGGTGAACGCTTCGAAGACGTCGGCCGAGCCCTGAATGGTGCGGGGGTCAGCGGTCATCACGTCCTCGACCGGAGCGGAGGCAGGCTTGCCTTCACCGACCCCGCGCACGGTGATGTCGCGGTCGGTCACGATCCCCACCAGACGACCACCGTCGACCACCAGGAGCGAACCAATGCGGTGGGTCCCCAGCAGCCGCGCCGCCTCCTCGAGGGTGCATCCCGGAGGGACGGTCACCGGAGCCGTCCGCAGGCACTCTCTCACCAGCATGGCTGTTCACCCCGTTCGCTGTGTCCGACCAATCGTCCCATCCGCCCAGAGTAGGGGAACGGCCGCACCGACTCTGGCTCAGGCCGGCTTCGGTTCCTTGGGTAGGCCGAGCACACGCTCGCCCACGATGTTCCGCTGGATCTCGGCCGAGCCCCCCCAGATGGTCTCCGACCGCGAGAAGAAGAACAACGATTGCAGGTTGTCGACCGGGTAGCTCGCCTTGGCCCGGCGCGCTCCGGGCAGCAGCGTGTCCCCGTCGTCGTCGCCCTGGAGGACCTGGCCGTCGAGGCCGAGGATGTCCATCGCCAGCAGCATGGTCGCCTGGTGTGCCTCCGACCAGAACATCTTGTTGCACGCGCCGAGTGCGGCCGTCGTGTGGGTGCCGTTCAGGACATCGGTCAGTGTGCGCAGCCCGTTGATCTGCATGATCTTGATGTTCGACCACGAGCGCGCCAGACGCTGGCGAATCAGCGGGTCACTGTCTCGCCCTCGTCGGCGCGCTTCGCCCACGATCTCGTCGAACTCCTTCTGGAACCGCCGGTGGCCGGTGGTCGAGGAGGTGCCTCGCTCGAAGCCCAGCGTCGTCATGGCGACTTTCCAACCGTTGTTCACCCCTCCGATGACGTTGTCCTTCGGGCAGCGCACGTTGGTGAAGAAGACTTCGTTGAATTCCGCAGACCCATCGATCTGTTCAATAGGTCGCACCTCCACCCCGGGCTGCTTCATCGGGACGAGGAGATAGGAGATGCCAGCGTGCTTCGAGGCGTCGGGGTCGGTGCGTGCCAGCAGGAAGATGTAGTCGGCGTAGTGGGCCTGGGTCGTCCACACCTTCTGTCCGTTGATCACCCACTCGTCGCCGTCGAGCTCGGCCCGTGTCTTCAGGCTGGCCAGATCCGAGCCAGCGTCGGGCTCACTGAATCCCTGGCACCACGCGATCTCGCCCTTCAGGATCCCCGGTATGAACTCCTTCTTTTGTTCCTCGGTGCCCCACTGCAGGATCGTCGGGCCGACAAGGGTGTCGCCGAAGAAGTCTGCGCGCAGCGGCGCACTGACGCGGGCGAACTCTTCGTTGAGGACGACCTGCTGCAGCAGGCTCAGGCCCTTGCCGCCGTACTCGGTTGGCCAACTGGCACAGATCCACCCGCCCCCGTAGAGCTTCGCGGTCCACTCCCGGTTGAAGGCCTTGCGCTCCTCGGGCGTCATGGAGAAGCCCGGGCCGCCCCAGCCTTCGGGCAGGTTCTCCTTGAGCCATGCTGCGATCTCAGTCCTGAACAGCTCGGCTTCGGGCGGGTAGGCCAGGTCCATGAGAGGCACGGTACCCGCCCCCTGGACCTCGCTGCGACCGGTCACGGGCCGGTTGCCCAGCGGGCCGCCCGGTAAGCTGCCGGCGGCAATGTTGCGTGATCCCTTCCGCACAGGGACAACGGAGAAGGAGGTGCGGCCATGTCGAGGGGCGAACCCCCCAGTAACAACGCCGGCGCTGTCCTACTCCGTGCCACGGCTGAGGCGCACCACGCCCGTGCCCTCACCATCGAACACGCGGAGCGCACAAGAGCAGACGCCGTTCGCTGATTACCGGTGTGGCGCGCGCCGCCGCCCGGAAATCCGATCCGAACCCACCTGAGGACGCCACAGGAGGTAGCTCCATGGCCACGCCACCGTCGACGAGCGCGCCGAGCCGCTCACGCTTGATCCCCGGTCGTTCCCGCGATCCGGAACGCCGCCCACATCAACGGCGCCGCCGCACGCGGCGCATCCTCGCGTCCGAAGGGGTCTTCGACTCCATCGTGTCGCTCGCCGGCTTGCTCGGCCGTCCCGTGCGGAACCAGACCGGCCAGGAGATTGGGCGGTTGGACGACATCGTCGCCCGCTGGGCAGACGGGCAGATGTACCCGCCGGTCAGCGGTCTGGTCATCCGTGTGGGCCGGCGTCTCGCCTTTGTCCCGGCATCGGCCATCGACCGGATCGGCCACGCCGAGGTGGTCCTCCGGTCGGCCCGCCTCGACCTGCGGGATGTCATCCGTCGTTCCGGCGAGGTGCTCCTGGCGAAGGACGTCCTCGACCACCAGCTCGTCGACGTCGAGGGCGTCCAGGTCATTCGGGCGGCCGACCTGTACCTGGCCGAGGTGATCGGCCGCATCAGGCTCGTCGGCGCCGATGTGTCCAACGCGACGCTCCTCCGGCGCCTGGGGCCTCGTCGGTGGCGCCCGCGCCCCACGCCCGATCGCGTCATTGACTGGGCCGCTATTCAGCCTTTCACCGAGTCGGCCAAGGACGTGAGCGGCGCGGCCACACACGTTCGCCTCAAGACGACGAACGAAGGACTGCACCGTCTGCGGCCCGGCGAGCTGGCCGACCTGCTCGAGGACCTGCGCCGGGACGAGCGCCGCGAGCTCCTCTCCGC
The DNA here is from genome assembly GCA_963742035.1 of uncultured Acidimicrobiaceae bacterium. Taxonomy (GTDB): domain Bacteria; phylum Actinomycetota; class Acidimicrobiia; order Acidimicrobiales; family RAAP-2; genus Bog-473. The sequence goes on from CAVUKH010000002.1 coordinate 626,880, forward strand.
GCTCGGGCCGGACGAGGCCGCTGATGCACTCGAGGAGATGCAACCCGAGGACCTCGAGCAGCTACTGCGGGAGTCGGATCCCGTCGAGGCCGCCCGCCTCCTGGCCGCCATGGAACCGGACGAGGCGGTCGATGCGCTAAGGGATCTCCCTCTCGCCGTGCGAGGAGAGGTGCTTCGCCACATCCCCTCCGTCACGGCGCTGGCGCTCCGCGAGCTGCTCGGTTACGAGGAGGACGAGGCGGGCGGCATCATGACGACGGCACTGGTCACCGCCAAGTCCGGAGACAAGGTCAAGAAAGTCGTTGACCGGCTCTCCGAGGCCAGGGCACACGGCGCCGACCTCGACGCGGTCGCGGTCGTGGACGATGACGGCCGGCTCCTCGACGACGTCTCCGTCCTCGACATCCTGCTGGCACTGCGTGCGTCCACCGATACACGCATGTCGGCGCTCCTCGGCGATGAGGATGTTGTCACGGTGAGCCCGCACACATCGGCTGACGAAGCGGCAGGGCAACTGATTGAGGCCCGACGCCACTCCATGGTCGTGGTCGATGACGAAGGGTGTCCCATCGGGCGCATCCTGGCCGACGACGTGCTCGACGCGCTGGTCCCAACGAAGGGTCGCTTCCACTTTCCGCGCCTTCTGTCATGAAGGTCCAGGTCTCACGGCGGTGGCTGATCTATCTGGCTGCCGCCGGACCAGGGTTGATCGCGGCGGCCGCCGGCAACGACGCCGGTGGCATTGTGACGTACTCGTCAGCGGGCGCCCAGTTCGTCTACCGGACCCTCTTCCTGATGGTGCTCATCACGGTGGCCTACGTGATCGTCCAGGAAATGGTGGCCCGGCTGGCGACCTATACCGGCAAGGGTCTGGCCGCCCTCATCAGGGAGGAATTCGACCTCCGCCTTACCGCGTTCGCCATCACTGCCTTCGCCATTGCCAACATCGGCCTCATGGTGACCGAGTTCGGCGGCATCGCCACATCATTCGAGTTGTTCAACGTCTCGCGCTACATATCGGTGCCGATCGCCGCAGTGGCCATCTGGTCGCTCGTGCTCTTCGGCTCGTACCGCTACGCCGAGCGCATCTTCCTGCTGCTCACCCTTGTGTTCATCGCCTACCCGATTGCTGCCGTTCTGGCCCATCCGAACTGGCACCAGGTGGCGGCCAATACCGTGTGGCCCCACTTTGTCGCCTCGAAATCGTTCCTGCTCATCTCCGTCGCCCTGATCGGCACCACGATCACGCCCTACATCCAGTTGTACGAGGCGGGTGCCGTTGTCGACAAGGGTGTCAAGCCCGAGAACTATCACTTCCAGCGAGTCGACGCCATCACCGGCGCGGTCCTCGCCGCCATTGTGGCCATGTCGATCATCGTCGCCACGGGGGCCACCATCGGGGGCACCGGCCCGCTCACATCGGCCACCACGGCTGCAGAGGGGCTCAAGCCCGTCGCCGGCGCGTTCGCCACGACACTCTTTGGCATCGGGCTGCTCGGAGCCTCCGCCCTGGCCGCCGCGGTCGTCCCATTGTCGACGTCGTACGCCGTGGCTGAGGCCATCGGCGTCGAGCGCTCGGTCTCGTCGAGCTTCCGGCAGGCCCCCGTCTTCCTCGGCATCTTCACATTTCAAATCCTGATAGGGGCTGCCGTGGTGCTCGTGCCAGGCAACCTCATCACGCTCATCCTGAACACGCAGGTCCTCGAGGGGGTCATCACACCGATGACCCTCATCCTGATCCTCGTGCTGGCGAACCGGCGCTCCCTGCTCGGGTCGGCAGCCAACGGACCGGTGGCCCGCTGGGTGGGGGGATTGGCCATCGTCGCGGTCGCAGTGGTAGCCGCCGTGTACGTGCTGCTGACAGTGCTCGGCTGGTTTGGTCTGGCCTGAACGGCCGCTCGCCGGAGCCCCCCGCCGGATGCCGTTTGCGCAGGACCAGGGGGTTCGGGGAGGCTAGAGGGTCATGGTGAGTCGAGTTCGGACATCCGTTGCCTAAAACGCCTCGCCAGAAGTGGAGAGAGACAAAGGAGTCCTGGGAGCGATCTCGCCAGATTGAGCTACCCGCCCCGATTCCTGCCGCACCGCCCCAACCTGGGGGTTTGCGTGTCGCTTTCCTGATTTATCGGGGCAATCCCCGTTGCGGTGGCCAAGGTGTCTACACCCGGCACCTGACCCGTGAGCTGCTCGCTCTCGGTCACTCCGTGGAGGTGTTCGCCGGTCCGCCCTGGCCCGAACTCGACGAGGGCGTGGGGTTCACACCGGTCCGTGGCCTCGACCTCTATCGCCAACCCGATCCGTTCCGAGTCCCGCACCGGGACGAGTTCACCTCCCGTGAGGACTGGACCGAGTTCGCCATCATGTGCACGGCGGGCTTCGGGGAGCCCCTGGCCTATTCGCTGCGGGCCCGCCAGCTCCTGGCGGAACGCCGCGAGGAATTCGACGTCGTGCACGACAACCAGTGCCTCGGCAGCGGGATGTTGGGCATGGTCGAAGACGGATGGCCTCTGCTCACGACGTTGCACCACCCCATCACGGTCGACCGACAGCTCGCCCTTTCGCACACCACGAACCCCTGGCAGCGATTCACGACGCGGCGTTGGTTCGGGTTCCTCGGCATGCAGGTCCGGGTTGCCCGCGCCCTTCCTGCCGTGTTGACGGTGTCGCAGAATTTCGCGCCAGGACATCGCCGCGCAGATGGGTGTCAGGCCGGATCGGATGACCGTGGTCCCCGTCGGGGTCGATCACACCGTGTTCCGACCGTTCGACGACGTCCGTCCCGTACCCGGGCGGATCATGGTGACCTCCAGCAGCGACGTCCCCATGAAGGGACTGGTTCCACTCCTTGAGGCTGTGGCGAAATTGCGGACAGAGCGCGATGTCGAGTTGACCGTCATCGGCCGCCCCAATGAGGGTGGTCGGGTTGAAAAGGCCATCGCCCGGCTCGGACTGGCCGACGCCGTGCACTGTGTCAGCGGCATTTCCGACGACGCACTGGCCCGTCTCTACGGCGAGGCGCAGGTCGCGGTCGTGCCCTCGCTCTACGAAGGGTTCTCGCTGCCGGCAATCGAGGCGATGTCGTGTGGCGTGGCGCTCGTCGCCACGACGGGCGGGGCGCTGCCGGAGGTCGTGGGCACCGACGGGGAGACGGGCCTGCTCGTGCCACCGGACGATCCCGGGGCGCTGGCGGGCGCCATCGCTCGCCTGCTCGACGACCCGGATATGCGGGCGCGTCTCGGGGCTGCCGGACGCGAGCGGGTGGTGAGCCGCTTCACCTGGCAGGTCACCGCGGCCGGGACTGCCGCCTGCTACGAGGCCGTCATCGCCGGGGCGCCCCTTCCCGGTGCACCGTCCGCCGCCGCCGCCGCCGCCGCCGCCGACGGCGCGCCGGGCCTTTCGCACGAGGAGCGGCCTGATGCTGACGGTTGACTACGACCGACTCGGGGTGGGGCCGGGGGACCTGGTCCTGGACCTCGGTTGTGGGTTCGGGCGCCACGCGTTCGAGGCCGCCCGACGGGGCGCGTCCGTGGTGGCCCTCGACGCCGGCCCCGAGGAAGTGGCGCAGGTGCGGGGCACGTTCGGCGCCATGATCGACATAGGGGAGATCGCCCCCGGCCATCCTGCGACGGCGGTGCAGGGTGACGCCCTCGCGTTGCCCTTCGCAGACGGCACCTTCGATCGGGTGATCGCATCCGAGGTGCTCGAGCACATTCCGGACGACGCCGCCGCCATGCGTGAGCTCGCCCGCGTCTTACGTCCCGGCGGTGCCATGGCCGTCACGGTGCCACGCTGTGGACCCGAGGTCATCAACTGGGCGCTGTCGGACGAGTACCACGACACGCCCGGCGGTCACGTGCGCATCTACCGGCGATCCACGTTGGAGCGCCGACTCGGCTCGGCCGGTCTCGAGCCCACGGGCCATCACTTCGCCCACGGTCTGCACTCGCCGTATTGGTGGCTGCGCTGCCTCGTCGGTCCGTCGAATGACTCGCACCCTGCGGTGGAGGCCTACCACAAGGTCTTGGTGTGGGACATCGTCAAGGCACCGTTCGTGACGCGCACGGCCGACCGGATGCTGAGCCCGCTCATCGGCAAGAGCCTGGTGCTGTACCTCACCAAGCCGCTTACCCGCGTGGCAGCAGACCTGACCGACTCCGACTCCCGCCCCACGCTGCCGCGCGGCGTGCCGGGGCGGCGCGGACCGACCACTCCAAGCCAGGGAGCAGCTGCATGACGACTGAAGAGATCCGTTCCGTGTCGGTGCCGGAGGTCCCCGGGGTCCTCACAAGTGCCGACGTCCTGGCCACCGGCCATGCCATTGCGGCGGTCCAGCGCCACGACGGACAGATCCCGTGGTTCGACGGCGGCCACTGCGACCCGTGGAACCACGTCGAGGCGGCCATGGCGCTGACCGTGTGCGGATTGGTGGACGAGGCGGTGGACGCCTATCGCTGGCTGGCCCTCCGGCAACTGCCCGACGGAAGCTGGTTCAACTACTACCAGGGTGACGGCGTCAAGGACCTCCGGCTGGACACCAACGTGTGCGGCTACCTGGCCGCCGGCGCCTGGCACCACCACCTGATCACCGGCGACGTCGAGTTCCTTGGCGAGTTGTGGCCGACCATTGAAAGAGGGATCGACTTCATCCTGCGCTCCCAGCAGCCCGACGGCTCCGTGCTGTGGTCCCTCGACTCGACCGGTCGACCGGAGCGATATGCATTGCTCACGGGCTCGTCCTCCATCTACCACTCCATGCGCTGCGCGGTCGCCATCGCAGAGTGTTTGGCCAAGGACCGTCCGGACTGGGAGTTGGCAGCGGGACGACTCGGGCATGCCGTGGCGCACCATCCGGGAGCCTTCGCCCCCAAGGTCGAGTTCGCCATGGACTGGTACTACCCCATGTTGTCGGGCGCGCTCGAGGGTGAAGCGGGACGGAGCCGCATTGCCGACGGGTGGTCGACCTTCGTCATGGAGGGCCTGGGCGTGCGCTGCGTCTCCACGGGCGATTGGGTGACGGCGGCCGAGACGGCGGAATGCGTGTTGACGCTCGACGGACTCGGCATGGACGGTCGGGCCCTGGAACTCTTCACGGCCGGGCAGAACCTGCGGCTGCCGGACGGATCCTACTGGACCGGCATGGTGTTCCCCGAGCGGGAGACCTTCCCCAAGGACGAGCGAACGACCTACACGTTCGGGGCCATGGTCCTGGCCGCCGACGCGCTCTCCAACACGAGTCCCGCCGCCGGGTTGTTCCGGGGCGAAGGGCTGCCGGCCGCACTCGATCTGGCCGAGCCGCATTGCGGCGACGCCATTGAGGGCTGCACCGTCGCTGATCCACCGCAGCGGTTCTCGCGCGGCTGAGCACGCCATTCAGGCCAGGGCGCCCGGGGGAACGACCGCGGCGAGCGTTCGGATGGACGGCTGGCGCGGCTAAATTCCCACGGGATTTCGATGTTCCTCGCTCGACGCGCCCTCCTCCCTGGTGTCTGATCCGCTGACTGCCATCGGGGACGCGCGCGTCACCCGCCGCCGCAGGCTCACACTGGTCGCCATGTGCGTCGCGCAGGGCATGACCCTGCTCGACGTGACCATCGTGAACACCGCTCTGCCGTCGATTCAGCGGGAGTTGCACATGACGGCCGGTCAGCTCGAGTGGGTGATCAGTGCGTACGCGCTGAGTCTCGCGGCCTTCATTCCCCTCGGGGGCGCGCTGGGAGACCGCTTCGGACGGAAGCGGTTCTTCTTGGTCGGCCTGGTCGTCTTCACCCTGGGCTCGGTGGCGTGCGCCCTCTCCACCTCTGACGTCGCGCTCATCGCCTTCCGCGCGCTGCAAGGTGCGGGCGGCGCCTTCATGTCGGCCCTGACGCTCGCCATCCTGACCGAGACCTACCCGGTCGAGCGCCGGGCGGGCGCCTTTGGCATGTGGGCGGCCATCTCGGGCCTCGGCTTCGGGCTCGGGCCCGTGGTCGGAGGAGCCCTCCTCTCGGTTTTCAGCTGGTCCTCCGTCTTCTGGGTCAATGTGCCCTTTGCGGTGGCCGGTTTCCTCCTCGCACTGGTGGCAGTGACCGAGTCCCGCAACCCAGAAGGCCGCGCGCTCGACGGGGTGGGGATGATCGCCATCGCCTTGGGGCTCTTGGGCATCACGTTTGGTCTCATCGAGTCGTCGAGCCACCCTTGGGCGTCGCTCGACGTCGACGGGCCGCTGGTCGTGGGCGTGATCCTGGTGGTGTTCTTCGTCCTCTGGGAGGGCCGGACCTCGTCGCCCATGTTGCCGCCGAGCCTTCTTCGGGCCCGCAGCTTCGTGTCGGGATGCGGCGTCTACTTGCTGACCTACCTGGCGCTGGCCGGGGTCATGTTCTACGTGACGCTCCTCTTCCAGGACGTCGAGGGTTGGTCGCCCTTGCGCACCGGGTGCTCGTGGCTCTCCATGAACATCCCGTTCATCGTCACCGCCCAGTATGCGGGCCGGCTGCGCAAGCGCTTGCAGCCGATGACCATCGTGACAGGAGGCTGCCTTGTCGGTGCCGCGGGTGTCGCCGTCCTGGCTCTGCTGTCGGCCACCACCCCCTTCGCCGTGGCGTTCGTCGGTTACGTGCTGGTTGGTGTGGGTTGGGGCACGCTGGTACCGGGCGTGGTCAACGTCGCCATGCGCGACGTCCCGCTCGGTGTAGCCGGGGGCGCGTCCGGTCTGGTCAACGCCGCCCGACAAGTCGGCACCTCGGTGGGGTTGGCCGTCCTCGGGACCATTGGCGTCCATGCCGCGACCAGCGCGTGGGTCACCCGCAGTGCCGGAGTCCCCGGCGCCGCCGCACAGAGTCAGTACGTCGCGGGGGGTGAGATCACCACCGTGACGCACGCCCTCGGATCGCAGTACCGGCCCGAAGCGGTGGCTGCGTTCGTGTCGGGCTACCACCTGGCGTTGATGGTGGCCGCCCTCGCCACGCTGGCGGCGGCGGTGGTGGCCGCAGTGGGGCTCCGGTCAGGTGCCGGTGCAGCCGCACCCGCATCGGCGGCTCCGGGTCCACCCGCCGTCGAGGGGGCGAAGCCGTGGCGTTGACGCGCCGGATGGCGGGCCCGGACCCGGTCGTCAGCCGGGCAGAGAGGTGCGGCGCAGGACGCGAAGGCTGCCGCAGCCGCCGTCGTCGGTGAACTCACGGGACTCCAGGGCCGCGCAGTAGAGCTCGTACGGCGGACGACCCCCGTCGGCGGGGTCGGGGAACACATCGTGAATGGCCAACCAGCCCCCCAGAGCGACGTGCGGTGACCAGCCGCGGAAATCAGCCCACGCCGGCTCCTCGCCATGGCCCCCGTCAATGAAGCAGAAGGCGAGCGGGCGGTCCCACCGCGCCGCCAACGTCGGGGAGTCACCGACGATGCCCACGACAGACGACTCGAGACCGGCTCCGGAGATGGTCCGACGCCAATGGGGCAGCGTGTCGAGGCGACCGACCTCGGGATCGATCAGATCGGGCTCGTGGTACTCCCATCCGGGCTGGTTCTCCTCCGAGCCGCGGTGATGGTCGATGGAGAGCAGTGCCGACTGAGTGGCTTCCGCCGCAGCGCCAAGGTAGACGGTCGATTTCCCGCACCAGGCCCCGATCTCGACGAAGGTCGTCGGGACGGCTGCGGCGATCTCGGCCTGGCCGGCTCGCAACGCGGCAGCGAAGAGCGCTTCCCCTTCGTCGTCGGGCATGAAGCCACGCGTGCTCCGCGCCACCTCGAAGAGGGCCTGCACTCGTGCCGACTCCAGTATCCGCGCCGTAGCCACGGTCTCGGTCATCAAGAAGCGGGTGTGGCCGCGGCGCCGAGGGATGCGATCAGTCCGTCCCGCTCGCGGGAACCGAAGGCGACGTTCACGCGCAGCCGCTCCACCGACTGGGCCACCCGGCGCGGCCCCGACGAAAGGGGGTTCTCGTCGAGGAACGCGATGACGCCCTCGGCGAACTCGGCGTCACCGCACAGGGCGGCGATCGACTCGATGATGCGCGGGGGAGCGTTCTTCGGGAAGCGATCGAGCACCGCCTGCCAGTTTTCGGTCAACCGGGTCCACACCGCCTGGTTGCCGGTCGAGTTGGTCAGGAGTGAGCCGATGACAGCGAACCCGTTCTGTGTGCGCACCTCGGTCATGGCGAGGTCGAAGGTCCGTAGGCACAGGTCGACATCGGGGAACCCGGCGAGCGCGCCCAGGGAGCGCATTTCTTCTTGGGGCGTCGAGGCAGTCCTATAGCGCTCGAGGAGCGCGTCGTAGTCCCCCGGCCGTACGAGCTGTGCCACGACGGCCAGTGTGGCGGACTCGATATCGGGTGGGATCGGATCGCCCGACCCGCCGCCGATGGGCGACGAATCGAAGCGCCGGGCCGCCTCCGTCCTGACCTCGGCATCGGCGCCCACGGTCCCGAGGAGGTTGATCGCCAAGGCCCGCAGGGTCGGCGTGCGGTCGCTCTCGCCCGGCCCGGCGTCGAACCCCAGCCGCTGGTGGGTGGGCCCGATGAGGGCGCGCACCGCCTGGTGTAGCGCACCTTCGTCGGCCGCCGACGCAATCCGCTTGGTCAGGGACAAGGCGGTGGCGACCGGTGACCAGGCGGCAGGCTCGGACTCATCGCCCAGCCGCGCTGCCAGCACGAGGAACTCCTCGAGCGTCGAGAGGCCGGCCAGAGTTGTCGCCCACGTGTCCGCCAGCAGGTTGGCTCGCTCGAGAGGGGTGAGCTCGGGTAGGTGCTCGGCCAACGCGGTTCGGTGCGGGGTGTCGTAGCCGACGCGGAAGATGCCCCAGCCGCCCGCGTTCACCACCGCCAGGCCGCGATCGGCCTCGAGCGATGGGCTCGGGGTCGGCCCCGAGGACCAGATGGCGCACAGGAGCACCCGGCTCTGCGTCAACCGGGAGCGCCCGCACGGCCACCGGGACACGCCACGCTGCTCCGATGGACGACGTCGCCCCCTGCGGAACCGGGCCGAGCGCGAAAGGCTGCTGGCTGAGCACGTCACCGTGCAGCGAGACGAGGGGATGTCCTCCCTGAAGGATGAACGTGTCCATCACGTCCCGCACGGGTGCGCCGCTGGCGTCCTCGAGCGCATCCCAGAGATCGCTCGTCACGGTGTTGCCGTAGGCATGCGCCTTGAGGTACGTCCGCACGCCGTCGCGGAACACCTCAGGGCCAATGTGTTGCTCGAGCATCCGTAGGACGCCGCACCCCTTGTCGTAGGTCAGCACGTCGAACATGCCCTCGGCCTCCTTGGGCGGCCCGACCGGGTACTCGATGGGCCGGGTCAGGTGCAGAGCGTCGACTCCAAGGGCGGCCTCGCGCGACGGTGCGAAACTGATCCAGCGGTCCCACGAGGGCCGGAAGGCGTCGACGCAGATCGTCTGCATGAAGGTGGCGAAGGCCTCGTTCAGCCAGATGCCTTCCCACCACCCCATGGTGACGAGGTCGCCGAACCACATGTGGGCCAGCTCATGTGCGATCACATCGGCCACACGCTCGAGCTCGGCGCGTGCGGCCTCGTCCTTGTCGATGAGCAGGGCGGTGTCGCGGAAGGTGATGCAGCCCAGGTTCTCCATCGCGCCGGCGGCGAAGTCCGGGATCGCCACCAGGTCGACCTTGTCGCCCGGGTAGGGGATGTTGAAGTACTCCGTGAAGAACCGCAGCGCGAAGGCGCCGACCTCCAGGGCGAACCGGGCCAACGGGAGTTTGCCGGGGGTGCAGACCACCCGGAGGGGCACACCGTCGACGTCGACCGTCTCTGTCATCTCGAGCTTGCCCACCACGAAGGCGACCAGGTACGTGGACATCTTCATGGTCGGGGCAAACCGGATGCGCTGCTTCCCCTCGACCCGGTCGACTGCGACGGCGGGCGAGTTCGAGAGTGCGTCCAGGCCGTCCTCGACAATGAGGGTGATTTCGAAGACCGCTTTGCGATCGGGCTCGTCGAAGCAGGGGAACGAGCGTCGGGCGTCCACCGATTCGAACTGGGTCGTCGCCATGGTGTGGTTCTCGCCGTCGGGACCGGTGTAGGTGGACCGGTAGAAGCCCCGCAACTTGTCGTTGAGGGTGCCGCTGAACCGGCAGCTGATGGTGCTGGGTCCCGGGGGGAGCAGGTCGGCGGGCCGGAAGGTCACCTGCTCGAGCTCATCGTTGAAGCTCACGCTGCACAACACGGTCAGACCGTCGGACGTCAGGACCTCGACATCGCTGATGGCCAATTCGGCCGCATTGAGCACGATCTGATCGGCCGTCTCGTGGATGGTGGCGTCGATCCGTACGGTGCCCGAGAACGTGGCGGAGGCAATGTCCGGCTCGATCTCAATGTGGTAGATCTCCGGTTCGATCGTCCGCGGCAAGCGGAACGGCTCCGAGCCGGGCGCGGTGGCTGACGTGGGAGCTGAAGGCATCCATGCAGGCTACCCGCCGTGCCGCGGGTAGTTTCTCGCTCCGTGCCCGCTCAGGAAGCTTCACCCGCCAACGCCGCCCACGGCCACGATCTCGACGTGGTGGCCATCGGCTCGCCATTGCTCGACGTCATTGAGCTGGCCACCGACGGGCAATTGGCCCAGGTGGGCCTGGAGAAGGGGTCGATGACCCTCGTCGATCTCGAAACGGCCAACGCCGTGCAGGAGTTCATGGGTGCCCCCCGTTTCGTCTCGGGCGGATCGGTGGCGAACACCACGGCGGGAATCGCTGTGCTGGGCGGCACCGCCGGGTTCGTCGGGGCGGTGGCTGACGATGAGGTGGGCCGGACCTACACCGAGAACCTTCGGGCGGCCGGCGTCGAGTTCGAGCCCCACCTCAGCGAGTCGGCGGCCGCCGACGGACTGGGCACAGGGCGCTGCGTCGTGCTCATCACCGAGGACGCCGACCGCACCATGGGGACCTATCTGGGCGCCGCCTCGACGTTGACGCCAGCGGGGGTCCCGACGTCCTTTGTCGGCCGAGCCTCCATCGTGTTGCTCGAGGGGTATCTGTGGGACGTGCCGGCGGCCAAGGAGGCGATGCGCCACGCGGCGGCCACCGCTCACGCCGGCGAGGGCTCCGTGGCACTCTCGCTCTCGGACCCGTTCTGCGTCGGGCGCCACCAGCGCGAGTTCCTCGACCTCCTGCTCGACGACGTGGACATCCTGCTCGGCAACGAGGAGGAGGTCACCATGCTCTTCGGCGTGCAGTCGTACCAGGACGCCGTGGAGGCGGCGGAAGAGACGGGCCTGCTCGTCGTGATGACCCGTGGTGCGCGCGGTGCCACCGTGCTGACCGCCCGAGGGCCTGAGGAGGTTCCGGCAGCCGCCGTGGGACAGGTGGTCGACACGACGGGCGCCGGAGATCTCTTTGCCTCCGGGCTGCTCTTCGGCCTGACCCACGGGATGGGCCCGGTGGAGAGCACCGCACTCGGTGCCCTGTGTGCCGGCGAAGTGATCTCGCACATCGGTGCGCGACCAGAGGCGGACCTCAAGAGGTTGGCCACTGCCGCGGGCATCCTGCCGGGCTAGGCGGCCGACGGCGTGAGCCTTTCGATCGGCATCGTCGGTCTGCCCAATGTGGGCAAGTCCACCCTGTTCAACGCCCTCACCAACAACGAGGTGCTGGCGGCCAACTACCCCTTCGCCACCATTGAGCCCAACGTGGGCGTGGTCGCCCTCCCCGATCCGCGCCTGCGGCAACTGGCCGACCTCTACGACGGCGCGCCGGTAGTCCCCGCGACCGTGACCTTCGTCGACATCGCCGGGCTCGTGCGTGGCGCCTCGAAGGGGGAGGGACTGGGGAATCAGTTCCTGGCGGCCATCCGCGAGACGGACGCCATCTGCCAGGTGGTGCGTGCATTCCATGACGACGATGTGGTGCACGTCGACGCCCGGGTGGACCCGGCGGGGGATATCGAGACGGTCAACACCGAGCTGATTCTGGCTGACCTGCAGACCGTCGAGCAGCGCCTGCCGCGTCTGGCGCGCGAGGCAAAGGGCGACGCGGCCCTCCGGCCGACGGTCGAAGCAGTGACTGCGGCGGAACGTATCCTCGGCGCCGGCCGGACCGTTGCCGAGGCGGCGGCGAAGAGCGAACTGGACCTGGCGCTGCTGCGTGAGCTCCATCTGCTGACGGCAAAGCCCTTCATTTATGTGTTCAACGTCGACGAGGATGCCCTGGGTGATGCCGACTTGGCCGCTCGACTCGCGGACAGTGTCCGGCCCGCGCGGGCCATCGTCCTCTGCGCACAGATCGAAGCGGAGGTGGCCGGCCTCGACGCCGCTGATGCTGCCGAGCTGTTGCGCAGTTACGGGCAGGAGGAGTCGGGCCTCGAGCAATTGGTCCACGTGGGATTCGCCACTCTCGGCTTGCAGACCTATCTGACCGCCGGACCGAAGGAGGCCCGGGCGTGGACCATTCACATCGGTGACACCGCGCCCAAGGCGGCAGGAGTGATCCACACCGACTTCGAGCGCGGCTTCATCAAGGCGGAGGTCATCAGCTTCGATGATCTGATGGATGCAGGTTCGGTGGCCGCGGCGCGTACCGCCGGTCGGGCGCGCATGGAGGGCAAGGACTATGTCATGCGTGACGGCGACGTGGTGGAGTTCCGCTTCAACACCTGAGATTCGGTCACGCCGCAGATCAGGCCCTCCTGCGACGCCGCTGTTGCGCCGAGGACCGCGCTGACCCCCGAGCAGTGCGTGTCGCCTACCAGGACCTCGGGGCTGATCCGTCCCAGCGCACCGGGACAGTCGCGGCACTAGTGTCCGCCTTGTGCGGGTCGGTGCCGTGACGATCGAGGGAGTCTCGGACGGGAGACTCGCGGCCCCCCCGACCATGATGTTCAACAAGTCTGATCAGGACTGGCTCCAGCACTCCCAGTTCCTCGATGACGACGGCATGCTGCCCATTGAGATGGGCGGGTTCCTCGTGCGGAGCGGTGACCGTCTCGCTCTCGTCGACACCGGAATCGGCCCCGACGCCGATCCGGATCGGACGGGCAGCTTCATGAGGAACCTCGCCGCCCTGGGGGTGCAGCCGTCCGATATCACGGACGTCGTGCTGACCCACCTGCATTTCGATCATCTCGGCTGGGCCACCGACGGTGAGCGCCGTCTGTTCGGCAACGCCACGTATCGGTGCCATGAGGCCGACTGGGAGTTCTTCATGGGTTCCGTGCCGTTCGATGACAGCTTGGCCGTCTCGTTGATGGGCGGTCGAGCGTCGTCGGAGCTTCTTCCGCCAATCGCCGACCGTCTCGAAACGTGGGGAGGGGACGGGAGCATTCTGCCCGGGCTCAATGTGCGCAGCGCTCCCGGCCATACGCCCGGCAGCACGGTCATCGTCATTTCGTCCGGGACGGATCGAGCCATGCTCCTCGGTGACGTCGTGCACTGCCCCGCCGAACTCCTGAGCGACGACTGGGAAATGATCGGTGACGTCGACGTGCGTCTCGCCCGCACCTCGCGCGAGGCGTTGGCGAGAGAGCTCGAAGGTTCGGACATCCCAGCCGCCGCCACCCACTTTCCCGGACTCCAATTCGGTCGTCTATTGGCGGCTGAAGGCCGTCGACGATGGACGTTCGACTGAAGGTGCATCTCCGGCTGTGCGGACACGCTCCAGGCCCGAACAGTGCACCGGCGCACATCCCATTTCCCGCAGGCGGCGCCCTCCGAGCATTGTCACGGGGAGGGGGCCCTCTGGGTCATTTCCGGGGCGCGAGGCGGCGAATGTCGGCTCGCCATGCCTCGGCGGCAGGGGTGCCGAGGCCGGGGGCGATGTCGAAGCGGTCGGGAGTGAGCGAATCGATGTGCCACCCCGTAGCGAACGCGGCGCGCAGCTCGGCCTCCGTCACGCGCCGCGGTCCCCAGTCACCGGGCTGACGGTCGCTGAAGCACATGAGGTGAAGATGGCCGCCAGGTCGGAGAACGGCGTGGAGGGCCCCGACGTATCGGATGCGGGCGTCGTCGTCGAAGACGTGGAACAGCCCGCTGTCGAGGATCGTGTCGAAGGTCTTGCCGAGCGTGTCAAGAAGCAGCGCGTCGAACACCCGGAAGGTGGTCGTCACTTCGCGCTCAGCGGCCTTTCGCCAGGCGATCTCGATCGCGCGCGGGGAGACATCGATGCCGAGGGTGTCGGCGCCCTGGCGCGCCGCCAGGATCGTGTGCTCGCCGGTCCCGCACCCCGCGTCGAGCAGGGCGCCGGTGAGCGCCCCAGCGTCGGCCAGGCCGAGAAAGGCGGGCTGTGGGCGGCCGATGTCCCATGGCGGCGATGGGCCCGCGTAGGAGCGATCCCAGTCTTGAGCCGGGCCGGTCGAGGTCATCGCACCATTCTCTCCCGAGTGGGCGAGCAGGTGCCCACGTCACGAGTCCGGTCGTCGGGGCACCCCGATCGGTCGCTCAGAACCCGTGGGCTCCTTCGAACCGAAGCACGTTGCACCGGGGTAGTACGGGGCGCTCCGCCGGCGGTTCCGGAGGCGTCGTGCTCAGCCGTCGGCATTCCCGTTGGCATTCCCGTTGGCGTTCCCGGGCGTGACGCTGAAGGCGGTCGTGATCTGTTTCCCCCGTGCATTCAGCACGTACCACGGGCCACCGTCCTGGTCGATGGCCTGGCCCATGACGACGCCGGGCGAGACGTCACCGTTGTAGAGGTAGAGCGGGTGACCGCCGTAGGAGAGCTGGGTCGACCCGTCGGGGCGGCGGAGCGTGCCGACCAGCGAGAGATCGACGCCCCTGCCGACGCGCACGGTGCCGTTCTTGATCAGCGGTGGCCACTGGAAGACACAGCCGTCGTTGAGGCAGGCGCTGTGGGTCGGCGTGTCGGGGACGAAGTCGTAGAGCGTCTCGCCGCCGCCGGTGGCGAGGATGGGCCCGACCGGGGAGTGCTGCAGCGTCAGCGTGAGAGAGCTGTCCGTGGTGGGCGGGGACGAGAGCGTCGTCACGCCGGCGCCCCCGCAGGCGCTGAGCAGCAGGGCGAATCCGGCGAGGGCTGCCGGAAAGGCCAGGGCGGTGCGGCGCAGCGAATCCCCCATCAGGGGCTCGGTGCGGCGATGGTGGTCCCGAGCAACCAGCCGATGGAGGCCAGGGCGTCGGCCGTGGTCCAATTGGGCGCCTGCGGGTTGTCCAGGTCGTGCAGGCCACCGTCGTCGAGGAGGCTGCGCAGCTTCGCGTCGAGGGCGCCCTTCTCGTTGGGCGCCGAGGCGTCGACGAAGCGCTCGCGGCCGGCGGGGTCGAGGAGGATGTAGCCGTCCGTGTGGTCGACGTCGTAGGTCAGCGGCTTGCCCGTCCACCAGTCCGTCTTGGGGGGCTGCTCCTCGGGCACGATCTGGTACGCCACCCCGAACGGCTTCCAGAAGGCGGCGATGTTGGCCGGCGTCCCGGTCCAGAGGTCCCAGTCGGCCCCGAACTCCTTCTGGTAGACGGCGAGGCGCGCCACCGTGTCGCGGCCCGGGTCCACCGTGGCCTCGACGAAGACCACGCGCTGCGCCAGCCCGGCGGCGCGCAGGTCGCGCTGCAGCGCGATGTAGGCGCCGGTGACCAACGGGCACTCGTCCTGGCACAGGGACAGGAACGGGGCCAGGACCACGACCTTGCCCCGCAGGTCGGCCAGGGAGACGGCCTGACCCTGCTGGTTCACCAGGGGCACGCTCTGGGGCGTGGGCCGGTCGAGGATCAAGCCCTGGCTGGGCGGTGGCGCGGCGGGCGCCGCCGAACCGCAGGCGGCCAGCAGCACGCCGAGGGCCAGGGCCACAGCGAGGACGGTGCAGGGGACTCGGCGGGGAGCGAAGCGGGTCAGGCCTCGTCCTCCCCCGGGGGCAGGAAGGTGAAGGGGAGGTCGGCCAGCGCGATCAGCCTCGAGGCGATCCAGCGGGTCAGGTCGTCGAACACCGGGACCAGGAGTGACGGCTCCTCCAGCTGCTGCTCGCTGAAGCGCAGCGAGCCTTCGTAGGTGGCCTCGGCGGCCCAGCGCAGCCCGCCCTCCACCTCGTGGGTCTCGGTGCGCACCTGCTCAATGGTGGTGGCCGTGCGAACCAGGTCGGCCGGATCGCCCAGGGGCCCGGTGGCGGGCAGGGCCGTCATGACCTTCTCGGTGTCGGGCGCCTCGGCCATGCGCTGGACCCGCAGCGCGACTTCAATCACGACCTCGGGCAGCTCGTCGGGCGGCTCGCCGATCGACCAGCTGCGGTACGAGGTCTGGCTCCAGGTGGGCCAGTCGACCGACACGTCGGCCCGCACCCGGGGCGGCTGCTCCTCACCGGGCAAGCTGTAGGAGGTCTCCCAGGAGACGTCGCCCAGGAAGACGTCGACCTGGAAGCGCTCCTCCACCGCCTGGCGCTGCAGGAGCGCCCGGTCGAAGGAGGAGCGGATCGTGCCGATGAGGTCGACGAGCAGATGATCGAGCACGCCGCACGAGGATAGGCCCGCCACGGCAGGCCACGGCTTCGCCCACCGGAGGCGGCGCTGGGCCCGGTGACGGCTGTTACCGTCGGCCGCATGGGTGGAGCGTCGGTGTGGCTCGAGCGCAGGGTGATCGCCTACGCGCATCAGGGCGGGGCCTGGGAGTCGCCCTCGTCGACCCTGCACGCCATTCAGCACGCGCTGGAGGCGGGCGCGACGGGGATCGAGCTCGACGTGCACGCCACGGCCGACGCCGAGCTGGTGGTCTGCCACGACGCCACGGTCGACCGCACCACCGCGGCGCAGGGCACCATCGCCTCCTTCACGCTGGCCCAGCTCCGGGAGATGGACTTCTCCTATTGGTGGATCCCCGGGGCCGACGTCACACCGGGGCGGCCCGAGGCCGACTACCCGTTCCGGGGCCGGGCGCCAGCCGACACGTCGTTCGGCATCGCCACGCTGCGCGAGGTCCTGGAGCGCTTCCCCGAGGTCGTCCTCAACCTCGACATCAAGCAGACGGCGCCAGTGGTCGCCCCCTACGAGGAGTCCCTGGCCCGTCTCCTGGCCGAGTTCGGGCGGACGGACGACGTGATCGTGGCCTCCTTCCTCGACCCGGCCACCGACGCCTTCCGGACGTTCGCCCCGGAGGTGCCGACCTCGGCCGGCACCATGGCCACGGCCGAGGCCTGGCGGGCGGTCCAGGTCGGCGAGGACCTTCCCGCGTCCGCGGCGGTGGCCTTTCAGGTGCCCGAGCGCCAGGGGGACCTGGTGGTGGTCGACGAGGCTTTCGTGGCCGCCGCCCACCGGGCCGGCAAGGCGGTCCACGTGTGGACGGTCAACGACGCCGAAGCGATGGAGCGCCTGCTCGGCCTCGGCGTCGACGGGATCATCTCCGACGTGCCCACCACGCTGTGCGGCGTGCTGGGTTCCGCGGGTGTGGCCTGGAACGGGGAGTGAGGCCTCGGGTTTAGGTCCGGGCCGTCAGGGCGGGGTCAGCCGCGGCCGCAGTTCGGCTTCTTGCCGTGGTTGGCCTTCTTTTTCTTCCTGAGCTTGCGCTTGACCGTTCGCTTCGACATGAGGCGGAGAGCTTAGACGGAACCCGGCAGGTCGTCCGGTAGCCTCAGGCGATGCGGTCCGGATGGCTGCTGCGGGACGGCGATGTGGTGTGCGCGCTCGAGTTGGCCGAATCTCCGGCCGAGCGTGGCGCGCTCCGGGGACGACCGGGCTGCGAAGGCGCCCTGCACGTGGACGGGGCCCGCACCGTCCACACCGCCGGCATGAAGTTCCCCATCGACGTGGCCTTCCTCTCGACCGACCTCACCGTGGTGCGGGTGGCCCGGCTCAAGCCGTGGCGGGTCGCCGTGGGCGGGCGGACCGCCCGCAGCACCGTGCAGACCGAGGCCGGATCGCTGGAGCGCTGGGGCGTGCGGGTGGGCGATCAGCTCGAGGTGCGCGAGGTCCCGAACGGTGCGGCGAACGGCATGCCGTGAGCGCCGAGCGGCGCGGCCGGCTCGTCCTGGTGGCCACGCCCATCGGTAACCTGGGTGACCTCTCGCCGCGGGCGCACGAGGTGCTGGCGACGGCCGACCTGATCTGCTGCGAGGACACACGCCGTACCCGCGCCCTCCTGTCGGCCGGCGGGATCTCGGCCACGGGGCCGCAGGGCGACCGCCTGCTGTCGCTGCACGGCCACAACGAAGCCGCCCGCCTCGAGCGCGTGGCCGCGGCGGTGGCCGGGGGCGCGGTGGTAGCGGTCGTCAGCGACGCCGGCACGCCGGGCGTCTCGGATCCGGGAGCGTGGTTGGCGGCGCAACTCGCCGCCGCGGGCGAAACGGTGAGCACCGTGCCGGGCCCCTCGTCGGTCCTCGGGGCGCTGGTCGTCAGCGGCCTGCCGACCGACCGCTTCTGTGTGGAGGGCTTCCTGCCGCGCAAGGGCCCCGAACGCCGGCGCCGCATCGGCGCGCTCATGGGCGATGCCCGCACCACCGTGCTCCTCGAGGCCCCCGGCCGGGTGGCGGCGACGCTGGCCGAACTGGCGGCCGGCGACGAGTCCCGGCCGGTGGCCGTCGTGCGCGAGCTGACCAAGCTGCATGAAGAGGTCTGGCGCGGCACGCTGGGCGAGGCGGCGACGGCGTTCGCCGCCCGTGCCGTCCGCGGCGAGGTGGTGCTGGTGGTGGGTGGCGCCCCCCCGGCAGCACCCGCCGGCGAGGACGAGGTCGAGGCCGCCGTACGCGTCGCGCTGGGGGACGATCCTTCGGCGGGCCCGCGCCAGGTGGCGGGGCTCGTGGCGGCGTCACTCGGCGTGCCCCGACGGCGCGCCTACGAGGCGGCGTTGCGCGTGCGGGACCAGCCGGGCCCAGGAGGGGACTCGTCCGGCTCCGACTGAGGCCACCGGTACGCTACCGGCGGTGCCCCCCTACTACCTGACGACCCCGATCTACTACGTCAACGACGCGCCGCACGTGGGCACGGCGTACACGACGGTCAACGCCGACGCCCTGGCCCGCTGGCATCGCCTGCTCGGCGACGACGTCTGGTTCATGACCGGCACCGACGAGCACGGAGCCAAAATCGTGGAGGCGGCCGAGGCGAACGGCACCACCCCGAAGGAGTGGACGGACCGCACCTCGGCGCGCTTCGTGGAGGCGTGGCGGCGGCTCGACATCTCCAACGACGATTTCATCCGTACGACGGAGCCGAGACACTACGAGGTGGTCCAGCAGTTCCTGCAGCGCATTTACGACAACGGGTTCATCGAGCTGGGCTCGTACTCAGGCCTCTACTGCGTCTCGTGCGAGGACTACTACACCGAGGACCAGCTGGTGGACGGCATGTGCCCGATCCACGGTCGTGCGGTCGTCGAAATGAAGGAGGACAACTACTTCTTCAAGCTCAGCCAGTTCGAGCAGCGCCTCCTCGACTATTACGACGACCATCCCGACTTCGTCCGGCCGACGTCCAAGCGCAACGAGGCGCTCGGCTTCATCCGCGGCGGCCTGCGCGACGTGTCGATCACGCGCACCTCCTTCACGTGGGGGGTGCCGGTGCCCTGGGACAGCGGGCACGTCTTCTACGTCTGGTACGACGCGCTCATCAACTACCTGACGGTGGCCGGCTACGGCGGTGACGAGGCGGTGTTCGCCGCCCGATGGGGTGCCGCACACCATCTGATCGGCAAGGACATCCTCAAGTTCCACTGCGTCTGGTGGCCCGCCATGTGCATGGCGGCCGGCCTGGAGCCGCCGGCCGAGATCTTCGTGCACGGGTACCTCCTGATGGGCGGACAGAAGCTCGGCAAGACGATGATCGCGTCCGGGGTGTCCGGGGACGGCGCGGCGCCGCTGCACATCACCGACGTGTCGCCCCTGGCCCTGGCGGACGACTTCGGCGTCGACCCGCTGCGCTACCACCTGCTGCGCGAGGTGGCGCTGGGCGGCGACGGCGACTTCTCCTACGAGGGGATCGTGGCGCGCTACAACGCGGACCTGGCCAACAACCTGGGCAACCTCGTCTCCCGGGTCACGACCGTGGTCCACTCCAAGTGCGGCGGGACCGGGCCCGGCTGCAATCTGGCCAGCGTCCTCGCCCCCGTGGCGTCCGGCGTCTTGGGAGCGGCCACGTCGGCGTGGTCCCGCTGGGCGCCCCACGAGGCGCTCGAGGAGACGTGGCGCCTCATCGGGGCCGCCAACGGGGAGCTCGAGTCGGCCGAGCCCTGGAAGATGGACCCGGGTCCCGAGGTCGACGCCGTCCTCGGGGACGCCCTCGAGGTCCTGCGGATCGTCGCCATCCTGATCGCACCGGCCATGCCGTCGACCGCGGCCGAAGTGTGGCGCCGCATCGGCGTGGCCGGCGACCCCTCCGCGGCCCGGGTGCCGCAGGCCGCCCAGTGGGGCGGCTACCGAGGCGGTGCGGCCGTGGTGAAGGGGGATCCTCTCTTCCCGCGGCGGAAGGCCTGACCTTGGCGGGTTGGTTCGACTCCCACTGCCACGTCCAGGAGGAGTACCTCCCCGACGACGTGGCCGGGGGAGCGGTTCTGGAGCCCGTACTCAGCCGGGCGGCCGAGGCGGGCGTGGAGCGGCTCGTCTGCATCGGGACCGGTGCCGTGACATCGGCGCAGGCGGTGGCGGTGGCCCGGGCGACGGCCGGCGCCGGGGCGGGACCACGGGCATGGGCCTCGGTCGGGCTGCACCCGCACGAGGCAGGCGAGGGCGTCGACGTGGTGGCCGACCTGCTGGCCCGCGAGCTGGCGACGGGCGACGGTGCCGTGGTGGCGGTCGGCGAGTGCGGGCTGGACTACTACTACGAGCACGCACCGCGCCAGGCACAGCGCGCCGCCTTCGCGGCGCAGATCGCCCTGGCGCACGAGCACGACCTGGCGCTGGTCATCCACGCACGCGACGCGTGGCCCGATCTCTTCGACGTATTGGCCGCCGAAGGCGTCCCCGCACGCACCGTCCTGCACTGCTTCACGGGTGGCCCCGGCGAGGTCGAGCAGTGCCTGCGGGCCGGCATGTACGTGTCCTTCAGCGGCATCGTGACCTTCAAGAACGCGTCGGATGTCCGGGAGGCAGCGACACGCTGCCCGCTCGACCGTCTGCTGGTAGAGACGGACAGCCCGTTCCTCGCGCCGGTGCCGCACCGGGGCCGCACGAACGAGCCGTCGTACCTCCCGTTCGTGGGCGAGGCGATCGCCGCGGTCAAGGGTTGCACCGTCGACGAAGTCAGGGAGCGCACGGCGGCCGCGGCCGCCATGGTGTTTTCCACCGAGGGGTAAACCACGCGTTGTTGTGCGTAATACGAGAACCTTGTGACCTGGGTGTTTGACGGTGAATTTGGTGGAAAACTGCATCTGAACAGGGAGTTCACCTAAATATCGCGGACCGCAGTGTCCGTGACCTGGGAAAAGAGCGCGCGAAAAGGTTTCCTTCGTTTTCGGGTTTGCGTGGCCCGCGTTTGGTTATCTAAGTTCTCCAGAAACCCCTCGCCACCCGTGTGTCGGCGCGGGTGCACTGTGTCCCCGGAGAAGGGTGGAGCCCTGCGGAACCAGAGCACTGGGGGGAGGCGCCTCGGCGTTGCTGCAGTCATTTGCGGCATCGTGTTCGGCGCGCCTCTCCTGTTGCTGCAAAGCGCGTCGACGCACACGCCCCGGTCACAGACCGCGGCGGACGGCGTGCACGCGGACACATCGAAGGCTGCCGCGCCGCGGTCGTCGCACCCTGACGGCGTAAACCTGCCGTCGAACCTCGTCGCCTACCAGGCGCCGACCACGACGTCGACGACGGCGCCCGCCACGACGACGACGACGGCACCGCCGACCACCACGACGACAGAGCCGCCTCCGACGACGACGACCACGGCGCCACCACCCCCACCACCGCCACCCACGACGACGACGACGGCACCGCCGAGGCCGGTGGCGACGAACAGCGAAGGCGGTGAGGCCACGTGGTACTCCGCCGCACCGTCCGGCATGTGCGCGAGCCCCACGCTCCCCTTCGGCACCGTGCTCACGGTGGTCAACACCGCCACGGGCGCCTCGACGGTCTGCACCGTCGACGACCGTGAGGCGGCGGGCTACCCCAGGGTGGTCGACCTTTCACCGGAGGGCTTCTCGCAGATCGCCGGTCTCGGCGAAGGAGTGGTGGACGTCACAATCTCCTGGTGACCCTTTCCGGCGCCGACATCGCCCAGCTGCTGTCGGTGCACGGACTGCGGCCCAGCCGCGCCCTCGGGCAGAATTTCGTCGCTGACCCGAACACGGTGCGGCGCATCGCGCGCCTCTCGGGCGCCGGGCCCGGCTCCCACGTGCTCGAGATCGGCGCGGGCCTGGGCTCCCTGACCCTGGCTCTGGCCGAGACCGGAGCCAGCGTGGTCGCGGTGGAGACCGATCGCCACCTGTTCCCCGTCCTCCGCAGCGTCGTCGAGGGCACCGGAGTCGAGGCGGTCCTGGGAGACGCCCTCGAGCTCGACCTGTCTGCGCTCCTGGCCGAGCGGGCCCCCGGCTCGTGGAGCCTGGTGGCCAACCTGCCCTACAACGTGGCCACGCCTCTGGTGCTCAGGACGCTGGTCGAGGTGCCCGCGGTGGCCGACCTGCTGGTGATGGTGCAGCGGGAGGTGGGGGAGCGCATGGCGGCCGCGGCGGGGGAGGACCCATACGGCGCGGTCTCGGTGCGCATTGCCTATTTCGCCCGGGCCGAGGTGGTGGGTCGGGTCCCGGCCTCGGTCTTCATGCCCCGGCCGCGGGTCGAGTCGGTGCTCGTGCGGCTGGAGCGTCGGCCCGAGCCGGCGGTCGATCCGGCCCTCGTCTCCTACGAGCGACTCAACGCGGTCGTCCGGGCCGGCTTCGCCCAGCGGCGCAAGATGCTGCGGCGCTCCCTGGCCGGGGTGGTCGATCCCGGTGCCTTCGAGCGGGCAGGTGTGCGGCCCGACGCTCGGGCCGAAGAGCTCGACGTGGCGGCCTGGGGCAGGCTGGCGGCCCTGTGAGCCCTGCCACCGTGCACACCGGCCCCATGGCCCCCACCCCCCCGCACAAGCTCCTGGCCCCGGCCAAGCTGACCGTGTCGCTGCAGGTGACCGGCGTGCGGCCCGACGGCTACCACGAGCTGCTCGCCGAGATGGTGACGCTCAGCCTGGCCGACGAGCTCGTGGTGGACCCCGCAGGTTCCGGGTTGGCCGTGGAGGTCGAGCCGGGGGTGCGGGCCGACGGTCTCCCGGGTCCCGGACACAACCTCGTCGAGCGGGCCCTGGCCGCCTGTGACCGCCGGGCCGGCGTGCACCTGACCAAGCGGATCCCCCTGGGGGGTGGGCTGGGCGGGGGGTCGGCGGACGCCGCCGCCGTCCTGCGCTGGGCCGGCTGTGCCGACCTCGGCGTGGCCGTCCGCCTGGGCGCCGACGTGCCGTTCTGCCTGGTCGGAGGGCGGGCCCTGGTGGAGGGGGTGGGTGAAGTGGTCACCCCGCTGCCCTTCGAGCCCCGCGAGTATCTGCTCGTCCTGCCGCCCTTCGGTGTCGAGACCGCCAGGGTCTACCGGGCCTGGGACGAGGACCCGCGGCACGACGGTCCGAATGCACTCACGACGGCGGCCCTGGCCGTCGAGCCCCGACTGGCCGCCTGGCGCGACGCCCTCGGGGCGTGGGCCGGGCGCGAGCCGGTGCTGGCGGGCAGCGGCTCGACCTGGTTCGTCGAGCGCGACACGACGGACACCGGGGCCGTCGACGTTCCCCAGCGGCTGCACGTCGGAACGGAGGCGGCTGCGCTGGTGCGGGCCCGCACGGTGCCGGCGGGCTGGGAAGGGGACTAGGGGAGGAGGGAGAAGGGGGCGGCGAGCGTTACTTGCCGGCCCGGCGCTGCCACCGGGTGGCCTTCAGCATCTTCTTGTGCTTCTTCTTGCGCATGCGCTTCCGGCGCTTTTTGATCAGTGATCCCATCTCGTGCGGCAGGCTAGCGGTCCCAGGGGTCGACTGCCAGGCCGGCCCCGCCGTCAGGAGGGTGTGATGGGCTTCGAGATCGTCCGGCTGGACCACGTGCAACTGGCCATGCCCCCCGGTGGCGAGGGCGAGGCGGAGGCGTTCTACTCCGGGTTGCTGGGACTCGTCCGCGTCCCCAAGCCCGAGCCGCTGGCCGCGCGGGGAGGCTGCTGGTTCGGCACCGGGCCGGTGGCGGTCCACCTGGGCGTGGAGAAGGGCTTCCGTCCCGCCCGCAAGGCACACCCCGCCCTGGTGGTCCGCGACCTGCCGGCCCTGGAGGCGGTCCTGCGGGCGGCCGGCGTGGCGGTGCGCCCGAACCCCGACGCCGTCCCGGGTGCGGGCGCCTACGTCGACGACCCCTTCGGCAACCGAATCGAGCTCGTGGCGGAGATCTGAGGCGTCGAGGGGGAGGCGCCGGCAGGGACGGCGGCGGACCGTCCCCACCGGCGAAACCGGCGACGGGAGGGGTACTCCACGCCTTGGCGAGAGCGGGACTCCGCGTCGCCGGGGGATGCTCGAACCCCAGTGTGCACCCGGCAGCTGGGCGGCAGATGGGCGCCTCCTAAGAAGGTCCGCAGAAAGTCGCCGAAGGCGCCGTCAGGCCGGGCCGGTGGACGGGTCGACGGCCGCGTGCGGCCCGGGTCCCGGTTCGTGGCGCCCGGGTCCCGGGTCAACCGGACCGGGCACGGTCGGGAGGTGCATCGACATCCGGGCCCCGCCGCGGGGGTCGTTCTCCGCCACGATCGACCCGCCCTCGGCCTTGACCACCTGGGCGACGATGGCCAGGCCCAGGCCCGAACCCGGCAGGCCGCGGGCTGCCGGCGAGCGGTAGAAGCGGTCGAAGATGTGGGGCAGGTCCTCCTCGGCGATGCCCGGGCCGTGGTCGCGCACGATCACGGTGCCCTCGCGGCATTCCACCAGGACCGCTTGGCCCGGCGGGCTCCACTTCCGGGCGTTGTCGAGCAGGTTGCCCACGGCCCGGCGCAGGCTGTCGTTGCTGGCGACGACCCAGCACGGCGCGGCCTCGAGCTCGAAGTGCACGTCCTCGGCGCGCCCGTGCGTGTTCTGGACGGCGACCTCGTCCTGCACGAGCAGGTCGAGCCGCAGCGTCTCCCGCGCCGCGGGCCCACGGTCGCCCCGGGCCAGCTCGGCCAGGTCGCCCACAATGTCGGTCAGCTCCTGCAGCTGCACCAGCACGTCGTCGACCAACACGTCGCGGTCCTCGGCGCTCAGCTCGTCGACCCGGCGGATCACCTCGAGGTTGGTGCGCAGGCTGGTGAGCGGGGTGCGCAACTCGTGCGAGGCGTCGAGCACCAGCTGGCTCTGCGCCCGGCGCGAGGACTCCAGGGCCTCGAGCAGGCGGTTGAACGTGCGGCGCAGTCGGCCCAGCTCGTCGGGCCGGCCCGGCGAGAGGCGTCGCGTCACGTCGGTCGTCTCGGCCAGGTCCTCCACCGTGTCGGTGAGCGAGTTGAGCGGCACCAGCGCGGTGCGGGCCACCACCCAACCCAGGACGACCGCCAGCAGCACGCCGACGAATGCCACCGCCCCGAGCAGCGCGGCCAGTTTCTCCAACTGCGAGTCGACGTTGAGCAACGTGGCGATCTGCAGGGCGCCGCCGTTGGTCAGGACGCCGTCCGACACGCTCGTGCCCGGCGGCAGATGCTCGACGTACTCGCGCATCTCGTTTCCGTCCACCACGACCGTGGTGAAAAAGGCCGGAGCGAGCCCGACCGCCACCAGCCGGACCTGACCGGTCACCGGCAGGCCGCCTCCCGAGACGACTCCTCCGGTGGTGTCGATGACCTGCCCCAGGGTGGCCGTGGTGGACCCGATCTCCTGGCCGGCGAGGAGCTTTTCCGCCGCGGTCTGGAGCGAGCTGTCCGCCGCGTTCAACAGGGTGTGGCGGGCCACCAGGAAGGAACCGAGCGAAGCGCCCAGCACCGCGACCACGACGGCGACGGTCGTCGCCAGCACGAGCCGGGTGCGAAAGGTCACGAGTCCCGCAATACGTAGCCCACGCCGCGCACCGTCTGGATGCAGCGCGGCTCGCCTCCCTCCTCCAGCTTGCGACGCAGGTACCCCACATAGACGGCGAGCGAGTTGGTCCCCGAGTCGAAGTCGAAGCCCCACACCCGGTTGAGGAGAACCTCGCGGGTCAGCACCTGACGCGGGTGGCGCAGGAACAACTCGAGGAGGTCGAACTCAATCCGCGTGAGCGCGAAGGCGCGCTCGCCCCGCTGCCCCTCACGCGTCGAGAGGTCGAGCGTCAGGTCCCCCACCCGCAAGAGCCCGCCCTCGCCCTCGAAGCGGCGTCGCAACAGGGCGCGGAGGCGGGCCAACAGCTCGGCCAGTGCGTAGGGCTTGACGAGATAGTCGTCCGCCCCCGCATCGAGCCCCTGCACGCGGTCGTCGACGGCGTCGCGCGCGGTGAGCATGAGCACCGGGGTGTCGTCGCCGGCGCTCCGCATGCGGCGGCAGACGGACAGACCGTCGAGGTCGGGCAGGCCGAGATCGAGGATGAGCGCGTCGGGCGGGGCCTGGGCCAAGGCCTCGAGCGCTTCACCACCCGAAGAGACCGTCACCACGTCGTAGCCCTCCAGCCGCAGGGCCCGGTCGATCGACCGGCGGACTGCGGGATCGTCGTCCACCACCAGAATGCGCACGACCACAGAACCTATCGCCGCACCTCGGCCGGGCCGGGTCCATTCGCGTGCCTAACCTCTAGGCGGCGACCGCCACGGTCCGGGGTAGTTCAATCGGCAGAACGTCGGCCTTTGGAGCCGGATGTTGGAGGTTCGAGCCCTCCCCCCGGAGCACCGCTCGACGACCGGTGACCCTGCTCAGTGAGCGGCCCTGCTCAGTGACCGGTGGCCCTGTCCCGCTCCGCCAGCTGGGCCAGGTAGTCGTTGTAGGCGGCGAGCTCGGCGTCCTCCTTCTCCGCCCCCGGCGTCTCGGGGACGGGCGCGCCGGGGGGAGCGGCCGCGCTCTGCCCGCCGGAATCGGCGGCGGCGGTGTCGACCGGCGACCCGTCCTGGGCCGCCTCGTGGACGAAGCGCCACCACATGTAGACGGCGTAGGCCGCGAAGAGGGGCCACTCGAAGACGTAGGCCCAACTCAGGCTGTTGCCCCCCAGCGCCCGGCTGACCTGCCAGAGGCACAGCGCCAGGAAGGCCGGCACCACAATGAGGATGACCACATGGAGCTTGATGGCGCGGCGCGAGAGCCAGACCTTCTTGTCCATCAGCCCGCGGGGAAGAGGAAGTCGGTGAGGATGGCAGCGAGCTCGAGCGGACGGTCGCCCTGCACGCTGTGACCCGCCCCCTCCACCCCGACGACCGTGGCGGTGGGCTGGCGGCGCAGGAGCTCGGCGACGTCGTCGTCGTCGACCACCGACCAGGCCAGGCCGCGCACGAGCAGCAGCGGGACGGACAGCGCGGAGATGGCGTCCCACCAGCCGCCGAACGCAACCTGCCGCGCCGCGGCGTCCGGGTCCGTGTCGGTGCGGAAGCGGGCGTAGCGCCAGACCCAGCTGCCGTCTTCGCGCTGGACCGCGTTGTGCAGGATGCCTCGGCGCAGCGACGACTCCGAGCGCCCCGGGTTGTGCTCAATCGTCCGGGCCAGCAGCTCGTCGAAGCTGTCGAAGCTCGCGGGCCCGTTGACGAAGTTGGTCACCGGCGCCGCCTTCTCCGCGCTCACCCCCGGCGTGATGTCGACCAGCACGAGCGCGCGCACCAGCTCGGGAGCGGCGGCGGCGAGGGCGATGGAGGAGAGGCCACCGAGCGACATGCCGACGACACCCCGGGCGTCGGGGGCGAGCTCGGCGATGACGGTGGCCAGATCTTGGCCGTTGCTGCCGGCCGAAATGGCGCCGTCGGGCCCGCCGTCGGAGTGGCCGTGTCCCGGGAGGTCGACGGCCAGCAGGGGCCGGCCCAGGGCCATCGCCACGGTGTCCCAGGTATGGGCGTTCTGGGCGCCGCCGTGCACCAGGACGAGCTCGGGGGGACCCGTGCCCCAGAGAAGGCTCGACACCGCCCGGCCGGGCGAGACCTCCACCTCGACGCGCCGCACCTCGGGTGGCCCGACGAAGGGGAGACCGTACTCGGCGGCATTCTCGTGGAAGAGCCCGAACTCGTCGTAGGGCACCAATTCCGGCATGCCCACGAGTGTCCCATACGCACGCTGAGCATTTCGGCGGGCTAAGAATCCGCGATGCCCGAGCGCCGACTCTCAGCCGTCGTCCTGGCCGCCGGCGAGGGGACCCGGATGCGGTCCGAGCGCCCCAAGCCCCTGCACCTCCTGTGTGGGCGCCCGATGATTCTGCACGTGCTCGACGCCATGGCCGAGGTCGACGTGCGGCGGGTCGTCGTCGTCGTGGGTCACCGGGCCGAGTGGGTCACCAAGACCCTGGTGCAGCACGCGCCGCCGACCATGCAGATTGAGTTCGTCGAGCAGCTGAGCCGCACGGGGACCGGCGACGCGCTGGCCGTCGGGCTGACCGGGCTGCCCGACGACGACGACGAGGTGGAGGACGTGGTGGTCCTGCCGGGGGACACGCCGCTGCTGCGCCCGCAGACCCTGGCCGCCCTGGTGCGGGCCCACCGCACCGAGGACGCCGGCGCCACCCTCCTCACCGCTCTGGTCGAGAACCCTCTCGGCTACGGCCGGGTCGTCCATGGCAAGGACGGGGCCGTCACCCGGGTGGTCGAGGAAGCCGACGCCACCGAGGAGGAGCGGGCGATCGACGAGGTCAACACTTCCATCTACTGCTTTCGACGCAGCGTTCTGGCGCCGACCCTGCGCCGCCTCAGCCCGGCCAACGCCCAGGGGGAGTACTACCTGACCGATGCCATCGGGGTCCTGAGCAGCGCCGGGTACGCCGTGCGTTCCCTGGTCCTGCCCGACTCCATGGAGGCGGCGGGGGTCAACGACCGGGCGCAGCTGGCCGTGGCCGAGGCCGAGCTACGCGACCGCATCAACGAGCGCTGGATGCGCCGGGGCGTCACCATGTGGGACCCCGAGCGCACCTACGTCGACGCCGAGGTCCATCTGGAGGCCGACGTGTCGTTGCTGCCGGGCGTCATCCTGCGCGGCGCGTGCGCGGTGGGGGCCGGGGCCGAGATCGGGCCCAACAGTGTGCTGACCGACACCACGGTCGGTGACGGCGCTGTCGTTGCGCAGAGCGTCTGCACGCTGGCCTCCATCGGTGCCGGGGCGCGCATCGGCCCCTACAGCGTGTTGGAGCCCGGCGCCGAGGTGGACCCCGGGACCGAGCTGGGGCCGCACTCGGTGGTGGCGGGGCCCGGCGGCTGAACGGGGGGATACGCCCCCAGAACGGCCGGGATCGGCCCGAAACCGCCCGGAACGGCCCAATGAGTCCGGAGCCCCGCAGACGCGGGACGCTGCGGCGCACTAGCGTTGTTGGCGTGGAGTTGATCCCCCGGCGTCGCCTCGAGCTGATCTCCGGGCGCGCCCACCCCAACCTGGCCCGCGACATCGCCGCCCACCTCGGCGTCGAATTGGGCGAGGCGAATCTGCGCGAATTCGCCAACGGGGAGATCTATTGCAAGTACGACATCTCCATCCGGGGCTGTGACGTCTTCATCGTGCAGACCCACGCCAGCCCGGTGAACGACTCGCTGATGGAGCACCTGATCATGATCGACGCCGCCAAGCGCGCGTCGGCCAAGCGGATCACCGCCGTCTGCCCCTACTACGGCTATTCGCGTCAGGACCGAAAGTCGACGGGGCGCGAGCCGATCACGGCCAAGCTGGTGGCCGACATGCTCTCCGCGGCGGGAGCCGACCGGGTGATCAGCGTGGACCTGCACTCGGGGCAGATCCAGGGCTTCTTCGACACGCCCTTCGACCACCTGGTGGCGGCGCCGGTGCTCGAGTCGTACATGCGGGAGAACTTCGGTGGCGACGTGGTCGTGGTGGCACCCGATGCCGGTCGGGTGAAGGTGGCCGAGCGCTACAGCCAGCATCTCGGCTTCGACCTGGCCCTGATCCACAAGACGCGGCCACGCGGGACCTACAACGAGGTCAAGGCCCGCCACGTGGTCGGTGACGTCGAGGGCCGGCACTGCGTCCTGATCGACGACATGATCGACACCGCGGGCACCATCTGCGCCGCCGCCGAGCTGCTGTCCGAGGCGGGCGCTTCGGACATTTCGGTCATGGCCACGCACGCCGTCCTGTCCGACCCCGCCGTGGACCGGCTGAAGGCGGCGCCCATCTCCCGGGTCGTGGTGACCGACACGCTGCCGGTGGCCGAGGACCGCATCTTCGACAAGCTCGAGGTCCTTTCCGTGGCCAAGATCATCGCCGACGCCATCGACGCCGTCTTCGAGGACACCTCGGTCTCCGAGCTCTTCGGCGGGGACAACCTGGTCTAGTCCGGGCCCGGCCCCGGGGGGGGGGGGGGGCGGGCCGGTGGTCTGCCCGGTCGTGGTGCGGCTACGCTGGGAGGCCGTTCGCCGGAGCCCTCGAGGTGTCCGCGACCACCGCTCTCGCCACCTGAGGAGATCCGCTATGGCCGAAGTCGTACTCGCCGCCGAAATCGGGCGACCCACGGGCTCGCGCGCCGTGCGCCGCCTGCGGCGTGAAGGCAAGATCCCCGCCGTCATCTACGGCCACGGGACCGACCCCTTGCCGGTCGCCATTGTGGCCCGCGAGCTCCGCGTCGCGCTCAACAGCGAAGCCGGGGCCAACCAGCTCCTTTCCCTCGACACCGGCTCGGGTACGTACCTTGCCCTGGCCCGTGAGATGCAGCGCCACCCGGTCGCCCAGACCGTGACGCACGTTGACTTCGTCATCGTCCGTCGTGACGAGGTCATCAGCGCCGACGTGCCGATCGTGCTCGTGGGCGAGGCGCTCGAGGTGCACCACGGCGACGGTCTGGTGGACCAGCAGATGTTCACCCTGGCCATCAATGCGCTCCCGACGGCGATCCCGTCCGCCATTGAGGCCGACATCAGCGAGCTCACCATCGGCGGACAGGTGCGCGTGTCCGACCTGTCGCTGCCGTCCGGTGTCACCACCGACATCGACCCCGAGAGCGCTGTCGCCATCGGGCAGCCGCCGCGGGTCACCGTCGAGGAAGAGGCGGCCGAAGGCGAGGCCGGCGAAGAGGGTGCCGAAGGCGCCGCGGGCGCCGAGGCGACCGGGGACGCGTCGGCCGAGGCGGGCAGCGAAGAGAGTTAGGCCCTGCGCCGCCCTTTTGCCCGGTCCGAGCACCGGGGGACTCCGGCGGACCTGCTCGTCGTCGGACTGGGAAACCCCGGAGCGGAATTCGCCGGGAGCCTGCACAATGCCGGGTCCGACACGGTCGAGCTGCTGGCGTCGCGCCACGGCGCGTCACTGCGGGCCGAGAAGGGCGTCCAGGCGCGCGCTGCCGTGGTGACCATGGCCGGCCAGAGGGTCGTGCTGGCCGTCCCGACCACGTACATGAACGACTCAGGGTCGGCGGTCCGCTCGTTGGCCACGCGTTTCGGGATCGACGAGCCGGCGTCCATCGTGATCGTCCATGACGAGCTCGACCTTGCGCCGGGGACCGTGCGACTGAAAGCGGGTGGCGGCTTGGCCGGGCACAACGGGCTCCGCTCGGTGCAGTCGCATCTCCACACGTCGGACTTCCTGCGCGTGCGCATCGGGGTGGGCAAGCCCCCCACCGCGGCGCAGGGCGCGTCGCACGTGCTGCGTCGCCCGCCGCAGGCGGTGCGCGAGCTCCTGGCCGCGTCGGTGCAGGTCGCGGCCGACGCCGTCGAGCGCATCGCGGCGGATGGACTCCCTCGCGCCATGGCGTGGTGTCACTCGCTGCAGACCTGATCGATGACGACCGAACCTCTGACTCCCGCGCGGAACGCTGACGCGCCGGCAGCCCCCACCGGCCCGGCCACCGCCGGCAGCCTGGCCGCCCTCCCGCTCCTCCTACGTGGCGACCCCGCGCTGGCGGTCCTCATCGGCGCGGGCGACGGCACGGTCGCCGTCCCCGAGGCGGCGCAGGCGGTCGTGGCGGCGGCGCTCGCGGCCTTCACCGAGCGCAGCCCGTTGTTGGTGGTCACCGCCACCGGGTTGGACGCAGAACGGCTGGGCGACGACCTGTCCTGCCTGATCGCGCCCGAGAGCAACGAGATCGCGGAGCCTGATGCGGGGCCGGTGGTCGGCGCTCTGGAGGGCCCGGTCACGGTGTTGCCGGCCTGGGAGACGCTCCCGTTCGAGCGCGTCAGCCCCGAGACAGAGACGATGGGTCGGCGCCTCGCCGTGCTCCACGCCCTCATCGGGACGCCGGACCCCGCCCTCCCGCCCCCGCCCCGGGTCATCGTCGCACCGGTGCGGGCCATTCTGCAGCGGCTCAGCCCAGTGGAAGCCTCGGCCCCCGTCGTCATCGGTCCCGGCGAACACGTCGATGTGGCCGAGCTCCTCCCGGCGCTGGTGGCCATGGGCTACCGGCGCGAGCACCAGGTCGAGCATCGCGGGGAGTTCGCGGTGCGCGGCGGCATCGTCGACGTCTTCCCCTCCACGGCGGACGTGCCGGTCCGCATCGACCTGTGGGGCGACGAGGTCGACCGGCTCACCGCGTTCTCCGTCAGTGACCAGCGATCCTCGCACGACCTGCGCGCGGTGGCGCTCTACGGTTGCCGCGAGCTCGTGGTCACACCGAGGCTGCGCGATGCCGCAGCGGCGCTGGTCACGCGGCGGCCCTGGGGCGCGTCGGTCTGGGAGCACCTGGCCGAGGGCGAGCAGTTCGACGGCATGGAGTCGTGGCTTCCGTTCCTCGACGACACGGAGCGAGTGCTGCCCGACCTGCTGCCGGCCGGAGCCCACGTGGTGCTGGTCGAGCCCCGTCGGATCCGCGACCGCGGCGTCCAGCTGCTCGACGAGGAGGCCGCGCTGGCCGAGACGCTGGCCGCAACGTGGGGGGCCAAGGAAGGGGACGGGGAGGGCGAGGAAGAGAGCTTCCCGCGCCTGCACGTGCCCTTCGAGCGGCTGCTCAGTGAGAGCGTGGCCGGTGTCACCGCCATGCCGCCCGTCCCGGAGGGCCCCGACACGGCGGCCCTCACGGTGCGCCGCTTCGATCCGGTGGCGGGAGACCCGGCCCGTCTGGCCAGCGGCGTCACGGCCCTGGTGAGCCAGGGGTACACCGTCACCCTGTGCGCCGCCACGCCGGCGGGGGCCGGGCGGCTCTCCGCCGCTCTGGCTGATGAGGGCGTGCACGCCCAGGTGTTGGGGGCTGCGCCGGGTACTGCGGGCGTCTGCGTGGTGGCGGCCCCGCTGCACAGCGGGTTCATCCTGCCCGAGGCGAAGGCGGCGGTGCTCTCGGAGACCGACGTCACCGGGCGACGGGTGCCGCACCGACGGGCCCGCCCTCGGGCACGGGCAGCCGACGGGTTCTTCGACGATCTGGAGGCCGGGAGCTTCGTCGTCCACCGCCAGCACGGGGTGGCGCGCTTCGAAGGCGTGACGACGAGGACGATGGGGGGAACCACCCGCGACTACCTGATCCTGCAGTATCGGGGTTCGGACCGGCTCTATCTCCCGGTCGAGCAGATTGAGGCCATCACCCCCTACAGCGGCGGCGAGTCCCCGACGCTCTCGAAGATGGGCGGAGCCGATTGGCAGCGCACCCGGGCCAAGGCTCGGGCCGCCGCGAGCGAGGTGGCGGCGGAGTTGGTGGAGCTGTATCGCCGCCGCCTGGCCGTCGAGGGGAGGGCATTCGGCCCCGACACGCCGTGGCAGACCGAGATGGAAGGGTCCTTCGGGTTCGTGGAGACCGAGGACCAGCTGAAGGCCATCGCCGACGTGAAGGCCGACATGGAAGAACCGCGGCCGATGGACCGCCTGGTGTGCGGAGACGTGGGCTTCGGCAAGACCGAGGTCGCGGTGCGCGCCGCGTTCAAGGCGGTGCAGGACGGGACGCAGGCCGCGGTGCTGGCCCCGACCACGCTGCTGGCCAGCCAACACGCCC
Organism: uncultured Acidimicrobiaceae bacterium; assembly: GCA_963742035.1. Lineage (GTDB taxonomy): Bacteria > Actinomycetota > Acidimicrobiia > Acidimicrobiales > RAAP-2 > Bog-473. The sequence continues at coordinate 660,659 of CAVUKH010000002.1, forward strand.
AGACCTTCGCGGACAGGTTCGCGCCGTATCCGGTTCGGGTGGAGCTGCTCAGCCGGTTCCTCTCGCCGGCCCAGCAGCGACAGGTGGTGCAGGGTCTGGCCGACGGGAGCATCGACGTCGTCATCGGCACCCACCGCCTGCTGGCCCAGGACGTGCAGTTCAAGGACCTCGGCCTTTTGGTGGTCGACGAGGAGCAGCGCTTCGGTGTGACGCACAAGGAGGCCGTGAAGCGCATGGCCGAGGGCGTCGACGTGCTCACTCTGACGGCCAGCCCCATCCCGCGCACCTTGGAGATGGCGTTGACGGGCATCCGCGACCTCTCCATGGTCAACACCCCGCCGGCCGACCGTCGGCCGATCCTCACGTATGTCGGTGAGCACGACCCCTCCGCCATCAGCGAGGCGTTGCGGCGCGAGATGCTGCGCGAAGGCCAGGCGTTCTACGTGCACAACCGGGTGTCGGACATCGACCGGGTCGCCCGCGACATCCGGGCCATGGTGCCCGAAGCCAGGGTGGCGGTGGCGCACGGCCAGATGGACGAGGGGAGCCTCGAGACCGTCGTGCTCGACTTCTGGGAGCGGCGGTACGACGTGCTGGTCTGCACGACCATCATTGAGTCGGGGATCGACATGCCTTCGGTCAACACGCTCATTGTGGACCGGGCGGACCTGCTGGGGCTGGGCCAGCTGCACCAGATCCGGGGCCGGGTGGGTCGTAGCGGGCAACGGGCCTACGCCTACCTGTTCCACCCGGCCGACCGCGTCCTCTCCGAGCAGGCCTACGAGCGGTTGCGGACGATCGGGGAGCACACCGAGTTGGGCTCAGGCTTCAAGATCGCCATGCGCGACCTCGAGATCCGGGGGGCGGGCAACCTTTTGGGCTCGGACCAGTCCGGGCACATCGCAGCGGTGGGCTACGACCTCTACGTGCAGCTGGTGGCCGAGGCGGTGGCGGAGGCCCGCGGCGAGCCCAGGCCGACACCCTCCACCGTCTCCATCGACGTGCCGGGCGACGCCCACCTGCCCAAGGACTACGTCGCGGCCGAGGACGCCCGTCTGGAGGCGTACCGCCGCCTGGCCGCCGCGACCTCCATGGCCGACGTGGACGACATCGGCGCGGAGTGGGTGGACCGCTACGGCCCACTCCCGGTCGCCGCCGTCGGCCTCCTGGCCCTGGCGCGGCTCCGGGCCGGAGCCCTGGCGCGCGGCATCAGCGAGATCGTCATGAGTGCGGTGCGGGCGCCCGCCGGGCGCCCGCCCACCGTGCGGGTCTCGCCGGTGGCGCTGCCGGCCAGCGCGCAGGTACGGCTGCGTCGCCTGGTCCCGGGAGCGACGTACCGAGAAGACCTGGCTCAGCTGCTGGTTCCGATCGCCAACGGTGATTCGGCGCCCGACGCCGTGCGCGGCCTCATCGAAGAATTGCTGCCGTTGGCCGATGTGAGTCCCGCCGGGGACACCTTGTAGAGTGCGCGGCGCGTGAAGCGACTCATCGTTCTCCTCATCGTGTTGGCCGGAGGCCTCGCCTGGGCCGCGTTCGCCGTACCGTCGAATGCGGCCACCGTCAACGGCTCCACCATCAGCCAGCAGGACCTCAATGCGGACGTGAACGCCATCGCCGGCAGCGCGTCCTACCAGTGCTACCTCAACTCCCAGGCCTACCTGTCGTCGCAGGGGAGCGAGCAGCTGCCACCGGTCGTCGGTGCGGGCACGGGCCAGGACGTCGGGGACCACCCGACCGCCACCACCGCCTTCACGGCCAACTACCTCGAGACGAAGATCGGCCACCAACTCGTGCTGCAGTTGGCCGACGAGCGCAATGTCGTGGTGACCCAGGCCGATCTGACGACGGCGCGCGCCAATCTGACGCAACAGATCTCGAGCGTCATGTCGCAGATCCTCCAGACCCAGCAGGGACAGGACGTGCGCTACGGCTGCAGCCTCACGGGCCAGGCGCTGACGGGGCAGCAGGTGCTGAGCACGCTGCCGGAATCGTTCGTGGATGCGCAGGTGCAATTTGTCGCCACGGCCACGGTGCTGCAGGAGGATCTGGCCGGGGTGGGCTCGAGCGAGGGCGATTTGGAGCGCTATTACACGGCACACCAGGCCGAGTTCGACTCGGCCTGCGTCAGCGCCGCCGTCTTCTCCAGCGAGAGCGCGGCGCAGGCCGGCGCGCTCGAGGTCCTCGGGGGTACCCCGTTCGCCACCGTGGCGTCGAGCACCGCCAGCAGCGGGGGCGGCGACCAGGGCTGCCACGTGCTGACCGAGTTGGAGTCGGCTTTGCCGTCGGACGCCAATCTCAAGAGCCTGGCCACCGGGGCGGTCTCGACGCCGATCGACGACAACGGCACCTACCTCTTGTTGCAGATCACATCGCGGACACCCACGCCGTACGGCACTGCGAAGGCGGACGTGGCCAACGTCGTGCAGCAGGCCGGAGCGGCAGCGACGCAGAAGCTGCTCACCTCCGACGAGCGGCGCTCTTCCATACAGGTGAACCCGCAGTACGGCGTGTGGGTGCCCGTGAACGCAGCCGTGTTGACACCGCTCTCGCCGGAACCGACCGACGTGCTCAACGCCACGGCCAACGAGGGCCGTGTCGCCCCGGCGTCAGTGTCGGGCGCCGCGTCGGGCCCCGCGTCGGGCTCAGGTTCGTCCGTCCCATCCAGCGGCTGAGCGTGCCGCGTCGCCCCCACGTCACGGTGGTGGGCCTCGGTCCGGCCGGCGCCGACCTGGTGGGCAAGGCCACCGCCGCGCTCCTGGCGGAGGCCCACGCCGATGGACGGGCCTTCCTGCGGACGGCGCGGCATCCGGCGGCGGCCGGATTCGAGGGTCTATCGGCCTTTGACGAGCTCTACGAGGCGGCGGCGACGTTCGACGAGGTGTACGAGGGCATCGTCGAACGTGTCGTCGCGGCTGCGCTCCGGACGGTCCCTGCGGGCGTGGTCTACGCCGTGCCCGGATCGCCCCTCGTGGCCGAGCGCACCGTCGACCTGCTGCGGGCCGACGGGCGGATCGATGTGACGGTGGTGCCGGCGCTCTCCTTCTTGGACCTGGCCTGGGCGGCCATCGGGCTCGACCCCCTGGCCGAAGGGGTCCGGCTCGTCGACGCCGGCGCCTTCGATGCCTCGGTGGCGGGCGGGGGTGGCCCGTTCCTGGTGGCGCAGTGCTGGTCGCGCCACCTGCTCTCGGAGGTCAAGCTGGCCCTTCCCGACGACGGCCGGGAGCCACCCCGGCCGGTGCTCCTGCACCATCTCGGGCTCGGGGACGAAGCGGTCCTGACGGTCGACTGGTGGGAGCTGGACCGCACGCTGGAGCCCGACCACCTCACCTCCCTGTACGTGCCCGCCTCCGCGCCGGCACGCGGCCAATCCGCCGACGGCGAGGTGGCCCGCCTCGTCGGCCTCATGGAGACGCTGCGGTCGGCGTGTCCGTGGGACTCGGCCCAGACCCATGCGTCGCTGATGCCGCATCTCATTGAGGAGAGCTACGAGGTGCTGGACGCACTGGGGGCTCTTACCGAGCGGGAGGCGGATGCCGAGGCGTACGCGCACCTGCAGGAGGAGTTGGGTGACCTGCTCTTCCAGATCGTGTTCCACGCCCGCCTGGCGGAAGAGGCGGGCCAGTTCGATGTGGCCGACGTCGCGCGCGGGGTGCACGACAAGCTCGTCCACCGACACCCTCACGTGTTCGGCGACGCCGATGCCCAGAGTGCCGAAGAGGTCGTCACCAATTGGGAGGCGATCAAGAAGAGCGAGAAGGGGCGCCGCAGCGTGACGGAGGGCATTCCGGCGGGTCTCCCCGCGCTCATGCTGGCGACCAAACTGGTGCGCAAGGCGCGTGCCGTCGGCCTCGAGCCGGACGCCACGAGTGCCGAGCAGACGGCGCGCACACTGGCGTTGGTGACCAGGCGCGCCGAGGACACCGAACCGCGAGCCGACGATCCGCTGGCCGGTGACGGCGACGACATGGAGGCAGTGGGGGAACTGCTCTTCGCGGTGGCCGATCTGGCCCAGAGGCTCGGCGTGGACGCGGAACAGGCGCTGCGCGACCGGGCGCTCTCCCTGCGCGCCGACATTCTCACCGCCGAGGGCGTCCCCGAAGGCCAGGTGGGCAACCGCTAACGTTGTGCCCCGGTGTCCCACCAGGGGGGACACCCAAGGAGAAATGTCGTGGGCACCATTGAGCACGTGATCGGGCGCGAGGTTCTCGACTCGCGCGGCAACCCGACCGTCGAAGCCGAGGTGCTCCTCGATTCGGGTGCTCGGGGCCGCGCCATCGCGCCCTCCGGCGCCTCGACCGGCATCCGTGAAGCGGTGGAGCTGCGCGACGGCGGGGCGCGCTTCTCGGGCAAGGGCGTGCTGCAGGCGGTGGCGAACGTCAATGGGGAGCTCGCCGACGCAGTGTGCGGGCTCGACGCCCTCGACCAGCGCGCGGTCGACCACACCATGATCGACCTCGACGGGACGCCGGACAAGGGCCGACTCGGCGCCAATGCGATGTTGGCGGTCTCACTGGCGAGCGCCAAGGCCGTGGCGGACGATCTGGAGATCCCGCTGTACCGCTCCATCGGGGGAACGAATGCGCACGAGCTCCCGGTGCCGATGCTCAACGTGCTGAACGGTGGCGCCCACGCCAACAACTCCATCGACTTCCAGGAGTTCATGCTCATGCCCGTGGGTGCCGCCTCGTTCAGCGAGGCTCTGCGCTGGGGGACCGAGACCTATCACGCACTGCGCATGCTCCTGGCGGAGCGGGGCATGTCGACCGCGGTGGGTGACGAGGGCGGCTTCGCACCCGACCTGCCGCAGAACGAGGACGCAGTCAAGCTGCTGCTCGAGGCAATCGAGCGCGCCGGGCGCGTGCCCGGCGACGAGATCGCGCTGGCGCTCGATCCCGCCACCAGCGAGCTCTGGGACGACGGGGCCTACGTGCTGGCCGGGGAAGGACGGACCCTCAGCCCGGCGGAGCTGGTCGACTACTGGGTCGAGCTGGTGGACCGCTACCCGATCGTCTCGATAGAGGACGGCATGGCGGAGGAGGACTGGGATGGCTGGGCCGCCTGCACCAGGGCGCTGGGCGGGCGGGTGCAGCTGGTCGGGGACGACATCTTCGTCACCAACAGTGAAATCCTCGAACGCGGGATCCGCGAAGGGGTGGCCAACGCGATACTGGTCAAGCTCAACCAGATCGGCACCCTGACCGAGACACTCGACACGGTGGCGCTGGCCAACGGGGCGTCGTACGGCACCGTGATCTCGCACCGCTCCGGAGAGACCGAGGACACGACCATCGCCGACCTGGTGGTGGCCGTGAATGCGGGACAGCTCAAGGCGGGCGCTCCGGCCCGCTCGGACCGCGTCGCGAAGTACAACCAGCTCCTCAGGATTGAGGAGGATCTGGGCGAGTCCGCGGGATTCCCGGGATTGGCGGCCCTGGCGGGCATTGGAGGGGGCCGACATGGCGCGGGATGAGCGCACGGCGCCCCGCCGAGCCCGGACCGCCAAGACGGCAGGAGCGAAGGGCTCGCGCCGGCGGGCCCGGCTGGCCTTCGTGGGGGCCATCGTGGCGTCGGCCATCGTCCTCTTCGCCTGGTTCCCGGCCGGGTCCCTGTTGAGCCAACGCTCCAACCTGCACAGCACCGAGGCCGAGCTCAATGCCCTGCACGCCCAGGACTCGGCGCTGGCGCAGGAGAACAAGAACCTCAGCGACGCCGGTGAGATCGGGCGCATCGCCCGTGAGCAGTACCAGCTGGTGAGCCCCGGCCAGCGGGCCTACGAGGTGCTGCCGCCCTCGGGCGCGACGGCGGCCGGGACGCCCTACGCCGGGGACCCGGGATCGGACGGCCCGGTGACCCCGTCGGCGACGCCCGAGCTCCCGCCAGGTGGTGTCACCACCACGACCACGACACCGGGAGCGACACCGGCGGCGGCGCAGTCGCACCAGGCGGACGGCTCGCACGCGTCATCCGCGTCGACATCGTCGGGGGGCTTCGTCTCGCGCATGGTGCAGTCCCTCGAATTCTGGCGTTGAGCACCGGAGGGGATGCGCGGTCGGTGTCGCCGGGCGTCGACACGGACGCAGCGGCGGTGGCGCAGCTTCTCGGCCGTGACCCCGGCGGTGCCTTCTCGGTCGTCGTGCGCGGGGATGAGGGTCGACCGGTGGTGATCGCCAACGAGCCCTTTCTGCGCGACGGAACCCCGATGCCCACGCGGTACTGGCTGGTGGACCCTGCGCTACGGGCCCTGGTCGGCCGGTTGGAGGCGGCGGGTGGCGTCCGGGAAGCCGGGGAGCAGGTGGACGCCGCAGCTTTGGCGGCGGGCCATCGTCGTTATGCCGCCGAACGCGATGCGTTGATTCCGGCCGACTGGACCGGGCCGCGTCCGAGTGGGGGCGTGGGCGGCACGCGTCGAGGCGTCAAGTGTCTGCACGCCCACGTGGCCTGGTGGTTGGCGGGCGGTGACGACGTGGTCGGGGTGTGGGTGGCCGAGAGATTGGGTCTGACCCGTCAGGAGGCCTGACCGCAGACGTTCTGTGATACTCGGCAGCGTGAAGAACGCCGGCGCGCTGGCTGCGCTCGACTGCGGGACGAACTCCACCCGCCTGCTCGTGGTGGGGCCGGCGGGCGACGAACGCGGCCGCGAAATGACGATCACCCGCTTGGGTGAGGGTGTCGATGCGACGCACCGGCTGCGGCCCGATGCCATGGAGCGCACCTTCGCCGCACTGCGCCGCTATCGCGCCATCATGGACCGTGAGGGTGTGGAGCGGGCGCGCCTGGTGGCCACCTCGGCGGTGCGGGACGCCGCCAACGGCGAGGAATTCCTCTTGCCGGCGGGGGACATCATCGGCGCCCGAGCAGAACTGCTTTCCGGGCAGGAGGAGGGCCAGCTGTCCTACGCCGGCGCGACCGCCGATCTGCCGGGGGGTGACGGTCACGTCGTCGTTCTCGACATCGGAGGCGGTTCCACGGAGATCGTGACCCGCTCGGCGGGGGAGATCCTTTCCGTGTCACTCGAAATTGGCTGTGTTCGCCTGACGGAGCGCTTTCTGCGCGGGGATCCGCCCGCTCCAGTGGAAGTCGAGGCAGCGGTGCAGGACATTGTGGCGGAGCTCGAGCGGGCCGTGGGGACGATCCCGCTCTTGTCCCGCCTGGAGCCAGGATCCCGTCTGGTCGGGCTGGCCGGCACGGTCTCAACCCTGGCCAGCCTGGAGCTGGGGCTGGCGGAGTACGACCGGGACAGGATTCAGCACGCGGTGTTGACCGCACAGGTCGTCGGGCGATGGTGCGATGTCCTCGGTGCCGAGTCGCTGCGGGAGCGGTCGCAGCGAGTCGGCCTCCCGGCCGGGCGTCGGGATGTGATCTTCGGCGGAGTGCTGGTGCTGCGGGAGGTCCTGCAACGATTCGACTTCCAAGAGTGCGTCGTGTCGGAATCGGACATCTTGGATGGTCTCGTGATGTCCCTGCGTCGGTAGGACCAAGGCGGCGGGAGCGGACCGGAACTAGGGCACTCCCAGATCGTTCAGCGCTTCGTCGACGCGGTTCCGGAACGCATCTGCCGAGTACACCTGGCTGCTTTCCAAGAGGTGATGGCTCAGCGCCGTTGATCCCGTCGGATCCTGCAGCAACCCGATGACGATGTCGGCGCACTCCTCGACGGTCGAGAAGGCCGTATCGCACCCGAGCGTCCGGATGACCTCCCGGGGCCCGCCCTGGCCGTAGACCACCGGAATACACCCGAAGCTCGCGGCTTCAATCGGGGTGATCCCGAAGTGCTCCAAGGCCTCCGGGAACTCGTCGGGGTCGACACCGAACCCGGCCGCATGGATCAAGACCGCCGATCGACCGTAGAGCGCGGCCAGATCTCTCCGTCCGATGTTGGGGTGCAAGGAACAGGGAAGGTCCGCCGCCAGTTCCTGCAACTCGTAGAAGCGGTCCCGCCCCGCGGGGCTCGGATGGATGGCGCCGGCCAGAGCGAGCTCCACTCCTTGGACGCCGGCCGCGAGGATCTGGCGGAAGGCCTCGATCACGACATCCTGGCGCTTGTTGTGGCCGCCGGCGAAGAACCGCCCGACCGAGACGACCGTCCGGCGTTCGTTCCAGGGCCGGCCTGCCTCGGCATCCGGCCAAACGGCGGGCGGCGTGACGACCCGGATGGGCGGTGCAACCAGACCGTAGTGGCGCACGAGCCCGTTGACGTGGCGCCGTACGAACTCCGAATAGACCCAGATTTCGTCGAATTCACCAAGCCACGACCCCCGTTCGAGAACCTCTTGATCGGGCACCCAGAAGGGGAACTGCAGCTGGTACACGCTGTACTCCCCGAAGGCATGGATCGGCGGAAGGATCGTGTTTCCCAAGACCACCGAGAACAGGCAGTTCTCCGGTTCGATCTCCTCCCAGGGCACCGGTGTCCCAACCGTATGGTCGAAGCCGAATGTCCCGGCGATCTGGCTCAGCCGCGTCGAGCTGTAGCGGTGCGGCGTGGCGATGGCGACGCGTGCGGTGCCGAAAAGACTTGAGAAGTGCGACGCGAGTTCGAAGAGGACGCGCTCTCCACCACCGGGTGTGAGCGGATACGGGGAATAGAGGACGACTTGGGCATCGGGCCCTTCCCCGCGGTTGATCGGTAGATCAGCCTCCATCGCGCCGGCATCGGCCAGTTCGGTACGCGGGATCAAATCCGATGGGTTGTAGTGCTGTCGAGTTTCGAGCCACGGACCCCACTTCGCCACGAACCGAGCCCGGTTGATTTCGGAGATGTTGTGCAACTGAAGTTGGCTACTCGAAGTCGTCTTACTCTCAATGTGGATGACGCGGGCAGCAGGGTTGACCATGACCTTCCCGCAGCGCGACCAGAGCTTGAGGCACAGGTCGGCGTCCTCGTAGTACGCAGGCTCCCACTCGAAACCGAAGCCACCGACTTTCAGGAAGTCCGATCTCCTCATCATGAGGCATGCGGCGGAACAGAAATCCACCGGGCACGGAGTCACGTAGTGGTCGGGACCCCAGACCGCTCCTTTGCCGACCTGCACCACATCGCCGGTCGGCAACGCGAGTGCGCCCACCTCTTGGACCCGTCCGTCGGGATAGAGAAACATCGGCCCTACTGCGGCCACATCCGGGGAGCTGCGCATGGTCGCACTCAGGGCCTCGATCCAACCGGGTTGGACGAAGGCGTCGTTGTTCAGGAAGACGAGGTAGTCGCCGCTCGCCCGGTCGACGCCGATGTTGTTCCCCTCGCCGAAGAATCGGTTCTCGCCCACCTCGACGAGTACGAAGTCGGCTGCTGCATGGCGCGAGTGCAGGATGGCGAGTTCCTCGGGGGCGGACCCGTTGTCCACCACGATGATCTCCCGGATGAGTTCGCTGTGTGAGAAAGCCAGGGCGTCGAGGCACTCGACCGTTGTCGCCGCTTGGTTGTAGTTGAGAACGATGACCGAGACGTTCTTGGTGAATGGGTCGGATTCGGTGACCAACGCGCCGTCCGGCTAGTTCTCGGGCTGTAGCGGGGGCTGGGCCCTCCGGGCGAGCATTCGTGAGAGCAGTCGGACCGGCGCGGTGATCCGCCACGACGTCGATCGCCGCATGTCGTCGAGCACGCTCTCCGCGACGGCGGCCCGGCCCGCGTAGGCCTCGACCTTGCGTCCCTCTGCCTCGAGGAGGCCATTCTTCTGAGCCAGTTCAGCCGCAGAGCGCGACGCTGTCGTCGAGACCTTCGCCGACAGTTCGTCCACGCGATCCAAGAACTCCGTCACCAGCTGCTCCCGCTCGCGTCGTGCCGCTTCGAGGTGCTGGGTCAAGTCACTTCTGGCCACCACCAGCTCGTGTGACAAGCGAGCGGTCACATCCTCGTAGACCCGGAGCGCGGACAGGAATGCGTCCCGTTCGGCATGCTGCTGGTCGATGACGCGCCCGATGAGGACGCGGACCGCCTCCGAGGGCTCGGGTTCGTAGATGAGCAGATCTTGCAGCTCCAGCTGTTGCCCGTGCAAGGCGAGTAAGGCGCTCACCGCGAACGGGGCCTTGCGCAACATGTCGATGAGCGGCGTGGCGTCCCCGTCCGGCCGCTGCGCGACGATCGCTTCGCTCGTGGGCCCGAGAGAGATTGAGACGGCGGGATAGGTGCCCATGACGTGCTGCTTCGCTGCGGCGAAGGTGGACGATACGGGGGCTGCCGTCGTCGTGACGACGACGACGGCGCCTGGTACCAAAATCCCGAGCCAGGCCGTCAGGTCAGGCAGACCGATCTCATCCGAATCGAACAGGGCGATGTGGAGAAAACCGGTCGTCCCATCCTTCAGTGCGGTCAGGCCCGCCTGCTCGGTCTCGTATCCCTGGCACGCTGCCCCGAAGCGATCGGAGAGGCGGCGAATCAAGTCCCGGAAGGTCTCCCTGCCACGGTCCGACACCGACGGCAGCAGCACGGCGGCACACGTCGTCGGGTTCTCCGACTCGAGGGCAGCTTCGAAGGTCGATCGGAGTGAGTCCTCGTCGCCGGGGCCCAGCTCGACGACGACGTCAGGGTGCGTCGTGGAGACGAGCCACGAGACGAGTGGCGAGAAGCGGTACGCGCTTGCCTCGGGCACGGGCGGGTGCCCCGGCTGCAGGAACGCAGTCGTGGGACCTCCCGCGGCCAATTTGTCGGCCGGTGAGCCATGGGCCATTGTCACGAACCGGGGCATGGGGCCGCGTCGATGGGCTGGAGCAGTGCGGACGTGGACGGTGACGCTGAGCTGGTCCTTTGATACGCGCAAGGCCTCATGAGTTCACCACGGTCGATCCACCCCTCGGGGGCCTTCATCTTAGTGAGCGACCTCATCGTCTCACTGGACCGGGCGGTGCGGCGCGAGGAGCGTGCGGAGACGGCGGACGAGCGAAGCGGGATCGCCGTACGTCGTATTGGCGTACACGTGGGCCGCTTTTCCCACTGCGACCCGATGCGACACCTGCCGGAAGGGCTCGATTGCTCCCAGCAACTCTGAAGGATCGCGAAACGTCGCGCCACCCGACGCCCGTGCGTGCTGGGCTCCGGGACTCGGTTCGTCCGGCACGATGATGGGGGTGCCGAAGCGCAGAGCTTCGATGCACTCACGGGCGATGTACGGCCCAGGAGCGAGGTCGATACAGACGTTGGCATGGGCCAGCAGCCGCCAGAAGTCCATCCGCGTGTCGACCGTCACCTTGCCGCGCAGCGACCGTCCCTTCCAGGCCGACGCCACCGCGTTCTCCACCACGATGACCTCGGCGTCGTTGAACCCAGCACTGACCCAAGCGGCGGCCGGTGGTGGATCTTCGTTCTCGCCCTCGCGGTCGCTCAGAACGAGCAGATAGTCCGTGAAGCCGAACCCGTGGTGCCGATGGCGTTCGGCGAGCCGATTCACCGGCACATGCACGTGCAATGGATCGTCGCCACCGACCAGCTGGATCTTCCGCCACTCCGGCTGGGGTGCACCATCGGCCTCCGCAAGGAACCGGACCGATCGCGGTGCGGTTCGGGTCAGGAGGGACGCCAGCCCGGCGGTCACGTCGTCGGCAATGACGGTCGTATCGACCGGTACGCCATGGGGCCATTGCAATCTTTCCTCAGGCCCCATTCCCTGCAGGTCGAACGCACCGTCAGCCGTCGGCGTCGGGTCGCCCGGTACGAGGACGGCGACAGGTCCGCAGCGACTGGCCGCGCCGGCGATCGACCGAACGACAAATCCCAGTTCGCTCCTGCGCTCGCGCCAGTGGCAGCCGACCACGACGGCCGACAGGTTGGTCATGTTTGCGAATCCCACCGCGAGGTCACCTCGCGTTGCAGGTGCAGGACCTCTGCCCGCAAACGCGTGATCTCCTCCCCGTAGGAGGCGACCACATCCTCGGTCAATGCCTCCTGCGCGGCAAGGTGGGCCGCCAGCAGGTCGCAGTGCGTGGCAATGGCATCGGTGGCGCCGGCCAACGCCAGAAGAAGCCGTCGATCTGAACGGCCGGAGAGTCGACCGGCCCAGGCGCGCAACGATCTCCTGGGCGTGCCGTTCCGGTCCGACCAGACGCGCCGGAACGACGCCACCCCGTCGACCAGGTTGAACGGCACGACCGGCGGAGGCGCGTCGGCGGGTTGGCGCAGCATGCGCGGCGGAAGCCCTGGCTCGTCAGCTACTGCATCGTGAGCGTCGCGTACCATCGGTTCCAGTCGTCCTTCTCACCCTGGCCGGCCAGCCTGCATGACGGATCTGCGCGGGTGAGGTGTCGGTTGAGATAGCGGTCTCCTTCGGCAATGTAGCCCTTCCAACGATCGATGAACTGCACGACGTCGCCCACCCCGCCCGCAGTGCCACGGCTCGGCGACTCGTGGTGAATCAGCTCTGCCGCCGGCTCGTAGATCGTTCGGAGGCCGTTCCTCGCGGCGCGCAGGCAGTAGTCGACGTCGTTGAGATCGACCCCGAGGGTCTCGTCGAAGCCACCCAGCGCCTCGAAGACGGCACGCCGTGTCGCCAGGCATGCTCCGGTGACGGCCGAGCACTCCCGCGTGAGGGCCGCCATGTGCAGGTAGCCGGGGTCGTGCTCGGGCAGTCCAGCCAGGACATGCCCGGCAGCCCCGGTGAGCCCGAGGACGAGTCCGCAGTGCTGCAGCCGCCGGTCGGGATAGAGGAGTCGAGCCCCCGCGGCACCGACGTCCTCCCGCAAAGCCTGGGCGCACAGCGCGGACAGCCAACCGCTCCGGTGGGCTTCGATGTCATTGTTGAGGAACAGCAGGACGTCCCCCCGAGCCTCCCGGGCTCCGGCGTTGTTGAGTGCAGCCCAGTTGAACGGCCGGGGATCGGTCAACACGTGCACGTCGGGACGTTCCTCCAGGCGTTCGACCAAGGTGAGCGTCTCGGGATCGGAGGATCCGTTGTCGATCAGCACAAGCTCAACGTTGGCATGCTCGGACGTCGTGGCGGCAATGGAGTCCACACAGGCCCGGAGCAGTCGCGGCTCGTCGCGAAATGGGATCAGGATGCTCACCGGGAGGTCGGACGGGGCGGTCCGCACAATGCGGTATCCATGCGAGCCCGCACCGGTCATGACATCGGCGTCGTCCTTCCGGCGGCGTAGTGCTTCGACAACATGCCGGACGGATGGGGATTCGACAGCGGGTACTGCCGCCTCCGTCCGGTGGCACAAGACTTCGGGGATATGGACGACCGTCGCCGCTGCAGCAGTGGCGGCCAGAGCACATTCGTGTTCGAGGGCAGCCCCTCCCGACGCGACGAGGCGGGGCAGGTGGTCCGCCACCTCGGCCCCCATGGCCAAAGGACGTCCGATGTACGCGCTCGTCAGCAGGAAGTCGGGTGAGAAGTCGGGTTTGAGTCGAGGGGCTGTCCACAGTCCGTCGTCCGCCAGCTCGTCCTCGTCCGCATAGACCACGTTGGCCGGTGTCAGCGCGGCGCTCAGCTGAGCGACTGCATCGGGCGCCCAGACGTCACCCGGGAAGAGCAAGGCCCGCGGCAGGCCCTGGCCGGCCTCGATCCCGATGCCGAGCAGCTCACGTTCGGTGCCGGGTCCGCCGGCACCCAGGACCCGGACGCGCCGGCGGTTGCGCAGCGCCGTGCCGGCGTGCACCAGGGCCCGAATCTCGGGCAGCCGGTCCTCGGGCGTGACCACGGTGAGCGACCACCCGCCGCGCTGGCGTCGGACGCTCTGCAGCGTGCGCCGGATGGCGGCCGGCTCGGCGTCGACCACGGCCATGACCAGGCACAGATCGGTCCTCCGGGTCGAGCGTGTCCCTCGGGCCCGCCGCGCCTCATGGTCGCGGGACCAGGCCACGTAGGGACCGGGGTCCTGGGACACGTCTGGGGGAAGGAGGGGCTGCGCCCGAGGGGCATAGAGCACCCGTTCCACGCGGGCAATCTAGTGGACCCCGCTCGGATGGACAGCGCGTTGGCGCAGGTGAGCGTGGACCTGCCACGATTCGCCGATGGGGATATCCGACCGCCTCCTCATGGGGCCGGGACCGTCGAATGCGTATCCGGAAGTCACCATGGCCCTGGCCGGTCCCGTGCTCGGGCATCTCGATCCACAGTTCCTGGCCGTCCTCGACGGCACGAACGACCGCTTGCGACAGGTCTTCGCCACGTCCAACGCGCTCACGTTGCCTTTGAGCGGAACAGGTTCTGCGGGCATGGAGGCGTCCTTCGTCAACTTCGTCCGGCCGGGCGACCCGGTCGTCGTCGGCGTAAACGGCGTCTTCGGCGAGCGGATGTGCGAGGTTGCCTCCCGCCACGGGGCCGACGTGGTCCGTGTCGACACCGAGTGGGGTGAGCCCGTTGACCCTGACCGCCTGCTGGAGGCGCATCCCGCGCCCGCCATGATCGCGGTCGTGCATGCCGAGACGTCGACGGGGGTGCGCAACGAGGTCGCTCCTCTGGGCCGAGGCAAGGGTGACGCTCTGCTTCTGGTGGACATGGTCACGTCGCTCGGGGGAATCGAGGCTGCGGTCGACGACTGGTCGGTCGACATCGCCTACAGCGGAACGCAGAAGTGTCTCGGTGTCCCGCCCGGCCTCGCGCCCTTCACCGTCTCCCAGCGGGCCCTGGAACGCATGGTCGAACGCCCATCGAGTTGGTACCTCGATCTGCACCTCCTGGCGCGCTATGTCAACGACGCCTCGGGCGGAGCGCGGGTGTACCACCACACGGCCCCGGTGACGATGGTCGCGGCGCTGCATGCCGGCCTGGGCGTTCTGCTCCATGAGGGGCTCCAGGCTTCGTGGGACCGGCACGCAGAGTGCGGACGACTGCTGCAGGACGGGTTGACCGGGCTCGGCCTCCAGCTCCTTGTGGCTGCCGATCATCGTCTCCCGCAACTGACGACTGTGCGTGTCCCGAGCGGCGTCGATGAAGCAGCGGTACGGCGCGAGCTCCTCGCAACCTATGGCATTGAGATCGGCGCAGGCGCAGGCCGTTTGGCCGGGCAGATCTGGCGTATCGGCTGTATGGGGCACACTGCACGCCGGCGCAACGTTCTCGCCCTGTTGGGGGCACTGAAGGAGGTACTGGGACGATGACTGCGGCCAGGGCAGTCCGCCACGCTCCTTTGGAGCTCCGGGGGAAGAGGGTGTTGCTGCGTTCGTTGACCGAGAACGACTTTGCCGCATGGCACGAGGTGCGCACCCGCTGCGCCAGCTGGTTGCTCCGATGGGAGCCTCGACCCAAGGGTGCGCCCGCACCGTCGGAGGACCGGCCCAGCTTCGCGGCGCGCTGCGGGATCCGTGAGCGCGAGCGGCACCTGGGCACGGGCTATGGCTTCGGGATCTTCGTGGGCGAGCGCTTCGCCGGCGAGGTGACCCTGTCTTCCATTCAACGTGGACCTTTCCAGAGCGGCGTCATCGGGTACTGGATCGACGAGGAACTCGCTGGCCGGGGCTTGGTGCCCGAGGCGGTGGTCGTGGCGCTCCGATTTGCCTTCGAGGCCATCTCGTTGCACCGCGTGGAGATCGCCATCATCCCCAGGAACACGGCCAGCCGGCGCGTGGTCGAGAAACTTGGCATCCGGGAGGAGGGCACCGCCCTCCGCCTCCTCGAGATCGACGGGCAGTGGGAGGACCACGTCCGCTACGGCATCACGGCGGAGGAATGGGTGGTGCGTGAGCGTGAGCTGGTCGAGGAGTGGCTGGAAGGCTGAGCGCTCAGGGCTCGCCGCCGCTCACGATCGACGGTGAATGGCGGAAGAACTGCTCGACGTCGTGCTCATAGGTGTACGACGTCGGCTTGCGGCCGGACTGCCGGCGCAGTCGCAGTGACCTGATGAACGTCTGTACGGCGCCGGCACTGGTGGCGTTGTAGACGAAGCCTGTGGCGGCGAAGCGCCGAGTGTCCACGCCCCGGCCATAGCGGAGCAAGTCCTCGAGCTCTGCCGGCAGGTCGAAGAGGCGGGCCAGGGGGCGGATTTTGAAGGGGCTGAAGGGCGAGAGGGGCACGAGGCGGGTCCCGCAGATGTTCGCCACTTCGCTCCAGGGAAGCCGCCCCTCGGCCGCCACGTTGTAGAGGCCGGGGATGCCGGCCTGCGTCACATGGAGCAGAGCTCGCACGACGTCGCCCTCCTCAATGAACTGCAGGAGCGGATCGAAGCCGAAGATGGACGGGCAGATCGGCCGCGCCAGGTTCCTGCTGATCGGCGTGGTGAGGTGGTCGCCGAGAACGTTGGCAAAGCGGAGCACGGTGACCTTGGTGCCGGGATTGTCCTCGGCGAAGTCGCGCATGAGGCCGTCCGCCTCGACCAGTGCGCGCTCAACACTGTTCTTGACGGGACTCGTCCTCTGCGTGTCCTCCTCGAACGTGTTCGGATCGCTGGCAGCGGAGCCGTAGACCAATGTCGAGGACTTGACGACAATGTGACGCACCGAAGAACCGGCGGCCCCTGCTGCCGCCAAGAGGTTCATGGTCCCGATGACATTGATCTCGTGCATGGCCCGCTTCGGCACCGAGGAGGAGTCCGTGATCATGAAGGTGTGGAGGATGGTGTCGACCTGGGTGGCCCTCACGATCCGGCTCATGATGGAGTAGTTCTGGTCGGCTCGGACGAATTCGGCCCGTTCGAAGGGGACGGAGGGTGTCCCTGTGCCCATGCCGAGAATCACATCCATGGTCGGGTCGGCCTCGAGGGCCTGGATCATCCGCCCGCCCCAAAAGGTGTCGGCTCCGGTCACGAGGATTCGACGGCTCATTGATGCTTCAGCCGAACCAGACACTGCGCCGGGAGCGCAGCATGTCGTAGACCGACTCCTGGAGCAGCGAGCGAATTCTTTCCGACTCCTCCATGATCCGGCTCTTCGAGTACCGGTCCTGGTCAGGGGGGACGTCGAATCGCACGGGGGCCAAGACCCGCAGCTTGAACTTGGCGGGGAACGGGGTCACGACCCCGAGCGGCCCGAGGGCAAGCAGGTTGGCCGTGATGGGGAAATAGGGGAGGCCGAGGATGCGGGCCACCGTCGGCAGCCGCCACACCACCGGCATCGCCTCTTCGGCACCGACGACGGCGATGGGAATGACGGGGACACCGGCCCGCATGGCGATCTCGACGAAACCACCACGCCCGAAGCGGCGAAGCTGGTAGCGGTCGGTGAACGACTTTGAGGTTCCCTTGGTTCCCTCGGGAAAGACCAGCGCGAGCTGTCGCTGCTCCTTCAAGAGCCTGTACGCGTTGGCAGGGCGGGCGGAGACACCGCCGGCCCGCGCCCAGAGGGTCCCGACGACTGGCACCGTCCGGAAGAAGTAGTCGGCCAACCCGTAGACCGGCCGCCCCAGCTCCTTCTCGATCCCGTGCATGATGACCGGCGCGTCGGACGGAATGGCCCCGGCGTGATTGGCGACGAGCAGGGCGCCGCCCTCAGCCGGGATCCGTTCGAGACCCTCCCACTCAGTGCGGAACCACTTGGAGTAGATGGGTTCGTAGAGCGCACGCGCCAGTGCTCTTGTGCGCTCGGATCGGCCCCATTCGTCGACGTCGGACAGCCGAGGATCCTCCGGTTCATCCCCGTGCTCGGAGGCGATGCGGATCGGCACGACGGCAGTCGATCGGCTCTTCTCGCCCACAACCGGGCGCCCGCTGGCCATCGGACCATCGTACCGATCACTCGGCCGAGGTGATCCTGGCCGCGGGGCCTAGGGGCGGGCCGCCCCGATCAGGTCCTCGGTGAAGATGGGGGAGTAGGACACGGTCGATCCGGTGAAAGGCGCTTGGATCACGGTGTCGCTTCCGTATGGGCCCGACCCTGTGTACATCACGACGTGGTCGACCAAACCGCCGTCATTGTCGAGGTTCTGATAGAAGAGCAGGTCACCGGGTTGGAGCGCATCGAGTGAGACATGGGTGAGGGAGGGCCACTGCGTCTCGGTCGTCCTGGGTATGGTGACGCCCGCTTGGGACCAGGCCCATTGCACGAGTCCCGAGCAGTCGAATCCGACCCCCGGCTGTTCACCGCCGAAGACGTAAGGCACGCCCAGCTGGGACACGGCCGCCTGCACGGCGGCCATGCCTGCGCTGCCGCCGGAGGCGGACCCGCCAACAGGCCCCGTGGCGCCGCCAGCTTGGTTGGCTGCCGTCGTCGCGGCCGCGGCGCTCGACGAACCACCGACCGCTCCGGCCACGGATGCCGCCGTTGCCGCCGCTGCCGCCGCTTGGTTCTGGGCCGCCACGCTGCGCGCCGCGGCTGCAGCAGCGGCTTCCTGCTGCGCCTCTTGAATGGCGGCGGCCGCGACCTCTTGGGCGAGCTGACCCTGTACCTGGTTCAGGGTCGACTTCGTCGTGGCGGCCTCCTGTTCGTTGGCTTGCGCCAGCGCTTTCGCCTGTGCGGCCTCCGACTGGGCCTGTGTTTCCTGCGTTTGCTGTGCGACTTCCTGTGACTGCAAGCGAGTCTCCGACTGCAACAGGGCGGTCTCGTCCCTGGTGAGGTTCCCGACGATCTGCGACGTGTATTGGTTGCGCGCCTCGCTCAAGTTTGCCGAAGTCGAGAAGTAGGAGGCGAAGCCCGTCTCGGGCGTCCCGTAGACGTAGGCCGCCACCGCGTCTTTTGAGACGAGCCTGCGGTCCGTGTCCACAGCCGAGCGCGCCCGGACGAGGTTGGCGGCGATTGTCTGCAGCGCCGACTGCGCGTCCTGGAGATTCTGCTCAGCCGTGTTGTACTTGTCGTCGAGGATGGAGGTCTGCTGCTCCTCCTGAGCCAGTGTCGCCTCTACCTGGCTGACTTGCGACTGGGTGGTATTGATCTGCGACTGGTTCGGCGCCGGTCCCGGCAACGTGGTGGATGTCGTCGCGCCCGCGCTGGTCGCTGCCGCCGTCGTCAACAAGGCGACGAGGAGACCGACGACCATGGTCACTCTGACGAGAGGACCCCGCCTGCGGGCAGTGTCCCGACACTGCACTGCATCCACGGCGCAACAGCGTAATGGCTGCATAGCCGCATTTTTGGCATCCCCTCTGGTTCCGTCCCGTTGCGTCATGAGTTCGTGTGCAGTTCACCTCCCGTTCGTGTATCGGTTCGATGAGTCCTTCGATTGACCGTTGGCGTTTGGCTCCATAGGGTCCATTTCTGTGCACGGAGTGGTCTCAGTCACCCAGGGCAGGCTCAGAGGCGTCTGGCGCGATGACCTCTGGTCGTTCTCAGGGATCCCCTACGCGCGCGCGCCGGTCGGTGCGCTGCGGTGGCGCCCCCCGTTGGAGTCGGAGCGATGGGACGAGATTCGTGACGCATCCACGTTCGGGCCGATTGCGCCGCAATCGACCTCCGTTCCTGGCATCACGAGCCCGTCGGACCCGTCGGCGTCCGAGCCACACAGCGAGGATTGTCTGTCGCTGAACGTCTGGACCCCGGAGATTCCCGCCTCACCGACGCACCAGCCGGGCCGGGGTCGTCCGGTCATGGTCTTCATTCACGGGGGTGGCTTCACCTCGGGCAGCGGGTCGGTCTTCCTCTACCGGGGCGGGAACCTTGTGCGCAACGGCGACGCCGTGGTGGTCACCATCAACTACAGGCTCGGCGCCCTGGGTTTCCTGGGTCACCGGGACCTGTCCGACCCGGACGGGCTGGTCGGGAACTGGGGCCTGCTGGACCAACTGGCCGCGTTGCGCTGGGTGCGGGACAACATCGGGGCTTTCGGCGGCGATCCGGGCGCCGTCACCATTTTCGGGGAGTCGGCCGGAGGGTTCAGCGTGGCCACCCTGCTCGGAACGCCTGCCGCCAGGGGGCTTTTCAAGCGCGCCATCGTGCAGAGCGGGGGAGTGCACGTCCACACCGTTGCAGACGCGGAGCGTTCGGCGGAGAGGTTGGTGGCGGTCCTCGGTCTCCCGTCGTGCACGAGAGACGCATTGGAGCGCATTCCGGCGACCGAACTGGTTGCCGCCACCGAGGAGTTGGGGAAACGGCGTCCGGACCCGGGAATGATTCCGCTCCCGTTCCTTCCTGTCGTCGACGGTGTGCTTCTGCCGGATCATCCGCAGGCAGCGGTCGCCAACGGCTCCGCCGCTGGCATCGACCTGTTGATCGGTACCAATCGCGACGAGTTGACGCTTTTTGGGCTGGGCAATCCTGCTCTCATGGCCCTCGATGCGGATGGCGTGGAGCGCTGGATAGCGAACGCCGTGCCCGAGGCGTCAGCGCCGGAGATGATTGACGCCTATCGATCGGCCCGCGAGTCGCGCGGTGAGTCGATCGAGCCCAACGCCATGTGGGTCGCCATGGGAACCGACATCGTCTTCCGCTGGCCGAGCCTTCAGTTGGCGGCGGCCCACGTCGCACACGGCTCACGCGCGTTCGTCTACCTGTTCGACTGGGAATCACCGGCGTTCGGCGGGATTTTAGGCTCTTGTCACGCGCTGGAACTGCCTTTCGTGTTCGGCGCGGTGCACTTGCCGGTCGTCCAGGTCTTCTCGGGCGGTGGCCCAGCCGTCGAGAGGCTCTCGCGGCAGATGCAGAGCGCGTGGCTGGCCTTCGCCGCCACTGGCGAGCCCAGTCACGACGGCGTCGGCAGCTGGCGCCCCTGGCGTCCGATCGACCGCTCCACCATGATCTTCGGTGCCGACACCAGGCTCGAGACGGCGCCACGCGACGAGGAGCTTGCCGTCCTGGAGCACGCCCGCCCCTTCGTGTCGGGCGTGCCCGGGTAAGGGGATCGGACGCAACGAGGCCCTTGGTCTGCCCAGGGAGGTGACGGCTCGGGGCGTTTGTCCAGGACGGGCCAGGCCATCCTTCACGAGGCGGCGCGACTCGGTCAAGAATGGTCGACAGGGGGCGTAGCCCAACAGGCAGAGGCAGGGCGCTTAAACCGTCCCCAGTGAGGGTTCGAATCCCTCCGCCCCCACGCAGCCATCTCCGTCCCCACGCAGTGGGCCGACCGACCGTTCCCCGTCGTGAGCCACGACGGCGTCGAGATCGCGGTGCTCGGTCCGGTCCTGCTACGCGGCGCGGCCGGGCCGTTTCGTCGTTCGGCGGCGCGCGAGCTGGTGGTCTATCTCGCGTTCCACCGGCATGGGGTACGTCATGCCGAGTGGTCCCTGGCCATCTGGCCGGAGAGGCCCGTGTCGCTCGCCACCGCCCATTCCACCTCGTCCGACGCTCGTCGGGCACTGGGCGGAGACGCCGACGGCCGCCCCCATCTCCCTCGTGGCGTCGAACTCCGGTTGGGCGACTCGGTCACGACCGACGTCGAACGGTTCGCGTCCCTCACCGCCGGCGACGACCCGCAGCAACTCCTTCAGGCCATGCGATTGGTCCGGGGCCCGCTCTTCGCCGGTCTGCACCGGACGGATTGGGCGGTCTTCGACGGGACACTGTCGGAGATCGAGGGCTTGGTCGTGCAGACAGCCCTCCGCGGCGTTGACACCCTCGTGGAGCGGGGAAGGGGGAACGAGGCGGAGTGGGTCGTCAGGCAGGCGCTCCACGTGAGCCCCTACG
The DNA here is from genome assembly GCA_963742035.1 of uncultured Acidimicrobiaceae bacterium. Classification (GTDB taxonomy): domain Bacteria; phylum Actinomycetota; class Acidimicrobiia; order Acidimicrobiales; family RAAP-2; genus Bog-473. The sequence continues at coordinate 682,074 of CAVUKH010000002.1, forward strand.
ACGAGCGCCTCTACCGCGCGCTCCTCGTCGCCACCGCAGCCCAGGACAACCGGGTCCGGCTGCACTCAGCCATTGCCCATTTGCGGACGCTGGCCGGGGAGGGAGTCCGCCCGCCCGCCCGGAGGGCCGAGCACTCCGCCACGGACTGCCTTCATCCTGCGACGATGACCCTCTATCGTGAACTCCTCAGCGGGTCGCCTGCCGCAGGAGGGCACCCCGCCAGGCTGTAGGGTTGCCACCCGCCATGGCGAGAAGCTCTTCTGGGAAATCAGTTGCACGCGCCGCCGCAACGGGCGGCGGGACCACCTATCGCGGGCAGATGCCCGTGAACTGGTACGCCGCGCTCGTGATCATCGTCATCCTCGGGATCGGCTCCATCGCCGTGGCCAAGTACAACTACAACAAGGTCCCCTCCGTCGTCGAGCCGACCGTCGGGACGACGTGGCACGCCGGGCTGGCCTTCGACGTCTGCGGCACCATGCAATCCGCGCTCCCCGCCTCGCCGACCTCGGCGACGACGGGCCTCACGACCACGGGGAGCGGTGTGCTCTCCATTGCGCCGAAGAAGGCGAGCGAGGCGGGCAACAACGCCACCCTCGGGAAGTTCGCCGACGGCTACGCGGGGTTGACGTTGACCAATACCAAGCTGGGGTATCCCTCGACCACGACGAAGGTTCCCGAGTACGACAACGGCCAGAAGTGCGCCGCCGGGACGCCGGACGCCGGCAGGGTCGGAGTCGTGCAGGCGCGGGCCTGGGTGATCTCGACCAAGACTGCCAAGAACGGAGAGGAAGAGGAGACGGGGGGCGTCACCACCTTGAAGCCCGCCGATCTGAAGCTTCTCAATCGCCAGCTGATCACCGTCGGGTTCGTGCCCGAGGGAACCCAGATGCCCAAGCCACCGGCCTCGACGATCCTCGCCCTGCAGCAGGTGCTGGCCGGAGACCAGGCGCCGACGCCCACGAGCACGACCGTCGCCGGCGCCACGACGTCGAGCCTGCCTGCCACGACGACCACCGCTCCGGCAGCTTCCAGCACGACGTCGAGCGTGCCGGCGACGACGACGACGAAGCCCTCGTCCACGACGACGACCAAGTAATGAAGGCGGTTGTCCTTGTCGGGGGCGAGGGAACGAGGCTTCGCCCCCTGACGCTATCCGCCCCCAAACAGATGCTCCCCGTCGTCGGGGTGCCCATGATCGAGCGGGTACTCGGGCAGCTCGCCGCCCATGGGATCGACGAGGCCGTTCTTTCCCTCGGTTACCTGCCCGACGCCTTCATGGAGGCCTACCCGGGCGGACGGGCCGCCGGCGTCGGCCTGACGTATGCGGTCGAGCCCGAGCCGCTCGACACGGCCGGTGCCGTCCGCTTCGCCGCCATGTTCGCCGGTATCGACGAGACGTTCGTGGTCGTCAACGGCGACGTGCTGACCGATCTCGACCTGACCACACTGGTGGCCTTTCACCGCGGGCGCGGAGCCGAGGGGACGATCGCCCTGCACCCGGTGGCCGACCCCTCGGCCTTCGGTGTCGTGCCCACTGACGCGGATGGTCGGGTGCTGGCCTTCGTCGAGAAGCCTCCCCGCGAAGAGGCACCCACCAACGAAATCAACGCGGGGACCTACATCCTCGAACCGTCGGTGCTCAGCCGCATCCCCGAGGGAGGACGGGTGTCGATCGAGCGGGAGACGTTTCCTGCGATGGTGCGCGATGGTGGGCTCTTCGCCCGGTCCGACGACAGCTACTGGCTCGACACGGGAACCCCTGCGGCGTTTCTCGAAGCCAACTTCGACTACCTGTACCGCAAGCGCGGCCCGGTCGTGACCCCAGGCGTGGCCGACAGGGGCGACGGGGTGCTGCTGGAAGGCCACAGTGACATCGACGGCGAGGTGGCGGGTCCCGCGGTCGTGTTCTCGGGTTGTGTCGTCGAGTCGGGGGCCCGCGTCGAGCGCAGCATTCTCGGGCCTGGCACGGTGGTCTCGTCCGGTGCGGTCGTGACGGACTCGGTACTGATGGGCGGGTGTCACGTCGCGGCCGATGCCAAGGTGGCCGGTTCTGTCATGGGGCCGCGTTCCATCGTGGGGCAGAGAGCCGATGTCCGGGCGGTCTCCGTTCTCGGCGCCGATGCAGTCGTCTCGTCAGGGACACTGGTCGACGGCGAGAGGGTGTCGGGCTAGAAAGACCGGGGCATGCGCACGCTGGTGACGGGAGGTGCCGGGTTCATCGGGTCCAGCCTGGTTGATCGTCTCCTGGTCGAGGGGCACGAAGTCGACGTCGTCGACGACTTCTCGACGGGCTCGCTGACGAACCTGGCCGAGGCCCGTGGCAGCGCGGGCCGTGCCCTCACGATCCATCATCTCGATATCAGCGCGCCGGCCGTCATTGAGCTGATGGCGCGCCGCCGACCGGAGTTGGTGTTCCACCTGGCGGCCCAGGCCGACGTCCGCGTCTCGGTGGCCCGCCCGGCGTTCGACGCCACGGTCAACGTCGTCGGCTCGCTCAACGTCCTGGAGGGCGCTCGCCAGGCCGAGGCCGAGCGTGTGGTCTTTGCCGCCAGCGGCGGCACCCTGTACGGCGAGCCGGCGGCCGAGGACCTCCCGGTGCGCGAGTCGCACCCGCAGCAGCCGCTGTCGCCCTACGGCGTGTCCAAGAAGGCCGTCATCGACTACCTGGTGGCGTATCGGGAGCTGCACTCGCTCGAATTCAGCGCTCTGGCTCTGGGCAATGTCTACGGGCCTCGGCAGAATCCCCACGGCGAGGCCGGTGTGGTCGCCATCTTCGCCGACCGCGTGTTGCGCGGCGAGCCGGTGACGATCTTCGGTGACGGCGAGCAGACCCGGGACTATGTCTTCGTGGACGACGTCGTCGACGCTTTCGTGCGGGCGGGCACTCGCGGTGGTGGCCTCGTCTGCAACATCGGCACAGGTCGCGAGACGTCGGTCAACGAGCTGGTCGCCGCCATCGGCGCACAGTCCGGGCTCGAGGTCACGTCGGTCCTGGCGCCGCTGCGACCGGGCGAGCTGCTTCGGTCCTGCCTCGATGTCGAGCGGGCGGCGATCCAGCTCGGGTGGCGTTCCTGGACACAGCTCGATGACGGTGTGCGCGCCGTCCTCGAGTTCGTGCGCGCCAGCATCGGCTGACGTCAGCGGAAGAGGTCTTCGTCCGGGGGCCGGATGACCTCGGCGCGTACCGAGGCAGGACGGAGCCATTCCGTCGGCACCCCCCGGACCACGGCCACCGGGACACCTCGATCCTTGCCCATGACGAGCTCCGCGGCGGACGCCAGCTCGTCGGCGACGCAGATTTCGGTGGCGACGAGCTCACGACCCCCGGCGTCGGTCGTTCCCTTGAGATCGATCACTGCGGCCACGCCGGCGCACCCGATGGCCACGTCGGTGACGCCCTTCCGCCACGCGCGCCCGAAGGTGTCCGAGACGATCACGCCGAGCGTGAGCCCGAGGCTGTTCTCCAAACCGGCCCGGATGCGGCGGGCTGAACGATCCGAGTCCTCGGGCAGCAGCGCCGCGGTTCCGTCCGCCACGTTCGACAGGTCCACGCCGGCGTTGGCACAGACGAAACCATGCCGGGTCTCACTGATCACCAGTTCGCCGCGCTGACGCAACACGCGGACCGATTCCCGGCGCACCAGGGCCAGCTTGGCCGCAGGGTCGCTGTGATCGAGCTCGACGAGTCGGCCTTCAGCCTTCGAGACGATTTTCTGTGTGATGACGACCACGTCGCCGCTGGCCAGCTCGGGTCCGCCGGGGAGTGCGGGAGCGACGGCACCGGCGATCAGCGCGGCCAGGTCGGTGCCGGGTGCCACCTCACCCAGGCCGTTGATGGGAAGGATCTGCATGCCCTCAGCCCACCGCATCGATCACCGCCCGACCGAGTGCTTCCGCCCGTTCCGGCGTGCTCATGACGGTCGGCGTCACGACGCAGCGCACGCCCTCGGCCTCAATGGCCGCCCTGTGCGGGGCGTCCGCGGTGTCGACCACGAGCGTTCCGACCCACGTCGCATACAGGCGGGCGACGCCCACCACCGAGGGTTCGGTGCCGAGCTCGGCCATGAGCCGATCGGCCGGACCCTTGAGCGCCGCGCCGGCGACGATCGGCGAGACGGCCACCACCTGGTTCCGGCGCGCCACCAGGACCTCACGCACCCCGGGCACGGCGAGGATCGGGCCGATGGAGACCACGGGGTTCGAAGGGCAGACGACGATCGAGTTCGAGTCGAGGAGCGCCTCCATGACGCCGGGCGCGGGTCGCGCCGACTCGGCACCCTCGAAGCGGACGCCTCGCACCGGCACGTCGTGCCGCAACCGCACGAAGTAGTCCTGGAAGCCGACCTCGGTTCCGGCCGGCCCCAGGATGCTCGTTTCGGCCAGCGCGACACGGGTGCGCAGCTGGTCGTCGGTCACGGGCACCAGCCGCACCTCAATGCCGCGCCGTTTCCCCAGCTCGGCGGTGACCGTACTCAGTGGTGCGCCAGTCCGCAGCCGTCCGGTGCGGAACAGATGCGTCGCAAGGTCGCGGTCACCCAGGCGGAACCAGTCCTCGCCACCGAGGCGCCCCAGCTCGTCCATGACGGCCCAACTTTCGCCGGCCACGCCCCAGCCCGTCTCGCGGTTGTCCATGCCGGCCAGGGTGTACGTCACGGTGTCGAGATCGGGGCTGATGGAGAGACCGTGTAGTTCCATGTCGTCGCCGACGTTGACGATGGCGGTGATATCGCCGGCAGGGACCACGCGTACGAGACCGGCAAGCATTCGAGCGGCCCCCACGCCGCCGCACAGGGCCACCAGCACGTCGCGAGCATAGGAGCACCACGACTCGGGTCGTTCCGCCCGCCCCTGGTACCATCGCCGCCCGCCATGCCAGTGCGTATCCCGTCGGATCAGCACGAGACCGTGGTGTCGGTCTTGCGGGAGGCGGCGCGGGTCAACGGAGGCGTCGAGGCTTATGTCGAGCCCAGTCGCGAGGGCGGCCGGCAGAGCCTGACCTTCGCCGAATGGGACCGGGCCGCTGAGGGCGTGGCCGGACACCTCTCCCGCCTCGGTGTGGGCAAGGGCGATGTCGTCGCGCTGCTCCTGCCTTCCTGCATCGACTACGCCGTGCTGTATGGCGGATTGCTCCGGCTGGGGGCCATTGCGTCAGGCATCAACCCGCGTATGGGTACCGGCGAGGTGACCTCCATTCTCGAGCGAGCCGCGCCGGTGCTGCTGGTGCTCGACCCGGGCGCCGGGGTGATCCCCGACCCGGGAACAATTCCGGTGGTGCGGCGCGCCGAGACGCGGGGGTGGTGGGGAGGGCCGGGGCCGGCGGCCTGGCCCGCGCTGGCCGCCTCCGATCCCGTCGCCGTGGTCTGGACGAGCGGCACCACAGGCCGGCCCAAGGGCGCGATCTTCGATCACGCCAACCTGGCTGCAGTGGCCCGGGGGACCGACGTGTTGAGCCACCCCGGGGATCGCCGGCTCTCACCCCTGCCCTTCGCCCACGTGGGCTACATGACGCGTGCCTGGGATGAGATCGGCAACGCCGTGACGACCATCATCACCCCCACCCCGTGGCGGGCCGACGATGCCATCCGGGTCATGGCCGACGAACGGGTGACGGTCGCCCAGGGCGTCCCGACGCAGTGGGCGCTCATGCTGGCCAGCGCGGAGCTCCCGCGGGCCGATCTCGGTGCGCTGCGCGTCGCCGGGACAGGTGCGGCCCGCATGACCGCGTCCATGGTGGCCGAGGTGCGCCGCCGCTTCGGGGTACCTGTCGTCGTGCGCTACACCTCGACCGAGTCGTCCCTCGGAACCGGCACGACGTTGACCTCGTCGGACGAAGAGGTGGCGACCACGGTGGGCCGTCCGGTGGCAGGAGTCGAGCTCGCCATCGTCGACGACGCGGGCGACCCGGTGCCCCCGGGCTCGGTCGGGCGCGTCCTGCTCCGATCCGCCGCGGCCATGCGTGGTTACTGGGGGAGTGGTCCGGGTCGGGGCCGTTCCGTGGCGGAGCTGATGGACGCGACGGCGACTGCGGCGGTGCTGGCCCCTGACGGGTGGCTGACCACGGGTGATTTCGGACGGCTCACCCCCGAGGGCAACCTGCAGTTGTCGGGTCGCGCCCACGAGCGCTACATCCGCGGCGGCTACAACGTGTACCCGGCCGAAGTCGAAGAGGCGCTGTCGTCCCACCCCGCAGTCGACCGGGTCGCCGTGGTCGGTGTGGCCGACGACGTCCTGGGCGAGGTGGGCGTGGCGGTCGTCGTGGCCGTAGAGGGAACGCACCCCGAACTCGGTCTGTTGCGCGCGCATTGTGCCCGAGAGCTCTCGGACTACAAGGCACCAGACGCCCTCGTCGTGGTCGACGAGCTTCCGCTGACGCCGATGATGAAGGTCGACCCGGTGCGTCTCGCCGCCATGGCGACGCGTGGCGCAGAGGAGCGGCAACGGCGCCTGGCGCAAAGTCGTCGTCCCGGCCCTGGGGTGCTAGGCAGTGACCCCACCGGAGAAGACGAGAAGGAGCGCGCATGAGCCCCACGACACGAGTCGGGGAATCCGATCCCAATCGAGGGACTGCCCCCGAGGCCATCACCCCTGGTCGCTACCAGGGGCGGGTGGCGCTGGTCACCGGCTCCGGTTCGGGCATCGGGCGCGCCACGGCGCGCCGGCTGGCGGCCGAGGGTGCCGCCGTCGCCTGCCTCGACGTCACCACAGACGCCATAGAGTCGGTGGCCGCCGAGATCAACACCGAGGCATCCGGGGCGGGTGGGTGCGCCATCGCCGTGCCGTGTGACGTGACCGACGAAGACGCGGTGGCGGCCGCAGTGGCCCGGGCTGCCGGGGAATTCGGATCGATCACCAATCTGTGCAACATTGCCGGCATCGGCGGCTTCGCCCACACGCCCGAGCAGTCGTTGAGCGGCTGGAACAGGATCATCGCCGTCAACCTGACGGGGACCTTCCTCATGTGCCGGGCCGTGCTGCCGGGCATGCTCGAGCGCGGCGGGGCCATCGTGAACACCGTCTCCACCGCCGGCATGAAAGGCCAGCCCTACTCGGCGGCCTACTGCGCCTCCAAGGGCGGCGTGCGGCTCCTGACGATGGCGCTGGCGGTCGAGTACATGGCGCGCGGTGTACGCGTGAACGGCGTGGCGCCGGGCGGGGTCGACACGCCGATCATCCACAACTTCGGGCCGCCCGAGGATGCCGACTGGAAGCTGATTGAGCGGCTGATGTCCCCGATCGGCTTCGCGTTCCCGCACGAGATCGCCGGCGCCTTCGCCTACCTCGGTTCGAGCGAGGCGGACTACGTGACGGGGGCGATCCTCTCCATCGACGGGGCGATCACCACCTGAGTACGTCCGAGACGTCCCGGGTCCCGGCAGCGGCACGCGTGCGCGTCGCACTCGACGCCACGCCGTTGCTCGGGTTGCCCACGGGCGTCGGAGCCTTCTGTTACGGCGCATCGGCGGCTCTGGCGCAGCGACCGGAGGTCGACGTCAGGGCCTTCGCCATCAGCTGGCGCCGCCGCCGGCTGATCGAGACACACCTGCCGGATGGCGTCACCGCGCACCAGCGGCCCATGCCTGCCCGCCCCCTTCATGCGCTGTGGACCCGGGGAGACGTACCACCACTCGAATGGTTCATCGGCACCACCGATGTCGTCCATGGCACGAACTTCCTGGTGCCTCCGACGAGGCGCGCGGCCGCGGTCGTCTCGGTGCACGACCTCACGCCGTTGCACCATCCTGAACTGTGCGATCCGGCGACATTGGCGTATCCGGGATTGATCCGGCGTGCCTTGGCCCGCGGCGCGTGGGTCCACGTTGATTCCGCCTTCGTGGGCGACGAGGTGATGGAGGCCTTCGGCGCCGATCCGTCCCGCGTCCGTGTGGTCAACCCCGGCATCCCTGATCTGCCCGTCCCGACGGGCGCCGAGGCCGAGGCGGTGCTCAGTCGGGTACTCCCGGCCGGGGTGACTCGCTTTTGCCTCGCGGTCGGGACAGCCGAGCCGCGCAAGGACCTCCCGGGTCTGGTGCGGTCGTTCGGCACGGTGGCCGGCCGTCTGGCCGATGTCGCACTCGTCCTGGCCGGTCCCCCGGGATGGGGCGAGCAAGCGCTCGACGATGCCGTCGCCGGGTCGGCGGCCCGGGCGCGGATAGTCCGCACGGGATGGACGGCGCCGTCCGATTTGGCTGTCTTGCTGGCGCGGGCCAGCGTGTTGGCTTATCCGTCGCTGTACGAAGGATTCGGATTCCCGCCGCTGCAGGCGATGCGCGCCGGCGTGCCGGTGGTGGCGACGCGAGCGGGCTCGTTGCCCGAGGTGCTCGGCAACGCCGCTTTGCTGGTCGACGCCGGTGACCATGACGGTCTGGCCGAGGCCATCGCCACCTGCTTGCAGGAGGGGGAGGTGCGGCGCCGTCTCGTCGCAGCTGGGACCTCCTGGTCGGCCCGCTATTCGTGGGGGCGTTGCGCCGAAGAGCTGGTTGCACTCTACCGCGACGTCGTGGCGGCCCATGGGTGAGCGGCCCGCACCCTCGGTGCTCCTCGCCGTCGAGCAGCTCCGGCGGCGTGTGCCCGGCGGCATCGGCTCCTACGCCCGCGGCCTGCTCGGCGGCTTGGCCACCGTCGCGGCGGAGGGCGAGACGGTCGAGTTGGCGTTGTTGGCCAGCCGGGCACCCGGCGGGACCGTCGACCCTCTGGCAGCCTTCGGCCGCCCGGTGCTGACGTCGCGGCTACCGAGCCTGCTCATGCCCCTTGCCTGGGACCACGGGCTGTCCCGCGCGCCGGCCGGCTTCGACATCGTGCATTCGGTGTCGCTGGCCTCACCTCGACTGCGGCGCTCCAGCCCGGAACGCCTGGTCGTGACGGTGCACGACGTCGCGTGGCGCCGGCATCCCGAAGCGACGACACGGCGCGGTGCGCGCTGGCACGAGGCCGCACTGCGGCGCGCCAGCCGTTCGGGAGCCGCGCTGGTTGTCCCGTCTCGCCTGGTGGCGGCAGACTTGGTGGCGAGCGATATTGCCGAAAGTCGCATCACCGTCGTGCCGAGTGGCGCCGACCACCTGCCTCCGCCCGACCCGGACGCCACCGATGCGCTCCTGCGCAGTGTCGGCGTCTCGGATGCGTTCCTCCTCACCGTCGGCACGCTCGAGCCCCGCAAGAACGTGGACCGGCTGGTGCGGGCCTTCGGCCAGGTGCGCAGGTCCCTCCCCGGTCCGTGGCCGTTGGTGATCGTCGGTCCGACCGGTTGGGGGCCCGGGCCGGAGAGACCTCCGGCGGCGGACCATGTGGTCTTCACGGGCCCCGTCCCCGCCGCTGTCCTGTCCGAGCTCTACCGGCGGGCGCGTGCCTTCGTCTATGTGCCGCTCACGGAGGGGTACGGCCTGCCGCCGCTGGAAGCCATGCGGGCGGCCGTCCCGACCGTGGTCTCCGAAGAAGTTCCGAGCGTGCACGACCTCGGTGCGCCGGACCCGGCTCCGGCGCGCATCGTCGACCCGCTCGATGTCGACGACATCGCTGCAGGCCTGGCCGCCGTCCTGACCGACGAGGTCCTGCGCGCCGCCTTGGCCCGCCGGGGTGCGGCCTTCGCAGCGGCGCGGACCTGGCGCGGGACCGCCAGCGCCCATCTCGACCTCTGGCGGTCGCTGCAATGACGGAGGACCGGCACCTCGCTGTGTCGCTCGACGTCTCCGCCGTCCCGGCGCGGCCCGGTGGAGCGGGCTACTACACCATGGCGTTGGCCCGCGGGCTCGCCGGCCAAAACGACGTGGGTCTCTCGCTCGTCACTCGCCGCGGCGACGAGGCGCGCTGGCGCGATCTGGCCCGCGACGCCACGGTGCGCGGGGCGGTTCCGGTGGCGCGGCCGGCCCGGCTCGTCTTCGAGCAGCTCCGTCTCGGTTCCGTGCTGCGTTCGGTCGGCGTCGACGTCCACCACGGACCGCACTACACCATGCCCGCCCGATCGCCGGTGCCCTGTGTGGCGACGATTCACGACTGCACCTTTTTCGACCATCCGGAGTGGCACCTGCGCTCCAAAGCGGCGTTCTTCCGTCGCGCCATACGCCGCGCTGCGCGGCACGCCGCGGTCGTGATCTGCGTCAGCCAGGTCACCGAGGATCGCCTGCGCGCCCTTTGCGACGTGCGGGCCCGCGTCGTCGTGGCTCCTCACGGGGTGGATCATCAGCGCTTCACTCCGCATGAGCCGGCCGAGGGCGCCGACCGGACGGTGCTCGCCGCACTCGGCGTGCCGGTGGACCGCCCGCTCGTCGCCTACGTCGGCACTCTCGAGCCCCGCAAAGGGGTGGTCCCTCTGATCGCCGCTTTCGACGAAGTGGCGCGGCGTCACCCTGATGCCGTGCTGGTACTCGGAGGGCAGACCGGCTGGGGGATGGCCGAGACGGAGCGCGCCCTGGCGGCTGCCCGGCACCCCGAGCGCATCGTGCGCACCGGCTATCTGCCCGATCCCGCCGTCCCGGCACTGCTGCGCCAGGCTGCGGTCGTCGCCTATCCGGCCCTCGAAGAGGGCTTTGGCCTCCCTGCACTGGAGGCCTTGGCCTGTGGCGCACCCCTCGTGACCACCGAGGGCACCGCCATGGCGGAAATGGCCCGGGGCGCGGCCCTCCTGGTGCCCCCTGCTGACGTCGCGGCCCTGGCCTCGGCCCTCGGTACGGCCCTCGAGGATGGCCGTGGCACCGACCGCAGCGTGCTCGGGATCACCGTGGCGCGGGAGCGGACCTGGGAGGCCAGCGTCACCCTGCACCGGCAGGCCTATGCGCTGGCCCTGTCGGCCTCGCAGTAGGGTTCGGCCGGTGCGCGCGCTGATCACGGGCGGAAAAGGATTCGTGGGGCAGTGGCTGGCCGCGCACCTCAAGGACCGCGGCGACGAGGTCGCGGTGATCGACATAGAGACGGACGTGGCCGACGGTGCCGCGGTCCGTCGGGTCATGGCCGACATCGTGCCGGACGCCGTCTACCACCTGGCCGCCATGACCCACGTCGGGGAGAGCTGGGAGAACCCGAGCCAGGTCCTGCGCGTCAACGTGCTCGGCACGGCGGAGATCCTGGCCGCGGCGCGGTCCATCGAGAGCCGCCCCCGCGTGCTGGTGGTCAGCTCGGCCGAGGTCTACGGGATCGTCACCCCGGCACAGCTTCCCCTCGGCGAGGACACGCCGGTGGAGCCCGCCAGCCCGTATGCCGCCAGCAAGCTGGCGGCGGAGACCGTGGCGCTCCAGGCCTGGCGCGGCTACGACCAGCCCGTGGTGATCGTGCGCCCTTTCAACCACATCGGCCCTGGCCAATCGCCCAATTTCTTCGTGCCGGCGTTGGCCAAGCGGATCGTCGAGGCCCGCCGTAGCGGAGCCCGGTCCATGCCCGTGGGCACCCTCACCACCCGGCGCGACTTCACGGACGTCCGTGACGTGGTGGTGGCCTACAGGCTCTTGATCGAAAACGGTGAGCCCGGTGGCGTCTACAACGTCTGCTCTGGACGCGACGTCGCCATGTCGGAGGTGGCGTCCCAGCTCCTCGAGTTGGCGGGGGCTGACCTGACACTCGAGACCGACCCTTCGCTGGTCCGACCGGTCGACGTCCCTGTGCTTCGGGGCAGTGCGGCGCGGCTGCAGGCCCTCACGGGATGGCGACCACAGATCCCGCTCGCGACAACGCTCGCCGACGTCCTGGCCTCGTGGGAGGGGGACTGACGGCGAGCGTTGGTCTGCGGAAGGGTGCCGCTCAGGCGCTCACGCGCTGGCGGATCTGAATCCGTACCTCTCGAGCCTGTTCCCGGGCCTTCGTGGTGACCTGGGTCACCGAGGCGGGAAGCTTGTCCTCGAGCGGTTGCAGGGTCGTCTCGACGAACTGCACGGCCGTCTCGGCCAGATCGTCGATCTGGTGGTAACCCTTGGCGACACCGTGGCGCATCTCGTCGATTCGCTGGTCCAGCGAGAAGTCCCTGGAGAGCCGGTTCTGCAGCTCGACCCGGTGGACCTGGGCCCGCTGGTAGCCGAGGACGCCGAGGCCGACGGCCACGTAGGCGGCGTCGCGGGCGAGGTCCGTGACACCCTTGGAGATGTTGGTGATGTTGCTCGGCACTTCAGGCATGTGGAGCCTCCTGTCTGGTCGGTTCACGCCGACGTTCTGGACACAGAAGCCGCCGGGAGGCCACTGCGTTCGTGTACAAGAGTATCACGAGTGTTAAACAGTAGCAAGCACTGGAGGTGATTTTCGTGCCTGCCGGGGAGGAGGTCGGACCGGATAGCCTCGACCCCCTGATGGACGCCCAAGTGCCGGCCGTGGTCGCCGTCTTCGTCACGACCGACCCCGGGCCCTGGCTCGAGGAGGCGCTTTCCTCGCTGGCGTCGCAGGACTACGAAGAGCTCTCCGTGTTGGTCCTGTCCACCGGGGAGGAGGATCCGGACGTCACAGAACGGGTGGCACGGGTGCTGCCCGATGCATTCGTGCGGCACCTGCCGGGACGGCCCGGGTACGCCGCCGCATCCAACGAGGCGCTCTCCATGGTGGAGGGAGCGGCGTTCTTCTTGCTCCTGCACGACGACGTCGCGCCGGACCCGGATGCGGTGCACAAAATGGTCGAGGAGTCGTTCCGCTCCAATGCCGGAGTCGTGTCACCGAAGTTCGTGAACTGGGACGACCCCCGGGTGTTGCTGCACGTCGGCATGACCTGTGACAAGACGGGCGCCGTGGTGGATCGCATCATCGAGGGCGAGGTCGACCACGGGCAGCACGATGCCGTACGCGATGTCTTCGTGGCCCCCGGCGGTTGCATTCTGGTGCGGGCGGATCTCTTCACCGAGCTCAAGGGATTCGACGCCGGGATCGTCGCCATGGGGGAGGACCTCGACCTCTCCTGGCGCAGCCAGGTTGCGGGCTCCCGTGTCGTGGTCGCCCCGGACGCCCGGGTGCGCCATCGCGAGGTGATCGCCGGTGGGCTCGAGCCGTTGGCGGTGTCCGGCGAGCCCGAGGGCCGCCATCCCGCCACCATGCAGTCCCTCCAGCGGCGCCACGAGCTGCGGGCCGTCCTCAAGTGCTACACGCGGATCACGTTGTTGCGGGTCTTGCCGCAAGCGGCGCTCCTGGCCCTCGGTGAGGTCGTCGTCGCCGTGCTGGCCCGCGATCGCGGCCGGGTTCGTGCCGTGACCGGGGCCTGGCGCTGGAACTTCCGCCGGCTGACCGAGATCTCGATGCTGCGCGGCGAGCTGGCAGATCACCGGCTCTTTCCCGACAGCGAGGTGCGCCGGCTGCAGGCGCGGGGGAGCGCTCGGCTCTCGCGCTACCTGAGCCGCCTTTCCCACCAGGGCCTCGAAGCTGCCAACGCCGTGGCCGTCACCAGGGAGCGGTCCGAGCGGGAAGTGGAGCGGGAGGACCAGGTGGCGCTGCTCACCGGGAGCGTCGGCTCGGCCTTCAGCGAGGATGCCGACTTCGACGAGCTCGACGACCTGGGACGGCGCGCCGGTCGGGACCGCTTCGGGCGACGGGTCCGGTCGTCACCCCTCAGCACCGGGCGCCAACGCACCGTTGCCCTGGTCATCGCCCTGCTGGTCATTGCCGTCGGGACGCGGGAGCTCTTCTTCGGGACGCTCCCGCTCGTCGGGCAGCTGGCGCCGCTCCCGTCGTGGTCGGCCAGCTGGCACCACTTCTTCTCGGGCTGGCAGTCGTCCGGCGTCGGTACCACCGCGCCCGCCTCACCGGCCTTCGGCCTCTTCGGCCTGAGCGGCACCGTGTTCTTCGGCGCCATGGGGACGTTGCAGCGCGTCCTGATTCTGGGGTGCATCCCGCTCGGCGCGTGGGGGGTCTCGCGCTGTCTGCGCCCCCTCGTGTCACCACGCGCCCGGGTGGTGGCGGTCATCTGCTACCTGGGGCTCCCGCTGCCCTACGGCGCGCTCGGGACGGGCCGCTGGGACGGGCTCGTGGCCTATGCCCTCTTCCCCTTCATTGCGCTGGGCCTGGCTCGCACGGCCGGGGTGGCCCCCTACGGCGTCGAACCCGGATCGCACTGGCGGAGCCGACCCACCGGTCAGGTCGTCCTGCTCGGGACGGTCATCGCCGCCGCCTCGTGCGTTGCGCCGGCCGTGGTGCCCATGGTCCTCGTCACGGCGGTCGCCTGGGTGCTCGGTTCCCTCCTCGTCGGCGCGCGCGGTCCGACATGGCGGGTCCTCGTCGTGGCGGTCCAAGCGGTCGTGGTCGCCCTGATCCTGGCCTTGCCCTGGGTCGTCGGCACGGCCCTCGCGGGCAAGGGGTCGGTGGCCATCTTCGGCCTCCCCTTGTCGGGAGCAACGGCGCCCAGTTGGGGCGACATCCTCCGTTTCGCCGTCGGGCCGGCCGCCCGGTCACCCATCGCCTGGCTCCTGGTGGTCGGCGCGGCGCTGCCACTCGTGATTGCCCGCGGCACCAGGTTGGCCTGGGCCGCGCGCATGTGGGTCCTGGCGCTGGCCTCGTGGGGACTGGCCTACGCCAGCACGCGTGGTGATCTCGGCTCCTTCACCCCCTCCGAGACGGTCGTGCTCGCTCCCGCCGCCCTTGCTGTCGCAGTCTGTGTCGGGATCGGTATCGCCGCCTTCGAGTACGATCTCAGCGGCCGCGAGTTCGGATGGCGGCAGCTCGCCAGCGCCGCCGCGATCGTGTTCGTGGCGCTCGGCTTGCTCCCGGTCGTGGGAGGGGCCATCGGTGGTCGGTGGGACCTCCCGGCACAAGGGGTCGAGCAGCCGCTGGCCTTCCTCGCACGCCCCAGCACGAGTGTGGCCCGCGTGCTGTGGCTCGGTGACCCCCGGGCCCTGCCGGCGGGAGGGTGGTCGGTCCAATCGGGCCTGGCCTACGCCCTTACGCCGGAGGATCTGCCCGACGCGGCGCAGGTGCTGACCCCGGCGGGCCCGGGCCCGGCCGAGGAGGTGGCCAAGGCCGTGCGCCTCGCCCAGGCCGGTGGCACCGTCCACCTCGGTCGCCTGCTGGCTCCCGCCGGCGTGCGCTACGTCGTCGTCGTCGACGCGCTCGCGCCGTCGCTGGTCGGAACGAGTCCCGAGTCGGTGAGCGCGCCGCCACCGGCCGGCCTCAATGCCGAGCTCCTCCAGCAGGACGACCTGCAGGTGGTGCCCGGGGTGATGGGTGTCCAGGTCTACGAGAACGGGGCGACCATACCGGTCACCGCCACGCGGGCTGCGGCGCTGCCGGTGCAGGCGTCGGCCTACCCGAGCGCGTCTGACGTGGTGGGCTGGACCGCGGTGCTCAGCGGGCTGGCCGACGGGGGGCCCGCGACCGGTTCGGTCCCGGCGGGCACGCTCTATGCGGGCTACGCCCCGGCCGGGGCGTTCACCATGACGGTCGACGGCCACACGGTGGCGCGGCAGTCTGCGTTCGGCTGGGCTGGGCAGTACGCGGTGCCCGCCAAGGGCGGGGCCACGCTCTCGCTCTCGCAGTTCCCCCTTGTCCCACTGGCGGTCCTCCTCGAACTCGCCCTGTGGGTGCTGGTGGCCCTCGCGGTCGTCGGGCGACCCCGTCGCGGGCGCGCGTCCTCACTTCCGCCGACCGTGCCCCTGCTCGACGAGCCGGTGATGATCGGCGAGACGGTGTCGTTGTGACGCCGGCCCACGGAGCTCGCGAGCACCGGTGGCTCGTGGTCGTCCTCGTGATTCTGGTGGTCGTCGGTATCGGTGTCGTGGGAGGGGTGCGCGGGACGCCGGCATCCGTGGGTGCCGCGCCGACCCCCAGTGCGCTGGTCGGTGCGCCGGACGCGGAGTCGTCCGCCTGGTACTGCACCGGGCAGTCGACCGCGGATGGCGGGTCGCCGGGCATTCTCGTGCTCACCAACACCACCACGCGCCCGGTGACGGCGGGCATCACGGTGACCACCGACTCGGGCGCCACGGCACACGCGACCGCCGTGGTCCCGGCGCGCGGCGTGGTGGCGCCGACCCTCCCCACGACGTCGTCGGGTTCATGGCAATCCGAGACCGTCATCACCTCGGGTGGTGGCGTGGCGGTGACCCAGACGGTCCACGGCGTCCTCGGGTGGTCGCAGGCGCCCTGTCAAAGCTCCACCTCGGCCACGTGGTTTTTCGCCAGCGGCACCACCGCCGCCGCCAACACACTCGCCATCGCGCTGCTGAATCCGACGTCCACACCCGTCGTCGTCGATCTGAGCTTCGTGACGCCGAGCGGCGTGGTGCACCCCATCAACTACCAGGGGATCGTGCTGCCGGCGGGAGAGATGACGGTGGAGAACGTGACGTCGGAGGTGCAGGAGGTCGACACCATCAGCACCGTCGTCACCGCCCGGACCGGCCGCGTCGTCGCGTCGGAGGTGCAGGGGATCGTCGGAGCGGACGCGGCCTTCGGCGGCCTGTCACTCGTTCCCGGCGTGCCGGCGCCGCAGTCGCAGTGGGCCCTCCCGCAGGCACAGGAGGTGTCGGGCGGCGCTTCGGAGATCGACGTGTTCAACCCCGGGTCGGCCACCGAGACCGTGACCGTGCAGGTGCGGCTGCCCTCCGGCCCGCTGGACCCGCTGACGGACAGGGTGTTGCCCGGCACGACCTGGGTCCTCCAGACCAGCGCCGAGACACGCATTCCGGACAATCAGACATACGCCGCCACCATCGACGCCACGGGTGGGCCGGGCGTCGTGGTGGGTCGGTCCGTCGCCCTGCCGGGGACGGCGACGCCGCCGCCCCAGGCCGGCGTGGCGCTGGCCGTGGACGCTCTGAGCAGCTCGTCGCCCGGCGCGGAGTGGGTCGTGCCCCCGCCGGGCACCGATGCGACGCCCGCAGTGCCCGGCGCGGCCCCGGCGTCCTTGGCGTTGTTCAACACCTCGAGCGACAGCGAGACCTACGACGCCATCGCCACCACTGCGTCGGGGAACCACGTGGTGGCCACCGGCACGCTGGCCGCCCGCACCTCGGTGGTCGTGTCAGGGTCGCCGCTCACCGCGGCAGGGCTGACCCCGATACTCGTCCATGCCTCGGGTCCGATGGCGGTGAGCGAGGATGCCAGCCCATCTGCGGGCGTCGGCGTCGTGTCGATGCCCGGCATCCCGCTGGCGCGTGCCATCGGGGCCTGAGCCTCCTACAGGTTGTGGCGCTGGTATCGACGCCACAGGGCGCGCCCGCCGACCAGGACGGCGCCGACGAGCAACAGAGCGAAGAGCACCGGACCGGCCAGCCGGACGAGGCCTTCGACTCCGGTCACGAAGCCGCCGATGCTGGCGTGCCAGGCCCGCACCAGGCCGGACTCGGGCAGCGGTCGCGGCGGCGGTGCCGGCGAGGGCGTGTGTTCGTCGACCGTCACGGTGAGTGTGGAATAGGTCGTCTGGCTCGTGAGCAGTTGCAGCTGGCCCTGCAGCTGCTCGATCTGGGACTGAATGCCGTCGATCTGCTCCTGCACCGACAGGATGTCGCCCACCGTCGTGGCCTTGGTCAGAATGGTCAGGTACTGCTGCAGGCTGTCTTGCAGAGCGGTGATGCGTGCTTGCAGATCGACGTACTGGCCGGTGACGTCGGTGGCCTTGGTCGTCAGGTCCGAGACCTTGCCGAGCATTTTGGCCCGTGTGAGGACGGTGGTGAAGCTCTGCACCGGTACCTGCAACGTCACGCTGCCTGATACGCCACCGCCCGTCGCTCCCGTCTGCGTCTGCGAGTTGGCCACGAAGCCGCCGTAGGCGTCGGCGAGCGCGGTCAGCTGATTGACCGTCGCGCCGAGCCTCCCACGGCCGACGGTCAGCGCCAGGGAGCCGGTCTGCTGGATTTTGGCGGGCTGGCCGACAGCACCGCTGGGGAGGGGCGGCGTGGTGGTCGGCGTCGTCACCGTGGTGGGGCCCTGTGCGGTACCCGAAGAGGGGAGGGCGGCCCCCGGGGTGGCACTGCCCTTCGACTGGTTCGCCGAGTTGCTCGTGAAGCCTCGCGGTGTGGTCGTGGTGGCGACCGGCGCGTTGACGTGGGAGCGGGCCCCCACACTCGGCGCCGACGCGGACGTGTGCGTTGGTTGGGACGCGCCGCGCGTCACGGCGACGACTGCGCCGGCCAACACGAGCAGGGCGACGAAGCCGGCGGCGATCGAGAGCGCCCGATGGCGGCCGGCCAGGCCGGTGAGGCGGAGCACACGGCCTTTGGCGCCGCCGCCGTCCGTTGACTCGCCGTCGCCATTTCCGTCGCCGTGGTCGCTTCCGTCGGTTCCGTCGTTTCCGTCGTTGCCGTCGGCGACCCGAGCCACGATGTCCTCGGCCCCCGTGGCGGGGACAGCGAACGTCGCGGCGGCGTCAGCGAGGAGAGAGGCCAGTCGGTCGTCGTCGAGCATGGTCATGGGCTGGTCTCCTCGGTACGAGGTAACTCCCCGGCCCCGGCGCCGGCGAGGGCGCACAGGGCGGGGTCGGCCGCCAGCCGGCGGCGGCCCTCGTGCAGGCGGGACTTCACGGTCCCGGGACGCCGGCCGATCGCCAGCGCGATGTCGCGCTCACTCAGGTCGGCGTAGTAGCGCAGGACGATCGGGACGCGCAGGGACAACGGGAGCCGCTGCAGCGCGGCCAGCACGGTCTCGGCGACTTCACCTTGCTCGGCTCTCGTCTCGGGGTCGGCGCCGGACGCCGGCACGTGCGACAGAGGCTCGTCGCCGGCACGCCGGTCGCGATGGGGGATCTCGCGCCGCAGCTTCGAGTAGCAGGAGTTGACCACCACGCGGGCCAGCCAGGGCCGGATGCTCGGGACGGCCGAGAGCGAGTCACGGAAGCGCCACGCCCGCAGGTAGGCGTCCTGCACGGCCTCCTCGGCGTCGGCCCGGTTCCCCATGATCAGGCAGGCGGTACGGAAAGAGGTCACGTAGCCGTCCTCGAGCCAGTCCGCCAGCTGTTGGTCCACCATCCCCCTTCATGACGCTGCGCCGCCCTGATCGGTTCGATCCGATCGCATCGGGCGGCGGTGCGGCAGGCCTAGCGGGCTGCGGGTCCTTCCGGTGCACCGGCGGAGGGGTTCGCCGGTGGTGGCCAGGGCGGGGGAGCCCAGGTGTCCGGATCGACCGAGTGACCAGCCACCGCCACCGGGCCCTGGTCGGCGTTCGGGGTGCCGTCCGTGACCGCGTGCTGCCCGTGTTCGTGACCGTGCTCTGCGCCCGGAGAGCCGTCCGTGACGGCGTGCTGCCCGTTGCCGTTGCCGCTGCCGTTGGCCCCGTTGGCGACCGGGGAGCTGATGGCCGCCTCGTGGAAGTGCGGCACGGACTTGGCGCCCTCGTTGTGCACGGGCGAGCCGTGCGCCTCGTCGACCAGCCGGGCGACTTCGGCCCCATCGATGATCTCGTTGTCGAGTAGCGCCCGGGCGATGGCGTTGAGGCCGCCGCGGTGCTTGCTCAGCACGTCATGGGCACGCTGCTCCTGCACGCGCAGGATGCGCTCGACCTCGTCGTCGATGATTTTGGAGGTGTCTTCGGAGTAGTCACGTGTGTGCATCAGGTCCTCGCCGAGGAAGACCTGGCCCGCCGAACCCCACGCCATGGGGCCGATGGCGTCGCTCATGCCCCATTCACGCACCATTTTGCGGGCGAGCTCGGTGTTGCCGACGAGGTCGTTGGCGGCGCCGGTCGAGAGGTCGCCGTAGACCAGGAGCTCGGCCACCCGGCCACCCATGCGGACACACAGGGAGTCCTCGATGTAGTCGCGCGGGTGGATGTGCCGCTCCTCCATTGGGAGCTGATGCGTGACACCGAGGGCCATGCCCGTGGGCAGGATCGTGACCTTGTGCACGGGGTCGGCGTGCTCGAGCACATAGGCCAGCACGGCGTGGCCGCCCTCGTGGTAGGCGATGCGCTCCTTCTCGGCCTCCGAGAGCACCATGGACTCGCGTCGCTGGCCCAGCAGGACCCGGTCGCGGGCAGTCTCGAAGTCGGCCATGGCGATGTCGAGGCTGCCCCGGCGCACGGCGTGCAGGGCAGCCTCGTTGACCAGGTTGGCCAGGTCGGCGCCGCTCATGCCGGGCGTGCCCCGGGCCACCACGCTGAGGTCGACGTCGTTGGCCATGCGCTTGCCCTTGCAATGCACCTGCAGAATCGGCAGGCGCTCCTCGAGGTCGGGCAGTGGCACCACGATCTGACGGTCGAAGCGACCCGGCCGCAGCAGGGCAGGGTCCAAGATGTCGGGTCGGTTGGTGGCGGCGATCATGACCACGCCCTCGGCGGTATCGAAGCCGTCCATCTCCGAGAGCATCTGGTTCAGCGTCTGCTCGCGCTCGTCGTGCCCGCCGCCGAGCCCGGCCCCGCGCTTGCGACCGATGGAGTCGATCTCGTCGACGAAGACGATGGCCGGCGCCTGCTTGCGGGCGGTCTGGAACAGGTCACGCACGCGGCTGGCCCCGACACCGACGAACATCTCCATGAAGTCCGAGCCGCTGACCGACATGAACGGCACGCCGGCCTCTCCGGCGACGGCGCGGGCGATCAGCGTCTTGCCGGTCCCGGGCGGGCCGACCAGGAGGACGCCCTTGGGAATTTTGGCGCCGATCTCCTTGAAGCGGGCCGGGGTCTTGAGGAAGTCCACCACCTCGCTGATCTCCTGCTTCACCCCCGTGTAGCCCGCCACGTCCTCGAAGGTGGTCGAGGGCCGGTCGCTGCTGAACGTCTTGGCCTTGGAGCGCCCGATGGACATGATCCCCGACATCTGCCCCCGGGTCTGGCGGCCGATGAAGTAGATGAAGGCGGCGCCGATGGCGATGATGAAGAGATAGGGCAGCAGAGCCGTGAACAGGTTCGACGAGGGTGTGGGGAAGCTGACCTGGACGCCGTTGTTGCGCATCTCGGTCACGTCGTTGGGGAGCGACGGGCTCGGACCCTGCACCGTGTACGTCGTCCCGTCCTTCAGCTTGCCGGCGATCGTCCCGCTCGAGTTGGAGATCTGCGCCGTCGAGACGTCCTTGGCGGTCACCTCCTGCAGGAACTTGGTGTAGGAGATCGACTTGGCATTGTTCGTCTTGATGGTGCCGACGGCGAGCAGGATGGCGACGATCCCGATCGCCACGACGCCCCACACCCAGCGCCAGCTCTGTCCGGACGGAGCCCCCTTTTCCGGGTTGCCATCCCCGTTGACGGGCGCGTTCGGCTTACCGGCAGGCTTGTCCGTACGCTGGGGGCTCACGGCATCCATGCTAGGCGCCGACC
The DNA here is from genome assembly GCA_963742035.1 of uncultured Acidimicrobiaceae bacterium. Classification (GTDB taxonomy): domain Bacteria; phylum Actinomycetota; class Acidimicrobiia; order Acidimicrobiales; family RAAP-2; genus Bog-473. The sequence goes on from CAVUKH010000002.1 coordinate 703,209, forward strand.
CCGCTCGGTGGTGACCGCCCCGTCACCCGGCCGCTCGGCGGTCCCCCTGCAGGTGGGGGCACTGCAGGCACCGGTAACGTCTTGTCGATGACCGATTCCGAGCCCGGCGGGGCGGCTCCAGGCCCACCGGGCCCGCCGGCGCGCCCGCCCGGGCCGGCTCCTGAAGGGTACGTGCCCCGCGAATGGCTCCAGCAGGCGCCCCCCGGACAGCCGGTCGCGGCCCCGCCACCACTACCACGACCGCCGCCGCCACCCCTCCCCCCCGAGGACCCGACGTTCTCGCTCCTCCCGCCCCCACCCTCCGTCCTGCCGGTGGGCGACCTGCCCTTCCTCGATACCCCGTGGGTCCCTCCCCAGACCAGGCGCCAGGGCTGGATGTGGCTCGTGTACGCCGTGGTCGGCTTCCTCGTGGGCCAGATCGGGGCCCTGATCTTCGGCTACATCGCCGGCGCCATCGCCGGGAAGACGGGCGCGCAGATGACCGCCATCGCCTCGGCGGCGGTGCCGCCCGAGTGGTACGTGGTGACGACGTTGCTCGGCCTGTGGATCGGGTTCATCGGCGCGCCCTGGCTGGCCAGCCGGACCCAGGGGACGCGGCACTTCTTCCGCGACCTCGGTGTGCGCTTCCGGCTCATCGACCTGGTCGGCATCGCCATCGGCATCGGCGGTCAGATAGTCGTCGCCATCATGTACGCGCCGTTCCAGCACGACATCAAGAACTTCAACGGGCCGTCCCAGCGCCTGACGGGCGCGTCGCACGGCGCCGGCTTCGTCGTGATCGCCATCGCCACGGTCCTCCTGGCGCCCGCCATGGAGGAGCTGTTCTTCCGGGGCCTGCTGCTGAAGTCGCTCGTCCGCCTCTTCACGAAATTGGGGGCGGCCGGCGGCGCCCGGACCGCCGGAGTCGTCCTGGCCGTGATCGTCGACGGGCTCCTCTTCGGTCTGGCCCACGGCGAGTGGGTGCAGCTGGCCGGCCTGGCGATCTTCGGCATGATCCTGGCCGTGGTCTCGTACCGCACCGGACGGCTGGGCATGAACATGGTCGCCCACGCCAGCTTCAACCTGGTGGCCATCATCGCCATTGCGACCAACGGGAGCATCGTCTTCCACTGAGCACGCCGAGCGGGTGCGGTTCGGAGCGCAGCGGGTGCGGTTCGGAGCGCCGCGTGGGCGCCCCCTATGGTTGGGGACCGTGAGCCGCATGGATCAGGTCTTCAAGGCGTACGACGTGCGCGGCACGGTGCCCGACCAGCTCGACGCCGACATGTGCCGGGCCATCGGCCGCGCCATGGCCCGCTTCGTGGGTACGCCCCGAATCCTGGTGGCCCGCGACATGCGCGAGAGCGGTGTGGAGCTGGTGGCCGCCTTCTCCGACGGGGTGCGGGCCGAGGGCGTCGACATCACCGACCTGGGCATGGCCTCGACGGATTTCTTGTACTTCGCGTCGGGCCACCTCAATGCGCCCGGCGCCATGTTCACGGCCTCGCACAACCCGGCGCAGTACAACGGGCTCAAGCTGTGCCTCTCCGGCGCGCGACCCATCGGGCGCGACACCGGCCTGGCCGACATTGCGGCAGGCGCCGAGGAGCTGCTGGGTCAGCCGCTGCCACCTCTGAGGGGGACCAGGAGCGAGCAGAACCTGCTCGACGCCTGGGCCGATCACGTGGTGTCCTTCGTCGACGTCGGGTCGCTGCGCCCGCTCAAGGTCGTGGCCGACACGGCCAACGGCATGGGCGGGTTGGTGGTGCCCATCGTCTTCGAGCGGCTGCCGTTCACCGTCGACATCCTGTTCCCCGAGCTCGACGGCAACTTCCCGAACCACCCGGCCGACCCGATTCAGCCCGAGAACCTGATCCCGCTGAAGGCGGCCGTGCTCGAGCACGCCGCCGACATCGGGCTCGCCTTCGACGGGGACGCCGACCGCGTCTTCCTCGTCGACGAGAAGGCCGAGCCCGTCTCCGGCTCGCTGACGACGGCGCTGGTGGCGGCGTCCATGCTGACCAAGCACCCCGGCGAGACGATCCTCTACAACCTGATCTGCTCCCACGTGGTGCCCGAGGTCGTGACGGAAATGGGGGGCACGCCCATCCGCACGCAGGTCGGCCACTCCATCATCAAGAAGGTGATGGCCGAGACCGGGGCCGTCTTCGGCGGGGAGCACTCGGGCCACTACTACTACCGCGACAACTTCCGGGCCGACTCGGGCATCATCACCGCCCTGTTGGTCCTCGAGCTGCTCAGCCAGAGCACGCAGCCGCTCTCCGAGATGCTGCTGCCCTTTCAGCGCTATGTGGACTCGGGGGAGATCAACACCACCGTCACCAGCCCGACCGCCACCGTGGAGGCCATCGCCACGCACGAGCGCAAGGCGGGCGCCTCGGTCGACATGCTCGACGGACTCACGGTCGAGCACGGCGACTGGTGGTACAACGTGCGCCCGTCCAACACCGAGCCGTTGCTCCGTCTCAACGTGGAGGCCAAGACAGCCGAGCGCTGCGCTGCCCACGTGGCGGAGGTCCGACAGCTCATTGCCGACAACGCCGGCCTCGCCGCCGGCCCGAACTGAGGAGATCCCGATGAGCCTCGACCCGCTCCTGCTCGACGTGCTGGCCTGTCCCGAGGACAAGGGGCCACTGCTGTGGTTCGAGGACGAGGACATCCTCTACAACCCGCGGCTGCACAAGAGCTACACCGTGGCTGACGGCGTGCCGGTGCTCTTGCTCGATGAAGCGGTAGCCGTCGGCGAGCCCGAGCACGAGCGTCTGATGGCCAAGGCCGAGAGCGACAACGTGCGGGCCACGGGTCCGGCGTCTGGGTGAACGGGCGGCCACTCGACTCGCTCGGGATGTGGGAGGCCACCGCCAGCCTGCCCGAGCAGTTGTCCGGGGCCCTGCGCACTGCTGGCGATGCCTTCGATGGGATCGCACCTCCGGGCGGTGGTGGCGGCGCCCTCCGTGCCGTCGCGGCGTTCGGTCTCGGAACGGGGGCCGCTGCCTGCGCAGCCGCAGCCGCTCTGAGCGCACCCGACCTGACCGTGCCGTTCTGGGTCGGGCGGGGGTCCGCTCTCCCGGCCTTCGTCAATGCGACCACGCTGGTCCTGGCCGTCTCGCCGTCGGGTGACACCGAGGAGACGCTGACCGCCGCAGAGAAAGCAGTCGAACGCGGGGCGATGGTGGTCGCGGTCGGGGGCGCGCCCGATGGTGCGCTCGCCCGCTTGGCGACCGACGCCGGGCTGCCCTGGTGCCCGGTGGCGCCCGGTGGGACCGCGGCGCGGGCGGCACTGGGGGCCACCACGGTGCCGGTGCTCGTCGCGCTGGCGCGCGCCGGCCTGCGGGCGGATTGCGCGGCGACGGTGGAAGCGGCGGCGGCCGCCCTGGAGGCGCGGCGCGGGACCCTCCTGGCGCCCTCCGGGCCGCCGGCCGAGTTGGCGCGCCGGCTCGGCCGCACCATCCCGCTGGTCTACGGGTCCGCCGGCCTCGCCGCCGTGGCGGCCACGTGGTGGAAGGCCGAGGTGAACCTCAACGCCAAGGCCCCCGCCTTCGCGGCGGCCGTGCCCGAGTTGACCCACGACGAGCTGGCCGGCTGGGGCCAGGGCGGTGACGTGACGCGACAGACGATGTCGCTGGTGCTGCTCCGCCACGCCGGTGAGGCGCCGCGGGCCGCCGGCCAGTTCGACGCGGTGCGGGCGGCCACCGACGAGGTCATGGCCGACGTGATCGAGGTGCAGGGCGAGGGCGACGACGAGCTGAGCCGCTTCTTCGACCTCGCATTGCTGGGCTCGCTCGTCTCACTGCACCTGGCCGCCCACGAGGGCGTCGACCCCGGCCCGGTGCCAGCCGTCGCCGAGGCACAGGCAGGGCGGACGCTGTAGCGCGCTTAGTTGAGCCGCTCCACAATCATGGCCATGCCCTGGCCACCACCGACGCACATGGACTCGAGCCCGAAGGTCTTGCCCGTGTCCTCCAGCGCGTTGAGCAGCGTGGTCATGATGCGGGCGCCGGTCTGGCCGAACGGGTGTCCGAGCGCGATGGCGCCGCCCTTGACGTTGAGCTTGTCCCAGCTGATGCCGAGGTGCTTGGCCGACGGGATGACCTGGGCCGCGAAGGCCTCGTTGATCTCGACCAGGTCGATGTCGTCGATCGTCTTGCCGGCCCGGCCTAGCACCTGACGACAGGCGTCCACCGGGCCGAGACCCATGATCTCGGGGTTGATGCCCGACACGCCGCTGGCCACGATGCGCGCCAGCGGAGTGATGCCGAGCGCCTTGGCCCTCGTATCGCTCATGACGATGACGGCGGCGGCACCGTCGTTGAGCGGGCAGGCGTTGCCGGCCGTGACCGTCCCACCCTCGCGGAAGACCGGCTTGAGGTTGGACAGGCCTTCGAGGGTCGTGCCCGCCCGCGGCCCGTCGTCCTTGGTGACGACCGTGCCGTCGGACAGGGTGACCGGGATGATCTCGCGTTCGAAGAACCCGTTCTGCTGGGACTCGACCGCACGCATCTGTGAGAGCAGGGCGAATTCGTCCATCTCCTCCCGCGTCACCTTCTCGTACTCGGCCACGTTCTCCGCCGTCTGGCCCATGGCGATGTACACGTCGGGCAGACCCTCGGGCGGGCTCCACGGCTCCGTCACGGCGGGGGCGCGGACCTTCGTCCGCTCCTCGGCGCCGGCGAACGCCGTGTTGTGGGGACCCGTGTCCGATGCCCCGTGCGCGTACCGGCTGACGGTCTCCACGCCGGCGGCGATGAAGACGTCGCCCTCGCCGGCCCGGATGGCGTGGGCCGCCATCCGGATCGACTGCAGGGACGAGGAGCAGTAGCGGTTCACTGTCACGCCGGGCACGTTGTCCAACCCGGCCAGGAGCGCGGCCACCCGGGCGACGTTGTAACCCGCCTCGCCGGCCGGCTGTCCGCAGCCGAGGATGACGTCCTCCACCTCGGCCGGGTTGAGCTGCGGCACCTGCTCCAGGACGGAACGCAGGACGAGCGCGCTCAGGTCGTCGGGGCGGCACTCGACGAGGGAGCCCTTGTTGGCCCGTCCGATCGGGGTGCGGCCGGTGGCGACGATGACGGCTTCAGGCATGGTGACGGCTCCTCGGGTTTCGGGTTCGGGGACTCGCTCGTGCGCCGGGGAACCCGCCCCGGGGCGGATTGCAGGTTACTTGGCGGTAGGCCTGCGGTCCGCAGCCCCATTGGCCGCCTGAGCGAGGCGGACTGTAACGTGTTCTCGCGCGCCGAGCCTGCAGGGCCGGGCCGGCGACGACATGGCGCTGACGTGGGCCGACGCAGCCCCGCCACCCGGGAGGGACTCGTATGGAAATAGCCTTGACCGAGGAGCAGCAGGCGCTGAAGAGCGAGCTGCGCGCCTACTACCAGAAGCTCTTGACCCCCGAGCTCGAGCAGGAGCTCGCCCAGGCGGGTGGGATCGGCCCTGTCGTGCGCAAGGTCGTGAAGCAAATGGGGAGCGACGGCTGGCTCGGCATCGGCTGGCCGACCGAGTGGGGCGGTCAGGGGCGCTCGGCCGTCGAGCAGTTCATCTTCTTCGACGAGTCGATGCGCAGCGGGGCGCCGGTCCCGATGCTCACCATCAACACCGTCGGCCCGACCATCATGAACTTCGGCACGCAGGAGCAGAAGGAGTTCTTCCTCCCCAAGATCCTGGCCGGCGAAATCTCCTTCTGCATCGGTTACACCGAGCCGAACTCGGGCACCGACCTGGCGTCGCTGACGACCCGGGCCGTGCGCGACGGCGACGAGTACGTGATCAACGGCGCCAAGATCTTCACCAGCCTGGCCGGCGACGCCGACTACATCTGGCTGGCCACGCGCACGGACCCCAACGCGGCCAAGCACAAGGGGATCTCCATGTTCGTGATTCCCATGAGCACTCCCGGCATCCGCGTGGTGCCGATGAAGCTGCTGGGCGACCACAACATCAACTACACGTTCTACGAGGACGTCCGGGTCCCGGCCACGGCGCTCGTCGGCGGCGAGAACCAGGGCTGGAACCTCATCACCAACCAGCTCAACCACGAGAGAGTCACGCTGTGCTCGCCCGGCATCATTGAGCGCGTCCTCACCGACGTGCGAGCCTGGGCCCAGAGCACCAAGCTCCCCGACGGCCGAAGGGTGATCGACCAGGAGTGGGTGCAGGAGCACCTGGCCCGGGTCCACGCCGAGCTCGAGTTCCTCCGCCTCATCAACTGGAAGGTGGCATGGCAGGCCACGCAGGGTCACCTCGACGTGGCCGACGCCTCCTCCATCAAAGTGTTCGGCACAGAATTCTACCTGCGGGCCTTCCGCGCGCTCATGGAGATCATCGGGCAGGCCGGCTACCTGACTCGCGGCTCACCCGCCGCGGTCGTCGCCGGTCGTCTGGAGATGTACGCCCGCTCCATGATCATCCTCACCTTCGGTGGCGGCACCAACGAGATTCAGCGGGACCTCATCGCGATCTTCGGCCTCGGCATGCCGCGGTCGCTGCGCTGAGCCCACCCAGAGCCAGGAGAGCGATCCCATGGATTTCAGCTACAGCGAAGAGCAGGAGGCCGTCCGCCAGTTGGCCGGACAGATCTTCGGCGAACGGTCGACGCACGAGCGGCTGAAGCAGATTGAGTCGACGGCGGGTGACGACGGGCCGCTTGACCGCGAGCTCTGGAAGGAGCTGGCCGATGCCGGCCTGCTCGGCATCCACCTGAGCGAGGACGTCGGCGGTGCGGGGCTCGACTTCGTGGCGGCTTGTCTGGTCGTGGAGGAGGCTGGCCGCACGGCGGCCTATGTGCCGGTCGTCGAGACGATGGCGTACGCCGCGCTGCCTCTCGACCGTTTCGGCACCGATGCGCAGCGCAAGGCCTGGCTCACCGGGGCCGCCGGCGGCGAGACGATCCTCACGGCCGCCATGGCCGAGCTGGTCGGCGAGGTCGTCCTACCCGGCGGCACGGAGCCCGCGACGACGGCGACGGCGCAGGCCGACGGCAGCTGGGTGCTCTCCGGCACCAAGGCCTGCGTGCCGGCGGCTTTGGTGGCCGACGCCATCCTGGTACCGGCCACCTGCCAGACGGCGGACGGTGCGAGCACCGGTCCCGGCGTCTTCATCGTGGAGCGCGGTGCCGACGGTGTCACCCTGACGCGGCAGACGACCACGACGGGCCGACCCGAGGCGATCATGGAGCTCGACGGTGTGCGCGTCGGCGTGGACAGGCTGGTGGGTGAGGGCGCCGACGGTGCTGCCGTCATCGACTGCATCACCGAGTACGCCACGGCCGCCCTCTGCATTGAGGAGGCCGGTGTCTGCGCCGCGGCCCTCGAGCTCACGGCGGAGTACACCAAGACGCGGGTGCAGTTCGAGAAGCCCATCGCCACCTTCCAGGCGGTGGGCCAGCGGGCGGCCGACGCCTACGTGGACACCGAGGCCATCCGGCTCACGGCGTGGCAGGCGGCGGCGCGGCTGGCCGCCGGCCTGCCGGCGTCGGCGGAGATTGCGATAGCCAAGTATTGGGCGGCCGAAGGCGGTCAGCGTGTCGTGCACGCCGCGTCGCACCTCCACGGCGGCGTGGGCGTCGACCGTGACTATCCGCTGCACCGCTACTTCTTACTGACCGAGCAGATCGAGCTGACCCTGGGCGGGGCGAACGAAAGCCTGCGCCGCCTGGGACGAATGTTGGCGGACGAGCCGGTCTGAGCCGCCGGCGGCAGCGGCGGCGGGCCGCGCGTGTCGGTGGCTGCCCGCGGCCGTTCAGCGAGGCACGCCGGACGCACCGGGGTTCGAAAGGCCGAGCCCGTACCCGGCGAGGAACACGCCCGCTTCCTCGTGACGCGGGTAGGCGCCGGCCAGCTTGTGAAAGGCGCGCGAGTGGTCCGGGTGGGTCAGGTGCGCGACCTCGTGGACCAGGACCGAGTCGAGCACCCACTCGGGGACGACCCGTAGGC
>CAVUKH010000003.1:0-75317 GCA_963742035.1 uncultured Acidimicrobiaceae bacterium
ACCTCGGCACCCTTCCGCCGCACTAGGCACCGGTTTCCACCCGTCGACCGGGCACGGCAGGGCCACGGCCTCGTGCCGTCCGGCGCCACCTTCTAAGGTGGCCGGGAGTTGGAGCACCACCCGAGTGAGCGAGAAGGAGCGACCGTTGAGCGCAGGACCTGAATGGGGGCCGCTGGCCCGTCTGGCCGGGATCTGGGAGGGCGAGAAGGGCGAGGACGTCGCCTACGCCAACCAGGACGGGAAGATCGGCCTGACCCCCTACCGCGAGCACATCGACTTCAAGCCCTTCGGGCCGGTGGAGAACGGGAGCCAGGTGCTCTACGGGCTCGACTACCGCATGGCGGCGTGGCGGGGCGAGGAGGAGAGCCCGTTCCACACCGAGGTCGGCTACTGGATGTGGGACGCCCGCGACAGCGAGGTGGTCCGCTGCTTCCTCATTCCGCGGGGCTCGGCCATCGTGGCCGGCGCCGTGGTCGGGGCCGACGACACCACGTACACCCTGCACGCCAGCGTGGGCAGCCAGACGTACGGGATCCTCTCCAACAACTGGCTGGACAAGAACGCCCAGTCCATCCGCTACGAGGTGACCATCGACACCAGCGTGGAGGACGAGTTCACCTACAGCGAGACGACGGTGATCAAGCACGCCCGCCTCCCCGAAGAGGTGGTCCACACCGACAGCAACACGCTGCGCAAGATCGCCGACGCCTAGGGCGCCCCGGTAGGGTCGGCGGCGGCGGGGGCCAAGGCCGCAGGGAGGCACGACATGTTCGAGTGGTCGGAAGAGCAGCTGGCGATCCGCGACGCGGTCCGGCGCTTCGTCGACGAAGAGGTCAAGCCGAACGTGGAGGAGCTCGAGCACGGCGAGACCCCTCCCTACGAGGTGATGCGCAAGCTCTACCGCACCTTCGGGTTGGACGCCCTGGCGCGGGACTCCTTCAAACGGGCCCTGGAGCGCAAGACCTCCGGCGCCGCGGCCCCGGAACGCGCCGAGGGCGGCGGCAACGCCGCCCTGACGCTCATCCCCATCATTGAGCTGTGCCACTACTGCCCCGGCATCGTCACCGCGCTGGGGGTCAGCACCGGCCTGGCCGGCGGCACCATCATGAAGGGAGGCACCCCGGCGCAGATGGAGCGGTGGGGTCTCGACCTCATGACGCTGGACAAGGTCGGGGCGTGGGCCATCACCGAGCCCGACTCGGGCTCCGACGCCCTCGGCGGCATGAAGTCGTCGGCGCAACGCGACGGCGACGAGTACGTGCTCAACGGGAACAAGACGTTCATCACCAACGGACCGTACGCCGACACGATCGTCTTCTACGCCAAGCTCGACGACGGGAGCGACACGCCCCTGCGCTCGCGCCCCGTGTTGACCTTCATCCTCGACCGCGGCCTCCCGGGGCTGCAGCAGTCCAAGCCCTTCCGGAAGATGGGCCTGCACTCGTCGCCGACGGGCGAGCTCTTCCTCACGGACGTCCGCGTGGGGAAGGACCGCCTGCTCGGCGAGACCGAGGGCACGGGCGGCAAGGAGGGGCGCGACAGCGCCAAGGGGAATTTCACCACCGAGCGTGCCGGCGTGGCCGCCATGTCGCTGGGGCTCATCGAAGAGTGCCTGAAGCTCTCGGTGCAGTACGCCAAGGACCGCCTCCTCTGGGAGCGGCCGATCGCGGAGTTCCAGCTCATTCAGTTGAAGCTCGCCCGCATGGAGATCGCCCGCCTCAACGTGGAGAACCTCGTGTTCCGCCACATTGAGATGAGCTCGGCCGGCAAGAGCCTCAGCCTGGCCGAGGCCTCGGCCATGAAGCTGTACTCGGCCCAGGCCGCGTCCGAGGTGGCCATGGAGGCCGTCCAACTCTTCGGCGGCAACGGGTACATGTCCGAGTTCCGGGTGGAGCAACTGGCGCGCGACGCCAAGGTCTTCCAGATCTACGCCGGCACCGACGAGATCCAGGTCACCCACATCGCCCGCGATCTCCTGAGCCGGTGACGTGAGCGACCCGTTCGGCCCGGGTCCCGCTGCAGCGGTGTTCGACGACATGGTCGACCTGCGGCGGGCGCTTCACCGCCGGCCCGAGCTGGCGTTCGCCGAGCACGAGACGACGGCCCTGATCCGTGACCACATGGCGTCGCTGGGTATCCCAGAGACGCTGCGGACGACCGAGACCGGCGGGATCTTCACCATGGAGGGCGGCCGGCCCGGCCGCAGTGTCGTGCTGCGCGGCGATATCGACGGTCTGCCGGTGCAGGAGGACGAGGCGCGCCCCGTCCATTCCGAAGTCGAGGGAGTGATGCACGCCTGTGGCCACGACGTGCACGTGGCGTCCATGCTCGGCGCGGCCTCGCTGCTGGCGGCGCGCCGCGAGGACCTCCCGGGCCGCTATGTCTTCCTCTTCCAGCCGGCGGAGGAGGCGCTGTGCGGCGCCAAGGCGATGCTGGAGGGCGGGGCGCTCACCGCCATGGAGGGCGCACGCCTCGTCGGGTTCCACGTCACCTCCCAGCTCCCCTCGGGCTTCGTCGCCCTACGCGCGGGCATCGCCATGTCGGAGGCCAACTCGCTGCGCATCACGCTGACCGGGCCGGGTGGCCACGGCGCCATGCCCTCGGCGACGGGCGACGTCATCCGGGCGACGGCCGAGTTGGTCGGCCGCCTGGGCGAGGTGGCCACGGGGCTGCGCTACGACGAGACCGACTGCGTGTGCAGCGCCGGCACGATCCATGCCGGCACGGCGGTCAACGTGGTACCGACCTCGGCCCGCGTCACCGGCACACTGCGCACCTTCACCGAGGCCCAGCACGAGGAGGCGCTGGTCCGCCTGCAGGACCTGTGCGACCAGGTGGGACAGGACCAGGGCGTCCACGTGGAGCTCGAGGTGCCCGAGCACACCCGCGCCGTCGTCAACGACGCCGAGGCGACCGCCCTGGTGGAGGCGGAGGCGAGCCTCGTGCTCGGGCCGGACCAGGTCTTCCGCATGCCACCGGTCTCTCCGAGCGACGACGTCAGCGAGTTCCTCCGCCACCTGCCGGGTTGCTACTTCTTCGTCGGTGGCGGTGGCGCGGACGGTACGAGCGGAATGCACCACAGCCCGACCTTCCTCGTCGAGGACGAGTCGCTGCGGGTGGGCGCCAACGTCATGGTGCGCAGCGCACTGGCATTGGCCGGACCGTGACCCCGACGGGCACAATGGGTACATGAGCGCCTCCGACCTGTTCTCCATCGCGGGCAAGACCGCGCTCGTCACGGGCGGGACGCGGGGGATCGGCAAGATGATCGCCGAGGGCTTCGTCGATGCCGGTGCGACCGTGTACATCTCGTCGCGCAAGGCCGACGTGGTGGCAGAGGTGGCGGCCGAGCTCTCCGCCAAAGGCACGTGCATCGGGATCCCGGCCGACCTGGCCCGGGAGTCCGAGTGCCGCCGGCTGGCCGACGAGGTGGCGGCCCGCGTCGACGCGCTGGACATCTTGGTCAACAACGCCGGCGCCACCTGGGGCGCCCCCCTGGTCGACTACGACGAGGCGGCCTTCGAGCGCGTGCTGTCGCTGAACGTGAAGGGCGTCTTCCATCTCACGAAGTTCCTCGTCCCGCTCCTGCAGCAGGCGGGGACGGTCGACGAGCCGGCGCGCGTCATCAACATCGGGTCGGTCGACGGCATCGGGGTCCCCGCGCTCGAGACCTACGCCTACTCGGCGTCCAAGGCGGCGGTGCACCAGCTGACCCGCCACCTGGCCAAGCGGCTCGCCCCGACCATCACGGTGAACGCCATCGCGCCGGGTCCCTTCGAGTCCAAGATGATGGCCGCCACCCTGGAGGCGTTCGGCGAGCAGATCGCCGCCAACGCGCCGTTGCGGCGCATCGGCCGGCCGGACGACATGGCGGGGGCCGCCATCTACCTGTCCTCACGGGCCGGCGCCTACCTGACCGGGGCGATCATCCCGGTCGACGGAGGCATCGCCACCACTCGCTGATCCTTCGCCCAGAGGCGCACAAAGGGGGAACCACCGTGTTGTTGCTGCATGAGGTACACCGCGTCGCCGGCGCCAAGGAGGACGACTTCGACGACGCGTATCGCGACCGCTACCTCCCGGCCCTGGCCGCGTCGGACGGCAGCAGGCTGCTCTGGTACCTGCGCCTGTCCCACGGCAGCGGGCAGGCCTACACGATCGTCACCATCACCGGCTGTCGCGACGCGTCGGCATGGGAGGAGCTCGCCGAGCGCGTGCGCGTCGGTGATCTGGCCGAGTGGTCCTCGGCGGTCGACGCCATGCGCCACGCCCACGAGGGCAAGATCGTCCGGCCCGTGTCATGGTCGCCGTTGCAGGAGATCGACCTGCGCACCGTGCCGGTGCACGGCGAGACCCACAAGAACTCCCTCTTCATGGAGGACACGGCGTGGCCGTTCAAGGGTGGGCTCCAGGCCTACCTGGCCAAGGCGGGCACGCTCTACGACCACACGCTCAGCAGCCAGAAGGAGGAGGGGATCGCCATGATTGAACTGGAGGCGGCCTTCCAGCCGGCCTTCGGGACGCACCAGACGACGGAGGTGATCCTGTGGCAGCGCGTGGTCAACACGAAGGCCGTCATGTGGATGCTGGGCCACGACCTCCCGCCGGAGGCCTCGGCACCGGGGACGTGGCTGCACGACGCCCTCGAGGTGCGTGACCGCTGGGAGAGCCGACTCCTGCGCAGCGCGGCGTGGTCGCCGCTGTACTGACGTCATGCCCAGCGACGGCGATCCGTTCGACCTGACGCGCACCTTCGTGCACCTCGGGCAGGGCTCCACCGCCACCCCGCTGCCCGACTTCGAGTGGTCGGCCGAGCACGTCGAGGCCTACCGCCGCCGCTTCGCAACCGACGCCCGGGAGGGACGCCTCGTGTGCGTCATTGCGCAGGACGCCACCTGGGACGGCTGGGAACGGCACCCGACCGGCGAGGAGGTCGTCTACCTGCTGTCGGGTCGCGTGGACATCGTGCAGGACCTCGACGGCGTGGACCACGTGGTCGAGCTGCGGCCGGGCGACGCCATGATCAACCCCACCAACGTCTGGCACACGGCACGGGTCCACGAGCCGGGGTTGGCTCTGTTCATCACTCCGGGCCACGGCACGGAGCACCGCCCCCTCGCCTGAGGTCAGCGGACGGGGGCCAGGTCGTGCGGGCCCTGCGGCGGGTAGCCCCCGGCGTCCCGGATGGCCTGGCCCCACGGGACCAGCACGGCCAACAGCGTGTCGAACGCGTCGCCCAGCGCGTCGAGGATGACCTCGCACTGGGCGTCGGTGGCCACCTCGACCGACTCGCGCAGCGCCCTGCCGTCGCCGGTGAAGGCGCCCTCGGCCACGAGCCCGCGCGCCGACAACCGCGCCTCCGCCGCAGTGAGCTGGTCGTCGGACCAGGCCCGTGTCCGGATGTAGGAACGCATCGGAAGGCCCCAGTACAGCTCGGTCAGCAGCCCCACCTCGGTGGCATCGAGGCCGGCCGACGTCCAGGCCGCCGTGTGGGCGTCGCCCCGGTATTCGCGCAGCTGGTCGGCCAGCCGCCACATGTCGCCCAGCGGATCGCCGGGCAGCCCGAGACTCCGCAGGCCGGCGAAGAGCGGTTTCCCCTCGGGCCGCAGCGGCTCGGTCGCCCGGGCCAGCATGCCCGTCACGTCCGCCAAGCCGTCCGGTTCCGGACCGAGGATGCGTTGCAGTTGCCCGACCGCTCCCTCCGTGCGGGCGGCGCAGATGGTGGCGGCGTCCACCTTGCTCCAGCCGAACCGGACGGCGGGGACAACCGCCTGGGGGTTGAAGACGGCGAACGCGGCGGCGACGACCTCGCCGGGCACCTGCCCCATGACCGAGCCCCGGCTCGTGAAGTAGGCCGCGCCGTCGGGAAACTGCACGCCGCTCGGAAGCGAGCCGGGGCTGGGCGAGAAGCCGAGCGTCGCATAGGCGGCGTGGCACTCGGGCGAGAAGTACACCTGGCCCGCCACGGGCTCCAAGGCCATGGCCAGTTTTCTTGTCTCGGAACCGCGCAACTGGGTCACAAATGTCACCCTACGCCGGGGCCCTGCCTTTATCGTCGTAGCCGTGCACACGGGGGATGATCAGCCGTGGCTCCGCCCTTCCCCGGGTCTGTGGCGCATGCGCCGGGCCGAGGCGGTCACGATCTCGCTCGTGCTGGCCGCGTTGGTGGGACTTGTCTTCGGGGCGGCGGGCGGGCCGCTGCCCGGCGCCATCAGTGCTGTCGTCGTGCTGGCCCTCGGTCTGTTGTGGGCGTGGTTCCTCCGCCGTCGCTTCCGGGCCTGGCGCTACCAGGAGCGCAACGAGGATCTCATCGTCGCGCGCGGCGTCATGGTGCAGCGGCTTTCCGTCGTGCCGTACGGGAGAATGCAGTTCGTCGAGGTGACCGCCGGACCGATTGAGCGGCTCTTCCAGTTGTCGACGGTCAAGCTGCACACGGCGGCGGCGGCCAGCGACGCCCGCATTCCCGGGCTGGAGCGGGCCGAGGCGGCGCGCCTGCGGGACCGCCTCACCGAGCTCGGCGAGTCGATGGCGGCGGGCATGTGAGCGACGTGGTGCCCGACGCGCCGCGCCACGACGAGGGCTGGCTCCGGCTGCACCCGCTCACCCCCATCGCCCGGATCGGCCGTCTCGCCCCTGCCCTGGTGCTGCTCTTGTTGGTGTCGACGGTCCACTCGAAGGCCGAGAACGGGACGGCGGAGACGGACTACCTCGTGGTGTTCACACTGTTGTCCGCGGTGTACGGCTACATCCACTGGATGGTCACCCGCTGGCGCTTCGAGGGGGACACGCTGCGCATTGAGACCGGCCTCATCCGGAAGGACTCCCGGCGGCTGCCGCTCGCCCGCATTCAGGCCGTGGACATCGTGCGGCCCTTCCTGGCCCGCCTGCTCGGCGTCTCCGAGTTGCGCATCCGCCTGGCCGGATCGGGATCGACGGACGGCAAGTTGGCCTATCTCTCCGATGCCCAGGCGTCCGAGCTGCGGCTGCTGCTGCTGGCCGGCCACGTCGACACCGACGTGGCCGCGTCCAGCAACACGGGCCTGCCGATGGCCAGTGTGGAGGTGGGCCGCCTGCTGGCCTCCGTCTTCTTGTCGCTCACCACCATGGTGCTCATCGGGACGGTGGCGGCGCTGGCCGTCCTCGACCAGTTCGAGCCGAAGACGGCAGCGGGTGCGGCGGGATTCCTCGCCGTGTACCTCCTGAGTGCCGCCGGGGTGATCTGGCGCCGGCTGTCGGGCCAGTACGCCTTCATCGCGGTGGAGGCGCCCGAGGGTGTCCGCATCCGGCGCGGCCTCCTGCAGACCATCTCCGAGACCGTTCCCTACGGCAGGATCCAGGCGGTGCGCCAGGTCGAGCCCCTGCTGTGGCGCCCGTTCGGGTGGTGCCGCCTTGAGGTCGACGTGGCCGGGGCCACCGCGCGCAACCAGCGGGGCGAGGGCACCGGCGTCGTGCGCAAGGCGCTCCTGCCTGTGGGGTCGCAGCAGGACGCGTGGCACCTGCTGGCCCGCCTGCTCGGTGCGCCCGATCCGACGCGCACGGCGCCGCCCGGACGGGCCCGGTTGAAGGCGCCGCTGAGCTTCCACTTCCTCTCCGCCGGCCACGACGCCTCGCACGCCGTGTGCGTGACGGGGCGGATCAACCGGGCCACGACCTGGGTCCCACTGGAGAAGACGCAGAGCATCCGAAGGGTCCAGGGCCCACTGCAACGTCCGCTCGGCTTGGCCACCGTCCATGTCGACGTGGCGGGGAAGCGGGCCCGGGCCGAGTTCCGCGACCGCGAGGTGGAGGAGGCGGACCAGTTGGTCCTCGAGCTGACGGCGCTGAGCCGGGCGGCCCGTTTGCACCGCAACGAGGCGACCCCGGGGGCGGGCGCTGACGCCGTCCCGTCAGGGTGGTACCCCGACCCGGCCGGCCGGCACGAGCGGCGCTACTGGCACGAGGGCCGCTGGACCGAGCACGTCGCCGACGGCGGGCGACGCAGCGCCGATGCGCCGACGCCTACGCCCGCGCCGTGAAGCGCATCGGGAAATGGTCGATGGAGCGGATACCCGTCGTATAGACGAGCTCGTGGCCGGGCTCGATCTCGTACTCGGGGATCCGCTTGTGCCACTCCCGCAGGGCGACGCGCAACTCCAGCCGAGCCAGGTGCGACCCCAGGCAGCGGTGGATGCCGCCGCCGAAGGCGATGTGCCGGTTGACCTCGCGGTCGAAGCGCACCTCGTCGGCGTCGGGGAACTCGGCCTCGTCGGTGTTGGCCGAGCCGATCACGACGATGGCGTGATCACCCTTGTGCACCGGGCACCCCGCCAGCTCGACGTCCTGCACCGCCACGCGGGAGACCATCATCACCGGGGTCTCCCAGCGCAGGAGCTCCTCAATGGCATTGGGGATGATGTCGGGATTCTCGGAGAGCTGCCGCCGGTGCTCGGGGTGCTGCGCCAGGAAGGAGAACATGCAGTCGAGGGTGGCCGTGACGGTGTCGAGCCCGGCGATCAGGAACAGGAAGCAGATGTCCAAGATGTCCTCGCGGCTGAGGCGGTCGCCGTCCACCTCCGCGCCGAGGAAATGCGACAGGAGGTCGTCCCTCGGCTCCTTCTCGCGCTCGTCCAGGACCTTCTCGAAGTACTCGTAGACCGAGTCGGCGATCTTCTGCTGGTAGGCATCGGACTCCTCGGACCCCCGGAGGGTCCCCGTCACGTGCTCGGGCCGGATGATGCCGTCCTTCATGGTGAGGAACGTGTCCAGCTCGTCGAGCGGCAGGCCGAGCAGCGTCAGGAAGACCTGCGAGGGGAACGGGACGGAGAACTCCTGGGCGAAGTCCAGCTCGCCGCGCGCAATGAAGCCGTCAATGAGGTGATTGACGAGGTCGGCGACCTCCTGGTCCATGGCCGCCATCTTGCGCGGGGCAAAGATCGGGTCGAGGAGCTTGCGGAACTTCTTGTGCTCGGGCGGATCGATCTGGAGCGGGATCATGGGCCGCTTGTTCTTGAGATCGACCGCGTCCATGTTGGAGGAGAAGATCTCGGTGTGACGCAGGGCGAAGTCGACCTCCTCCTTGCGGGAAAGGAGCACGCCGGGGCTCGTACCGATGTCCATGGACAGCACGGGCATGGAGTCGCGCAGCATTTTGAAGGTCGGTTGCGGGTTGGCCGCCATCGCGGCGTCCATGGCGGCCAACGGTCCGGCATCGCCGTAGCCGCCGCCGTCGGTGTCCGTCTGGGTGTCGGTGTCAGTCTCCATGTGTCTCCTCCGAACTGATCTGCAGGATGCGGTTGACTGCTTGCACGAGCGAGGCATCGTCCGTCTCGGGGATGATCCAGCTCGAGGCGAAGAGGCGGACGATCACGTCGGCCAACTGGTCCTTGCCGAGGGTGCCGGCGGCGACCGCGGGCACCGTGTCGAGCGCGTCCCCCAGGCGCAGCACCAGCTCGGCGCGTAGCGACGGCAGGTGGTCCAACAGGTAGCTCATGACGAAGCCGGACTCGGACTCGAACAGCGGGCGGCAGGGATGGGCACGGATGAACGCGAAGGCGTAGGCCATGAACGAGGTGATGCGCTCCTCCGGCGAACGTGCCGTCGACAGGACGTCGTCGATCCCGTCGGAGAAGCGCTGCGCGTCGTAGGCGGCAGCGGCGGCCAGCACGTGGTCCTTGCTGGGGAAGTAGCGGTAGAGGGTGCCCCTCGACACGCCCGCCGTCTCGGCGATCTCGCGCATCCCGAGGCGTCGCACGCCGCGCCGCCCGATGAGGCCGAGCGCCGCCACGAGGATCCGTTCCTCGGTGGGGCCGAAGGAGCCTTCAGGCGTCGATCGAGCGCTGAGGCCGGGGTCGACGTCCTGCAGTATCGCCGTCATTGACGGACATATTAGACACTTTCTGTTCTTTCTGTTCGATCTACAGGCAGGCCGCGATGGCCATTCCAGGCCGGAGGACCGGGGCTCCCCCGCCGGAAGACGGAGGGGGTAAGTGGGCTCAGGCCCTGGCCCGACGGCGCCAGGTGCGGAGCGTGGGGACCACGAACAGGCCGACGAGGGCCGCCAACCCGATCACCGTCGCCACCAGTCCGAGCACGTCGGCGCTCGACGAGCCGTAGGTCAGCGTCACGTCGTGGCTCGTCGGCACGACCACCATGAGGTTCGGCGTCACCCGCCAGGGGCCGTCCGCGCCGCTGGAGTGCCAGTTGGGGAAATAGGAGACCTTGACCAGGACGGGTGTCCCGACCCGCGACACGTGGAAGCTGATGGACGAATCGGTCTGCGTGACCGCCGTCACCTGGGTGGTCCCCACGTGCTTGACCGTCGGACGCACGTCGTCGACGGAGGTCCGGGGCCAGTCCGAAGGGCCGCTCTGGGCCAACTCGACGTTCCACTTGGAGGGGTCGCCGTACCAGCTCAGGGCCGGACCCTCGTCGGTGGCGGTCCCGAGCCAGCTGGAGGGCGCCGGCTTGACCCCCGAGAGGACGACCGGATCGTTGACCAGCGGCGTCACGAGCGGTGCGTCCTTCACCAGATAGATGTTCCAGGTGGTGTGCGTGTCGGCACCGGCGTAGTCGTAGGCCCACGGACCGGTCTTGGCGATCAGCTGCAGGCTGGGATCGACCGCCGCCTCCTGCTCGACCTGTGGGGTCTCCGCAATGAAGTACTTGACCCCGAGGAGCTGCAGGTGCTGCACGCCGAGCGTGACGTCGAGGGTGCCGTACGGAAGTCCCACCTCCGGTTCGGACGGCCCGGCCGACAGCTCGGCCTGGTTGAGGAAGTGGTAGGGCGTCGTCGCCGATGACTCGAAGAGAAGCCCTTCCATGGAGTCGATGCACCCGTTGGTCTCGTAGGGCAGGAGCATCAACGCCTCGGGCGTCCCGAACCGGTTCTCGCTCGCGCTGTACTCCCACATGGCCCGGCCGCAGCCGTACTGCTTGCCCATCGCCGCCATCGTCTGCATGAGCGAATGGAACTCGGGGTACGACGTCTGGCCCTCGTAGCCCTCGTAGTTGTAGTTCGACCAATTCGTGACCTCGTTGGGCCCCACCGTCACGGGCAGCGACGAGGCCGGGAGGATGAACGGGGGCACCACGGCCACCATGACGGCGAGAAGCCCGAGGACGGCACCGCTGACCGCGGCCGGGCCCCAGCGCCGAGTGGGGGCACCCGGCGTCACGACGTCATCGGCCTTCGCATGGCGCGGGCGCGACGCCACGGGGCTCTCCCAAGGGGGATCCGGCTCCCAACCGGCGGACCACGGGACCTCGGCCTCCCGCTCCCGTCGACGGTCCTGGGACCGGCGCCACGCCGTTGCCACCGCGATGCATCCGGTCCCGAACGCCCACGCCGCCATGAGGTAGACGGAGATGAACCACAACGGCAGGAGGCGGACGTTGTAGAGGCTGCCCTGCGGATCGAGTGCCGTGGCCAACGCCGACGCGATGCCCAACGTGGTCACCGTGATGCCGAAACGGCTCCGCGTGACGACGGCGGCGAGGAGCCCGAGACCGGCCAGGACGAGCGCCCATGCGTCCGCCTCCCGGAAGTACTGGGCCCAGCCCTCCACATTCGTGTAACCCATCGACGACGAGTACGCGTGCTCGAGCCCGAAGGGCGCCAACCACCACCCCGAGAGCAGCAGGCCGACGGCCACGGTCGAGCCGGCCCACCACAGGGTGCGCGTGCGCGGGACAGGCGCCGCGGCCGGGTCGCTGCGCCAGACGTGCAGCGCGGAGTCGGCGATTCCCCACCGGGCCGGGAGCAGCTCGACCACGGTGAGGATGGCGGCGCCACCCAGGGCGTACAGGCCCGGGACGATGTGCGAGAGCACGGTCCCCGCCAGGACGACCGCGGCCCAGCCGCGGTACCGGCCCTCTCGGACCGCGCAGGCGAAGAGCCCGAGAAACAGCACCGCCAACGACAGGCTGAAGGAATAGGCGTACTCCCCGGCCAACGTGGAGAACAGGTTGCCGCCGTAAATGGTGAAGGTGGAGTCGAACAGGAAGGGCAGGGTGGCGGCGGCCAGAAGGGTGGGGAGCGGGGCCCGCAGTCGGAAGAACCGGCCGCAGGCCCAGGCGCAGATCGGCAACATGACCGAACCGAGGATCGTCCCGAGCTTGAAGGCGACGCCGTACGGGATCACCCATCCGCCGACGGCGATGAAGAGGTCGGGAATCGTGAAGTAGAAGGTGTAGAGCGGGAAGCCGTCGTACCAGCCCGGATCCCACCCCGTCAGGTGACCGTGGCTCACCAGGCTCTCGAGGAACTTCGGCATGGCGATGTGGGCGCCGGTGTCGCCGCCGGTCGTCGTCGTGTTCGTGAGCAGCAAGCTCGGGTGCAGCTGCGACAGCGTGACGACGATCACACTGGCGATCGTGATCACCGTGATGGCGCCCGGCACCCACCACCAACTGCCCCGAGACGGGCGCTCGGCCTCCGCCGCCACCGGAGCGGCCTCCGGGGGAGCCTCTGCGGTCACGGCCCCGGGCCCGCCGAATTCAGGCACGTGCGACCGACGGCGAGCCGGCGCGGTACGAGGTGTCCCTCAGACCACGGACGTTCGGCCACATCCGACGTACGTTATCGGCCCGCCCTTCGCCCGAGGGCTCGGGTCAACGCCGCAGCACGCGGCCCAACTCGGGGCGAACGGCACCGCTGACCTGGGACGGAAGGGCGGTCGCCCCAATCCTCCGGCTCAGCGCACGGCCGCCGGTCGCTCCGACCGGCGGTCGTCGACGCCCGGGCGGTGGGTGCCCAGGAGCGGGTGGAAGACGGGAGGTGGATCGGTGACATCGGGCGTCACGCGGTCGGCGGCGCGCAAGGCCCGTTGCGCCATTCCCTGCAGGCGCTGCCGTCGATGCGCACCATTCACGGCGTCGAAGTAGTAGGCCAGGCCGAAGCCGAGGGTCGAGGCCACGATCCTCCCCGTGGTCCTCCTCCCCCGTCGCATCCGCCTGCTCGCTGCACTGAGAAGGTCCTGCCTTTTCATCTCCATCACCCGCTCCCTCGTCCCCCGCACTACCCGCGAATGCGGGTCGGGAACCCTCGTGCCCCGCACACGCGGCGTCACTCCAAGGGACACCCGTATTGCCGGAAAGCGCTCAACGCCGGACCCGGGCCGCGGTGGGGTCGTAGAGCGCCCCGAGACGGACGTCCATCGGTGCCACCGAGTCGCCTACCGTCACTTCCCAGGTTCCGGCGGCGAGGTCGTCCTTGGTGACGGGCCCACGGTCCGGCCGCCAGACGTAGGCGAGTCCCACGGCCGAGCCGCACGTGACGGACCAGCCCGCCGAGGTCACCTGACCGGCCGGCGCACCGTCGTGCAGGACGAGCTCGCCGCCCCAGAGCATGGCGTCGGGGTCGCCGACCCGGAGTGAGACAAGCCGACGACGGGGCCCGGCCGCAATGGCTTCCTCCAGGGCGTTCCGGCCCACGAAGTCGATGGACGTGGCGAGCTTGCAGGTGAAGCGCAGCCCTGCCTCCAGCGGGGTGTACTCCGGGGTGAGATCGGAGCCGAAGGCCCGGTAGCCCTTGTCGAGACGGAGGCTGTTGATGGCCGAGTAGCCCGCGTCGACGAGTCCGAGGTCCGCTCCTGCCGCCACGATGTCCTCGTAGACGCCCACCGCGAACTCGGTCGGGACGGAGAGCTCCCAGCCCAATTCGCCGACGTAGGTGATCCGGGTGGCCCGCACGGTGGCGTAGCCAACGGCGATCTCCCGGCTGGTCGAGAAAGGGAAGGCCTCGTCGGACAAGTCGGCCGAGCCCAGGCGGCCGAGAAGCTGACGCGACGACGGCCCCATCACGCCGAGGACGGCGGAGGCGGACGAGACGTCGACCACCGAGACGTGCTCGCCGGCACGGAGGTGCTGTTCGATCCACGCTGCGTCACGCACCGGCGAGGCGGCACTCGTCACGAGGAGGTAACGGTCGGGAGCCAACCGGGTCACGGTGACGTCGGCCTCGTAGCCGGCCCGCCGGTTGAGCATGCCCGTGTAGACGACCTGACCCACGGCGACCGCCACGTCGGCGGTGCACAGGCGCTGCAGCACCGCCTCGCTGTCCCGGCCGACCACCAGGAGCTTGCCGAAGGAGGACTCGTCGAAGACGGCGACGTGCTCCCGGGTCGCCGTCTGCTCCGCCGCCGACCAGGCCAGCCACACGGGACGGCCCCAGGTGTAGTCGAGCTCGGGGAGCGAACCGCTCGGGGCGAAGACGTTCGGTCGCTCCCACCCCATCTTCGATCCGAAGACAGCCCCTTTGGCGGCGAGCAGGTGATGGAGGGGCGACCGGCGAAAGGGCCGGGCGCTCGCCAGTTCCCGGTTGGGCCAGGGCACCGCGTAGTGCAGCCCGAGCACCTCCCCCACCCGGTCCCGCAGCCACCTGTTGTTGGCGTTGAACGGGGCGAAGCGGCGGATGTCGACGGCCACGAGGTCGCGGGTCGGCTCGCCCTCGATGATCCACTCGGCCAGCGCCCGTCCGGCCCCACCGCCCGATGCGATCCCGACCGAGTTGAACCCGGCCCCGACGAAGAAGCCCCGCAGGCCGGGTGCCTCCCCCAGAATGAACTGGTTGTCGGGCGTGAAGCTCTCGGGGCCGTTGTAGAGCTTCTTGAGGCCGGTGTGCTGCAGGGCCGGGATCCGGTGGACGGCCGACTCCATCAGCACGCTGAAGTGATCCCAGTCCTCCTCCAGGAGCTGGAACTCGAAGGGGTAGGGCAGCGCATCGGGTGCGACCCACGGCTTCGCCGTGGGCTCGAAGCCACCCACGACGAGGCCGCCCACCTCCTCCTTCACGTAGGTGTACCCGTCGGGGTCGCGTAGGATCGGGAGGTCAGGGCGGACGCCTTCCATGGCCTCGGTCACCACGTAGAAGTGCTCGGCCGAGTGGAGGGGCACGTCGACACCGCAGAGCAGGCCCACCGCCTTCGCCCACTGCCCGGCGCAGTTCACGACCACGTCCGCGTCGACGGAGCCCCGGTCCGTGACGACAGCCGTGACCCGGTCGTCGCGGGTGAGGATGTCGGTGACCCGGGTGTGCTCGACGATGCGCACCCCTCGCATCCGGGCGCCGCGGGCCAGCGACGCCGTCACGTCGACGGGGTTGACCGTGGCGTCGCCGGGAAGCCACAGGGCACCGAGCAGATCGCCGGTCTCCAGAATCGGGTACCGCTCCAGGGCCTGGGAAGGCGTGAGCAGCTCGCACTCGAGGTCGTACGCGTCGGCCGTGGCGGCGGTGCGACGCAGTTGCACCATGCGCTCGGGCGTACGGGCGACCGTGAGGCCGCCGCACCGCTTGAGACCGGTGGCCAGGCCCGTCTCGGCTTCGAGTTCGCCGTAGAGGCGTGCCGAGTACTGCACCAGTCGGGTCCCGGACTCGGTGGCGCGCAGTTGACCGAGGAGGCCCGCCGCGTGCCAGGTCGTGCCACAGGAGAGCTGGCCCTGCTCCACCAGGACGACATCGGTCCACCCGAGGCGCGCCAGGTGGTAGGCGGTCGACGTCCCGATCACGCCACCGCCGATGACCACGACGCGGGCGCGGTCGGGCAGGTCGCGCTGCGTCGGTGCAGGTTCCACGGTCGTCCCTTCCCTCGCCGGCCTGCGCTCAGTCTGCCCGCGTCACGTCGTCCAGGAGGCGCTCGAGGTCGGGCCCGCCGAAGGTCGCCTCGGCCCGCTCGTACTTCTCGAGTCCCCACTCCCAGAAGTCGAACTCGAGCGAGCTGGTGCCGTCCTGAATGGATGCCCACAGCGTCCAGCCGTACTGCGACATGAGGCCCCACAGGCGGGACCGCGCCAGGTGGCTCCGCGAGGGGGCCCCGTCGTACGCCTCGACGAGCTCGGCGAGCTGCTCCAACGTCAGGTGGCACTCGCTCCAGATGTTGCCGAGCTCGAAGTAGGGATCGTTGTTGCCCGAGTACTCGTAGTCGATGATCCACACGGCGCGACCGTCGTCAATGAAGTTGGCGGCCAGCAGGTCGTTGTGGCACGGACGGAGGGCGACGGGCCGGACGGCGAGGGCGTCGCGGATCCGCCGAACGGTCCCGGCGTGCTGGAGGTAGCCGGCCGGGAGGCGAAAGCCCCTGCTCTGGACGCGGGCCAGGTACGCGGGCTGGAGCTCGAACATGTCGAAGCGGTTCACGAAGGCCGGGCCTGCATGCAGCAGGCGACAGGCCGCCGCCACCCGGGGCAGGATGCCCGGCGCCTGCAGATGGTCGTCGCTCAGTGTCTCCCCCTCCAGGAAGCCGATCACCAGGATGCCGTCGTCGGGGAGGAATTCGATGACGGGCGCGCCGACTCCGGCCGCCGCGGCGCGGACGCTGTTCTCGTACTCGGCCCGCCGGTCGACGGCCAGCTCGTCGGTCGTGGACGACGTGGAGTGACGCACAACGTACGTACCGTCCGGCGTCGAGACCTTGTAATTCTTGTTGGTCAGGCCACCCGGCAGGGGCTCCACCGCGCACGGCCGGCCCCGGAGCGACTCGACCCGCTCGAGAAGGACCGGGTCGAGGTCGGCACCGGCGCTCACCGTGCGCGGGTGGCCGGGCCCGTTAGGGCAGCGACGCGGAGGGGTAGTCGACGCCCCCGAGCATCTCGACGGTCTCCTGCTCGATGTTCTGCTTCGGTCCCGTGAACCAGTTCTTGACCGACACGTGCCAGTAGATCCACAGAAAGATCAGGAGCGCAGGGAAGACCAGGATGGTGTAGTTCACGTACTTCATGGAGAACCCGTTGGTCCACGGTACGCCCAGGTTCGATGTGGGCATGAAGGCCATCCACGAGACAAGGACGATGTCGATCAGCGCGATGACGGCGATCCACTTGTACTTCTTGCCCAGGGTCCACTGCCCGGGCTGGAAGCGGCTACCCATGCGCCACCGGTGCCAGATCGGGATGGCGAAGCACCAGTAGAGGGCGATGACGCCGATGGACACCACGGCGTCGAAGGCGATCGGGGAGGGCACGCCGCCGATGTCGACGGGGATGAGGGCCGGTGCAGTGATGACGAGGGAGAAGACGGCGACCAGGATCACACCGGCCACCGGGACCCGCTTGGCGCTCAGCTTCGACCAGAGGCTGGCGGCGGGGACCGCACCGTCACGGCTGAAGGCGAAGAGCATGCGGGTGCAGCTCGTCATGCAGGCCATGGTGCAGAAGAGCTGGCCGATAGTGGCGATCAACAGGACTGTCCCACCCCACCGTTGCGTGAGGGCCTGTTGGAAGATGATCGCCACACCGCCACCACCGGCGGTGACCTTGGCCGGGTCCTGCACGGCGAAGAGGAAGGCGAGGAGGAGGAGATAGCCGCCGATGGCCGAGTACACGATCGAGCGCCAGATGCCCTGGGCCGCCGAGTTGGCCGCCGAGTGGGTCTCCTCGGACAGGTGCGCCGAGGCGTCGTATCCGGTGATGGTGTACTGGGTCAGCAGGGCCCCGATCGGCAGGATGATGAAGATGAACCCGAACCCGCTCGTCCTCCCACCGAAGAAGCCCGTGTTGTTGACCCGCGAGGTGAAGACGGACGACACGCTGGCGTGATGGCTCGGCAGGAAGATCAAAATGAGGATGATGGCGAGCGCACCGAGCACGTGCCACCACACCGAGGTGTTGTTGAAGATCGAGAGCAGGTGACTCGAAAAGATGTTGACCAGGGACGCGATGAACAGGATCCCGAGGAAGAACAAGAAGATCGTGTGGAGGCTGCCCGAGTGCCAGCTCGTGAAGAAGAAGCCGAGGGTCAGGTCCAAGAACGTGGCACAGCCGTAGGCCACCGAGGCGGTGATGGCCAGCAGCCCGATCAGGTTGAGCCAGCCCGTGTAGTAGCCGGCCTTGACGCCGCCCAGCTTGGAGGCCCACCAGTAGATGCCGCCCGAGGTGGGGTAGGCCGAGACCAGCTCGGACAGGCAGAGGCCGATGCACAGGATGAGGCACGCCAAAATGGGCCAGCCCCACGCGATGGCGGCCGGGCCACCACCGTTCCAGCCGCTGTAGAAGGTGGTGAAGCAACCGGCCAGGATGGAGATGATCGAGAAACTGATGGCGAAGTTCGAGAACCCCGACCAGGAACGATTCAGCTCCTGCTTGTAGCCCATTTCGGCGAGCTTCTGCTCGTCCGGATTCAGCGTCGCGACGCCGCCTCCGCCTACCTCATCGACACCTTCTGGCACGTGCAGCCCCCTTGCTCGGCAACCCTGCGGCACCAACCGCAGCGGGTGTTTCGGGGCACGTTAGCAAGCCTCCTCGCCGCGTGACGGGAAGAGTTGCCGCGGAGCCGTCGGGAGCCTCTTCCCGCCTGTCAGGATGGGCGCCGTGCGCGAGAATCGCCGCCCACGGCGTGGGAAGTGGAGCGATCCGATGCCGGACAAGGGGTACCCACGGTGAGGGTCCTGGCCATCGACCAGGGGACCTCGGCCACCAAGGCCGTGGTCTTCGGCGAGGACGGGGAGATCCTGGCGTCGGCGGAGGCCGCCGTCACGCCCCGCGTGGTCGCGGGTGACGGGGTCGAACAGGACCCCGAGCAGTTGTGGGACTCGGTCTGCGAGGCCGGGCGCGCCGCGATCGCCCGCGTGACCGGGAGCGTCGACGCGGTCGGCTTCGCCAATCAGGGCGAGACGGTGTTGGCCTGGGATCGTGCCTCGGGCCGTTCGTTGAGCACGGCCATCTCCTGGCAGGACCGGCGCGCCAGCCCCATCTGTGCCGCGTTGGCCGAGGACGCCGGGTGGCTGATCCGGACGACCGGGCTTCCACTCGATCCGTACTTCGCGGCACCGAAGATGACGTGGCTGCGACGCAACGTCACGACCGAGGGCGTGGTGTCCACGACCGACGCCTGGTTGGTCCACCGCCTCACCGGTGCCTACGTCACCGACGTCACGACGGCCTCCCGGACCCTGCTCCTCGACCTGGAACGCCGCACGTGGTCGGCCGAGGCCTGCGCCGCGTTCGGCCTCGACGCCGCGGCGCTGCCGCGCATCGTCGGCAACGCGGAGGAGATCGGCCTCACCGATGCCTTCGGCCCGTCGCTGCGGCTGACCGCGTTGAGCGTCGACCAGCAGGCCGCCCTCGTCGGGCAGCACTGCCTCGAGCCCGGGGAGTCGAAGTGCACCTATGGGACGGGTGCCTTCCTCCTGGCCAACGCCGGGCCCCGGGCCGTCACCTCCACCGGCGGGTTGGCCGTCTCGGTGGCCTGGCAACTGGGCGCGCACGCCGCGTACTGCGTCGACGGGCAGGTCTACGCCGCCGGCGCGGCCATCGCCTGGCTGCAGCGTTGGGGCTTCGTGCGCCGCGCCGAGGATGTCGACGCGGTCGCGAGCTCGGTGCGTGACAGCGGCCGCATCACCGTGGTGCCGGCCCTCAGCGGGCTGGGCGCTCCGTGGTGGCGGCCCGACGCCCTCGCCGGCATCGACGGCATCGGTCCGGCCAGCGAGCCCGCCCACGTCGTCCGGGCCACCCTCGAGGGCGTGGCCGCGCAGGTGGCACTGCTGGCCCGTGCCGCGGCGCTCGACGTGGGTCGACCGCTGACGCTCCTGCGGGTCGACGGCGGGCTGACCCACTCCCGGGTGCTCATGCAGATGCAGGCCGACCTCCTTCAGGTCCCCGTCGAGGTCGCCGCGTCGCCCCACGCCACCGCGGTGGGCGTCGGCGCGCTGGCTCGGCTCGGGGCCGGATCCGGGCAGACGCTCCACGACGTGGTTCGACGGGACCACTCGTCCGCGCACTACGAGCCGGCTCTGGACACCGCCGAGGCAGAGGGGCGTCTGGCGCGCTTCGAGCGCGCCGTGGCCCGCCTCGACGGCCCGCCGGCGGCGTGACCGAGGACCCGCGGTACGACGTCGCGATCGTCGGGGCCGGAGTCGTCGGCACCGCCATCGCGCGTCAACTGGCCCGCTATCGACTGCGGACCGTCCAGCTGGAGCAGGCCGACGACGTCGGCACCGGGACCTCCAAGGCCAACACCGCCATCGTGCACACCGGGTTCGACACCCAGCCCGGCACCCTCGAGTCCACCCTGGTCCGAAGGGGCCACACGCTCCTCAGCGCCTATGCCGGCGCGGCGGGGATCGCGTTGGAGCGGACGGGTGCCGTCCTGGTGGCCTGGAATGCGGAGCAGGCGGCCCGGCTCGACGACGTGCTGACGAAGTCCCGGGCCAACGGGTACGAGCGTGCGACGCGCATCACACTCGACGAGCTGTACCGGCGCGAACCGCATCTCGAGCGAGGGGCGGCAGGGGCCGTCGCCATCCCCGACGAGTCCATCATCTGCCCCTGGAGCACGAGCATCGCCTTCGCCACCGAAGCGGTCGGTGCGGGCGTCGAGCTGCGCCTCGGGACCCCGGTGACCGACGTGCGCCGCGGCGCCGACGACTGGCGGCTGGACACCCCCACGGGAGCCGTCCGGGCCGACTGGGTGGTCAACGCCGCCGGCCTGGCCGCGGACCTCCTCAACCGGCACCTCGGCCACGACGAGTTCACCATCGCGCCGCGGCGCGGCCAGCTCATCGTCTTCGACAAGCTGGCCGGCGCGCTCGTGTCGTCCATTGTGCTGCCCGTGCCGACCGAGCGGACCAAGGGCGTCCTGGTCGCCCCGACGGTCTACGGCAATGTGTTGCTCGGCCCCACGGCCGAGGACATCGCCGACCGGGAGGACAGCGCCACCACGGCGCCGGGTCTCGACGCGCTGCTCGAGGCGGGTCGCCACATTGTCCCCGCCTTGGTCCACGAGGAGGTCACGGCCACGTACGCCGGGGTGCGCGCCGCCACGGAGCACCGGGACTACCAGATCGCCGTCCACGAGAGTGAGCGCTACGCCTGCGTCGGTGGCATCCGGTCCACCGGCCTGACCGCGTCGCTCGCCATCGCGGAGCACGTCGTGGACCAGATGGGAGCGGCCGGGCTGGCGCTGGTGGAGGCGGAGCGGGAGCCGCAGATCCCCTCCATGCCCGAACTCGGTGCGCGCGGCACGAGGGCCTTCGAGGACCAACAACGGGTGGCGGCCGACCCGGCCTACGGCCACATCGTGTGCTTCTGCGAGCGGGTCACGGAGGGCGAACTGCGCGACGCGCTCACGTCACCCCTTCCCGCCCGGGACCTCGGCGGCCTGCGCCGCCGCACCCGGGCCACCAACGGCCGCTGTCAGGGTTTCTACTGTGGCGCGGCCATCGCGGCCCGGCTCCGAGCGCAATGAGCCGCACCGTCCTGTCGGTGGACGCGTTGGTCGTGGGCGCGGGCCCGGCCGGACTGGCGGCGGCCACCGCGCTGAAGGCCGGCAGCAGCGGCCGCGTCGTGGTCCTGGACCGGGAGGACGAGGCGGGCGGGACGCCCCGACTGTGCGAGCACACCGGGTTCGGCCTGCGTGACCTGCGGCGCGTCCTCAGCGGTCCGGCCTATGCCCGCCGCTGGGTGGACCGGGCCGTCGCCGGTGGGGTGGAGATTCGGACCCGCACCATGGTGACGGGATGGACCGCGTCGGGCCGACCTGAGGTGACGGGCCCGCACGGGTTGCTCGAGGTGGACGCGCGTGCGGTCGTCCTGGCCACCGGCGCCCGGGAGCGCCCGCGTGCCGCCCGCCTGGTCCCGGGAACGAGGCCGTCGGGGATCTTCACCACGGGCCAGCTGCAGCAGTGGGTACACCGCCGGCGCCTGCCCCTCGGCGGGCGGGCCGTCATTGTGGGCGCCGAGCACGTCTCCTACTCGGCCGTGCTGACCCTGCGCGAAGCAGGCGTACGGCCTCTGGCCCTCCTCACCGAGCTTCCGTGCACGCAGACCTTCCGACTCTTCGATCTCTTCACGCGGGTCGGGCTGCACGTGCCGGTCTGGACCGGGAGCTCGTTGACCGGCATCACAGGACACCGGCACGTGGACGGGGTGCTGGTCCGGGGGCCCGACGCCGTCGAGCGCGCGGTGGCCGTCGAGGCCGTCGTCTTCAGCGGCGACTTCATCCCGGACAACGAGCTGGCTCGCCTGGCCGGTCTCTCCATCGATCCGGGCACCAGAGGCCCGGCCTGCCAGGCCGACGGCCGCACGAGCGCCCCCGGCATCTTCGCAACCGGCAATCTGGTGCACCCGGCCGAGACGGCGGACGTGGCGGCCCAACGCGCCCGCGCCGTGGGCCGGGCGGTCGCGGCGTGGCTGCGTCACCACGACGAGCGCGCACCCTCGCCTTCGACGGTCAGGGTGCGGGTGGCGGACCCCCTGCTCTGGGTGGTGCCGAACGTGATCGGACCGAGCCGGGACGGGACCGGGCCGTTCCTGCTCAGATCCCGAATCTTCCTCGATCGTCCCCGGGTGCAGGTGACCCAGGGGGGCCGGCTCCTGGGCTCGCATCGTCTGCGCCACATGATCCCGAACCGCTCGCACGCCCTGGCGTCGGGCTGGCTCGGCCTCGTCGGCCCCGAGGAGGACGTGCGGATCGCGCTGGCATCGGACGAACCGGCGTCCTGAACGGGGACCGCAGACTCAGGACATCTCTGCGAGGATCTTCGCCTTCTGGTCGTTGAACTCGGCCTCGGTCAAGATGCCCTGGTCCTTGAGGTTGGCGAGCTCCTTGAGCTTGTTGATCAGCTCGTCGGAGTCCGGCGCCGCCGCCACGGGCTCCGCCGCCGGGGCGGGCGCGGCCTGCTGGGCGGCCGCATCCTGGTTGGCGTACTTCTGCTGTTGGTGTCGGTTCACCCCGCCGGCCACCACCGTGGCCGTGCCGGCGATCACGGCAGTTCTCCCTACGGTCCGCATTACCGGACGACGTCGCATCATTGGCATGGTCGTGCTCCTTCTCTCTTCGGTTTCGTGGTGCTCAGCTCTTCAGGGCCTGGGCCAGGTCTTCGAACGCCGCCTCAATGAGGTCATGGGGGATGCGGGCGCTGTCGACGAGCACCCCACCCGAATCACGGATGGCCTCGACCAGGGGTACGGCCCAGAGGTCCTCCCACAGGATCACCAGTGCGGAGTTCCCTTCGGGCAGGTTGGCCGCCACGTGATCGAGATCCTCGGCGTTGACGAGGCCACCGACCTCGCCGTCAATGTCGTTGAAGGCCGCCAACTCGTCCATCTGGTCGAACTCGAGGCTGATGGTGTCGCCCTGTTCGTCCTTGGCCACGAAGACCAGGTCGAGGATACGCACGGTGTCGCTGGCCACCAGCTTGGCGACCTCCGGGGCGATATTGCCGTTGAATTGGTTGCCGGGGAATGCGATCACCGTGTAGCTGACTGGTCCGATGGTCATTGTGTCTCCTGTTCTCTGGGTGCGCTTCGGTCCAACTGTCGGTCGAATTGTGTGGTGCTGCGCTGTGGCCGCGCTCGTGCTCAGCTGGCCAGGATCTTGGCCTTCTGGGCCTCGAACTCGGCGTCGGTCAGCACGCCCTGCGACTTGAGGTCGGCCAACTTGTGGAGCTGGTCGGCGCTGGTCTCCCCGGACGTGCCCGCGGTCTGCTGGACGTACTCGTCGAAGGCCTTCTTCTCCAACGCGGCCTGTTGCGCCGCCCGCTCGTGCATTTTGCCACCGCGGGCGATCAGGTACACCAGGACGCCGAGGTAGGGCATGACGATGATGAAGATCACCCACAGCCCCTTGGCCCAGCCACCCATGTCGTGGCTGCGGAAGATGTCGATGAACACCATGAACAGCAGCCAGATCCAGATGATGAAGAGGAAGAAGTACAGCGTCGTCAAGAAGATGTCGAGGATCGGGTAGCTCGTCGCAAGCATGGTGACTCCTTAACTCAAGAATTCAGTGTGCGGTGCAGGCGGACCTTCGGGCGAGCGAGACGGCGCCGCCCGGTCCGCTTCGTACGGCTCGCAAGCATCGCACATTGACGCAACTGGGGTGAAGTTGGGTCGCTCCCCAGGCCTCTCCCAGCCGCGGCGCGGCACCGGCACCGGCACCGGCACCGGCACCGGCACCCACGACTCCTACAGCCCCTCTTCGGCGTGCAACCGGCCGCTCTTGCAAGCCGCGGCGAACGCCTCGTAGTCCCGCTCGTTCTGGTCGGCATAGGACTCGGCGAACTTGGCCAGCGCCTTCTCGAACGTGGTGCTGTTGCCGAGGTACGCCGCCATGGCGAACCGGTCCCCGGAGCGGGCGTGGGCGCGGGCCAGCGTGCGGGCACACAATTTCCCGTACTCCACGAGGCCCTGGGGGATCATGGTCTCGGTGTCGATCGAGCCCTTCCAGTCCTGCAGCTGGCGCACGTAGTAGTCGTGCGACCTGGTGTCGATGCCGTCGGCCCGCTGCCAGCCCAAGAAGATGTCGCTACTGGCCTGCATGAGCCGTTGCCCGGCCACCACTCTGGCGCCGTGGTTGCCGTAGACGCTCCGCTTGGTGAAGCGTTCCAGCACCGACGCCTCGGCCTCCTTGGCCTGCAGGAAGAGGACGTCGTCGGGGCTGGCGCCGTGGAGGAGGATCACCCAGACCCGAGTGCCCACGCTCCCCACCCCGACGACCTTGCGGGCCATCTGACTGAAGGTGTACTCCTCCAGCAGATGCCGGCGATCGGTCGACAGACTCTGGCGGTACCGGCGCAGCATCTCGCGGAATCTCTTCTCGAACTCTTCGTACTGCATATCCGGCAACAGGTCCTCCGCCGGGACGAGCAGTGGCGGATCGTTGATGATGCGGCGTTGGCCCCCGACGACCTCGGTCAACTTGTCCAGCGCCTTCATGCTGTCCTTCGTCCGCGCCTTCTCCACCGCCTTGGTCGCCGTGGCCACCATGTGCGCCTCCGACTTCGAGCCCGTGGTCGCCGCCTGGCTCGCCAGCCCGCTGATCACCTCCGCCACGTCCACATGGGAGTACCAGACCTCGAGGTTCGACATCGTCGCCATCTGGCGCATCGACTCCCGGTAGCTCCGACCCAGCTCCTCAATCGCGCCGGCCCGGGTCGCCTTGGAGTGACCCCTGCCACGGCCGGCCACGACGATGCTCGCCGCCAGACGTTTCACGTCCCACTCCCATGGCCCCGGATGCGTCTCGTCGAAGTCGTTGCAGTCGAAGACCAGCTGACGTTCCGGCGATCCGAAGACGCCGAAGTTCGAGAGATGCGCGTCCCCGCAGATCTGGGCCGTGAGACCGGACGACGGTGTGGTCGAGAGGTCCGACGCCATGATCAGGGCGGCCCCGCGGAAGAAGGTGAAGGGGGAGACCAGCATGCGGCCGTAGCGGATCGGCACCAGCTCGGGCACCCTCGTCGTCGCCTGTTCCTCCAGGAGCGACACGGGGTCGGGGCGGTCGGGCGCCGGCTCGAACGCGGCGTGGCTCCCGCGGGGCACTCTGGCCCGCGCCTCCTTGCCGATCACCCGGCATTCCTCCGCCGTCTTGTGCGGGATGATCGAAACCGGGCGATCGGCCAGCGCGATCCCCTCGTCCTCAGCCATGTCGACCACCTCTCTGGACACGTCGCCGCGTCATTGCTCCGGGCCCGAGGCTACGGCCCCTCGGGGGGCGGGCGCACCACGGGCCGGGCGGAACCGGCCGGGTCGGGGGCGAAGGGTTGCGTCCGGGACCCGCGACCTCCTCCGGATAGCCTTTGATCCCTTCCGCGCTCCGGGCCCCGGCGTCACGGAGACGAGATCGGGTGCGACGTCGCCGGCCGTGGCCGCGGGACGGCGACAAGGGCGCGGTGGACCGGAGAAGAGGCGACCAGTGACGGTGGACCACGACGATCGGAGCGCAGAGGACGGCTCCGCGTCCGCCGCTTCTGACGATCCCGATGCCGCCCCCGCCCTGACCCGTCGGGCCCGGGTCGGCGCGCTCGTCAAGCGGCTCGTCGACGCCATCCGGCGTGGCGACGACAAGGCGGTGGAGCAGGCGGTGCTCCAGCTCAGCCAGCGCCGGCGCTGGCTCGCCCCGTTGGCTCTGATCGTGGGGGCCTTCCTCATGCTGTTCCAGGGCGTGAAGCTCCTCTACACCAACTGGCGCCTCGCCCTGGTCCAGATCATTCCCGCCATGTGGATCTGGATCGCCATGTTGGACATCAAACTCCACGTGCTGCACGGCAAGCAGTTCCACGTCGTCCGGGGCTGGACCCTCATCCCGTGCGTGCTGGGGGTCACCGCGTTGACCGCGGCCAGCTTCTACCTCAACGGTGTCTTCGCCTTCGCCATCTCGACGCCCGGTCAGCCCAAGATCCGACCCTCCTTCAGCCTGGCCAATCAGCACATCAGGACCATTTTGGCCTGGGGGGGCAGCATCGGCCTCGCCCTGTCGTTCTCCGCCCTGATCGCGACCCGCTGGGGCCACTGGCCCTTCGTCATCAGTCAGAGCATCGTCGTCGGCATCATGATGCTCTGCTACATCGCGGTGCCCGCCCGCATGGTCGGCGTGGAGAAGAAGGCCAAGAACCGCCGGGACGTCCTGGCGGCCTCGGCGGTCGGTGGCGCGGTCGGCGCCGTGGTGTGCTCCCCGCCCTACATGCTCGGTCGCCTCGGGATCCTGATGCTGGGGTGGCCCTACGTGTTCTGGCTCGGAGTGATCCTGATCATCGTCGGGGCCACGCTGCAAACCGGCGCCACCAGTGCCGTCAAAGCGGTCAAGTTCTCCGCCAAGCTCGTGGGTCACCCGGACGAAGGCGGCGAAGCGGTGGCAGGCTGAGCACCCATGCCACCCACCACGCTGGAATGGTTCGGGACGGCCACCTTCCGGGTGCGCCATGCCGGGCTCGACCTCTTCTTCGACGCCTACCTCGACCGCCTGCCGGGGCTGGCGCCGGTCGGGCTCAGTACCGCCGAGGTGGACAAGGCCGATTTCGTCTTCGTGAGCCACGCCCACTTCGACCATCTCTACGGCGCCGATGCCATCGCGCGACGCACGGGGGCGACGGTGGTGGCCTCGCCGGAATCGGCCCGTTGCCTGCGGGCCGGCGGCGTCCCCGAAGAACAGCTGCTGGTCGTGACCGGGGGTGAGACGGTGCAGTGCGGGCCGACGACCCGGGTGCGCGTGCTGCCGGCGCTGCACTCGTGCCTGTTCGCCCACAGCGACGCCGACACCGGGGTCGCCTGCCTCGGCGACCTCGACATCAGCGCCCAGGACCGCGCCGCCGCCGTGCGCACGCTGTTCGGCGCCATGGACGCCGTCCCGGCTCCCGCCGGACCGGCTCTCGTCGCCATGAACGAGGTCTGCTCGCGCCACGACGGGGGGCAGTTGGCCTACCTCCTCATGACGGCGGGCGGGTCAGTGCTCGTCAGCGGCAGTGCGGGCTACTGGCGCGGCATCTTCGAGGGCCTGCGCCCCGACCTCGCGCTGCTCTCCCTCGGAGGTCGGCCCAATGTGGACGGCGAACCGTTTCAGGGCTCCTCCGTCGACTTCATGCTCGAGCAGGTGCAGCGCCTGGGCGCCGGGCGGGTCGCCTTCTGCCATCACGACCCGCTCTTCCCGGGGTTCCCCGGCGTCGACATCGGACCGGCGTCGCACGCCCTGCAGGTGCCGGGCGCACCGACGGCCTACGTCGAGCTGGAGTACGCCACGCCCCTCCCCATTCTGGGCTGAGCAGGCGATCAGGCCGCCACCAGCGCGTCGGTCAGCCCGTCGACGACCTCGAGGGCGCCGGCGGATTCGGGGCTGAGGCCGTAGCGGTCGGCCAGCACGGCCGGCGCCGTGTAGCTCACCGAGGTCGCCTGGTCGGGCCCGGCCCAGACCAGCACCTTCAGCGGGAGATCGAGAGCGGCGAGGGGTGCGGCCACCATGACGCCCGTCCCCGCCGCCGGGTTCCCGAAAATGACCAGCGTGGTCTCCCGGAGGTCGAGCCCGACGGCCCGGGCCTCCGCCCGTTGGTCGATCACGGCGAAGACCTTGACGCCTTTCGCCTCCAGAATCTCGAGCAGCCGGGCCACCGTGTCCGCGACCGAGCGGGGGCTGCCCTTGGTCACGATCCCCGGCCCGGACGTTCCTTCGGCGTCGGTCATCACCCTACGAAGCGGCGGCCCGCACCCGTCGGGCCGCGTGGTTGTCCCGGAGCCGCTCCGCCGTCTCCCTGTCCTGGAGTGGCATCCCGATCCCGATGGGGACCGTCGAGGCCATGTCGTTCCGGCACTGGGCGCACTCGACGACCCACCTGCGGTCGGCCCGCTGGGCGATTTTGGGATGATGATTCTGCATGCCGGCTCCTGCGCGCACCCGTGAAGGGCAGAACGATAGCGAGCAGTGCCGCGCAGGGAAAAACCCCACGTCAGCTCCCCGGGTCACCCGGCGCCGGCATGTCGCACGCGCCGCCAGGCCGGGAGAACCCCGGGAACTAGGTGGCCAGCTGCGCGTCCGCGGGCCGGGCGATGATGTAGATGAGGGCGCCGAAGAACGGAACGATCAGGATGAACAGCGTCCAGCCGGCCTTGGCCCACCCGTGGTGATCACGACGGCGGAAATTGTCGATGAAGCACCAGATGATGAAGAACAACAGCAGGAAGATCCCGGCGAACATCAGGAAGGTCCAGAAAAGGCTGAGCAGCGGCCACGTGTATGCGAGCATCGTGTGCACCTCCGGTTCCCGAAGCTATCGGCCGCCCGGATGGGGCCGGTGGATGCCGGTCTCGGTCAGTCGCCTTGCACCAACCCGTAAATGCTCTTGACCATGAGGTACAGGCCGAGCCCGAGGGACAGGAACACGATGACCTGGTCCCGGTGCGACGTGATCCATTGCAGGAGCGCGCCCAGCGTCGCCTTGACCCTGGCGGGGCGCAGCGCGGCGTAGATCTCCATGGCGAGATAGCTCGCCGAGCACAACAGGCAGAAGGCGACCAGGGCCAGCCACTCCGCCGTGTTCGAGATCTTGGCCTGC
Source organism: uncultured Acidimicrobiaceae bacterium (assembly GCA_963742035.1). Taxonomy (GTDB): domain Bacteria; phylum Actinomycetota; class Acidimicrobiia; order Acidimicrobiales; family RAAP-2; genus Bog-473. Next base: position 28,731 of record CAVUKH010000003.1, read on the forward strand.
GTGATGGTGGCCACGCCGGCGGCCACCAGCACCCACGGCTGGAGCAGGAAGGCGAGTCCCGCCGCCGTCAACGGGTTGATGCGGTCGATGCCCGCCATCCAACGCGGCTGCCCCTTGGGCTCGGCCGACTCCCAGTTGCCCCAGCGCCGGTAGGCGATCCACACCAGCACGACACCGATGGCCAGCTTGACCGCCAGCGCCGCCGTCGACGGGTTGCTGTTGGGGATGAGCGGCTTCCCGTCGGTGACGAGCACGGTCAGCGCCACAATGGCCACCAGCGTCAGGAGCCAGCCGAGGACGTAGCCCAGACCTTTCAACAGGCCGCGCTCGGTGGCCAGCACCAGGATCATCCCGGTGAGTGGGATCGGCTCGACGGTGACCACGAGCCCGATCAAGAAGAGGTCAAGCAGCACGGCACACCCCCGTCGAACAGGTGCGCTGAACCTACACGGCCGAATGCGCCGGCGGCGGGACTCGGGGCCGACCAAGACGGGGCGTCACACCGACACCAAAAGAGTGTCGCGCCGCGCCACCCGACGTGGCGCGCCCTGCGGACGAACGACCCTCCCTCACCGGGTCGGGCCGAGTCGGGCCCGCACGTCGGTGCCGAGGTCCAGCACGGTCACCGCCGCCTCCGGCAGGAGATCGGGGAGGGTGACCGCCAGGTCCCCACCGCGCTCGACCGACCACTCGAGCTGGGTGTCGGCCCCCACCAGGCGCACCCGGCGCACCCGTGTGCCGTCGATCGCCTGCATGGTCATCCGCCGCGACGGTGGCGCCCCCAGCACCAGCGCGTAGACGCCCTCGCCGCTCTTGGTGAAACGCAGCGGGGTCCCGTCCGTCGTCGCCGACTCGGTGACCACCCAGGGTCGGCTGCCGTAAATGGCCTCGCCGTTACGGTCGAGCCACGCCCCGAGCCCACGCAGCGGCGCCTGCTGTACGTCGGGGATGGTGCCGTCCGGCCGCGGGCCCACCCCGATGAGCAGATTGCCGTTCTTGGCCACGACGTCGCAGAACATCCGGATGAGGTCGGTCTCCGTGATGATGTCCTCGGCGTTCTCGTGGCGGTTGGCCCCGAAGGAGTGCCCGACGCCGCGGGCCAGCTCCCACTTGCGCGCCGAGGCCGTGCGCAGGACGTCGTACTCGGGGGTGCGGAAGTCGGAGTGCTTCGGGCTGGCGAAGGTGAGGTGCTTGCGCTGCTCGGGGATGTAGGGCCACAACGCCTGCACCACCGCGCCCACCCCGCGCACCAGCGCGTCCGTCACGGCGTTGCGGGGCAGGCCGGGCTCTCTCCAGCGATCATTGATGACGCCTTCGGCCACGGTGTTGTAGTACTACGCGAAGAGGGCGGGCAGCCGCGGGTCCGTCGGCCAAGAGATGTCGTTCCAGAGCACGGACGGCTGGTAACGGTCGATGAGCTCACGCCAGTGTGCCGTGACGTACTCCACGTAGCGGGCATCGTTGGGGGCGGCCAGCACGGCGTCAGCCGCCGTGGACAGGACGGCGTCGTTGTAGGGCCAGTCGTAGCCGCCCGAGTAGTAGAGCCCCATGCGCATGTGGCGCTCCCGCACCGCCTCGGTCAGGTCTCCCACCAGGTCGCGGGCCGCCTGGTACTCGCCCTTCACCGGGTGCCGGACCGAGGACGGCCAGAGGGCGAAGCCGTCGTGGTGCTTGGTGGTGAGCACGACGTAGCGGGCGCCCGCCTCGCGGCAGAGCGCGGCGATGGCGTCGAGATCGGCGCCGGAGGACGCGTCGTTGAACGTCCGCACGAAGTTGTCGTAGGGATAGTCCTCGCCGTACACGGTGGCGTGGTGCTCGGCCGTAGGGCTGCCCTTGAGCTGCATGGTGTTGCGGTACCACTCGGCGTAGGGATTCTCGCGCAGCATCCGCCGGGGGCCGTCCTTGACGAGCAGCTGTTGGATGTCGGGCACCCGCGGCGCCCAGCCCGGCACCGAGTAGAGGCCCCAGTGGATGAAGATGCCGAGCTTGGCGTCGTCGTACCAAACGGGCACCCGGTGGGTCCGCACGGACTCCCACGTCCCCTCGTACAGAGGGCAGCCCTCTTCCGCTCGCAGCACGCCCACAGCTTCTCAGCCTGCGGCCAGTGCCGCTCCCCCGGCGCCGGCCGCGCCGCCGTCTCCGTGCGCCCCCGGCTTCCCGTAGCGCAGGCGGAAGGCGAAGTAGGCGAACGGCCCCACGAAGATGGGCAGCCAGTACGAAATGATGCGATAGGCCAGCGTGGCGACCACCGCGTCCCCCCCGGGCACGCCGGCCAGAATCAGCAGCGCACTCAGGCCGGCCTCCACGATGCCCAGCCCGCCCGGCGTGATGGGGATCAGCGCCAGCAGCCCGGCCACCGCGTAGGCCAGCAGCACCAACGACGGGTCCGGCTTGACCCCGGTGGCCCGGACGCAGGCCAGCAGGGTCCCGAAATCGAACGCGAGGCGCCCGCTGCTCAGCAGCATGGCCGCCTTCCAGCGCCTGCCCAACACGGCCCGGATGCGGTTGCGCTCGAAGACGAGCCGGTCCGAGAGGCCGGTCATCGGCGCGGCCTTGCGCTTCACGCGGTTGCGCACCGCCTGCACGACGCCCCCGGCCCAACGGAGAGGCCCGTCCAGCGTCAGCACCAGGGCGCCGAAGCCGGCGAAGAGCACGAAGGCCGCCAGCCCCAACAGGGCGGCGTGGAGCAGTCCGTCGGCGATGGGCGTGCCGGCCAGAATCGCCGGCAACACGAAGATGGGCAGGGCCAGTAGCCCGGCGATGCCGAGCAGCGAGAAGGCCGTCAGTCCCGCCACTGCGGTGGCCGGATCGTTCCCCGCCGTGGCCAGCATGCGGAACTGGGTGGCCGCCCCGAACGCGGCGCCCCCCGGCACAATGAGGCTGATGGCGTTGCCGGACAGCTGCGACGTCGTGACCGAGAACCAGGCCTTGGTGCGCAGGGCGATCCGCTGCAGCGAGATGGTGCAGGCGAAGTGAGCCACCTGCAGGACGACGGCGAAGGAGAACCAGATCGGGTCGAGCGAGGTCAGTTTCGGGAAGGAGTCGAAGACAGCGGCGATGCTGGGAAAGACGAGATAGATGGTGACGCCGGCCACCAGCACCAGGACGGACTTCTTGGCGACCGATCGCCACGACAGCGGCGATGCGACGTCCTCTTCGATGCGGGTGGCCAGCCGCTGCGACATGGCGTCGCTGCCGGCATGGCCCGCCCTCGCGTCGGCCCCCGAGGGTGAGGCCCCGGTCGGTCCAGACTCATCTGGTCCGGCCGCAGTGGGCTCCTCGGGTTCGTGGTCTTCGGGCGTCGCCACCGGCGAGCTGCTCTCGGTGGCGACGCCGCCTCGCTAGCTGGTGGCCAGGATCTTGGCCTTCTGGGCGTCGAACTCGGCGTCGGTGAGGACGCCCTGCGACTTGAGGTCGGCCAGCTTCGAGAGCTGGTCGGCCGTGCTGGCCCCGGGCGTCCCGGCGGTCTGCTTGACGTACTGGTCGAAGGCCTGCTGCTGTTGCGCGGCCTGCTGGGCGGCCCGCTCGTGCATCTTGCCGCCCCGGGCGATGAGGTACACGAAGACCCCGAGGAAGGGCAGGATGATGATGAAGATCACCCACAGGGCCTTGGCCCAACCGCCCATGTCGTGGCTGCGGAAGACGTCCATGAACACCATGATCAGCAGCCAGATCCAGATGATGAAGAGGAAGAAGTACAGCATCGTCAGGAAGGCGTCGAGCACCGGGTAGCTAGAAGCAAGCATCGAAGAAAAACTCCTTGTTGTCCGTGGTCGGCGAGAACCCGACAACGTATGTTTAGCGCCTGCGCCTGAAGCGGTGCTGGGATGGCCAGTCACCGCGCGCCCGCCGACGGGCGGCTGCTGCCCTGGGAGCCGGCCTCGCACGGCCCGCCGGGCCGCCTCCGGAGGACGGCACCGGACCGCACCGACCGGTGCCACCGCTCCCCACTGACCAGGGACGATGTCCCTGCCCGAATTGACCGCCGCGCCCGCCTTGGCGTGGACTGATGCAGCCCGCGACGGCTTTACTGTGGGCATCGTTCCGGGTCGAGGCCCGGGTTGTCGGAAGGGACCGCGAGGAGGGCACCTTGGCCAGCGAGGGATTCCACGAGCCGCTCGATCGGCTCGACGAGGCCGCACTCGACTACCACCGCGCCATGTCGTCGTTGTGCGAGGAGCTCGAGGCCATCGACTGGTACCACCGAGCGCGTCATGGCCACCTCGGACGAGACCCTGGCGGCGGTCCTGGCCTACAACCGGGACGACGAGAAGGAGCACGCCGCCATGGCCCTCGAGTGGCTGCGCCGGCGCGACGGGGCCCTGGACACCCAACTCCGCAAGTTCCTGTTCACCTCCGGCCCGATCCCCGAGGTCGGCGAAGAAGCGTCCGAAGGCACATCCGCATCCGCCACATCGGGCTCGCTCGGTATCGGCAGTCTCAAGGGAGTAGCGCAATGAACCACCTGCATCGCGACCTGGCCCCCATTTCCGACGCCGGCTGGGACGTCATTGACGACGAGGCGAAGTCGCGCCTCCCCACGTACCTGGCCGCCCGCAAGTTGGTCGACTTCGAGGGGCCCCACGGTTGGACCCACTCGGCCACCAACCTGGGCCGGGTCACCGAGATCTCCGGGCCGTCGGAAGGCGTGAGCGCGCTCCAGCGCACGGTGCTCCCCGTGGTGGAACTGCGCACCGAGTTCAAGGTGGCGCGGGTCGAGCTCAATGACGTCGACCGGGGCGCCAGCAGTCCCGACCTGGCCGAGCTGGACGAGGCCATCCGCCAGATCGCTCTGGGCGAGAACGTCACCGTCTTCCACGGCTACCAGGCGGCCGGCTTCCGGGGCATCACGGAGAGCACGTCCCACGAGCCCATCGTCGTCGGGGACATCGACAAGGCACCCGACGCCGTGGCCCGCGGCGTCAACGTGCTGCGCCAGGCCGGCATCGGCGGCCCCTATGGGCTGGCCATCTGCCCCGACATGTACACCACCATCGTCGAGAGCACGGAGTACGGCGGGGAGCTGCTGCTCGACCACCTGCGCAAAATCCTCGGCGGGCCCCTGGCGTGGGCCCCCGGCATCGAGGGCGGGGTCGTGCTGAGCCTCCGGGGCGGCGACTTCAAGATCGAGAGCGGCCAGGACCTCTCCATCGGGTACCTCGACCACGATGCCGACGTCGTGCGGCTCTACCTCGAGGAGAGCTTCAACTTCCGCGTGCTCGAGCCCGACGCCGCCGTGGCCCTCCGACTCGAGGACTGACCGGCTCCACTCTTCGCGTGCAGCCGGCAGGAGCCGGCCCGCCCCTTAGTCGTGCGGCCCTGCGGTCCGGCTGCCGGACGCGGCGCGGTGTCGGGAGGGCCGGTCCGGTGGCGCGCTCGGCGCGTCCGGCGCGTCCGGCGCGTCCGGGCGCGCCGGGCCGACGGACGTGACCGGCTGGCCCGCCCGCGCCATCTCGAGGAGCGCCGCCGTCTGCGCCGCATCTACCGGTCCGCAGAACAGGAAGCCCTGCCCGTGGTCACACTGCTCGGCCCGGAGGCCTTCGAGCTGCTCGAGTGTCTCAATGCCCTCGGCCAGCGTCACCAGCCCCAGTGTCCGGCCGAGCTCAATGAGCGTGTGGATCAACGCGGCGGCGTCGGGCGAACGGCTCATGTCCGCCACGAAGGACCGGTCGATCTTCAGGACGTCCACCGGGAACTGCCGGAGATAGGCCAGCGACGAGTACCCGGTGCCGAAGTCGTCGATGGCCACCTTGACGCCCAGCCCCTTCAGGTTGTTCAGCCGGGCGACGGTGGCGGCGGAGTCCCGCATCAGCGTGGACTCGGTGACCTCCAGAATGAGCAGGGCCGGATCGATCCCGCTGGCGTCCAGCGCGTCGCGGACGTCGTCGACCAGCTGGTCGGACTCGAGCTGACGCATGGAGACGTTGACCGAAATGCTTGTCCGACGCCCCCCGGTCTGCCAGCCCGCCGCCTCCCGGCACGCCTCGTGGAGTACCCACCGGCCGACGTCGATGATGAGGCCGCGCTCTTCGAGAACCGGGATGAAGACATCCGGCGTGATGGTGCCCTTGGACGGGTGGTCCCAGCGCAGGAGCGCCTCCACGCCCTGAATCTCAATCCCGTCCAGATCGAAGAACGGGTGGTAGAGCAGGCTGAACTGGTCGTCCTCGAGCGCCGTCTCGAGGTCCGACTTGAGGGCGAGCCGTTCCTTGGCCGCCGACTGCATGGAGTGTTCGAAGAGGACGGACTGGTCGCGTCCCGCGGCCTTGGCCCGGTAGAGCGCGATGTCGGCGTCACGGAGGAGGTCCTCGGCCGAGGGGCGGTCGCCGACGGCGATCCCGATGCTGGCCGAGACGGTGATCGACATGTCGTCGATCCCAGGGATGTGGAAGACCGGTCTGAGGACCTCGTGCACGCGCTCGGCGATCATCTCGGGACCACGGGCGAACGTGACCCCTTCCGCCAGAATGACGAACTCGTCTCCCCCGAGCCGCCCGACGGTGTCGCCCGAGCGCAGAATGCCGAGCAGGCGCCCCGCCACCATTTGCAGCAACTTGTCGCCGGCCCCGTGCCCGAGCGAGTCGTTGGAGTCCTTGAAGTTGTCGAGGTCGATGAACAGGGCCGCCACCGGGACACCCGAGCGCCGGGCTCGCACCAGCATCTGCTGCGCCCGGTCGAGGATGAGCTGGCGGTTGGCCAGTCCGGTCAGCGGATCGTGCAGGGCGCGGAAGGCGAGGAGGGCCTCGAACTTCTTGCGCTCCGTGACATCGCGGATGTTCGAGACGTAGCCGGCCACGGAATCGCGGTCCGTCTGGTTCGACACCACCGCCTCCACGTCTCTGGTCGTGCCGTCACGGCGCAGCATGCGGAACTCGAGGGTGGCCGTCCCGGAGCCCGATTGGAAGTCGCCACCTCCGAGCATCTTGACCACGGCATCGAGGTCCTCGCGATGCACGAAGTCGGTCGACAGGCGACCGACGAGCTCTTCCGGCTCGTACTGCAGAAGGTCCTTGATCGCCGGGGAGACATAGCGGAACACGCCCTTGTCCCCGAGGATCATGGTGACGTCGGAGGAGTTCTGAATGAGCGACCGGAACCGGTCTTCGCTCAACCGGAGCGTGGTCTCGGCCTCCGCCTTCTGCTCCAGCGCCGTCTCGTTCTGCTCCATGATGGCGCCGGCCATCCGGATGACGATGAAGAGGACGAAGGCACCCATGACGGTGAGCGAGGCGGCCGCGGACCTGCTCAGCTCGGACGGCAGCCATCCCCGGGCGAGCGCGAACTGACCGAAGGTCATGCCGATGAGGCTGCACACGACGGTCGTGCGCCAGACCCGGGACCCCGCCTGCGCCAGGTTCTCCAGGGCCACGAAGATGTAGGCCGCCCACAACACGGGCCCCCACCCGGTCAGATAGATGGCCAGCGTCACCGCCGTCACCTGGCTGGCCACCCGCAGGTTGAGGGACATGCGACCCGGATGGACGGCGTAGTACCGGTCGGCCGCCGCGTTGACGATGGCGATGCCGACGAAGAGGGCGAGCCACACCCACCAACGCACCCGGGCGACGTAGCCGAAGCGCATCAGAAGCAGGATCACGGCGAACGCGATCGGTCCGATCAGGTAACCCAGCTGGGTCGGATTCAGCTTCCGTCGCGCGGTCGACGGAGCCCGAACCGGACGTCCGGGCTCGTCGGCTCCGGCGGACGTGCCCGCGGCGTCCTGAGAAGCCAGCGCCATGCCCCCCACTTCGTTTGATGAGATCAACCTCCTTGTATCGTCAGCCCACCGGCCCCACTTGATTGCCACCAGGGTGCAATGGACCGGCACCGAGACCGAGCGAAGACTCCCCTGGCTGGCCCGATCCGGGGTGGGCGGGAGACGGGTCGGCGGGGTCAGGCCGGGGCGCCCACCGAGTCGAGCCAGGCCGCCAGCTCGCCGAAGGCGGCACCACGCCCGCTGATCATCTCCATGTGACCGACGCCCGCCAGCGGGACGTAGACGGCGGGATCCCCCAGCCGCACCGCCGTCTCCGCGTACTTTTCGCTCAGCGCCGGCGGCACCGAGTCGTCCGCCAGCCCGTGCAGAAGGAACTGGGGCTTGCCGAGGGGAAGGAGCGCCGCCGGGGAGGCCAGCCGGTAGCGCTCCGGCACGTCGTCGGGGCCGCCGCCCATGAGCGCCTCAACCGCCCCCCGCCCGACGAGACGCCGGGCCGCGGCGTCGAGATCCACCACCCCGGCCAGCGAAGCGGCGGCGGCAACGTCGACCACCGGGTCCGCCCGGCCCGGCTCCCCGGTCGCGCGCGCCGACGCGGCCCACAACGCGAGATGCCCCCCCGCCGAATGGCCACAGGTCACGACCCGTCCGAGGTCCACGCCGTCGACCTGGGCCAACGCGTCGATGGCATCGGAGACGTCCTCGAAGGTCCAGGGCCAGCCGCCGTGGCCGAAGCGGCCGACCCGCCGGTACTCGATGTTGTAGGACAGCCATCCCCGGGCCGTCACCGACCGCGCCAACCGGTGCATGAGCCCCTTCGTGTACTGCTGGCGCCAGAAGCCGCCGTGGATCAACACGACGACCGGCAGCGCGGCGCCGCGGTCTGGTGTGAGGCCGGGCCGCCAGACCTCCGCCACCTGGGCGCGCTCGGGGCCGTAGTGAATGGTCTCGGGGCTCACGGTCGAACCAGAACGGCGCGGGCATCACGCACGACCGCGGCGCGGTGCGCCAGCACCGCGCCGACGAGAGCGCGGTGGCCCCTGATCATCCGATAGCCCTCGACCACCCCACCGATCCGTTTCACCCGCTCGAGCAGACGCACTGCGACGTAGCCGCACAGCGGAGCGGCGACCGCCGCGCCGAGGCCGGCCCATGGGCCGAGGGCGCGGCCGACCACCACGCCGAGCACGGCGTAGGTGCAGGCGAAGAGGACGGCGCAGCCGAGGAGCTTGACCGTCGCCTTGATGCCCTCGTTGGTCGGCCGCTTCCCCACCTGCTTCATGATCTCGAACGGAACGACGTGCACCACGACCCCGATGGCGGCGAGTGGGACAGCGATGATGAGCTCGAGCGCGGCCCGGACGATCGAGAGGCGCACGCGACGCGGTCGATGGCTCGCCACGAGTTGGGCGTCGTGCACGCCGAGCAGCGCGAGGTCCCGCTCATAGGTGGCAAAGTCTACGAACAGCTGCCCGAGCGACGCGGGGGACGCGTCCTGCACCGCAGCCAGACGTGCGGCGGTCTCATTCTGTTCGACCAGCGCGACCTCGGCCGCGCCGGACCCGTCCGGGGTACGGACGACCACCGCGGCCAGACGCGCCAACTGCTCGGCCTGCGCCCACGAGGCGTAGCCGGGATTCACGCGGGCAAGCTGCACCGCCAGGTCCTCGGTGACGGCGCGCACCGTCGCCCATTCGTCCAGCCGGTGTGCCTCGGCCCACCGTTCCATGCCCACCGGTTCGGCGACCCGGACGAGCGCACGCGAGCGGAAGCGCGCCTTGGCGTCGTAGACCAGTCCGACGGCGACGGTCACCAGACCTTCGGCCCCTCCGCCGTTGGCCGCCTCCAAGGCGATCCGGGCCGCCCCCGTCTTGAGCGGTTGCAGGGCCGGCTCGTCGTGACTGATGCCTTCGGGGAACACCGCGACCATCCCACCCTGTTGGAGTAGTGCGTGGCTGAGGGCGAACGCCGACACGTTGTGATCCCCCGCCGGCGCGTCAATCGTCCGGTACACGGGGATCACCCCCGCCAACTTCAGGAACGGCCACAGAGGCGGGATCGTGAACAGCGTCGATTTGCCCAGAAAGCGGGGGTACCGGCGCAACGCCGTCATCAGGAGCAGGCCGTCGACCAATCCGTTGGTGTGGTTGGCCACCAGGACGACCGGTCCCGAGGCGGGCAGACGGTCGCCACCTTCGACCTCAATGCTGCGGAAGAAGACGCGGACGAGCAGGCGGGCTACGACGGTCATTGACCAGTCAGCAAACCGCCGCAGCGAGCGACGGGTGGACCGCACTGCTCGCCCCGCCGGCCTCGATTTCGACACGCGTCACAGACGTGTTCGTGGCGTCGAGATTTCTGGATGTCGGATTGGTATGGTGCCGAGGCACACAAGAACCGGTTCTGGGTTCTGGGGGGAAACAGGCGCAGAAACCGCGTTGTGCAGACGGGGGTTCGGCCATGACAAGGATCACTGGCACGAGGGCTGCGGGGGCGGCCCTGTTGCTTGTCTCACTCATCGCGACCGGCGTGCTGCTGACACCGGTGACGACCGGTGCATCGTCCTCGTCGACGGAGATGTTCGGTACGTTGCCGTCGCCGTGCGGGAAGGGACATGCCACCGGCGCCACCGACCAGGGGGTCACCGACTCCACCATCAACATCGCCTACGGCGACGACCGGGGGTTCTCCGGCAGTCCCGGTCTCGACCAGGAGATGGGCGACGCGGTGAAGGCGATGATCGCCTGGTGCGACGCCCAGGGGGGCATCAACGGGCGCAAGATCGTGGGCGACTACTACGACGCCGCGGTCACCAACGTCGGCAGCGTGATGACCCAGGCCTGCAAGACCGACTTCATGCTGGTGGGCGAGGGCTTCGCGCTCGACGGTCTGGCTGAGCAGACGCGCCTCGGCTGCAACCTGGCCGCCGTCCCCGGCTTCACCGTCTCTCCCGTCGTGGCCAACGCCTACGAGCAGTACCAGGCCACGCCGAACCCCGCCAACGCCAGTCCCGTGTCGATCGCCTACCAGGGAGAGAAGCTCTTCGGTTCCAAGACCCAGCACGTAGGGCAGTACGACTCCACCCTCTCCACGCAGCAGGAGTCGATGGCCAAGGCCGTGCAGGCCTACACGACGGCAGGATGGAAGTGGGTCAACTGCCCGTTCCTCGTCAACTACAACGGCGAGGCCAACTACACGCCGTTCATGCAGAAGCTCCAGAGTTGCGGGGCACAGATCGTCTTCGACAACGCGACGCCGGGACCGACGCTGTACGGCGCGCTCCAAGCCGCCAACCAGATCGGCTACAACCCGGTGTGGTTGTTGGACGCCGCGGAGTACACAGAGGACTTCGCCAAGTGGAACACCAGTGGGCTCGCCAACAACGCCTACGTCCGCATCGGCTACGAGCCGCTCGAGGCGGCCAAGGTCGTGCCCGCCGTGGCCGACTATCTCTCCGTCGTCAAGAAGGAGGGTGGGCTCACATCGGCGCTGGGCGAGCAGGCCACGTCCTCCTTCCTCCTCTGGGCGACCGAGGCCAAGGCGTGCGGCTCCACCCTGACCCGCCAGTGCATGATCAACCACCTGTCGAAGGTGACGAGCTGGACCGGTGGCGGGCTCAACGCTCCGGCTGACCCCGCCAAGAATCTCCCGGCCCCCTGTGGCATCTTGATGAAGCTCGACAACACCAAGTGGGTCCAGGCCTACCCGAAGAAGTTGGGGACCTTCGACTGCTCGCCGAAATACATCGTGAAGAACACGGGATCCGTCATCGGCACCCCGCTCAACGCGCAGGGCTACGCCACCGAGTACGCCACGTCCTCGGTGATCAAACCCCAGGGCTGAGCGCGGACCGGACGATGCGACCCACCTGGTCGATCTCGAGCAGAAACCCGTCGTGTCCGGAGAAGGACTCGACGACCGAGACCGGGGGACGACCGGGGAGGCAGCGGGCCAGTTCCTCCTGGAGCGCCAACGGGTAGAGCCGGTCCGTCGTGATGCCGGCGACGGTCACGTCGGCCCGCACGGCGCCGAGCGCCGCTGGAATACCGCCCCGGCCCCGGCCCACGTCGTGGTGGTTCATCGCCTCACTCAGGATGACGTAGCTGTTGGGGTCGAACCGTTTCGCCAGCTTCTCCCCGTGGTACTGCAGGTAGGACTCAACGGCATAGCGCCCACCCTTCAGCGGGTCCTCTTCACCCTGGGCCTCCCGTCCGAAACGATGCTCGAGCTCCACACCGGTGCGATAGCTGAAATGGCCGATCCCGCGGGCGATGGACAACCCGTCGACGGGCCGGTGTGCGGTCTCGTAGTAGTCACCGCCGTGGAACGCCGGGTCGGATCGGATGGCCCTGATCTGCAGTGAGCACAGCGCGATCTGATCGGCTGAGGCAGCCGCGCCGACGGCGAGGACGACGGCACGGGCCACCCGCTCCGGGGCGCCGACACACCACTCCAGGACACGCATCCCGCCCATGGAGCCCCCGATGACACCTGCCCACTGCGCGATCCCGAGCTGATCGGCCAGCGCATATTCGACGGCGACCTGGTCGCGGATGGTGATGACCGGGAAGCGCGAGCCGTAGGGGCGGCCTTCGTGGTCGAGCGATGCGGGGCCCGTCGTTCCCTGACACCCGCCCAGAACGTTCGGGCACACGACGTGGAAGCGGTCCGTGTCGATCGCCGCCCCGGGGCCGATCAGCCCGTCCCACCATCCCTTCGACGGATGGCTGGGGGCCACAGGTCCGATGACGTGGGAATCGCCGGTGAGCGCATGGAGGACGAGCACGGCGTTGGTACGCGCGTCGTTCAGCGTGCCCCACGTCTCGTAGGCCACGGTCACCTGCTCGAGGCGACCGCCGGCCTCGAGCGGGAACCCCGCCTCGCCCGCGCCGGACAACTGGGCGAATTGGCGCTGCCCGGGCTCGTCCCCGGGCAGCCACACTCCTGGGTAGGCGGGCGCGCTCACGCTCCCTTTGCGGCGCGGAACCCGGCATCGAGATCGGCCAGAATGTCCTCAATCGACTCGATGCCGACAGAGAGGCGGACCAGGTCGGGCGTCACGCCCGTCGTGGTCTGCTCCGCTTCGGTGAGCTGGGAGTGCGTCGTCGAGGCCGGGTGGATGGCCAGGCTCCGCACGTCACCCACGTTGGCCAGATGGCTGAAGAGCTCGAGGCCCTCAATGAACTTGCGCCCCGACTCCGCGCCACCGGCGATCCCGAAAGCCAGGATCGCCCCGGCGCCCTTGGGCAGGTACTGCTGCTGGCGGGCGTGCCAGCGGCTGGACTCCAGCCCCGGGTAGGTGACCCAGGTGACCTCGTCGCGCGCCTCGAGCCACGTGGCCACCGCGGTGGCGTTCTGCACGTGGCGCTCCATGCGCAGGCTCAGCGTCTCGAGACCCTGCAGGAACAGGAACGAGTTGAGCGGTGCCACGGCCGGTCCCGTGTCACGGAGGTACTGCAACCGTGCCTTGAGGACGAACCGGGCGGGGAAGAGGGCTTCGGGCAGCTGACCGAACACGAGGCCGTGGTAGCTGGGGTCGGGCTCGGTGAAGTTCGGGAAGCGCCCACTGCCCTCGTAGTCGAAGTTGCCGCCGTCGACGATGACGCCGCCGATGGAGGTCCCGTGACCACCGATGAACTTGGTGGCCGAGTGCACGACTATGTCCGCGCCGAGGCTCAGCGGTTGGGCCAGGTACGGCGTCGCCAACGTGTTGTCGATGACGAGCGGGACCTTGTTGTCGTGGGCGACGCGCGAGACGCCCTCGAAATCGAAGACGTCGCCCTTCGGGTTGCCGAGCGTCTCGCCGAAGAAGGCCTTGGTATTGGGCCGCACCGCGGCGACCCAGGCCTCGAGGTCGTCGGGATCGTCAATAAACGTGGTCTCGATGCCCAACTTGGGCAGGGTGTAGTGCAACAGGTTGTAGGTGCCGCCGTAGAGGGAGGCCGACGAGACGATGTGACCGCCGTTCTCGGCCAGGTTGAGGAACGTCACCGTCTCGGCCGCCTGACCGCTGGCGACGGCGAGCGCGGCCACGCCTCCCTCCAGCGCGGCGATCCGTTCCTCGAAGACCGCCTGCGTGGGGTTCATGATGCGTGTGTAGATGTTCCCCAGCTCTTCGAGCCCGAAGAGCGCCGCGGCGTGCGACGTGTCGCGGAAGGTGTAGCTCGTGGTCTGATAGATCGGCACAGCACGTGCCCCGGTGGTCGGGTCCGGCACGGCACCGGAGTGGATCTGCCGAGTCTCAAAGCCCCAGTCGGGCATGGCGGTGGCCTCCTTAGATTCGATCGCCCACGGCAGGACCAGCCAGCGATCTCGCCGCAATGGTTCCAAAGCTGACTTAATTAGTCAACTATCGGGTGGGGAGCCCCGCGGCGCACACCGGGCTCCTCCTCCGACATCTTTGGCTGGGCCCGACCTAGCGGGCCCGCCACGGCCCGAGGTCGAGCGCCGGGTAGCGCTCCTGGGTCCGTTCGAGCAGCCGCTCGTTCCAGATCGGGTGACCGGGTGGGGGCCAGCCGAAGAGCGCCAGCTGGCGCGGCGTCGAGCCCTCGACGAAACGGGTCCACTCCGTCCCGGTGGATCGGTTCTGCTGGGTGTCGTAGCCGATCCAGTCGGCCTCGGCGTTCTTGAAGGCGACGGCGGCAACGATGCGGGCTCCCGTTCCCGAGCCGAACGGGGCGCCCCGGTGGTACGTGTCGGAACGGTAGGCGAGATAGGAGCCGCGGATGCCCGGAGCCGGCCGCTCGGCTGCGTAGACCTCGGGGTTGGTCCTGGGCATGAGGACGCCGTAGGGATTGTCGATGTGGTCGGTGTCCCCCACCGACACCATGCGGGTCGGGTTGTCGTCCTCGGTGACGTCGGTCAGATACAGGAACCCCTCCAGGTTCCACCACGGGGCCTCGCTCCCGGCCGGGAGCCAGGAGTGGTTGCGGTCGAGGTGGATGGGTTGCTCGTAGTTGGTGATGCCGCGCGTACTTTGCGCTGGCGTGCGCCTGGTAGAGCCGGATGTCCTCGCTCCCGAGTGCCCGCTCGGCGAAGTCGACGATGGAGGCATGCACGCACATCCGGTTGAGCGCTCCGGTTCCCGGGAAGGGGAACTCTGCCCCCCAACGCTGTTGGGCGGGCCGGAAACCCGGTCCCTCATCGGGCCACACGAATGCCTCTTCGGGCTCCTTGGGACGACCCCGCCAGCGTTCGTAGACGCCCTGGGGGTCGGCATGATGCTCCTCGGCACTCGGGAAGATCTCGCGCAGGTCGTCGGCCAGCGCATCGATCTCTTCGGTGGCGACGAGTCCCTCCAGCAAGACCCACCCGGCCTCCCGCCAGGTGGCGACCTCGGCGTCCGTGGCCAATCGTGACGACACGTGCTCCATCATTGCCCGGGCGGAATCGGCGCGGCGCGTCCGGCCGGGAGCGCGCGTTCAAGGAGACGGTTGAACGAGCGAAGAGCGAAGAGCGACTCAGGCCTTGCGCGGAGGATCGTGGTCCTCCAACGCCTTGACCAACAGCGCGCGGAACCTGGCCCGCTCCGCATCGTCGAGCCCAACGAGGATCTCGTCCTCAATGCTCCCCTGCGCCAGCTCGGCCTCCTCGAGCGCCTCGAGGCCGGCGTCGGTGATGTCGACCAGGTGGCGGCGCCGATCGGCCGGGTCCCGCCGCCGTTCCACGTACTCCAGGTCCTCGAGGTCGTTCAGCACGAGGACGCCCGTGTTCGAGTCCATGGACAACTGCTCGGTCATGACCTGCTGGGAGGCGCCGGGATGGTCACGCAGGTAGGCGAGCACCACCATGTTCCGGAGATTCATGCCCACCAGGTCGACGGAACTGCGGAGGAACACGGCTCGGGCCAGCCTGGTCAGGAGCACGATCGTCCCCGTGGCGGGGCGGGCGGCGGCTCGAGGGCTCACGCGTCCCAGCCTACCTGCACGGCCTCATCGATCACCCCTATAGGATAGTCCCGAAATCATGACTATCCAACAGGTGGGGACCATCCCCCAGGACGAGAGCATCACGGGCGACCGCCGCCGCTGGATCGCCCTGGTCGTCGTCTGCCTGGCCATGTTCATGAATGCGCTCGACGGCTCCATCGTCAACGTGGCGCTGCCCGACATACAGAAGAGCCTGGGCTTCAGCCAATCCGGCCTCACCTGGGTGGTCGACGCCTACCTCATCTCCTTCGGCAGCTTCCTCCTCCTCGCCGGCCGCCTGGGCGACCTCGTCGGCCGCAAGAAGGTCTTCCTGGCCGGCGTGGCCCTCTTCCTGTTGGCCTCCATCGCCTGCGGGTCGGCCGACAGCCAGGGGATGTTGATCGCGGCCCGGTTCGTGCAGGGCATCGGCGGGGCGCTGTCGTCCTCGGTCATCGTCGCCATCATCGTCACCGAATTCCCGAGCCCGCTGGAGCGGGGCAAGGCGATGAGCGCCTATGTCTTCGTCGCCGTCGGTGGCGGCTCCATCGGCCTCCTCGCCGGCGGCGTGCTGACCCAGTTCCTCAGCTGGCACTGGATCTTCTTCGTGAACGTGCCCATCGGCATCGCCACACTGATCCTCGGCCGGTTCCTCATTGTGGAGAACATTGGCCTGGGCATCAGACAGGGCGTCGACTGGGTGGGGTCGGCGCTCATCACCGTGTCCGTGATGGTCGCCATCTACGGCGTGGTCACCGCCACGACGTACGGCTGGGTCTCGGCACACACGTTGGGGGTGCTCGGCATCGCGCTCGCTCTGTTCGTGTTCTTCATGGTGCTCGAGTCGCGCCTGGCTAATCCGATCATGCCGCTGCGCATTCTGAAGCTGCGCACGTTGACCGGCACGGCCGCCATCCGCGGCCTCCTGATCACGGGCATGTTCTCCACCTTCTTCATCGGAGCCCTCTACTTCGAGCACGTGCTGGGCTACAGCCCGGTGAAGACGGGGTTGGCCTTCCTGCCCCAGGCGGTGGTCATGGCGATCATGTCCACCGGCATCACGGCGAAACTGGTGAACCGCTTCGGAGCAAAGCCGGTGATGTACCCGGCCATGGCCCTGGCGGCTGTCGGGTTGGTGCTGCTTGCCTCGGCCGGTCAGCACGCCGACTACTTCCCCAAAATCTTCATCGCCTTCCTCTTGCTGGGCGTGGGGGCCGGGGCCTCGTTCATGCCGTTGCTGCAGATCGGCATGTCGGAGATCCCCAACGCGGACGCGGGGTTGGGCTCGGGCGTGGTCAACGTGTCGCAGCAGATGGCCGGCGCCATTGGGCTGGCGGTGCTGAGCACGATCGCGGCGAACCGGACCAAGTCGCTGATCGCCAGTGGCCATGCCGTGGTCCACTCGCTGACGCTCGGCTACCAGCTGGCGCTCTACATCGCGGCCGGCTGTGTCCTGCTCGGCCTGCTCGTCTCGCCCTTCCTCCTCCGAACCGACGAGTCGGCGGAGGAGCAGAAGCGGCACATAGAGGAGAACATGCAGAACCCCGAAGCCATGGAACACCTCGTCCTGTAGGTCTGCGGTCCCGTTCTCACCCGATCGGGTGATTTCTGATGGTCGTGGCCGGATGCGCGGTGACATCGCGGACCCTTTGTGCCCTGGCGAAGCACGACCTGTTACGCAAGACGAGCACGACTCATGTTTGTGACTCACGTTCGGGTCGGCATCCCGACCGGCCAGGGATTTCACGCTCGACTGCCCGGCTTCCCGCGTTCGAGAAGGTGCTCACCCGCCTGTGCGCCTTCCGTTGGTGGCTCGACGAACAACCCGATGTGATCGTCATGTCCAAGGTGCGCGCCGCCTCGGGTCGCGGGAATTCCCCGTTTTGCCGCTTTCGACACGGGTATGTATGACGCACGACGAGACGCTCACCGTTACAACCAGTCAGCAATCCGGAACTATCGCTCCCACTCTCGGCCCGGTCCGTCAGGACCGTCAATCTGCATCACAACTGATGCTCGTGAAGTGTGTCGATGCCCGACACCTGAGGAAGAAGAAAGGCAACGATCCATGGCAATAATCCTGTTAGCCATTTTGGTCCTGATCCTGTTCGGCGCAGGCTTTGCAATCCACCTCTTGTGGATAGCCGCAGTTGTCCTGGCGATCGTATGGGTCGCGAGCTTCGCACTCGGCAGAGGAGAAGGTGCGAGCCGCAGATCGCTCCGTCGGTAGGGCACCCTCACGTT
Organism: uncultured Acidimicrobiaceae bacterium; assembly: GCA_963742035.1. GTDB lineage: Bacteria > Actinomycetota > Acidimicrobiia > Acidimicrobiales > RAAP-2 > Bog-473. The sequence goes on from CAVUKH010000003.1 coordinate 46,593, forward strand.
CCACCGCCACAGTGCCCCGGGGGAACAATCTCGTGGCGCCCTCCGGTGGACTCGGTGACGATCACGGTTCGGCGTACCTCGAGACGCGTGCAGGCGGACGCATCCGCGTTTGCGGACTCGGTTCCAACGCAAGACCGATGGTGGCCGAAATGACGGATTCCCGTGATGAACACGTTGGACGCCGCACAAGCGCGGCCGACTGCGTCGAGCGGAGTCGCCCGGATGTCTGATGCGGTGCTGCAAACCGAGGAGGCGACGCTGCGACAGTCGTTCATCCAGGTCTGCCAAGAAGTCGGAGGCTGGCCGCTACCTGGCCAGGGTGCGACGCGCCGCCGACTTGAACTCCTGGCGAGCTGTTCTGCAATGGACCTCGCGTTGGGTCGCCTGGTCGAGGCACACGCAGATGCGCTGGCGATTCTGTCCGAGCTCGGTGCGAACGGCGAGCCCAATCCGTGTACGGGCGTCGGACGTCGTTGGGGTGTCTGGGCGGCCGGTCCGCCCCAAGGAGTGGTGGCGACCCGTGATGCCGATGAGTGGCGGCTGTCGGGCACGAAGAATTGGTGTTCGGGCGCCGGTCTGGTGACCCACGCGCTGGTCGATGCCTCTAGCGACGATGGGCAACGGCTCTTCGGGGTCGATCTCTCGGACCCGGGCGTGGCCTGGGCACGACAGGACTGGGTCGGCCCAGGGATGCAACGAGTTGACACTCGCGGGGCGGAATTCCTGAATGTGGCGGCCACGGCGATCGGAGAGCCGGGCCAGTATCTCTCCCGGCCGGGTTTCTGGTCGGGGGCGGTCGGAGTGGCCGCTTGTTGGCACGGCGGCACAGTGGCGGTCGCCGAAGCATTACGGGGGTCAGTCAGAAGGAAATCCGACACCCATGTGCTCGTCCACCTCGGCGCCGTCTACGCGGCGCTCCTTCAGAACAGGTCGACACTCCGAGAAGCGGGGCGGGCCATAGATCTGGACCCCACCGCCGATTTCGCCGTACTTGCCCGCGCCGTTCGCCACACCGTCGAACGGAATGCCACTGTCGTCGTCGATCGGGTCGGACGTGCTCTTGGACCTCGTCCGTTGGCCTTTGACAAGCGCCATGCGCAGGCGGTGCACGATCTGGAGGTCTACATCCGCCAATGTCATGCCGAACGAGATCTCGAATGCCTCGGTCGCGACCTGGTCGACGGAAAGGCGACATGGCCGATCTGACCGCCCGTTCGCTCGAAGGCCGCGGGACGGACGAATCCGTCTGGTTGGCGTGCTCTGAGCTTCGCCGTCTCGGCCCTTGCTCGGTGAGGCCGCCGGACTCGGGCCGGGTGGTGGTGATCGCCCCACACCCGGACGATGAGGTGTTGGGAGCAGGGGGCACGACGGCAACCCTGGCTCTCCAGGGAGCCAGGGTCGTGGTGATTGCCGTCACAGACGGCGAGGCCAGCAATCCTTCACGAGTCGAGGAGCTGCGCGAGATTCGTCCCGGGGAATCAGCGCGAGCCGCGGCGACGCTCGGAACGACGCCGTGTCTCTCCTACGCACTCGGTCTCCCCGATGGCCGCGTGCGCGCGCACGACGTCGAGGCTCTGTTGGTCCCGCTTCTCGAGTCCGGTGACCTTGTGCTCGCACCGTGGGCCCACGATGGTCATCCCGACCACGACGAAGTGGGCGCGGCCGCACACGCGGCATGTGCCCGAGCTGAGGCACGCCTCCTCTCGTACCTGGTCTGGGCCTGGCATTGGGCTCAACCTGGCGAGCTTCCGTGGGAGATGGCGTGCCGGGTCGAGCTCGCTGATGCCGTTGCCCGCCGCAAGCGAGAGGCCGTGCAGTGCTTTGCATCGCAACTCACGGGGCCCGAGCCCGTTCTGAGCCCCCATACCGTGCGCCGACTCACGAGGAATTTTGAGGTGTTTCTGACTCCATGACTCTGCAAGCCCCCTACTTCGACCGCCTCTACAGCGCCGAGCCGGACCCCTGGGACTTCCGTTCTCGGCCCTATGAGGTCCGAAAGCGAGCCTTGACGCTGGCCTGCCTCCCCGAAGCCCACTACTCGACCGCCTTCGAGCCGGGGTGCTCCATCGGTGTCCTGACCTCAGACCTCGCCCTCCGCAGCGACGAGGTCCTCTCCATGGACCTCTCTGCGCTCGCGCTTGCGTCGGCGAGAGAGACCGTTCCGCCCAATGTCGAGCTTCGCCAGGGAGCCGTGCCGGCGGACTGGCCGCCGGCATCGTTCGAGCTCGTTCTTCTCTCCGAGGTGGGGTACTACCTCGATGCGCCCGATTGTCAGCGCCTCGGTCAGCGCGCCGCTGCCGGCGCAACGGACCTCGTGGCCGTGCACTGGCGACATCCCGTGGATGACTACCCGCTGTCCGGGGACGAGGTGCACCGGATCCTCGCGGCGTGTTCCTCAGCAGCGGGAATGACGCATCTGGTTGCGCACGTCGAGGACGACTTCCGTATCGACGTGTGGAGCCACGATGTGCGATCGGTCGCACTGCGGACCGGCGTGCCCCATCAGGCACCGATCCAAGAATGAGCGTGCCGATCCGCCGAATCGGCGTTGTCGTCCCCGCCCACGACGAAGAACTGGTTGTGGCCCGCTGCCTCGAATCCATTGGCCGTGCCGCCCGGGCTGTGCCACTCCCGGTGACGGTGATGGTGGTGCTCGACGACTGCAGAGACCGGACGGGGCGGATCTGCCGATCCTTCCCCGTCGACGTCATCACCGTGACGGCCCGGTCCGTTGGGGTGGCACGCCACGCCGGCGCCTCTGCCCTCCTCTCCGGCGTGCCGGACACCGATGCCATCTGGCTCGCCAACACGGATGCCGACTCGGTCGTCCCCACCTTCTGGTTACGTGACCAGCTCGACCTGGCCTTGGCCGGTGCCGACGCAGTGGTGGGCACGGTGGGATTGTCCGATGAAGACAGCGTCCTGGGCCGGGATTTCACGGCCGGTTACGCGTTGCGTGTACGTCGCGGACTGGATCATCCCCATGTCCACGGTGCCAACCTCGGGGTTCGCGGCAGCGCATACCTCAGCGTGGGTGGATTTCCCCCGCTGGCGGTCCACGAGGACAGGTTGCTCCTGCAGCGGCTCGACGCCTCTGGTGCCACGGTGACCCGCTCGACTCGGATTCGTGTGCAGACGAGCGCTCGCCTGACGGGCCGATGTGAAGGGGGGTTTGCGACCGCGCTCAGACAGCTTGCCTTCGCCAGCTGATGTCACGCTACTTCGTGCGGGAGTTCGCTGAAGCCGGCGTGGAGGTACTCGCCGATGGCTTGGAGGTGCAACGACCAGTGGTCAGCACGGAGAGCGCTGGTTTCACTGCACAAGACGGGGGTGGCTGCTCACCGTGGGCGTGATCATCGGCACCTCCGGCTGGCAGTACGCCGATTGGCGTGGCGGCCTGTACCCAAGTGGTCTCGCGCAGAGCAAGTGGCTCCCTTTCTACGCCGAACGATTCCAATCGGTCGAGGTCAACAACGTCTTCTACCGACTGCCCGAACAGTCCACCTTCGAACGCTGGTCCGCCTCGACGCCCGATGACTTCGTGTTCAGCCTCAAGGCAAGCCGCTACCTCACCCACGTGCTCCGACTGGCCGAGCCGGCGGAGCCGGTGCAGAGGCTCCTTGAGCGCTCGAGCGGACTGGGTCACAAGTTGGGGCCCGTCCTCCTGCAGCTTCCCGCCAACTTCCGCGCCGAACCGAGACGCCTGACCGCGACCCTGCGTGCCTTTCCCTCGGATGTCAGGGTCGCGTTCGAGCCGCGCCACGATTCCTGGTACAGCGACGAGGTGGCCGACATTCTGGAGCAGCACCAAGCGGCGCTCTGCCTCAGCGATACCCCACGGCGGAGGTCTCCGCTCTGGCGCACAGCCGACTGGGGTTATGTGCGGCTGCACGAGGGCCGGGCCAACCCGTCTCCCTGTTACGGACGGACGGCCCTCAAGAATTGGGCCGCTCGACTGGCCGACTTGTGGCCCGACAACAAGGACGTCTACGTCTACTTCAACAACGACCACGGCGGATGCGCCGTACGCGACGCGCACCGCTTCGCTCTGGCCAGTGCCCACGCCGGCCTGTCCCCGACTCGAGTGCCGACGAGTCGCGAAGCATCGTTGACGGCGGAGAATTGACCCACCGGGTACCCATACGGCGACCAGAACCCCGAGGCTCGCGAGCGCCCGGTCCTCTGACGCTGGCAACATTGCTCCCATGACGATGAGCAAGGTCCAACTCGACGTCCGCCCCCTGAGCCCGACCATCGGGGCCGAAATCCACGGGATCGACTGCGCGGCAGACCTCGACGACGAGGTCGTCGCCGCCATCCGGGCCGTCTGGGTGGAACGCCTGGTCGTCTTCTTCCCGGACCAGCATCTGGACGACGACACCCAGATCGCCTTCGCCGCGCGCTTCGGTGACCTGACGGAGAGCCATCCGGTGGAGCCACAGGTGGTCGAGCGCAAGGAGATCCATTCCATTGAGAGCGGGAAGGACCGCACGGACTTCTGGCACACCGACATCACGTTCATGAACAGGCCCGCCATGGCGTCCATGCTGCGCTCGGTCGTCGTGCCGGAGGCGGGTGGCGACACCATGTGGGCCGATACGCGCGCTGCCTACGAGTCACTGGCGGAACCGCTGCAGCGACTGTGCGACGAGCTCTCGGCCTTCCACTTCGAGCCGTACTATGCGCAAGCCGTGGCGGAGGGTCACGGCAACGTGTGGGAGGGCAAGAAGCTGACCAAGCTGCTGCCCGCCACGCACCCGGTCGTGCGCGTGCATCCCGAGACCGGCCGCAAGAACCTGTTCGTCAACCCGAAGTTCACCGTGCGCATCACGGACATGCCCGAGAAGCAGAGCCGGGGGCTCCTCCGGCTCCTCTACGACCACATGTCGAGCCCGCAGTTCGTCGTGCGCTACCACTGGAAGCCGGACACGCTGGCCTTCTGGGACAACCGCGCCACCATGCACTTCGGGATTTTCGACTACGAGGGCGAGCGACGCATCATGCACCGCGTGACCCTGAGCGGCGACCGCCCGGTCGGGCCGACCGGCTGACGCCGGTGGCAGGTGGACTCCGGTGTCCGGCGAGCTGAGGCATCGGGCGAGCGCAGGTGTCGGGCGAGCTCAGCCCACCAACGCCCCAGTGATCGACGGCAGATCCCGCGCCGGGCCGTCGAGCCAGTCACGCAGTGCGGCGGTCGCCCGCACGTCGTCCTCGTTGTAGTCGACGATCCACTGCTGCGCCGCAGCACGTGCAGCGGGGCCGGTCTCGTCGTCGACCGCCTCCACGTACTTGACCATGGCCAGCGTCCCTCCGCTGTCGTCGGCGCGCCAGGCGAAGCCGGCCAGCGGTGCCGTCTCCTTCAGTCCCATGCTGCGGCCGGTGACGAGGTGCGCCCGCACGACTTCGAGCAGGTCGACCCACTCGTCGGAGGCGAGGAAGGCGTCCACCTCGTCCCGCACGCCCCGGCCCAGACGGTCGGCGATGCGCTTCATCTGTCCCTCCTCGGCGCTCCGGCTGTAGCAGTAGGCCCGGAACGACGCCCCGGCGGCGGCGGCTTGCGCCCGCTCGGCGGTGAACCACGACCAGAACTCCGCGAAGGCGGTCAGCTCGGCCGCCTCGATGTCGGGGTCCCAGGCGGCGAAGGGGAGGTACCGGGCCGTCGGCGTGCCGCCGCGCCGGTCCGTCACGAGGGCACCCCACAGATAGCAGCCGTCGTTGGTGTTCTCCATGTCCACGTCGACCTCGATGTCGCCCCGCGGCACCTCCATGCGCGCCACGCCCCGGCGCCGGTAGGCCGGCGCAGCACCGATGCGTGCCCGGGCCAGCTCAATCTGCCCGGCCGCGTTCGACGCCCCCGCCGCACACACGTCGAGGGTCCGTGCATCGATCGACGCGAGGTCGGCCACCGTGTGCAGGCCGAGCGCGGCGAGGACCTCCACCTGTTTGGGCCGGTTGGCGATGACCGCGGACAACGGGGTCGCCGCCGGCCGGCCGGTCGCCTTGCGGCGCAGCCCCTCGACGTCGACCTTGGCGCGGACGAGCTCGGCCGTCCGCCAGTCGAGGGCGGCGAGGTCGTGCAGGCTCGTGATCCCGTGGGCCAGGTAGAGGTTCCGGCGGCCGGCCCCGACACCTGCGAGCAGGCTCAGGTCGGCCACCTCCTCGAGCCGGTCACCGCACCACTCCCGCCAGCGGCACATGTCGCACTGCTCGCAGACGACCGGCTCGGCCAACAGCAGGGCAGTCTCGTCGCCCAGATGCTCCTCGGCCGCGGCCGAGATCTCCAGCCGGTGGGAGAACTCGAGGTCGTAGCGGGCCATGGCGCTGATGCACTGGTCGGGACCGCCGCCGAGATGGTCGGGCGGCGGCAGTGTCGCGTCGGCCAGGTCGTGCCAGACGATGACGCCCTCGGTGCCGCAGACGCCGGCGGCGAAGCACCCGGGCGAGGCGATGCCGGCCGCGTCGAGCACGCTGCGGTAGTGGGCCAGCTGCATGAGGTCGCCGAGGTGCCGCCGGGCGTTGGACTCGATGTCGGTCACCGCGGCACTGAGGAACGGTGTCGTGAGATCGGAGACGAGGGCCGTGCCCGGCCCCCCCTTGCGGACGCGCTCGAGCGCCTTGTGCGACTTCACCTCAATGGGCAGGTAGCCCGCACCGTGACGCACGAGCAGATCGGGCTGGCCGACTCTGTGCGCCTCGTGGTCGACCGGCAGCCGCCCGCCGGCGATGACGAGCGCCCCGGCCTGGACGGCCTGCATGGTCTGCCACTCCCGGGCATCGAGGTCCTCGGCATCGACGACGACGGCACCCTCGACCCCGTCGAAGAGGGCGGCGAGGGTCTCGTCCTCGTGCTCGTGGCCGGCCCGGAAGAGCATCTGCAGGAAGGGCGGGTCGGGCAGCGGCTCACACGGCTGCAGGACGTCGAGCTGGACGCGCTGGGGGCAGGTCTTGGCGAAGTACGAATCCCTCGGCCTGATCTCGACGGCGACCACACGTGCATTGTGCCGGGTGGGGGTGACAATTGGCGGGATTCGGCCCGGCCGCCGCCCCGATCCGGGCGGAACCGACGCGGCGGCACCCGAAGGGTCCTGCTCAGCGGCTTGCTCGTGACCAGGTCAGTTGGTCCGAATCGGGAGGCTGGAGCAGTATCCGGGCGTGGAGTCGTCGCAGGAGGGCCGGGGGGAGGGAGCGGGCGCTGCGTCGTTCGGGGAGGCTGCGTCGTTCGGGGAGGCTGCGTCGTTCCGGGCCGAGCTGCGGGCCTGGTTGGAGGACCACCTCACCCCCGAGGTGGTGGAGGCGGGCGGCCACCAGATTGAGGGCGGGTCCCTCGAGGTCCTGCGGGAGTGGAACCGGACGCTGGCCGACAGCGGGTGGGCGGCGCCGTCGTGGCCGGTCGAGCACGGCGGGCGCGGGGCCGGCGTCCTCGAGGAGCTGGCCTACCTGGAGGAGACCAACCGCATGCGGGCGCCCGGGCCGGTCAACGTGATCGGTGTCTCCAACATCGCGCCGGCCATCATGCAGTTCGGCACGCCCGAGCAACAGGCGAGGTTCCTCCAGCCCATGCTGCGCGGCGACGAGATCTGGTCGCAGGGCATGTCCGAGCCCGACGCCGGCTCGGACCTGGCCTCGCTGCGCACGGCCGCCGTCGAGGACGGCGACGACTTCGTGATCAACGGGCAGAAGACCTGGAACTCGCTCGGCCACTTCGCCGACTGGTGCCAGCTCTACGTGCGCACCGACCCGACGGCCAAGAAGCACGCCGGCATCACGTGCTTCCTGGTCGACCTGCGCACGCCGGGCATTGAGGCGCGGCCGCTGACGACCATCACGGGCGGGCAGTCCTTCGCCGAGCTCTTCTTCACCGACGCCCGCGTGCCCCGCTCCGCCATGCTCGGGCCGCTCCACGCCGGCTGGTCGGTGGCCATGACGACGCTGAGCTTCGAGCGGGCCGGCGTGGCCCGCCTGCACCTCGGGCTGGCCAACCGGCTCGATGACCTGTTGGCCGACCCCCGGGCCAAGGCCGGCCTGGAGGACGCGGTGCTGCGGCAGCGGTTGGCGGGCACGTATGCGGACATCCGGTGCATGCGCTTCCTGACCGAGCGGTCGCTCTCCGATCCGGCGGCGGCCGGTGCGGGCGGCTCACTGGCCAAGCTGTCGTGGGCCCACTGCGACCAGAAGCTGGCGGCGCTGGCCGTGGACCTGATCGGTTTGGATACGGTCGTCGGCTCGGACCGGTGGGGGGAGAACCTGCTGGCGGTGCGCCAGGCCTCCATCGCCGGCGGCACAACCGAGATCAACAAGAACATCGTGGGCGAGCATGTGCTGGGCTTGCCGCGGTGACACTCACCCGGTCCACCCGGTCCACCTCCTACGAGGTCCCGCTGGTCACGAAGGTGGCGCGAGGGTCCCTCGATTCATGCGCCACCGAATTGGTAGTGCCCGCGGTCGATGTGCCGAGTCCACTCCCAGTACTGGTCGAGCGGCCATGGAGACAGGGTGAAGACCTTGCCTTGGCGGTTCTTGTAGTGGCTGTGGGTGATGGCGGGATGGGACCATACGAGCTGGCCGATCTCCTGCCGATAACGGTCGGCGTACTCTTCGTGCGCCTCCGCACGCACCTCGCACCACTCGGCGCCTGACACCAACGTCTCGCGCATGGCCTCCAGGGCGTAGTGGACCTGGAACTCGGAGTGGTAGAAGAGACTGGCACCGAAAGCAAGGTTCGTTCCCGGGCCGTAGATGCAGAAGAGGTTCGGAAAGTTCGGCATGGTGATGCCGAGGTACGCAGTGGGCTCGTCCCCCCACTGGTCATGCAGCGAGATGCCGTGGCGGCCGGTGACGTGCATGGACGCCAGGAACTCGTTGTGGCAGAACCCCGTCGCGTAGCAGATGACGTCGGCCGGGAAGTGCTCCCCGTCCGTCGTGACGATGCCATCGGGGACCACCCGCTCGATCCCCGTCCGGACCAGCTCCACGTTCGCCCGTTGGAGGGTCCGCAACCAGGTACCGTCGTCCTGCAGAATCCGCTTGCCCGTGGCCGGATAGTCCGGCACGACTCTCTCCAACAGGTCCGGGTCGTCACCGACGATCGATCGCATGGAGGCCACCAACGCCATCGCCCGCGTGGCGTTGAGGGCGTTGATCGATTGGTGCGCCGGGTCGTCGTGCTCAGGGTCGATCCGGTACATCTCCATACCGGCTGCGATGCCGGCGAAGGTCATGACGAACCGGTACCACCGTCCGTAGAAGGGCAAGTGCCGCAGCGCCCAGGCGTCCCCGTCGGGCACGCGGGCGTGGTAGAGCCGGTTCGGAAGGATCCACTGCGCGGTGCGCTGGAAGATGGTCAGTTGTTCGACCTCGTCCGCGATAGCGGGTCCGATCTGGAACCCGCTGGCGCCGGCGCCCACGAGCGCGCACCTGGTCCCCTGCAGGTCCAGGTGATCCGGCCAGCGCGCCGAGTGGAAGGACGGTCCGGCGAAGGTGTCCATGCCCGGGATCTCGGGCAGCCTGGGCAGATTGAGGGAGCCCACGGCGCTGACGACGAAACGCGCCCGCAGCTCACCCTCCGAGCCGTCCGCGTGGCGCAGGCCCACCCGCCACTCCGACTGGTCGTCCAGCCACTCCAACTCGGTCACCGCCGTCTCGAAGCGGCAGTGAGGCGAGAGGTCGTACCTGTCGACGATCGCACCGAAGTACGCACACAGTTCCGGCTGTCGGCAGTAGTACTCGCTCCAGAAGTCGGCCGGCGCGAAGGAGAAGCAGTACTGGTGACTCCCGACATCCACCCGGGCTCCGGGGTACCTGTTCTCCCACCAGGTGCCTCCGGGCCCTCCGTTCTTGTCGACGATGGTGAAGGGCAGTCCCGCCTGCTTGAGGCGGATGCCGGCCAGAATCCCGCCCATGCCACAGCCGATGACCACGACCGGTGACCCGGCCTTCTGGCTCGCGGGGACTCCGCCACCCCAGCTGATCGCTCCGCTGTCCCCACCCTCGAACTGCAGATCGTCGAACAAGAGGCCGGCCAACCGGCCCTCGACGGGACGTCGCCCCAGGAAGCTCATCATCTCGAGCAACACATCCCGGGAAAGATCGACCGGGATGCACCCACCGTCGCGATAGGCGGCGATGGCGGGAAGGGCACGACGACGCACCCCCGCCATGTCCTCTTCCGACATCGCACCCTGAATGTCCAGCGACATCCCCACGTTCGGCTGAATCTCTCCCCGCACCCACGACAGGTCGCCGGTCATGTGCACGAGCGAGCACAGAAGGGCCGGGACACTGACGTCGGCCAGGATGCCCGCGATGACCTCGTCGCCGTCGTCGAATGGCTCCCCGGCAAATCGGTTCCTCGTCACGCCGGGACATCCTCGCCGCCGCACCTGCGCAGGGCAATCGGCAGGGAGCGGTCGGCGCCCGACGGGAGTTGATCGAGCCAGGGGGCCTCAGTCCTCGCCGGGCTGTCCTGTCGCTGTACCGGCCCAGTGTGCGCGCAGGTCTTCCAGCCAGCCGGGGAATTCGAGCGGCGGATCGGGCAGCGCCACGGCGCCCTGCGCCGCAAGCGCCGCCTCGTAGGCCTCGGGCTCATCCCCCCAGCTCCGCGGATCGCCCATCATCACCTCGAACATGACGGCCCCCTCGGGGCCGGCCACCACCGGGCCGAACGCAGCGCCGAGCGGCAGCTCAATGTGCGTGCCCGCCGGGCAGCGGCGAGCGTCGAAGCTCACCTCGCCCTCGAGAACGAAGACGACGTGGGGTGAGAAGTGGCCGTGCCGGCGCACCACCATGCCCGGGTCGTAGCGGGCGTAGATCGTCAGGTACTGGGGGTCGGGCGAGAAGGCCAGCCACTTCTCCCACACCCGGGCGACGGAGCCATCGGCGTTGCGCTGCGCCTTGATGGCCTGCCACGGCACTTCGGGGTCGTCGAGGTGGCGGAACGTGGGGACGAGTCCCTCGACCTTCGGAGCGGGCGGCGACGTGGGGGTGGGTTCGGCCACGGCCAGCGAGACTACGCCGGACGAAGTCCCTTGCGCGGCGGAAAAGTGGTGAAGAGGTGGCGGACCATGAGCGCCGACCAGGTGACACCAGGACGGGATCAGCGGATCAGGCGATCCTTCAAAGGGCGGTTCACTCTACGAATGCAGGGGTATAGGGGGAAAATGCGCGGACATCGGGACCAGGTTGCCAAAGAAGCCCGTCGCAAAGCCGGGGACAGCCCCGACGCCAGCGGCTCGGAGCGTTCTGGTCGACCCGACGAGCGGGGTCAACACACTGGCGAAGACCAAGCGGCCATGAATCGCCAACAAGACCCTCCGGCGTGACCGAAACTCTTCGGCCGGGCGTGCTGTTCGACGTCGACGGGACGCTGTGCGACACCAACTATCTTCACGCGCTCGCCTGGTCGCGCGCTCTGCGCGATGCCGGTGAATGGGCTCCCATGAACGCCATCCATCGACTGGTCGGAATGGGAGGAGATCAGCTGCTCCCCGAGCTCATCGGGCATGAGAGCCCTCACGCCCTTGCGAGGCGACCCATTCGCTACCAGGAGCTCGCAGACGACGTCCTCGCCTTCCCCCGAGCGGCAGAGGCACTCCGAGGGGTCCACGAGCGAGGACTCCTGGTCGTGCTCGCCACGTCTGCCCCTGACGACGAGCTGGTCACGCTGCGCAAAGCACTCAATGCCGACGATGCCATTGACGGTCAGACCTCCGCCGATGACGTCGATCGCTCCAAGCCGGATCCCGAGATCTTCCTGACCGCCATGAAACGGTTCTCCATCGATCCACGTCGAGCACTCGCCGTCGGCGACAGCGTGTGGGACGTCAAATCCGCGCGCGCCGCCGGGATTGGCTGCGTCACGGTCGAGTCCGGTGGCTTCAGCCAACATGAACTCAGTGAGGCCGGGGCGCGGCACGTGTACCGGGATGTCGGCGAGATGATCGACCAGTTCCACACCGGGCCCCTCGCTCTGCTCTGTCTCTAGAGGCGCACCCCACTGGTGGTGCCCCTCGACGGGGCTTCGACCTCTCCCTCCGGTTAGCTCTGGTGGGAACGCTGCTCGGCCTCGTGCGCCTCGGCTTCGGCTCGAGCCTTTTCGGCTTGGGCTTCCTTTGCAGCAACGTCACGCTCGGCAGCCGCCTTGTCCTGCTGCGCCCGTCCTTCGCGACGCAGTTCGTCCTTGCCGGCGATGGCCCCCGCTGCTTCCTTGGCCTTGCCCTTGACGTCTTCGACAACACCCATCACACCAGCTTGGGGACCCGTGTCCTTGTTCTCGCTCACTCTTTTGTTCTCCTCTTCGCGTCTTCCTGTCGACAGCTATACCCAAGAGGCGGGGTCGGCAAAAGGAGAGATCGCGTTTCCTCACCAATCCTCTCAACTCCTCTTGGGCCGTTTGCGGACGACGGACCCGGGCAAGCAAGAGACGAGACCGCAGGAGGTTGGTATGGCCGAGATCGGTGCATTTCTATCGAGCGAGGAACACGGCCCGGCTGCGTTGGTGGCACAGGCCAAGCTCGCCGAGGAAGCCGGCATGCGTTCCGTTTTCATCTCGGACCACTTCCACCCGTGGATCGAGCGCCAGGGCGAGAGCCCGTTCGTGTGGAGCGTCATCGGCGCCATCAGCGCCACGACATCACACCAGGTCACGACGGGCGTCACCTGCCCCACGATCAGGATTCACCCGGCGGTCCTGGCCCAGGCCGCCGCCACGTCGCAACTCCTGCTCGACGGGAGGTTCGTCTTCGGAGTCGGTTCGGGTGAGGCGCTGAACGAGCACATCCTGGGCCATCGCTGGCCTCCGGTCGCCACCCGGCTCGAGATGCTCGAGGAGGCGGTAGGCGTCATCCGCAAACTCTGGGAGGGCGGACTGGTCACCCACCACGGCCGCTATTACACGGTCGAGAACGCACGCATCTACTCCAAGCCCGACTCGCCGCCGCCGATCCTCGTGTCGGCCTTCGGCCCCGAAGCGACGGACGTGGCGGCCCGCATCGGCGACGGTTTCGTGACGGTGCAGCCGGACCGCGAGCTCTTGGAGCGCTACCGGGAGCACGGGGGAAAGGGTCGGGCCATCGCGGCCTTGAAGGTCTGCTGGGACCAAGACGAGCACGTGGCCCGCAAGCTCGCCCACGAACTCTGGCCGACCGAAGGGGTGGAGGGTCAGCTGGCGCAGGAGCTGGCGCTGCCCTCTCACTTCGAGGCGGCCGCCGCCAATGTCACCGAGGACATGGTGGCGGAGCAGATCGCCTGTGGTCCCGATCCGGAGAGGCACGTGGAAGCGATCAACAAGTACATCGACGCAGGATTCGATGAGGTGTACATCAATCAGATCGGGCCCGACCAGGAAGGGTTCTTCCACTTCTACCAGCGGGAGCTCCGCTCGCGCTTGGGGGCCTAGCGCACCCCGAGCAGGCGGAGCTCGCTCTCGGGATTCGCACTCGGACCCCTTGTCGTCGCGCGTGCGTGACTCTTCGATTCCTCCGGGGTCGCAGCATCGCGGTACACCGGTGAGCCCGTCGGACCTGCGGCGTTGGCGACAGCGCTCGGCCGTGCCGGCCGGCGGGTGCTGTGCCAGACTCCCCGGCGGTTCAACGAGGCTGCAAGGCAGAGCGAGGAGCACATGGCGCGAGTCCCCATCGAGGACGGGTTCTTCCGTATCCCCGACGACCCGGCCGAACAGCCGCGCCTCCTCGGGAGCCGCTGCCCGTCCTGCGGCGAGGTGTTCTTCCCCCGCCGCCTGGTGTGCGCCAAGTGCCTGCATGAAGGGACCGAGGACACCGAGCTGTCGACCCGGGGCCGCATCCACACCTGGACCTACTGCCATGTGCCGCTGTTCGGGAAGAAGGACGCCGACGTGGCCGGCTACGGGGTGGCCCAGGTCGACCTGCCCGAGGGCCCCCGCGTGCAGTCCATCCTCTCTGGCGGCCGGGACGACTTCGCCATCGGCATGGAGGTCGAGATCGAACTCGAGACGCTGCGCCAGGACAAGGACGGGAACGACGTCGTGATCTATCGCTTCCGCCCCGCCGTCGCCAACATCGGGACCGCTGACGCCGACGCCGGGACCGGCGCACCGGCATGGGACCACGGCATGGGCGGGCCCTGAAGTTCGACGGCGTGGCCGTCGCCGGCATCGGCATGGTGCGCTTCGGCATGCACAAGGCCATCCCCGGCGCGGTGCTCGCCCGGGACGCCGGCCTCCTCGCCCTCCATGACGCCGGCATGACGCTGGCCGACGTGGACGAGGCCTTCGTGGGGTACATCCAGCCCGCGTCCATGCTCGGCATCAAGGCCATGAAGGAGTTGGGGCTGACCGGGCTGCCGGTCACGCACATTGAGAACGCCTCCGCCACCGGGCTCGTGGCCTTCCGAGATGCTGCCTGGGCCGTCAGCTCCGGTCGGGCCGACGTGGCCATGGCGCTCTGCTTCGACAAGTTCACCGACATGGTCGGCGGAGGCGGACGCGGCGCCGGCCGTGACCAGATCGACGCGCCGATCCTCCCCGCCGCCTACTTCGCACTGTGGGCGCAGCGCCGCATGCACGACCGCGGCACGACGCCGGAGCACTTCGCCACCATCGCGGCGAAGAACTGGAACTACGGGGCCGCCTGCCCGACCGCGCACCGCCAGTCCGACCACGTGGTGACGCCCGAGGAGGTGCTGGCGGCCCGCATGGTGGCCGAGCCCCTGACCACCATGATGTGCTGCCCGCCCGACGACGGGGCCGCCTGCATCATCGTGGCCCGCGAGGACATGGTGCGGGCCCGCCAGCCCGGTCGCCCCCTCGTGCGCGCGCTCGCCTCGGCGCTGACGTCGGAGACCTACTCGCCGGGCCACACCTTCGTCGGTCCGGTCGTCGGCCCGTCTTCGATGACGCGCGACACCGCCAACGAGTGTTACGAGGCGGCCGGCCTCGGGCCACAGGACGTGAGTGTCGCCTACTGCCACGACGCCTTCGTCAACGAGGAGCTCGAGTACTACGAACTACTCGGGTTCTGCGCCGAAGGCGAGGGCGAGAAGCTCGTGGTCGAGGGCGAGACGGGCCCGGGTGGGCGCATCCCGTTCAACACGGACGGTGGTCTGCTCGCCCGCGGGCACCCGGGCGGGCCCACCGGGACGGCCATGCTGCACGAGGCCGTGCTGCAGTTGCGCGGCGAGGCCACGGGCCGCCAGGTCGACGGCGCCCGCGTCGCGTTGGCCCACCTGGTCGGCGGAGGGAGCATCGCCACGGTCAACCTGTTGGGAGTGGAAGGAGTCCGAACATGACGACGAGCGACGAGCGCCGGGCCACCGGCCGCGCCATACAGGGCCAGCTCTGGCCGGCCATCCTCAAGGGCCCGGGCGGCCAGTTCCCTGCCGCCAAACTGGCCCCGGACTACTTCGACCACGTGCAGCAGAGCGCGTTCGGCGACATCTGGTCGCGCCCGGGCCTCCCGGTGCGGGACCGCTCCATGATCACCGTCGCCCTCCTCGCCGCGCTGGGCCAGCCCGAGGAGCTCCGCTCGCACATCGCCGGCGCGCTGAACGTGGGCATCTCACGCGAGGAGATCGTCGAGGTCATCATGCACACCTCCATTTACGCCGGCGTCCCGGCGGCCGGGTCCGCCCTGCGGGTGGCCGCCGAGGTGCTCGGCACCGACTGAGTCGCGGCGGGCGGACCTCTTCCGCCAGACAGCTCCCTTCGCCGGAGCGCAAACCGCCGGCCCTACCTCCAGATCTACCCGACGTTCCAGCGCAGCGCCACGTCGGCCTGCCGCTCGGCGAAGGTGACGAGCTCGCTCCAGTCGGCCCCGCCGAATCCCTGCAGCACCACGGCGTCGAGCACCCCCTTGATCGCCCCGCCGACCGGCATCGGTGCGTCCAGGGCGTTGCCGGTCTCCACAATGAGACCGGCGTCCTTCGCCGCCAGCTCCAGCGCGAACTGCGTGGGCCGGTTGCGTCCGTCGATGGTCTCGACCTGGCGATCGATGAAGAAGTTGGAGGCCCCGGCCGTGCGCAGGATCTCCACCGCCTTCGGCAGCGCGATTCCGGCCTTCGTCGCCATCGCCAGTCCTTCCAGGCTGACCCAGGTGGTGGTGAAGGCGATGAGGCTGTTGAGCAGCTTCATGGTGTTGCCCAGTCCAAGTGGCCCCACGTGGAAGGTGGCCCGTCCGAGCGGCTCGAGGACGGGGATGACCCGGGCGACGGGCTCGTCGTCGCCCCCGACCATGAACACGAGCATCCGCTTCTCGGCGCCGATGGCGCCCCCGGTGAGCGGCGCCTCCACCAAGTGGTGCCCGGAGGCGGCCAGGCGCTCCCCCAGCTCGCGCACGACCGCGGGACTGTTGGTCGACAGGTCCACGAGCACGGCACCCGGCTCCGCCGCGGTAGCCCACGCCGCGGCCACCTCCGACACCACCTCCGGCGTGGGCAGAGAGAGCAGCGTGACGTCGGCCGCCCGCGCCACCGCGGCAACGTCCGGAGCCCCCGTCGCCCCCTCGATGGCAGCCATGGCCGCAGCGTCGACGTCGTAGACGACCACGTCGCTGCCGTCCGTCACGAGGTTGGCCGCGATGGCCCCGCCGATGTTTCCCAGCCCGATCACGCCTGTCGCCATCAGCCCTCCCCGAGTCCGAAATGCCCTGGCAGCGGCCCTGAGCGGCCGCCGGACGAGAGCGTATAGTGAAGCTGACTCGAGCGTCAGGGAAACCCGGGGGGTCTTGTTCATGGGGCTGCGCGACCACGTCATCTGCGACAGCGACCTCCACGTGATGGAGCCGCCCGACCTGTGGGAGCGCTACATCGACCCGGCCTACGCCCATGCCGCGCCGCGGGGTCTGTCGGAGATCACGCGCGACATGCGGGTGCGGGTGAAGAACCACGTCATGCTGCGGATGGGACCGACCCGCCCGATGCACGTGGATGGCCGCAAGACCGGCTGGCAGAAGGACCACGACAACGTGTACGCCGCGTCCGAGGCCCGGGGCTGGGACGCCCAGTCACAGATCGACGCCATGGATGCCGAGGGACTCGACCTGGCCGTGCTGTTTCCCTCCCGTGGCCTGTTCGTGCTCGGCCTGGACTCGTCCGAGCAGATCGGCGCCGACGGCCTCGAGCCCGAGTTCGCCACCGCCATCGCCCGCGCCTACAACGACTGGCTGAAGAGACTTCTGCGACCACGCGTCCGGACCGCATGTACGGCGCCGGCATGGTGGCGGCGCACGACGTGCCCGGCGCAGTTACCGAAGCCCGGCGTTGCGTGGAGGAGCTCGGCTTCAAGTCCATCTTCCTGCCGCCGGCCACGGTGAACCGGCGGCCGTGGCACCACCCCGCCTACGACCCGCTGTGGGCGGAGATCCAACGGCTGGGCGTGCCGCTGTCGTTCCA
This sequence comes from uncultured Acidimicrobiaceae bacterium, assembly GCA_963742035.1. Lineage (GTDB taxonomy): Bacteria > Actinomycetota > Acidimicrobiia > Acidimicrobiales > RAAP-2 > Bog-473. The sequence continues at coordinate 63,954 of CAVUKH010000003.1, forward strand.
CGGCGGGGGCCAGACCTACCTGACACCCGACTTCGGGCTGGAGGTGCTGGACAAGTTGATGCTCTGGCACACATTCAGCCAGCCGCTGGGGATCCAGTTCGTGACGGCGAGCCTGTGCGGCGGCGGCGTGCTGGAGCGATTTCCGGACTTGAAGGTGGCGCTGCTGGAGGGCAACTGCTCGTGGGCGCCCTGGTTCATGTACCGCCTCGACGAGCACTGGGAGTGGACGGGCTGGTACGAGGCGCCCGAGCTCACGATGCCACCGTCGGAGTATTTCAAGCGCAACTGCTGGGTCGCCGTCGAGGCGGACGAGGTGACGGTGCCGCACTTCGTGGACACGTTCGGCGACGAAAAGTTGATCTTCTCGACCGACTACCCGCACGGGGACTCGAAGTACCCCCACGCGGTGGATTCGTTCGACAAGCTGCCCCTGACGGACGAGAGCAAGGCGCGAATCGTCGGCACCAACTGGTCGGCGCTCTACGACATCCCGCTTGGCCAAGAAGACCTGACGCCGGCTGAGGCTTCTCGCCGGCTGAGGCTTCTCGGTGGGCGGCCGAGCTGCAAGCGGGAGGCCGAGGCGAAGTCGGAACGCTCCCGAGCTCGACGGTTGCACCCGTCGTGCACAATGGTGGACTCGTGGACCGCTCGATGCTGGTCATCGCCCTTCAGGTTGCCCGGAGTCGATCGTCGGGTAAACCCACGCGTAAGACCTAATCCCGCGTCGAAGAGGCCGTCACCCCAAACCCCATGGTTCCCAACCCACTTGCCATCTCTCAGCCCACTGCGGCATCGCTGCGGGCGCAGGCGGAGACGTGTCTGCGTGCCATTGCCGGTGAGGACTCGGTGCTCAAGCCTGAGCAGTGGGAGGCCATTTCGGCCCTGGTGGCCGAGCGGCGTCGCGCCCTCGTGGTGCAGCGCACGGGTTTCGGCAAGTCGGCCGTCTACTTCGTGGCCACCTCGCTGCTGCGCGGACAGGGTGCAGGCCCGACGGTGATCGTCTCACCCTTGCTCTCGCTCATGCGCAACCAGATTGAGGCAGCCGAGCGTGCCGGACTGCAGGCCGTGACGGTCAACTCGACCAACCCTGAGGAGTGGGGTGCGATCTATGGACGCATCAATCAGGGTGACATCGACCTCTTGCTCCTCTCGCCCGAACGGCTCAACAATCCGGGATTCCGCGAGAACGTGATGCCCCAGCTGGCAGCCAGCGCGGGCATGCTCGTCGTGGACGAGGCCCACTGCATCAGCGACTGGGGTCACGACTTCCGACCCGACTACCGGCGCCTTCGCACCCTCCTGGAGGAGCTGCCTGCGGGCATCCCGGTGCTGGCCACGACGGCCACGGCCAACGCGAGGGTGGTCGACGACGTCGCCCAGGTCCTCGGCCTCGGCGCCGGCGCCGGCGACGACGTGCTGATCCAGCGCGGTCCGCTCGACCGCGAGAGCCTCCATCTCAGCTGTGTGCGTCTCGAGACCGCAGCCGAACGACTGGCCTGGATTGCCGACGCGTTGGACCAGCTCGAGGGCTCGGGGATCATCTACACCCTGACGGTGGCGGCGACCGAAGAGGTGGCCCGCTACCTGCGATCCGAGGGCCACCACGTGCTCGCCTACTCAGGACGGACGGACGACGCCGAGCGGCGCGCCGCCGAGACAGCGCTCCGGGAGAACAGCGTCAAGGCGTTGGTGGCCACCTCGGCGCTCGGCATGGGGTACGACCACCCGACGCTTCGCTTCGTGATCAACCTCGGGGCTCCGCCCTCGCCGGTCGCGTACTACCAGCAGGTGGGCCGCGCCGGTCGTGCGACGGACTCGGCCCAGGTGATCCTGCTCCCGACCCCGGAGGATCGGGCCATCTGGGACTACTTCGCGTCGCTGGCCTTCCCGACCCAAGACGTGATCGAACAGCTCCTCGGGACCCTGGCGGAAGCAGAGGGGCCGCTGTCGACGCAGCGCCTCGAACCCCGAGTCGACCTGGCCCGTTCCCGCCTCGAGGCCACGCTCAAAGTGCTCGACGTCGACGGCGCGGTGCGCCGGGTGTCGGGGGGCTGGGTGGCGACCGGGCAGCCCTGGCACTACGACGCCGAACGCTACGCGAAGGTGGCCGAGGTGCGGGCCTTCGAGGCCCAGGCGATGGTGACCTACGCCAGGACGACCGAGTGCCGCATGCGGTTTCTGCTCGAGCACCTCGATGACCCGCACGCGACCGACTGCGGGAGGTGCGACAACTGCACCGGCGAACGTCGGACGACGAAGACCTCCGATGCGCGCCGGGCCGCTGCCCAACGCCAACTCTCTCAGGCCGGCGTGGCGCTCGAACCGCACAAGATGTGGCCGACTGCGCTCGGCGCGCTCGGCATCGACCTGAGCGGCCGTATCGCCGCAGACGAGGGCTCCGAGGTCGGCCGAGCGTTGGCCCGCTTCAGCGACTTGGGCTACGGCAAAGCGGTGCGCGCAGCGTGCGCGCCGGGGACACCGGACGGCGAAGTGGCCGAGATCCTGGTCGGCGCCACGGTCGAGGTGCTCCGCGCGTGGAAATCCGAGTGGACCGAGCGCCCTTCGGGCATCGTGACCGTGGGCTCCCACACGCACCCACGGCTCATCGCCTCGCTGGCGGAGGGGATCGGTAGCGTCGGCAAGCTCCCCGTGCTCGGCGAGGCACGTCATGTGGGCCCGAGCGCAACCGGCCCCCGGACGAACAGCGCACAGCGGGTGCGTGCGCTGCACGACGCGTTCGAGCTCGACGATTCAGTGCGGACCGCCCTGGGTGGCGCCCTTGCAGGAAAGAGCGTGTTCCTCGTCGACGACATGAGCGCCTCGGGCTGGACGCTGAGCCTGGTGAGCCGCTTGTTGCGCCAGGCCGGGGCGGGGGCGGTCTACCCCCTCGTTCTCGGCATCGCGGCCTGACCTTCGCTCTACGTCGTGGCTCAGAGCGCTGGCGGTGGGGTGACCTTCTGATCCGTAGCGCCTATTTGGGTAAATGACGAGAGGTGACAACGGTTGTCCAGCGGTGCCAGTTATGTCCTCTGACCTGGTCCTATGACTTCGCCTGAGTGGCCAGCATATGACACACAGTGACAGCCGTTTCCGGCTTTACATACCCCTATAGTTCTCACGGTTGTTCTCAAATTTGCCCCTTTTCGGCCGGAGTTCACTACCCAATACTCTTTTGACTTTGGCCGGGGATTGCTCTTTTATCAAATCACAATTCCGAATAGATCTTACATCGCGCGACTTTTTTCTGGCATTTGCACCGCAAAAGTACTTCGATATCCGACAATCGTGCAGCTCAGACGAGCTCGGCCGCAGCGGGTGCCTTCGTCAAGGCAGAGTGCGGCGTGCGTCCGTTGGTCAGCGACGCCTCGGGGACGTGTGGCAGTGCCCTCACGAGCCCGGCGATTTCGACTCCTCACCCAAAGCCAATGCGATCGCGTGGGCGGTGATGCCCTCGTAGAGCGGACGGAGTTCATCAATGATGCTGGCGGCTTCGCCGAGCGGTGATGGGTCGAGTTGCCGGAGGATCAGGTCCGCAGCGACTGCGGAACGTGGTCGGAGCTCGATGGTCGAAACGTCCTCGGGCTTACCCCAAAACGAGGCAATATCAGCTGATCGAGTGGCGTTCCTCTGTTCAGAGTCGAACGTAGGCCATCCGAACTTCTCCACATGTAATCCGTCGACAGGCGTTGGTGCCTCGGACTCACCTGCACCCGGACTGTGGCGGCGGGCCCTCAGGTCCGCGAGCAACTGGTCCTTGTCACGGCCTCGCCAGGCGAAGATGAGGAAGGGGTCGTCGTCGAATGCCTCGGCCATGAGATAGAAGACCGCGGCCACGTGCTTGCACGGATTCTCCCAGTCGGGACAGGAACATGCGGAGACGAGGTCGTCGCCCGAAGCCGGGAAAAGGGTGGTCGCGGACTCGACGAACGCCTCTTCGATCTCCTCGGGCATCTCTCCGGACAAGAGTTTGGCCAAGAACACTGCACGTGACGCCATGACGTCCTCGATGCCGTCCCACTCGAGGTCGGTCAAGATCTCGGTTTCGATGAAGACGCGGTACGGCTTGGAGCGCGAACCCTGAACTGAGGCGCGGACCTGGCCGGGCACGAACTCCAGGCTCAGTACCTGCCCGGCGCGGGCATAGCGCTTGCCCCTCTGCAGGCGACTGCCGATTCCGAACGACTCCAGCACGCCGATGAAGCGCTGCGACCACCAGGTGTCTCCGATCTGTCCGCGTTTGCTCCGGGCCGTCACCCCTCCCTCGACCGCAATCGGCTTCGAGGCCGGTGGCCACCAGCCGTCTGGAGGTCGCCCGGTTGGGCTCGACGGACGACGGGATCGACGGCGCGGTGGCATCAGTCGTCCTCCACGGCATCGGCCGACAAGGCGACGACCTCGCGGAGCTGATCGGTCGACAGCTCGGTCAGCCAGCCCTCTCCGGTGCCGACGATCCGCTCCGCCAAGGCCCGTTTCGCCTCGATCATCGTGTCGATCCGCTCCTCGAGGGTCCCTCCGCAGACGAATTTGCGGACTTGCACGTTGTGCTGCTGGCCGATCCGATAGGCCCGGTCGGTCGCCTGGTCCTCCACCGCCGGGTTCCACCACCGATCGAAGTGCACGACCTGGGTTGCGGCCGTCAGGTTGAGACCGGTCCCGCCGGCCTTCAAGGAGAGGAGGAACACCGGCGGCCCGTCACTGCTCTGAAAGCGCTCGACCATGGCGTCGCGAGCCCGCTTGGTCACTCCGCCGTGCAGCCACAGGACATCGCATCGCAGTCGGTGGCGCAGGTGCCGCTCGAGCATGCCGCCCATCTCCGTGAACTGCGTGAAGACGAGTGAGCGGTCGCCCTCGGCTATCGCCTCGCCGAGGATCTCGACCAGGCGCGTCAACTTGCCCGAGCGACCGGCGAGGGAGGACCCGTCGGCGAGAAAGTGCGCCGGATGGTTGCAGACCTGCTTGAGCTTCATCATGGTGGCCAGGACCAGGCCCCGCCGTTCGATTCCTTCCGCTTCGTCGATCCGGGTCAGCATGTCGTCGACGACAGCCTGGTACAGCGTGGCCTGCTCGCGGGTCAGGGGCAGAACTCCTTCATCTCGAGCTTTTCTGGAAGGTCGGCGATGATCGTCCGATCGGTCTTGAGGCGGCGGAGGATGAAGGGACCGGTGACCCGGCGCAGCCTGCTCGCCACCTCGTCGTCACCCCCGCGTTCGATCGGGTCGGCGAAGCGCTCCCGGAACCTGCGCTCAGAGCCGAGGATGCCGGGGTTGAGGAACTCCATGATCGACCAGAGCTCGCTCAGTCGATTCTCGACCGGCGTGCCGGTCATGGCGATCCGCCGCTCGGCCGGAATCGACCGGACGCTCTGCGTGGTGCGGGCAGCGCTGTTCTTGATCTGTTGTGCCTCGTCGAGAACCAGCCGGCGCCAGCGAACGCCGGCCAGCAACTCCGCGTCACGCGTGGCGAGACCGTAGGTCGACAGGACCAGGTCCACCTTGCCCGCGTGCTTGGTGAAGGCCTGGTCCGTGAGCCGGTCCGGCCCGTGATGGACGTACACCGCCAACTTCGGAGCGAAACGAGCCGCCTCGCGCTGCCAGTTCCCCACCAGGGACATGGGACAGAGCACCAGCGTCGGGCCCAGTAGGCGTCGCGTCGTTCGGCGAGCCGTTCCCGACGCCGCCGGACCGCTGCCGGACGATCGGAGCGAGGGCGGCTCGGGCCCGCTCGTCAACCAGCAGCGCGAGAAGCTGGGCCGTCTTGCCCAGTCCCATATCGTCGGCCAGACAGGCCCCGAGACCGAGCTCGCCCAAGAAGCTCAGCCAGGCGAGTCCACGTTCTTGATAGGGCCGGAGCTCGCCGACGAAACCGTCGGGCGTGGGCGTGGGCTCGAGCGTGCGGTCTTCGGCACCAGAAAGCAGATCGCCGAGCCAGTTGTCGGCCGCCACGGCGACGACCGGCAGGTCTCCCGGACCGGGCTCGAGCCCCAGAGCCGAGCGCAGGACCTCTCCGGCGGACAGGACGTCACCCGCGGCGCCGCGCTTCCCGACCGCGGTGATGGCGGCCGAAAGTTCCCCGTGGTGCAGCTCCACCCATTGGCCGCGGAGACGCACGAGCGGCTGCTTCAGCCGAGCCAGCTGGCGGAGTTCGGTCACGCTCAAGGTGTCGTCACCCAGCACGGCTTCCCAACGGATGTCGCACAGTCCGTCGAGACCGATGGTGCCGGTAGAAGTCCCACTCTTCGAGCTGGTCCGCGCCTTGAGCCGCAGTCCGAGCCTGGTCCTCGACGAGCGCCACCACGGAGGCGCGAGCACGCCGAAACCGGCCTCTTCCAAGAGAGGAGCGCCCTCGCGAAGGAAGGTCAGGATGCCCGCAGCGTCCGTGTTGTAGGCGCATGGGGTCGCCGAGGACAGTGTCTTCCCCAGCGCAGGGACGAGACGGGCCGCCTGACCGAGGCCGCGCAGAAGATGCTCGTCGGGGTGCACGACGTGGCGCCCGATGGCGGTCAGTTCGGGCCCGTCGGACCAGACGTCCTCGGCGGAAACCACCAGGCTCGGGTCGTCGACCGCCTGGAGGGCGAAATCGATGCGCCAGACCGGCTCCGAATCTGGCGAAGTATCCTTTCGTCTCCTGGGTCGAGCGGGCAGGTTCGCCGGGTCCGACTCCCTCGTCGCCCTCGTCGGGAGGAGGGACGATCCGAAAACAGGTCCGTACCGCTTCGGCCTCCGCACTCTTCGTGGCGTGCCACATGGCAAGCCGCCCGGCGAGTTGCACGCACTCGTCGTCCTCGCAATCATCGAGGCGGCCGTCGGGTGAACCGAGAGCACGCAGCCAGGCATCGACGACGCTCGCTCTGGTACCCCGTCTCCGGGCCTTCGGCGTGGCAGGGCGTGATCAGATCGCGGGCAAGAGCGTCCGTCACGGCCCACATCAGCGAGCGGAGGACCTCGTCACTGGGTTCGGGTCCCAGCTGACCGACGAGTCGTCGGTGTTCGACTCGGGCACGCGCACCGCTGTCGAAGGAAGCCGGAAGGGCCCACGCCAGCGCCTCGATCCGACCGCGGTCGTGACCTTCGATGAGGGGACGCCAGCAGGCCCTCCAGTGACCGGCGACGAACTCGAGATCGGGCAGCAGCCGGCCGCGGGCAACGAGTTCGACCACCATCTCGATCGCGTGGGCCGCGAAGCGGATATCGGGCCCCAGTTCGACATCCGAGGGTCCCGCGTCGGTGAAGGACCGGTCGCTTTCCCTCAGCAAGGGCAGCGACCGGAGGAACTTGGTCGCAGCAGAGGGCTCGAGAACATACCCGGGGGCCGTCCACAACGAGAGGTCCTCCCAGGAGCTCGAGAACGGTGCGGAGTCAGGTATTCGGTCCCCGAGCTCCTCGCCCAGCGTGGAGGCGATCGGAACTCCGCCGACTTCTGGGAGCTGGAGCGTGAGTTTCACGTCCTCCCCCAGCAGGTCCGCCGCCGCGATCCCCGCACTGTCCGAGACGGCCAGTCGCAGACCGTCCTGATCGAGCACAGAGGGATGGGGTGGGATCCGGCGTGCCGGACGCCGTCGGGGAACCGGCATTGCGCGTCCGTTTCCGCCTTCTGCCCAAAGTGCCAGGCGTCTAGATCCGGTCAGCCAGGCGGCGTGAAGAACAATCATTGGCCCCATATTGGCGCAGCGCTGCCACCGCTCCCGGACTCACCGTCTAAGCAGGTGGCGAGCTGGTGACGGCGTCGGAATGCGCAGGCAACGGGTCGCTACGGCGCCAGCCTCTCGCGGACGAGGTCGATAGGGCGCCGGTAGTCCCGGGCGCTGTTGATGGTCCGCCGAAGCCGACGGTTGAGCGCTCGAACGTCCAGCGAGGCCAGGCCGCCGCTCTGGCCGACGGACACTTCGGCCAGGAACGCCATGTCGTTCATGCAGCCGAGCACGCTGCGATCGGCGGTCTTCGCAATGACAAGTTCCTCGTTCCTCATGTCACCGAACGTATGCGCCGGAAGGCTTTCCTCTTGCAGCTCGCGCTCGACGGCCACCGAGACGAGATCGCGGGTCGATCGGAGCTGACCGACTCGAACATCTGGTTCGAAGACGCTGAACAACGTCGCGGCGTGCGTGAGGAGAAGGCACTTGCGGTGATCGAGGACGAGCAGGTTGGCGTAGAAGTCCTCATCACATGGCTCGAGCGCCGATACCTCAGGGGGTCTGAGGACGTCGAGGAGCTTCTTGGTACAGCGAAGGACCACCGGCGAATAGTACGAGTCCCGATCAACCCTGAGTCTTTTACGTCGCCTCCCCTTCGAAACGTCTCAAAACGTCGTCCAGGTCGATGCCCGTGTGCGGAGGCGAATCGATCACACTGATGATGTCGCCGAGAGCCATAAGGGTGCGGAGGACCAGGCCGAGCTCGACGGACGACTTTCCCGCTTCCAGCGACTTCAGCCAGCGCACGCTGACCCCGGCCTGTTGAGCCAGAGCCTGCTGACTCATCTTCCTCGTGTTGCGCTGGTGACGAACATGGGCTCCGAGGTCACCGGCGGTTCGAATCATCATGCATGACTCCAGGGTGCACGTTCGTGCACCTCTTAAGTAGTGCACGTTCGTGCCCATTCAGAATAGTGCACGTTCGTACCCAAAGCCCCGAAATCCGCGTGGGGTATCGCCAAAGGCTGTGTCGGACCCTCTCGGAGCGCCGGTTGCCCGACAGGTGACATCAAGAAAGCTACATAATGTCGGTTAAGTTCTAACTGGCACTATGAGAAGGAAGGGAGGACATGGGCCGTGGCCCGGTACGAGGAACTGATCTGGCAGGGTAGTCCGACGGGGCAGACCCGCCGGGAGCGCACCTCGTGCTCCTACCGCGCCTACCTGCCCGATCCCCTCGCCGAGCGGGTCCTGGCGCTTCCGGCCGATCTCGTCGCTGACCTCTCCGACGCTGACCGGGCGGTAGCTGCCCTTCAAGACCGGACGACAGGTCTGGCCAGTGTCGAGTCGGTGGCACGGCTGCTCCTGCGGGCCGAGGCGGTCGGTTCCTCTTATATCGAAGGCCTTCAAGTCAACGCGCGTCGGCTCGCCAAGGAAGAGTTCGCCGAGCGTGCGGGGCTCCCCACCAACGACGACACCGCCCGGGCGGTGCTCGGGAACATCCGCGCCATGGGCGGTGCCCTCGAACTGGCTGATCTCGAGCGGCCGATCACCATCGACGATCTCTGCGGACTGCACCGCGAACTGCTCGCGGGAACTCGGGACGAGCACTGGGGCGGCGTGGTGCGCCAGGAGCAGAACTGGATCGGTGGCGTCAACCCCTGCCGCGCCGATTACGTCCCACCGCCCCACGAACTGGTGCACGCTCTGCTCGAGGACCTGTGCTCGTACATGTCGGGAGACGACCATCCGCCCATCGTCCAGGCCGCCTTGGCCCACGCCCAGTTCGAGACAATCCACCCCTTCGTCGACGGGAATGGGCGGGTAGGCCGGGCCTTGATCCACCTCATCCTGCGCCGCCGCGGCCTGGCTCCGAACTTCGTGCCTGCGGTCAGCCTCATCCTGGCCACCAATGCCGGTGCCTATATCGCCGGTCTGGTCTCCTTCCGCTACGACGCTCCGGCTGATGACCCTTTGGCTGCCACAGCGGCAATTCAGTGGATCGACGTCTTCGTCAATGCGTTGCTGCGGGCATGTGCCGATGCCACAGTGTTCGCCGACCAACTCGACAAGCTCGAGGAGCGCTGGCGCGAGGCAGTGAGCCCCGTGCGCCGTCGTTCTGCGGCTGACCTGCTCTTGTCGGCCCTCCCGAGCATCCCGATTCTGACGGTCGAGACAGCGGCAGAGGCCATCGGCCGATCGCGCAAAAGGACAAACGACGCGGTGAACTACTTGCACGAGCGAGGCGTGCTGCGACAGGGAACCATCGGACGACGCAATCGTGTCTTCGAGGTCGCCGACCTTCTCGACGCAATCACCCAGTTCGAGCGTCGTCTCGCCTCGCCAGCTGCGGATACCGAGATCGCGCCAGCTGCTCGTGCCGTACCAGCGCGCAACCAGCGGTCAGGACAGGGTTGATCCGCAGTCACCCGCCACGACACGAACAGGGCGACGGCGCAGCGCCGCAAGGATCGTGTGCATGGGATTCGATGCCGGTCGTGTGCGGTCATGGTTTGGATAGCGCAGAACTGAGCAGCTCGTCGATGTCGTCGGCCACGGTCTCGTCTTCGAGTGGCATGGCGTGGGCGTAGTTCCGCAACGTTGTCGAAGGGTCCCGGTGACCGAGTCGCTGCTGAGCCCGGAGCAACTCGCCTCGCCCGACGAGGAACGTCGCCACACTGTGGCGCAGGCGATGCAGCGACGCCCCCTCGACCTCAGCCAGCCGGGCGAGTTGGGCGAACCAGTGGCCGAGTGCGCCCGCGGTCAACCGGACCTGGTGATCGGCCGACGGGGAAAAGAGCCACGGTCCCAGCCCAACGCCCTCGGGAAGACGGCCGACCCAGCACTCCGCACTCGAACCCCACAATTCGACCGTCTGGCGCCCGAGGGTGAGCCGTCGCGTCCGGCCCGTCTTGGTGGGCCCGAGCACATCGGCCGAGACGCCCCGTTCGATGGTGAGCACGCGCCCATCGAGATCGTCGAAGCGCAGCGCCACCAGCTCGCCACGCCGCGCACCCGAGTCCGCGGCCAAGCGGACGAGCAGCCGGATTTGCTCAGCCTTGTGTCGGTACTTCGCCTCGCGCGACTCGGCGGAGGCAACGAGCGCGTCGGCGGCCTCGAGCAGGCGGAGCACCTCATCGGTGCTGAGATGGAGCCGGGTGCCCGGGCGCTGCGGCCCACGCATGCCCGAGAGCGGGTTGACGTCGATGACGCGCTCGACATGGGCCCAGCCGACAGCCGAACGCAGCACGCGGAAGCGCCCCGAGACCACGGCCACCGAGGCGCCCGCCGACACTCCACGCCGCCATCGCCGCCCGCACATGCTCGGGTTTGAGCGTCGACACGCGGCGCAGCGCCAGTGGGTCCGTACGAAGCGCCTTGACATTCGAGCGCGCCCCGATCCACGTGGCCGGCCGCCAGTCATGGTGCGCGGCGAGCCAGCGCTCGAGCAGCTCGGCGACACTGAGGAACGGCGCCGCCCGCCGGATGGCGCGTCGCTCGGCCCACTCCGCGGCGAGCTCCTTGCGATGTAACTCGGCCTCGCCGACGCAGCCGTGGAAGGTGAAGGAGCGCTGCACCGTGCGTCCCGACACCGGATCGACCCCCACGGCGACGCGTATCTCCCAGTTGTCGGGACTTCGCTCGCGCATGGTGCCGTCACCCCACGCCATACGCACAAAAGTAGGGACGAATGTAGGGATGCCACGTGGATCCCTGATCCGCGTCGGAACCGG
>CAVUKH010000004.1:0-99585 GCA_963742035.1 uncultured Acidimicrobiaceae bacterium
GGCCCCCTGCCAGGCGTCCGGCGGGGAGGCGGGGTGGCCGGCCGTCAGGCCGTCTGGATCTTGATCTCGATGTCCACGCCGGCCGGGAGGTCGAGCCGCTGGAGCGAGTCGACCGTCTTGGGCGTGTGCTCGACGATGTCGACCAGGCGCTTGTGCACCCGCATCTCGAAGTGCTCGCGGGAGTCCTTGTACTTGTGGGGCGACCGGATCACCGTGTAGCGGTGCTTGTCGGTCGGCAGCGGCACCGGCCCGAGGACCTTGGCCTGCGTCCGGAGGACCGTCTGCACGATCTTCTCCGTCGACTGGTCAAGGATCTCGTGGTCGTAGGCCTTCAGCCTGATGCGGATCTTCTGCTTCGGGCCGTCGGCCATTGCTGTGCCTGCTCTCGCGCTGTGGTCGGGACTACTTGAGGATCTCGTCGACCACGCCGGAGGCGACCGTGCGGCCACCCTCACGGATGGCGAAGCGCAGGCCCTTGTCCATGGCGATGGGCTTGCCCAGCTCGACCGTCATCTTCGTGTTGTCGCCCGGCATGACCATCTCGGTGCCCTCGGGCAGGGTGATGGTGCCCGTCACGTCCGTGGTGCGGAAGTAGAACTGCGGGCGGTAGTTGGTGAAGAACGGCTTGTGACGGCCGCCCTCCTCCTTGTTCAGCACGTAGACCTCGGCGGTGAACTGGGTGTGCGGGGTGATGGAGCCGGGCTTGCACAGCACCTGGCCGCGCTCCACCTCCTCCTTCTTGGTGCCCACGCAGCAGGGCGCCGATGTTGTCGCCGGCGCGACCCTCGTCGAGGAGCTTGCGGAACATCTCGACGCCGGTCACCGTCGTCTTCTGGGTGTCCATCAGGCCGACGATCTCGACTTCCTCGCCCACCTTGACGATGCCCTGCTCCACCTTGCCGGTCACGACGGTGCCACGACCGGTGATGGACATGACGTCCTCGACCGGCATGAGGAAGGGCTTGTCGACGTCACGCTCGGGCTCGGGGATGTAGGAGTCCACGGCGTCCATGAGCTCGACGATCTTCTCGCTCCACTCGGGGTCGCCCTCCAGCGCCTTCAGGGCGCTGACCCGCACGATCGGGGTGTCGTCGCCGGGGAAGTCGTAGGCGGTCAGCAGCTCGCGCACTTCCAGCTCGACGAGCTCGAGCAGCTCCTCGTCGTCCACCATGTCGGCCTTGTTGAGCGCCACCACGATGTAGGGCACGCCGACCTGGCGGGCCAGCAGCACGTGCTCCCGGGTCTGGGGCATGGGGCCGTCGGCGGCGGAGACCACCAGGATGGCGCCGTCGATCTGGGCGGCACCGGTGATCATGTTCTTGATGTAGTCGGCGTGGCCCGGCATGTCGACGTGCGCGTAGTGGCGCTTGTCGGTCTCGTACTCCACGTGGGCGATGGTGATCGTGATGCCGCGCTGCTTCTCTTCGGGCGCGGCGTCGATCTTGTCGAAGGACGTGAAGGACGTGTTCGGGTTCTTCTCCGAGAGCACCTTCGTGATGGCGGCCGTCAGCGTCGTCTTGCCATGGTCGATGTGACCCATGGTCCCGACGTTTACGTGTGGCTTCGTGCGCTCGAACTTCTGCTTGGCCATCGCCTGGCTACTCCCTGCTCCTTGTCATGGCCCCAGTGGCCCTGACGCTTTCTCTTTCTGCGATCTGATCTGGTGCGATCTGTCCGGTCCGCGCCGGGGCGGACCCGGGGTTATTCCCCTTGCGCCCGGGCGATGATCTCCTTGGAAATCGACTCCGGAACCTGGTTGTACGAATGGAACTGCATCGTGTACGTGGCGCGACCCTGGGTGCGCGAACGCAGGTCAGTAGAGTAGCCGAACATATCGGCGAGCGGGACAAGCGCCTTGACGACGTGGCTGGTCCCCTGCTGATCCATGCCCTCCATGCGACCTCGCCGTGAGGAGAGGTCGCCGGTGACCGCGCCCAGGAAATCGTCGGGCACCGTGACCGTCACTTCCATGACCGGCTCCAGCAGCACCGGGCTGGCCGCCCGGATCGCCTTCTTCACCGCCATGGAGCCGGCGATCTTGAACGCCATCTCCGAGGAGTCCACGTCGTGGTACGACCCGTAGGTCAGGGTCACCCGCACGTCGACGGTCGGGTAGCCGGCCAGAATGCCCGAGGTCAGCGCCTCCTGGATGCCGGCGTCGACCGAGGGGATGTACTCCTTGGGGATCACGCCGCCGCTGATCTTGTCGATGAACTCGTAGCCGCCCCCGGGGCCGGTCGGCTCGAGGCTGATGACGACGTGGCCGTACTGGCCGCGGCCACCGGTCTGGCGGACGTACTTCTCCTCGATCTTGTCGACCTGCTTGCGGATCGTCTCGCGGTAGGCCACCTGGGGCTTGCCCACGTTGGCGTCGACGCTGAACTCGCGCAGCATGCGGTCGACCAGCACTTCGAGGTGCAGCTCGCCCATGCCGCTGATGACGGTCTGGCCCGTCTCCTCGTCGGAGCGCACCCGGAAGGTCGGGTCCTCCTCGCTGAGCGAGTAGAGGGCCCGGGACAGCTTGTCCTGGTCGGCCTTCGTCTTGGGCTCCACCGCGACGTGGATCACGGGCTCGGGGAACTCGAGCGCCTCGAGCACGATCGGGCGGCGCGGGTCGCTCAGGGTGTCACCGGTCGTCGTGTTCTTCAGGCCGACGACGGCCATGATGTCGCCGGCGAAGATGGCGTCCTTGTCCTCGCGGTGGTTGGCGTGCATCTGGAGGATGCGGCCGACCCGCTCCTTCTTGTCCTTCGTCGAGTTGGTGATCGAGTCGCCCTTCTGCAGCGTGCCCGAGTACACCCGGATGTAGGTCAGCTTGCCGACGAAGGGGTCGGTCATGATCTTGAAGGCGAGGGCGGAGAAGGCCTCGGCGTCGTCGGCCTTGCGCTCCTCGATGTCCTCGGTGTGGTTCGGCCGGTGGCCCTCGGTGGGCGGCAGGTCGAGCGGGCTGGGCAGGAAGTCGACGACGGCGTCGAGCATCGGCTGCACGCCCTTGTTCTTGAAGGCGGACCCGCACAGGACCGGCACGACGGCGGCGGCCAGGGTGGCCGTGCGCAGGGCGCGGCGCAGGTCGACGGCCGTGATGGGCTCCTCGGCCAGGTACTTCTCCATGATGGTGTCGTCGAAGTTGGACACGACGTCGATGAGCTGGTGGCGGGCGTCCTCGGTCTCGGCGGCCAGGTTGTCGGGGATGTCGAGGGTCTCCCACTCCTCGCCCATGTCCGACGACCACACGAGGGCCTTCTCCTCGAGCAGGTCGACGATGCCCTTGAACTCGGACTCGGCGCCGATCGGCAGCTGAATGACGGCCGGCAGGGCGTCGAGGCGGTCGCGGATCATCTCCACCGTGCGCTCGAAGTCGGCGCCGATGCGGTCCATCTTGTTGACGAAGCAGATGCGCGGCACGTTGTACTTGTTGGCCTGGCGCCACACCGTCTCGGTCTGGGGCTCCACGCCGGCCACGGCGTCGAACACGGCGACGGCGCCGTCGAGGACGCGCAGCGAGCGCTCCACCTCGACGGTGAAGTCGACGTGGCCCGGGGTGTCGATGATGTTGATCCAGTTGTCGCGCCACGAGCAGGTGGTGGCGGCCGAGGTGATGGTGATGCCGCGCTCCTGCTCCTGGACCATCCAGTCCATGGTGGCGGCGCCTTCGTGCACCTCACCGATCTTGTAGTTGCGCCCGGTGTAATAGAGGATGCGCTCGGTCGTGGTGGTCTTGCCCGCGTCGATGTGGGCCATGATCCCGATGTTGCGGGTCTTGGCCAGCGGGAAGTCGCGTGTGGGGAGGGCTTCAGCCATGGTGCTGTCTCGGGTGTCGTGTGGGTCGGCGTCCACTACCAGCGGTAGTGGGCGAAGGCGCGGTTGGACTCGGCCATCTTGTGCATGTCCTCGCGGCGCTTCACCGAGGCCCCGATGTTGTTGGAGGCGTCGAGGATCTCGTTGGCCAGGCGCTCGGCCATGGTCTTCTCCCGGCGCTGGCGCGAGAACGTGGTCAGCCAGCGGATGGCCAGCGTGGTGGCGCGGCGGGGCCGCACCTCGACGGGCACCTGGTAGGTGGCACCACCGACGCGGCGGGACTTCACCTCGACCTCGGGCCGGGTGTTCTCCACGGCGCGCTTGAGCGCGGCCACCGGGTCGCCGCCCGACTTCTCCTGCACCTGCTCGAGGGCGTTGTAGACGATGCGCTCGGCCAGCGTGCGCTTGCCCCGGGAGAGGATCTTGTTGACGAACTGGGTGACCAGGACGGAGCGGTAGACGGGGTCCGGCGCGAGCTCGCGGCGGGTGGCGGGTCCGTTACGGGGCATGCCTAGGACTCCTTCTTGGCGCCGTAGCGACTGCGGGCCTGGCTGCGCTCGCGCACGCCCGAGGTGTCGAGCGCGCCGCGCACGACCTTGTAGCGGACGCCGGGCAGGTCCTTCACCCGGCCGCCGCGGACGAGGACGATGGAGTGCTCCTGGAGGTTGTGGCCCACACCGGGGATGTAGGCCGTGATCTCGACGCCCGAGGACAGGCGCACACGGGCCACCTTGCGCAGGGCCGAGTTCGGCTTCTTCGGGGTGGTCGTGTAGACGCGGGTGCACACCCCCCGCCGCTGGGGCGCGCCCTTCAGGGCCGGGGTCTTGGTCTTCGTCACCTTGGCCTGCCGTCCCTTGCGGACGAGCTGGGCGATTGTGGGCACGCGCTACCTCTCGCTAATCAGAATGTGAATCCCACGGGCGTGGCGCTGGCGCGCCGGCCGAAGCCGCACATGGCAGGGATTCAATGATAGCGGCTGCCTGGGGTTCCGACAATCGCGGCCACGGCACCGCAACCGCGGGCCGCCGCCCCGGATCGGGCCGCCGGGTCCGCCAGTGTACCGGCCGACTCCTCCCGACCGGACCGGTGCGCGGCGTGCGCTCGACGGGCCGGCCGTGGCTGTCGGCTCGCCGACTGCCGACCCGCGCAAAACTCTAACCGATCTTGTGCATAGTTTCGGGACTCTGGCTGCCGGGGAGGCCCGGGCGGCCGGGGTCGGCGGGAGCCTGGTCAGGGCCGGTTGCCCGGTGCCGCCGGAGCCGGTCCGGCGGGCCGGACCCGGTCGGCTCGCCTCATTCCGGGGGCTCGCCGGGGGCGTTAGCCTCAGCCGCATGGAACACTCCATGGCCGAACGCCTGGCCGACCTGGCCGAACGCAAGAACGAGGCCCTCCACGCCGGGAGCCCGAGGGCCGTCGAGCGCCAGCACGCCAAGGGGAAGCTGACCGCGCGGGAGCGGATCGACTACCTGCTCGACGAGGGCTCCTTCCAGGAGCTCGACATGCTGGCCCGGCACCGGGCCCACGGCATGGGGCTCGAGGACAACCGGCCCTACACCGACGGCGTGGTCACGGGCTTCGGCACCATCGACGGCCGGCGGGTGTGCATCTTCAGCCAGGACTTCACCGTCTTCGGCGGCGCCCTGGGCGAGGTCTTCGCCGAGAAGATCCACAAGGTGATGGACCTGGCCGCCTCCACCGGGGTCCCGATGATCGGGCTCAACGACGGCGCCGGGGCGCGCATCCAGGAAGGCGTCGTCTCGCTGCACTCCTACGGCGGCATCTTCCACCGCAACGTCACGGCCTCGGGCGTGATCCCCCAGATCAGCGTGATCCTGGGGCCCTGCGCCGGCGGCGCGGTCTACTCGCCGGCCATGACCGACTTCATCTTCATGGTGCAGGGCACCTCGCACATGTTCATCACGGGCCCCGATGTGGTGAAGACGGTCACCGGCGAGGACGTCACCCTCGAGGAGCTCGGCGGCGCCATGAGCCACGCCACCAAGTCGGGCGTGGCCACCTTCGTCTCGCCCGACGAGAAGGCCTGCCTCGACGACGTGCGCCACCTCCTCTCGTTCCTCCCCTCCAACAACCTCGAGGAGCCGCCGCTCGAGCTGAGCGGCGACGAGCCCGACCGGCCGTGACCGAGCTGATCGACTTCCTGCCGACCTCGCCCAACCAGCCCTACGACATGAAGCGCATCATCACCGCCGTCGTCGACGACGGCGAGTACATGGAGGTGCACCGCCACTGGGCCATGTCGATCACCTGCGGCTTCGCCCGCATGAACGGCCGCGTCGTCGGCATCGTGGGCAACCAGCCGGCCGTGCTGGCCGGCGTGCTCGACATCGACTCGTCGGAGAAGGCGTCGCGCTTCGTGCGGACCTGCGACGCGTTCAACATCCCGCTGCTGACCTTCGTCGACGTCCCGGGCTTCATGCCCGGCACCGACCAGGAGTACGGCGGGATCATCCGCCACGGCGCCAAGCTGCTCTACGCCTACTGCGAGTCCACGGTGCCGCGGATCCAGATCATCACCCGCAAGGCCTACGGCGGCGCCTACGTCGTCATGAACTCCAAGTCGATCGGCGCCGACCTGGCCTTCGCCTGGCCTTCGGCCGAGCTGGCCGTCATGGGCCCCAACGGTGCGGTCGAGATCGTCTACCGGCGCGAGCTGGCCGAGGCGGCCGACCCGGCGCGGCGACGGGCCGAGCTGATCGACGAGTACACCGAGCGCTACGCCAACCCGTACATCGCGGCGGAGCGCGGCTACATCGACGACGTGATCTCCCCGGCCGACACGCGTGCCGTCATCTGCCGCAGCCTCGACATCCTGTCGTCCAAGCGCGAGGAGCTGCCGCGACGCAAGCACGGCAACGTGCCGCTGTGACGCCGCCGCTGCCCGTCGACGAGCGACCAGCTCGCCCTGCGGGCCCGGCCCGCCCCCGACCCCGCCGTGCTGGCGGCCATCACGGCGGCCGTGCAGCTGGCCTGGCCCCGCCCGGCGCCGGCCGACGAGCACGACCCGGTGCACGAGCCGTGGCGCTTCAGCGGCCGCTGGTGGAACAAGCCCGTGCCGCTGCGCCGTGACCGTCCCTGGGCGCGCCGCTGACGGTCTACGTCGACGACTGGCGCCAGCGGGCGACGGTGCGCGACCGCACCGACCGCTGGTCGCACCTGCTGGCCGACGACCCCGAGGAGCTCCACGCCATGGCCGCCGCGCTCGGGATCCCGCCCCGGGGCTACCAGCACCACCGGCGCTCGGCGGCGCTGAACCACTACGACGTGCCCGAGTCCCTCCGGCTGCGGGCCATTGAGCTCGGCGCGGTCGCGGTGACGTGGCGCGAGATGGCGCGGCTCACGCGGGAGTGGCGGCGCGCTGGCGCTCGGCCAGCGACACCAGGTCCTCCATGATGCGGTCGAAGGAGTAGTCCTTCGGCGTGTAGACGGAGGCCACGCCCTTGCCCAGCAAGCAGCTCGGCGTCGTCGGGCGGGATGATGCCCCCCACGACCACGGCCGCCGTGCTGCCGGCGGCACGCAGGCGGTCGAGCACGTCGGGCACCAGCTCGAGGTGCGAGCCCGACAGGATGGACAGCCCGACGATGTCGACGTCCTCGTCGCGGGCGGCCGCCACGATCTGGGCCGGGGTCAGCCTGATGCCCTGGTAGATCACCTCGAAGCCGGCGTCGCGTGCCGCGACGGCGATCTGCTCGGCGCCGTTGGAGTGCCCGTCGAGCCCGGGCTTGGCGACCAGGAGGCGCGGCGGGCCACCCGTGCGCTCGGCCAGCGCCTTGGTGCGCAGGCGGACCGGAGCCAGGTCGTCGCCGCGCCGGCCCACCCCGCCGCTGACGCCGGTGGGCGCCCGGAACTCGCCGAACACCTCGCGCAGCGCGCCGGCCCACTCCCCCGTCGTGCCGCCGGCGTGCGCCAGCGCGATCGTCGCCTCCATGATGTTGCCGCCGGGCCCGTCGTCGTCGGCGACCCGGCGCAGCTCGTCGAGGGCGCGCGCGCACGGCGGCCGCGTCACGGTCGGCCCGCCAGCGCTCCACGTCCTCGATCTGCTCCGCCTCGACGCGGTGGTCGACCTTGAGGATGTTCTCGAACTCGCCGTCGCCGAGCAGGGGCGAGGGCGCGGTCTCGGTGAAGCAGTTGACGCCGACCACCTTCTGCGTCGCCCGACTCGATGCGCCGCACCCGCTCGGCCTGGCTGCGCACGAGCCGCCGCTTGAGCTCGTCGATCGCCTCGAAGGCCCCGCCGAGCGCCTCCACGTCGGCCAGCTCCGCCATGGCGGCCTCGGCCAGCTCCGCCGTCTTGGCCTCGATGACCACCGACCCCTCGAAGATGTCGTCGTACTCGAGCAGGTCGGACTCGAAGGCCAGGACCTGCTGTATGCGCAACGACCACTGCTGGTCCCAGGGCCGGGGCAACCCGAGCGCCTCGTTCCAGGCGGGCAGCTGCATGGCCCGGGCCCGGGCGCTCTTGGACAGGGTGACGCCGAGCGTCTCGAGGACGATGCGCTGCACGTTGTTCTCGGGCTGCTGCTCGGTCAGCCCGAGCGAGTTCACCTGCACGCCGTAGCGGAAGCGGCGCAGCTTGGGGTCCTCCACGCCGTAGCGCTCACGGCAGATGCGGTCCCACAGCTCGGTGAAGGCCCGCATCTTGCAGGTCTCCTCCACGAAGCGGACGCTGGAGTTCACGAAGAAGCTGATGCGGCCGACCACGGCGGGCAGCTCGGACTCGTCGATCTTGCCCGAGGCGCGCACGCCGTCGAGCACGCCGATGGCGGTGGCCAGCGCGTAGGCGATCTCCTGCACCGGCGTGGCCCCGGCCTCCTGCAGGTGGTAGCTGCAGACGTTGATCGGGTTCCACCTGGGCGCCTGGCGCACCGTGTAGGCGATGGTGTCGACGGTGAGGCGCAGGCTCGGCCCGGGCGGGAAGATGTAGGTCCCGCGGCTCAGGTACTCCTTGACGATGTCGTTCTGCGTCGTGCCGGCCAGCCGCGCGGGGTCGACGCCCTTGTCCTGCGCGTGGGCCACGTAGAGCCCGAGCAACCAGGCCGCGGTGGCGTTGATCGTCATGGAGGTGTTCATGTCCTCCACGGGGATGCCCTCGAGGAGCTCCCTCATGTGGCCGAGGTGGGCCACCGGCACGCCCACCTTGCCGACCTCGCCGGCGGCCTCGGGGGCGTCGGGGTCGTAGCCGGTCTGGGTCGGCAGGTCGAAGGCGATGGAGAGCCCCGTCTGCCCCTTGGCCAGGTTGGTGCGGTAGAGCTCGTTGGAGGCGCGCGCCGTCGAATGGCCCGAGTAGGTGCGCATCACCCACGGCGCGTCACGCTGCGGGTCGGTAGCCATTCACATCACCTCCAGACGAGTGGGGCGCACCACCATTCTGCCCGGGTTCCGCACCCACCGCCGCGCCGCTAGCGGCTGTAGTCGTAGAAGCCCTTCTTGGTCTTGCGGCCGAGCTGGCCCGAGGTGACCAGGCGGCGCAGCAGGGGCACCGCCGCGTAGTTGGGGTCGCGGTACTCCTCGTAGAGCGCGTCGAGGATGGCCAGGGAGGTGTCGAGGCCGACGAGGTCGAGCAGCGCGAAGGGGCCCATGGGGAAGCCGCAGCCGCCCTTCATGGCGGCGTCGATGCCCTCCTTGGTCGCCACGCCCTGCTCGAGGAGGCGCACCGCGTTGTTGAGGTAGGGGAACAGCAGCGCGTTGACGATGAAGCCGGCCTGGTCCTTCACCTCGACGGGATCCTTGCCGCAGGCGCCGGCGAAGGCGACCGCCGCCGCCACGGTGGCGTCGCTGGCCGTGATGGGCCGCACCACCTCGACGAGCGCCATGGCGGGCGCCGGGTTGAAGAAGTGGATGCCGCACACGAGGTCGGGGCGACCCGTCGCCATCGCCATCTCGACCACCGGGAGGGTGGAGGTGTTGGTGGCCAGGATCGTCTCGGGCTTGCAGATGCTGTCGAGCTCGGCGAAGAGGTCCTTCTTCACGCACGAGGTCCTCGACCACCGACTCGATCACCAGGTCGACGTCGACCAGCTCACCGAGGTGCGTCGTGGCCCGGACCCGGCCCGAGATCGCGGCCGCCTCCTCCTCGGTGCGCTTGCCCTTCTCGACCTGCTTGGCCAGCGACCGGGCGAGGCCGGCCACCATGGCGTCGGCGCCTTCCTTGCTCCGGCTGCGCAGCACGACCTCGTGCCCGTTGGCGGCCGCCACCTCGGCGATGCCCGCGCCCATGATCCCCGAACCGACGATTCCCACCCGTGTGATCGACATGGGCGACGAGTTTACCGGTCGGTAACCACGGGCGTCGAAGCGGGACGGGGGTGCCGGGCGTGCAAGAGTGGCGCCATGGACACGTCCGGCACGCTGGCCCTGGTCGGGGGCGACGAATGGACCGAGGGCTGCACCTTCGACGCCTCGCTGCTGGCCGCCTCGGGCGGGGCCGACGTGGTCGTCCTGCCGACCGCCGCCGCCTACCAGCACCCCGAGCGGGTCGTGCTGCGGGCGGCCGAGTGGTTCGAGCCGCTGGGGGCCCGGGTGGAGGGGCTGATGGTGGTGGACCGGGCCTCGGCCGAGGACGCCGGCATGGCCGCGACCCTGGCCGGCGCCCGCTTCATCTACCTCTCGGGGGGCTCGCCGCTGCACCTGCGCGCGGTGCTCAAGAGGTCCGCCGTCTTCGAGGCCCTCCTGCAGGCCTTCGCCGGCGGGGCCGTGGTGGCCGGGGCCGGGGCCGGGGCCATGGTGCTCACCGACCCCATGGCCGACCCGCGGGGCGGGGCGCTGACGCTCGGGCTGGGCCTGGTCGACAACGTCACCGTCGTCCCCCACTTCGGCGACGAGCACGACGACGCCCACGGCCAGAAGCTCGAGCGCACGGTGGCCATGGCGCCGGCGGCGCTGCCCGTCGTGGCGCTCCCGGCCCGGACCGCGCTGATCAGGGACGGCCGGGGCGCCTGGCGCTCCGAGGGAGCGGGGACGCCGACCGTGTTCGTGGGCGGGACCCAGACCGAAGGGCTGGGCGCACTCGGAGGCTGACGCCCCCGGACGTGGATCTAGTCCTTCTCCTCGATGGTGACGCTCTCGATCACGACCCGCTCGGTCGGGGTCCCCGAGCGGCTCCCGACGCCGTTGATCTTCTCCACGACATCGAGCCCGGTCACGACCTCGCCGAAGTGCGAGTACAGCGGCGGCAGGCGTACCCCGTCGGGACCGCTGATCACGAAGAACTGGCTGCCGTTGGTGTTGGGCCCGGCGTTGGCCATGGCCAGCGAACCGACCTGGTAGCGCGCCTCGGGCGGCAGCTCGTCGTCGAAGCGGTAGCCGGGGCCGCCCGAGCCCGACCCGGTGGGGTCGCCGCCCTGGAGCACGAAGCCCGGGATGATGCGGTGGAACACGATCCCGTCGTAGTAGTGGTAGCGGGCCAGGAAGACGAAGCTGTTGACGGTCCTCGGGGCGGCCAGGGGGTCGAGGGCGATGACCATCGTGCCGTGCGAGGTGACCATGGTCGCCACGTAGCGCTTGTCCGGTGTCGATGAGCATCGGCGGCTCTTCGTCGAACTTGCGCTGCTGCGGGCTCGAGCCGTCGGCGGCGGGTGGGGTGGGGGTGGCCATGGTCTGCGCGTCCTTACGTTTCGTGGATGGTGACGGAGATGATGCGCTGCGTCACGTCGGGCGGCACGCCCGCGGCGGAGCCCTGCTGGTTGATGGTGTCGACCACGTTCATGCCCGAGGTCACGGACCCGAAGAGGGCGTAGGTGTTGGGCAGGGACTCGCCCTGCGGCCCGGCCACGATGAAGAACTGGCTGCCGCCCGAGTTGGGCGCGCCCGTGTTGGCCATGGCCACCGAGCCGAGCGGGTACTGCTGCGCCGGCGTTGGCCGCCTTGGGCGGGTTCTCGTCCTGGATGGTGTAGCCCGGGCCGCCCTCCCCGGTGCCGGTCGGGTCACCCGTCTGGTCCATGAACTGCGGGATGACCCGGTGGAAGATCACGCAGTGGTAGTAGCCCTTGTCGGCCAGGAACACGAAGTTGTTGACGGTGATCGGGGCGGACTTGGCGTCGAGCGCGATGTCGAAGGTGCCGGTGGTCGTGACGACGGTGGCCGTGTAGGTCTTGGACGTGTCGATCGTCATGGCCGGGGCGGCCGGGTACTTCTGCGTGTTGACCGTCGTCTTCGTGCTGGCCGGGCAGCCCGCCTTGACCGCGACGGCGTTCGCCTGCGCCTGCAGCTTGGCGTCGGTGCCCTTCGCGGCGGCCGTCGTGGTCGTCGTGCTCGACGTTGGACTGCGAGGCCACGTTGTTGTTGTCGTTGCCCGAGACCAGGAAGACGATCCCGACGATCACGCCGGCGATGACCACCCCGATGATGCCGTTGCGGATCTGCCTGCGGCGCTTCTGCTGCTGGGCCTCGGCGGCCAGCCGCGCCTCCCTGGCCGCGCGCTGGCGGGCTCTCTTGTCGCTGGGCACGGCCCGAGACCCTACCCAATCCCGGGGGCCGCCTCGGATCGCCCACCGGGGTCGTAGCCGCGGCCGGGACCCGGGCTGGGGGCCGGAGGGCGATCAGGCCGGTGCGCAGTCTGTAGCCTCGTCCGGATGCCACTGGTCGTCCAGAAGTTCGGGGGCACCTCGGTCGGCGACGCCGATCGGATCCGCGCCGTGGCCGACCACATCGCCCGGACCCGCCGGCAGGGCACCGAGGTGGTGGCCGTGGTCAGCGCCATGGGCAAGACCACCGACGACCTCATCCACCTGGCCAACTCGGTGAGCGCCACCCAGCCGCCCCGCGAGTACGACATGCTCGTCAGCACCGGGGAGCGCATCTCCATGTCGCTGCTGGTCATGGCCCTGGCCGACCTCGGCGTGGACGCCGCGTCCTTCACCGGGAGCCAGGTGGGGATCATCACCGACGACGACCACACCCGGGCCAAGATCCGGGAGGTCAAGGGCGACCGCCTGCGTGAGGCGCTGGCCGCCGGGAAGGTGCCGGTCGTGGCCGGATTCCAGGGGGTCTCGGCCGCCCGCGAGATCACCACGCTCGGCCGCGGCGGGTCCGACGCCACCGCCGTGGCGCTGGCCGCCGTCCTGGACGCGGACGCCTGCGAGATCTACACCGACGTCACCGGCGTGTTCACGGCCGACCCCCGGATCGTGCCCGAGGCGCACCGGATCAACCGGATCTCCTTCGAGGAGATGCTCGAGATGGCGGCCACCGGCGGGCGGGTCCTGATGCTGCGCGCCGTCGAATTCGCCCGGAACCACAATGTCCCGCTGCACGTGCGGAGCAGCTTCACCTGGGAGCCTGGCACCTGGGTGGTGGAGGAGGATGCAGACATGGAAGAAGCCGTCGTCACCGCAGTGACCCACGACACCTCGGAGGCCAAGGTCACCGTCAGCGGGGTCCCGGACCGCCCCGGCGTGGCGGCCCGGCTCTTCCGGGCCCTGGCCGACAAGTCGATCAACGTCGACATGATCGTGCAGAACACGTCCGCCCACGGGACGACCGACATCTCGTTCACCGTCCCGACGGCCGACCTGCCGGTCGCGGTGGAGACCTCCCAGGCACATCGCCGACGAGCTGGGCGCGTCCGGGGTGGCGGCCGATGCCGACGTGGCCCGGGTCTCGCTGGTCGGCGTGGGCATGAAGTCGCACCCCGGCATCGCCGCCACCATGTTCGAGACACTGGCCAACGAGGAGATCAACATCGACATGATCTCGACGTCGACCATCCGGACCTCGTGCATCGTGTCCGAGGACGACGTCGAGCGGGCCGTCCGCTCCCTGCATGCGGCCTTTGCCCTGGGCTGATGGCGACCAAAGGCGCAAGGCCGGCCGCACACTGTGGCTGTTGCGCCACGCCAAGACGGTGACCGACCCGCCCCCCGGCGGCGCTGACTTCGACCGCGTCCTCGCCCCGCGGGGCCGGCGCGACGCCACCGCCCTCGGGCGGCTGTTCGCCGGCGCCGGCGAAGGGCTCGGGCCCGCCCTGCAGGGCGTCCCGCGGCCACAGATCGCGCTGGTCTCGCCGGCCGCCCGCACGGCGGCCACGGCCGAGCTGGTCCTGGCCGATATGGCCGATCCCCCCGAGTGCCGCCTGGACGAGGCGCTCTACGGGGCCGAACCCGAGGAGGTGCTCGCCTTCGTCCGGGCGCTGCCCGACGACGCCGACGCCGCCATGGTCGTGGGCCACAACCCGACGGCGCACGCCCTCTCGCAGGGCCTGCTGTCGGCCCGCGACAAGAAGGGCCGGTCCAGCGCGGTGCGGCACGGCTTCCCCACCTGCGCGCTCGGCGTCTACGCGTTCGACGTCGACCACTGGGCTGACGTGGCGGCGCGGGCGGCCAAGCTGGTCGCCATCATGGGCCCGCCCTACTGAGACCTATCGCGCGCGGGCGACGTCCTGTTCGGCAACGGCGCGCATCCGCTCGAGGGTCTGCTCCATGCCGGCGCGCATGTCCGTACGCCGATCCTTGCGGCCGAACAGCGTGCCGATGACGAACCAGCCGACGGCAGTGAGCGGCCGGGTGACCGTATAGGACTCCGTGACCGTCGTCCCTGTGCCGGCGGGGTCGGGCTCGAAGCGATAGCTCCATTCCACCGTGCCGGCGAACTTCTCCGTCCGGGCGAAGGTGAAGGCGCGCCCGGGTTCGATCTCGGTGATCACCGGCTTGTTGGTCCACGAGGGGCGCTTGGGCACCTTGTTACGCGCCCGGAAGCGGGCGCCGACCGCAGGTCCGTCGGCCCCGTCGACCCAGTGGCACTCCAGGATCTCGGGGCTGAACTCGGGCATCCGGGTGACGTCAGCCACCAGCTCGTAGAGCTGTTCGGGCGGTGCGGCGATGTACAGGGTCACAGCGTCGTGATGGATGTCTTGCGTGGTCATGCTTCGCTCCTCCGGTCTGGTTGCTCGCTTCTGCGTGGTCGGTGGCGGATGGGATCAGGCGGCCGCGTCGGCGATCCGGCGGTCGTAGTCGTCGGCCAGGGCGCGCAGGGCACCGGCCCCGTCGCCGCTGAAGGACGACCCGTGCATGACGGCCAGGGTCGACGGCGCCAGGTCGGCCAGCGAGCGGACGGTGGGCCCCGACGCCGGCGTGAGGCTGCTGGCGCGAAGAGGTCCTCGGCCGCGACGGCGCCCGGCAGCACGTCGTCGGTGGTGAGGGCCGGCGGGTCGCCGAGCTGCGTGAGGAGGTCGCCGCACAGCAGGGTGCCCGTCGATTCCTCGAAAAGCACCCGGGCCTCCCATCCGTGCGGGACATGGGGGGTGTCGATGTGGCGGACGCGGTGCGCCCCCAGCTCCAGCAACTGCCCATCGGCGAGGGGGACGGGTGGGCGGTCGGCGAGGTCGTTGAGCGAGACCATGCAGCCCGTCACCCCATGGGCGACCTGCGCACCCGGGGCGGCGGCCAGGAAGAGGTTCATGGCACCGCACTCGTCCGCCTCCAGGTGCCCGAAAGCGATCCACCGCAGGCTGTCGAGGCTCGTGACGTGGGCCACCGCGTCCGAGACGAGCGGGAACATGGCCCGGGGCCCGGTGTGGAACAGCAACGGCTCGTCGTCGTCGATCAGGAACTGGTTGAAGGTGAACCCGGTCGGCCCGATGTCGGGCACGAATGTCGACAGGCGGAAGATCCGTTCTGCGACCTCGTCGATACGTGTCTCCATGGTCAGTTGCCTTTCTTTGTAGTGGGCGACTTCGTGGAATCCACCGCGGCGAAGAACATGTCGACCGCACGGTCGAAGAGCCGTATCCAGCGATCGCCTCCGGGCTCATTGGACAGCTGCTGGTTGGACAGGCCGCTGATCACCGCGGTCCACAGGTCCATGGCCTGCGCAGCATCGGATGTGCCCAGCTCCGCGATCAGAGACTCCACCCGCGCACTCATGGCGACTGCAGGCGCGTAGGAGTCGGGCGCAGGCTCGAAACCGGGGATGGTGCGCTGGAACAGCAGCTGGTTGCGGACGGGATCACTCGTGGTGAACAGCAGCAGGGCGCGGGCGCTCTCCCGCAGCGCCTCCCGGCCCTGCCGCCCCTCGATCTCACCCTCGACGACGGCGAGCGCGTCGACCATGCCCTGGCCGAACATGGCGTCGTAGATCGCCAGCTTGGAGTCGAAGTACTGATACAGGGACGGCGCGCGCATGCCGACCGCAGCGGCCAGGTCGCGCATCGACAGGGCGGCCAGCCCCTCTGCCCGGGCGAGCGACCAGGCAGCCTGCAGGATCTCCGCGCGGGTCGCCGCACGGCGGACGGCCCGTCGATCCTTCCCGGCGTCGGGCACAGCCTGCCCGGCGGCTTGTTCCCCTAACATTGTTAGGATTATCTCACGTCGTTCGGAAAAGTCAAGGCTCCCGGTGCGCGCACCATCCCTCCGGTCGAGATGCGGATTCGGGGCGCGCCGCCGTGCGAGGAGCTGACGCCGGACGCGTGGCCCGGAGAATGGATGCGCAGTGCGGGCAAGTGCCGCCGGCGGGTCTAGCCCATCAAGCGGAGGATGGCGGCGTCACCCTGGCCGCCACCACCGCACAGCGCCACCGCCGCCGTGGAGGCACCGCGGCGACGCAGCTCGAGCAGCGCCGTCAGCGCCAGCCGGGTCCCGGACATGCCGACCGGGTGACCCAGCGCGATGGCGCCCCCGTTCACGTTGATCTTCTCCTCGTCGATGCCCAGGTCGTCGGCCGAGGCGAGCCCGACGGCAGCGAAGGCCTCGTTGATCTCGAAGAGGTCGATGGCACCGAGGTCGACACCGGCACTTGCCGGCGGCCTTGACGATCGCCCGCGAGGGCTGGGTCAACAGGGAGTTGTCTGGCCCGGCCACCATGCCGTAACCGACCAGCTGGCCGAGCGGGGCAATCCCGAGTTCCTTGGCCTTGGCTGCCGACATGACGACGACTGCAGCCCCGCCGTCGGAGATTTGCGACGCGTTACCGGCGGTGATGGTGCCGTCCTTGGTGAAGGCGGGCTTCAACGCTCCCAACGACTCGGCCGTGGTCCCGGGGCGCACACCTTCGTCGGTGTCGACCAACAACGGGTCGCCCTTGCGCTGGGGAACCTGGACCGGGACGATCTCCTCGGCCAGACGACCCTCCTTGGCCGCGGCCGCAGCCTTCTCGTGGCTGGCCGCCGCGAAGGCGTCCTGCCGGTCGCGCGTGATGCCGACCTTGTCGTTGTGCTGCTCGGTGGACAGCCCCATGGCAATGTGGTCGAAGGAGTCGGTGAGGCCGTCGAACATCATGGAGTCGACCAAGGTGGCATCCCCGATGCGGAAGCCGGCACGGGCTCCCGGCAGGAGGTGCGGCGCCTGCGTCATCGACTCCATGCCGCCGGCCACGACGATTTCGGCGTCCCCGGCCCGGATCATCTGGTCGGCCAGGTAGATGGTGTTGAGGCCGGAGAGGCAGACCTTGTTGATGGTGTTGGCCGGGACGCTCATGGGGATGCCGCCCTTGACCGCGGCCTGGCGCGCCGTGATCTGGCCCTGGCCGGCCAAAATGACCTGGCCCATGAGCACGTAGTCGACCTGGTCGGGAGAAACACCCGCCCGGGTCAGGGCCTCCGCGATGGCGAATCCCCCCAGATCCATGGCCGTGAACCCCGCCAATGCACCCGAGAGCTTTCCGATGGGCGTACGAGCCCCTGCGAC
The DNA here is from genome assembly GCA_963742035.1 of uncultured Acidimicrobiaceae bacterium. Taxonomy (GTDB): domain Bacteria; phylum Actinomycetota; class Acidimicrobiia; order Acidimicrobiales; family RAAP-2; genus Bog-473. Next base: position 17,435 of record CAVUKH010000004.1, read on the forward strand.
GATGACGGCCTCGGCCATTCCTGCACCTCCGGTTCCCGCCGGTCTGGTTACCAGTCGGAAACCCCATCTTATTGGGCCACTATCGTCAGGTCACATGAGCGAGATCCTGACTGCTGCCCTGGCCGGCGCGCCTGCCGACGAGCTTGCCGCGCTCCCCCTGCCCGACACCTACCGGGCCGCCCTGGTCAAGCGGGGCGAAACCGGCATGTTCGACGGCATGGAGTCCTCGGACAAGGATCCCCGCCGGTCTCTCCACGTCGAGGAGGTGCCCCTCCCCGAGTTGGCCCCCGACGAGGCGTACGTGGCCGTCATGGCATCGTCGATCAACTTCAACACGGTCTGGACCTCCATCTTCGAGCCGCTGCCCACCTTCGGCTTCCTCGACCGCCTGGCCAAGGAGGGCCCCTGGGCCGCTCGCCACGCCCTCGACTACCACGTGGTCGGCTCGGACGCCGCCGGCGTGGTCCTCCGCACGGGCTCCATGGTGCGCAACTGGAAGGTGGGCGACAAGGTCACCGTGCACTGCAACTACGTCGACGATCAGGACCCCTCGGCACACGACGACTCCATGCTGGGCTCGAACCAGCGCATCTGGGGCTTCGAGTCCAACTTCGGCGGGCTGGCCGACATCACGGTCGTCAAGGCCAATCAGCTCATGCCTAAGGCGGCCCACCTCAGCTGGGAGGAGGCCGCGATCAACGCGCTGTGCAACTCCACCGCCTACCGCATGCTCGTCTCACCCAACGGAGCTCGCATGACTCAGGACGACAAGGTGCTCGTCTGGGGGGCCAGCGGCGGGCTCGGCAGCTACGCCGTCCAGCACGTGCTCAACGGAGGCGGCACGCCGATCGGTGTCGTGTCGTCGCCGGAGAAAGTGAAGCTCCTCAACGACCTCGGGGTCGAGGCGGTGATCGACCGCAAGGCGGCCAACTATCGGTTCTGGTCGGACGAGCACACGCAGGACGAGTCGGAATGGCGCCGGTTCGGCAAGGACATCCGCGGCCTGGTGGGCGCCGAGCCGGAGATCGTCTTCGAGCACCCGGGGCGCCAGACGATGGGGGCCTCGGTCTTCGCCTGCAAGCGGGCGGGGACGATCGTCACGTGCGCCGCCACCTCGGGCTACATGATCGAGTACGACAACCGCCACCTCTGGATGAAGCTCAAGACCATCAAGGGCTCCCACTTCGCCAACTACCGCGAGGCTTGGGACGCCAATCAGCTGATCTGTGAGGGGAAGGTGCTGCCGCCGCTCTCCGCCGTGTACCCGTTGGAGCAAGTGGGCGAGGCGGCCTACCAGGTGCACCACAACCTGCACGAAGGCAAGATCGGCGTGTTGTGCGTGGCGCCCGAGGAAGGCCTCGGCATCGACGATCCCGCCTTTCGGGCCAAGGTCGGCGAGGACCGCATCACGTTGTTCCGGAGACACGGGGCATGAGCGACTCCCTGCTGACCGAAATCGACCACGTGGCGATCGCTGTGAACGACCTCGACGCCGCCATCGCCTGGTACGCCGACGTCTTCGGCGCCACGGTCGAGCACCGCGAGCTCGTCGAGTCCGACGGGGTCGAAGAGGCGCTCCTGAAGGTGGCCCAGTCCTACGTGCAGTTGCTCACCCCGGTCAACGACACCTCTCCGGTCGCCAAGTACCTGGCCAACAAGGGCGAGGGGCTGCACCACGTCGGCTACCGGGTCGACGACTGCGCGGTGGCGCTGCAGGCGATCAAGGACGCCGGCGGCCGCGTCATCGACGAAGCGCCGCGCCCGGGCTCACGGGGGACGACGGTGGCGTTCGTGCATCCCAAGACCTCGTTCGGGACGTTGATCGAGCTCGTGCAGGAGTAGGCGGGAGGAGATCGTCGGCTCCCCTGCCGCGGGATTCCCCCATGCGGTTCCACGTAATGTCGGCGCTCGGGAGTGGCGAGTGAGTGAGGAACGGCTGCCGTGAAGCTGAGCCGACGACAGTTCCTGGGCGGAGGGTTTGCCGGTGCGGCCACGCTGCTGGGCGGTGTGGCCGACCTTTCGTCACCACCGCCCTCCGTCGGGGCCTCCTCCGCTCCTCGCAGGGCCATCAGACCGGCCGGCTCGCTGCCGTACCCGACCCGGGCGGTGGGCGCGGACCAGGTTCCCGAAATCGACCACTTCGTCGTCCTCATGATGGAGAACCACTCCTTCGACAACATTTTGGGGCTCATCGGCCGCGGTGACGGGTTCACCCTCGGCGCCAACGGCCACCCAACTGCGAAGAACCCCGACGGCCACGGCAACGAGGTCCACGCCTTCCACATGCCGACCGAGTGCCAGACCGACGGCATCGGTAACGACTGGAAGGTCGCCCACGAAGCCTATGACGGGGGCACGTGCCAAGGATTCGTGACCAGCACCACGGCGGAGGCCATGGGCTACTTCACCAAGGACGACCTCCCGTTCAGCTGTGCCATGGCCGGCACGTTTCCGATCGCCGACCGCTACTTCTGCTCGGCGATGGCGCAGACCGACCCGAATCGCCGCTACCTCATTGCGGGAACGTCGCTCGGACTCATAGACGATTCGTTCCCGTTGGAACTGCCCCCCGGTGGCGTGATCTACGAGCAGTTCAACAAGCACGGCATCACCTGGAAGGACTACTACTCGACGGTGCCGACGCTCGGAGTCTTCCTGCCACTGCTGGGCGATCCGGCGCTGAAGGCTGGCTTGGCCCACATCGACCAGTTCTATGCCGACGCCGCCGCCGGGACGCTGCCCCAATTCAGCCTGGTCGAGCCCGACTACGAGAAGTCGTCGGAGGAGAACCCGCAGGACGTCCAATTCGGCGATCAGTTCGTGAGCCAGGTCGTCAACGCCCTGATGTCGAGCCCCAACTGGCCCAAGACGATGCTCATCTGGACCTACGACGAACACGGCGGTTACTACGACCACGTGCCGCCCCCATCGGCAGTGCCGCCCGACGACGTGGCGCCGGTGTTGGCGGCCGGCGATCCGCCCGGAGCCTTCGACCGGTACGGCTTCCGGGTGCCTTGCGCCGTCGTCAGCCCCTACGCCAAGAAGAACCACGTGTCGCACACGATCTACGACCACACGTCGATACTCAAGACCGTGGAACAGAAGTGGAACCTCCCTGCGCTCACCCGCCGGGACGCCAATGCCAACAGCCTGTTCGACATGGTGGACCTCACGGCGAAGCCCGCCTTCCTGAAGCCTCCCCGGCTCCCCGCGGCCGCGAACCCGGCGCTCAAGGCCGGGTGCCTCACGACGGGGGCCGGCGTCATCCCCCCGCCCTCGGCGGTCACCAAGGTCTGACATCGGCTGCGTCGTCCTCCCGGCGCCGGGTCGGGCATTCATGTCCGCGGACCCGGCAAAGAGGCTCAGTCGGAAACGACCCGGCTCACCCAGTTGGCCCGGCCGGTCTGCGCCAGCCACTCGTCGTACTCGGCCGGGCGCCAGCGCGCGTGCCACGGATCTCCTTCCTGGAGCACCGTGTCGAGCGGGTCCACCCCCGAAGGGGAGAGGGCGACGGCCGACTGCTTCCAGTCCTCCAGGAGGGTCATGGCGGTCCGCACCACGTCGGGCCGCGCTTCCGCGAGGTCGTCCTGCTCGTGCGGATCTGTCGCGAGGTCGAACAACATGATGTCGGGGAACCCGTGATAGCTGTCGTGGAACGTCCGGATGCAGATCCACTCGTCGAAGCGCACGGCCCGCTGAGCGGTCCACGCGCCTTGCGTGAGAATCAGGCTGTCCCTCCCCGCAAATGCTCCCGAATCGAGTGAGGACCGGAACGACTGCCCGTCCCACCGGTTCGGAACGCTGCCTCCACTGAGCTCGAGGAGGGTCGCTGCCACGTCGACTTGGTAGTGGAGCGAATCGTCGACCCCTGGAACGAGTCCCGGCCACCGGATGATCATGGGCACCCGCGCCACGTGGTGATCGGCGGTCTGATGATCGCAGTAGATGCCGAGCTCGCCGAGGGTCTCGCCGTGATCGGCGGTGATGATCACCCCGACCTCGTCCTCAATCCCGAGTGTGGCCAACCGGTCAAGGATGCGACCGATGTGGTGATCCACGTAGCGCACGCCGGTGTCATACCCGTCGAACATCCTCTGCACCTGCGTCATGTCGTCGGCGACCAGCGGCTGGCGCGGGAAGGCGCCCCAACGTGCATGGGGGCCGAATCCCGTGATCTCCTGCGCGGAATGTGGTCCGGGAAGGCTCCAGTGATGTTCGCGCACGTCCTCGTCGAGCCAATCGGGTACCGGCATGCCGGCGAACGGATCCCCAAAGGATTCCGGCGTCCGGTACGGCGTGTGGGGATCCCACATGTGGACGTGGAGGAACCAGTCCTGGCGACCGGAGTTTCGACCGATCCAGTCGAGCGCCGCCTCCGCGACCTGATCGGCCGTCTCGAGGCCTCGAGTGCCCAGGTTGTACGACTCGTTGAAGCCGGCCAGAAAGTGGTACGCCGAGTGGCGCTCCGGGAAGGTGCTGATCGAGGCGGTCCAGATGCCGACGTCCTGCATCCTGCTCCACCATGTCTCGGCAGCATCCCGGCTCCGGAAGCCCCTGTCGCTTCCTTCCGGAAACGGAGAGGCGGCGGTCCCGCCGTGCCCGGCGACGCCGTTGTGGATGCCGAACCGCCCACTGCTGAGGGCCGTGCGGGACGGGAGGCAAGGAAGGTCGGACGCGTACACGTTGTCGAACCGGACGCCGTCCGCGGCGACGGCGTCCATGACCGGACTGGTCGGGCGCCCGTAGCCGTAACAGCCGAGGTGGTCAGCCCGGAGCGTGTCGATGTCGAAATGGATGATCCGCATGCCCGTCACACTCCACGACCTCGTCCGTCGCGTTTCCATCCGCTCCTGATCCCGTGGCGCCCCCAGGCTAATACCGGCAACGTGACCCGCTACGCATGGTGTGGGGTCTCGGCATGCAACTCTGCGATCAGATCGTTGAGTCTGCGGACGGCGGGCAACCCCGCGGTCACCACCTCATCCATCGGATCCGGCCGGCCGGCCAGCCTTTCACGCAGCCAGTCCGCGAGCATCGCGTCCATCTGACCGACGATGTCCGGCCGCTCGGCGGCCACGTTGACCTGCTCGGTAGGATCGACGCTCAGGTCGTAGACCTCGATCCCGTCCCTCGGATAGACACCGGGGTCGACGCATCGGATGAACTTCCAGTCCGGTGTGCGGACGCCTCGCTTTGCCTGCCAGGTGCACTCGCTAAGAAAGACCGCGTCCCGATGTTGCGCGCTCGTTCCCTCCATCAGTGGTCGCAGGGTCCTCCCGTCGAGACCGTCCACGGCCGGCATGTCGAGGAAGTCCAGCACCGTCGGCTTCACGTCGACCGTGGAGATCAGGGCGGTGACTTCCGACTCCGGCACCACTCCGGGCGCCCAGACGATCACCGGGACGTGGACCACCGAGTCATACAGACCGGCATGGTCGAACCATGCATCGTGTTCGGTCATGTTTTCCCCATGGTCGCCGAAGAGGACGATCATGGTCTGGTCGAGGAGCCCAGCCCGGTCCAGATATTCGAAGAGCCGACCGATCTCGTAGTCGAGATAGGCGACCTCGGCATCATAAAGGTCGGAGATGTAATCCAAACTCGGGATGATGTCGAGGTGGTTGTACAGGTTCTCGGCAAACAGGGGGTAGGTGGGCCTGCTCCGTAGCTTCTCCGACACGAGGGGGTCTCGATGCAATGCGGAGGAGCCGGCGTAGAGGTTCTTGTACGACTGAGGTGGCAGGTACGGAATATGGGGGTCCCAAAAGTGCAGGAACAGGAAGAATGACTCCTTGCGGTGTTCCTCCAGCCACTGGGTCCCCATGTCCACAATGACCGAGCCCGGCGACCGGGACCGGCCCGCAGGCGGCATGTAGTCCGTGTAACCCCGCAGGAACCAGTCCTTCATTGCGAAGAGATGGTCGACTGCGCCCGTCGCATAGTCGGCATCGCGGAAGATCGTCGGCAACCATGACACGTCGGCGTCTAGGCGGGCCGCGGGGTGGAAATGCGACACGATGTTGGTCGTGACCCCGAACTTCCCGGTGAAGATGGCCGTGTGGGACGGCTGCGTGGGAATGTCCGATGCGAAGGCATTGGTGAAGAGCGACCCCTCGCCGGCAATGCGATCGAGGTTCGGGGTCAGCCCACGTTCGTGACCAAGGCAGCCCAGACGATCTGATCGCAGCGTGTCCATCGAGATGAAGATGACGTTCACGTTGTCTCCCTTACGGCTCGCGGACCCAGTCATTCGACTGAATGACCATTGGTTTGACTCATCTCGTTGCTCTTCTGTACCGACTGCAGCGCGATCGGGCCGGATGATGGTGGCGGTCACGGCGCTAATAGACGTCATTGCCGGGGATGACGAAGGCCCGGAGCACCCCGTCCGAGCCCGCCGCGAACACCTCTCCGTTCAAGATGACGACCGGAGCGACGAACGTGTTCGGCTTGGCGTAGTGCCAATCGACCCTGGTGCCGCCCGATCCTCGCAACAGCGAGAGGCCGGCGGAGGTGGCCACGATGTAGATGCCCTTGGTCCCTGACAAACCGGCAATCGGTGCACCAACGGGCTGGGTGCTGTCGAGCTTTCCCGACGGGATCAAGAAGTTGTACACATCGCCGTCTCCGCTCCCGACGCCCACGTCACCTCCGCCCGTGACCACCGCCGACGAGGTGATGGGGCCGCCTGTTGCACGCGCCCAGGTCACCTTTCCGCTGGCTTCGTCGACGGCATAGAACGTGTCGTTTTCGGAGCCGACCAAGACCAGGCCATCATCGAACGTCGCCGGCGCGACGATGGGCTGTCCGTTGGTTGCGTGGGTCCAGAGGACCTGCCCAGTGGACGTCGAGACACCGTGCAGGACGCCCGACTTATCACCGATAACGAGGATGTCTTGCGTGGGATCGACGCTGGGGCTGTCCGCGGTCGCCGCACCCAGTGAGTCGGACCACACGACCGCACCGTTCGTCTCGTTCAGCGCGTCGAGCATCCCCGACGAGGAAGTGACGAAGACGAGCCCTCCACTGACCGCAGGGGACGACGTGATGCTGCTCCCGATCGATCGGGACCATGCACTGGCTCCGGTCGCGGTGCTGAGCGCCACAACGTTTCCCGCCTGGTCGCCGACGAAGACGCTCTCGCCGTCCACCGCCGGTGACGACGTGATGCTGCTCCCCATCGAATCGGTCCAACTGCTCTTGCCGTCCGACACGGTCACGGCGTGCGCGACGCCGTCCGTGTCGCCGAAGTAGGCGACACCGTCGACGACCGCCGGCGGCGAGGTGATCGCCGCCCCAGCGGTCACCGCCCACGCCTGGCTGAAGTAGGCCGCACCGACCGCCTGGTGTTTGGAGATGACCCCGTCATTGGGCTCAAAGCCGAGCCGCTGCGGACCGTACCCGAGCTGCGGGGAACTGTTCGAGATCGTGACGACCGCGGCACCTGCTCTGCCCGAGGTGCCTCCCGTGGCCGTAATGGTTCGAGGCCCGAACGGTTCGTTGGAAGGCACGGTGCCGGTGACCGGCCCGGCTGATCCGCTGGCCGTCGCCGTTGCCGTCCCCAGCACCTCCGAGCCACCGCCGTTGACCGGAAGCGTGAACGTCACGTGCTCCCCTCCCTGGAACCCACTGGCCGAGACGGTGAGTGGGCTGCCGGGAGGGACCCATCCGGCGGCCGGCGTCACCACCGGCGCGCTGGGACTTGCGCTGACTGTGAAGCTCGACGCGGCTGCGGTCGCCTTGCCGGATGCGCTCGCGATGTCCGCGATCCCGTCCTCGTCGACCGCGGCAGCGTCCACCAGGTACGACGCTCCCTGCTCGGGCACCGGAACCGTGAGGGACCATGTCGACGACGTGGCGCCGGGCGATCCCAAGGTGGCGTCGGTGGCGCTGAGACCCGGCGTGAAGCTGTCCGTCGCGCCCTGGTACCACGGGCCCGAGGTCCCGTCCTCTTGGATCTCCACCGAGACGGCTCGGACACCGTCGGTCGCCGTCGCCGTCCCGCTGATGCTGAGCCCTCCGGACGGGTAGGGAACGGTCGAGCCGTTCGCGGGCACCGTCACCGCCGTGGTCGGCATTGCCCCGTTTCCGCCCCCGAGCCCGAAGTCGTAGAGGAAGCCATCGGCGGAGTCGATGAGCAGCGTTCCGTCGAAATCTGCCGGTGACGCCGTTATGAACGCACCCGTCTGGTAGGAGTACAGCGAGGCGCCGGTGGCCAGTGACACGACGTGCACCACGCCGCCGAGCGTGCCGAAGGCGACGACCTGCTGACCCGGAGGCCCGACGATGGCGGACGACGAGTTCACCGTGTCGCCCCCCGTGCTGTATTGCCAGAGGAGACTCCCGTTGAGGGCGTCGAGGGCGGAGATGCCCCCGTTGTCGCCAAAAATGAGCGTGGAACCGCTCAGGGCGGGCGTCGAGAGAGCGTCCGTGTTGGTCCCGTGGCCGAAGTCCCAGGACCAGATCAGCGCGCCAGTGGTCAAGTCAAGCGCATAGAAGACACCGTCTTTTCCGTCGAAGTACGCGACGCCGTCCGCGAACCCGTTCACCCCCGGAGCGGAGATCGCCGATCCCGCTCCGACGTCCCAGTCTTCACCGGAAGGATTGCTGGTGTAGTAGCGCCAGACCAATGATCCGGTGGCCGCATTTATCGCGTACTCACTGGAATCGGGATCCGCGGTGCCGAAGAGAACCAACGGCACGCCGCTGGCATCGACGCCGTAGCTGATCGGGCTCCATATCCCGGCGTGCGCCGAAAAGGCCCCGTTGCCGTTCCAGGCGAACACCGTCGCACACGAATAGGTATTGATGGCATAGATGCTCCCGTCCGCACCTCCGGTGTCCAATGTTGGGAAGTACACGAGGGTTTGGCCGCCCGGAAGGGTGGCGACGACCGGCGAGCCCTGAATCGATCCGACCTCCTTGACTGCACACTGGATGGCGCCGGTCGCAGCGTCGAGCTTGTAGATGCGACCGCTGGCCAGAGGGGCCACCCAGACGGACGATCCCGAGACGAGCGGAGTGGACGTGAACGCGGACCCGAACGGGACTGACCACACGATGGCCCCGGTTCTCGCATTGACAGCGTTCAGGTAGCCGTCCTCGTCGCCCACGTACGCCAGAGGCTCCCCCAGCGACGCGTTCCAGGCTTCGACCGGGGATCCCTCTGTGGCCCCTACTTGCGCCATCCACTTCACTCCCAGCGTCGGGCCGTTGCTCGACGAGATTCCCGGGTCTGCACTCGTTCCCGAGAGCCCGGGGTCGCCGTGGAACTGGGGCCATGTGTAGCCCGAGCTCGACGCTCCCACGGGGGGCGACCAACTCCACGCGAGGGCGCCCGCACACATGGCCACGACCGCACACGCGATGCGAACTCTCGACCCACTCATCTTCGTCATGTTCGTCCCCTCTTCCCATGCAAATGAATACGACGTGTCGGCACACTCACAACGCCGGGCATGATCTCGACGCATCCTCGCGAGCGTTCTGTAGTACACAAAGAGAATGCGTCCACTCTTCGACGGCACGGGCAGGTCAACGAGGACACAACGGATCGTGGCCATGCCGGTGACTCTCGCCGCAGTCGGCCTCCTGGCCTTCGGGTGTTCGTCCGGCACTCGACCGGCGTCGTCCTCCCACGCCACGAATTCCCCCGCGACGAGGACGACGGGCACGTCGAGTACTTCAACATCCGCAGTGGCTCCCGCGACCACGACTCCACCTTCGACGGCCCCGGCCCCCGCCGCGTACCAACTGCCGGCGGCCGTCGGCAACGTCACGCCCTATTGGCTCCTCGAGAATTTTTCCGTCTCTGCTCTGCTCCGAGCGGGGCTGTCGCCGGTGCTGCTCCAGGACTTCTTCAACAACCCGCGCACGTTCGTGATCGTGAAGGCCGCTGACCCTGCGAAGAACCCGTCGTTGCCGAACGCCACCTACGTCATGAGCTTTGCCAACTACGACCAGCTCGCGAGCGCGATCAACGCCAGCTCGATACCCGCCTACGTGAAGCTCGTGCTGTACGACAACGAGATGTGGCCGGCCACACCGGCCGCACAGCAACAGCAGCCGTTCGCCTACGAGGCGGAGGCAGAGGCTCTGGCGCACCAGCACGGGTTGGGCCTCATCTTCACGCCGGCGGCGAACCTCTCCATGGTGCTGAGCCCGTCGTACACGAACGCAACGAAATACGACGGATACACCAGCCTCGGAATCGCCTCGCAGGCGGCGCCGCACACCGACGTGCTGGAGATCCAGGCCCAGCAGGACGAGGCCATCGACGGGTTCACCACCTTCGTCTCGTCCGCGGTGAGCCAGGCTCAGGCGGCCAATGCCCACGCGTTGATCATGGTGGGCCTCACCACGACCGCACCCCACCAGGTCGTGACTGCGCAGGTGCTGCGGGACGACTATGACGCGACGCGGCCGTTGGTCTCCGGGTACTGGCTCAATGTTCCTGGTGGTCGAGGCACCGGTCCCCGGGACCCTCAGGTTGCCGTCGCGTTTCTTCAAGGTCTGGCTCCTCAATTCGGCTACTAGGAGTACGACTCTGCAAGTTCGGCCTCACGCACGGCCGGTGGTCGTGGCGCGGGGCGGAGCGCTTCTCTGACCCGCTCGGTCACCACGGGTCGTGCGTTGAAGCTGAGGAACGCCTCCAACCCGTAGTAGTGCTTGAGCAGGACGAAGGGGTAGCGCAACGGAAGCCAGCCCAGCCGGCGCGCCTTCCCGTAGTACACGGTGCATCCAATGACTTGGACGAGCGCCGGGACGGCCTTGAAGAGGAGGACGAAGAGGACCCGGGCCAGGTTGAGATGGCTGGTCGGGTTGAGGACCGCGAGGGTGATCACGTAGACCAGCGTCGTGATGTGCAACGGGACGAGGAATCGTTTGAACGATGACCGCGTCATGAAGAACCAGAAGCGTGGCCCGGCGAAGCCCGTGGCAGCGGGAATGTACCGGGAGAAGGCCATGGAGCCACCCCGGTTCCATCGGGTCCTCTGAATGCGCAACTGACGCTGGGTGTTCGGTACGTCTTCGTACGACCGGACGCGTGTGTCGATTTCCACGCGGTAGCCGGACCTGGCGATGGCGCACGTGAAATCCAGGTCCTCCCCGTACATGCCCTCGACGAACCCACCGATGGCCATCGCCGCATCGCGCCGGAACGCGGTGAACGTCCCGGGTACGCACGCCACCCCGTCCACCACGTCACTCGCCGGCCGGCCCATGCCGAACCCGACGATCATCTCGAACATCCGCATGCGGTCGATCCACGTCGTGTACGGCTCCTTCGGCAGCGTGAACGCCCCCACCATTCCCACCTTCGGATCGGCCAAGAAGTGGGGCACCGAGTACAAGAAGCAGTCGGGGTGGACGAGGCAATCGGCATCGACTCGGTATACGAAGTCGGCGCGGCATTTCGACAAGGCCAAATTGAGGGCCCCCGACTTGCCCGTGTGGTTCCCCTTAATGACCTCGCCGGTGGCGTGGTGAAAGGCGGCCATGGCACTGGAGGCGAGTTGAAACGTGCTGTCGGTGGAGCCGTCGTCGCACATGAGCACCCGGACCGGGCCCTCGTAGCGCTCCGCGGCGGCATCAATCGTGCCGAGGAGCTCAGCAATGTTGAGCTCCTCGTTGAACGCCGGAATGATCACTTCAATGGGAGGTCGTTCCCGGGTGGGATTGATCTTTCTCCGGTGCACCAGGCGCACCAGTCCCAGGAAGACGGTGATAAAGATGAAGATGTACGGAGGGCAGGCAAAGGCGATGGCTGCGGCCACCAGCGGACTCTGGCCGAACCTGGACTCCAGATAGATCGCTCCGGCCATCACGACGGCGACGGCCGCGAGGACGCAGATGATGACGATCGCGTCGTCGATCAGGTCGGTCGGCTTGTACCGCCCGATCGGAATTTTCGTCTTCTTCGGCAGTCGGAAGCTCGTGAATGCGACGCGACAGACGACGACGCCGGCAATGGTGTACTGCACCAGCAGGTTCACGACTGGTGTCGGCCCCAAGGGGAACCCGGTCTTTATCACGAAGATCCCGAAGAAGGCATCGACCACTGCGGACACGAGGAGGAAGAACGCCACGTTCAACAGGATCATCAGTCGGCGCCCGAGCGAGGCCCTGAAGGCCACGGCGAACGCCACACCGAAGGAGAGCACGCTCACCTGGAAGACGGGAAGGAGTGAGTTCGCGTAGCCGTCGACCGTCGTGGGGTCGGGGATCACCGACAACAACAATTCCGTCACGAGGTTGTGGTAAGCATCGGCCAGGTTCGGGGTCTTGAGCCCGACGATCAGGACGGAAACCACGAGACTGGTCACGATGAAGAGGCCGCACCGCTTGTAGCTGGGCTTCAGGGGTGGCTTCATGACGACGAGGTTCCCCGATCCCTTGTCAGAGTCGTCGTCGTAGCTGCGAGTGAACGGCTTCAGGATGACGACGGCCAAAATGGCGGCGTCGAGCAGCAGGAGCGCGAACCCGTGCGAGCTGAAGGCGGTTGTTGCGATCACGCCCAAGACCTCAGAACACGACCGTTGCGGTCATTCCGGGCAAGAGACCGGACACGACTCGATTGAGGTCGACGATGACGTCGTAGGTCACGCCACTGGTGCCCCTGTTGGGACTCAGACCCAACTGGGTGACCACGCCCGACGCCGTCAGATTCAAAGCTGAGATGGACACGGTCGCCTGCTTTCCGACCTGCACCGATGCGACCTGCGTCTCCGGGATCTGCGCCATGATCTGCTGCTGACCACCGACGAGTTCGATCAGCGGTTCCGATCCAGACTGCGCGGAAGTCGATGCACCCTGCGAGGCGGGTTGCGACGGGAAGAGCGTGAAGCCGGACGACTGATTCGCGGGAATCGCTGCGGGGGACTGGTACATGTGAACCCCATCCGGTCCCAAGGTCTCGCCGGCCGTGCCGTACACCGCGGTGACCACGCCCGCGTTGGGAGCAACGAGGCTGGCGGCGTTGACCTCGCTCTGCACCTGTGCCAGCTGAGACTCGGCCTGATTCAGGTTCGCCTGCGCCTGGGCCTGTGACGACGCGCTTCCAGGGGAGGACTGCAACGTCGACTGGTAGTTGGCCACGTTGAGGGCGGCCTGAGCACTGTTGACCGTTGCCTGCGCCGCGTCGATGGATCCCTGCGCTTGGGCCTCGGTCACCGGCAGCTGGGCTTGCGCCTTGCTCACCGCCCCTTGGTCCTGGTTCAGCGTGAGTTGCAGGTTCTGACAGTGGGTGAACGACGACTGTGCTGCCTGGAGCTGAGCCCCCGTCAGGCTGGAGTCGGGCACGACGGGCCCGTTGGGGCACGCCTGCGCGTACGTGGCGCTGTCCGAGGCGTCCTGTGACTGGGCCGACGTGACGGCGGATTGGGCCTCAGCCACATTGGCCTTCCCCGAAACCTCCGCCGACGTGAGCGCGGCGTTGGCGTTGCTCAGCGCGGTCTGAGCTTGCTGCACCTGGAGGGTGTCTTGCTGGAGTTGAGCCGCCGTGAGGTCCGGCGATCCTGCCTGCACCAAGACCTCACGGTCTGCCTTCACCGTGGCCTGGTCTGCCGCCAGCTGCGTCTCCAACGATGCGTCGTCCTGGGTGGCCAGGATCTGTCCCGATTTCACGCGGTCGCCCACCTTCGCCAGCACGGCCGACACCATCGCGTTGTTCGTGAAGTTCAAGTCGTAGACCTTCGACGCAGTGACGACGGCAGGGAACGATTGCGCCCCGGCCGTAACCGAATTCACCGTGAAGACCGTCGCCAGGATCGCCACGACAGCGAGCGCAAGTGCGAAGGCCATCTGCCGTCGCGTGATGTGCAATCGGCCCGGATCGCGCTCGGACAATGGGTTGCCTGATCCGGCTGCCCCGTTGGTGAGCGAGGCGTTCATGCCTCGGACCTTTTCGACCTTGGTGTCCACAGTCATGGCTGGTGCACTGGCTCCTCTGGCTTCGATGGTCCGGTCTTTCGATCGGGTGGGGCATTTCCGGCCAGAGCGGGCACGACTCGCCTGGCCCTTCTCCGGTCCTGCGTCCACGTCGACACCATGTAGGTCACGAGGAGCAGGAGGATGGCGCCGCCGACGGGGACGAGAACCGCGGTGGCGCCGGCACCACCGCGCAGAAGACTCTTGGTCCATTCGATCGGATCGAGGTTCGACCCGCTCCCGTGATTGGACGTGGCGAAGTCAGGGAGACTCAGCGTCAACGGGAACGCAAAGAGCGCCCCGTCGCTCCGAGCACCACCCGTTGACGGCACTCCGCCGAAGTCGGGGAGACCCAGAAACGTGAGGAACGCAAACTGCGGGAGGGGCGAACCCGGGACCGGGGCCGCACCGGCAGTCGAATCGGAGCCAGAGGGAGTGGTGGCCGAGGGGCCAAATGAGATCCTGCTGACGGTGGTCGCCGCGGACCCTTGTACCTCGGCGTCGCCGCTGTAGACCGCCGATATCTGGTTGGTTCCCACTGGAAGAAGGGTCGTGGAGCACGACGTCACGCTGGCGAGCGGGATGGACTGACATTCCGCCAATGGAGCCCCGTTGACCTCGAAGCTCACAGATCCCCCGAAGTCGGAATTCGACACTTCGGCATTGAGCCGAACGCGGTGTCCCACGACCGTTGAAACAGGCGACACCGTGGCCGCGACAGCCGAGGTCAACCGAGCAGGTTGGAACATCGCGTTGGCGGACAGACTCTGGAACGACTGCCAGCCCGCCGCGTTCAACGGATACGTGTTATTCCCGTCGTTGCCCGGCGCATCGAAGTACAGCACTGCTTTGATCAGCGGGAAGGCTCCAGATTGCGACACTGCGTCTTCCACCTGCTGCAGATAGCTCGCTTGCCCTCCGGCAAACGCCGCCGTCTCGGAAACCATCAGCGGTTTGCCAAAGGTCGCGAAGTCCGAATACCAAGAGCTGAATCGATCGACGAAGGCCGTTGGGGGTGGATCCGCCGTCCTCGCGTACCCGTCTGCAGCGATCCAGTCGACGTAGGCCGATCCCGGGTAGTACTGATAGAGGTCCTGATCAGCCCCCGCCGTCGCGATGGCGAAGACGAAGGCGACGTTCGATGCCCCGGCGGCGGCGAACAGGTCGTGGATGTGGCGGAAGGCGGCCGCGTAACCAGCGGGACCCAGGCCGCCGATGCAGTTCGCATAATCCGCTGAGCCGGGAAAGTTCGGCTCGTAGTACCACCGGAGGAAGACCGGTGCCTTCACGGCAGCCAGTTCCTGGGCTTCGGCGGTTATGAGGGCGTCGTCGGTCCCCGCAATGATGTTTGCATCCGTATCGCCGCAGGCCCAGTCGATCATCGGGATCGACCCGTCCGCCACGACTTGCTCGACCTGCCGGGTTGGTGCCGGGTTCTTCCATGTCTGATAGATGTGGACAATGGAGAGCGAACGCGCCAGCCCGGCATTGAAGATGGGGAGGCCGGTGAGTTCCTCCTGGACCGCAGCGGGGAGAGGGAGAACGCTATGGGTGACCTCGGGCCTCACCCATGCACCGAGATAGACCCCACCAGGGCCCGGTACGGCCGGCGGTCCGACCGGAGGCGGGTTCGCCGTCACAGCGAGATCGAGCGGCTGCGAAACCGATCCGCTCGCCGCCGCATCCCCGCTGTAATCGACGACGATCTGGTTCCCCCCGAGGGAGAGCGTGGAGGTATCACAGCTTCCGGCGACGTCGAGTGGCACAGCCCCGCAGCCGGGAATGACCGACCCGTTGTCGAGGAAGGTGAGATCGCCGCCAGGATCCGGTGCGGCGACCTGGGCCGTGAGGTGCGCCGTCTGGCCCTGGGCCACCGTGCTCTCCGACGAGGTGACGACCGTCGTTGTCGGTGCTCGTGCAGGCTGGAATGAGGGCAGATCGCTCAGCGCGGCGAACCGCTGTGCGCCGACGCTCTGCGGCTGCAGTTCGTAGCTTCGATCAGAGGCGACGTCGGGCGCGTCGAAGTAGAGCACCGCCCTGATCTGCGGGTACTTCGAGGGCACGGTGGACAGCTGGTCGATGTACTGCGCCTGCAGGCTGGGAATGGCCGCGGTTTGGGAGATCATGAGCGGCTTGTCGGCCGAGAACTCCGCGTACCACGCACCGAAGTCGCTGGCGACGGTCGCCGTGAGGCTCGAGCTGGCGTAGCCGTCGGCCCCGATCCAGTCCACGTCGCCCGGGCCCGGATAGTAGGAGCCCCATGACGGGTCACCATGAGGCGTCGTGGTGTCGACGGACCAGACGGACGTCACGTTGGCTACGCCCGCTGTCGCCAATTTGTCGTAGATGTAGTGATAGGCCGCGACGTACCCGGCGGCACCCCCGCCCCCCAGACACGCCTTGCTCGCTGCCGTGTTCACGTTCGGATCCGGAAACCAGCGCAGGAACACCGGCAACCCGAACTGGGCCAGCGTCGTGGCGACCTGGCTGATTTCGCCGTCGTCGAGACCGGCGGTCACATTGGCATCGGTGTCGCCGCAATTCCACGTGATCATCGGTGTTCCGCCTGTTGCGACCACCCGGTCGAGCTCCGTCACCGTGAGGGAATCTCCCCAGTCCAGAAACACGGGAACGATCGAGAGCGGGCGTCCGAGTGTCTCCTGCACCGCCGGCAGCGCCGCGAGCTCGCTCGACAGGCTGGCGATGCCGCCCGTCGGGTTCTTCACGCGCAGTGAGCTCCCCGAGGGATCGACGAACGAACCGAGATACGCCGACCCCGTGGCCGGCGCGGGGACTCCCGAGGCATTTGGCGACGTTCCGTCGTTCGTGACGGAGGCAGACGGACCGGAAGAGGTCGTGGTCGGGGTCGAGGTCGTGGCGCCTCCCGAGCTCTGCGTTGACAGCTTCGGCGCGCTGGGTGGCGTCACGGTGACGGTCAGCGGCACGGAGGTCGACGGCGAGAACGCCGCGTCTCCCCCGTAGAGGGCCACGAAGCTTTGAGCGCCGGCACCCGCCGCTGCCGTCTGGCAACTCGCCGGCGCCGTGATAGGGATGAAGACGCAGCCCTTTATGGCCTCGCCGTTGTCGACGAAGCTCACACTCCCGCTGTTGTCTGATGCGTTGACCGAGGCGTGCAGCGTCAGCGTCGTCCCGACAGGGACCGACGATTGGGGTGTGGAAATGGTCGTCGTGCTGAGTGACCGATTGGGTGTGAACGCCGGGGCGGCCGCCAATTGCCGGAACGATGCCGCACCCGCCGGGTCCAGTTGGTATTGGTCGGCGCTGGACGACTCCGGCGCGTCGAAGTAGACCAACGCCTTGACCTGCGGAAACTGACTCGGCAAATCGGACGAGATCTGGCCGAGGTAGGCGGGCTGCGATCCCGAATCCGCCCCGGTCGACGACACCATCATGGGCTTGCCCGCCGGGGAGAACGCCGAGTACCACGACCCGAACTCGCTGGCGAACGCGGTGGGCTGCGACTCGTCACGCGGCCGCGTGCCGCCATCGGCGGCGATCCAGTCCACGGCGCTTCCACCCGGGTAGTAGGCCGCCGCGCCCGGGCCGCCGCCGCCGCCGAATGCGCCGACCGACCACACGAAGGCCACATTCGTCGCGCCGGCTGCCTCGAACAGGTTGTGGATGTGCTGGAACGCCGCGATGTACCCGGGAGCTCCCGTCGCCCCGAGGCACGCCGCCACGGCCGGTTGGCCCGGTTGGTTGGGATCGGGGAACCAACGGAGGAGGACGGGGATATCGGTTGCCGCCAGGCCCTTCGCCTCCGCGCTCACCACTGCGTCGTCCAACCCGGCCACGACATTCGCGTCGGTGTCCCCGCAATCCCAGGTGACCATGGGGACGGCGCCGGTCGCGGCGACGCTGTCGAGGCCGGCCACGTCGACGGGCTGGGCCCAATCCTGGAAGGTCGACAGGATCGCCGGCGAACGACCTTCCTGCTCGTCGAACGCGGGCAACGCCGAAAGCTCCGCTTGGAGGCTTCCGGTGCCACCGGTCGGATCCGCTGCGCTCAACGCCGCCCCGGTGGGATCGACGAATGCGCCGAGGTAGGCCGTCCCGGCGCCCGGGACGGTGGGTTCTCCCGCCATCGCCGTCGGGCCAACGGAGTTGGCCGAGACCGCCTTGGACCCAGCCCCGAACAGCCCGAACGCTGTCACCGCCGCCAGGGCCACTGTCAAAGCGAGCAGTACGGGTCCGCTCCGCATTCGGCGCGACCCCGGCTGTCGAGCCAGGCGCGTGGCCGCATGACGGCCCTTTGGTTGCCCGAAGTGGATCCGGCGCCGGTCGGCGGCGTGCGCAGCCCTCATGCCTCGTGCGACCGACGATTCCCCCGCACGACACCCGGTGCAAGGGCCATGACGGCGTCCACGGCCAAGGCACGCCCCGGCTCAGGTGGTGCGGCAGCCACAGGGAGGTCACGGATACCAGGCAAGGAGGGGGACCGTCGTGTGGCTACCGGGAGGGGTACCCCGGTGGACATGACTGTGACTTTAGTCACATTTAGGGTGCAAAATCATTGCCTATTTGGACAATGAGGTCGCAATTCAACCCACAAAAGGACCAGAACCTCTGAGGCCTCTATTTACTCTAGTTTTCCTATAATTTTAGTAGTATTTCACGTCCAGATTCCCGGATCCCTCCGTATTCCCCGCGCGATTCAGCTCCGAAAACAGGTGTGAGGCACCGGAAACGACGGCTGTTCCCCGGTCCGGGTTCAGAGCGACCCAGGGAAATGGAGCGCCCATTTCCCTCTTAGCCACTATGGAGGAGCTCCCGGCAACGCTACGGCGGACTCTCGCATCAGAGTGAAATGACGATTTCGTGAACGGGCTGCAATCCGACCGGCTCTCGGTCGAGATAGACGGCGCCGCTAGGGCTGATTCATCTCGCTCAGAAGGCCGACTACTTGCAGAGCCTGGTCGAAGATCTCCCCACATTCGGGAGTCAATTCGAGGTCCGGATACTTCGGGACCTCGTACTGGGCGCCGATACCCGTGAAGTCCGGAAGGCGTCCGGCGCGCGCCTTGGCGTAGAGGCCCTTGGGGTCCCGCTCCTCACAGATTTCGAGCGGTGTGTTGACGTAGACCTCGAAGAAGGTCATCCCCGTGTCGGCGTGGACCTCGCGCAGCTTGCGACGCTCTTCGGCGCACGGGCTGATGAGGGAGAGGAGTGCGACCGTCCCGTCCTCGGCCAAGAGACGTGCCACTTCCCCGGCGCGCCGGAGGTTCTCGGCACGGTCTTCGGGCGAGAATCCGAGGTCACTACAGAGATTGTGACGAAGGTTGTCGCCGTCGACCATGAAGGCCGGCTGGCCCCGCTTCACCAGGATCTCCTCCACCGCAGAGGCCAGCGTCGACTTCCCCGAACCGGACAAGCCGGTGAAGAGAACCGTGGCCCCACGCACCCCGAGGTGGCGGTAGCGCTCTTCGGCCGTGAGCTTGCCGGTGTGGCGTACCACGTTGGGACTGGGCGCGTGTTGCGCTGCGAACTTCACCGTCCCGGCACCCACGGTCAGGTTGGTGTGCGGGTTGATCAGGATGAAGCTGCCCGTCGCCCGGTTGAGCTGGTAGTCGTCGATCGCCAATGCCTCGGTCGTATGCAGCCGGATGCGGCCGATGTCGTTGAGGGCGAGCTCCGTGGCGGACTCGTCCCGGCGCAAGCCGTTGATGTCCATCTTGTAATGCAATGCCTCAACGGTGGCTCGGACCAGCTTCGTCGTGTGTTTGAGCAGGAGCGGGGTGCCCGCCGTGAGCGCGTGCTGGCCATCCATCCAGCTCACCGTGGCCTCGATCTCCTGCGTCATGCTGGGCTGGTTGTTGGGGCGGCAGATCATGTCGCCCCGGGCCACGCCCACCGGGTCGGCCAGGGTCATGGTGACGGCCATGGGAGGGAAGGCCTCCGCGACGGGACCGTCCGCCGTCTCGATCGTCCGAATACTGGTGGCCGTCCCTGAGGGCATGATCACCACCGGGTCCCCCTGACGGAAGACCCCGCTGGCGACGGTCCCGGCATAGCCCCGGAAGTCGACACCCGTTGATCCATGTGACCTGATGACGTACTGCACCGGGAACCTTGGATCGATGAAATTCTCGTCGCTGGCGATGTACACGGTCTCGAGGTGGTTGAGAAGCGGTCTGCCCCGGTACCACCAGGCGTTGTCCGAAGGGTTGACGACGTTGTCACCGTGCAGCGCTGATATGGGGATGAACACGATGTCTCGGACATCGAGGCGGGTGGCGAACGCCATGAACTCCTCCTGAATCTCTTCGAACCGGTCACGGTCCCAGTCGACGAGATCCATCTTGTTGACGCAGACGACCATGTGGGGGATGCCGAGCAGGTTTGAGAGGAAGGCATGGCGACGACTCTGCTCGACAATCCCGTTACGGGCATCGATGAGGATCATGGCCAAATGCGCGTTCGAAGCTCCGGTGACCATGTTGCGCGTGTACTCGGAGTGACCGGGCGTATCGGCGATGATGAACTTCCGCTTGGGCGTCGAGAAGTACCGGTACGCCACGTCAATGGTGATGCCCTGTTCGCGTTCGGCTCTCAGCCCGTCGGTGAGGAGCGACAGATCCGTCTCCGTGTTGCCCCGCCGGACGCTGGTGCGCCTGATGGAGTCGAGCTGGTCCTCGTAAATCGCCTTCGAGTCGTACAGGAGGCGACCGATCAGGGTTGACTTGCCGTCGTCCACCGAACCGGCCGTGGCCAGACGTAGCAGTTCCGTCATTAGAAGTACCCCTCCCGCTTACGGTCTTCCATGCCACTGTCCGAGATCCGGTCGTCGGCCCGGGTGGCGCCACGTTCGGTCAGTCTCGTGACGGCCACCTCTTCGATGATGTCCTCTACCGTGCGGGCCGGCGACTCGACGCAGCCGGTGCAGTCGGCGTCCCCGACCGTGCGGAACCGGACGCGTGCCTCGAATTGCTCGGCTCCCTCATCGGGCTCGAGGTGGTCGTTGACCGACATGAGCATGCCGTCCCGCACGAACACCGTACGGAGGTGGGAGAAGTAGATGGAGGGCACCTCAATGCCCTCGTCGGCGATGTACTGCCACACATCGAGCTCGGTCCAATTGGACAACGGAAAGACGCGGATGTGCTCGCCTTTGTGGTGGCGTCCGTTGAACAGGTTCCAGAGCTCCGGGCGCTGGTTCTTCGGGTCCCATTGCCCGTACTGGTCGCGAAAGCTGTAGATCCGCTCCTTGGCCCGGGCCTTCTCCTCGTCGCGACGAGCCCCTCCGAAGAGGGCGTCGAACTCGTGTTCGCGGATCGTCCGCAGCAGCGTCGGTGTCTGGAGCTTGTTGCGGGTCGCTCGTGCACCCACCTCCTCGGAGATGCGCCCGGCGTCGATGTCGTCCTGAACGTGACCGATCACCAACCGAAGCCCGAGGCCTGCGACTGTGCGGTCGCGGAAGTCGAGAACTTCGGGGAAGTTTCGCCCGGTGTCGATGTGCAACACCGGAAATGGAGGCGGGGACGGAAAGAACGCCTTGCGCGCCAGGTGCAACATGACGATCGAGTCCTTCCCGCCCGAGAACAACAAGGCGGGGCGCTCGAACTCCGCCGCCACCTCGCGCAAGATGTAGATCGATTGGGCCTCCAGTGCGCCGAGGTGGCTGAGCTTGTAGGCGCCGGTGACGTCCGGTTCACCGTCGGTGCCCGGCTCACCTGCGGCGAGCCGGGTGTCCTGCGAATGTGCTGCCATGAATCGAGCCATCGACGCGCGCCTCCGACAAGTGCTTTGACAACTCCGAGACAACAGAGCCCTCGAGGCTCGCAGCATCACCCACGGCCCTCTTCCCGGCTGCATGCTAAGACCTCACGACAGAGAAGGAAAGCGCTTACACCGTTCGTGCGAAGAGTTGGGCGCGAATTCATTTAGCCGAAATGGTTCTGCGCGCGTCGAAGACCACATCACCCGCCGACGCGCGCGATCAAGCAAACGATCGGACGATTGCCATGTCTCTCGGGCGCGGGCCATGTTGTCCCTCGGGCAACGCACCGCACCGCATCGCATCGCATCGCATCGCATCGCATCGCATCGCATCGCATCGCAACACGGTGTGATGGTGCAGCCGGCCGGCGAGCCGTCGCTGAGTCCGACAGGGGCGGAAGGGTGGAGACCCCGTCCGGAAAGGACCGGCCGCCATCGGGCCGGCTTCGACGAGCTAGCGCAGAATCCCTTCCAGCAGTTCGAGAACGCTGGAAACCTGCTCGGACAGCGAGCCCGACCCTGACCCGAGGACCAGGTCGGGACGGACCGGCACCTCGTACTCCGAATCGATGCCGGTGAACCCGGGCAGCTGCCCGGCCCGGGCCCGGGCGTACAGGCCCTTGGGGTCCCGCCGTTCACACTCCTCGAGCGACGTGTCGACGAAGATCTCCACGAAGGGAAGGTTCGCCTGCTCATGCAGGGTGCGGATGAGGCGGCGGTCCTCCTCGAACGGGCAGATCAGCGCGATGAGCGCCAGCGCGCCCGACTCGGCGAACATGCTCGCCACCTCGCCGGCCCGGCGGACGTTCTCGGTCCGGTCACGGTCGGAGAAGCCGAGGTCGGCGTTCAGCCCGTGGCGCAGGTTGTCCCCGTCGAGGAGGAAGGCAGGGCGCCCGGAGCGCACGAAGGCCTCCTCGACGCCGGCGGCGACCGTCGACTTGCCGGCACCCGACAGTCCGGTGAACAGCAGCGTCGCGCCGGACGTCCCCAACGCGGCGAAGCGGTCCGGGCGCGCCAGGCGGCCGTCCTCGTGGCGCACCACGTTCGGGCTGGCGTGGGTGGTGGCGATCACACGAATGACACCCGCGCCGACCGTCGCGTTGGTGATGGGGTCGATGATGATGAAGCTGCCGGTGGACCGGTTCGTCGTGTAGTCGTCGACCAGCAACGGCTCGGTGCAGCGGAAGGTCAGGCGCCCGACCTCGTTCAGCTCCAGCATCGCGGCCGCCTCGTCACGGTGCAGGCCGTTGACGTCGAGCCGGTAGTGCAAGGTCTGCGCCGTCGCCCGCACCGTCCGGGTGCTGTGCTTGAGCAGGTAGGTGCGGCCCTCGGCCAGCGAGGAGCGCTCGTCCATCCAGCACACCGTGGCCTCAATGTCGTGGGAGACGGTCGGGCGGTTGTTGGGCCGGCACAGGATGTCGCCCCGCGACACGGCGATGTCGTCCTCCAACGTGACGACCACGGCCATGGGTGGGAACGCCTCGGCCACCTCGCCGTCCGCCGTGGCGATAGAGGCGATGCGCGAGGTCGTCCCGGTGGGCAGCACCAGCACGTCGTCCCCCGGGCGCAGCACGCCGCTGGCCACCGTCCCGGCATAGCCGCGGAAGTCGGGGTTCTCCGGCGTCTGGCTCCGGATCACGTACTGCACGGGAAAACGCGGGTCGATGAAGTTCTCGTCGCTGCCGATGTAGACCGACTCCAGGTGGTTCAGGAGTGGTGAGCCGTCGTACCACCACATGTGCTCGGAGCGCTGCACCACGTTGTCGCCGCGCAGGGCCGAAATGGGGATGAACGTGATGTCGTGCACGTTCAACCGGGCCGCGAACTCCATGAAGTCGGACTTGATCCGCTCGTAGCGGGCTTGGTCCCAGTCGATGAGGTCCATCTTGTTGACGCACACCACCATGTGGGGGACTCCCAGCATGGAGGAGAGGAAGGCGTGGCGCCGCGTCTGCTCGATCACGCCCTTGCGGGCATCGATCAGAATCAGCGCCACGTGGGCGTTGGAGGCACCGGTGACCATGTTCCGCGTGTACTCGGTGTGGCCGGGGGTGTCGGCGATGATGAACTTGCGCTTGGGCGTGGCGAAGTAGCGGTAGGCCACGTCGATGGTGATCCCCTGCTCCCGCTCTGCCCGCAGGCCGTCGGTCAGCAACGCCAGGTCGGTCTCCACGCCGCCGCGCTGCTCGCTGGTGCGGCGGATGGCTTCGAGCTGGTCCTCGAAGATTCCCTTGGCGTCGTAGAGCAGTCGTCCGATGAGCGTGGACTTCCCGTCGTCCACCGAACCGGCCGTGGCCAGGCGCAGCAGCTCTGCCATTAGAAGTACCCCTCCCGCTTGCGGTCCTCCATGCCGGCCTCCGAAATTCGGTCATCGGCCCGGGTGGCGCCCCGCTCGGTCAGCCGGGTCCCCGCCACCTCCGCCAGCACCAGGTCGATGGACTCGGCCATCGACTCGACGCAGCCCGTGCAGTCGGCGTCCCCGACCGTACGGAAACGCACCATGGCCTCGAAGACGGGATCGCCCTCACTCGGCGCCAGGTGCTCGGTGACCGCCATGAGCATGCCGTCGCGCTGGAACACCTCGCGGCGGTGGGCGAAGTAGATCGACGGGACGTCGATGCCCTCGTCCCGGATGTAGTGCCACACGTCGTGCTCGGTCCAGTTCGAGAGGGGGAAGACGCGGATGTGCTCCCCCTTGTTGTGGCGGGCGTTGTAGATGTTCCAGAGCTCGGGGCGCTGCTTCTTCGGGTCCCACTGGCCGAACTCGTCACGGAAGCTGAAGATGCGCTCCTTGGCCCGGGCCTTCTCCTCGTCCCGGCGGGCCCCGCCGAAGACGGCGTCGTGGCGGCCCTCCGCGATGGCCCGCAGCAGCGTCGGCGTCTGCAGCCGGTTGCGCGTGGCGCCCGGCGACGTGTCCTCCACCGTCCGCCCGGCGTCGATGTCGTCCTGCACCCTCGCCACCTCCAGCCGCACGCCGAGCGCGGCCGTGTGGCGGTCCCGGAACTCGAGGACCTCGTCGAAGTTACGCCCGGTGTCCACGTGGAGCACGGGGAAGGGCACGGGCGCGGGCCAGAAGGCCTTCTTGGCCACGTGGAGCATGACGATGGAGTCCTTGCCGCCCGAGAACAGGAGGACGGGACGCTCGAACTCGGCGGCCACCTCCCGGAAGATGTGGACGGACTGGGCCTCGAGGGCTCGGATGTCGGACAGCCGGTAATGACCCGTGCCGGACGGCGCGAGGCCATCCGGCACGTTCGAGTCAGCCACCCTGCCCGGTGTCGCCATCGGACCCTCCCCTTCGTCTTCCCCGCGAGCGGAACGGACGAAGTTTAGGCCCCCGCCTCCGCGGCGCCCGTCTCGGGAGCCTCCACTGCTTCAGCGGCGTTCGCGCTGTCGGTGGTCACCACGATCGGGTTGCCGAAGGCGTCCTCGGCCGTCGGCGCCGCACCCAGCCAGCTGGCGTCGATGGACGAGTCGAAGGGGTCTTCGCTGACGCCTTCGCCCATGTCCCGCAGCCAGTTGGCCAGATCCTCGGTGTCCGACTCACCCGATCCCATGGCCCAGAAGGGCATGGCCTCGGCGTCGGGCATCTCGAGCCGGATGTTCCGGTAGTGCTCCATGCCCGAACCGGCCGGGATCAGCTTGCCGATGATGATGTTCTCCTTCAGCCCGAACAGCTGGTCGCTGCGGCCCTCGATGGCCGCCTCGGTCAGCACCCGGGTCGTCTCCTGGAAGGAGGCGGCCGAAAGCCAGCTCTCCGTGGCCAGCGACGCCTTGGTGATCCCCATCAGCTCGGGGCGGCCTTCGGCCGGGACGTTGCCGTCCTCCACCAGGGTGCGGTTGACCTCGGCGTAGATCTGGTTGTCGACGCGCTCGCCCGGCAGGAAGGGCGCGTCGCCCGGCTCGGCCACGAGCACACGGCGCAACATCTGGCGCACGATCAGCTCAATGTGCTTGTCGTGGATCGACACACCCTGGTCGCGGTACACCTTCTGCACCTCTTCGACGAGGTACTGCTGGGTCTCGCGGATGCCCTTGACCTCCAGCAGCTCCTTGGGGTCCTTGGGACCCTCGACCAGCGCGTCACCGGCACCGACGTCCTGGCCGTCGGTGACCTCCAGGTGGGCGCGGGCGGCCACCAGGGTGGTGGTCTCCGTGCCGTCATCGGCCACGACCGTGATGTGACGGCCCATCTCGTCGTCCTCCACCCGGACCACGCCGGAGTGGTGGGCCAGTACGGCTGCACCCTTGGGGGTGCGGGCCTCGAAGAGCTCGACCACGCGGGGCAGGCCGTGGGTGATGTCCTCACCCACCACACCGCCGGTGTGGAACGTCCGCATGGTGAGCTGCGTGCCGGGCTCGCCGATGGACTGGGCGGCAATGACGCCGACCGCCTCGCCGAGCTCGATCATGGAGCCGGTCGCCAACGACAGTCCGTAGCAGGCCGCGCAGACGCCCTGGGGCGACTCGCAGGTGAGCACCGAGCGGACGCGGATCCGGTCGACGGTGGGGTCGTCGCGCAGCGCGGCGATGGTCTCGTCGAGGAGCAGCGTCCCGACTGGGAAGACGGTGCCGTCCGACAGCGTCACGTCCTCCGTCAACAGACGGCCGAAGGCCCGGGTCTCGAGGTAGTTGCGGTGTCCGGGGCCGTCGGGGGCCACGCCCTCGATCCAGATGCCCCGGGTCGACCCGCAGTCGTCGATCCGGATGATGAGCTCCTGGGCCACGTCGACGAGTCGACGGGTCAGGTAGCCCGAGTCGGCCGTGCGCAGGGCGGTGTCGGCCAGTCCCTTGCGGGCGCCGTGGGTTGAGATGAAGTACTCCAGCACCGAGAGACCCTCACGGAAGGAGGACTTGATCGGGCGGGGGATCATCTCGCCCCGCGGGTTGGACACCAGGCCCTTCATGCCGGCGATCTGGCGGATCTGCTGCGAGTTCCCTCGGGCACCCGAGTCGACCATCATGTCGAGCGGGTTGAAGGCGATGGTGGCCAGCTGGGCCTCCATGGCCCGCCCCACCTCGGAGTTGGCCGAGGTCCAGATCTCGATCTCCTTCTGGCGCCGCTCGTCGTCGGTGATGATGCCGCGCTTGAACTGGGTCTCGGCCTTCTCGGCTTCCTTCTCGTAGCGGTCGAGGATGGCCATCTTGTCCGGCGGCGTCTGCACGTCGTTGATGGAGATGGTCAGGCCCGACTGGGCGGCGAAGCGGAAGCCCAGCGCCTTGATCCGGTCGAGGCTCGCGGCCACGACGTTCTTGGGGTAGCTGGCGGACAGCTCCTCCACGATCACGCCGATCGGGGTGTTGCGCTTGCCCACCACGTCGTTGACGAAGGCGAAGCCCTCGGGGAGCGCCTCGTTGAAGAAGACACGGCCCGGCGTCGTCTCGTAGGCGAGGACCCCGTCCTCACCGGCGGTCACGCCGGCCGCGCTGAGGCGCCCGGCCAGGGTCGAACCCGGCGCCGGCCGCAACACGATCGGCACCTGCAGTTCCACGTCGCCG
Source organism: uncultured Acidimicrobiaceae bacterium (assembly GCA_963742035.1). GTDB lineage: Bacteria > Actinomycetota > Acidimicrobiia > Acidimicrobiales > RAAP-2 > Bog-473. Next base: position 44,600 of record CAVUKH010000004.1, read on the forward strand.
GCGTCGAACGCGGCCTCCAGCTCGTGGATGTGGCGGAAGACGCGCCCCGCACCCGTGCCCGACTCGACTCGGAGCGTGAGGTAGTAGGCGCCGAAGACCATGTCCTGGGTGGGCACGGTGATCGGACGGCCCGTCGCCGGGGAGAGGATGTTGTTGGCCGACAGCATCAAGACCCTGGCCTCCGCCTGGGCTTCGGCGGACAACGGGAGGTGCACCGCCATCTGGTCGCCGTCGAAGTCGGCGTTGAAGGCCGTGCAGACGAGCGGGTGGACCTGAATGGCCTTGCCCTCGACCAGGACGGGCTCGAAGGCCTGGATCCCGAGGCGGTGCAACGTCGGGGCGCGGTTCAGCAGGACCGGGTGCTCCCGGATGACGCCCTCCAGGACGTCCCACACCTGGGGCCGACGCCGCTCGACCATGCGCTTGGCCGACTTGATGTTCTGGGCCAGCTCGGCGTCGACCAGCCGCTTCATGACGAAGGGCTTGAACAGTTCCAACGCCATCAGCTTGGGCAGGCCGCACTGGTGCAGCTTCAGGTTGGGCCCGATCACGATGACCGAACGGCCCGAGTAGTCCACGCGCTTGCCCAGCAGGTTCTGGCGGAACCGACCCTGCTTGCCCTTCAACATGTCGGAGAGCGACTTCAACGGACGGTTGCCGGGACCCGTGACCGGGCGGCCGCGACGGCCGTTGTCGAACAGCGCGTCGACGGCCTCCTGCAGCATGCGCTTCTCGTTGTTGATGATGATCTCGGGCGCGCCGAGGTCGAGCAACCTCTTGAGGCGGTTGTTGCGGTTGATGACGCGGCGGTACAGGTCGTTGAGGTCCGACGTGGCGAAGCGGCCACCGTCGAGCTGCACCATGGGGCGCAGGTCCGGCGGGATCACCGGCACGGCCTCGAGGATCATGGCCCGCGGGTCGTTGATGCGCCGGCCGTGGTCGTCGCGGCGGTTGAAGGCCGTGACGATCTTCAGGCGCTTGATCGTCTTCTGGCGGCGCTGGGCCGACAGGGGACGGCGACCGTCCTTGGCGTCGATCATGTCGCGCAGCTTGATCTCCTCGGCATCGAGGTCGATGCGGTCGATCAGCTTGAGGATGTACTCGGCGCCCATGCCGCCCTCGAAGTACTCGTCGTAGCGCAGGCGGAGCTCGCGCCACAGCATCTCGTCCTCGATGATCTTGCGGCCGTGCAGGTTGCGGAACTCGTCGAGGGAGCGCTGGGCGATCTCGGCGTCCTCCTGGGCCCGCTCGCGGGCGGACTGGATCTCCTTCTCGACGGCGCGCTGGCGCGCCTTGATCTCGGCGTCCTTGGCTCCGTCGGCCTCGAGGGCCTTCAGCTCGTCCTCGAGCGCCTTGAAGCGGCGGTCGATGTCGAGGTCGCGCTTCTTCTCGATGTCCGCGATCTCCTCGGCCATCTCGTTCTCGAGCGACGGCAGGTCCTGGTGGCGCTTCTCCTCGTCGACCCAGGTGACCAGGTTCGCCGCGAAGTAGATGACCTTCTCGAGCTGCTTGGCCTTGAGCTCCTCGCGGGGCTCGGTGCCCATGAGCAGGTAGGCCAACCAGCTGCGGGTCCCCCGCAGGTACCAGATGTGCACGACGGGCGCGGCCAGCTCAATGTGGCCCATGCGGTCGCGCCGCACCTTGGACCGGGTGACCTCGACGCCGCAGCGCTCGCAGATGATGCCCTTGAAGCGCACCCGCTTGTACTTGCCGCAGTAGCACTCCCAGTCCTTGGTCGGGCCGAAGATCTTCTCGCAGAAGAGCCCGTCCTTCTCGGGACGCAGGGTGCGGTAGTTGATCGTCTCGGGCTTCTTGACCTCGCCGTTGGACCATCCCCGGATGGAGTCGCCCGTAGCCAGCCCGATACGGAGCTGGTCGAAGGTGTTGACGTCCAGAGCCATTAGGAGAAGCTCCTCTCTGCGGCACGCCGCTCGTCTTCTTCGTCGGAGCCGCGCTCGTTGCGGCTGATGTCGATGCCCAGCTCTTCAGCCGTGCGGAACACGTCCTCGTCCAACTCGTGCATCTCGATCTCACGGCCGTCGATCGCCAGGACCTCGACGTCCAAGCACAGGGACTGCATCTCCTTGATGAGCACCTTGAACGACTCGGGGATGCCCGGCTCGGGGATGTTCTCGCCCTTGACGATGGCCTCGTAGACCTTGACCCGGCCCAGCACGTCGTCGGACTTGATGGTCAGGAGCTCCTGCAGCGCGTACGCCGCGCCGAAGGCCTCCAACGCCCACACCTCCATTTCGCCGAAGCGCTGGCCACCGAACTGCGCCTTCCCACCCAGCGGCTGCTGCGTGATCATGGAGTACGGGCCGGTGGAGCGGGCGTGGATCTTGTCGTCGACCAGGTGGGCCAGCTTCAGGATGTAGACGAAGCCGACCGAGATCGGGTTGTCGTACTTCTCGCCGGTGCGCCCGTTGTAGAGCGTGACCTTGCCGTCGGTGCCGATCTGCACGTCGCCGTTGGCCGAGTCCGAATTGAGGGTCCCGAAGACCTTCTGGATCGTCGGGTGGGCCCCGGCGTCCTCGACCTCGTCCCAGTGGGCGCCGTCGAAGACCGGAGTGGAGACCCAGGCCGCCGGCTGCGTGCGCGGCCGCGTCTTGCGGGCGGCCCCGTCACCCTTGGCACTCGTACCCACGCCCTCGTTGACCTCCACGCCCTCCCAGCCGTGGCGGGCGGCGTAGCCGAGATGCGACTCGAGCACCTGGCCGACGTTCATCCGGCTCGGCACGCCGAGCGGGTTCAGGATGATGTCGACCGGGGTGCCGTCGGACAGGTAGGGCATGTCCTCGACCGGGAGGATCTTGGAGATGACGCCCTTGTTGCCGTGGCGGCCGGCCAGCTTGTCGCCCTCGGAGATCTTGCGCTTCTGGGCCACGTAGACCCGCACCAGCTGGTTCACGCCGGGCGGCAGCTCGTGGGACTCCTCACGCGAGAAGACCCGGACGTCGATGACCTTGCCGTACTCACCGTGCGGGACCTTCAACGAGGTGTCGCGCACCTCGCGGGCCTTCTCACCGAAGATGGCGCGCAGCAGCCGCTCTTCGGGCGTCTGCTCCGTCTCACCCTTGGGGGTCACCTTGCCGACCAGGACGTCGCCCGGCTCCACCTCGGCGCCGACGCGGATGATGCCGCGGTCGTCGAGGTCGGCCAGAATCTCCTCCGACAGGTTCGGGATGTCCCGGGTGATCTCCTCGGCGCCCAGCTTGGTGTCGCGGGCGTCGACCTCGTGCTCCTCAATGTGGATGGACGTCAGCACGTCGTCGCGCACCAGGCGCTCGGACAAGATGATGGCGTCCTCGTAGTTGTAGCCCTCCCACGGCATGAAGGCGACGAGCAGGTTCTTGCCCAGCGCCAGCTCGCCGTTGTGGGTCGAGGGGCCGTCGGCCAGCAGGTCGCCGGTCGCCACGCTCTGACCCTCCGCCACCAACGTGCGGTGGTTGATGCACGTGTTCTGGTTCGAGCGGCGGAACTTGGACAGGCGGTAGACCTTGCGGCCCAGCGCCGTGCCGAGGCGGTCCTTCTGCCCCGGGGCGTACTCCACGGTGATGGCGTCGCCGCTGATCTCGGTCACGGTGCCGTTGCCCTCGGCCAGAATGACGTCGCCGGCGTCGCGGGCGGCGCGCGCCTCCACCCCGGTGCCGATGTACGGCGCCTCGGGTGCCACCAGCGGTACGGCCTGCTTCTGCATGTTGGCGCCCATGAGGGCACGGTTGGCGTCGTCGTGCTCGACGAAGGGGATCAGCGCGGTCGAGACCGACACGATCTGCTTCGGCGACACGTCCATGAGGTCCACCTCGGACGGCGGCACGAAGTCGATCTCCGACGTCGTCCCGTAGGAGGTGTTGACGGCACCCATGCGCACGCCGGTCCCCTGCGGGCCGCGGCGCACCAGGACGCGCTCCTCGGTCAGGCGCCCGTCCGCGGAGACCGCAGCGTTGGCCTGGGCGATGACGTGCTCCTCTTCCTCGTCGGCCGCCAGGTAGCTGACCTCGTCGGTGACCTTGCCGTCGACCACGGTTCGGTAGGGCGTCTCGATGAAGCCGTACTCGTTCACCCGGGCGTAGGTGGCCAGGGCGCCGATCAGGCCGATGTTCGGGCCCTCCGGCGTCTCGATCGGGCACATGCGCCCGTAGTGGGACGTGTGCACGTCCCGGACTTCGAAGCCGGCGCGCTCACGGGACAGACCACCTGGCCCCAACGCGGAGAGGCGGCGCTTGTGGGCCAGGCCCGACAGCGGGTTGTTCTGGTCCATGAACTGCGAGAGCTGCGAGGTGCCGAAGAACTCCTTCACCGCGGCCACGACCGGGCGGATGTTGATCAGCGTCTGCGGCGTGATGGCCTCGACGTCCTGGGTGGTCATGCGCTCACGCACGACCCGCTCCATACGCGACAGGCCCACCCGCACCTGGTTCTGGATCAGCTCGCCGACCGAGCGGATGCGCCGGTTGGCGAAGTGGTCCTGGTCGTCGATGCGGTAGGTCGACTCGCCGTCGGCCATGTGCTGGGCCAGGTGGAGCATGTAGGTGGCCGAGGCCAGGATCTCCGACGGCGACAGCACCGACTGGTTCGGGGCGGGCTTCTCGATGTCGATCCCGAACAGGTCCGACAGGCGGTCGATTTCCGGCCCGAGCTTGCGGTTCAGCTTGTAGCGGCCGACGCGGGTGAGGTCGTAGCGCTTCGGGTTGAAGAAGGCGTTCTCGAAGTAGACGCGGGCGGCCTCGGCCGACAGCGGCTCGCCGGGACGGGCGCGCTTGTAGATCTCGAGGAGGGCCTCCTCGCGGGTGGGCGCCAGGTTGCGCTCCTTCTCCCACTGCCCCTCGAGGAAGTCGAAGTGGCGCACGAAGCGGTCGAGGAAGGCCTCGTCCCCGTAGCCCAGGGCGCGCAACAGGACGAACAACGACAGGCGGCGCTTGCGGGCCACCCGGCATCCGGCCGTGACGTCCTTGCCCGGCTTGGCTTCGATGTCGAGCTCGATCCACTCACCCCGGTACGGGTGGATGGTCCCGGTGAAGACGGTCTTGGCGTCGCGGCCGGGCTGGAAGATCACGCCGGGCGAGCGCACGAGCTGGCTGACGACGACACGCTCGGTGCCGTTGACGATGAAGGTGCCCCGGTCGGTCATCATCGGGAAGTCCCCCATGAAGACCGTCTGCTCCTTGATCTCACCCGTGGTGGCGTTGAGGAAGCGGGCGCGCACGAAGACGGGCGCGGCGTACGTCATGTCCTTTTCCTTGCACTCCTCCACCGAGAACTTCGGCGGTGGGCGCAGGTCGGCGTCCGTCGGATCGAACTCGAGCTCCAGGCTCAGCTGACCGGTGAAGTCCTCGATGGGACTGATGTCGTGGTAGGCCTCGGCCAGGCCCTTGTCGAGGAACCACTGGAACGAGTCGCGCTGAATGGCGATCAAGTCGGGAAGCGGCAAAGCCTCGTTGATATTGGCGAACGTGACACGTTCGGGACTGCGGGACCGTGAGGACAACGGTCAACTCCTCCCAAGTGAAAAGCGGCGGGTGAGGGCGGTACTGCGAATCGGGACGGACGAGGACGGGGACGACGGGACGGGGATCAGGGCTGCGCGGGCGCGCGTCGACACCGAGGAATTACGGAATCGAAGACAGGGAGACGCACGGCAACCGTGCATCTTATCGTGGGGCGTGCCTGGATACAACCCCTCGGGCCATCGTCGGCCGAACGGGCGGTGCCCGGGGTCCCCGACAGGGTAAAGGTGCCCTCCCCCGCCGTCAAGGATCCTGGTCGGAAGGCCAGGTCAGGACGGGTGTCCCGTCCCGCCCGGCCCCCCGACCCGGGACTACTTGATCTCGACCGTGGCGCCGGCGCCCTCGAGGGCCGCCTTGGCCTTCTCGGCGTCTTCCTTGTTGGCCTTCTCCAGGACCGGCTTCGGGGCGGCCTCGACCAGGTCCTTGGCCTCCTTGAGGCCGAGGCTGGTGAGAGCACGCACCTCCTTGATGACCTGGATCTTCTTGTCGCCGGCCGCCGTCAGGATGACGTCGAAGTCCGACTTCTCCTCCTCGCCACCTCCGGCGTCGCCACCGGCGGCCGGAGCGGCCGCTGCGGCCACGGCCACGGGAGCGGCCGCGGTCACGCCGAAGCGCTCCTCGAAGTCCTTCAACAGCTCGCTCAGCTGAATCACCGAGAGCTCGGCGATCCCGTCGAGGATCTCTTCTTTGGTCAGGGTTGCCATCTGCCTGGCCTTCCTTTCTTTACCTTCGGTCTTGTTGTGATCGGACGATCTACTCGGACGCCTCTTCGGCGGTGGTCACCGCATCCGCCTCCGCCGGAGCCTCCCCGGCGGACTCCACCGGCTCGGGTGCGGCAGCTTCATCGGTAGGTGCGGTCTCGGCCTCGGCTTCGGCGGCCGGCGCGGCGGTCTCCTCGGCGGGCAGCGTCTCGCCACCGGCCTCACGCTGCTCGATCAGCGCCGAGAGCCCGTAGGCCATGTTGCGCGGCAGGGCCTGCAGGAGGCCGGCCATCTGCTGCATCGGTGCGGCCAGGGCACCGGCGAAACGGGCCAGCAGCACCTCGCGCGGGGGCAGGTCGGCCAGCGCGGCCAGGTCGGCCGCCGAGAGCAGCGATCCGTCGGCCAGCCCGCCCTTAATGACGAGGAGCGGGTTGTTCCGGGAGAAGTCCCGCAGTGCCTTCGCCACGGCGCTGACGTCGCCCTGCACGAACGTCAGCGCGCTGGGGCCGCTGAGGTACTGCGCCAGCGGCTGGTACTCGCCGCCGTCGATGGCCCGCCGGACCAGCGTGTTCTTGAAGATCCGGTAGTCGCCCCCGGCGGCGGCCAGCGCGGTCCGCAGCTCGGCCAGCTCGGAGGTCGTCAGGCCTCGGTACTCGCTCACGATGGAGGCCGCCGCCGCGCTGACGCGCGTCTTGACCTCGTCGACGACCTCGACCTTGTGTGCCATCTGTGCGTTCTGCGTTGCCATCGGTGTCCTCCACCGGGCTCCATGGCCCGGAAGCGGGCCAGAGTCTCCGGCGTGCGACGGCACGGGCTGCCGGATCGCTCCGGCATGCTTCGTTGTCGCCTCGTCAGGCCGGCCCATCGGGCCGCTTCGGCACCCAGGGGTGCACCGGAGGTCTCTGGCGTATCGGATTCAGTGCCCGTCCGCCCGGAGGCGGCGAGCTGTGCGGGAGAGCGTAGTACGGCGGTCGGGAGGGTTCCGACCGGGCGGCGTGGTCAGGCCGGGACGGCCAGCTCCTCGTCGGTGTAGCGGGCCTTCACCGGGTCGATGCGGACCCCGGGGCTCATCGTCGTCGAGACGGTCACCGAAAGGAAGTAGCGGCCCTTGGCCGAGGGCGGCTTGGCCCGCTGCAGCTCGTCGATGACGGCGCGGATGTTCGTCATGAGCTGGTCGGCGGTGAAGGACGCCTTGCCGACACGGATGTGGACGTTGCCCACCTTGTCGGTGCGGTACTCGACCCGGCCACCCTTGAACTCGGCGACGGCCTTGCCGACGTCGGTCGTCACCGTGCCCGTCTTGGGGTTGGGCATCAGGCCACGTGGCCCGAGCACGCGGCCGAGTGTCCCGACCTGCCCCATCAGGTCCGGCGTGGCGATGGCGACGTCGAAGTCGAGGAAGCCGCCGTTGATCTTCGCCACCAGGTCGTCGGCGCCGACCTCGTCGGCCCCGGCGGCACGGGCCTCGGCGGCCGCCTCGCCGGCCGCGAAGACCGCCACCCGCTCGGTCCGTCCGGTCCCGGCGGGGAGCGACAGCGTCCCGCGTACGATCTGGTCCGCCTTGCGGGGGTCGACCCCGAGCCGGACGGCCAGCTCGACCGTCTCGTCGAACTTGGCGCTGGCCAGCGACTTGACCAGCTCGACGCCCTCGGCCAGGCCGTGCATCGATTCCCGGTCCGCCTTGGTCAGGCTCTCCTTGTACTTCTTGCCGTGCTGGGTCATCTTCTTCTCCTCGTCCTGCCCTAACCGGCGACCTTGATGCCCATGGAGCGCGCCGTGCCGGCGACCTGCTTCTTGGCCGCCTCGAGATCCGCCGTGTTGAGGTCGGCGAGCTTCGTGGTGGCGATCTCGGCCAGCTGGGCGTCGGTGATCGTCCCGACCTGCTCGCGGCCCGCGGTGGCGGCGCCCTTGTCGAGCCCCGCCGCCTGGCGGAGCAGGACCGGCGTCGGCGAGGTCTTCAGCACGAAGCTGAACGAGCGGTCCTCGTAGATCGTGATGTCGACCGGGATCACCTGACCCCGCATGCTCTCCGTGGCCTGGTTGTACTGCTTGCAGAATTCCATGGTCTGCACGCCGTGCGGGCCCAGCGCGGTGCCGACGGGCGGCGCCGGCGTGGCCGAACCGGCCTCGAGCTGGATCTTCACCACGGCGAGCACCTTCTTCTTGGGTGCCATCGTCCTTGTTCTCCTTCTCCGTCTCTGTGCCCAGTCGCCTACAGCTTGGCGACTTGGCTGAATTCGAGCTCGACCGGCGTCTCCCGGCCGAAGATGTTGACCAGCACCTTGAGCTTGAGCTGGTCCTCGTTGATCTCCGAGATCTGGCCCGAGAAGTCGGCGAAGGGGCCTTCCTTGACCCTGACCGTCTCGTTGACCTCGTACTCCAGGCGGGCCCGCGTGCGCTTGGGCGCACCGCCCGGACCACCCTCGACCTTCACCTGAAGGATGTTCTCGACCTCGCGACGCGACAGGGGCGTCGGCTTGGTGCCCGGACCGACGAAGCCCGTGACGCCGGGGGTGTTGCGGATGGCGCCCCAGGTGTCGTCATCGAGGTCACAGCGTACGAGCAGGTAGCCGGGGAACACCTTCTTCTGGACCGTGACCTTCTTGCCGCCCTTGAACTCGTCCACGTCCTCCATCGGGATGACGACCTCGAAGACGCGGTCCTCGATGCCGCGGGAGGCGACGACGTTGCCCATGTTCGAGCGCACCTTGTTCTCGTACCCCGAGTAGGTGTGCACCACGTACCAGCGGCCGGGCCGGTCGTACGGGCTCTCGACCGGGACGGGCTCCTCTTCGTCGTCTTCGTCCTTGACCCAGCCTCCGAGCTCACCGTCGCCCTCGCCGTCGGTGGCATCGAGCACCAGGTCCGGCTCGGCTGCGGTCTCCGACGCGATCTCTTCCACGATCTCCTCGGCGATCTCCTCGACCACCGCCTCTTCGATCGCCTCGAGCACGATCTCTTCGACGATCTCCTCGACCACCGCCTCTTCGATCGCCTCGAGCACGATCTCTTCCACAATCTCTTCGGCCACCGCTTCGTCGATGTCCGTCACGTCCGGGCTCACTGCCGCCTCCTCGGGGGCCACGTCGGCCTCTTCCCGCTCTGCCTCGATGGACTCGGCCACGCCTTCTTGGTCGCCGTTGGTCACTGCTTCCCCTGCGTCTGAATGCGTCATATCGCTCATGCCGGCACTACTTCGTGAAGAGAAGCGTGATCAGCTTCCCGAAGGCGAGGTTCAGGACGAAGATCAAGCTGATCATGATGATCAGCGTCGTCAGCACCACTGAGGTGTAATTGATCAGCTCTGAACGCGACGGCCACGCCACCTGGCGCATTTCGTCGCGCACCTCGCGGACGAACTGCACCGGCGTCGTGCGCTTGCGCCCCTGTTGCCGGCTGCGCGGTTGGCGGGGCCCACCCGAGTTGGCGCCCGCGGGGGCCTTGCGGGTAGCCGGAGACCCATCGGCCTCCATCTGCCCTTGGCGCTGCATCAAGCGCTTGGTCTCGCGGTTCACGGCTCTTGCCTCACATACTTCATTGTCGGGTGCGTACGTCCGGGGCAGGGCAGGAGGGACTCGAACCCCCAACCGCCGGTTTTGGAGACCGGTGCTCTACCAGTTGAGCTACTGCCCTCGGTGGGGTGCCTTCGGTTGCCCTCAAGCAGGTGGTTCTTCCCCCTGACCTGGGGATCGGCCTGCCAGAGTAGCACCGGCAGGCTCGGGTTGGCTCAGCGGGTCTCCTTGTGCAGCGTGTGCTGGCGATCCCAGCGGCAGAACTTCTTCATCTCGATCCGCTCGCGGTCGTTCAGCTTGTTCTTCGTCGTGATGTAGTTCCGCCGCTTGCACACCTCACAGGCCAGCGTGACCTGGACCCTCTTCTCGTTCTTCGCCATCTGCAATCCTTCCTGCTGGCTGCCCGGGGCGACCTGACCCGGACCTGGTAGCGGCGGCGGGACTCGAACCCGCGACAACACGATTATGAGCCGTGTGCTCTGACCAACTGAGCTACGCCGCCATGGGCGAGCCCCCGGTGGGGATTGAACCCACGACCCCCTCCTTACCATGGAGGTGCTCTACCACTGAGCTACAGGGGCGCCGCGGGTACTTCCGCGAAGCGTAAATGATAGTCAGGCCCTGAGGCGAGCTGCCTCCGCTCCCGTGGTTTTCGCACGTCAACAGTACCATCGGCGGATGCGGATCCGACTCGCCGAGCTGGCCGATGCCGAGGCCATCCGGGCCATCTACAACGTGGAGGTGCTCGAGAGCACCAACACCTTCGACATGGTGCCCCGCAGCGCGGCCGAGCAGGAGGCGTGGATCCTCGAGCACAGCGGCGTGCACCCGGCCGTCGTGGCCACCGAGCCCCCGGACCCGGATGCGCCGGGCCGGATCGGGGCCAACGGCGAGATCGTCCTGGGCTTCGGCTCCCTGTCGTCCTTCCGTGAGCGCTCCGGCTACTCGGCCACGGCCGAGAACTCCGTCTACGTCGACCGGGCCCAGCGGGGCAACGGGGTCGGCAGGGCGCTGCTCGCCGAGCTCCTCGTCCTGGCCTCCGCCCACGGCTTCCACTCGGTGATCGCCCGGATCGCCGGGCACAACGAGACCTCCATCAGCCTGCACGAGGCGGCCGGCTTCGAGCTGGTGGGCGTCGAGCGAGAGGTCGGACGCAAGCACCGCCAATGGCTCGACGTGGTCGAGCTCCAGCGCCTCCTCTGAGTGTCCGAGTGACGCTGCGGGGCCGGCGCCCCGGGGCGCGGGGCGCTGGCCGCCGTCAGCGAGGCGTGCTCAGGACTCGAGCGCGGCGCTGGTCGCCGGGAGGGCCGACAGCCGTGAGCGGTCGAGACGCCACGACGTCGTCCAGTTCCCCAGGGGGAAGATGGCCACGGCCCACAGCACCAGGACCGCCAGCATCATGCTGGCCGGGTCCGTGTGGACCAGCTCGCTCAGCAGGTCGGCCCCGCCGGTGAGCCCGATGAAGGGCGCCACGGTCGACAGCCCGAGCACGGCGTAGAGCCACCGTCCGGTCACGACCGGCGCCACAATGATGATGCCCCACGTCAGGTACCAGGGCTGGACGACGGGTCCGAGGAGGACGAAGGCCATCAAGGTGGCACCGAGCGCTCCGAGCACGCCGATGCGCTGCCGGTTGCGGAGGCAGTAGATGGCGATGGCGGCCGCCCCGATCAGCCCGATGGCGCGGGTCAGGGTCAGGACCCCGCCCAGGCCGACGCCGATGCCGACGACGTGGGCCGCCCCGCTGATCAACAGTCCGAAGCCCGTGGCCGGCGCCATCCACGACCGCACGGTGCCGGGGGTGCCCAGGTTGGCGATCCAGCCCCAGCCGAGGCCGGAGACGAGTGAGAGCACCCCCATGACGGCCACCGTGATCAGCCCGGCGCGCACCAGCATGCGGAGTCGGCGGCGCCAGTCGGCAAACGGCCCGGCCCACTCCCACGCCACGTAGACGATGCCGATGGCGGCCGGAACCTTGATGGAGGCGGCCAGCGCGCACAGGACGATGCCCCAGACCGGGTGGAAGGAGCGGGCGGCCGTCACGCCGGCCAGCAGCAGCCCGACCATGATGGCGTCGTTGTGCGCGCCCCCGACCAGGGCCAGCAGGGTCAGGGGGTTGAGCACCGCCAGCACGAAGGCCGGGCCCGGGTCGCGGCCGAAGGAGCGGGCCAACTTGGGGATGCAGTAGGCGATGAGCGCGAGGCCGGCGACGGATTGGAGGCGGAGCAGCTCAATGGTCAGGAGGGCGTGGTGGAAGGTGAGCGAGGCGGACCACCCGGCCAGCATCAAGAAGAGCGGCCCGTAGGGCGCGGGGGTGTTCGCCCACAGCGGGTCGACCCCCGAGACGTACGGACCCGAGCCAAGCGTGCCGGGACCGTAGTGGTACGGGTTGATGTGACGGCTCATCATTTCGCCCTGGGCGGCGTACGAGAACACGTCCTTGCTGAAGAGCGGCGCCACCACCAGGAGCGGCAGGATCCACAGCGCCAGCATGTAGGCCAGGGGACGGATGGGCACGCCGCCACGGGCGCGCAGGGTCTGGAAGAGGCCGTACCAGACCCGGACGAAGAGAATCATGCCGCCGTAGACGGCGACGACGCCCGGCAGCATCAGGGTGGTCGACGGCCAATCGGCCTCACCGAAGAACCAGGTGCCGCCCATCTCCAACTTGAACGGCGAGCTCGGCAGCGACGCCCCGACGCAGATGGAGACGACGGCGAGGAGCCCCAGGAGCGCGGGCCGGCGCAGGAAGGAAAGGTCCTCGGGGTCGCCGGACTCGCGCTCGACACGCTCGGTGAGGGTGACGCCGCGGGAGAGGCGGAGCTGCATGGCGTCGGCCCGCATGGACAGGCGGCCGAGCCGCGCGCTGATCCGGTCCAGAACCGGGGGTGACGTCGACATCGCGCTCTCGTCCACGGGGTAATCAGTCTCGCTTGTCGTGTCCAGGCCCGGCCGGGCCCGATGGGGGGAGGATGGGCCGACGCCTCGGGGGACGCCTGCCGCGATCGATCTGCAACAGCATTGTAACGGCCGCCGGCGGGTCGCTCAGGGCCGGGCGGCCCCGCGACGATGCCGGCGGAGAAATGCGTGGGCCGGGAAGGATTTGAACCTCCGTAGGTGTTAACCGGCAGGTTTACAGCCTGCTTCCTTTGGCCACTCGGACACCGACCCGCAGGGGCGAGATTAGCCCGGCCCGGCCCCCCGGACCGGCAGGTGACGCCGGTACGCTGGCCCCATGCCCACGTTTGACATCGTTTCGGAAGTCGACATGCAAGAGGTGCGCAACGCCGTGGACCAGGCCAACCGGGAGGCTGCCACTCGCTTCGACTTCAAGAACACAGATTCGGCCATTGAGCTCAGCGAGAACGAGCTCGTGCTCCGCTCCTCGACCGAGGACCGCCTCCGGGCGTTGCATCAGGTCCTCGACGAGAAGCTGGTCAAGCGCCAGGTCTCGCTGAAGGCCTTCGAGGACGCCAAGGTCGAGGAGGCCCAAAAGGGCACCTCCCGGCAGAAGATCGCCATCCGGGCCGGCATCTCGTCGGATCACGCCAAGCGTTTGAACAAATTCATCAAGGACCTCGGGCTCAAGGGGGTGTCCTCCCAGACACAGGGCGATCAGCTCCGCGTGACGGGCAAGAAGCGCGACGACCTCCAGGAGGTCATCAGCAAGTGCAAGGCGGAGGACTTCGGCATCCCGCTGCAGTTCAACAACTTCCGGGACTGACAACCCTCCCGGCCGTCGTCAGTCGGGAATCGAACCCCCCGGGGGCCCGGTCACGCGTCCTGGTCGCCGCCCACCTCGCCCGCCGCCACCTTCTCGGCATGGTGCTCCTCGTACTCGACCGGGTCGACGTGGAAGAGCTTGTTGTAGATCACGAACTTGACGATCCACAGGATGGCGAAGCTCAGCAGGTTGGCCAGGTTCACGAGCAGCGCGGTCTCGCCGTGGCTCAGGCCGTGCGCTCGGGCGAACTCACCGGCGAGCCAGACGGCCAGGCTCGAGAAGGCCAGGCCGATGAAGGACAGGATCCAGAAGGGGGCGACCTCCCTCCAGAAGTGCGACTTTCCGCTCTTGCCCCAGACCCAGCGGCGGTTGAGCGCGTAGGACGGAATAGTGGCGAGCACGTTGGCCAGGAGGTTCGCCGGCACCTCCGACATGAGGTGGAAGACACCGAAGACGAGCAGCAAGGTGACCTGCGACACCACGGTCGAGATCACCGAGACGCCGGCGTACTTGATGAGCTTGACGCTGGACGGGTGCGCCATCATCTGGCGCACCCGGGCGTGCAGCGCCTGGTCCGAGGACCAGATGTGGGAGAGCGGAGGGTGGCCGCCGGGATCAGTCACGGGAGCCCCGCGCTCGAGTGGAGTCCGCGGGCGGAATCGGCACGGGTCAACCCTAGCGTCACGGGCAATTCGCTCCCGGTCAGTCCGTCATGCTCCCGCCGTGAGCAATCTGTTGCTCCGGGCCACGTCGCCGAACCAGTGCGCACTCGGCTTGGGCCGGCGCTCGAAGGTCCGGGGGGCCACCGCCACCAGCCCGAATTTGGGCCCGTAGCCCAAATGCCACTCGAAATTGTCCAACAGGCTCCACACGAAATACCCCCGCAGGTCGATGCCCTCCCGCAGGCACCGGTGGGCGCTCCGGAGCGCATCGGACAGGAAGGCGATCCGCTCGGCGTCGTCGGCCGTGGCGATGCCGTTCTCCGTGACGACGACGGGCCTGCCGCTCACCGCGGCGGCCCGCCGGACGGTGTGCTCGACCGCCTGGGGCCAGCGCTCGTCACCCATCTGCGTGACCGGGACGTCGGGATCGTTGGGTGCCAGCCCGTCCGGGCCGAAGTGCATGCGCGTGTAGCACTGCACGCCGACGAAGTCGTCGCCGGCGGTGGCGCGCAGGAACACGTTCTCGAGCATCTCTTCCGCGGCGTCGCGCAATGGCTCTCCGCCCTCGGTGGCCGTGATTTCCGCCATGGAGAGCGTGAGGCCGACCGGGAACTTCCCGGGCCCGGCCCGCAGCACGTCGACGGCCAGCCGATGGGCGCGCACCATCGCCTCGTTCACCGCGCCGTAGCGAACGAAGTCCTCCTTCACCCCGGGCGGGTACTCGCCCTGGAAGTACCCCATGACCGCGACGACGTTGGGCTCGTTGATGGTGCAGGCCCAACCGATGAGGTCACCCAGGTGTGCGGTCGACCGCTCCACGAAACGGGCGAAACGCTCGGGGGCGTCGGGCGCCTCCCACCCACCGCGGGCGGTGAGCCAGAGCGGGGTCGTGAAGTGGTGGAAGGTGACGACGGGCAGGATCCCATGACCGTGACAGGCCGCGCAGACTCTCCGGTAGTGCTCCAGCGCGGCGAGGGAGAACTCCCCTTCGGCGGGCTCGATCCGGCTCCACTCCAGCGAGAAGCGGTACGCGCCGAGGCCCATGTCGGCCACGAGTTGGATGTCCTCGCGCCAGCGGTGAAAGGAGTCACACGCGTCGCCGCTCGGCTCCACCGTGCCCGACGCGGGGTCGTGTTCCCAGGCCCACCAGTCGTTGTTCACGTTCCCGCCCTCAATCTGGTGCGCCGCCGTGGCCACGCCCCAGGTGAAGCCCGCCGGGAACTCGAGCACGCTCTCTCCGTCCTGCCCTCTCGCCGCTGTCACGCCGCCGCAGGGTAGCTGGGGCCCGGGTGCCGTGCTCTGCCACGCCTCACGCGACAGCCTGCGAACATGGGCGCATGAGCGCGTCCCTGGAGTTCCTCGTCGATCTGCTTGACCTCGAACCCATTGAGGTCAACATCTTCCGCGGCATCCAGCCCAACGAGGAGCGCCAGCGCGTCTTCGGCGGTCAGGTGGCCGGACAGGCCCTCATGGCGGCGGGGCGGACCGTGGAGCACGGACGGGTGCACTCGCTGCACTCGTATTTCCTCCGCCCCGGCGACCCGACCGTGCCGATCCTCTACGAGGTCGACCGCATCCGTGACGGGCGTTCCTTCACGACCCGACGCGTCGTCGCCGTGCAGCACGGGCGGGCCATCTTCAACCTCTCCGCCTCCTTCCACGACCTCGAGGAGGGGTTGGAGCACCAGATCCCGATGCCCGAGGTACCCGAGCCCGAGTCGTTGGCTCCGCTCTACGAGCGTCTCCTGCCCTACAAGGAGGAGCTGACCGAGTGGTTCGACCGGCCCCATCCCATCGACCAGCGGCACATCGGTGATCTTCCGTGGCACTCCAAGGAACAGGGGGAGCCCTACCAGCGGCTGTGGATCCGCGCCGACGGCACGCTCCCCGACGACCCGCTCCTGCACGCCTGCGTCGCCACCTACGCCTCGGACATGTCCCTCTTCGACACCATTCTCGCCCCGCACGAGACGAGCTGGGACGACCCGCAGTTCATGGGAGCCAGCCTGGACCACTGCATGTGGTTTCACCAGCCCTTCCGGGCCGACGAATGGCTGCTGTACGACACGGACTCGCCGGTGGCGGCCCAGGGGCGCGGCCTCGCCCGGGGCTTTCTGTTCGACCGGCAGGGACGGCTCTGCGTCTCGCTCGCCCAGGAGGGGCTGGTGCGCATGCGCAGCCGGCTCGATCGGTGAATCAGCGGCTCTGTATCGGGGTGTAGTCGCGCTCTTCGGAGCCGATGTAGAGCTGGCGGGGACGGGAGATCTTCGAGTCCTGGTCGAGCATCTCCTGCCAGTGGGCCAGCCACCCGGCGGTGCGCGGAATGGCGAAGAGGACGGGGAACATCTCCATGGGAAAGCCCATGGCCTGGTAGATGAGGCCCGAATAGAAGTCGACGTTCGGGTAGAGCCGACGCGACGTGAAGTACTCGTCGCTCAGCGCGATCTCCTCGAGCTTGAGGGCGATGTCGAGCAGCGGGTTCTTGCCGGTGACCGCGAAGACCTCGTCGGCCGTCCGCTTGATGATCTTGGCCCGCGGGTCGTAGCTCTTGTAGACGCGGTGCCCGAAGCCCTGCAGGCGCTGCCCGCCGGTGCCCGCCTTGACCGTCGCGATGAAGTCCGGCACGTTCTCGATGCTCCCGATGTCGGTCAGCATCCGGATGACGGCCTCGTTGGCCCCACCGTGGCGTGGCCCGTAGAGCGCGGCCGCGGCGGCGGCCGTGGCCGAATAGGGGTCGGCGTGCGACGAGCCGACGACGCGCATGGCGGTCGTCGAGCAGTTCTGCTCGTGGTCGGCGTGCAGGATGAACAGCACATCGAGGGCGCGGGCCAGGACGGGGTCGGCCTCGAACCGGGGCTCCGCGACCTTCCAGAGCATGGAGAGGAAGTTCGGCGCGAAGTCGAGGGAGTTGTCGGGGTACACGAACGGCATGCCCACGCTGAAGCGGTGTGCCGCCGCGGCCAGGGTCGGCATTTTGGCGATGAGGCGGACGATCTGCTTGTCCCGGGACTCGGGATCGAAGATGTCCTTGGCGTCGAGATAGAAGGTCGAGAGGGCGGCGACGGCGGAGACGAGCATCCCCATCGGATGGGCGTCGTAGTGGAAGCCCTCGAGGAAGCGCTTGCGGACGTTCTCGTGGATGAAGGTGTGGTACGTGACGTCGTGACGCCAGGTGGCGAACTGCTCCTCGTTGGGCAGCTCGCCGTTCAGCAGCAGGTAGGCGACCTCGAGATAGGTCGAGCTCTCCGCCAGCTGCTCAATGGGATAGCCGCGGTAGCGCAAAATGCCGGCGTCCCCGTCGAGGTACGTGACCGAGCTCTCACAGGCCGCCGTCGACATGAAGCCGGGGTCGAAGAACCACACCCCCGGCAGCAGCTTGGCCCACTGCTCGGCCGATACCCCGCCGTTGACAAGCGGGATCTCAATGGACTCGCCGTTGCGATTGTCCGTGATCGTGATGCTCTCGGCCACGTGAAGAGCCCTCCAGTTCCAGATTTCTGTGCCCCACGATCCTAGGACCAGGAATCGGCGGGGTCGATACGCGGGTCGCTCCGGGCATCCGCAGAGCGGCGCTCAGGTCGCGGGGGCGATCTGCAGTGGCTGCTGAATCGCAGTGCCCGCTGTGAGCGACTGGCCGGCGGGGGGGATGACCTGGACCGTGAGGAGGTACGCGGCCGATGGCTTGACGCGCATGGTCACGGTGGGCAGCTGCACGGAGGCGCTCAGAGGGAGCGACGTCGTCCGGACCTGGCTCGTCGTCGCGCCGGAGGTCTGGTTGGCCAGCGTGAAGCGGACGGAGACGTGTGGCTCGTCGGACGAACCCTGGTTGGCCACCACCACGGTCACGCCGATCCGGGAGGTCGGGCTGATGACCGAGACGTTCGCCGGGCTGCCTTGTGGGGTCGGCAGGGCGGGAGGGGTGAGGCGAATGGTGCGCAGGACGACGTAGTGCGTCGCAGCCAGCGTGGCCGAGGTCGCCACGAGGTCGACCTGGGCCGCCACACTGCCGGCCTGCCACACCTGCGGGTGGGTCACCCACACCGACGGCGGGAGCTTCCCGTGGCCGGCGCCCGCCAGCAGTGACCGTTGCACCGAGCGGTAGAGGTCGTCCGAATGCGCCAGCAACGCGCCGGCCGCGGCAATGCGGTTCGTGGCCTGGGTGGCGGACAAGAGGGCGCTCCCGCCTGCCGTCACCGTGGCGGCCATGGGCGGCGCATCGGCGGGTGCGATGGGCTGCATGCCCAGGAATCCGTAGACGGCCGCCCGCAGCTGCGCCACCGCCTGGGCCCGTTCGGCGAAGACGTCGGAGAACTGGGTCGCCACGGCGCCCAGCGGCGTTGCGCCGGCGGCGACCTGCGCCCGCATCGCCTCGTCGGACGTCTGCTGCACCGCACTGTCGAGCGACGCCTGCAACCCCTGGCGGGTCTGCGAAGGCAGGTCGTCGACGATCTTGCGCACCGTGAGTGAGGTGACGTTCGACTGATCGGCCGCGACGGCGCCCTGCGCGGCCAGGGCGCGATCCGAGTTGGCGTCGTAGCCCTGCGATTGCCGCGACACCTGGGTGAGGCCGCCCACGAGTATCGCGAGCACGACCACCGCTGCAACGAGCAGGGTGACCGGCCGGGCCGGTGATCGACGGCGCGCGCGGCGGCGTGGCCTGCGTGGCGACATCGCCACAGGAAACTACAGGGGCGCCGGAGGGATTACACCGCGAGGAAGGACGCGTCGGGCGTCTCACCGGACGTCGTCAGGGTGCTGGCGCTCGAACGCCATTGGACGGTGGGGGCGATCGCCTGGACGTCCACCCGGCTCCGGTAGCGCTCCACCAGCCTGAGGATGTCGGTGATCACCTCGTCCGTCAGGAGGTGGGGCTGCAGGCCCAGGTCGAGGAGCTTGGTGTTGGCGGCGTGGAAGTAGTGCTCCTCGTTCTCGACCCGAGGATTGGACAGGCCCTCCGCGATGTCGACCCGCGTCGGACAGACCTTCTGGACCATCTGCGCCATCTCGCGCACGGAGAAGGACTCCGTGAATTGATTGAAGACCCGGAACTCGCCCCGGTCGGCGGGGTTCTCGAGCGCCAGGGTCACGCAGGCGAGCGTGTCGCGGATGTTCAGCATGCCGCGGGTCTGGCCGCCGGCGCCGTAGACGGTGAGGGGGTGGCCGGTGACCGCCTGTACGCAGAAACGGTTGAGCACCGTGCCGAACACGCCGTCGTAGTCGAAGCGCGTCGCCAGCAGCGGGTCGGCGTCGGTCTCGGGGGTGGACTGGCCGTAGACGATGCCCTGGTTCAGATCGGTGGCGCGCAGGCCCCAGATGCGACAGCCGAACATGATGTTGTGGCTGTCGTGCACCTTGGACAGGTGGTAGAAGGAACCGGGCTGCTTCGGGTAGGGCATCACGTCGGTGCGGCCCTTGTGCGTGATCTCGATGAACCCTTCCTCAATGTCGATGTTGGGGTAGCCGTACTCCCCCATGGTCCCCAGCTTGACGAGATGAATGTCGGGGTCGGTCTCCTGAATGGCGTACATCACGTTCAGGTTGCCGACGACGTTGTTGACCTGGGTGTAGACGGCGTGCTCGCGGTCGATCATCGAATACGGGGCGGAGCGCTGCTCGCCGAAGTGCACGATGGCATCCGGCTTCGCCTCGGCGATGACGCCGTACGTGAACGCGGCGTCGGTGAGGTTCCCGATCCGCACGTCGATGGCGTGACCCGACAGCTGTTCCCAGCGCGTCACCCGCTCTTCGAGGGCAGCGATGGGCACCAGGCTGTCCACACCCATTTCGCGGTCGTACTCCCGGCGCACCAGATTGTCGACGACGGTGATCTCATGCCCGAGGGCCGACAGATGCAGGGCCGTGGGCCAACCGAGATAACCGTCTCCTCCGAGAACCAGAATCTTCATTTCACCCGTGTTTTCACTCAGGCCCCGCGATTGTTACGGAGTCGTTTCAACTTCATCATGGGACAGAACCCTGAATTTACGCTGTGAGGCACCTGTAATTGCTGTGAGACCAGGGATTATCGGTCGGAGCGCAGCCTAAACAGCGGGCCGCGCGCGCCGGGGGATGGTGAGGAGGTATCGGACGGAGGCGGTCAGCCCGCCTCGCCCCACAGGGCCGGCCGGAGCCCCGACGCCCGGGTGATCGGCCGGGCGATGGCGGTGCGGATCGACGACTCGGGGCCGACGAGGACGAGGCGTTCCCGGGCTCGGGTCACCGCCGTGTACAAGAGCTCACGGGTGAGGACCCGGGAATCGGGCCTCGGCACCAGGAAGGCCACCGCCTCGTACTGGGAGCCCTGGCTCTTGTGCACCGTCATGGCATAGACGGTGTCGACGGCGGCGAGCCGGGTCGGGCTGACCTCGGCGATGGTGCCGCGGCGCTCGAAGGCCGCCACCAGTCGCCCTTCCTGTGATTCGATCACCACGCCCGTGTCACCGTTGTACAGGTCGAGCCCGTAGTCGTTCTGCGTCACGATGAGCGGACGGCCGACGTACCAGGTTGCGCCGGTGGTGAAACCCTCGACATCGGAACGCAGCCAGTTCTCAATGATGTCCATCCACGTCGCCACGCCATCGGGCCCACGCCGGTGACCGCACAGGAACCGGAAACTGCTCAGTGCGTCGATCGCCGCACGCGCCTCACCGGCGCGCGCCGACCCGATCACGGCGCGCCCGGTGTCGACCGCCAGCCGCTTCACCTCGGTCAACGCGTCGTCGGACGGAGCCGAGTCCGCCCCATCGGTGGCGATCCATTGCACGTTCGAATCGCCGGTCCGCAGGATCCCCATCACGTCGTCGGCGTCGTCGTGTCGGATGGCCCGGGCCAACGCGGCGATCGCACCGCCGTAGCGATGCACGTTGCGCAGCAACACGACCCCTTTCCCGAATGCGGGGGCATGGGCGGGCTGGGCGCCCTCGGCGGGGGGCACCGCCAGCCCCGTGACGTCGGCCAGCTCCTGGCGCGCCGCCGGCGACATGACAGGACCGAGCGCGGCAGGCCCCACAATGTCGCCCAGGACGGCCCCGGCCTCGACCGAGGCCAGCTGTTCGGGATCGCCGACCAGCAGGAGTCGCGCGTCGCTGCGGACAGCCTCCAACAGCCGGGCCATCAGCGACAGCGAGACCATGGAGGTCTCGTCGACCACGACCACGTCGTGGGGCAACCGGTTCAGGCGGTGATGGCGGAACCGCGTGCGATTGCCGGGATTGAAGCCGAGCAGCCGGTGCACCGTCTTGCCCGAAAGTGCCTGCAGCCGGTCCCGCCGCTCCTGGTCGATCGCCAGGGCGCCGGCGCCCTGGCGAACCGCATCCTCGAGCCGCGCCGCTGCCTTTCCCGTCGGGGCGGCGAGCGCGACCAGGGGTGGCCGCTGCCCCGCCGCGGTGGCCTGGGCGTCCAGAAGGGCGAGGACACGAGCCACCGTTGTCGTCTTCCCGGTGCCCGGTCCGCCCGCGATCACCGACAGCCGGTGCAGGACGGCGGTGGCTCCCGCCATCCGCTGGTCGGGATCGTCGCCGAACAGTTCGTCGAGGCCGCGGCGGAGCAGATCCGCGTCGACCCCTGGCGCAGCGCCCTCCGAGCGTGCGCGCAGCTCCGTCGCCACCATGCTCTCGTCAGCCCACAGGCGGTCCAGGTACAAGGTGGTCCCCTCGAGATGCAGCGGGCGCTCGTCCCCGACGATGCCGCTCGCGGCCATCAGCCCGATCCACACCGCTGGTGCCGGCCACGGCAGCGCACCGAGGTCCGCCGGCGTATCCGTGTCGGCGTCCGCCGTGGCGTGAATGGTGGCCAGGTCGACGCAGACATTGCCCAGACGCGGGGCGCGTGCCGCGAAGGCGGTCCCCAGGGAGACGACCTCGTCGTCGGCGTCGCTCAACCGGGCCAGTCGCAGCGCGACGTGGACATCCGACGTCGAGAGGATGCCGGCGTCGTTGAACGCCCGCAGGGCTCCTCCGGTGCCGCGGGCGAGCCGGGCGTCGAATGCGTCGACGGTCTCGGGCTCGCTCACGCCGGTACCCCACGGTCGAAGAGATCGCTGACGGCCTCGACCAGGGCAGCCGGCGGACGCCAGGACCAGACGCCGGGATGCGTTGCCCCGTCCACGGGCGCGGCCTGCGTCGCGCTCATGCCGCGCACGAACAGGTAGAGGACACCACCGATATGCGTGTCGGGGTCGTAGTGGTGCAGACGCCAGCGGAGGTACCGGTGCAGGGCGACGGCGTAGAGGAGGGCCTGGAGCGGGTAGTGGGCAGCGACCATCTCGGCCTGCAACGCGCCGGGTCGGTAGTGGAGCGACGTCAGCGTCTCCCCCGGCGGGCTGAGCTTGTTGGTCTTGTAGTCGGCCAGGAAGAAGCGGTCGCCTGGTAGGCGGAACACGAGGTCGAGACTCCCGGTCAGGTAGCCCCGGAGGGCCCCGCCGAGGGCGGGGTCGCGCAGGTGTGTGGCGTAGCGCGCCACCGGATCGTCCTGGTGGAGGTGCTCGTCCAGGAGGTCGGCCACGGAGCCGAGGTGCAGCGTCGCCGTGGGGACGTCGCCACCGACCAGCGGGATCTCGAAGCTGAGCTCGTCGAGCCGGTCGCCGCGGGCGATGTCCCGGAGCCGGGCGCCGTCGACCAGCGGCCCGAGCGGGCTCTCGATGGCGGCGCACAGCCCGGACACGACCGCTGCCGTGTTGCCCAGGTCCACGTTGCGCCAGGCCACCTCCTTCGTCAGTGCCTTCGTCACCTCGGACGTCAGATCGGTCACGTCGAACTCGGTGTGCTCGAACACCCCGTGGATGACCGTGCCCACCAGTGGACCCCCCGGCATGTCGGCCAGGTGCAGGGGGACGCCGCCGTCTTGCGCCGTTGGGGTTGCGTCGCGTCGCCCAGACGGCGCCCTGGGCCCGTCCTCGTCGGAGGTCAACGGCTGCTCCGGTTCGCTGCCCACAGCGGGCTCGCCGTGCAGGCCGCTGGTGATGCTCGAATACGACGCTCGTCGCCAGCCGACGTCGAGCGTCCTGTCGAAGATCGCCGCCTCCAGCTGCGGGGGGATCTCGTCGTCCTCCTCCCAGCGGCCACCTGACGGCACACCGACCCGCTCCACCGAGACGCACGGCCCCAACCCGGCGAGGGTCGACTCGACCGTGGCGTCGGACCGGGTCTTGGCGCCGTAGGGTCCCACGACCCCGTGGGCGTCACGGTCGAACAGCAGCCGGGCCACGGGTGAGTGCTGGCTGTCCTGCGCCCCCGCCCACCAGAGGATGGCCTGATGGCGGGCCCGGGTCAGCGCCACGTAGAGGAGTCGGAGGTCCTCGCCGCGCGCCTCCTCCAGCTCCATCTTCTGATGCTGGGCGAAGCTGTTCCCCTCGAGTCCGACGTCGATGGTGCGCCGGTTGCCGTTGACGGGGTCGTGGAACATCGGCACGTGCGCTCGCCGGTCGTTGCCGAAGGGCCGGCCGTCCCACATGTAGGGGCAGAAGACAATCGGGAACTCGAGCCCCTTGCTGCGGTGGATGGTGATCACCTGCACCGCCTCGGCGTCAGACTCGAGCCGCCGCGCCCGCTCCTCGTTCTCCCCATCCCGCGCTGCGTCGTGGATCCGCCGTCCCAGCCATGTGGCCATGGCGGTGGGCCCGAGGCCATCGGAGACGCCGGCCTCATGGAGCAACTGCGCAATATGGCGCAGGTCGGTCATGAACCGCTCGCCTGACGGACGCGCCAGCACCCGCTCGGGCACCTCGTGCGAGCTGCTGACCGCCTGGTAGAGGGAGGCGACGCCCTGCTCGCGCAGCAGCGTCGCCCACCGGTGCAGCGACCAGTGCAACGCCTCCCATTGGGCTTCGTCCGCCGTGGCCACCTCTTTTGGCCTCCAGCCCACGAAGCAGGTGAGGGCCGCCAGAGACGCGCGGTCCCGTGCGGTCGGGCGTTCGAGCGCCTCGAGGAGGCGCAGCCATTCGAGCGCGGGCTCGGTGGCGAAGACGGAGCCGGAGCCGCCGATGACCGCCGGGACGCCGGCGGCGCGCAACGCGTCGCGCACGGTCACCGCCTCGCTGTTCTTCCGCACCAACACCGCCAGATGCCCGGGGTGCAGCACCGTCCGTCCGACGTCGACGCCGGCACGGCTTCGGGTGATGAGCTCGGGGGCGTCGGACAGCAGCCGCACCACCTCGGCTGCGAGGTCCCGTGCGATGAAGGCCCGGGCGTCCGGGGCCTTGGGCTGTTGCCGCTTCTCCGTCAACGCGACCAGGCCGTCGTCGCCGTGCAGCATCCGGACCCGCAACGGCACGTCGACCTGACTCCCGACCAGCCGCTGTCGCTGGTTGGCGTCGGCCGCCCGGACCCTCCGGTAGGCGATGCCGGCGTAGCCGAGCTGGGCGTCGCCGAAGAGGGCGTCGTAGGCCTCGAGCAACGCCTGGTCGCTCCGCCAGTTGACGTCGAGGGTCCATTCGGACCGCACCACGTCGCGCGCCTGCAGGTAGGCGTGCACGTCGGCGCCTCGGAACGCGTAGATCGCCTGCTTGGGGTCGCCGATCAGCACGAGCGTCGCCCCTCCCTCGCCGAAGGCGCGGCGCATGATGTCCCACTGGACCGGATCCGTGTCCTGGAACTCGTCGACCAGCACGACGTCGTAGCGCTCACGCAGGCGGGCGCAGGCGGCAGGCCCGCGATCCTCGTCGAGGAGGGTCGTGCGGAGACGGCTGAGCACGTCGTCATAGGTCAGGATCTTGCGCGCCTTCTTGCGGTCCTCCATCTCCTGGCGAACCGCCTTGGCGAAACGGCGTCGGGTGGATGGCAGGTCGTTCGCCTGCGACAGGGGCGGCACCATGTCGGCATCGGGGTGGCCGAGAGCGGCTTTGGCGATCTCCATGGCCTCGTTGCGATCGAAGTCGAGCGCATTGGGCTTGTGCGCGAAACGACGGAGGAAGAGATCGTCGACCACCTCCTCCATCAGGTCGCTGACGTCTTCGACCAGGGTCACTTCGCGGTCGACGTCCCCCGCCGTCCCGAGGCCGTAGAGGACCTGCAGGCAGAACCCGTGCGTCGTCTCGATGGTCGCGGCGTCGAAGTCGGCGATGGCCTTTCCCAGCCGGTCGCGTCGGGCCTCCACCTCGTCGGAGGGCCCGCTCGCCAGCAGCTGCACGAGCTCGTCGTCCTCATGACCGCCCTGGCCGGCGACGATGTCCGCCAAGCCGTCGAAGGCGCGGACCAGGCGTTCGCGCACCCGCTCGCGCAGCTCACCTGTCGCCATCCGGGTGAAGGTGATGACCAGGAGTCGGTCGATCGGCAGGACGCCTTCCGCCACGTATCTCGTGGTGAGCGCGGCGATGGTGAACGTCTTGCCCGTACCGGCGCTCGCCTGCAGGAGCGTCATGCCGGTCGGCAACGCACCGCACACGTCGAAGGGTCGGGGATCCGGGGCGGCGCCTGTCATCGGTCGACCACCCGCTCGTGCGCGAGAAGCGCATCCCAGATGCGGTGCGCGTAGGCACCGAACCGCGTCGACCCGATCGGATCCCATGCGACCTCGTCGGCCCGCGGTGCGCCGGCGACCTCCAGCACGGTTCGGAACGGGAGCGCGCCCCCCAGCACCAGCACGTGCTCGGCCTCCTTGTCCTCCTTGGGGAAGTCGTACGCGGAGACCCATTCGGCCGCCGCGGCGCGCTCGGGGTCCCTCCCCTCCGCCACGGCACCGGCCCACGCTGCCGACGAGCGGACGTAGAGCGGGAGCGGTTCGCACATCCCCCGCTCGAACACCTCGACCAGCGCCGACAGGGACGCCTCTGCCGCAGCCTGGCGGCTGGGCGCATCGGATCCGAGCGGCTCAATGTCGGCAATGGCGATCGTGGCGCCCCGGCGTGGACTGCGGCCCACGGTGTGCGCCGAGAAGGGCCGCTCCGGCCACGTCGCGCTCGAGGACGAGGAGCCGGACCCACGCCAGGAGCCGGTGTGCCGGGCCCAGCCGCGAGTACGTCACGCTGTGCACCACGTCCCCGCGTACGCCGGGCACAGTGCCGACGACGCTGCGCCCGCCGGACAGCTCCACGTGCGCGTCCAGCGATAGCGGGGACACTGCGTGCTGCCCCGCTGCGACGAGTTCGGCCAGCGGCGCGGTGATCCGGCTCAGTTCGGCGTCGGCCAGCTGTCCGGGCGGCAGCGCACCGCGTGCCCGCTCGGCGTCCAGGCAGGCGGTGAGGTCTGCCCCACCCAATCGCTCCTGGAGCACACGCTCGGCGATCTGCCATCGCTCCAGTCCGTCGAGATCGATGGGGATGGCATTCTCGAAGTCCCTGGTCCTGTCACCTACGTAGATGTCGAGCCGCTCGCGCAGGAACGCCCGCACGGGGTGGCGCAGGAAGCGTTCGAGCTGGTCGAGCCCGACGGTGGCGGAAACGGCCGGTGCCAACGGGTGGACCAGGAACGGGGGGGGCCCCTGACGGGGGGCCTGGGCGGCGCGGGCCCCGGCCAGGTGGAGCGCGTCGAAACTCCACGGTCCATCGGGCACCAGCGTGTCGCGCTCGAAATTGCGCTTGTCGAAAGGCTGCAACGGATGCTCGAACACGATGGTGTCCCGCACGCGACCCGTCGGGGTGCGCACGGTGTGCTCCACCACGTCGAGCAGCTCCCCGACGGGAACAGCGGGAGGTCTGCGGAGATTGGATCGCTCGTCACGACCCGCGTACGTGACGACGAGATGGTCCTGAGCCGCCAGCAGCGCGTCCAGCAGGAGTTGCCGATCCTCGCTGCGGGCGTCGCGGTCGCCCACCACCTGGTGGCGGGCGGTCAGGTCGTCACCGTCGCGCTCGATGTGCCGTGGAAAGCTGCCGTCGTCGAGCCCGAGCAGGCACACCACGCGGTGCGGGATGGAGCGCATGGGCACGAGCGTGCACACGGTCAGGTGGCCCGTCCGGAAATTGGCCCTCGTGGGCCGGCCCTTCAGGCGCTCCGACAGCAGGGAGCGGATGTCGTCGCAACTGAGAGCGACGGTGCTGGCCACGTCCTCCTCTGTGGCCTCGCCGACCAACTCGTCGAGCAGCGCCGTGAGCTGCGCCCGTTGCCAGGCATCGACCGGCGTCGTCGCCACGAGCGAATCGGCAAGCTCCGCCAACGTGGCCGCCCACTCCGCCACGGGCCGGAAACCGGCGAGCGAGTCGAGCCCCGTCTGCAGACGCTGCAGGAACTCGGCCAGGCGCCCGGCGAGGTCGATGTCACCGCTGTCCACGTCATCGAGAGGCAGCGTGGCGCCGAAGAGGCGCTGACGCTCCTCGGCCATCGTCACCCCGAGCAGAATCCGGTCGAGCCCCGCCTGCCACGTGTTGGCCCCGATCCCCTCCAGCTGGAACGCGCTGCGGTGCTCGGCGTCGAAGCCCCAACGCACGAAGGCACCGTCCACCCATTCCTCCAACCGGTACAGGTCGTCGTCGCTGAACCGGAACCGGCGACGCACCGGGTCTCGTCCGGCCAGGTCGAGAACCTCCGTCGCCGTGATCCTGGCTGAGGAGAGCTCGAGCACTTCCGCCAGCACACCCATCACCGGGTTGGTCTGGCGCAGAGCGCGGTCGGCCAGTCGGATCTCGAGTGTCCGCTCCGGGTCGGTCGATTCGCCCTCCAGGCCACGCCCGCCGAAGGTCGCCTGTATCAAGGGGGCGAACGTCTCGATGTCGGGGCACATCACAATGATGTCGCGGGGCTCCAGCGTCGGATCGTCCTCCAGCAAGTGGAGGATGGCGTCACGGAGCACCTCGACCTGACGGCCTCGGCCGTGACACGAATGCACACGGATGCTGTCGTCGGCGGCGGCGAGGAACGGCCGCCGGTCGACGTCGCCACCACCACTCCCGGCCGGCGGGCGGTCGGCCCGGATGTCGTCCTGCACCTGCTGCAACAGCGTGGGCGCTTCTGCGCGGTCCCGCACATCGGGAGGCTCCCCATGCGGAACGGCCGAGCCGAGCACCAGTTGCATCTCGCGGGCATCGCGCCCCCACGACTGCAGCAGCGGGTGCCGCGCCATTCCTGCTGTGGGGTCCTCGGACCGGAGCACGTGGCGCGACGTGGGGCCCACAATCGGCTCCAACTTCTCCCACAGTGCCGGCGACGGGTGGAGAAGGAAGAGGTGGACGTCGCGTGCCGCGCCCATCGCCTCGAGCACATCGAGGTAGCTCGCCGGGAGGCGGGTCAACCCGAAGAGCGACAGGCGGACGGGAAGAGCCAGCGACTCGGGCTCGTCGCGGATGCGCCGGCAGGAGTCGACGAGGCGCTCCGCCGGGCTCGGC
Organism: uncultured Acidimicrobiaceae bacterium; assembly: GCA_963742035.1. Classification (GTDB taxonomy): domain Bacteria; phylum Actinomycetota; class Acidimicrobiia; order Acidimicrobiales; family RAAP-2; genus Bog-473. The sequence goes on from CAVUKH010000004.1 coordinate 72,963, forward strand.
TGTCCGATCCGGGCCCGCAGCAGGCGCCACAGTTCCATCTGCCACAGCACCTCTTCATCGGCGCCCTCGCCTTGCGCCCAACGCTGCACCATGTCGGGCCGGTGGACCGCGTAACGGTCGAAGAGGTCGGCCACGTGCCGGATGCTGGAGAACCGCTTCGACTCCCGCACGGTCTCGGAGTTGCGGATGTGCTGGGCCAACGGCGCCAGCCAGGGCTCGTCGAAGTGCGACTCGACCACTTCGAGCAACGGCCACACCGCCCGCTGGGGCAGCCAGGGGTCTGCGTCCGGCTGCATGCCCGCGGCCAGGGCCAGGGCGCCGTTGACCAGCGACCCGGGAAACGGGAAGTCGATGTTGGCGCAGACGCCGTCGTGGCGACCGGGCGTGGCGCCGAGATGCGCCGAGAGGCGTTGCGTCAACCACCGCTCGATGCCTCGGGTCGGCACCGAGACGACCTCGGCCGCCATGGGATCGCCGAGGGGTTCGGCCACGACATCGCGCAGCATCCCGACGAGGACATCGGCCCGCTCGGATCGGTGGACGTGCAGCACCCCGGCAGAGTACGTCGACGGTGTTCTCGGACGATCGGCCCGGCAAGCCTCCAGTTGGGAGGCCCTGCCGCCTACGCCGTGCCGGTGCTGGCGCCGCCCTCGGGCAGCGCCACGATGGTCGGCTGCCCGAACTCCTCGTCCGGGAGCTCGGGTTGATAGGTCTGAAGGTGCCGGGGTGCCTTCTCGATCGGAGCGAGCTCGGCGATCTCACCGGACTGCATCCCCACGACGCCGAGGCCGGGGAACTTGCGGGCGGTGACCAGGACGCGTGACTCGAAGGAGCCGACGGCCTTGTTGTATGCCTCGACCGTCGAGGACAGGTTGCGCTGCAGCGACTCCATATGCCCGGTCATGGTGCGCAACCGCTCGTACAGCTCGGCTCCCAGCTGGCGGACTTCCCGTGCGCTCTCGGCCAGCGTCTCCTGCTGCCAGGACAGGGCGATGGTCTTCAAGGCGGCCACCAGGGTGTTCGGCGTCGCCAGCACGATGCCCTTCCCCAGCGCGTGGTCCTGCAGTCCGGGGTCGGCCTCGCAGGCAGCGGCCAGCAGTGACTCCCCCGGTATGAAGGCCACGACGAACTCGGGTGAGCGCTCGAACTGCCTCCAGTACTCCTTCTTGGCCAGCTGATCCACGTGGGTGCGCAGTTGTCCGGCGTGCTTCTTGAGGAAAGCCCTACGCTCCTCCTCGTCCTCGGACTCGCTGAACTTCAAGAAGGCGTCGAGAGGGACCTTCGAGTCGATGATCACCTCGCCGCCGCCCGGCAGATGGACGATCATGTCGGGCCGGAGCAGACCGTCCGCCGTCGTGGTCGTCTGCTGCTCGTCGAAGTCGCAGTGCTCGGCCATACCGGCGGCCTTCACCGCGTTGCGCAGCGTCATTTCGCCCCAGCGTCCCCGTGTCTGTGGTGACCGCAGTGCCGTCACGAGGTTCCTGGTCTCCTTCTGCAGTTGCTCGTGGCCGAGATGCAGCGCCGCCACACGCTCGCTCAACGTGGCATACGCGCCCTGGCGCTCCACCTCCATGGCACGCAACCCGCGTTCGTAACGGGCCAAGGTCTCGCTGAGCGGGTCCAGGAGCTGTGCGATCGCCTGCTGGCGCTGGGAGAGATCGCCCTGGCTGGCGGCGCGGACCTCGTTGAGCTTGGAGTCGGCCAGCGTGAGGAACTGCTCGTTGTTCTTGGCCAGCGCCTCCGCCGACAGCTCGGAGAACGTTCCGGCCAGGAGCGTGCGCTCCTGCTCAGCCCGGCGTGTGGCCTCCAGGTCCGACACGCGTCGCAGTTCGAGCTCCGACACGGCGACGGCGCGGGCCGTCTCGGCGGCTGCGGCCGCTTCCGACGCCGCCTGCACCTGGGACGCCAGCGCCTCTGACTGTTTGCGCGCGTCGGCCAGACGTCCCTCGGCGAGACGGGCGGCGCCAGCGGTGCGGGCCAGGCGCGCCATGTGCCAGGCAACGCCGATGGCGAGACCGGCGACGAGCCCGATGACCACTCCGAGGACCATGGGGCCAATGTAACGATGGGGTGTGTCGACAACGGGGACCACCCGCTTTCCCTGCCTGAGTCACGCCCACGGCGGCACAAGGCGTGCCGGTCGTCACCCCGGAACGGAGCCGGTAGCGTGACGGGGATGCCGTTCAAGCTCGGTGGTAGCACCAAGACGGTCGCCGAGGACGTCGAGGCCGATGACCTCCCGCACATGCAGATCGGGCCGCTCGTCACCGAACAGCCGCTCTGGCCGCGGACGTTGCCCGAGCCCCATGAGGTCGACCGCCTGTTCGCCCAGGCCTTTGCCTTGGTCGGGGAGGGCATCGCCGGCGCCACGCATGCGCTGCTGGCCGGCGATCGTGACGCGGCCAAAGAGCTGGTCAAGCGCGACGAGGTCGTCGACAAGCTGATCGGGCAGATCTCGACCACGGTGCAGCATCAGCTGGTCGACGGCGAGACCACGCCCGACGAGCGCCGCGAGTACGTGGCCATCCTGCGCATGCTGCCGGACATGGAGCGCAACGGGGACCTGGCCGAGCACATCGCCCGCCGGGCCGCCCGTGGTCTCGGTGCCGAGATGTCCGCCCGCAGCCGCGGGCTCGTGGAGCGGATGGGTGAGGTCGCCACCACCATCTGGCGGGAGACGGCGGACGCCTTCGCAGAGCGGTCCGCCGATGCGGCCTCCTCCATCGACGACCTCGACGACGAGCTCGACGACCTCCACGTCACCCTGACCGCCGAGCTGGTCGCCGGCACCATGCCGCTTCCGGTGGCCATCGAGCTGGCCATGGTGGCCCGGTTCTACGAGCGGTTCGGCGACCACGCCGTCAACCTGGCGCGCCGCATGTCCACCCTCGTGATCGGTGGGCCCGAGCCGGTCTCGTCCGGCCCGGACTGACCGCCCACCCCGACTGATCGCCGGCCCCGGGCCGGTCAGGCGCGCAGCGCCAGCAGTTCTTCGGCGATCTGGACCACGTTGAGCGCGGCGCCCTTGCGGAGGTTGTCGCCCGAGACGAAGAGGGCCAGTGCGTTGGGTGCGCCGTGGGCCCGCCGGATGCGGCCCACATAGGACACATCGCGGCCGGCCGCCAGCAGTGGCGTCGGGATCTCGGCCAGCTCGACGCCCGGCGCCGTTCGCAGCACCTCGGTGGCGCGCTCGGGAGTGATGGGCCGCTCGAACTCGCACACGATGGCCGCCGAGTGCCCGGTGAAGACGGGCACGCGCACGCAGGTGGTGGTCACCGCCAGGTCGGGCCGACCCAAAATCTTGCGGGCCTCGTTGCGGTACTTCTGCTCTTCGTCCGTCTCGAGCGAGCCGTCGTCGACGATGGTGAACTGCAGCGGAATGAGGTTGTGTGCGATGGGGACCGGGTAGACGCTGCGCGGGGGGAAGTCGATTGCGGTGCCGTCGAAGGTGAGATCCGCCGCCCGATCCGCCGTCTTGGACAGCTGTTCGGCCAGCTCGCGCACGGCGTCGACGCCGCCCCCCGACACCGCTTGGTACGTGGCCACGACGAGGCGCGTGAGACCGGCCTCGTCGTCGAGAGGCTTGAGGACGGGGATGGCGACCATGGTGGTGCAGTTCGGATTGGCCACAATCCGCTTGGGGATGTGCCGCAGCTCGGCCGCGTTGGCCTCGGGCACCACGAGGGGCACGTCCGGATCCATGCGCCACGCCGAGGAGTTGTCGACGACGATGGCACCGCCGGCGGCCAGCCGCGGGGCCAAGGCCCGCGACACGGAGGCCGGCGCCGAGCACAGGGCGAGGTCGATCCCGGAGAGGTCGGCCGACTCGGCGTCCTCGACGACGACGTCGCCGTCTCCCCACGGCAGTGTCGTGCCGGCGGAGCGGGCCGACGCGAGATACCGCATGGAGTCCACCGGGAAGTGGCGTTCGGCCAGGATGGAGCGCAGCACCACGCCCACCTGCCCCGTCGCTCCCACGATGGCGATCCGCATCGGCCAATTGTACGGGACGGCGGGGCTCGCCCGGCCCCAGTCCAGGCCCCAAGGCGTGGCTCGGCCCCCGAGCAGTGCCGGTCCCGCCGATCAGACCTCGAGCGGCCGGCGTCCCTCGAGCGCGCGGCCCAGCGTCAACTCGTCGGCGTACTCGAGATCGCCCCCGACGGGGAGCCCGCTGGCCAGCCGGGAGACCACGACGCCCCGCGGCGAGAGCTCGCGGGCGACCAGCATGGCCGTGGCTTCTCCCTCGATGGTGGGATTCGTGCACACGATGGCCTCTCGGATGACACCGGCATCGATGCGCTCCAGGAGCTCGCCCAGGCGCAGCTGCTCCCGACCGATGCCGTCGAGCGGGCTCAACGCGCCCCCCAGGACGTGATAGCGGCCCTTGAACCCCGTGCGCTCGACGGCCACGATGTCGCGAGGGTCCTCGACGACGCAGATGACCTCGGGGTCGCGCCGGTCGTCACTGCAGACGGCGCATAATGCTCCCGACTCCGCCACGTTGAAGCACACGTCGCAGAGCGTCGTGCGCTCCTTGACGGCGATGATGGCGTCAGCCAGACGGCGGGCGTCGTCGCCGGGCACTTTCAGAATGTGAAAGGCGATGCGCTGGGCCGACTTCGGCCCGATGCCGGGCAGGCGGCCGAGTTCGTCGATGAGGGAGCGAAGCGGTCCCGTGTACACCTACTCGCCCACCTCGCTGGCGCCGGGAAAGGCCTGCAGGAGGCGCGCTTCGGCGGCAGACGCCTGATCGGTGGACGTGTCCTCCATCAGCTCGCTCGGATCGATGTCCTCCATGTCGTCCACCGGCGCGGCGGGAGGCGGCGGCACAGCTCCCGGTGTCCGGCCGGACGCCGCGGGGGACGGGCCGGCACGCGCCACCGGCGGGGCCACGGTCTCGTCGATGTCGAGGACGAGCGCCACCGTCGTCCCGAAGTGATCGGACAGGGCCGCCTCCACCAGGGCCTGCTGCTCGGCGCACTGGTCCCGGTGGGCCGCGTTGGGCAGTGCGAAGTGGGCACCCTGCTCGTCCACCGACACGAAGCGACCGCTGGCGTAGCGCGCCTTGGCCCGCGCCGGCAGCGACTGCAATATGCCGTCACCCCACGCCTCGGTCAGGCTGTCGCGATCGAGGGTGCGGGTGCTCCCTTGTGCGCCCGGCGCGACGGCGGCCGTCGCCGCGGCGGGCGCCGGTGCGGGTGCGGGTGCCGGTGGTGGCGCCGCCGGAGCGGCTGCCTCCGGGCCCGGGGCAGGCGTGGCGGCTTCCTTACTGCGCCGCATGGCACCGATGGAAGGTCGGCGCGCCACCTCGGCGGGAGGGCCCGGCGCCGGGGTGGGCTCTGACCCGACCGCGACCGAGCCGCCCGGGTCGGTGGCGGCGGGCGTTTCGCGTTCGGCCGACGCCCCCGGTCGGGGGAAGGCCGGCGCTCCGGACTGGGCGCGTTCGAGGACGCTGACCCGTTCCGACAGCGCCTCCATGCCCGAATCGAGGTCGGGCCGCACGGCACGGACGGCCGCGATCTCGAGCACGACCTGGGCGTCGGGTGCCTCCCGCATGTCGACCAGCGCGTGACCGAGGATCTCCATGCTGCGCACCACCCGGGCCAGGCCCATCGCCTCGGCCACGCCACGGAACCGCTCGAGCGACGGTCCGGACACGGTGCAGAGTTCTGGCGCCAGCGCGGCCAGGAAGACCTGACGGAGGTCGTCGATCAGCTCGGTGGCCAACTGCTGCGGCCCCCACCCTCCGGCGAGCAGGGCGCTCAGCGCCACCAGTACCTGGCTGACATCGCCGTCGGCCAGCGCATCGGTCACCGCGGCGAGTTCGGGACGAGCCGCGTCCGCCGAACCCGAGGCCACCACCTGGTCCAGTGCCGAGAGTGCGTCACGGGCGGAGCCCCGGCCGCGGCGCACCGCCGCCTCCAGCGCCTCCTCATCGACCTGCAGTCCTGCCTCTTCCCTGACCGACGCCAGGAGGTCGTGGAGGGTCTCCGCCCCCAGGAGGCGGAACTCGAGATGCTGCGTTCGGCTGCGGATGGTCGGCGGCACCTTCTGTGGATCGGTCGTCGCCAGCACGAAGACGACGTGGCTCGGTGGCTCTTCCAACGTCTTCAACAACGCGTTGGCCGCTGCCGTAGACAGCATGTGGACCTCGTCGACGATGTACACCTTCCATCGTCCGGGGGTGCCCAACCCGGCGTGGGCGACCAGATCGCGCATGGCGTCCACACCGTTGTTGGATGCGGCATCGAGCTCGTGCACGTTCAAGGAGCTGCCCTGGGTGATCTCCACGCACGACGTGCAGACGCCGCAGGGCTCACCGTCGACGGGCGCCTCGCAGTTGAGAGCCTTGGCCAGAATCCGCGCCGAGGACGTCTTGCCGGTTCCCCGAGGCCCGCTGAACAGATAGGCGTGCGACACGCGGTCGTCGCGGACCGCGCTGCGCAGCGCCCGGACGACGTGGTCCTGGCCCTTGAGCTCGTCGAATCGGCCCGGCCGGAAGCGCCGATAGAGGGAAACGAAGGGAGCGTCGGCCATGGCGGCCGAGCCTACCCATGCGCTCGGACAACGCCGCCCGGTGCTCGGTGCGGCGGCCAGGTTGGCTACGGCACCCGGCCATACCCGCTGAGAGCTGCTGCCTTCCGACCCTGACTCGATTCACGAGCGGCCGTTGCGCAGGACCCGGCCACCGCACCCAACATCGGGACGGCAACGTCCCAAAGGCTAGTTGGTCGCATCTCGCCGCTCACCGCACACCGCACACCGCACACCGCACAACCGTGAGGGTGTCCGTCGCTCGCCCCGGGTCACGCGAGGAAATTTGTCGCGCCGGTGATCTGGTCCCCGGCCACCTGGACGAACCGGACCCACCCCGAAGGCCCCCCGGGTCCGGACCCGGCTCGACCTCCCGGATGCCACACGTCAGTGTCAGGGAGAAGAAGGGCACTATGGACCGAGCATCATTGGAGAATCCCTGGCCAGGGCCGGGTCCCGCGTCGGGCAATCGGGTCCTGGCGGGGCCGTTAGCCTGACCAGGCTGCAATCCCGGAGGAGTGCGAGAGCGGCCGAATCGGCACGACTGGAAATCGTGTGTTGGGCAACCAACCGTGGGTTCAAATCCCACCTCCTCCGCTCAGAGACAGAACTCAACCCGCGTGTGCTCCTGGCCGATAGGCCTACGTGGACCCAAGGCTCGACCCGGAAGCCGCGGCGACCGCTCGTGGGTCGACCGCGCTCGTCGGCCACGCGCACGCGCCCCTGATCCTTTCGGACGCCTCGAACCCCATCGTCCTCGACTTGGGATCCACCGCATCGTGAGGACGGGCCAATGACAACCGATCTGACTGGAGACTTCGGGCTCGGCGAGGACGAGTTCGACTGGGACGTGTTCCTGCCCGACCCTGACGAGTCCGAGATCGCCGCAGAGGCCGCTGCGCTCGAGGACGATGCCGAGCTGGACCTGGACGACTCCGATTTCGACTGGGAGGCCGCGCTCCGCGAGGAGGGCGAGTCGGAGAACGAGGGAGACAACGGCGCACGGGCCGGTGCCGCCTACGACCGCATCGTCGACATGGTCCGTCGATCCTTCGAAGATGAGCCTGACGCAGAGACGGACGCCGACGGCGACGCCGAGCCCCAGCCCGTTGCCGTCCAGGAATCCGAGACTCTCCTTCCCGCGGAACGGGAAGGAGAGGTGGAATCGGTTCCGACGGGCCTCGACGACGCTGCGGAGCCCGACGTCACGCCGCATCGTGTCAGCCAGATGCGGCAGGACGAGGAGCTCGCGCCCGATGGCGCGTTGGCGGCACACGAGGAATTCGTGGCGGACGATGAGCACGAGCCCGAGCACGCCCCTGCCTGGGGATCGGCGCTCCCGTTCGTGGCGGAGCCCGACCTGCAGTCCGGTCCTGAGACCGAGCCGGAACCCGAGCCGCTCCGGGACCTCGAGCCGGCAATGCTGTCCGTGGCGGATCCCGATCTGGACCAGGGACTCGATCCCGATCCGGGACTCGATCCCCAGCAGGGACTCGATCCCGAGCAGGGACTCGAGTCCGACCCCGAGCCCGATGTCGATGCCGAGCCCAAGCTTGCTCCCTTCTCGACCCTCGCGGAGCCGGCGGCCGCCGCGGCGTTGGTGTGGGGGGTGGAATCGACACCGGACACACCGGCCGACCTCCAGCCGACCTGGGCGACGGCGTCGGCCGCGCACGGAACGGATGCCGGCGACCTCGAGGTAGCCGATGTCGTCGATGCGGTCGAGGTCGTCGGTGTCGTCGAAGCGGCCGATGCGGTCGATGCGGACGGCGACGAGCTCGGCACCCAGGCAACCGGTGCAGCGAAGCAGAGAAGCCGGGTGCTCACTGCCACCATCGTGCTGGCCTGTCTCTTCGTCGTGGTCGTTGCCGCCGTCCTCGGCGTGCGCGCCCTGCGCCCGTCGAGTCATCCCGCGACGACCTCGGCCCCGCCGGTGACTGCGGCCCCACCGGCGCGCACCGTCACCACCGTCCCATCGTCCCAGAACGTGGCCCGGATTCAGACGGCGACCGACGCCGTCGACTCCGCGACGACCGCGGCGAGCGTCGGAATCACGTCGATGACCACGATCCCGACCCCTACCAGCGTCGAGACGGTCATGAACCCGTACATCGCGGCACTGCAGCTCTACCAGACGGTCCTTTCCGGAAGCCAGGTGCCGGCGGCGGCCCGTCCCGCGGAGGTCAGCGCTCAGGCACAGCTGCGCCAGGATCTGGTGTTCCTCGACACCATCAACGGACTGCCGCCGGCCCAGCTCGGCGCCTACCTGGCCCAGTTCGACTCCGACGCCACCAGCCTGCAGACGACGCTGAGCACCCTCGAGCAGAACCTCCGCGCCCCGGCCTCCTGAGGCCGTTCACGGGGACTGGCCTGGGGACTTTCCAACGGGGGTGCCGAACTCCCATACTGGGGCCATCGCCACCGCCGACACCTTCACCTCGCTGAGCGACGAGAACGCCCCGAACCCACCGCAGCCCTGGCGGATGGCAACCGAGGCGCTCGCCCCGGAGTCGCGCGCCGTCACAGAAGATGTGGACGCTGGGCGCCACTCCCTCAGGCAGTCGCCGTCCGAGCTCGGCGAGGAGCGGTGGAGCGACACCGGCACAGGTCCATTGCCGGACGCTTCGGCGGCGCAGGCCTGGGCCTCGTCATCGACGTGGGTCGACGGAGGCGTCGTCCAGAGGCCGCCCGAACCGGTCTGGCCATCCGAACCGGCGGGAGAAGTCGGGCCACCGCAGATCCCGAACTGGGACCGAGCGTCGATCGAGCTGCCCGAAGACCGGTGGGAACACGCCGCCGAGACGACCCTGCCCCGCCGACCGGACCCGGCAGACCGGCCATCGTCGCGTCCACAGCGACACCGAAGCCGTGCCTTGACGGCGGCGATCGTACTGACGTCCCTCTTCGTCGTCGCGGTCGCCGTCGGCGTCACGGTGCCCTCGTTCCGTCATTCGACCAGTACTCCCTCGAACACTCGGACGAAGCCTGCCACCGCACCGGCACCGGTGGTCTCTTCTGCTGACGTGGCCCGGTTGCGGGCGGCGACGACCGCCGCCGCCGCCGCCACGGCGACGGCGCGCACCAAGCTGCAAACGATGAGCAGCTTCCCGACACCCACGAACGTGGCGGCGGTGATCAACCCTTACGTCGCGTCCCTGCAGGTCTACGGCTCGGCGCTGAGCAAGACGGCGGTGCCGGAGGCAGCCCGGGCGGCGGCCCTCAGCGCGGTGGTGCTGGTCACGAGGGACGAGCAGTCCCTGGCCACCATCAACGGACTGCCGTCGCTCCAACTCGGCTCCTACCTCGAGGCGTTCTTCATCAACGTTGAACAACTCCAGACGACCCTCAGCAACCTGCTCGGGAAACTCCATACGTCGAGCACCTGAGCGGGCCGGGGTTCTCGGGCCGGGCGCGGGCGGACTCCGCCCCAGGGGTCCGGCCTCCCATACTGGGGCATGGCAACGGCTGACATGACCACACCGCTGAGCGACGACGACGCCATGGAGCTCGCCCTGGGCGAGGCGAGGCTGGCGGCCAAGCAGGGAGAAGTCCCTGTCGGTGCTGTCGCTCTCGTGGATGGGAGGGTCGTCGCGGCCCGCCACAACGAGCGAGAGGCCGCGGCCGATCCAACGGCGCACGCCGAAATCCTGGCGCTGCGCGATGCCGCCGCAGCCGTGGGCGGCTGGCGGCTCAATGCGGTGACCCTGGTCGTGACCCTCGAGCCCTGCCCCATGTGCGCGGGAGCACTGGTGGCAGGCAGAGTGCGCCGGATCGTCTTCGGTGCCAGCGACCCCCGGGCCGGAGCCTGTGGCACGCTCTACAACCTCTGTGCTGATCCCCGGCTCAACCACGAGCTCGACGTCACCGGAGGTGTCGCCGCAGTGGCGTGCGGAGACCTCCTGTCCTCCTTCTTCGCCCAGAAACGACAGGATCGAGCCGTCAGCTCGCCTCCGCCCGGTAGAGACCACATCGCTTGAGCGCGGGCTTCGACGGGCCGCGGCCGTCTCGAACCGCACCCAGCGGCCACGGCCGAGTGAACCGGGCCCGGCATCGGCCTGACCTCGTCCTTCGCGCGAGTACGGCTCTCTGAACCCCCTCCACGAGGTTCCGGACCAGGTCAGAGCGACTAGCATTCCGCCCGGAGGAGTGCGAGAGCGGCCGAATCGGACGGTCTCGAAAACCGTTGTGCCTCATGGGTACCGTGGGTTCAAATCCCACCTCCTCCGCTCGGAGCCGAAGAGGCCCACCGCATGGCGGGTGCGGCAAGAACATCGGCAGGGCAAGCGCCTTGCCGGCAGCACCTGGCCGCTGCCCTGCGGCCGGAAAGGAGTGAACTGTGGCACGCGCACGTTCGACATTTGGAAAATTACAGCGCGACCAGGCCAAGAAGGATCGGGCCAAGGCGAAGATGGATGATCGCATTTCGCGCAAGGAGGACAAGGCCGCGGCCAACGAACAGGCCGTTCCCTCCCCGTCCGCGGACGAGATCGACCAGACACGCCTGCTCGAGGAATTCGCCGCCCTGCACGAGGACCTGGCCGAAGGCCGCATCTCTCTCGACGACTTCGAGGTCCGCCAGGAGGAGTTGCGCGCCAAACTGGTCGTCTGACCGCGCCGCCGCCCCCGCTGCCCGGCAGACAGGTGTCGCTGCTCCTCAGGTGGAGGTCGCGGTGTCGCGCCCCTCGAGCCATCGGCGGAAGCCGGCCGCGTTGGAGTGGACGCCGTTCATGATGTCCAACTTCTCCTTTTGCGCCGCGTCGATATCGCCCAGGAGCGGGTCGAAACGATCCGACAGGGCATCGGCGATGTCGGCACCCTCGCGGTAGGCCTTCTCCGCCGTCTCCGCCCACTGGCGCAGTGTCTCATCGGCCTCGGCCAGGAGCTCCTCCGGCTGCTCGAGGAGGCCGTAGTGCGCCAGGGCGATGGCCGACGGGCGGCGGGCGGCGAACTTGCCCAGTGAGGTCAGTGCCTGCGCCAGGTCGAAGTCGGGCGGCGGGGTCGAAGGCCGCAGAACCCCGCCGTCGGGCAGCTTGACACCCACCGCATCGCCGGCGAAGAGCACGCCGCTCAACGAGTCGTGCAGCCCGACGTGATGCTTGGCATGTCCCGGCGAGTCGACGACCACCAGGCTGCGTCCCGGGCTCACCTCAATCTCCTCGCCGTCGTCGAGGACATGGAGGCGCTCCGGTGGTGTCGGGTCGAGCCGGCCGTAGAGGGAGTCGAGCAGCGGTCCGTAGACGCGGGCGGCGGAATCGATCAGGCGGGTGGGGTCAGCCAAATGACGGGCACCCTTCTCGTGGACATAGACCTTGGCGGAAGGAAAGGCCCGGGCGACGTCGCCGACGCCACCGGCATGGTCCAGGTGAATGTGCGTCACTGCCACACCGGCCAGCTCCGCTGGACCCACCCCGATCTGCTCCAGCGCGGCGAGCAGCACCGGTACCGACGTCTGGCTCCCTGTCTCGATCAGCACCGGCGCCGATCCTTCAATCAGGTAGCCGGCCGTCACCCGTTCCCAGCCGCCGAGCAGGGTGTCGATCTCGAGCACTCCGGACGCAATGGCGCGGGGCGGTGGGACGGCGGGAAGGGCGTCGCCGCTCGCTGGGTCGTGGACGTGCAGGCCGGCATCGGCGTGGCGGTGGGCCTGGCCGCCGTGGGCGTGGGTGCCACTCATTGTGCGTCGGGCCTCATGATCGTCAGCGCGCCGCCCCGGAGCGGCGGCGAACAGCAACGCGACCGAGGCGCCTCATCCGCCCGATGGTCTCGGTCGTCAGCGTGTTGTCCACCAGCAGACGCGACCCGTCGTCGCCCAGGCTCAAAGGATCCTGGCCGCTGAGGCGGAAGGCGGAATTGATCAAGGACACGTGCGAGAAGGCTTGGGGGAAGTTGCCGACGAGGCGGCCGGCCAGCGGGTCGTACTCCTCGGACAACAGCCCCAAATCGTTGCGCAGGGCCAGCAGACGCTCGAAGAGCTCCTCCGCCTCCTCGCCTCGCCCGATCATGTGGAGGCAGTCGACCATCCAGAACGAACAGGCCAAGAAGGCGCCCTCACGCCCGGTCAGACCGTCGACCGAGCCATCGTCAGAAGTGCGGTAGCGCAACACGAAGCCGTGGTCCATGAGCTCGCGTTGCAGCACCTCCACCGTGCTCACCACACGCGGGTCGGTCGGCGGGAGGAAGCCGACCAAGGGGATCATGAGCACGCTGGCGTCGAGCTGGTCCGACCCGTAGTACTGCGTGAAGGCACCGATGTCGGTGTTGTAGCCCTTCTCGCACACCTCGGTGAAGATGTCGTTGCGCAGCGCCCGCCACTTGTCGAGCGGTCCGTCGAGCTCGGGCCACTCCTCCAGTGTGCGCACCGCCCGGTCGACGGCGACCCAGGCCATCACCTTGGAGTGGGTGAAGTGGCGGCGCGGGCCCCGCACCTCCCAGATGCCGTCGTCGGGCTCCTGCCACCCCTTCTCGAGGAACGTGACCAGCTGCGCCTGGAGGCCCCACGAGGCTCGGCTCTGCACGCCCTCGGCCTTGGCCGACGCATACAGGGCGGACATGACCTCGCCGTAGACGTCGAGCTGGTACTGGCCCGAGGCGGCGTTGCCGATGCGGACGGGGGCCGAATCCTCGTAGCCCGGCAGCCACTCGGCCTCCCACTCGTCCAGCCGGCGCTCTCCTCCCGGCCCGTACATGATCTGGAGCTTCGACACATCGCCGGCAACGGCGCGGAGCAGCCAGTTGCGCCAGGCCAGGGCTTCGTTGTGGTAGCCGCCGCGCATGAGGGACTCCAGCGTCAGCGTGGCGTCACGGAGCCAGCAGTAGCGATAGTCCCAGTTGCGATTCCCCCCGAGGGCCTCGGGCAGTGAGGTCGTCGCAGCGGCCACGATGCCACCCGTCGGGAGGTACGTGAGGGCCTTGAGCGTGATGAGGGAGCGCACCACTGCGTCCTTGTACGGACCCACGTAGCAGCACTGCGTCGCCCATTCCGACCAGTAAGCCTCGGTGAGGTGCACGGCGTAGTAGCTGTCCAGCGGCGGCGGTGGCTCCTCGTGGGAGGGGTACCACACCAAGGTGAACGGAAACCGCTGGTTCTCCGTCACGGTGAAATCGGCGACCGTCCGCATGTCCTTCCCCATGGCATCGACCCGGTGCCACAGCGCCACCGAATCCGGACCCGCGGTGAGACGGACCAACCCGTCGTGCGACGTGACCCAGGGGACCACCTCGCCGTAGTCGAAGCGCACCGCGAGCTCCATGTGCATCTCGACGGTGCCGCTGATGCCCTCCACGGAGCGCACCAGATGTGGATGACCCTCCCGTACGGGCATGCAGTCGGTGACGCGCACCGTCCCGGTCTTGGTGTCGTATTCGGTCTCGACCACCAGCGTGTCCGGGCGGTACCAGCGTCGGGTGGCGAGAATTTCCGAGGGGCCCCCGGCGGGGGCAATCTTCCAGAACCCGTGATCCTCGTTGCCCAGGAGCCGGGCGAAGCACGAGGGGGAGTCGAAATGCGGCAGGCAGAGCCAGTCGATGGAGCCGTCGATGCCCACCAGTGCGGCCGAGTGGAGGTCTCCGATGACGGCGTAATCCTCGATGCGCTGGCTCATGGGGCCATTCTTGCCGGTTCAGCCCGAGATGCAGGGCCCGGTGCTGACGGCGGCGTGACGCGGTTCCGCCTGCTGGACTCGGGAGAGCACTCCGGGGGACGTCAGCGCATACCCCACATTCGGGTAGACGGTGGAGCGGGAGAACACGACACCGATCACTTGGCCTCCCGACCCGAGCAGGGGTCCACCCGAGTTTCCGGGCAGCACCGTGGCGTCGAGGGCATAGACCCCCCTCGTAACCGAACCGTTGTTGTAAATGTCCTTGCCGATGGCCGTGACCTCCTCGGTCACGCCGGCGGCACCGATGGTCAGGCCGCGGTCTTCGGGATAGCCGAGGAGTGCGGCCTGCGTCCCCCGGGGGACCACGCTCGAGCTGATGGTCAGCGCCGGTCCCAGGGGCGCGTTGGTCCGCAGGATCGCCAGGTCGAAGTCGGGGTCGAACAGCACGGGCGTCGCGTTGTACGGGGTGTTGCCGAGCAGCACCTGCGTGCTGCCGTCGCTCTCGCCCGCCACCACGTGGGCGTTGGTGGCCACCAACCCCGGGCCGACGACGAAGCCCGAACCCTCCTGCTCGCTGCTGCACGCCGTGCCGAGGATCTTGACCGTGGAGAAGACCGCCGGGTCGGCCAGCGCCTTGGTCTCCGCGTCGGTGGGGGTCGAGACCGCGGGTGTCGACGGCGGCGTCAGCGACGAGAACACCTGCGGGAATCCCTGGTCGTTCAGGAAGGTCTGCAGGTCGTTGAAGATGGAAGGGGCCTGCGGCAACACCCCGTCGATGGAGTGGAGGATGTCCGAACGAGCCACCGCGGCATCGAGCGACGTGAACCGGCTGTTGGGGGAAAGGATCACCGCCGCCACCACCCACACGGAGAAAAGCACGGCGACGACGGCCACACCGACGCCCAGAACGGAATCGACGCTCCCCAGGTGGTGCCGGCGCACCGTGACGTTGCCCCAGGTGCCGATGACGCGGCCGGCGGAGCCCAGCGCCAACGCGGTGAAGAGGACCAGCGAGACGACCAGGACGGAGCGGGTGGTGTCGCCGTGCCCACTGTCGAGCAGCGGCACCCAGACCAGGGTGCCGAGCAGAAATCCGAGAAAGAACCCGCCGAAGGTGAGGAGCTGGACGACGGCCCCGAGCCGCAGTCCGTGGACGGCCGCCAGCACCATCAGCCCGATGATCAACAGGTCGACCCAATCCACCGCTGCGAGGGTATCGAACGGTGCACCGGGAAATGCAGCCCCGCCGCTATTCTCGTCGTGCCGTGCTCCCACGCCCCGTGTTTCGCCACTGGCGTGTCCGGCGACGCAGCGGCGGGCTGTGCGTGGTTCTTGCGGCCGTCGCCATCGCAGCGTCGGGCTGTGCGCTGACCGGACACCCGGCTTCGACCACGGAGGCGCACGTCCTCGGCGAGGCCAAGGGAACTCCCCTGGCGATCGGTCAGCCGACCCCGAGCGGCACCGGCGAGCTCGGGGCGGTCTCGTGCGCCACGACACGTCGCTGTTGGGCCGTCGGCGTCGCCGGCCCCAATCCCGCGCCCCCCACCGGGGCGACGGTGATCGCCGCCACCACCAACGGCGGCACGACCTGGAAAGCACAGCAGGTCGCGGGTGGGAGCACCCCGCAGCTGAGCGGCGTGTCCTGTCCCACGTCGACAGCGTGCATGGCGGTCGGTTCCAACGGGGCGTCGCTCCCAGGGAGCGGCGTCGTCATCACGACGAGCGACGCGGGAGCGACCTGGGCCGTGGTGGGCTCGCCGCAGAACGCGCTGGTCGTCTCGAGCGTCACCTGCGCCAGCCCGTCCGACTGCACCGTCATCGTCAGTGACGGCACGTCCACGTGGGCCGCGCACAGCCCCGACTTCGGCCAGAGTTGGCAGCAGCAGGGCAACCTGCCGGCGGGCTTCCTGCCCGAGAACGACCTGACGTGCATAGCCGGCGGCACATGCATTGACGCGGGCTATGTCCCGACGAGCAACGGTCACGGACAAGGAGCAGTGGCCGTGAGCGCGGACGGAGGGCAGACGTGGACGTTGGCATCGGTGCCCTCGGGGGCCGGGGTGCTGCAGAGCACGGCCTGTCTGTCCACCTCGATCTGCCTCGCAGGCGGGACCACCGGCACCACCGTCAGCGACGTCGTCCCCGCCAAGGGCCAGCTGCTGCGAAGTGTGGACGGAGGGCATACGTGGGTGTCCACGACCGCCGCGCTTCCGGTCGAGGACGTCTACGGACTGGCCTGCCCGTCGACGGACCAGTGCGCCATGGTGGGAACCGAGTGGTTCGGCCTCCCGGCCGTCGGCGTGGGCGCCGTCGGCCAGAGCATCGATGCCGGGGTGACCTTCCAGGGCTCGACCACCTCCTACATCCCCTTCACCCTGACGGCCGTGTCGTGCCCGTCGGTCGACGCCTGCATTGCCGTCGGTGGCCACACGGTGGCCCGCATCACGCTCCGTCAGCCCAAGGCGCACCCGGCGGGAACGGGGTCACGGGCGACCACCACCAGCTCCAGCACGTAGCGCTCCCTCCCTGGTCACGGCACCGGTCGTCATCGGAAAGGCGGCCTCTTCGTCGGAGAAAGGATCCCTCGTCAGAGGAGTCATTCCCCCGTAGGATCAGGGCCGGAACGAGACCGTGATTGGAAGCGTGCGGGGGTACGCGGACTCCCGTCGCCCGAGGGATGGAGGAGCGTCATGGCCCAGACGTGCCCGCAGTGTCAGAACGTCGCCGCCGATGCGGCAACGACCTGCCCGAGTTGTGGGAGCTCGCTCGCCGGACCCACGACGACCCCACAAGATGCTCCAGCCACCGGTGCTCCAGCCACCGGTGCTCCAGCCACCGGTGCTCCAGCCACGTGCTCAGCCAGCGTGCTCCCGCAGCAGCCGCCGGTGCGTCCACCGTGCCGGCATTCAAGTTCGAAGCGGCCCGCTGGTCTCTCGCCGACCGCATCTCGGGCGTGGCGACGGTCGTGCTGTTCATCTCACTGTTCCTCGCCTGGTTCGGTGTCAGCGTGATCGGCATCACCGTGACGGCGAGTGGTGTCTCCGCTCACGGATTCCTCTATCTCGTGATGATCATCTGCATCCTGATCGTGGCCTATCTGGTGCTGCGGGCCGGCTGGGAGGAATTGCCGGGCGGGATCAACCTGCCGCACCTCATCACCATGATGGTGGCGACGCTGATCAACCTCGTGCTCGTGTTCATCGCCTTCATCGACAAGCCGGGTGGGTCCGGCGTGGGCTGGGAGTTCGGGGCCTTCCTGGCTCTCATCGCGGCCGTCGTGGCCGCCGTGCCCTATGCAATCCCCCAGGTGCGCGCCAAGACGATGCCCTGACCCACTCCTCAGCTGCGCATGGCGGCGAGGAGCAAGCCCGGGATCTTCGCCGCAGAGGGCTCGGCCTCGAAGGCCACGAACCGTCGCATGACGTCGTAGGACCCGGCGGCCGTGGCGAACCAGGGCGGCTTGGGCCGGGCCCGGAAGGGGCCGCGCACGATCGACTTCTGCGGGCGGCCGAACATCGCCGAGTTGCCGACGACCCCGGTGCCGGACTGGATGTCGGTGCGCGCGTGCCCGGGGTACGCCCCCCAGCTCGTCAGGCCCATGGCGAACGACAGGGCATGCCAGACGTTGACGCCGATGGAGCCGTAGCGTAGGTCGGCCACGGCCCGGTCGACGCTCTGGGCCACACCCTGGTCCTTGAGGGATGAAGGGCTGACGATGATGGTCGCCCCCAGCGTCCCCCACACGACGTCGTTGCAGAATGCCGTGGCGGCGTCGACGAAGGCCGCCGGCGACGGGGCGGTCAGGGCCGTCTCGGCCACCTCCCCGAAGAACGACTCCACGTTGAAGCAGATGTCTCCCGTCTGGCCCGGGGGGACACCACGGATGAACGTCCACGGCAGCGCGTCGTCCGGCCCGGTGCCGTACTCCTCGGCCTCGGGGTGGGCGCCGACGAAGGCATCACGCCGGTCCCCGGCTCCGGGGTAGTAGGCCCGGCGGGTGGTGATGCCGACCAGGGTCTGCGTCAATGCGCCGAGAAACGCCTCGCGCTGGGGCCAGGCCGCGTGCGTCACCACGAGCCGGGCGGAAACGCAGTTGAAGCCGGCGTTGTTCACCAACATGGTGGCGACGTGCTCGGCCTGATAGAGCAGCTCGGGCAGCGACCACATGCCCGGCACCACGATCACGGGTGACACGCTGCCCAACTCGGCCGTGACCGGCTTGTCCAGCGCCGGTTGGTCGGCATCCTTGCGCCGAGCGCCCTCGGGCCCGGTGCCGAAGACGACCGCGTCGTATGTCTTGTCCGAACCGGTGATGTGCACCTCGTCGATCCGGGCGTGCCCCGTGAGGTACTGGCCCACCGCGGCGCCACCGTCGACGATGCGCAGCACGCCGGCATCGAGCAGCGCTGCCAGGGCGCGGCGCCAGTGGGGCATCAGGTAGTCGTTCACGGGATTGGCCTTCATCACGACGACCTTGCCCTCGACGAAGAGCTTGGAGAGGACGTCGCGCGGCCCGAGCGATGCCACGTTGCCGGCCGCGAGCACCAGCGCCGTCCCGGCATGGCCCAGCGGGTCGGCGTACGCGGCGGCCTGTCCGGCGACGAGCCCGTCCCGGGTGACACCGGGCTGCATGTAGATCTCTGCGGTCGTCTGGGGGAAGGTGATCCGGTCGAACGCGCTGGCGGGGAAGACCTGCACCCGCAGGCGGCCGTCCGCCGCCTCGCGCACCGGTCCGGCGAAGGACGGCTTCCCGCCCTTGGCGATGTCGCGCAGCGCGTCATGCAGCAGGCGGGCCATGCGGACGAACGTCCCGATACCGGTGAACAACTCCTCGCCCGCCTCGGTCGTACCCGGCGTCAGTCCCTTGGCCGCGCAGGCGGCCGCCAGCCAGTCATCCGACGCGGCCATGGTGTCGGTGATCACCTGCTGGAGAAGGTCGGCACGGGCGGCGGCATCCGTGGCGGCCCAGGTGCCGGCGTGGTCGGCGACGCCCTGCACGATCGCATCGAGTGCAGTCGGGTCGACCGGCGCCACCGGCGTCGACGACCCTGCCTGGCCCGGTGCGGCCTGATCGCCGGTCGGGGCCACCGCACCCCGGCTCGCGATGGTCATGTCACGCTCCCCTCTGCGCCGCTCGCCGCCGCCCGAGGAAGTCCGGTCGGCTGGCCCGGCCGGGTGCCAGCGTACCGAGCGACCCGCCGCGCCGATCGGGGCGCCGGGCCCGGTACCGGAGCAGGCGCGCTCCGCCTGGTCAGGAGACCCGGGGGAGCACCTCTTCGGACAGGAGGGTGATGTGCTCGAGGTCCCCCAGGTCGAGCACCTGGAGGTAGACCGACTCCGCGCCGATGCCTGCGAACGCCTGCAGCCGGGCCACCACCTCGTCCGGGGTGCCGGCCACGCCGTGGGCCCGCAGGTCGTCCGCCTTGCGGCCGATGTTGGCGGCGCGGCGCTCCACCTCCGCATCGTCGGCACCGCAGCAGACGGTCTGGGCGGCGGACAGCCGCAGGGTCCCGGGGTCACGCCCCGCGTCCGTGCATGCGGCCCGTACCCGGGCGAACTGGGCCTCGGTGTCGGCCAGCGACGAGAACGGCAGGTTGAACTCCGCCGCATAGGTGGCGGCGAGGCGCGGTGTCCGCTTGGCGCCTCCCCCGCCGACGATGAGGGGCGGATGCGGTTGCTGCACGGGCTTGGGGAGGGCCGGGCTGTCCTCTAATTGGTAGTGCCGACCGTCGAAGGCGAACGTCTCGCCGACGGGCGTGTCCCACAGGCCTCTGATGATGGCGAACTGCTCCTCGAGTCGCTCGAACCGCTCGCCGAGAGGCGGGAACGGCACGCCGTAGGCGGTGTGCTCGCCGTCGAACCACCCGGCACCGAGGCCGAGCTCGGCCCGCCCGCCGCTCATGTCGTCCACCTGGGCCACCTGCACCGCGAGCAGCCCCGGCAGGCGGAACGTGGCCGAGGTCACGAGGGTGCCCAAGCGGATCCGGTCGGTCTCGCGCGCAATGGCCCCGAGCGTGACCCAGGCGTCGGTCGGGCCGGGCAGGCCGTCGCCGCCCATGGTCAAGAAGTGGTCGGAACGGAAGAAGGCGTCGAAGCCGGCGGACTCCGCCGCCTGCGCCATCCGCAACTGCTGCTCGTAGGAGGCGCCCTGCTGGGGCTCGACGAAGATCCGGAGTCTCATCGGCTCAAGTTAACCGGCGCCGTGCGCGCCCGGTCCGGCCGGCGCGTCGGCCTGCAGCGCCACGTCCGCACGGGGCAGACTGGCCCCATGGACATCGGTGTGATCTTTCCCCAGGCCGAAGCGGGCGGCGACCGCGGTGCCGTGCGCGCCATCGGACAGGCGGTGGCGGACCTGGGCTACACCCATTTCGCCGCGTACGACCACGTCCTCGGTGGCGACACCGCCGTGCTCGGGGATCTCGGCGGCCCGTACACCATCGACACCACCTTTCGCGAACCGCTCCTGATGTTCGCCTACCTCGCCGGCTTCACCGAACTGGCCTTCGCCACCTCCATTCTGATCGGGCCGCAACGCCAGACGGCGCTGCTGGCCAAGCAGGCGGCCGAGCTCGACCTGCTCTGCGGCGGCCGCTTCCGCCTCGGGCTCGGCATCGGCTGGAACAAGCTCGAGTACGACGCACTGGGCATGCCGTTCGAGGAGCGGGCGGCGATTCTGGAAGAGCAGGTCGCCGTCCTGCGTGCGCTGTGGACCGAGTGGAGCGTCACCATCGACGGCCGCTACCACCACATCCGGGCCTCGGGCATCGCCCCCCTCCCGGTGCAGCGTCCGATTCCGATCTGGATCGGCGGCCACGCTCCCGCCGCCCTGCGCCGGGTGGGGCGCATTGCCGACGGCTGGTTCCCGATGGTCCGGCCCGGTGGCGGCCTGGAGGCGGCGCTCGAGCACATCCGCGAGGGTGCCGCCGAGGTGGGGCGGGACGTGTCGAACCTGCAGTTCGAGGGTCGACTGGAGTACTCCGTGCGCGACCACGACAAAATCGCCGAGCACGCCCGCCGCTGGAAGGCGGCGGGGGCGACCCACCTGTCGCTGAACACCATGCACGCCGATCTGCCCGACACCGACGCCCATATCGCCGCGCTCGAGGAGATGGCCGCACTGCTGCTGTAGTGGCGGCGCGCCGACCGACGGCACGGGGCGACCCACCAGCTTTGGCAGGATGGGGTGGTGAGCGACCAGAGCGGCTATCCCGGCGCGCCCCGGGGTGGTACCAGGACCCGGCCGGCGGCCCGGGTCAGCGCTGGTGGGACGGCTACGCCTGGACCGAGGCCACCGTGCTGCCACAAGTCCTCCCCCCGCCGCCGGGGGCGGCCGCAGCGCCCCCCCAGGCGCATGGGCCACCGGTACAGGTGGCCCCGTGGGCCGTGGCGCCGGACCGGCTCACCGACGCCGCCGTCCAGCGGGTGGACAACGAGCGCCGCGCGGTGCCACTGGCCCGTCTCGCGGTGGCCGTCCCCGCCGTGTACTTCCTGGTGGTGCTTCTCCTCCAACGGGCCAACGCAAACCAGCTGCGCTCCGCCGGCCACCAGTTCCGGATCGACTTCAACGACGCGCAGCACAACATCACACCCCCGCCGTACCACCCGCCCAGCAACTCGTACGCCCCGGTCGGGATCCTCGTCGGCCTCCTCACGGTGGCAGCCATCGTCATCGCCTGCATCTGGCAGCACAGGGCCGCGACGGCCGGGCGGACGCTCGGCATCCCGTCCCACTACTCCCCCGCCTGGGGCGTCGGGTGTTGGTTCGTCCCCGTCGTGAACCTGTGGATGCCCTACGCCGCCGTGCGTGACTGTCTCCCCGCGGAGCACCCGCAGCGTCCCCGCGTCCTGCACTGGTGGATCGCCTTGCTCCTAGCCGGGTTCCTGACCATGGCGGCCGACTCGGCTGCCCTGTTCTCGAGTGGAGCGGGCCTCGTGCTTTCCGTGCCCGCCGCGCTGGCGAGCGTGGCCGTGCTGGCCTGGGCGCCCGGAATCGTGGTGGCCATCGCCGCCTCCCACCAGGAGGCTTTGGCCGCGGCGGGGCGCGAAACGGGGTTGTTCCAGGCCTGAGCCGACCGCAGACAGCCTCAATGCCGGCAAAGCGGTGCAACTCAAGGTTACGAACTGTTCACCTCCCGATGGCGCTCCTGTTGCCCGGCGTTCACCTTGCCTTACTACGGTCCAGGCAGTGGCCGATGGCGAGATCACCCAGGCGAGTCTCAAACCCGTGACAACTCAGGCGCAATCAGATGTCGACCGGGCGCTGCTGGCCCTCGATCCGGATGCCGCCCGACCCGAGTGCGTCATGCGCTCGGTGGACCTGAAGCTCGGCTTCTCGGGCCGCACCGTTCTCGACCACATCGACGTCGAGCTCAAGCGGGGCTCCATCACGGCGCTGATCGGACCCACCGGCTCGGGCAAGTCCACGTTCCTCCGCACGCTCAACCGCATGAACGACCGGGTGCCCGGCTTCACGCGCGAGGGCGACGTCACGCTCGACGACGAGAGCCTCTGGGCCCAACACGTCGACCTCTTGACGCTGCGCCGGCGCGTCGGCATGTTGTTCCAGCGGCCCAACCCCTTTCCGATGTCGATCAGGGACAACGTCGTCGCCGGGGTGAAGGCGCACCGCATCGCCAAGGGCAAGCAGCTCGACGTGGTGTGCGAGCGACGGCTCACCGAGGTCGGCCTCTGGGACGCGGTGAAGGACCGCCTGAGCGATTCGCCGTTCCGCCTGTCGGGTGGCCAGCAGCAGCTGCTGTGCCTCGCCCGCGCACTGGCGGTGGGACCCGAGGTGTTGCTGCTCGACGAGCCGACCTCGTCGCTCGACCCCGTCACGACGGAGTCCATTGAGGCACTTCTCAAGACCCTGACGCCCGCGCTGACCCTCATTGTGGTCACCCACAACCTGGGCCAGGCCATGCGCGTGTCGCACCAGACGATGTTCTTCTACCAGGGGGCGCTGATCGAGTACGGCGCGACCGACGACCTGTTCAACAGGCCGGCGCATCCGGACACCGAGCGCTACGTCACGGGACGGATGGGGTAGGGGACGCTTCCGGGCTCCGGGGGTGGGGTCCAGTGCACACCACAAGCCACATCAACCGGTTCAAACAGAGCAACACCAACCACACCCACATCACAAGGAGAAAACTGTGTCAAAACTGATGAGCGCGACGCGACTGCGGGGAGGATTGATCGCCGTTGCCGCCGCGGGACTCGCGCTGAGCTCGGTCGTCCTCGGCACGGCGGCGTCGGCTGCCGTCAAGCTGCCTTCGGGCGGTGTCGAGAAGCCGGCCGGAGGCCAGGTGACGGAGACCGGGAGCACCCTTCTCTACCCGCTCTTCAACCTGTGGGCGAGCGGGTACAACGAGAAGTACTCGAGCGTTTCCATCCAGACGGCGGGGACCGGGTCAGGGACCGGGATCTCCGAGGCGCAGAGCGGCACCATCGACATCGGCGCCTCCGACGCCTACCTGTCGCCGAGCGTGACGCAGTCGGACCCGCACCTCAAGAACATCCCGCTGGCCATTTCGGCGCAGCTGATCACGTACAACGTGCCCGGCGTGACCGCCCACCTGAAGCTGAGCGGCAAGGTGCTCTCGGCCATCTACCAGGGTCAGGTCACCAGCTGGAACGCGTCGCAGATCGCGAGCCTGAACCCGGGCGTGACGCTGCCCAGCACGCCGATCGTCACGCTGCACCGATCGGACAGCAGCGGTGACACCTTCCTCTTCACGAGCTTCTTGTCGAAGACGGACCCCTCGGGTTGGGGCGCCAAGATCGCCTACAACACGACGGTCCCGTGGCCGGCCGCCCCTGGCGCGCTCGGTGAGACCGGGAACTCCGGCATGGTGGCGGGCTGCAAGGCCACGGTGGGCTGCATCGCCTACGTCGGGATCAGCTACCAGACGCAGGCACTCCAGGCCGGTCTCGCCTACGCCCAGCTGCAGAACGCCAAGGGCCAGTTCGTCCTGCCCAACTCGACGTCCATCGCGGCCGAGGCGGCGTACTACGTGAAGAAGACGCCGGCCAACGGCACCATCTCCATGATCTACGGCGCGGCGCCGGGTGGCTACCCGATCATCAACTACGAGTACGCCATCGTGTCGTCCGACCAGGCGTCCTCCACGGACGCCAAGAACGTGCGCTCCGTATTGGAGTGGGCCATCAACCCCAAGCAGGGGTCCGCGACGTCGTACCTCTCGCAGGTCGACTTCCAGGCGCTCCCGGCCAAGGTCGCGGCACAGTCCGTCAAGCAGATCCTGGGCATCTCCTAAATGTCCACCGTCGGCGGCGTGGCGGGGACCGTTCCCGCCACGCCGCAGCCGACGGCGCTACGCAAGCCCCCCTGGCACCGGCGCGCCGCTGACAGCATCCGCCGCAACGAGGAGAGCGGCTGGCGGACCGTGGCCTGGGTGGCCGTGGTGCTCCCGCTGGCCGCGCTGGTCTTCGCCGTCACGGTGCTCGCCCTCAAGGCGTGGCCCGCAATCCGGGTCAACGGGTGGTACTTCCTGTACGGCCGGACCTGGACCGACGGAAGTGGCGCCTATGCCGCCACCGTCTCGACCCACGGCGTGCAACACCTCCAGGGCGCCAAGTTCGGCGCCTGGGCGATCATCTGGGGGACGCTGGCCTCGTCCGTCATCGCCATCGTCATTGCGCTGCCGCTCTCCCTCGGGGCGGCCTTCGCCCTGACCGAGCGCATGCCCACCTGGATCTCGCGGCCGCTCGGATTCACCGTCGAGATCCTGGCCGGGATCCCGAGCGTCGTCATCGGGCTCTGGGGCATCCTCACCTTCGGTCCCTGGCTGGCCGCCCACGTCTACCCGATCATCGCCGACAACATGCCCGACGTCCCGATCCTGCGCTACTTCGGCAACCCGCACGGCAGCGGCGAGGGGCTGCTCACGGCCGGCATCGTGCTGGCCCTGATGATCGTGCCGATCATCGCCTCCACCACGCGCGACCTGTTCTCGCAGGTGCCCCCTCTGCCCAAGGAGGGAGCGTCCGCACTCGGCATGACCGACTGGGAGGTGGCCAACAAGGTGACACTCCCGTGGGTTCGCTCGGGCATCATCGGCGCCACCGTGCTGGGGCTCGGCCGAGCCCTGGGCGAGACGATCGCCGTGGTGATGATCGGGGGCGCCATCCTGCAGATCCCCACCACCATCTACCAGCCCATGACCACGGTCGCCGCCACCATCCTCACGCAGCTCGACGGGGCACAGACGGACGGCACCGGCTTCTACGTCGCCACACTGGCCGAGCTGGCCCTGGTCCTCGCCGTCATTTCGGTGGCGGTCAACCTGGTCGCTCGGCTCATCGTCAACCGGACGGGGCGGGTGGGGGCACCCGTCGGAGGAGCCTGATGGCCACCACGCTGTCCGGCGGCCCGACCACGAGGCGTCGCCGCGTCGCCACCCAGTCCTGGCGGGCCCTCACGTACCTCGCGCTGATCCTCATTATGGCGCCGGCCGCCTGGCTGCTGCTGGGCGTGGTGACGCGGGCCTGGTCGCATTGGCGATGGAGCGTCCTGTGGACCCAGCTCACCCCCACCGGCGGCGGCCTGCGCGACCAGATCCTCGGCACCCTCATCCTCATGTTGGCGGTGCTGGTGGTGGCCGGGACGGTCGGCGTGATGGCCGGCATCCACCTGGCCGAGTTCACCCGGAAGGGCAAGCTCAGCGGGCACTTGGGCGGGCCCCTGCGGACGGCGTCGGACATCCTCTCGGGCTTCCCGTCCATTGTGCTCGGCTATGTCGGCTTCACCGCCCTGGTGGTCGGCCTCGGCTGGAAGCTGTCCTTCCTCCCGGCGGTGATCATCCTCTCCATCATGGTGGTCCCCTACATCGCCAAGACGACCGAGAACTCGCTGCGGCAGGTGCCCACGGGCTACCGGGAGGGCGCGGAGGCGCTCGGCATGTCGTCGGGCTATTCGCTGCGCAAGGTCGTGCTCAAGAGCGCGCTGCCGGGCATCGTGACCGGCCTCCTCCTCGCTCTGGCCATCGCCTGCGGTGAGACGGCGCCCCTTCTTTATACGGCGGGCTTCTCGAACACGTTGCCCCACTCGCTGACGGGGTCGCAGTTCCCGTACCTCACCTACGTGGTGTTCACCTTCTACAACGACCCCTCGGTGTCGAAGCACTACCTCGCCTACGACGCCGCGCTCATCCTGGTGGTGATCGTGATGCTCCTGCTCGTGGCCAGCCGGATCATTGTGGCGCGGACCCAGCGCCACTCCGAGAGCGCCCGGGTCACCCAGCGCCGGGTCTTCGGCCGCTTCCGGAACGACCCCACAAGGGCGGCCGTGCCGGTGCCGGGCGTCCCACCGGCGTTGGACGACGTGCCCCCGAGCTAGCGGCGCGGAGCGGTGGCTCTCCGGCGTACCACCTAAGGTTGCGCCGGACGGAACCAACCGACCGATCGGGACGAGGAGGCATTGGTGAGCGCAGGACCTGAATGGGGGCCGCTGGCCCGTCTGGCCGGGA
>CAVUKH010000005.1:0-140709 GCA_963742035.1 uncultured Acidimicrobiaceae bacterium
TGCGGTAGACTTATTCGCTGGCTCTGGGCCCTGGTGCGTCCCCATTGGGGGCGTCCTGACCGGTAGCCACACCCGATTCCACCCCGTTCCGGCCTCGCGCCACCGGTGTGGTCGGGGCAGCACACAAGAACGACGATCAGGAGAGAGTCACCTGCCCAAGCCCAAGGAAGACGCCATCGTGCTCGAAGGCACGGTGGTCGAGCCACTGCCCAATGCCATGTTCCGCGTCGAGTTGGAGAACGGACACAAGGTGCTGGCGCACAGCTCGGGAAAGATGCGGATGCACCGCATCCGCATTCTGCCTGGGGACAAGGTGCAGGTCGAAATCACTCCGTACGACCTCAACCGGGGTCGGATCACCTATCGGTACAAGTAGGACGGGGAGTCAAGTGAAGGTTCGGCCGAGCGTGAAGCCGATCTGCGAGAAGTGCAAGGTCATCCGGCGCCGCGGCGTTGTGCGGGTGATCTGCGATAACCCGCGCCACAAGCAGCGGCAGGGCTAGGAGAGGAAGACAGATGGCCCGAATTTCAGGAGTGGACATCCCGCGCGAGAAGCGGCTCGAGATCTCGCTGACCTATATCTACGGCATCGGCCCGACGCTGTCGACGCAGATCTGCCAGGCATCCGACGTGAACCCCTCCACCCGAGTGCGTGACCTGACCGACGAGGAGGTGGCGCGGCTCCGTACCTACATCGACGCCAACTTCCGGGTCGAGGGTGACCTGCGCCGTGACGTCTCCCAGGACATCAAGCGCAAGATGGAGATCAACTGCTACCAGGGGGTGCGCCACCGCAAGGGCCTGCCGGTCCACGGCCAGCGCACCCACACCAACGCCCGCACCCGCAAGGGCCCCAAGAAGACGGTGGCCGGCAAGAAGAAGGTGAAGAAGTAGTGGCCAAGACAGCGAAGCCCGGCGCCCGGCGGCCCCGCCGCAAGGAGCGCAAGAACGTCGCGTACGGCGTGGCCCACATAAAGAGCTCGTTCAACAACACGATCGTCTCCATCGCCGACCCCGAGGGCAACGTCCTCGCCTGGGCATCGGCGGGCAACGTCGGCTTCAAGGGCTCGCGCAAGTCCACGCCCTTCGCCGCTCAACTGGCGGCCGAGGCCTGCGCCAAGCGCGCCATGGAGCACGGCGTGCGCAAGGTCGACGTCCTCGTCCGCGGGCCCGGCTCGGGCCGCGAGACCGCGATCCGGTCGCTGGCCGCGGTCGGGATCGAGGTCGTCGGCATAAAGGACGTCACCCCGATACCGCACAACGGCTGCCGCCCCAAGAAGCGGCGCCGGGTTTAGGTCGAAGAGGAAGAGAATCCATGGCTCGATACACCGGTCCCGTCTGCCGCCTCTGCCGGCGCGAGCGGACCAAGCTGTTCCTGAAGGGCGAGCGCTGCTACTCGCTCAAGTGCCCTGTCTCCGAGGCGGTCACCGACCGTCACAGCCGCGCCTACCCGCCCGGCGAGCACGGCCGCGACCGCATGCGTCAGGGCTCCGAGTACCTGGCCCAGCTGCGCGAGAAGCAGAAGGCACGCCGCATTTACGGGATTTTGGAGAAGCAGTTCCGCAACATGTACGAGGAGGCCACCCGCCAGGGCGGCATCACCGGTGAGAACCTGTTGCGAAACCTCGAGCTGCGCCTCGACAACGTCGTCTTCCGGGCCGGTTGGGGTGCGAGCCGGCGCCAGGCCCGCCAGTTCGTGCGTCACGGCCACGTGAACGTCAACGGCAAGCGCGTCACCATCCCGAGTTACCGGGTGCGCAAGGGCGACAGCGTCGTGCTGCGCGAGGCCACCCGTGGCAACTTCCTCGTGCGCCGCAACATGGACACCTTGGAGCGCCAGACCCCGGCCTGGCTCGAGACCGGCGACGCCGGCTTCTCGGTCGCAGTCCTCAACCCGCCACTCCGTGAGCACATCGACGAGCCCATTCAGGAGCAGTTGATCGTCGAGCTCTACTCGAAGTAGCCCCGTCCCCTGCAACAGGAGTACCCACCATGCTGATCATCCAACGGCCCACCGTCGAGAATGTCGACGAGGAGCAGAACAACCGCCAGCGCTTCGCCATCGGCCCGCTCGACCCGGGCTTCGGCACCACGCTCGGCAACTCGCTGCGCCGCACGCTGCTCTCGTCCATCCCCGGGGGCGCCGTGACCCAGCTGCGCTTCGACGAGGCGCTGCACGAGTTCACCACGCTGCCCGGTGTCAAGGAGGATGTCACCGACATCATCCTCAACCTCAAGGACCTGCTGGTCCGGGTGCAGTCCGACGAGCCGGTGACCCTGCGTCTCGACGTGCGCGGCCCGGCCGACGCCACGGCGGCCGACCTGCAGCTGACCTCCGACGTCGAGATCCTCAACCCCGACCTGCACATCGCCTCGGTCAACGCCAAGGGCCGGCTGGCCGTCGACGTGACGGTCGAGCGTGGCCGCGGCTACGCCTCGGCGGACAAGAACAAGCGGTCCTCGACCATCGGCGTCATCCCGATCGACTCCATCTTCTCGCCCGTCCACCGGGTGACGTTCGACATTGAGCCGGTGCGGGTGGAGCAGTCGACCAACTACGACCGACTGGTGCTCGACATCGAGACCGACGGGACCATCTCGCCCCGGGAGGCGCTCGCCTCGGCCGGCGACACGCTCCGCAACCTGGTCTCGCTCGTGGCCGACCTCGAAGAGGCGCCACAGGGACTGGAGCTCGGCGACACCGGGACCACCACCAGCGGCTCGCCCGACCTGGACCTGCGCATTGAGGAGCTCGACCTCTCCGAGCGTCCGCGCAACTGCCTGAAGCGTGCGCAGATCAACACGATCGGCGAGCTCGTCGAGCGCACCATGGAGGACCTCCTGGCCATCACCAACTTCGGCCAGAAGTCGGCCGACGAGGTCGTCCAGCGCCTGGACGAGCGCGGGCTGTCGCTCCGCACGAGGGACTGAGCCGGCCATGCAGGCAACCCCCAAGCGCGGCCGCCGCTTCGGCGGATCCTCCGCGCACCAGAAGTCGATGATGGGCAACCTCGTCGCCTCGCTCATCGCGGCCGAGTCCATCGTGACGACCGAGGCCAAGGCGAAGGCCCTGCGTCCCGTCGCCGAGAAGTGTGTCACCGCGGCGCGCAAGGGCGGCCTGGCGAACCACCGCAACGTGGTCGCGCTCATCCGGGACAAGGACATGGCGCACAAGCTCTTCGAGGAGATCGGGCCCCGCTACTCGGAGCGGCCCGGCGGCTACACCCGCATCCTCAAGCTGGGCCCGCGCCCGGGCGACAACGCGCCGATGGCGCGGATCGAGTTCGTCTAGGGGTGGAGCAACCCGCCGGCGCTGCCCTGCAGCGCTGGAGGCTCCTGATCGCCTACGACGGTGCGGCCTTTCGGGGTTTCGCCGCCCAGCCCGAGGTCCCGACCGTGGCCGGCGCACTGCGCCAGGCGCTCGAGCGGACCGGCCGCCTCGACCAGGCGCCCGTCATCACCTGCGCCGGCCGGACCGACGCCGGCGTGCATGCCCGGGGGCAGGTGGTCCACGTCGACCTGCCCGCCGCCCTCCCCTATGACGGAGTCCGGCTGGCCCGCGCCCTCAACCGGCAACTGGCGCCCGAGGTCGTGGTGCGCCGGGCCGATGCGGTCGGCCCGGGTTTCGACGCCCGCCGCTCGGCCACCGCCCGCTCCTACCGCTACCTGGTCTGGAACGCACCCGCACCGGACCCGCTGCTGGCGTCGGTGGCCTGGCACGTGCGCGACCCGCTCGACCTGGGCTCCATGCGGGCCGCCTCGGACGTCTTCTTGGGCACCCACGACTTCCGGTCGTTCTGCCGCCGGCCGGTGGGGTCCGATCCCGCCCGGCCCCTGCTGCGCCGGGTGACGACGGCCCGCTGGAGCGTCGACGCGGGGCGCGAGGCGACCGACGCCGACGGCGGGACGGACGCGACACGGCTGCTCCGCTTCGAGATCACGGCGGCGTCCTTCTGCCACCAGATGGTTCGTTCCCTGGTGGGGAGCCTGGTGGAGGTGGGTCGGGGCAGGGAGAACGCCGCCGGCCTCATGGAACGGCTGCGGGCGGTGACCCGCCACCGCATGCCCGATCCGGCCCCGGCGCACGGCCTCTGTCTGGTCTCGGTGGCCTACGGGGGTCCGGCCGCCTGAGCCCGGCCCGGCGGAAAGGCCCGGCGGCTTGCTCCCCCCTGCCAGGGGCCCTATCCTGGTACGTCGGCTCTCGGGACCCCCGGGACCGTTGAGCCCGTCCCGGGACCCAGGTCCGGAGGCAGTCTCGCCCACCACGCGGATGCGAAAGATCGGTCTTGTGCGCACATTTTCACCGAAGGTCACCGAGATCCAAAGGAGCTGGTTCGTGGTCGACGCCGACGGCCTCGTCCTCGGGCGCCTGGCCTCGTCGGTGGCCGCCATCCTGCGGGGCAAGCACCGCCCCTACTTCGCCCCGCACGTCGACACCGGCGACCACGTGATCGTGGTCAACGCGGACAAGGTCATCCTCACCTCGAACAAGGCGGACGCCAAGCTGGCCTACCGCCACAGCGGGTACCCGGGCGGCCTGCGCTCCACCAGCTACGCCGAGCTGCTCGAGGAGAAGCCGGCCGAGCTGATCCGCCGCTCCGTGCGCGGCATGCTGCCCAAGAACACCCTCGGCCGCCAGATGCTCGGCAAGCTGCAGGTCTACGCCGGGCCCGACCATCCGCACTCGGCCCAGAAGCCAGAGACACTCGAACTGCCCCAGGCCCGTCGCGCCGGCTGAGCCCGCGCTCAGGCCCACGCATCAGGAAGGAACCACCCTCGCAATGCCCGCACCACTGAGTCAGACCACCGGACGGCGCAAGCAGGCGGTGGCGCGCGTGCGCTTCCGCCCCGGCCAAGGTGCCATCACGGTGAACAAGCTCCCCATTGAGCGCTACTTCACCTCGGCCACCCACCGCATGCTGGTCACCGAGCCGCTGCGGATCACCAACATGACGGAGTCCTACGACATCGACGCCACCATTGACGGGGGCGGGATCTCCGGGCAGGCCGGCGCCATGCGCCTGGGCATTGCGCGCAGCCTCATTGAGGTCGATCCCGAGCTGCGGGGCGCGCTCAAGCGCTCCGGCCTTCTCACCCGCGACGCCCGCGAGAAGGAGTCGAAGAAGTACGGCCTGAAGAAGGCCCGCAAAGCGCCGCAGTACTCCAAGCGGTAGCAGTGGCGCCGACCCGCTTCGGCACCGACGGTGTGCGCGGGGTTGCCAACGAGGAGCTGACACCCGAGCTGGCCCTGGCCCTCGGACGCGCCACCGCCCGTGTGCTGCCTGCTCCGACGTTCGTCGTCGGCCGCGACACCCGCCGTTCGGGGCCCCTCCTCCAGGCTGCTTTCTCCGCCGGCCTCGCCGCGGAGGGCGCCGACGTCATCGACCTCGGCGTGCTGCCCACGCCGGGCGTGGCCGCGGTGGCCGAGTCGCGCCAGGCGCCCGGTGCCGTCATCTCGGCCTCGCACAACCCGTTCGGTGACAACGGCATCAAGCTCTTCAGCCTGCTGGGGACGAAGCTGCCGGTCGAGGTCGAGCAGGCGATAGAGCGCGAGCTCGACGCCGTGCTGGCCGACCCGGACCGCCCGCCCCGCCGCCCGACCGGCCTCGGCGTGGGGCGCATCAGCGCCGACCCCGACGCGGTGTCGCTCTACGAGGCGCATCTGGAGGGGACGCTGGACGGGCGCAGGCTCGACGGGCTGCGCATCGTCCTCGACTGCGCCAACGGGGCCGCCAGCTTCATCGCACCGCTGGTGCTGGCGGAGTGCGGTGCCACGGTCACGGCGTTGCACGACACGCCCGACGGGGCGAACATCAACGACGAGTGCGGCTCGACCGACCCGAGCGAGCTGGCGCTGGCGGTCGTCGCCCACCAGGCCGACCTCGGCCTGGCCTTCGACGGCGACGCCGACCGGGTCATCGCGGTCGACCACTACGGCAGCATCGTCGACGGGGACGTGCTGCTGGCGCTGTTCGCGCTCGATCTGGCCGAGCGGGGCCACCTCGCCGGTAACACGGTGGCCGTCACCGTCATGACCAACCTCGGCTTCCGCCTCGCCATGGAGGCCCGCGGCATCGGCGTGCGCGAGACCGACGTGGGCGACCGCCACGTGCTGGCCGCGCTCGACGCCGACGGCCTGACGCTGGGGGGCGAGCAGTCGGGGCACATCATCTTCCGGGCGCGCTCGACCACCGGTGACGGCATCCTCACCGGCATGGCGCTGGCCGATCTGGTGCAGCGGGCCGGGCGCTCGCTGGCCGACCTCTCGGCCGGCCTGGTGGAACGGGTTCCCCAGCGCCTGGTCAACGTCCCCATCGCCCGACCCGAGCGCCTGGCCGACTGCGCCGAGATCTGGGAGGCGGTCGTGGCCGCCGAAACCGAGCTCGGGCACGGGGGACGGGTCCTGCTCCGCCCGAGCGGGACCGAGCCGCTGGTGCGCGTCATGGTCGAGGCGCGGGTCGAGGCCCAGGCCGACGCCGTCGCCGCCCAGCTGGCTGCGGTCGTCGAGGCGGCCCTGGGGCAGATCGAGCCGCAGGCGCCCAGGTAGCCTGGGTAGCTATGTGCGGCATCATCGGCGTCACGGGTGAGTCCGATGCCATCCCGATCCTCCTCGGTGCGCTCCACCAGCTGGAGTACCGCGGGTACGACTCGGCAGGCGTCGCCATGGTGGTCGACGGCTCCGACGGTGCGGCCACGGTCTGGCGGGCCCGGGCGGCCGGCGGCACGGATTCGGTGGCCAAGCTGGGCGCGCTCACGGCGGACGCGCCCACCGGGCACGCCGCCGCCATCGGCCACACCCGCTGGGCCACCCACGGCGGCCCGACGGCGGAGAACGCCCACCCCCACATCGACTGCACGGGCCGCCTGGCCCTGATCCACAACGGGATCATCGAGAACCACGCCGAGTTGCGGGCGGAGCTCGAGGCGGCCGGGCACACCCTGGTCTCGGCCACCGACACCGAGGTGCTGGCCCACCTGATTGAGCAGCAGATGGCCGGCGGCCTCGGGCTGGCCGAGGCGGTCCGGGTCGTGCTGCCCCGGCTGCGGGGCTCGTTCTCCATCGCCGTGGTGTCGGCCGACGAGCCCGACACCATTGTGGCGGCCCGGCGCAAGACGCCCCTCGTCCTCGGGCTGCACGACGGCGTCGCCTTCCTCGCCTCCGACATCCCGGCGCTGATCGGGCACACCCGGCGCGTCTTCGCCCTGGCCGACGACGAGCTGGCCGTGCTCACGCCGGGCGCGCTGGCGGTCAGCGCGCCGGACGGCACACCCGTCGAGCCCGAGCAGCTGACCATCACCTGGGACCTCGAGGCGGCCCAGAAAGGCGGCTTCGAGGACTACATGTCCAAGGAGATCAACGAGCAGCCGCAGGCGGTGGCCGACACGCTGCTCGACCGCCGCGGCCCGGGCGGCGAGCTCATCCTCGACGAAATGCGGCTGGGCGCCGACGACCTGCGCCAGATCGACAAGGTCTTCATTGTGGCCTGCGGGTCGAGCTACCACGCGGCCCTGGTGGCCAAGTACGCCATTGAGCACTGGGTCAAGCTGCCCACCGAAGTCGACATCGCCAGCGAGTTCCGCTATCGCGACCCCGTCTTGAACGAGCGCACACTGTGCGTCGGCGTGTCCCAGTCGGGCGAGACGCTCGACACCTCCGAGGCCATGCGCGAGGCCGCCCGCCTGGGCGCCAAGGTGCTCGTCGTCTCCAACGTGGTCGACTCGTCCATGGCGCGGGCGGCCGACGGCGTCCTCTACACGCGGGCCGGCCCCGAAATCGGCGTCGCCTCCACCAAGTGTCACCTGGCGCAGATTGTGGCGCTCGAGGTGCTGGGTCTGTACCTGGCCCAGCTTCTCGGCACCCTGCCGGCGGCGGAGAGCAACGAGACGTTGAACGCCATGGAGGGCCTGCCCCGTCTGGTGGCCGGGACCCTGGAGCGGGTGGGTGACGTCGACGACGTGGCGGCCAAGCTGACCGACGCCCGCGACTTCTTCTTCCTGGGACGCCACGTCGGCTTCCCCGTGGCGCTCGAGGGCGCATTGAAGTTGAAGGAGCTGGCCTACCTGCGCGCCGAGGGCTATCCGGCGGGCGAGCTCAAGCACGGGCCGATCGCGCTGATCGAGCCGGGCACGGTGGTGGTCGGGATCGCCACGCGCAACCCGCTGTGGGAGAAGATGCTCTCCAACATCGCGGAGGTGCGCAGCCGCGGCGCCACCGTCGTGCTGCTGGCCGATGACGGCGACGAAGAGTCGGCCGCCGCGGCGGACCACGTGCTGTGGGTCCCGCCGACCGCCCCGCTCCTCTCACCCGTGGTCGGCGTGGTGCCGTTGCAGCAGCTGGCCTACCGCCTGGCCCGCCTGCACGGGCACGACCCCGACCGCCCTCGCAACCTGGCCAAGACG
This sequence comes from uncultured Acidimicrobiaceae bacterium, assembly GCA_963742035.1. Lineage (GTDB taxonomy): Bacteria > Actinomycetota > Acidimicrobiia > Acidimicrobiales > RAAP-2 > Bog-473. Next base: position 8,401 of record CAVUKH010000005.1, read on the forward strand.
GTGACCGTCGAGTGATCTTTGGCGTGGGCGTCGACGCCGTCGACGTGGCACGGTTCCGGCGGGTGCTGCATCGCCGGCCCTCCTTCGTGCAGCGCTGCTTCACCGAGGCCGAGCGCTCCGACGCCACCGGCTCGTCCGACGAGGTCCAGAGCCTGGCGGCGCGCTTCGCGGCCAAGGAGGCGGTCATGAAGGCGCTCGGCACCGGCATCGGCGGCTTCGCGCTGACCGACGTCGAGGTGCGCCGGACCATCGGGAAGGGCGCCACCCGCAACGCGCCCTACCTCAACCTGCACGGTCGGGCCGCGGCGTTGGCCGGCGCGCAGGGTGCGGGCACCTTTCACCTGTCGCTCACCCATACCGACGGCGTGGCCATTGCCTTCGTCGTGGCGGAACAGACGTCGTGCGCGCCGTCCTGACCCGCGAGGAAATGCGGGCCGCCGACGCGGCCGCGCTCACCACCGTCTCGCACGAGACGCTGGTGGCGCGCGCCGGGACCGCGACAGGGCATGCCGCGCTGCGCATGCTCGGGGGCGCCTACGGCCGCCGCGTCGTCGTGGTGGCGGGCAAGGGCAGCAACGGTGCCGACGGCCGCGTCGCCGCCGCCTTCCTGGCGCGCCGCGGCGCCCGCGTCCGTGTGGTGGAGCCGGACAGGGCGCTGCCCCCGTGCGACCTCGTGATCGACGGCGCCTATGGCACCGGGTTCCGCGGCTCCTACGAGGCGCCCGCCGTTCCGGCGGGGGCGCGGGTGCTGGCCGTCGACATCCCCTCGGGCGTCGAGGCCGACAGCGGTGAGGCGGCGGACGGCGCGGTGCGGGCGCAGCGGACGGTGACGTTCGCCGCCCTGAAGCCCGGACTGTTGCAGGGTGCCGGGGCGGTGTGCAGCGGCCGGGTGGACGTGGCGGACATCGGCATCGGGTTCCCCACGCCGCAGGCGCTGCTGGTCGAGGACGCCGACGTCGCCCTGGTCCCGGCCCGGCCGCGTCAGGTCAACAAGTGGACGACCGCGGTCGGGGTCGGCGCCGGCTCCCCCGGTATGGAGGGGGCCGCCGTCCTCTGCACGCGCGGCGCCATGGCGGCCGGCGCCGGCATGATCCGCCTCGGCTCGCCGGGGAACCCCGCCGCGGCCTGGCCCACCGAGGCCGTGCGCATGCACCTGCCCGGCGAGGGGTGGGCCGACGCGTTCTTGGAGGCGACCGCCAAGTGCAAGGCGGTGGTGCTGGGCCCCGGGTTGGGGACGGGCGGGACCACCGCCGAGGAGATCCGCGCCGTGATCGCGGCCGTCCCCGTCGCGCTGGTGATCGACGCCGACGCCCTGCACGCGCTCGGCGACACCGCCGCCGCACGTGCCCTCATCGCCGGGCGCGGCGCGCCGAGCATTCTGACGCCGCACGACGGCGAGTACGCCCGCATCAGCGGTGCCGCCCCCGGCGACGACCGCCTGGCGGCGGCGCGCGCACTGGCCCGGGCCACCGGGGCCGTCGTCCTGCTGAAGGGCCCGCTCACCGCCGTCGCCGCGCCGGACGAGGCCACGCCCGACGTCCTGCTGGCCGCGGCCGGCGGCCCGTCGCTCGCCACGGCGGGCAGTGGTGACGTGCTCTCCGGCATCATCGGTGCCTTCTGCGCCCGCGGGCTGCCGGCCCTGGAGGCGGCGGCCGTGGCCGCCCACGTGCACGGGCGCGCCGCCGCACTGGGTCCGGCCCAGGGCCTGGTGGCCGGCGACCTGCCGGGACTGGTGGCGGCGTTGTTGTCGGATCTGGCGGACGGGGGTGCGTGACGTGCGGCTGGACGCTGCGGTGCCGGCGGACGAGGCCGTGACCATGGCTCAGGGGCGCTCACGCCCGGCCTGGGCCGAGATCGACCTGGCCGCCGTGGCGCACAACGCGGCGGTGCTGTCCCGCCTGGTGGCACCGGCCGAGCTCTGCGCGGTGGTCAAGGCGCACGGCTACGGCCACGGAGGACCGGCGGTGGCCCGGGCCGCACTGGCCGGCGGCGCGCGACGGCTCGCCGTGGCACTGGTGGACGAGGGGGTGGAGCTGCGCGAGCACGGCGTCACCGCTCCGGTGCTCCTCCTGAGCGAGTGCGATCCCGCCGCCGCGGCCACGGCGCTGTCCTACGGGCTGACGCCGACGCTGTACTCCGCCGCGGGGATCGCCGCCTTCGGCGCGGCCGCGGCGACGGCGGGCCGGCCGGTGGCCGTCCACGTCAAGGTCGACACCGGCATGCACCGGGTGGGGGCCGCGCCGGAGGACCTGCGCGGCATTGCCGCCACGGTGGCGGCCGAGCCGCTGCTCGAGCTCGAGGGCATCTGGACCCACCTGCCGGTGGCCGACGGCGACGCGGCGGATCACGCCTACACGGAGGGCCAGCTCGACCTCTTCGACCACCTGGTGGCCGAGATGGCCGCGGCCGGGATAGAGGCGCCGCTCGTGCACGCGGCCAACACCGCGGGCGCCATCGTGTTCCCGCGGGCGCGGCACGAATTCGTGCGCTGCGGGCTCGGCCTCTACGGGTACCTCCCCGGCCGCACCGTCCAGGATGCCTTCGATGCGCAGGCGCCGGGCGAGCGGCTCTGGCCCGCGATGGCGCTCAAGGCCCGGGTGGTGGCGGTGCGGACCCTCGAAGCGGGGGAGCGGCCCTCCTACGGACGGCGCCGCCCGCTCCCGGCGCGCTCGCTCGTGGCCACCGTCCCGATCGGCTACGCCGACGGCGTGCCCCGCGCCCTCTTCGACGGCGGCTACGAGGTCCTCATCGGAGGCGCGCGCCGGCCGCTCGCCGGGGCGGTCACCATGGACCAGATTGTGGTCGACTGCGGCGACGACGACTCGGTGCGTCCCGGCGACGAGGTCGTGTTGCTCGGTCAGCAGGGCGACGAGGTCATCACAGCCGACGACTGGGCCGCCATGCTGGGGACGATCAGCTACGAGGTGGTCTGCGGCGTCGGGCCGCGCATGCCGCGCGTCGTGATCAACCGCCCCGACGTCCCCGGTGTCTGACGTCGACGCGCTCGAGCGCCTGCGGGTCACCGCGTCGACCTGCACGCTGTGCCCCCTGGCCAAGGGTCGCACCCAGGTGGTGTTCGGCGTCGGCGCCCCCACGGCCGACCTGCTCTTCGTGGGCGAGGGTCCCGGCCGCGAGGAGGATCTGGCCGGCGAGCCCTTCGTCGGCCGGTCGGGCAAGCTCCTGGACCGCCTCATGTGGGAGGAGGTCGGCCTGACCCGGGCCGAGTGCTACATCGCCAACGTCGTCAAGTGCCGACCGCCGCAGAACCGTGATCCGGCGCCCAAGGAGATAGAGGCCTGCCGCCCGTACCTGGCCGAGCAGATTGAGCTCATCGACCCGCGGGTGATCGTCACGCTGGGGAACTTCGCCACCAAGCTCCTCCTCGAGACCACCAAGGGCATCCGGGAGCTGCGCGGACAGGTCTTCGACCGCGGCCGGGCCAGCCTCGTCCCGACCTATCACCCCGCCTACGTGCTGCGGGCGGGAGGCGAGGCCATGGCCGAAATGCGGGCCGACCTCGTACGGGCCAAACGCCTCATGGGCCGCCCGTGAGCTGGCCGATCGCGTGGACGAGCGAGTCGCCCGAAGAGACGCGCAGTCTGGCCGGCCGCCTGGTGCAGCTGTGCCGTCCCGGCGACGTCATCCTGTTGATCGGGGACCTCGGCGCCGGCAAGACGGTCTTCGCCCAGGGCTTCGCCGCCGCCCTCGGGGTGCCGGGGCCGGTCACCAGCCCGACCTTCGCGCTGGTGCGCCACTACCGCTGCGGGGAGGAGAGCCCGGTCGGGGTGCTCATCCACGCCGACGTCTACCGGACCGGCTCGCTGGACGAGGTGGCCGACCTGGCCCTGGCCGAGCTGGTCGAGGAGGATGCGGTCGCGCTCGTCGAGTGGGGCGAGCTGGCGGCGCCGGCGCTGGGTGAGAACGCGCTCGAGGTGACCCTCGTGGCCCCTGATCCCGACGGCGCCCCGGAGCGACGGGTGCTCACGATCGTCGGACGAGGTCGCTGGGCCGAGCGTTCGGAGGAGGCGGCCGCGTTGGTGACGCCGTCGTCGGGAAGGACAACGTGAGCGGATCCGGAATCCCATCGGGGCCGGGGGCCGCTGCCAACCGCGCCATGGTGGCGATCGAGACGGCGACCGAGACGGTCGGGGTGGCCGTGCGTACGCCGACCGGTGTGCAGGCCACGGTGACGCTGACCGGCCGCCGGCGCCACGTCGAGACCCTCACGCCCGCCATGGAGCACCTCCTGGCACAGCTCGATCTGGTCCCCGGTGACCTCGGCGTGGTCGCGGTCGACATCGGGCCCGGGCTCTTCACCGGCCTGCGGGTTGGCGTGGCGGCGGCGAAGGGGTTGGCCCAGTCGCTCGGCATCGGGATCGTCGGGGCGACCAGCATCGACATCCTGACGGCGGGTGCCGCCGCGGCCGGCCGGCGTGGGCTGGTGCTGGCCTGTGTCGATGCCCGGCGCGGGGAGGTCTTCGCCGCCGTGCACGACGTGGCCGACCCCGCCCCCCCGGCGGTCCGCCTCGCTGCCGGGCTGTTCACTCCCGAGGGGCTCGTCGCCGCGCTGGGCGACTTCGCCGGCGCGCCGCTTCACGCCGTCGGCGACGGGGCCGTGCGCTACGCCGACGTGCTGCAGACGGTGCCCGGGGTCGAGTGCGGGGCGCCGGCCCTGGCCTTCCCGCCACCGGTGGCGCTGCTCGACATCGCGCGAGCAAGGCTGGCGTCGGGGGAACCGCCAGTCGAGCCCGCCACCGTCGTTCCCATCTACATGCGTGAGGCGGACGCCGTCAGCAACTTCGCCCGAGCCGTGCGGGCTTGAGGACGGTGGCGACATGACGCTGCGGATGGAGAAGCTCAAACGGAGGGACCTGCGCCAGGTGCTCCGCATTGAGAGCAAGGTGTTCCCGGAGCCGTGGTCGGTGGCGGTGTTCAACTCGGAGCTGGCGTTGCGCAAGGGTCGCCTGTATCGCGCCGTGTGGGACGGCGACGAGCTGGCGGGCTACATCGGCTTCATGATGGTCGACGACGAGGCGCACATGACCACCATCGCGACCGCTCCCAGCCACCAGCGGACGGGGGTGGCCACGACCATGATCGTCGAAGGTATCGAGACATTGCGCGCCGGTGGGATCAAGCACGTCTCGCTCGAGGTGGCCGCCAACAACGAGCCGGCCCAGGCGCTCTACCGACGCTTCGGGTTCGCGCCGGTCGGCGTGCGCAAGAACTACTACCCGGTGACCGGGCAGGACGCCCTCGTCATGTGGGTCCACGACATCGATTCGGAGGCGTACGCGCGGCGCCTCGAGGAGTTGGCCGCCACGGGGCAGCGGGTCGAGCAGGGGCGGACCGGCTAGTGACCTGAGTCAGAGATCCGCGCGCAATAGCTAGCCAGAGTGTCCAGGATCTCGTCGGCACTCTTGTGCCAGACGAAGGGCGTGGGTTCCTCGTTCCAGTGATCGATCCAGGTCGTGATCGATGCCTCGAGCTCTTTGGTCGAGCGGTGGGTGCCTCGCTGGAGCCACTTGGTGGTCAGCTCGGCGAACCAGCGCTCCACCAGGTTCATCCACGAGCTGTAAGTAGGCGTGAAGTGGAGGTGGAACCTCGGGTGTCGCATCAGCCAGCGGTGAATCTCGGGTGTCTTGTGCGTGGACACGTTGTCGACCACCAGATGGACGTCGAGGTCGGCAGGGACCGAACGGTTGATGAGGTTCAAGAAGTGACGGAACTCGGTGGCCCGGTGGCGCTCGGTCATATCGGCGATCACGTGTCCCGATGCGACGTCGAGAGCCGCATAGAGATTGGTGGTGCCGCCTCGCACGTAGTCATGCGTGCGCCGTTCGGGCAGTCCGGGCCGAAGCGGGAGCACCGGCGAAGTTCGGTCAAGGGCTTGGATCTGGGTCTTCTCGTCAACGCAGAGCACGAGAGCAGCGTCGGGAGGGTTGATGTACAGGCCGACGATGTCGCGCACCTTGTCGACGAAGAGTGGGTCCGGAGAGAGTTTGAACGTATCGACCAGGTGGGGTTTGAGCCCGAAGGCCCGCCAGATGCGCGACACGGCCGACTGGCTCATTCCCGTCGCGTTGGCCATCGACCGCGTCGACCAGTGCGTGGCATCGACCGGCGTTTCCTCGAGGGTCTTGACGATGAGCATCTCGACGTCGTCGTCACCGATCGAACGCGGTGCTCCGGGACGGGGCTCGTCGTGCAGCCCCTCGAGGCGCTGGGCCACGAAGCGAGCCCGCCATTTGTTCACGCTCGAGCGAGCAATGCCGAGCCGGGCGGCCACCTCGGTGTTGTTTTCTCCATCGGCGCAGGCCAGCACGATGCGGCAGCGAAACGCCAACGCCTGAGAGCTCTTCGGACGTCTGGCCCACCGTTCGAGCTGCTCTCGCTCGTCGTCGCTGAGCACCAAAGGATCGAGAACCGAACGTCGCATGCCTGCCTCCCATCGTGGCTGATGAAAGGCACAACGCGAGAGGAGTCGAGGAAATTCCCCCGAGACTGCGAATTATCGACTCAGGTCACTAGCGCGTCGTGACCCTTAGGGTGGGCTCGATCGTCCCTCCGGCTGCGGTGCGGGGCGGACACGACGAGAGGAGCCCAGCATGGCCATCGAAACGATCGCGCTCGGAACCCAGGGCCTCAGGGTCTCCCGCCAGGGTCTGGGCTGTATGGGGATGTCCGACTTCTACGGCGCCACGGACGACGCCGAGTCGATCGCCACCATCCACCGGGCGCTCGAGCTCGGGGTCGACTTCTTCGACACCTCCGACATGTACGGGCCGTACACCAACGAGGTGCTGGTCGGAAAGGCGCTGGCCGGCCATCGGGACGAGGCGGTCATTGCGACCAAGTTCGGCATTGTGCGCGACCCGGACGATCCGACGAAGCGGGCCATCAACGGCCGTCCCGAATACGTGCGCCAGTCCTGTGACGCCTCCCTCGCGCGGCTGGGGGTCGACCACATCGATCTCTACTACCAGCACCGCGTGGACCCCGACACTCCGATTGAGGAGACGGTGGGGGCGATGGGCGAGCTGGTGGCCGAGGGCAAGGTCCGCTACCTCGGCCTGTCCGAGGCGGCGCCGGCCACCATCCGCCGGGCGCATGCCGTGCACCCGATCTCCGCCCTGCAGACCGAGTACTCGGTCTGGTCGCGCGACCCCGAGGCCGAAATCCTGCCCACCCTGCGCGAGCTCGGCATCGGCTTCGTCCCCTACAGTCCGCTCGGCCGCGGCTTCCTCACCGGCGCCCTGCGCTCACTCGACGACCTCGACGAGAGCGACTTCCGCCGCTACCAGCCCCGCTTCCAGGGCGACAACCTGGCCGACAACGTCGCCATCGTGGAGGTGGTCGACCAGCTCGCCTCGGCCAAGGGCTGCACGCCCGGGCAGATCGCGCTGGCCTTCGTGCACGCGGCCGGGCGCGACGTGGCGCCGATCCCGGGCACCAAGCGCCGCACCTACCTGGAGGAGAACGTGGGCGCATTGGGGGTCGAGCTCACCGAGGAGGACCTCGCCGTGCTCGACACCGTGGCCTCGGCCAAGGGTGACCGCTACGCCGACATGTCCCCCGTCAACCGGTAGGCGCGGGAAAAATCCCGCTCCCGAACCGACAGGGACCTGGCGCGCGCCCGAGGAGGTGTTCGGCGCCGAAAGTTGTCGAGTCGACAACGGGAGGAAGCGTCTCTCCGAGAGGACACTTTTAGGTGTCGATCGCCGCTCGGAGCGCGGCGAGACGATCACGATTCAGCGAGTACCAGACCCACTTGCCGCGCCGCTCCCGTGGACGAGGCCGGCTTCGCTCAGGACCTTGAGGTGATGCGAGACGGTGGGCTGGCTCTTGGCCAAGGGCTCGACGAAGTCGCAGACGCAGACCTCGCCTTTCGGGTGAGGCGGCGAGGATGCTGAGCACCCGGAGTCGGACCGGGTCGGCCAGCGCAGCGAACCCGCTGGCCAGCTGCGGCGGCATCGGTCGGTGTCGAGGGGTGCGGCCAGGACGGATGCACAGCACTCGCCTGCCGAGTACCTTCGTCGCTACCAGCCTCTTCGCTCACTGGTCGACCTCCCATTGACATCTATCAATGTATCGTCCATACTCGATGCATCGATCAATGTCGATACTACAGGAGGTCACCATGTCGAGGGTCCAACTCGCCTCAACGTCAGCGACATCGACGAGGCCGTCGAGTTCTACTCCAAGCTCTTCGGAACCGAGCCGGCCAAGCGCCAGCCGGGCTACGCCAACTTCGCCATCGCCGACCCGCCGCTCAAGCTGGTGCTGATGGAGGATCCCGACGGCACGGGGACATGGGACAGTCGAGCGCCCTCAACCACCTCGGCGTCGAGGTCGAGACGCCCGACGAGGTCAGCGCGGCGACCGGCCGCCTGAGCGACGACGGGCTCGAGACCGAGGTCGAGGAGCAGACGACCTGTTGCTACGCCGTCCAGGACAAGGTCTGGGTGAACGACCCCGACGGCGCGCCCTGGGAGGTCTACACGGTCCTGGCCGACGCCCCGGCCGAGACCGGCATTGCCGGCGACGGAACGTGCTGCGTTCCCGAGGCAGTCGGCGCTGAGCCGGTGCGCGTGGGCGCCACGCGGACCAGCTCATCCTGCTGCTGAGCGAGGCGGACCATCGGGGGATCGAGCCGTGAGGGACACCGTCTTGTGGCGGCGCCTGCTCGCCGAGTTCTTGGGCAGCGCCTTCCTGGCCGCCATCGTCATCGGTTCGGGCATCGCGGCGCAGAACCTCTCCCCGGGCAACGTCGGCCTCCAGCTCTTCGAGAACGCGGCGGCGACCGCGACGGGCCTCTTCGCCATCATCTTGATGTTCGGCCCGATCTCGGGTGGCCACTTCAACCCGGTCGTCTCCTTCGTCGACGCCGGCTTCGGCGGCCTCAAATGGAAGGACGCCGCGCGCCTACCTCCCGTTCCAGACGCTCGGGTGCATCTGCGGGGCGATCCTCGCCAATGCGATGTTCTCCGAGGCCGCCATCTCCATCTCGACCAAGCACCGGGCCTCGGGCCCGCATTGGCTCTCCGAGGTCGTCGCCACGGTCGGCCTGATCCTGGTGATCTTCGCCCTGGCCCGCTCGGGGCGCTCCCACCTCGCCCCGGCCGCCGTCGGCGCCTACATCGGCGCCGCCTACTTCTTCACGAGCTCGACCAGCTTCGCCAACCCGGCCATCACCGTGGGGCGCATGTTCTCCAACACCTTCGCCGGCATCGCCCCGTCGTCGGTCCCGAGCTTCATCTCCGCGCAGATCGTCGGCGGCGTCCTGGCCTTCGGGCTGATCAAGGGGCTGTACCCCGGCATGACCAAAGCCGAGGCAGCCGACGTCATCGTGCCGCACCTGCGCGGCGAGAACGACCTCGAGACCCGCTGATGCTCGATCGCATCCCCGAAAGGACCCCCATGCACCTCGTAGCCATCGGAGGCAGTGACGCCGGCATCAGCGCCGCACTGCGGGCACGCGAACTCGATCCGACCACCGAGGTCACCGTGGTCGTGGCCGACGCGTACCCGAACTTCTCCATCTGCGGCATCCCCTACTACGTCTCGGGCGAGGTCACCCACTGGCGCAACCTGGCCCATCGGACGCTCGACGACCTCAAGGCGACCGGGATGCAGGTGCGCCTCGACACCACTGGCCACCAAGATCGACGTCGCAGGCCGCACGCCTGCACGTCGTCGACGAGACCGGCATCGAGGACCAGATCGCCTACGACCAGCTCGTCGTCGGCACCGGGGCGGTCTCGGCCCGGCCGCCCATCGAGGGCCTTGTCGGCCCCGATGCACTCGGGTCCGGCCGACGGGGTGCACCTGCTGCACTCCATGGGCGACACCTTCGAGCTGATGCGCACGCTCGAGGAAGACCAGCCCGGCCAGTGCGGTGATCGTCGGTGCGGGCTACATCGGGCTCGAGATGGCGGAGGGTCTGCCGGGCCCGAGGACTGTCGGTCACCCAGATCGAGCAGCTCCCCGAGGTGCTCCCGACCGTCGACCCCGAGCCTCGGTGCCCTGGTCAATGCAGAACTCACGCACGCACGGCGTCGACGTGCAGGACCAGCACGACAGTCAAGCGCATCGCCCAGGGCCCCGGAGGGATCGGCAGGCCGTCTCCAGATCGACGCCGTCGAGTCGACCGGTGCCGAGTCGACCGCGTTCGCCGACATGGTGCTCGTCGTCGTCGGCGTGCGACCCGACACCGCCCTGGCGGCACGAGCCGGGGCCGCCCTCGGCGTCGGCAGGGGCCATCAGCGTGGACCGGAGCATGCGCACCAACCTCGACGAGCGTCTTCGCCGCCGGTGACTGCGTGGTGACCCACCACCGACTTGCTGGGCCTCACCTACCTCCCGCTCGGGACCACGGCCCACAAGCAGGGCCGCGTGGCCGGCGAGAACGCCATCGGTGGAAGCGCCGAGTTCGCCGGCAGCCTCGGGCACCCAGGTCGTCAAGGTCTTCGACATGGTGGCGGCACGCACCGGCCTGCGGGACCACGAAGCGACTGCCGCCGGCTTCGATCCCGTGACGATCGAGTTCGAGGCCGACGACCACAAGGCCTACTACCCGGGCAGCCACCGCATCCGCATGCGCTACACCGGAGACCGCACGACCGGCCGGCTCCTCGGCCTCCAGCTCTTCGGGCACAAGCACGCCGAGGTGGCCAAGCGCATCGACATCGCGGCTGCAGCCATCTTCAACGAGATGACCGTCGACGCCATGAGCGAGCTCGACCTCTCCTACACCCCGCCGCTCGGCAGCCCGTGGGACGCCGTGCAGATGGGGGCTCAGGCTTGGGTTCGAGAGCAAGGATCGAGCGGTGACTGACTGTGCGGTGACTCGGCCTGATCTGCGACCCGAACGGGGAGGTCGCAGTAACGAAAGGGGAGGAACATGCCAGAAAACGAGCTCATGACACCGCAACAAAGGGTGCAGCTCAATCACGTCGTCAAGCAGCTCCATACCAAGTTCCACGGCATCTTCAACTTCGAGTCCGTTGAGGCCTTCGTCTTCGAGAGCTACGACGACATCGCCAGGAGGGCCACCGTCACGACGTGGCTGGTCGTCACCGCAGAGAAGTACGCCCTGCAACGGCTCGAGGCCCTCGCCCACTCGAGGGACCACTCCGCCAAGAGCGTGCCGGCCGTGCTCTTCCTGTGCGTGCACAACGCCGGGCGTTCCCAGATGGCGCTGGGCTGGTTCAAACACCTCGCCGCCGGCCGCGCCATCGCCTGGTCCGGTGGATCGGAGCCGGGATCTGAGCTCAATCCAGATGTGGTCAAGGCCATGAGCCGAGGTTGGGATCGACATCTCACAAGAGTTCCCAAAGCCCTGGACCGACGAGTTCTTGGGTGCGGCCGACGTCGTGGTGACGATGGGGTGCGGTGACTCCTGCCCGCTGGTCCCCGGCAAGCGCTACGAGGACTGGGACCTCGAGGATCCGACCGACAAGCCACTGGAAGAGATCCGGCCCATCCGAGAAGCAGTCAGAGACCGAGTCGAGTTGCTCCTCGCCGAGATACTCCCGACGTCTCGGACATGATGGTGGGCAATGTCGACCTGCGTCTCGTCGCGGTGGACGGCGACACGGTCATCGGCTCGGCTGCGGCGAGCCCTGTCTCGGATCGTTGCGTATTCGGGAGTGGTGGAGGACAGCGTCTACGTTGATCCGGATCACCAAGGCCGTGGGTCGGACGGATTCTTCTTGCAGCGTATGGCCGTGGGGCGACATGTGAGGCAAGAAGAATCGGGGTTTCCAGGCATGAGGGCCGGGGTTTAGCGGATTCCATGGCTCCGCAGCGGGTTCCCCGGGAACCCCCTCTTTGATCGGCGCCCGATGGTCCCCATTTCGGTTTACGTTGTGCCTGTTTGCGGGGGTGGCGGCGTTATTTGGAGAGTCGGTCCGCTGCGGCCAAAAGAATACGTACACGGCCAGAGCACCGCCGCCGAGTTCTAGAGCGATGCGCAGGAAGGTCGGGCGACCGCGACCCGCATTGTTGATTATCCAGTATTCAACCCATATTCGTAATAGATGTTTCGAATCCGATGGGCAGTAGCGTCACATCGGCATCCACCACATCACGAGATCGGCGGAACGGAATGACGCTCAAGGTCGTCGGTGCTGGAGTTGGTCGTACAGGCACCCATTCTTTGAAGATCGCGCTCGAACAGTTGTTGGGCGGCCCGTGTCATCACATGATCGAGATACTCGGAGATCCGACTCAAGCGCCAGGCTGGATCGACGCTATCGAAGGCCGACCCGTCGACTGGGCAACGATGCCTGCTGGCTACGTTTCTCTTGTCGACTGGCCCGGGTGTTCATTCTGGCCCGAGCTCTCAGCCGCGAACCCGGACGCGCTGGTATTGCTTTCTGTACGAGATCCAGAATCTTGGTACCGCAGCGCATCCAACACGATCTTTCAGTCGTTCGACAAGGTTCCGCCGGACATGACGCCGTGGATGGCTGCTCTCGTTCAGCTGTTACGTGATCGCTTCAGCGATTCGTTCGAAGATCCCATGGTCATGATGGACGCCTACGAGCGGCATAACGAAGCGGTCCGGCAAAGTGTCCCGGCCGATCGCCTGCTGGAATGGACCGCGACAGACGGGTGGGGTCCCATCTGCGACCGGTTAGGCCTCGAAGTGCCGAGTGAGCCATTCCCAGTCACAAATACGACTGACGAGTTCCGAGCCATGGTCGGGATGCCCCCGATCTCCTGACCCGTTCGGCGGGCGAATCCGCCTCAGGGGTGACCGCATCTGCCGGTCAGTACAGCTCGATTCGCGCCACCGTCCCGGCAGCGAGGATTGACGTAGCCGCTGGCGGTCCACCACTGCAGAGGCAGAATTGGCCAGCGTGTGGGTGCGTGCCCGAGCCTGGTCTGACCCAATGCAAGTCCGGCTGACGTCCCATGGCGCAGTCCCAAGGAGCCCCCAGGCATCGCGCCCTGCAAGCGGCAGGTCAGGCAGGTTCTGTCGGTAACCCACCAGATAGGGGGCATCGGGTCCAGCGGCGCCACAGAAGGGATTCTCGTCCGATCGTTCGTGACGCGAAGGCGAACGTCACCTGTACGTCCGCTGTGAACTGCTGTTATTGTGCGTCCGTTGACACAGGTGTCGCATGGCGGTGCTGACCTGACGCATCAAGGAGGTCGGACCAGGTGCGAGCACCCCATCACCCAACGATCAAGGAAACGAAGGCGGGTTGGATCATCGATTGTCCCGAGTGTGGACGCGATGCCCAAGGCGGCCAGTCGCTCCCGATCGGGATCGGCATGCTCCTCGAATCGAGGGAAACCGCGGAACGACTGAGACAGAACCACGCCGGACCGCAGTTCGCTGTTGCGAGCTGATCGGCCCGCCGTTGCGGTGCTCTGTCGTCGAGTCGTCACTCGTCGGCTCGGTTGAGCGGAGAATTCGCGCATCGATCACACGGTGTTCGCGGACGATCCAAAAGTTCGTGTGATTGTGCTTCCTCCTTAGGCTCACGGGGCGCGATCACGCTACCGTCGCCCCCATGGCGTCCAACCATCGACCATGGCTTGTGGAGACACCGGACGGTCGGTGGATCGTCCGGTGTCAGGCGTGCGAGAAGCAGACCGACAAGCCGCTCCCCGTCGGACTCGGCACCCCGATCGCCAATCGCCAAGAGGCGGACATGATCCTCGCGAACCATCGCAGGCGAGCGGCCTGAGAAGACCCGTCCACATGGTGGACGGGCAACCCTTTGGACGTTCAGATCAGGAAGGTGAGACGGGTGGCACTCACCGATTCCGCGGGCGGGCAGCTCGGCCTGCCACGCCGAGAATGCGGCGTCGGCCCAGGAAACCGACAGAGAGCAGAAGAGCTCCGACGACGAGAAGCCCCGGAGTATCGGTTCCGGGGCCAGTCGTGGCCAGCCCGGAAGAACCGCTCCCCGAATTCCCAGTGGAGGAAGTGGAGGACGGACTGGTTACCACCAAAGCGGGAACCGACGTGGTCGTCGTGGAGCAGGGGGCTGTTGTCGTTGTCGTGGACGTTGGGGAGGAGGTCGTTGTCGTGGAAGTCGTGGAGGAGGTGGTCGTCGTCGTCGTGGAGCAGGGGACTGTTGTCGTTGTCGTCGTCGTGGAAGTTGTGGAGGAGGTCGTTGTCGTCGTCGAGGAGCTCGTCGTGGTCGCGGCATCGGGCATGGCGCTGCAGCAGGGCGCAGTCGGGAGAACGGGAGTGGTGAGAGCGTCGCCGGCGTTGTCATAGTCGAACTGAGCGGTGACCGAAACCGAAGCAGGGCTTCCAATACACGAGGCGGCGAAGCTGATTTGGTAGGTGTTGGTGCTCACCGCCACGGACGTCGTCGCGGTTGGAGGAGTCGCCGTGCTGGTGCACGCCGCGCTGCTTCCGGCTGCCGTGGATCCGACCGTCCCTGCAAAGGTCGGGGTGGATCCCGTGGTGTCACCGAGCTTTGCCACGTAGGTCGGAGATGACCCGCCGCCGACGTACATGTTCCAACTGATGCTGCTGCCGGCATTTTGCCAATTGGTATCGGTTGTCGGATCCGTCGCTTTCCCGACGGTCACGCTCAACGTCAGAGTCGTGGCCGTGTAGTCGACGTTGATCGTCGAAATGCAGACACCGCTTTGCACGGAGGCCGAGCAGGCGGTTGGATTCGTGTAGCTCGCAGTGGTCGCTCCAGCTGGGATGGCGAGGAGCAGCGAGGAGGAACCGATCACCAGAGCCAAGAGTCCGAAGGCGGCGGGCAAGTGTTTGAAACGCCTGAGAGGCACAGCGTCGACCACCCTTTTGGAAGAGTGGGAGGGACGTTACCCATCCGTGCGTGACCCCAATGTGATCGGAACATGAACTCTGCGCGATAGCTGCGCTGCAGGCATGGGTTGCTTGACAAACCAGGGGGTGATTCGCACAACGGTCACGCACAGTTTCCCTATTGCTCGCGTGCTGGTTGCGCTTGAGTAAGACACCGCATCTACCCTGAGGCTCTCACACGCGATGTGGTCGGCGTCCCGCCCTCAGCCCGAGAACCGGGGGCGACGCCGGCCGCTTCGCAGGCCAGTCACGGTCGGGTGCGGCTAACGGAAGCAGGGAGGGCGCACCCGTGACGGCGACGGATTTCGAGGGCATCGACTGGGCGGAGGTCGCGGCCAGGGCGAAGGCTGATTTCGGTGACGAGTGCATCGAACGCTTCAGCGGCCGTATGCGAACGACGGCGCTTCTGCTCCAAGCCTCGTCCCGCCCCGACGACTCCGGGGGTGGATTCGCCCCAGCCGCACGCCACTTGGCCGAAGGGCATCCTCGCTCGCCGGCGGCCTGAACCGTCATCGGTTCGCCACGTAAGGTCAACCGGCACATGCCTCACGCGATTTCGCGGGGCTGACGGGCTACGCCGGCGTGGGCAGCGGTGACCCAAGACAAGTTCCTTTTGAGGCTGGCGATCGAACGAGTTACGGTCCTAGACGTGCGCACCGGCGGTCAAGTGGCGCTTGCCATCGTGGCCCTGTGCCTGTGCGCCGGCTGCTCGAGGGACTCCGGGCCGAGTAGCCCCGACGTTTCGACGGGCTCGAACGCCAGTCCCTCCGTGAGCACGAGTGTCACGTCGGTGAGTTCGACGAGCCAACTGTCGGACATGGTGAAGTGGCAGCTGACGAACAAGACGACGCAACCTCAGCTCGTGACTTGCGAGGTTCTCGTCCTGAATGGATCGACGCAGCTCGGAGAACTCGGCCCGCTGCAGCTGGCAGTGGCGGCCGGTGCCACCGCTGAGCAGTTCAGCGAGGTCACGACTCTGGCCGGCAGTACCGCAAGCGATACCGCCCAAGTCCTGTGTCAGAAGGCCTGATGGCAGCCGGCGCCCCGTAAACCGGTGAGGGCAAGGACACCCTCCCCGATGAGCGCCTACCAGGCGCTGTCGATCCCCTCCTCCGCCGCATCCTGGTAATTCGGGGGCTTGTCCGTTGTCCGGTTCGCCTCCAGCACATCGTTGGTGGTCAATCCATCGGCGCTCTCCGCTCCCAGGCGCGATGGCGTGGAGGTCGGGGGACCGTCGGGCACCGGCTCGGTCGCCTCGACCGCGCCGTCGCGCACCAGACCGGTCGGCTGCCCGTCGGACATCCAGCGCGCGTCGTGGAGCCCGAAGGGGTCTGTGTACCAGCCTTCCTCGTGCATGTGACGTCTCCTGAAATCAGTGCAGTTCGGTTGCGCCCAGCTTGGCTCAGATTCCAAGCGGGCGCGCCAGGCCGATGCGTCAGGAGAACATGCGGCGCGCCCGCCCGAGCGCCCGGCGGGTCGTCGCCTGCGTGCCCGCGACGCTCCACCAGGCCCGCTCCAGCGACGTCCCCAACGTCGGGTGGTGCGGCTTCCGGCAGACGTAGGCCAGCAGGTAGCAGTTCTCAATGTCGTCGAAGATGCCGCGCTTGGTGGCGAGCTCGGTCGGATCGAAGACGCGACGGGCGACGGACTCGCCGCCGTAGTTGATCCCCATCGCCCGTTCGATGACGAACCCGTTGCCGCGGAGCATGGCCGCCATTTCCGCGTGCCGGTACTCGTACTTGTGGTCGGGGTCGATGAAGGCGTCCTGTTGCAGCCGGGTCAGATTGGCGTTGGGTGTGTCGAGCGCCAGGACCCCGCCCGGTTTGAGGACGCGCCGGGCCTCCGCCAGGACCTGTTCGGCCTCGGCGCGGGTGATGTGCTCAATGCTCTCCCCGCTGTAGACCATGTCGAACGACGCCGAGGGATAGCTGCTGAGGTCGGTCATGGAGTGGTACCGGTAGGCCACCCGCCCGCCGGCGACGTCGACCGTCGTCTGTGTCTGGCCGTCCTGGTAGAGCTCGTGCCGGTCCTCGCTCGGCAGGTCGACGATGACGATCTCCTGGAACGCGTAGGGATAGCCCATCAGGACGAGTGCGCCGTAGGGGACGCCGAGGGCCACGCCGCCGATGTCGAGGATGCGCCGTGCCCGCGGCAGGCTGCGGATGAAGACCCCGCGCCCGTAGTGCAGCGAGGGTCCGAACTCGCTCATGGGTGCCGAGTGGCTCCATTCCGCCGAGTGGATCAGCCACTCCATCATTTGGCGTGGGCTCTTCGTGCCCTGCTCCAGCTCCGCCACGAACGGGTCGTCCGGCGCCGGCTCGCGGCCAAAGAGGAGGTGGAAGAGTCCCCGGTACAGCTCCCAGGCCGGAAGGTCCTCGAGCAACCCCGAGTCGGGGAACGAGTCCGGGAGCGTGGGCGCCCGGTTCCCTCGCTGCCGGCGCACACGGCCGGATCTGGACTCGGCCTGCATGGCGCCGACTGTAACCGGCCGTGCTCCGTTGGAGCCTTCCCCGGGCTTCCGTGGGTGCCACCCTGGTGTGCCACGAGGGCGTGGGCGCAGGCGCCGACTGGGGTCAGACCGTCTGAGGCCGGCGCACGGCGTCGTTCGCGGCGCAGAGCTCGGCCAGCATGCCGCTGATGGCACCGAGCGGATCGGTGGCGGCGATCTCGGCCTGGAGCGCCACCGCCCGCTGCCGATAGGAGTCGCGGCCGAGCACGCGGCGCACCGCGCGCGCCACCATGGCCGGCGAGGGTCGACCCGTGTGCAGGTTGATCCCCGCCCCCGTCCAGTGCACCCGGGCCGCCACCTCGGGCTTGTCCTCGCTGTCACCAGCGACCACGAGCGGGACGCCGTGCGCGAGCGCCTGCTGCACGCCGCCGTAGCCGCCGTTTGTCACCATGACGTCGACGTGGGGGAGCAGCAGGTCGTGCGGCACGAAGCGCTCCAGGCGCATATTGGTTGGCAATCCGGCGCGCAGCGGTGCGGGATCGGGCCCCCCGGTGGTGGCGACCACGAGGACGTCGTCGTCCGCCAGGGCCCGGGCCGTGACCAACAGGAGCCGGCCCAGGTCCGCGTTGTCGAGTGTGCCCTGGGTCACGTGCACGACCGGCCGGCCCTCGTCGAGCTCTTCCCACCACGCCGGCTGCTCGACGGCATGAGACGGCGGGGTCAGCATCGGCCCGACGAAATGCACCGAGGAGGCGAGGTCCGAGCGCGGGTATTCGAAGCCGGCCACCGTGGCCATCAGGTAGGCATCGACCACCTTGGGCGGGAGGTCGATGAAGTAGCCCGGGAATCCGTCGGCCGCTCCGGCTTCGGCCAGCCGGCGCCGGGCGAACCGCTGCAGGTCGGCCAGCACGACGTGCTCGGTCGCCCAGTTCATGACCGCGTTGCGTGCCCGGTACAACGGTCCGGCTCCGGGCTGGAACGCCACGCCGAAGGGTGCCGTGTCCCGGCTGTTCGACGGGTACGGCATGACGCCGAGACAGGCCAGCGCCGGCCTGGCCGCACGCGGGCCCAGCGCCAGGGGGAGGGCGCCGAAGAACATGGAGTCGACCACAATGCAGTCGGCCGCAAAGCCGTCGAGGATGGCGCGCAGGTCCCGGCACTGGCCCGGCAACGGGCCGATGAAGATCCGACGCAGGTCGTCCTTCACGCCCCGGACGCCTCGCTTGGACGACGATTCCCGCTCGGGATTGGCCACCATCAGATCGTGGGCGTCGTCTTCGGCCGCGAAGGGGACGAAGCGGGCGCCCGTCGCCTCGACCGTGGTCCGGTAGTGCTCCGTCGTGAAGAAGACGACCTCGTTCCCGTCGGCAATGAGCCGACCGGCCAGCGCCACCAGCGGTGCGGTGTGGCCCTGGGCCGGTGTCGTGCACAGGACGAAGCGCCGTGGCCGTGGCCGTGGCCGTGGGCTCATGGCGTCACGACGGCGCCACCCCAGGGCGGGAGCGCCAACGCCCCCTCCACACTCGCACCCTCCAGGCCGTGCTCGGTGCTCACGGTCACCGTGCCGGCGACGCCGCCGAAGGACACCGTCTCGCTCGACATGTTGAGCAGGACGGTCACGCCGTCGTCGCCGTCACCACGGGCGTAGGCCCACGTGCCCTCGGGGGAGGGGAGCGACCGGTACGAGCCGACGGCCAGGGCCTCGCTGGCCGACCGGGCCGCGATGGCCCGGCGGCACAGCTCGAGGGCCGAGCCGGGATCACCGTCTTGGTCGGCCACGTTGCAGTCGGCGGGGTCGGCCATGGGCAACCACGGGCGCACGCCCTCCGGGGTGAACCCTCCGCCGGGCCCGCCGTTCCAGGGCATCGGCGTGCGCTCGGCGTCGCGGCCCTTGTACACGGGCCAGAAGCGGGCGCCGACGGCGTCGAGCACGTCCGAGCGCTGCACGGGACCGTCGACCAGGCCGATCTCGTCGCCCGCGTAGAGGAAGGGCGTGCCCCGCAGGGTGAGCAGGAGCAGCAGCGCCAGCTTGACTCGGGCCGGATCACCGGCCGCCCAGCGGGTGGCCAGCCGCGACACGTCGTGGTTGGACGCCGTCCAGATGGGCCAGGCCCCGTCGGGGAGAAGGGCCTCGGTCTCCTCCACGACCGTGCGCAGCGCGGCGGCCTCGAGCGGCGCGTTGATGAACACGAAGTTGAAGCCGCCATGCAGCTCGTTGTGCCCGTCGCCGTAGAACTCCATGAGGACGGGCAGCTTCTCCACGTTGGTCTCGCCGATGAGGAGGCGCTCCGGCTCGTAGGTGTCCGCGATGGCCCGCCAACGCCGCAGGATGTCGTGGGCCTCGGGGCGGTCGGTGTTGTAGACGGCCCGCAGACCCATGAATTGCTGGTCGAGCGGGTCGTCCTCGGTGGCGGGCGGGTTGTCCCGGAGCAGCTTGTCCTTGATCATCATGTTGCACACGTCGATGCGGAACCCGGCCACGCCGCGGTCCCACCAGAAGCGCACGATGTCGTCGAACTCGCGTCGCACCTCCTCGTTCCACCAGTTGAGGTCCGGCTGCGCCGCCTCGAAGTTGTGCAGGTAGTACTGCCCGCTGGGCTCGTCGAAGTGCCAGGCGGGTCCGCCGAAGATGCTGGCCCAGTTGTTGGGCAGGCCGCCGCCCGGCTTGGGGTCGGCCCAGACGTAGTAGTCGCGGTGCGCCGACTCCCGTCCGCTCAACGCGTCGACGAACCAGGCGTGCTGGTCACTGGTGTGGTTGGGCACCAGGTCCATCAGGATGCGGATGCCCCGCCCGGCCGCTTCGCGCACCAGCAGGTCGAGATCGTCGAGGGTCCCGAAGGAGGGGTCGATGTCGCGGTAGTCCGAGACGTCGTAGCCCCAGTCCCGGTTGGGCGAGCAGGTGACCGGCGACAACCACACGCCGGTAATGCCGAGGCGCGCCAGATGGTCGAGCTTGGACACGATGCCGGGCAGGTCGCCTACCCCGTCCCCGTTGGAGTCGGCGTAGGAGCGGGGGTAGATCTGGTAGAAGACGCCCCCGTGCCACCAGCGGTCGGGGTCACTCTTCGGGTTGGCTGGCGCCATGGGGGCTTCCCTCCGGGTTGTCGGTGATCGCCCGGAGCGTATAGGTCGCCCCCGCCCGCGGATCAGGCCGAGACGGGACCCCGATGACCGGCTCCGAAGTGGAATTTCCGGCCAGGCCCCACGCTCCCCTTGCCAGGCCCGGGCAGGCCCGCTATCGTTGGCACTCGCAACCCGAGAGTGCTAACGAGTGCCAAGGAGGCCCGTTTCAAATGAGTCTGCAACCCCTCGATGACCGGATCGTCGTCCGCCCCGGCGAGTCCGAGGAGACCACCGCCTCTGGCCTGGTCATTCCCGACACCGCCAAGGAGAAGCCCCAGCAGGGCGAAGTGCTGGCTGTAGGCCCCGGCCGCCGCTCCGAAGACACCGGCGAGCTGATCCCCCTCGACGTGAAGGTGGGCGACACGGTCGTCTACTCCAAGTACGGGGGCACCGAGTACGTCCTCGATGGCGAAGACGTCCTCATCCTGTCCGCCCGCGACATCCTGGCCAAGCTGGCCTGATTCCGGCCACACCATGTGGCTGCCTGCCGCCCCGGGGCAACCCGGGCCGGCGCGGCGGCCTCCCTGCAGTTACCCCTGAGATTCGAGGACTCGAGAGGAGTTCGACACAGTCATGTCCAAGATCCTGAAGTTTGACGAGTCCGCCCGGCGCGGGCTCGAGGCCGGCGTCAACAAGCTGGCCGACACCGTGAAGGTGACCCTGGGGCCGAAAGGCCGCAACGTGGTGATCGAGAAGAAGTTCGGCGCCCCGACCATCACCAACGACGGCGTGTCCATCGCCCGTGAGGTGGAGCTGGACGACCCGTTCGAGAACATGGGTGCCCAGCTGGTCAAGGAAGTCGCCACCAAGACCAACGACGTGGCCGGTGACGGCACCACGACGGCCACCGTTTTGGCCCAGTCGCTGATCGCCGAGGGGCTGCGCAACGTCGCAGCCGGCGCCAGCCCGACCGGCCTGAAGCGCGGCATGGAGAAGGGCGTCAAGGCGGCGGTGGAGAACATCGCCAAGCAGGCCAAGGACGTCGGCGGCAAGACGGAGATCGCCCAGGTGGCCTCCATCTCGGCAGCGGACTCCGCCATCGGTGACGTGCTGGCCGATGCCATCGACAAGGTCGGCAAGGACGGCACCGTGACGGTCGAGGAGTCCAACACCTTCGGCATCGAGCTCGAGCTCACCGAGGGCATGCAGTTCGACAAGGGCTTCCTCTCCCCGTACTTCGTGACCGACCCCGAGCGCCAGGAAGCCGTCCTCGACGAGCCTGTGATCCTGTTCTACAACTCGAAGATCAGCGCCGTGCACGACCTGGTCCCGGTGCTCGAGAAGGTCATGCAGACCGGCAAGCCGCTGCTGATCATCGCCGAGGACGTCGAGGGCGAGGCCCTGGCCACCCTGGTCGTCAACAAAATCCGTGGCACCTTCACCTCGGTCGCCGTCAAGGCCCCCGGCTTCGGCGAGCGCCGCAAGGAGATGCTCCAGGACATGGCCGTCCTCACCGGCGCCCAGGTCATCAGCGAGGAGATCGGCCTCAAGCTGGAGAGCGCGACCATCGACCTGCTCGGCAGCGCCCGCCGGGTCATCGTGACGAAGGACGACACCACCATTGTGGAGGGTGCCGGCTCGTCCGAGGACGTGAAGGGCCGCGTCGCCCAGATCAAGCGGGCGATCGACGACACCGACTCGGACTGGGACCGCGAGAAGCTCCAGGAGCGCCTGGCCAAGCTGGCCGGCGGCGTGGCCGTCGTCAAGGTCGGGGCCGCCACCGAGGTGGAGCTCAAGGAGAAGAAGCACCGCATTGAGGACGCACTGTCCGCCACCCGCGCTGCGGTGGAGGAGGGCATTGTGGCCGGCGGTGGCACGGCCCTCATCCGGGCCCGCAAGTCGGTCCTCGATGTGGCGGCCACGCTCGAGGGCGACGAGGCCACCGGTGCCCGCATTGTGGCGCACTCGTTGGAGGCGCCGCTCAAGTGGATCGCCATCAACGCCGGCCTCGAGGGCGCCGTCCTGGTGAACCAGGTGGAGGCCGCCAAGGGCAACCACGGCCTCAACGCCGCCAACGGCGAAATGGAGGACCTGGTCAAGGCCGGCATCATCGACCCGGCCAAGGTCACCCGCTCGGCCCTGCAGAACGCGGCCTCCATCGCCGGCCTGCTGCTCACCACCGAGGCCCTCGTGGCCGACAAGCCCGAGAAGGTGGACGCCGCGGCCGCGGCTGCCGCCATGGCGGGCGGCGGCATGGGCGGTATGGGTGGCATGGGCGGCATGATGTAACTCGGCTGTCACGGTCGTCACGCGCCCAGCAGAATTGGGTGTGTGGTGATCGTTGCTTCGAGCTCTCGCCGCGTAACATCGAGAGCGTGTCGGACGCGGTGGCCGGGCCTTCGGGCCCGGCCACCGGCGCGTCCGGGCGCCGGCACACCCCTCAAAACGGCCTGCCGCTGTCTGCTTGAGACGACGAACGAGTAACCGCCGTTGGTGACGACGGTGGTACCGCCGCGACGGCGAAATGAACTTTGCGCGATGCAAGAGCAGACCTCGGCGGCATCACCTGTCTTTCCCCCTCCCTTCTGATTAGAACGCCTCGCAGCGACTCCTAAGAGAAGGGTAAGGAACGAATGCGTCTGAGGTTCCGCAGGAAGTCACGCATCACGCCTCTCACCGCGGCCCTCGGGGCCGTTGCACTCGCGGCATGCGCTGCCGTCGTGCCACTCGGAGGCAGCGCCACGGCGGCCGGCCCCACCAGCATCGGCGGGCTTCCTGCGGGCGCCATCAAGCACGTGTGGCTGATCATCCTCGAGAACAAGGCGTACGACGAGACGTTCACCGGGCTCAACTACAACAGCTACCTCTGGCAGACCCTGCCTTCTGAGGGTGCGCTCCTGCAGAACTACTACGGGACCGGCCACACCAGCATGGACAACTACATTGCGCTGGCTTCGGGACAAGGTCCGGAATTCGACACGCAGAACGACTGCAGCTACGAAGCCGGTCCGTTCAGCTCCAACTCGAACATCGTCACCACGGGCTCGGTGGGCTCGGACTCGCCCAACTGGAACTACGGGCAGGCCGCGTCCACTCAGGGTGCCAACTTCTCGACCGGAAGTGCCTACTCCAACACCACCAGCGGAGGCGCCACCACCTGGGGGAGTGGCACGGCCACGCAGAACTCCAACGGTTGCGTGTACCCGACCCAGGTGCCCACGCTGTTCGACCAGTTCAACGCCGCCGGCGTCAGTTGGAAGGGCTACGCCCAGGACTTGGGTGGTGCGCAGCCCATCGGCTCGTCGTCCTACGTCAGCGACAGCGTGCCCGGGCGTGAGGATGGCCTGTGCGGCTACCCAGGGGCGTCGTCGAACAACCCAGGGACGAATCCCACGTTGATGAGCGACACCAGCATCTTCCCGAAGGACGTCTCCGCCTTGACGTCGGCGTCGCTCGTGGCCGGCACCGGAACGACCAACAACCCCCAGTACTCCGATGCCTACGTGGCCAAGCACTTCCCCTTCCCCTGGTTCGCCTCCCTCACCGGTGGTGGCACGGGCAACCCCATGGGGACGCCGCTGACGGAGCCGCAGGCCTCCGCCGGAGGTGGCACCAACTGCGATGCCAACCACATCGCCAACCTCGACGACCCGACCCACGGCCTGGTGGCTGACCTGAAGAACAACACGGTCCCGCAATTCAGCTGGATCACGCCGGACAACTGCAGCGACGCCCACGACACCACGTGCAAGGGCAACAACCTGTCGGGTGCCTTCTCGACCTATTCGAGCGGCCCCCACGCCGGTCAGGTCGACCTGAACGCACCGAACTACACCCCGGCGGGCGTGCCCGCCGACGACCCCGAGGCGACGACGCCGCGGAACTACACCGGCGGCCTCTATGCGGGCGACCTGTTCCTGGCGTACTACGTCCCGCTCATTGAGCAGTCCCAGGCCTACCAAAACGGGGGCCTGATCGACATCACGTTCGACGAGGGCGAGCCCAACTTCACCTACTCGGGCAACAGCTTCAACAACGTGCTGACCAACTCCAGCGTGGTGACCGGCTCGCCGGCCATGCCAGCAGGGCAGGGGACCTCCTCCCCGCAGTCTTCGGCTCCGGCCGACGCCCCGTCCTACGGCACCCCCGGATCGACCTTCCCGGGAGCTGATTCGATCTTCGGCGCCTGGAGCCTTTCCGGCGACTCGGCGGGAGAGAACATCGGCGGCACCAACGTGACGGACGAGCCGTACGGCCCGAACTCGCCGCTGCAAACCGACGGATCGGGTAATCAGCTCGACCCCGGTCCGGGCTTCAACCTCTCCGTCGACCGGCCGCCCACCTGCACCCAGACAACGCCGACGCTGGTCCCGGCCGACTGCGTGCCCAACATCGTCCGTGGCGACGCGGGGAGCAGCCCGGGACCCCGGACCGACAGTGCCGTGTCGGGGAACAGCGGCTCCAGTCTCGTCACGTACACCTCCCCGAGCTCGGGTAACCCGGCGCTGGTCGGTGACGACACGGGTCGCGAGGTCACGTCCATCACCATCAACGGCACCGCCGTCACCTACGGGTCCTCGACCTACAACAGCGACTTCCCGAAGGGGCTCTTCGTGGGCACCGTGTCGGACACCGGTGAGCTCTACCCGTCCAACAGCGGCGGCCCGACCGTTGCCGCCTCGTTCCAGGCGATTGACGATGCGGGCAACCCGGTGAACTTGCCAGGAACCGTGACCAGCGTGACGCTGAGCGGCGAAGGCGACCCATCCCAGTTGGCCACGCTGTCGACGCCGACCGCTCCGGTTACTGCGGACCCGCTCTTCGACGGCACCGACGCAACGCCGGGTGGCGGTCGGACCGGCAGCGTCCTGATCAGCCCGTACATCAAGCCCGGCACGGTCTCCACTACGAACTACAACCACTACAGCTGGCTGCGGACCATGGAAGACGCCTTCAATGTCTCGAGCTGCGTGGGAACAGGGACCGACGTCACCATCTCGGCTCCGTCGGGCACCACCGTGTGCGGGGGACTCGACGGCCAGGGCCACATCGGGTACGCGGCCCAGACCGGCCTGACGACATTCGGAACGGACGTCTTCACGGCACCAGCAGGGGACGGATTCCTGCCACCCGCACCGACCAATCCCGGCGAAGGCCTGCCCGAGGCCCCGCTGACCATCTTGCTCGGGGCCGCCGGCCTCGTATTCATGGGCGGTGCGTATTTGGTCGCCAGTCGGCGCAGGCACCGGCGTGCGATGGTCGGATGACAACCGCTGCCCCACCGATCACGCCCGCATCGACCACGGACCCGACTCCAAAGTCGGGTCCGTCGGTCGTGCGGCGGTTCGGGTTCTGGGCCGTCGTCGCGGTGCTGGCCGCCACATTGCTGTGGGGCGTTGTTGGGTGGCTGGAGAAGCCGGCGACGTTTCACCCGACGGCTCCGCAGTCGTGGCTGCCGAAGTCCATGGACAAGCCGACCGACCAGATCCTGACAGGGACCGTGGCCCACCCCGCTCTCTCGGTTGCCGGCGACGCCATTCGTGTCGAGACCCCGACCTTCTCGGCGCTGGCGACGGTGAACGGCCCGGTTGTGCCCGGTGAAGGACTGCCGTACCAGCCACGGTTCATCACCAGTACCTGGACCATCTCGCTCAGCCACGTGCGAGGAACCGTGCCCGTCAACATCGCAGATTTCGACTCCATCGACCATCTGCAGACGGTGTACAAGCCCGCTCTGGTCCCCGGGCAGCCGAACCTGCCTGCCGCATTGCACACGGGACAGAGTGTGAGCTTCAAAATCCGTTCCGTCGTGCCCGTCGGCGAGGGACTGCTCCGCTGGGCGCCGGACGGTGACCACATTGTGGCCAAGTGGGATTACCAGGTCGAGAACGATTGAGGGTGGCCCCGCACCTCCTGACGAGGTCTCGGTGGATCAGAGGCGCCGCCATCTTCATCATGGTGTTGGCCGTCGGCACTGTTGCCATCAACAGCTTCCTCGACCCCGCCGCGAGCGCTCGTGCCCCCGGCCAGCTGCGCGCCCCCAAGACCAGCACGGCCCAAGATGCCCGCTACCTCACGGACCTGGCCGAGGCGGACTCCGACCTGGTGACGTACGTCAACAAGTACGGGAACAGCGCCCTGCACGGCATGCTGGCCGACGGGCTGGCGTTCTGTGCCATCCTCCGCCGGGGTGGAGGGATCGACGACGCCCTGATAGACGAAGCCGAGGGGGCACGGGCCGACGAGAGCCGCACCCATCTACCCCTCAACGTGCACACCTTCAACACGCTCGAATCATTGGCGCTCATCGACCTCTGCCCGGGCGAGCAGAGACTCGTTCCCGCATCCGTGCGAACCAAGTTGAGCCAACTCGAAGGGTCGCTGCGGTCCCAGTCGCCGGCGCCATGAAACGACCCCCAGACCGCCCGCCGGTCGTCGCTCCGCCGGTCGGCCTCCGCGTCGCCTCCAATCCGCCCGGTGAATCGTGACAGGTCCGGCGAGTCCACCGCCCTCGACGAAGGACGCCCGCCCCGGGAGGAACCGAGTGTGGTTCCGCGCCGCGTGCGCGGTGGTTCCGTTCGTTGCCATCTTCTTGGTGTTCGTCGCCGTCAATCACACGAGCTCGAGGCCGCCCGCTTCGTCGACCATCGTCACCACCCACCCAGTGCCCGTCACGCCGACCGGGTCCGGTGGCGCGCACGACACCCCCTCCAGCACCACCAGGACCTCGCACGAGCCCCCGGTCTCGACCACGGCGAGTGACACACCGAGCGGCGGTACCGATGGCGCGCCAAGTGGGGACCAGGGCGCCTCCGCAGATGCTGTGGCCTGGGTGGCCGCGCACTCGGAGCTGTTCGGCGAGCTGCGTGCGGATGCCACCAACATGGATGCCGATGCTGCCAACCAGGAGTTCCCCTCACTTCCCGGTGATTGTGCGCACTTACAGCAGGACCTGCAGATCGCTCAGGGCACACCGCAGGTGCCCAATGCGTTCGACGAGGCACTGTGGGGTCAGGCTCTCGGCGATTTCGCCCAGGCCATTTCCGAGTGTCCGAGCGGTTCTGCCGAACACAGTGACGTCAGCACGACTTCCGAGGCCAGCCAGAACACGAGTTCAGGGGAACTGGCGCTCATGACCATGCTCAGTGATATCAATGGCAGTAGCTGAGCTGCATTCGACCTGGCGTCGACCGGTCGCCCCTCAGACGATGGCGTGGACGACGGCGCGGTAGTTGGCGGTCGGTGCCGAAAGGGGCTGTGGCCCGATCCCGGCCAACCGGCGGCCGAGCTTGACCTGAAACGGCGCTGCGGGTGGTGTCGGGGCGACGGGTGGGCCCAAGACGGTGCGCACCTGGGAGAACCCGGCGGCCCGGCACAGGTTGTGCAGCGCTTCGATTGTGGGCACGTACCAGTTCCCGAAGTCGGTGCGCAGCGAGCTGCCGGCGTGGAACTGGAGCAACGCCTCGTCGTCGAGCCCCTCGAGGTGCACCGCCTCCGTCTCAATGACGGCGACCTCCCTGGTGACCCGGCGCACGCGCTCGAGGCAGGTCAGGGGCTCCTTCATGTGGTAGAGCACACCGAGGTAGAGGACGACGTCGAACTCTCCGACTTCGGCCAGGTCGACGGTCTGGAAGTCCGCCACCAGCGGCTCGACCTTCGACCCCAGCGCCGCCGCGGCCATTTCGAAGCCGCGCCGGCCCGGGAGGTCGGGCTGCCAGAAGTCCGTCTCGTCCCGGGACTGGTCGGGAAGCGTGCCAGCCTGGATGCACTCGGCCCAGTAGGCGCCGCGGGCGGCGAAGTCGACACCCCAGGCGTAGTGGTCGAGCGCGACGACACGCGACGCTCCCGCCTGCTCGGCCAGGAAGGAGTACTTGCCGTCCCAGGCCCCGATGTCGAGCACGCTGCGGCCGGCGACGTCGGGGAGGATGGCGCCCCCGTCGTCCTGGGCGCTGTCGCCC
Organism: uncultured Acidimicrobiaceae bacterium; assembly: GCA_963742035.1. Classification (GTDB taxonomy): domain Bacteria; phylum Actinomycetota; class Acidimicrobiia; order Acidimicrobiales; family RAAP-2; genus Bog-473. The sequence goes on from CAVUKH010000005.1 coordinate 36,680, forward strand.
TTCGTGACCACCCCATGGCCCAGGTCGATGGTGTGATACCAGTGCAGCGCATCGGCCTGCGCCTGTAGGTCTTCGGGGGAGGTCATCGCTGCGAGAGCGTAGCGAGGCGCCCGGGCACGCTCGGGCGATCGCCCTCCGAGGCCGGTGGTGAGCACGGCACCGGTAGCGTGCAAGGGATGTCCCGCCCGGTCCCGCCCCAGGTCATCCCGCGGCCGACCACCTGGCGGCCGGGCGTCGCGGCGCCGTGGGCGGTCGCACCGGAGGTGCGGCGCACCGGGATCGACCTCGGGCGGGTGCTTCGGCGCCCTCGACGCCACCGGCCAGCGTGGTCCCATGCCCGGCGACGTCGGGGAGGACGCCATGTTCGGCGGGGCCACCGTCGTCAACGAGTCCGCGGCACCGGTCGTCCGGTCGGTGAACGCCGGCGTCCTGGCCGCGCTCTTCGAGGAGGAGGGTGAGGCTCGGGTGATCCTCACCCGACGTTCCTCGGGCCTGCGTACCCACAAGGGAGAGGTCAGCTTTCCGGGTGGGCGGGTCAACGAAGGGGAGGATCCGGCGGAGGCGGCACGGCGCGAGGCACACGAGGAGGTCGGTCTCGACCCCGAGTCTGGTGACGATGGTGGGCTGGCTGCACCCCGTCACGACGCTGGCCTCGCCGGCGCTCATCGTGCCGGTGATCGCCGCCCTCCCCGAGCGGCCGCACCTGGTGGCGAGCCCGCACGAGGTCGAGCGGGTCTTCGACGTGGCGCTCGCCGAGCTGGCCGACCCCGCCATCTTCCACGAGGAACGTTGGCAGGTTCCCGGGCGCATCATTCCCGGGAGTCCCGACAACTCGTTCGCCGTGCCGTTCTTCGAGGTCTCGGGGGAGCTGATCTGGGGGGCGACCGCCCGCATGCTCTACGAGTTGATCACCATCGTCTCACGGGGCAGCGAGTCCGCTGAGCCTTCCGGTATGCTCGTGATCATACTCCCGGATCAGGGAGTGGGGCGGTGGTGCGGCGCCGGCGGCGAGCAACGAGGTATCCCGCTCCGCCAACGAACGCAGCGGCCATCGGGAAGAGGAGAATGTTCGGCGCCTCTGGGGTCGCAGCACCGAGGATCGAATAGCACAAGATCTCGCTCTTCTCGGGACCGTTGTTACGGCTGCCGCTCGTCGACCCCCTCCAATGATCGCTCCATCCACTGCCCGTAGCTCCGTAGCCCCACACCAGGCCGCGGTCGCATATCGGCTGCCCCCCGGTGTCGGCCGGCACCAGATAACTGAACGTGTCCGTCCCGGTGAGCGGCGCTCGGCCGTGCTCCTGGCTGAGCTTCAAGATGTGCGGACCCGATCTCCACGCAGTCCTCGGTCTCGCCCGGGCCCGCCCATCCGAAGTCTCCCTTGTTCCACTGGAGAGTGACCGTGATGGTCTGGCCGGGGGAGACCACGCTGAGGTTGGGCCCGGCCGAGGTGGTTTTCACGACCGACCCGGTCCGGGAGCCATCGAAAACTCCGTTGCACGAGTTGTCCCTCGTCGGATCGCCGGTCTGCACGCCCGGTGGACCGGTGCCGGTGTGCTTGGGAGGGCAGAACTGAGTGGAGGCCCAGGCGTTGGTCCCCGTCGCGAGTACGAGCACGAAACTGCCCGCGAGGACCATGACCGCCTTCACGTCAAGAGAACATAGGTGAGCATGCGATTACTGGGGGTGCCCTCAGCGTGAACGTTTGGTGACGTCTTGGTGCGCTAACGCGAATTCTTGGTGAGCCCGCTCCGATCCGTCTGCGCTCCGATGCCGGTGCCGCCAACGCCGTCGCCTGGCGACGAACGGCCGATTACGACGAGGGCGGAACGGGCAGCATCGAGTTGGAAAGATCCCGTCACGTGGCGTGAGTCCCTGCTTCGTGCGATCGGACGAGGCGTGCGCTCCATGAACTGCGTTCCCACGAGGCGAGCGCTGATCCCGTACGCTCTGTGTTTCACTCCAAATTTGGGCGGCGATCACCAAGATGTCATACGCATCCCAAGAGTTCTCCTCACGGAAAGCAACTGTGTGCATGCTTGCCCGAATGTGGCCTCCGGCCTGGAGTTCCGATGAGTTTCGTTGCTAAAGTCACGCCCGATGAGGCCGGTCCCGATGAGCGAGGCCGCGGCTCAGATGCGCTTGCAGGCCAGCATCGCGGGCCTGGCCGATCGGGTGCCGCTCGTCTCCGCCCGGAGCCTCGTCACTCGCGGTCAGCGCAACGTTCTCATCGGGCTGCTCTTTGTGTTGGTGGTGGCGGCCGTGATCAATGTCCGGTTCACCGTCACAGTGCTCATCGGGCTCACGACGCTGTGCTACCTGGTCGCCGTCGTCTACCGGTCCTATCTCTTCACTCGCTCGTCGAAGGTCGATGCACTCGAGATCGTGACGGACGAAGAGGCTTTGTACGTTCCCGATGACGAGCTTCCGTCCTACACGATCATGATCCCCGCCTACAGAGAGGCGTCAGTCATAAAGAAGTTGATCGGGAACCTGACCCAGCTGGACTACCCGACCGATCGACTCGAAGTGCTCATCCTCGTGGAGGGGGACGACGACGAAACCCTGACCGCCTTACGCGACGCGAGCCCGCCCAGTCATTTCCGATTGGTGGTGATTCCTCCAGCCGAACCTCGCACCAAGCCAAAGGCCTTGAACTTCGGGTTGACCCTAGCCCGAGGTGACATTGTGGCGGTGTTCGACGTCGAGGACACCCCTGACGTGCTCCAGCTCCGCCGCGCCGCGGTGGTTCTGAGTCGATACGGGCCCGAGGTGGGGTGCGTGCAAGCCAAACTCTCCTACAGCAATTCCGCGCAGAACATGATTACCAGGTGGTTCACCATCGAATACGCGATGTGGTTTTCCTTCTTCCTTCCCGGTTTGTCGTCGCTTGGTGCTCCGATTCCCCTGGGAGGAACGTCGAACCACTTTCGGCGCAGCGTATTGCGCGACCTCGGAGGGTGGGATCCGTTCAACGTCACGGAGGACTGCGACCTCGGGATCAGAATGTTCCGGGAACGGTATGACATCAAGGTGGTCGAGTCGACGACCCTGGAGGAAGCGAACAGCGATTTCGTTAATTTGGGTGAAACAGCGGTCCCGCTGGTACAAGGGCTACCTGCAGACCTTTCTCATCCACCTGCGCGCTCCCCGGACCCTGGTCAAGGAGATCCGGCCCAAAGGTGTCCTCCACCTCTGTGCGTTCGTGGGTGGCACTCCGATTCTCGCTGTTCTGAACCCGATCTTCTGGGCGATGACCGTGGTTTGGTTCGTTGCGCAGCCCGAAGTCGTGAGGCAGATATTTCCCGCTCCGGTCTATTACGTGGGACTGATCCTCTGGGCCTTTGGCAACTTCCTTCTTTGGTATCTGACCGTACTCACGGCGCGCCACGTCCAAAATGAGGGTCTAGTCCTGGCGGCTATTCTCGTCCCGGTCTACTGGGTGATGATGTCGCTGGCGGCACTGAAGGCCATGTGGCAACTCGTCGTCGTCCCGTCCTTCTGGGAGAAGACGACCCACGGGCTCGGCGACGACGGCGAGGGAGATGGTATCCCGGAGAGTGAGGCCGAAGTCCTTCCTCTCGTCTCTTGAGAGCCCCAGACCCCTCAGGCCTCAGGGGCCCGGCTCAACGGCTGTGCCGCCCTCTGAGGGGCTTGTTTCAACCAGCGTGTGAGGTTCATTTCCCTCGGGCGAACTCAGCGCGACTATCAGGTTATTTCTGCGTGGCATACAGGGATTTCGCTTGTGATGTGGTTCTCGCAATCGGGACAATGAGCGTCGATGACAGAAACCCTCTCAAGGCCGGCGCAGGTTCGTCCGATCACGGCGCTTGCGAGCGTCGATATCACAATCCCGGTGCTCAACGAGGAGCGAGCGATCTCGACCAGCCTCTCGACTCTCGCTGCCTACCTCGAGAACGAATGCGTATACGACTGGGCGATCACCGTGGCCGACAACGGGAGTACGGACGCCACGTCCGAACTGGCCGCTTCTTTCGCTGCCGAGAACCCGCGTACCAGGGTTATCCGGCTTGACCAGCGTGGCCGTGGGCGCGCTCTGAAGGAGGCATGGTCCTCCAGCACTGCTGACGTCGTCGCCTACATGGACGTCGATCTCTCTACCGGCCTCGATTCTCTGCGGCCCCTGATCGACCCGATCCTTGATGGACAGTGTGAGGTGTCCATCGGGTCTCGTCTCCACCCAGGAGCGGAGATAGCGAGAAGCGTCAAGCGGGAGCTCATTTCTCGAACTTACAACGCGATCGCACGGAACTGTCTGCGCTACAACGTGGCGGACGCGCAGTGCGGATTCAAGGCCGTCCGCGCGAGCGTGTTCCGCGACCTCATCTCGAGCATCGAGGACAACGAGTGGTTTTTCGACACCGAGCTCCTTGCTCTTGCCTACCGCAATGGGTTGCGCATCAATGAGGTGCCGGTGCGCTGGGTCGATGATGACGACTCCCGGGTGAAGATCGCCAAGACGGCCAGCGATGACCTGAAGGGCATATGGCGAGTGCGACGCACAGCTTCTCGAGGGGGGAGCAGAGAGGTGGTCGGCGGTCGGGCTGCTTTGTCGGTCCTCCCTGACCGCGAACAAGAGTGCCGGGCCGAGTTCGATGAGTACGCGGGGCAATACGAGAACTCGGTTGACCAATCGGTTTCCTTCACCGGGAGAGACGCGGCGTTCTTCGCACGGCGAAAGGTCGAAATTCTGGAAGACATCGTGCGGCCGGCCCTGGGTTCTCTGCAAGGACTCAATCTCCTCGATGTAGGCTGTGGCACGGGGACGACCGATCGCTACCTTGCGCCAAGGGTGCGAAACCTTCACGGTGTCGACATCTCCGAGGAGATGCTGGCCAAGGCAGAGCGCAATGTTCCCAGGGCCAGATATTCACATTACGACGGCAAGAATCTCCCATTTGAAGAGGGAACGTTCGATGTCGTAGTCGCCATCTGCGTCCTCCATCATGTGCCGGTGCCAATGCGGCGTGAACTCGTCAGGGACATGGTGAGGGTGGTTCGTCCCAGAGGCGTTGTGGCGGTCTTCGAGCACAATCCCTTCAATCCGCTCACCAGGCACGCGGTCAACACGTGTGAGCTCGACGAGGATGCTGTGTTGCTACCGTCGAGCGAAGCGGCGGATTTGTTGAAAGCAGCAGCAGGCGAGGAACCCATTTCCCGCTACTACTTGTTCTCCCCTTTAGGAGGCGCCGTGGGGTGCTCGATCGACCGGCACTTCCGCAACGTTCCCTTGGGGGGCCAGTACGTAGCCTGGGCGAGTCGCTCCGATCTAAATCAGTGGAGCGCCGCCGAGAGCTAATCGCTCCTCAGGAGCGACGGTGGAGACTCCGGACGAGTGTGTTGACCAGCGGCTGAAGGCCCACGGGCGTTCTGGGCGGTCCAAGGGCCGTGCTCAAGGTCAATGAACTGGTGCGGATGCCAACGCAGCTAGGAGTGAGGTGTCGCTCGGGCCGGTGTCGTAGTTACATGGTCCAATCGGATCAAGCACCCAATTCCAGACCAGGTATGCGCTTTCGCCCGCTGCGAATTGCGTAGCGATCTTGGCAGAGAGATCGAGCGCACGTTGTTGGAGGCTTTCGCAACCGGCCTGACCGTTCCCGGCGAGGATCCCACCCTCGCCGGCGATGATGGGCTTGTCGAGAGCCTTGGCCTGAGCGAAGCGCACTGCCATGCCGTTCCACCGATCCCCGCCCATCGGCGCTGACGCGTAATAATCGTGGACACTCAGGACGTTGATGCCCGGGGACGCACCGACGCTCTGGTAGTCGCTTCCGGCCGTGCCGCATTGTCCTCCACCGAGAAAGCCAGCCTCAACGAGGTGCTCGGGGTCGAGGCGTTGAATCCGCCCTCCCTCGGTGGTGAAAAAGTATTGCAGGGCGGCAGCCGCGGCGGCCTCGTCGGGGCATGTCTGGTGTCCCGAGCAGTTGTCCGGCTGGAATGCCGCTGGACATGTGGACGCCTCGGGCTCGCTCATGGGCTCCCACATGCCGAGGGCGGGCGAGTCGGCATAACGGCTCACGATGGCGGTCAAATAGTCCGCGTAGGAGAGAGGATCGAGACCGCGTCCGTTGGAATTCGTGTCCGAGTTGTACACGTTATTGAAGCCACCCGAATACCAAGACGGATCCTGCCAGTGACCGCCGTCGCATCCGCTCCCATATTGAGCGCTAATCACTGGGATCAGGTACACGTGGTACTTCGCGGCTGCGTAAAAGACGCGATCCAGCGGGCCCCAATCCAGCTGATGTGTGTTGACATCCGTCGCCATGGTTCCCTGGAATGCCCAGAACCGGACGAGAGAGTTCGGTCGGAGTGACTCGAAAAAAGCGTCTATCTGAGCCGTCGTGGGCATGCCGCCGCACCCGCTGTTGATACCCCAGTCTGTGGCGAGCTCATAGGCATTCACGCCCGTGAATTTTGTCGGAATCCCACCGATCTCAAGGTTCTGTCCCTGCGCGGTGATTGGAATTTGTCCAGTCGCGACGTAGGTAAAGTGATCACCACTGTTTGCTGTCGTCGCGCCATCCGGCATAACGACCCGGACATCCACTGTCCCCGCCCCGACAGGGGCCACCGCAGTGATGGACGTCGGTGAGGTCACCGTGAAATCTGAAGAGGCATTCGTCCCAAAGTAGACCGCGATCGCTCCAGAGAGGTTGGAGCCGTTGATGCGGATAGTGTCGCCGCCCCCGGCGGTCCCGCTCGAGGGAGAGACCGCCTGCACTGCGGACGATGTGGTGCTGGTGTCCAACGAAACGTTGGGACTTGCCGTGACGGCCGGCGGTCCTTGGGAGGTTGACGCTGTGGCAGCGACGCTTGACGACTGCCCGACGGTTGAGCCAACGGTGGAGTCACCGAAACGATGGACTGCACCGTCCGAGGTCAGGATCCAATAGCCGCCCGATGGCGCAGCAGCGAGCGAGGTCGCTGGAGCAGACCAACCTTTCAGTGAGCCGTCATGATCAGCATCGCCGAACGCGTAGACCGTGCCGTCCTCACTCACCAACCAGTAGCCATCATTGTCGGCTGTTGGCGTCATGTTGACGATCGGGCTGGCCGGCGGATTTGAGCCAAGAGATCCTTCGAAGGTTGCGTCCCCAAAGGCGAAGATACCGCCGTCGGACGCCACCAACCAATAGCCACGTCCGTCACGAGTGGGTGCCATGCCGACAATGGGCTCGTTCAAGTGGTCAGACCCCAGTGACCCCTCAAACGCCGCGTCACCGAAAGCAAACATTCCGCCATCGGACGCAACCAACCAGTACCCTTTACCGTCTCGCGTGGGTGCCATTCCGACAACGGGTCTGTTGAGATGCAACGAACCGGTTGAACCCCAGTATTGGGCGGTCCCGAACGTAAAAATCCCGCCGTCCGAGGCGTCTAGCCAGTAGCCCTTGCCGTCTGGAGTCGCAGCCATGCCGACGACTGGCCGGTTAAGGGTATTGCCGGTCATGTCGCCATGCGGCGCCGCGCTCCCGAATGCTTTCACCTGCCCTTGATTGGACGCCTCCCAATAGCCACCGCCCTGGGGATCGGCGGCAATACCGACCCAACTCGTAGGGGTTGTGCTTGGCGACGCCGCCTGCGACACGACGGGGGACGTCAAACTAGGAATCACCCAGCTGCTGAGTGAGAGCGTCGCAAGTGCGGCGACCAGAATCCGGATCCGGGCGATGCGCGTACCCATAATTCTAATGTGCCGCGATGTGCCGCCTGTACCGCACAATTCTACCCCCGTTGTGACACACCAAGTGGCGCGCCGGGTCACCCGCATGAGCCCAGCTTGATCTAATCGCCAAATCCCACGCTCTCCGTCTACCCGGGACTTGGATGTTCTCGGAAGGTCCGACGGTGGCAGTGAGTAAGGGGTCCAGGTCCCCACTGGATTTGTGACTGGGTTGACGAGCACGTCAGCGCTCCAATCAACTTGATCAGGCCAAGTCGCTACAGAAAAGCAGATGACATTCGTCATCGTGACGAGCGCCACGGCTAGATCGAAGTCAAGCTGCCTCTAGGCCACCGGGTTGGTGTGGCGGATCACTCGAAATAGGCGAAATTCAGGGCAGGTGCCACGTGCCGGAAATTCGTGCACTGTCTTGGCGAATCCGCTTCCCGTTTTCCACAGGCCGGGGTACAAGATATTTGACGCGGAAATTGGGACTTGGGCGGGGTTGGGCTCCCAGATGTATTGCGCATGAAACGTGATGGGATCAGCCAAGATCCGCTGGAAGTCCTGGTCATTCGGTATCACAAAGAGTTTGGGTTGGTTGCTCGTGGTGATGGTTTCGGGGACACATTCGACTGAGTTGTCGACGACGACATCTCCGTCAGGGAGATGCAAATTATCGAAGTAGTGCGTCAAAGCCAGGATCTGGGAGTAGCGACCTTCGTAATCAATCTGGCTCGCATTCGGATGTGACGACGAAGATCCATCCAAAATCTTGGTTTTCTTCGATGCCGATATGTGGATTCAGCATTCCGGACATAGTGGTCGGGATGGTTGGGATCATCACCAATAGTGCAATGCCGACCGCTGCAAGAGTGCTCACGATCCCGAGGCCGCGCGTGGGCTGCGATTTGGCACCCACCGTCGCTTCAGTGCGGGGAACGCGAGCATTCTGCACGGCAGCCAACAGGCAACCGACGAGCAGAATCTCGAGGGGCACGACACCGATGAAATACCGAAACCACGGCGCGATGCTGTTGTGCAGGTAACCCAAAACGTCGAACCCGAGCGCTCCTCCGAGCACTGCCAGGGGAGCCAGTACCCGGGGGTCACGCCGTTTCAGAGCAACCACGACAGCGGCGACCAATATGAAGGGGACAGTGGGTGCGAGCGCGCCGATGTCGTGCGCTTCCAAAAGCAGTCGGCTGTGAAGGGTGGACTTGAAGTCGATCTGGGCCAACTGCGAAGAGGTGCCGTAGATAGATGTGAATTGGGCGAAGGGTTGTCCGGTTATCACATAGCTGGTGATGGCCCAACCTGCTGCGGCGATGAAAGCGGGTACACCGAATATGACGAGGTCCGACGTGCCAGTTCTGATGCGTGTCGCCCGGCTCCCGTGAGCTCTACCGTAACTCACCGCGCCGACGGCCAGTCCTCCGAGCAATGCGGCCAAAGCCGCTTCGTTTCGGGTTAGGTATCCAAAGCCCAGTGCCACCGCAGCGTAGGCCAGCGACCGCAAGTCCTCTGTGTGCATCCACCGCAACAAATAGCGGGTTGAAGCCACCAGTGTGAATAAGTAGAGACCCTCGCTCATTCCGTTGCCGGCATAGAGGAGGATCATGGGATCCAGCGCGAAGAAGGCTGTCAGAATCAGACGAGGAGCGCGGCTGACTCCCCACTCACGCAATGCGGAGCGGATCTGGTGGACGGCGCCGGCCATGGCCAGGGCGCTGACCAGGCTTCCGGCCATGTCGTTGTGTGAGAGAGCTGGCCAGAGATGGTTGCCGAGCAGGAACACCATGTCGGCAAGCGATTGCAGCGGCTCCCAGACGAATCCGACTGCTGCCAGGTGGGGATCGCGGGAATAGAGGATGTAGAAGCCGTTGGCCATCCGTGAAAAGGCGTCGCCGTCAAAAGTTCGGTACTTCAAATCAAGAAGCGCGGCGATAGTCACGTAGAGACCAAAGGCCAAGATGTAGACGACGCCACCTTCACTGACTAAGCGGCGACGGATTGAGCGTTTGCTTCGGGGTCTGGTCGGGCCCCTCGTGTGGGGCCTTTGGATCTCGAAGAACTCCGGGATTACGTCAGCTTGATGGCGAGCTTCGGGCTCTCGGGTGAGAGTCGACACTGTGGAGTCCATCAGTGCGTGAGCCAACCTTCAGGCACAGTCGCGACGATTGACGGCACTTCAAAGATTCGCGGCGACATGGAAAATTAGAACGCGACGCCCGCGTGATCTTCTTCCGCCGGCGACGATGGGATCAAATCGCATCGCCTAGTAGCCCAGTTGGAACGAAGCACTTAGACCTGCGACAAAACGACGGACCAGGTTATGACTTCTCTCGCCGAACACCGCCGCAGGGCTCCGCATGGGAACACTAGGAAGCGACCGCAGTAAGGACCCTGCGAGGCTTTAACATCCGGGTGACCTTCTTGGTCAGTCTTGTCCGGTAGCGGCTTTGATCGCCGAAGTCAGGAAGGGCGTCGGCGACACTGAAGGCAAAAAATGCTTCGTTATCCTTAAATACGGGTTCGCTCGGGCTGTCAATTACATTGACGATATCTTCCCTGTTTATGCGATCGGCGAAGACGACTGCCCGCCCTAGAGCCTGCTCAATCGAGTCCGTGTCCGCTACCGCTGCGCGTATGACCTCCCGGATGAGGGGTCGCAGGCCGCGTGGGCTCTTTTCGAGGGCATCCGAGAGGTTTGTCCTCACAACGTGCTCGACGAAGTCGCGAAAGAACTCGAAGGTATCGTCGAGCGAGCCGATAAGCGGCTTGGCGCACTCAGGTCGGACGTGTCTCCCCGCCGAAGATGCCTTGGCCTCCAGATCACGACTGGCCTCGTTCGCGAACGCGGGCATACCGCGTAGCGGGTTGTCAGTGCGCAATACGCCATCCACCACTACTGAGGCTCCGATCCGACAGGAATTCGGTCAGTCTCGGCCGGTCAACCTAATGTGCCTGTGGCGTGATCGGTAGTGATCTGACCTGGCACAGCACCCGGAAGAAGTATGTCGTTGAGTGTCCCGAGTTCGCTGAGCAGGTCGGCGTTCACCTTCGTGAACCCAGAGATTGCAGACTGCAACTGCTGAACGGTTCGAGTCGAGGCGAATGCAGCCTCCTGGGCCTGCCTGCGAATCTCTTGCGCCTCCTCAGCTGCTTCGGCGAGCATCTGGTTGGCTTTGGTCTCCGTTTCGACCAGGATCTCATGCACCCTGATTTCAAGCTTGCTCAATGAGTCGTCACAGAATCGTTGGGCGTCGACGAAAAGGCGACCAATTTCCACCTCGGTCGTCTCCACCTTTGTAACAGTGTTCAGGCGGGAGTTTGCTTCTTCAAGTCGATTCTGCAGCTCTTCTATGGTGCTGGCGATCGTGTGAAGCTCAGTATTCACCCACTGGGTCCCGGCTTCCGGCGCATCTGAGTGCTCGACATCGTCGTTGCCGCTGCGGTGATCAGCGATGTCCGAGATGGGCGCGTCCAACAGGACGCCCAATCGATGTCCTCCTTGTGCGGGCAGGGCCAAATCGGCTTCACCGGTGCTCATACCTGGTCGTTTTTACCAGCGCGTTTGTGGCTGTTTCAAGTGGGAACGCGAAGGTTTTCCTCCCGTTCATGCTTGGGTAAGACGCTAGACACTCACTTCACTTCACGTCACGGCCCGCTCGGTGGAATCACACTTGCGGTAAGGACAAGACCGGTCCTTTGGCACCAGGTGTCACCCTCACGCCGGATAGCATCAACGTCGGACCTCCAGGCAAATAGCCCAGCGCTGAGGCCGACCCCTGAGACCGTGGACCATCCCACCAACTGGAAACCCGATCCCTTCGGCATCCATGAACTTCGGTTCTTCTCGGCGGATGGGAAGCCGACCCGGTTGGTGATGGATGGCGGGAAGACATCCTTCGACAAGCCTCCCGCGCAGCGCCCGGCGGCCGCACCCCCCGCGCCCGCACCGCCTGCGGCCCAACCCGCCGCGACGCAGATATCGATGCTCGTGACGGCTTCGGTTCTCACGGCTGAAGCACCACGGGCCCCTGATTCGGTCGCCGATTCAGCCGAGGAATCAATATCGATATCGCGCGAGGTCAATCCGGTGGCGGAGGCATATGTCCCCTTCGTGCCGGCGAGTGGTGCCGCCGACGACCGAGTAAAGGTTCCGAGTCCAAATCCGGGATTGGTCGGACCACTGACCCAGAACGAATCAGATCGGCCAGAGCCACGATCCGAACTAGGTCAGCCCGAACCCATGAGCCCACCCCTCAAGAAGGCGTATGCCGTTGTGATCGGAGTGTTGGTACTGAGCGCACTGGGTTTGGTCATCGTGCATCTTCATCACCCGAACAAGGGGCACTCGACACAGGCGGCATCCTCGACAACGACGACGTCAGGCCATACGACGACGACCACAGAGGCTTTACCGACGACGCTCAGTCCCAGCGCGGCTGCGGCTGCCGCGGCCTTGGTCTCGAGTTGGTCGACGAACAACCACTCGGCCGCACTGACGGTCGCGACGCCTGCGGCTGTGGCTGCCCTCTTCGCTGCCCCGTATGCGAGCGGGCAGGCCATCGATCGCGGATGCAGTACCTCGTTCTCACCGATCGTGTGTACATATGGACCGCCTGGCGGCGCATCGCCCACCGACCCGATCTATCAGATCTTGGTCTCACAAGCCGCGGGCGGCTGGTACGTGAGCTCTGTGAAGATGGAGAACTGAATCGGCTCGGACGAGGCCTCGAAATACGTTGCCGGCGTGACGCTGGTGCGAAGTGTCAGGCATCGCCCGCGTCGGGATCTGGCAGATCGGCCAAACGCGCATCGAGCTCGTCAAAGAAATTGTAATCGCGGCTCCCGAGCGACGTGGATGTTCCGTTGGGAGCCCTCGAGCTGATCCACTCAGTTTGAGTGGGTCTCTCGTTCGAGGCATCCACGGGCACGTCAACCGGCGTCACCGTCGATGCGACGGACTGTGACTTCGCCGCCTCCGGGCTCCCCTCAGCCGGAGTCATGGGGGAGGGCTCGAGCGACGGCTCAGCCAAAATATCCTTGTAAACCGCACTTTCCGAGGTCGGTTCATCAACCTCGGTACGGCCTGACGACGTCGGTTGCCCCAAGCCGATTGAGGCGTCAGAAGCACCGGAAAAAGAAGGCGTATCGGCAGGACGAGGGACCTCGTCGGGCGCGGACTCCTCGACGACCTGGGATTGGTGATCGGCGATATCGGCCCGGGATTCGCGAAGCCTCCGCAACAACAGCTGCTGCCCATCGGTAAGCGCCTGGAGCACATCGATGAGTTGAGGGAACAAGCCATCGGCAGCGCCCTCTTGCGGTGAATCGCCTGAATCCGCGATGGCAGCGAGGTCTGTCCTCATCAAGTCGTTCAGGGGCGGCGAAATCGAGTGTGCGGGGGATGAGCTCATAGCAGCATCACCTTGCGGCGAAGCGAACGAAGTGAACCACGTGTGACGAACAGGCAACCATTGGGTGTTCCATTTGGGTGACCGGCTACCCCGTTGTCGACTCGTTCTACCAGTACGGTTGTGTCCTTCGCGACGGGCGATAACGTTACCAGTTCCAGGTATTTCAGCGGATTCAACTTGGCAACTCGATGGCGCGCTGCGGGGCTGACGGCCGAGGTTGTTCTGGCCCGTGCGATTCGCCATCGTCGAAGGCGAGGGCCGTTCGGGTATCACCGAGCCTTCCGTGTGGCCTACGATCTCGCGATGTATCCCGACCCGGTGGTTCGGCCTGCTGAGCGGCCCGCCGATCAGACCTTCTCCTGACCTCCGCCTCCTCGTAAAGGCCATGTGGCTGTGACGACACCTCGCCTCGACCCAGAAGCCGGTTTAGAGCATCTGGAAGACATGCGATTCAATGCCTGGGCGCTCTGCACGAGATTCGTGGAACAGATGGCGTCGAGCGCGTACGGCGGGCGTGCCCAAGGCGTGACTGAGGGCGATGCCGACGTCGATTGGGCTCTGATCTGGCAGGCCGGAGAGGGAGCACCCTCCGATGAAGTCGCCATCGGCAGAGTTGTTCGCGCGGCATTAGACGCCAGGCGTCGCATCGCCTCTCGTCAACCTGACGGGTTCTCGTCATCTTCCGCGACGCAGAGTGCAAACGGTTCCAACAGCGCGGTGGTGTTGGGAGCGACGCGAGCTTCGATTCCTCACTGGGTCCCCGACGAAACGACCACCGAAGTCCCGCCGTCGGCGCCCATCGCGGACGCGACCGCTGTTCCGGTCGAGGAATCTCCACCACCGACTACGTCGCCCCCCTCTCCGCAGAAACTCGTAGCGACGGTCATGGAGCCATCGGTGCAGCCGGTTGCGGCCGGCGCCCTGGTGATCGATGCGAGGACACTCAAGGAGCGAGAACTGCCGACCGCGACTGTCGACGCCGTCGTGGCCGACGAAAGGACGATCGTCCTTCCCTCGTACGGAGATGGAACGGAGGCGGGCGGGCAAGTTCAGGCGAAAAGAGCACTCGCGGCCCCTACCACCGCCACTCGTTTTCCCTGGTTCTCTCTCTTCACGTGGATGCGCAACGTCGGCATCATCATTTTGCTTTTCGTCGGTTGGCAGTTGTGGGGCACCTCAATCGCCCAGCACCATGCACAAAGTCAACTCAAGTCCGAATTCGACGCGAAGGTGCAGTTGCACCACGCGGCGTCCCACGGTACCAAGGCGACCCTTATACCTGCCGCCACCAGAGTGCCCATTGCTGTCGATGGCTCGGTCATTGCCCACATACAGATTCCGGCGATTGGCGTGGACCAGTATGTCGTGGAAGGGACGACAGAATCTGATCTCTCGAAGGGGCCGGGCCACTACATCGGAACGGCAGTCCCCGGGCAAGCGGGCAACGTCGCCATTGCCGGCCATCGAACCACCAACGGAGCTCCTTTCAATGAACTGGGCCGGCTCGTGTCTGGTGACCGAATAATCCTGACTTCGACGACTGGCCAGAGCCTGACCTATGTCGTCTCCGGGACTCCACAGGTCGTCTCACCTCACGATGTCGCGGTCCTCAACTACTTCGGGGACAACCGGGTCACCCTTACCACGTGCAATCCAGAATTCTCTTCCTCGCAACGACTGGTCGTGGTGGGCATCCTCAAGGAGCCGCTGACACGTCCGGCCGTGGGCGTGAGCCACCTCTCGTACGATGTCGTCAATCCGGCGACCGCCAGCTGGAATTGGTCGCAGCTCCCCGCAATCGGGGTCGAAGTGTGCCTTCTGCTCCTGCTGGCACTCTCCTACAGCCGGTTCGGCTTCTGGTTCAAGGGATTCGCGAAGTGGCTGGTCCTGGTGCCCCTCTGGGCAGCTGGCTTGTACCTGCTTTTCGGGACGCTGACCAGCTTCCTTCCCGCCTCATTCTGAGCCAGGCACAGACAACGACGTCCGTAGCCGAGCTCCAGCCATAGACCCGTTGGTTGTCGTCCTCATAGATCGACCGGGAAGATTGATCTGACGGAGTGGGCTGGTTCGATGACCGGGGTGACCGGGCTCTGATCTGAGGGCCTCAGTCTCTCGAAACGGACCGACAGGTGACCCAGCGGCCCGAAGGAGACGCTGAGCTCGTCGCCGGCAGCCACCGAGACCGGCGCCACTACAGATCCCGCGATGATCCGGTCGTCCGCTTCCAGCGTGGCGCCGTGCGTGTCCAGGAACGACCGCACGAACGTCGCCGTCGTGGCCGGGTCCTCGACGAGCCGTCCCTCCGCCACGACGGCGCCCGCCTTGGTCACCCTGGCCACCATGGCCCAGGGGTCGACGCCCGCCACCTCCTCGCCGAAGATCACACCGCGGTGGCAGATGTTGCCGGCCAGCACCGGCTCGATGTCGTCGAAGGAGATGTCGAGATCCACCAGTTCCAGCGCAGGGGCCAACCCGGCGACCTCCCCGTCGGGCCCAACCCGGATGGCCAACTCGACCTCGACGGCGGGCACGACCCAGCCGGCCAGGGACACCGTGGCCCCGTCCGCCCGCACTCCGGTGTCGAGGAGGTAGCCGACGACGGCGTCGGTGAGCCCGAAGTGCTCCTGAATGGGAGGCGTGTTGAAGCCGATCTTCCAGCCCACGGCGGCCGCACCGGCGGCCAGCGCGGCCTCCCGGCCGGCCAACTGGGCGCACATGCCGCGGGCGACGGCGGCGGTGGTGGCAGCGGGGTCAGGGTCTGTCATGGGCCCAAGCTTGCCGCAGCTGCGCTCGGGTTTCCTGCGCCGGATGCCGTCTCGGCGCGGCACCGCAGGTCACGGCGACGGCCCCGTGTGGCGGGGCAATTCCGTGCCCAAGGGCGGCCTGGGGCACGGGCACGGGAGAGTAGAGTGGAGGATCGTCGGCGTGTCGGCCCGGCGTTCGCAATAAGACATGCCGGTGTGGTTGGTGAGCCGTACCGGCCCCACGAATGCCGGAGGGCGAGCACATTGGCTGAGATCGAGATCGGCATATTCAAGTCGGGGCGTCAGGCCTACGGCTTCGACGACATCGCCATCGTTCCGAGCAGGCGCACCCGTGACCCCGAGGACGTCGACATCTCCTGGGAGATCGACGCCTACCGCTTCGACCTGCCCCTCCTGGGGGCGGCGATGGACGGAGTCATCAGCCCGGCCACCGCGATCGAGCTGGGCAAGCTGGGTGGCCTGGGCGTCCTGAACCTCGAGGGCTTGTGGACCCGCTACGAGGACCCGACCTCCCTCTTCGACGAGATCCGTGAGCTCGACGACGACAAGGCCACGGCCCGCATGCAGCAGATGTACCAGGAGCCGATCATCCCCGAACTGGTCACGGCCCGCATCAAGCAGATGAAGGACGCCGGCATCACCACGGCCGCTTCGGTGACACCCCAGCGCACCGAGTCGCTGGCCAAGGCGATCCTCGCCGCCGAACTGGACCTGCTGGTGATTCAGGGGACGGTGGTCTCGGCCGAGCATGTATCCAAGACGTCCGAGCCGCTCAACCTCAAGCGCTTCATCCGCGAGTTCGACATCCCGGTGATCGTCGGCGGGTGCGCCTCCTACCAGGCCGGCCTGCACCTGATGCGGACGGGGGCGGTGGGCGTGCTGGTCGGCGTGGGGCCGGGCAACGCCTGCACCACCCGCGGTGTGCTGGGCCTGGGCGTCCCCCAGGCCACTGCCATCGCCGATGTGGCGGGAGCCCGCATGCGCCACCTGGACGAGACGGGCGTCTACGTGCACGTGATCGCCGACGGCGGCATGTCCAAGGGGGGCGACGTCGCCAAGGCCATCGCTTGTGGCGCCGACGCCGTCATGCTGGGTTCGCCCCTGTCGTCGGCCGTCGAGGCGCCGGCCCGCGGCTTCCACTGGGGCATGGCCACGTTCCACCCGACGCTGCCCCGGGGGGCCCGCGTGCGCACGTCGGTGCGCGGCAGCCTACGCGAAATCCTCTATGGGCCCGCCCACGAGAACGACGGCCGCATGAACCTGTTCGGCGCACTCAGGACGGCGATGGCGACCTGCGGCTACGAGACGGTCAAGGAGTTCCAGAAGGCCGAGGTCATGGTCGCCCCGTCGCTGCAGACCGAAGGGAAGTTCTTTCAGCGGTCCCAGGGCGTGGGGATGGGCCACTGAGGCCGATGAGCGCGAGTCGGTGACAACCGACACCATCCTCGTCGTCGACTTCGGCGCGCAGTACGCCCGTCTGATCGCCCGTCGGGTCCGCGAGGCGCACGTCTACTCGGAAATCGTCGCGCCGACGATCTCGTTGGCGGAGATCAAGGCACGGGCGCCGAAGGGCATTATCTTCAGCGGCGGACCCAAGTCGGTCTACGAGTCCCCGGCGCCGTCCATCGACCCCGGCGTGTACGAGCTCGGGATCCCGATCCTCGGGCTTTGCTACGGGGCGCAGCTCATGGCGCTGCAGCTGGGCGGCACCGTGTCCCATACCGGTCAGGGGGAGTACGGACGGACAGAGCTGAGCCAGACGGGCTCCTCGCCCCTCAGTCCGGACTGGCCGGCGACGTCGAGCGTGTGGATGAGCCACGGCGACGCCATCACCGCCGTGCCGGACGGGTTCACGGCCACTGCCTCCAGCGCAGGCGCGCCGGTGGCGGCCATGCACGATCCAGAGCGACGGCTCTTCGGGCTGCAGTTCCACCCCGAGGTGGTGCACACCGACCGCGGGAGCGAGGTCTTCGAGCACTTCCTCATCGACGTCTGCGGCTGCCTGCCGGGTTGGACGCACGTCTCCATCATTGAGCAGCAGGTGGCGGCAGTGCAGGCGCAGGTGGGCACGGACCGCGTGCTGTGCGCGCTGAGCGGTGGCGTCGACTCGGCCGTGGCGGCGGCACTGGTGCACAAGGCAGTGGGCGACCAGCTCACCTGCGTCTTCGTCGACACCGGCCTGATGCGGTCGGGCGAGGCCGACCAGGTCGAGGACACCTTCCGACGCCAGTTCAAGATGGACCTCGTCCACGTGAAGGCGGCCGACCGCTACTTCGCAGCGTTGGCGGGCGTCACCGATCCGGAACGCAAGCGCAAGATCATCGGCGAGCTGTTCATCCGGATCTTCGAGGAGGTCGCCCGTGACCTCGGTGCCGGGTCCGCTGACGTCCCGGAGACAGGCGAGGCGAGCACGACCGGGACGGGTGAGGGCCCGCGCTTCTTGGTGCAGGGCACGCTCTACCCCGATGTGATCGAGTCGGGTAGCGACACCGCAGCCAACATCAAGTCGCACCACAACGTCGGCGGCCTCCCGGACGATCTCGCTTTCGATCTGGTCGAGCCGCTGCGCCTGCTGTTCAAAGACGAAGTGCGGGCGGTAGGCGAGGAACTCGGCCTGCCGCACGAGATCGTGTGGCGCCAGCCCTTCCCCGGCCCGGGACTGGGCGTGCGCATCATCGGCGAGGTGACGCCCGAGCGGGCGGAGATCCTTCGCAACGCAGACGCGGTGGTCGTCGAGGAGATCCGCCGCGCCGGCCTCTACCGGGAGCTGTGGCAGAGCTTCGCCGTCCTGCCGGCCGTCCGCACTGTCGGTGTGATGGGCGACGGGCGTACGTACGCCTACCCCGTCGTCATCCGAGCCGTCACGAGCGACGACGCCATGACGGCGGACTGGGCCCGGTTGCCCTACGACCTGGTCGAGCGGATTGCCTCCCGCATCATCAACGAGGTAGACGGCGTGAACCGGGTTGCACTCGACGTGACGTCGAAGCCACCCGGGACCATTGAGTGGGAGTGACCGTGACGCCGGGGAGCGGCGAGCACGCGCGCCTGTTCGACATCACCGACGAGGAAGTAGGGGCGGAGGCCGCCGCAGCGACGGGCGATGACGCCGACGCTGACGCCACCGCCGAGGGAGCCGACGACGGACGTCGTCGGCGGCGACGCAGCGCAACCTCGACCGGAGCGTTCGCCGGCCGGCCGGCGGCGCTGGTCGACGACCTGACCCTGCCACAGCGTGCCGCCGTGGAGCACCGCGGCGGTCCGCTTCTCATCATCGCCGGGGCCGGCTCGGGCAAGACACGTGTGCTGACCCGGCGCATCGCCCACCTCTTGGCCACGGGGGACGCGCCGCCGTGGGGCATTCTGGCCATCACCTTCACCAACAAGGCGGCGGGCGAGATGCGCACGCGGGTGGCCGATCTGGTCGGCCCGCCCGCCGAGAAGATGTGGGTCTCCACCTTCCATTCGGCCTGCCTGCGCATCTTGCGCACCAACGCCGACCGGCTCGGGTACCGCTCAGCCTTCACGGTGTACGACGACACCGACTCGCGTCGGTTGATTGAGATGATCACGGCCGAGCTCGGCTTCGACCAGAAGCGGTTGCCCTCGCGGGCGGTCCAAGGCGTCATCAGCCAGGCCAAGTCCGAGCTGATCGACTTCGAGACTTTCCGCGAGGACGCTCGCAGCGGGCCGGACCCGTTCCGCAAGCGCATCGCCGATGTCTACGCGCAATACCAGGGCCGCTTGTTGGGGGCCAACGCGCTCGACTTCGATGACTTGCTCATGGTGACGGCCAACCTGCTGCAAGCGTACGACGATGTGCGGGCGTCGTATCAGGAGCGTTTCCGGCACATTTTGGTCGACGAATTCCAGGACACGAACCACGCGCAGAACGAGATCGTGAAGCTGCTGGGTGAGGCGCACGGCAATGTCTGCGTGGTCGGTGACTCCGACCAGTCCGTGTACCGCTGGCGGGGCGCCGACATCCGCAACATCCTGGAGTTCGAGCGGGCCTTCCCCAATGTCACGACGATCATGTTGGAGCAGAATTTCCGCTCGACCCAGACCATTCTGGACGCTGCCAACGCGGTCATCGCCAACAACGTCGGACGGCAGCCCAAGGAGCTCTTCACCGTCGGCGACACGGGTGGGCCGGTCACTCGGTATCGGGCCGAGGACGAGCGCGACGAGGCGGCGTGGGTGTCGAGCGAGATCCTCCGCCTCCATGCGTCAGGAGGCCTCACGTGGGGCGACTTCGCGGTCTTCTACCGCACCAACGCGCAGAGCCTGCCGCTCGAGACGTCCATGAAGTTCAGCGGGATCCCCTACAAGGTGGTTGGCGGGGCCAAGTTCTACGACCGCCGGGAGATCAAGGACATCCTGGCCTTCGTCCGCGTGTTGGCCAATCCCGACGACGAGGTGTCGGCCCGCCGTATCGTCAACGTGCCCAAGCGCGGTATCGGTGACACGTCGGTGGCGCGGTTGGCCGCCTGGGCCCAGGTCGAGCACGTGTCGTTCAGCGAGGCGATCGACCGCGCCGAAGACGCCGGCCTCACCGGGAAGGCCCTGAAGGGGGCCGAGCAACTCTCGAGGACGCTGGCCGAGTTGCGCCCGCTGGTGCAGACGGTCAATCCGGCCGACTTCGTGCAGCTGGTGGCCGAGCGAACGGGGTACCTGGCAGAACTGGTGGCCGAACACACCCACGAGGCCGACGGGCGGATTGAGAACCTGGCCGAGTTGGCCTCCCAGGCCTCCGACTTCGACGACGTCCTCGGCTTCCTCGAGACGGTGGCCCTGGTGGCGGATTCCGACGAGCTCGACAGCGACGGCACCCGGGTCTCGCTGATGACGCTGCACACCGCCAAGGGTCTCGAATACCCCGCGGTGTTCGTGGTCGGGCTCGAAGAGGGGATCTTCCCCCACTTCCGCTCTCTCTCCGAGCCGAGCGAGCTGGAGGAGGAGCGCCGTCTCTTCTATGTCGGCATCACCCGGGCCCGGCAGCATCTCGCCATTTCGCACGCCTGGTCGCGCACGACCTGGGGCCGCACCCAGCCCGCCATGCCGAGCCGCTTCGTGACCGAGGTGCCGTCGCACCTCGTCGAGGACGTCGGCCTCGGTTCCCCCCGGCGCGGCTCGGGCTACGACTCGCTCTCAGGCGAGGAGCACCTGCCCGGCGCGACATTCTCACCGGTCGTCCCTCTCGCCGCCGCCTCCCGTGCGGCCCGCTCCGGCCCCGGGGGGACGGCCGCTCCACGCGGGAGCACCGGTGCCGAGGACCTCGGGCTGAAGGCCGGGGACGAGGTGGTGCACGATCACTGGGGCCGTGGCGTCGTCATCAGCGCCAAGGGGGAGGGCTCCCGGGCCCAGGCCACCGTCCGCTTCGAGACGGTGGGGAAGAAGAACCTCCTCCTGACGGCTACCCCGCTCAGGCGAGCCTGACCCGTTCCTGGTCTGGCGTGCGGACCAGGGCATCCCTATCCTGGGTCTCGCATGAAACGTCCCTACAGGGTGGTGGTGGCCAAGCCCGGCCTCGACGGCCACGACCGTGGGGCCAAGGTCATCGCCCGGGCGTTGCGTGACGCAGGGTTCGAGGTCGTCTACACAGGCCTGCACCAGACCCCCGAGCAGGTGGTCCAGGCCGTCGTGCAGGAGGACGCCGACGCCGTCGGGTTGTCGCTCCTCTCGGGTGCCCATCTCACCCTGGTGCCCAAGGTGGTCAAGCTGCTGGACGACGTCGGTCGGGGCGACGTGCTCGTGATTGTGGGCGGGATCATCCCCGAGGCCGACATCCCGGTACTGCAGGCACAGGGCGTGGCCCAGGTCTTCACCCCCGGCGCACCGCTCGACTCCATCGGCTCGTGGTTGTCCGGCGCCCTCGATCAGCGCGAGGAGGCGCTCGGGGCCTAGTCGCCGTTAACCGCAGCATCGCTTCCCACCCCCCACCCACGCGTCGGCGCGCGAGAGACAACAAGGAGACAGCACCCAAAGTGGACCTGTACGAGTACCAGGGCAAGCAGTACTTCGCCCGCTTCGGCATCCCCACCTCCCCCGGAGGCGTGGCCGACACCGTGGACGAGGCGGTCGAGCAGGCGGAGTCCGCCGGTTACCCCGTCGTGGTCAAGGCGCAGGTGAAGGTGGGTGGTCGCGGCAAGGCCGGTGGCGTGAAGCTGGCTGCCGATGCCGACGAGGTGCGCCTCCATGCGGGCAACATCCTCGGCCTCGACATCAAGGGACACGTGGTGAAGCGCCTGTGGGTGGAGCACGCGTCCGACATCGCCAAGGAGTACTACGCCAGCTTCACCCTGGACCGTCCGGCGAAGCTGCATCTCGGCATGCTGTCGGCCGAGGGAGGGGTCGAGATCGAGGAGGTGGCGGAGACCAACCCCGAGGCCATCGCCAAGATCCACATCGACCCGGTAGCCGGCCTCTCCGAGGACGCGGCACGCGAGTGGGTGGACCGGGCGAACCTCGACCCCGAGGCGCGGGCACAGGCGGCCACGCTGCTCGTCCGGCTGTACCACTGCTACGTGGAGGGTGACTGCGATCTGGCCGAGATCAACCCGCTGATTCTCACTCCCGAGGGCAAGGTCCACGCACTCGACGCCAAGGTGACGCTGGACGAGAACGCCACGTACCGCCACCCGGAGTGGGAGGAGTACGAAGACGACTCCGACATCGACCCCCGCGAGAAGATGGCCAAGGAGAAGGGCCTCAACTACATCGGGCTGTCCGGCAGCGTCGGCATCATCGCCAACGGCGCCGGCCTGGCCATGAGCACGCTCGACGTCGTCACGCAGGCGGGTGGCTCGGCGGCCAACTTCCTCGACATCGGCGGCGGGGCCAACGCCGACGTCATGGCCGCCGCCCTGGAGGTCATCAACGCAGACCCGGCCGTGAAGTCGATCTTCGTCAATATCTTCGGCGGCATTACCCGAGTCGACGAGGTGGCGAAGGGGATCATTGAGGCCATGGGCCGAGTCAAGTTGAGCTCGCCGGTCGTCATGCGCCTCGACGGCACCAATGCCGTCGAGGGTCGTGCACTCCTCGCCGACCACCTGTCGGACACGCTGATCGCCGAGCCCACCATGCTCGAAGCCGCACGACGAGCCGTCAGCCTGGCCTCGGCGTAGGCGTCCCGGACCCGAAAGAGAGAACAGGAACCAACGTGAGCATCTTCGTCGACGAGACGACCAAGGTCGTGATTCAGGGCATCAGCCCGACCAGCCAGGGGCTCTATCACGGCCTGCGCAACAAGGCCTATGGCACCAAGGTCGTCGGTGGCACCAACCCCAAGCGGGGAGGTGAGGACATTGAGGGCATACCGGTCTTCGGATCAGTCGCCGATGCGGTCAAGGAGACGGGCGCCACGGCGTCTTTCATTTCCGTGCCGCCTCGCGCCGCCGCCGACGCCATCATTGAGGCGGCCGAAGCGGGCATCGCGTTCATCGTGTGCATCACCGAGGGCATCCCGGCTCAGGACGAGGCCGTGGCCTACAACCGACTTGTCCAGGAGTTCCCTGGGACCCGCCTGCTCGGGCCGAACTGCCCGGGCATCATCAGCCCCGGGAAGTGCAATATCGGCATCACCTCGGGTGACATCGCGTTGGCGGGCGGACCGGTCGGCATTGTGTCCCGCTCGGGGACGCTGACCTACCAGGCCCTGCACGAGCTCTCCCAGCAGGGCATCGGGCAGACCACCTGTGTCGGCATCGGTGGCGATCCCGTGCCGGGGACCAACTTCATCGACTGCCTCGCTGCGTTTGAGGCCGACCCCGAGACCAAGGCCGTCATGATGATCGGCGAGATCGGTGGCTCCGAAGAGGAACGGGCCGCCGATTTCATCGCGTCGAGCATGACGAAGCCTGTCGCGGCCTACATCGCCGGCGTCACCGCGCCCCCCGGTCGCAAGATGGGCCATGCCGGCGCCATCATCTCGGGGTCGTCCGGAACGGCGCAGGCCAAAATGGATGCGCTCTCCGCCGCGGGTGTCCAGGTGGCCCAGAACCCGACCGAGTGCGGCGAGAAGATGGTGGCCATTGTGCGGGGACTCGGGTAGTTCACCCGCACAATGGCCTGACGACGACCCATTATGTGACTACGGGCTCCCGCAGCGGCGCAGTGACGGTTGCCGTGACCTTCGGATCGCCACCGAGCGTCC
Source organism: uncultured Acidimicrobiaceae bacterium (assembly GCA_963742035.1). GTDB lineage: Bacteria > Actinomycetota > Acidimicrobiia > Acidimicrobiales > RAAP-2 > Bog-473. Next base: position 60,716 of record CAVUKH010000005.1, read on the forward strand.
CACGCGACTGCTTGACCGCGATGACGATGCCGGTTGCAACGAGCCAGATGGGCAGACCGAAGAGAAGGGCAAAGAAGCTGAGTGGCCCTGCAATGCCCACCACCGCCACCAGAATGGAGTACCACCCGAGCAGCTTGGGCAGCGGCTGGCTGCCTCGGTTGAGCAAGATGGCGAGCCCGCTGGACAACGTCAAGAAGACGATTGCGGCCAGCAGAAGCAGCTCGTTGTTCTGGTTGTAGAAGTTGACGAAATGCGCCACCGCGAACTGGTGGTTGTGCGACGCCAGAATGAGCGTGATCTCGAAGCTGCCGGCGACGATGACGCCGGCAACGAAAAGGATCCCCGAAGCGAATGCGATGTTCGGCCACAGGCGCTCCCCACCCGCCCGGACGAGCACGGCGCGGAGCTGGGTCACATAGATCAGGAGAAGGAACAGGCCCAGTCCGACCAGCCAGATCGAAAGCCACTGCTGATTCACGTGAGTGTTGTACCAGTGCGCCACTGAGGTCCCCGAGGCGTTCTCGTTCGGTGAACCGCTCGAGAGCGGTCCGAACGAGACGAAGAACAGCGCCACGGCGACGAAGCCGATCAACCACAACCAGCGATTGATGCTCGAATCCTTCATGTCGTCCCTCCCTTTGTCCGGCGTCGGACATCTGGAAGCGTGACCCGGCGTTCGTCCCGGAGGCGCTCGCCCGCACGCTCCTGAACTCATGGTGCGCCCGTTCTCCTCTGCGGGCAAGGGGGTTCGCACGACGTGGGACCGGGGGGCTAGTACCCCCTGGAAGCGCATACCCCACCCTGGGCCTGCGCCTCATTAGCGTCTGAGCACAATGGAGGGAGTCGGTCCGGCGGAAGCTGGAAGAATCGGGCGCAGGGGGCAAGCGGAAGGACCGCCAGCCGGCGACCGCAATCAGCCTGTCTGACCTGGGCAAGGCGCAACGGAGGCGAGCCATCGCCTACTCGGGCGTCATCATCGTCGCCTCCTGGGTCTTCATTTTTGGCGCGTTCTTCGTCCTTCCCATCGGCCACGAGTCGGGCCTCCGGGCGGTGCTCCGCCTTGGTGCCGACATCGCTCTGGTCGGGGCCGTCTTCGCCTGGCAGATCCGCCGTATCGCGTTTGCCGAGCTCCCCGAGCTGCGCGCCGTGGAGGCCCTCGGTGTCGTGATCGCGCTCTTTCTGGTCCTCTTCTCCGCCATTTACCTTTCGCTCTCGCATGGGAACGTCAGGACCTTCAGCGAGCCGCTCGACCACGTCAGGGCGATCTACTTGACCATCACCATCTTCTCGACGGTGGGCTTCGGCGACATCACACCGAGAACCGATGGGGCACGCATTCTGGTATCGGCGCAGATGCTTCTCGATCTGGCCATCATCGGCATCGTCGTACGCCTGCTCTTCAGCGCCGCCAAGAGCAGGATCGCCCCGGCGGGAGATTCAGAGCCGAGCCAGGGGCTCTAAGCGACGGCGGGCTCCGTCGACCCAGGTCCCGACTATCCCGCCGACACCTGTGTACGCCTCCGTCGACGTTCGAGAACGAAGGCGCCTGCGAGCAGGACGCCCCCCGCACCGGGAAGCAGGGCGGCCATGGGTACCTCCGGGGTCCCCGTGGAGGGAGACAGCGGTTGCCATGCCGGCTGGCTGTTGTTGGACTTGTTGGAGGTCAGGAGCACGTCCGGGTTGACTGCCCCATGACCCATGTCCAAGACGATGTTGCTCCCTCCACCGAGCTGGGTCCACACGTATTGATTCGACGTGGGGTTGCAGTTCGTGGCCGAAGCCGTGGCCGTGTCGCTCGGGCTGTAAACCGGCTCGATCTCCGTTGCCGGGTCGGTCGACCACAGCTGACATGCGCTGGCTGTTCCGGTTGTTGGATTGATCCCGTAGAAGACGTACACGACGTGGGAGCGGTCGAAGATGATGTTCGTTCCGGCGGGATTCCAGTCCGGATACTCGTCGACCTGGCCGGCGGGAATACCCGATGCGGTGGACAGATCACGCTCGGTGAATGTCGACGTGACACTGACGAGGTGGATGTGGTTATCCGTACCGACGTACAGAATCTGGCTTGCGTCGGCGGGGTCGATCTCAGGCCGGCCGGCGGCACCACTCACCGGGTCTGGCTGTCGGGGCGCCACGGTCGTCGGAACGAGCGTTGGGGTGCCGCCGATGATCGGCGTCTGTACGTAGAGCGAACAGGACGATGTTCCAGCGTTGCAACGGAGGAAGCTCAGCTCACTACCGTCGGCCGAGACGGTTGGTGCGTAGTCGTTGCTGCCGACGGGGAACGTGATCTGTTTCGCCCCGTCGGTCTGGCTGCCCGGCGATCCGGAGACCGTCGTCGGATAGGCCACTTGGTAAATCGCGAAGTTCCCGCCCGCTCCTGGATTGTTTCCGTCGCCTGGACGATTGCTCGCGAAGTAGAGCGTCGTGCCCTGGGATGAGAAGTACGGCATGGAGTCGGCGCTGCCCGCCGTCGATTGGGTGTACGCGTTGGCCCCGCCTGGACAGGCGTAGGTAGGTGGAGGACCGCCGACCGGGTTGACGCTGTAGATGGCCTGTCCGATGTTCGAGTCGCAGATGGAGATGAAGGCGAGGTTCCCCGGCGTGGCGCCCTCGAACGTGGCCCCAGCGGGAAGCGGAGCCCACAGACCAGCGGTGATGAGGAGAGCTCCCATGACCATGAGGGCGGGGGCCCCCGCACGCATCGCTCTCCTGTGAACTGACGACGAACTGGGAATCTTCACGGGTGCTCCTACCGTTCGACGGTTCCACGAGCGAGTCGGCTCCCGATCCACCTCTCGACTCACCAATGTCCTGGGTGGATCATTGGCGACAACGCCCGGGCGATCAACGAGCATCGAGCTGAAAACCCTTGGCGTCACAAAGAGTTCACCGTCCGTTTCCGCGTTGCTCGTCGTACCTGTGACGCTGCAACGAAACCGGTCGCCGGTCGATTCGTTCCCCCAGTTGGCCGGCCGGAACGCTCTCTCGGTGCGAACTGGATACGAGATTCGGTGGCCTACCGGAGGGGACGGATCAGGGGTACGAGGAGGAGGTGGGCAGGCCGAGATCCTTCCGGACCTTATTGTCCGAGGCCTGCGTCGCCGCGCCCTGAGTCTCCAGCTGGGACAACCAGGTGTCCATGTTGGTGGGGTTGCCAGTGCCCACCGTCTGCAGATAATTGATGAACGCAGTCAGTTGCGCCTCGTCGGCAGCGACGTCAACCTGCATGCTCGCCGGCCACTGCACAGAGTGGAACTGGAGGTTGTACACCTTCACCGCTTGCAAGTAGGGCGTGATCACGGGCGTGACCTGCGTCAATGTCGGGGGGTTGCCGAGTCCTCCTAGCCCCGTGGCCGCTGTCCCATTCGCCTTTTCCAGCGCAGTGGCATATTGCTCGTACTGGGTGAGCTGCGCCGCAGCGAGCGGCGCCGTGGCGGTTGTTGTCGTTGTCGTTGACAGGCTCGCACTGGCTTGAGCCGACGTGGGCGGTGTCACGGTCGGCGAATTGTGCTTGCCTGCGGGCCGCAGAACCCAGATGACTCCAAAGACAACCGCCGCAGCGACAATGCAGCCAAGCATCGTTCTCGTCGAGCTACGCGACCACACTCGAGAGAGTGGCCGCGTCGTCCCGCCCTCTGGGCCGGACTCAACGGGGGCCAACGAGTCGAGGTTGTCATCCGCGGCTCGCGGTGGGCTGGGCACAACCCGTGCATCGATGCTGCCGTCGCCCATGCCTTCAGTGACGATCGGCACCGCTTGAGTGTCTTGCTGCGCTGCCGGATCGTCGATCGCCGGTTCATCGGGCACATGGACTCCGACTGGCTTCGGACTCGCTACGTCGCTTTCCCGAACCTCCATCGGAACAACCTCGATCGGAACAACGCGGTCTCCCTGAACCTCGGTCAGGTCGTCACCAACGACCGCTGGCGGACCCTCATCTTGCAGTGGGTTCATCGCAGTAGAAACTGCGCGTACTTCCACATTGTTGGACGGGGATGAATCGGTGTCTCGCGCAGCTGCCCGCCAGTCCCACGTGCGAATCGTCTCCCGCAATGCAGCCAGTCGCTCATCGATCGACTGTCCGTCGAGAGCCTCGACTGCTGCATCGGACCGCCCGGAAATGTCGGCTCCGTCGATCGCGCCGGCCCCGTTTGTCGAGACCTCGACTCCGCCCAAATCATCGTTCATTAGACACTCCCTGCGAGATCGTCATTGATGAAGACGCGCAATTCTGACTTTCGGCAGCGGCGGCCTACACGCATCTCGAGAGTTGTCCCACACACCTTCGGCAATCTACTCGCAGCGCCGTACCGTTCCTTTCAGTCACCAGAAGTTCGGTTATTTGTTACCTCGGTGTCATGTGTGATCCATCGTGACAGGCAAATTGTCTCGGGAAGTCGTCGACGTGCTCAGCGTGCGGTCGCCTGCCGACGATGGCGAGAGTCCGGTGGGAACAGTGCTGTGTGATGGTCGGACCTCGCGAACGGACAGCAAACTCTGAGTGACATTGTCGGTATGCGCGGTCCCGCTGCGAGAGAACTCATCAATACTTTGTGATGGCCAACCTCCGGGGTCCCGGGTTCTGGGTCGCTGATCACGCCGCCAGCGAGGGGCCATTGGTCAGCGCAGAACTTGGGGAAGGGACTTCGGCACAATCGCCCGGTTTGGCGGGATGGCTCGCCCTTCGGCCATGACTCGTCCTCGACCCGTCCGCCTCTTCGGACCGAAAACTCCGGCATGGTTTCCTGTGCTGATCGCGTCAGCTTTGATCGTTCTCGGGGCGTTCATCGGGTCGCCACTCCCATCGGGAGCTTCGTCGACACCAGGAGTACGCCCCGAAGGCCTGGGTCCGGGAGCTCCGCCCCACGGTTCTGTTCCGCTGGGGCCGCTGGCGGACAACCAGCAAATCCAGCTCAGCATCGTCCTGCCGCCGTCCCATCAGAACCAGATGCAAGAGCTCCTCCGCTCGCTCTACCAACCCGACAGTCCCAACTATCACCACTGGCTCCAGCAAGGTGCCTTCGCCGCTCAGTTCGGTCCCACCGCAGATCAGGTCGCAGCCGTCCAGGCGTGGCTGCATGTCAATGGATTGACCCACACCGTGTTCTCCGGTTTTGCCATTGAGGTGACGGCCACGGCCAACCAGCTGTCGCAGCGCGCTCTCCGTACAGTTCGTCCGATACCGGACACCCTCGGGTCGGCAGGGGTACGTGGCGCAAAGTGCGCCCTTGGTGCCCTCGACTCTTGCCAGTGGTCAGATCGCCGCCATCCTCGGGCTCAACACGGTGACGGCGTTCCAGTCTCAACCCTTCACGACCCCGTTGGTCCGTGCGGACGGCGCAGGGTCTTTGCAGGCCGACGTCGACGGGCTCTCGCCCTGCGCAGCCGCCCAGAGCGCGGCTGGCTCCAGTTACTACACACTGGACACCCTGGGGGCAGCGTACGGGATCGGCTCACTCGTGAGCGATGGTCAGAACGGCCATGGCCAGAGCGTCGGGCTCTACGAGTTGGCATCCAGTTCAGCCTCTGACATCTCCACGTACAAAACCTGCTTCGGGCTCTCCAATCCAGTCTCGGTCGTGTCCGTCGACGGGGGCGGCGGGGCGGTCGGAGGGGGAGGCACGGAGGAGGCGGATGTCGACATTGAGCAAGTTGCCACCCAAAGTCCGAGTGTTTCGGTCGTGTCCTATGAGGGACCCAACTCAGGGAGCGGGCCCTACGACACCTGGAACGCGATCGTCTCGGCCGACTCCGTCCGTGTGGTCTCTACCAGTTGGGGCCTGTGCGAGCCGCTTGCCGTGACCGACGGCTACCTCAATTCGTTCTCGACGCTCTTCGCCGAGGCCGCAGCCGACGGACAGACGATCCTTTCGGCATCGGGCGACGCCGGGTCGGAAGGTTGCTATCCCAGCGATCAGTCGACGGCACTCGAGGTCGACTACCCGTCATCTGATCCTTCGGTGACCGCCGTGGGTGGAACCGACCTGTTTGGTCCGGGCGACGAGGTGGCCTGGATCGGAAGCGGGGGTGGCATCTCCCGATACTGGGCCGATCCAACCTGGCAGCCGATCGACCGGCATTGGACGGCCAGCGGGAATCAGTGCGGAATCGATTGCCGCGAGGTTCCCGATCTCTCCGCCAACGCCGGCGTCGGTATGGTCGTCTACCAGAACGGCGCCTGGTCCGTCGTCGGGGGGACGAGCTTGTCGTCGCCGTTCATTGCCGGATTGGTGGCGGATCGCAATGACGGGTGCGTCAGTTCGACCGCAGACCTCGCTCCGCTGCTCTACGGCGCGTCCACACAATCCCTGTACGGCACTGCCCTGACTGACATCACGTCGGGGAACAATGACGAGACCGGTTCCTACGGCGGAGCCGACTACCCTGCCACCGGCGGCTACGACCCGGTGACGGGTCTCGGGTCGCCGATTGCCGCTGGACTGTCCTGCCCCGAAGTGCTGGCCGTCAGCGCCGGAACGAGCGGCTCTGAGGTGACTGTTTCGGGACTGGGTCTCGAGCACGCCACCATTACCTTTGGGAGCGCGGGCGCCCAGATCGTGAGCGCCACGGCTACCGCCGCCATCGTTGTAGTTCCATCCGGACACGGCACCGTCACGGTGAAGGCCAGCAGTGCGCTGGGCAGCGGGAACCAAACTGCGACGTTCACTTACGGCCCGGTCACCATCCCCGCCTTCCCCACCTTCGGGGCCTATCCCTCGTGGCTGTCGTCCACGGGCCAGGTGGGCAACACCGACGTCGCCGAGGGCTCGGACACCACGCTCTTCATGATGCAGTCCATCAGCAACACCTACAACACGTCGGGCATCTTGCCCTTCGGGTGCCAGCTGGCGACGGACCTCCAGCACTGCAACATGACCGGCAACCCCAACGTGTCCCAGTCGGACCCGCTGGACAACTTCACAGGGACCCAGGAGTTGCAGGGGACCTGGGACGTCGGTTCGGGGAACGGCCAGGATGCCATCTGCGGGAAGATCAACCTGCCGATCAACACGAAGGTCGACTACGCCCGGTCGTCGAAGCCCTACAGCGACACCTGCGCGGCTCAGGAGCTGGGCTACGCCAAGGACGCCATCGCGGCCGTTGACTTCGTGAACATCGACCCAGAGGCCTACGGCACAGCGAGTGGCTACATCGGTCACAACTTCATCAGCTACAACCCAGCGGACGGAAGTACCATCACCAAGGCGTTCCCCTCCGGTGGAATCGGTTCGGTGGCCGCAGGGTGGGAGCCCGGCGACCCCTACAACTGCGTCGCCAAGGACAGCGGTGCCAGGCACTCCAACCTCTGCTCGGGAACTCCCTTCGAAGAGGTCGACAACACGCCGATCTCAGGCGGGAACAGCCTGACGAGCGTCGCCACGCGGCTGTGGTGCACGCACGGTTCGGTCGCCGCGCCCGATCAGAGCCAGATCATGGACTGGGGTCAGCTGACCAACCTGACGGGGTCTGAGGTTCCCGGACAGGGAGCGCCGATCGGCGTGCCCATCCGCATCACCGCGGTGAACCAGGGCTCGGGCACCCTCAACGGGTTCATGAACTTCGCCGACGGCGGGAACGGCTCCACCAACTGCGCCGCCAAGGCGACCTACGACGCCAACGGCGCCCAGGGACCGAACCCGCAGTCCCCGCAGGGTCTCAGCGGCAACCCCGAGATCGCACTCGAGAACAACGCCGCCCAGGTCGGTGACTTCGCCAACGCCAACTGGGGCGCGAGCGATGCGGCCGACCAGGCTGTCGACATCGCCACGTCGCTGTACTTCATCAGCTACGGCGTCTACAAGACCAGCAGCGTGGCCACCGTGGCCAGCATCGAGACCAACCCCGGTGTCGTGCCGGCGTCCTTGCCGAGCAGCCTTCTCGGCGTCGTTGCTGGCGTCCGACGGGGACTACCCCAACACCGCTGACAACCGGGACAACGCCTACGCCATCTCCCGGACGCTGTTCAACATCATCCCCACGAGCACCGTCAAGTCTTCGACGGCCGGGTTCTTGAACTGGATGTGCGATGGCGGTGGCCCCAGCGGGACCGGTGCCGGCGCAGTCTCGCCGATGCAGGCCAAGGGTCCGGACCGCTTCACCGGCGTGAACTACGACACGGACCTGACCAACATCATTCAGGGCCAGTACGGGTTCTCCCGCCTGTCGGACACCAGTGCGGAGCTCCCCCTTACCGCTCAGTCGGTCAACGGAGTGGCCAACCCGAACGGAACGTGCGCCGCAATAGCGACCATTAGTTCCTTCACGTCACCCAACCAGATCAACCTGACGAGCTTGCCTTCAGAGGCGCAGGTCGGCTGGACCGTCGAGATCCCGAACGGCTACTCCGAGAAGCTCGGGGTCGTCGGCACTGTCGCCAACGGCTTCGTCGGGGACACCATCGACACCATCTCGGCGATCAGCGGGAACACCATCACGCTGACCAACAACTACGCGGCCGGTACGGGCAGCAAGGTGCCGCCGACGCTGTACTTCCCCGGCCACCCGCCGGTGACGGCAGTCACCGACACCGTCGGTTAGCAAGCTATGGGTGTGGGTGCGAACTCTCGAATGTATTCAGCGCGTAGCGTGCCACCGCTCCGATGTCGTCAATCGTGCCGGTTCCAGTAGTCAGTATCTGCACGGACCCCTTCACCACAACGACTGTTGTGACCGTCGTGCTCTCTCCTGCGCTCAGGCTGAAGTAATAGGCCTTGTCGCCGAGCCCCTGGATGGGTGTCAATTTCAGATTGTGACGTGCAAACGTCTTCTCGCTCGCGGCGAAGCTCTTCTCGCTGGCGTCAGTGTCATATCGGATGAGAACGGCTGCATTGGTTCCTGTCTTGGAGCGGTATGTGCATTGGGTTTCCGATCCATGGGTCAGGGTCACCGGAAACCCCATGCTTGTGCTGACGGCCGTGGCGACGACTGATGGTGCCACGAGTTTGCACAGTCCCCGATTCGTCGACGGCCGAACAATCGCCTTGGGCTTTGTGGTCGCGGCAGCGTCAGATGAAAAGGAGGTTGCGAGCAAGGTCACACCCATCGCGGCGACGAGGTACGGCGCAAAGAAGCGAGTTCGCATGGATCGCAGCCTACTTATGACCGTGTGTCCTGATCCGGCGGCCACGAACGCGGAAGTGTGCGGCACAGCATGAGTGGTATCTCTTGAAGCCGCCGTCATCAATGCCGCCGACGCGAATGGTACGGCAATCGACACAACGTTCGGATCTCTGCTGATGGAGTAGTTCGTGGGTTCGATTTTCATTCAGTTCTGACTCACGGACCGAGCTTCTTGTCAAGTCCAACCAGGCCAGCAACTTTGGTGTCGCAGCCCGCCGATCACCCCAGTCGAGCTCCTTGTGACAGCCCGCCTGTCGAGGGTGACGGGATCGGCACAGCAGGGTTATCTGAGGGTTATTTCTGGGTGTCACCAGGGGCTTCTGCGTTGACCGGCTCTGGTACCCGTGAGAGAACGGACTCAGTCACTGAGGCGCCGAGGGTCGGTGTCCCGGCATCAACACCACCAAGGAGCTCTCTTAATGTCCATTCGGCATGTCGTGAAGACGGTCGCCGTAGCCTGTGGCGCAACGGCCGGCGCCGCAGTGTTCATGCTTGGCCTGGGGTCGGGCGTGGCGGGCGCCTCGTCGCTCGTGAGTAGCGACGGGAACACAACCATCAGCACCACTGGTACGCCGACACCCGGGACCCCCTACGACAGCGGGCAGAAGCTCACGGTCTCCGTCATCGGCAACAGCACGATGAGCTTTGCCAACCTGTTCGCACAAGGCTTCCCCGGCTGCACCTCGGCCACGTCGTGCTCTGGCACCTTCAACGTCGAGGAGTGCACCGACCCCGGTGGCAATCCGGCCAACCTGCCGACCGGTCCCAGTAACTGCGAGGCGGCGACGGACAACGTCCTTGCCAACCTGTCGTCAACGGGGGCCCTGACCCTGAGCGGGACGAAGGCGTTCAAAATGTAGGACCTGCCCAACGCGAGCCCTGGGCCCACCGACCATGACTGGCGTCTGCGATACGGACCCGAACCAGTGCGTCCTCGGCATCTTTGCCTCCAATCCGGCAGTCCGCCAACGGCTTCTCCTACCCTCACCTGTTCTCGGCACCCTTCCAAGTGGACGTGGGAGACGGGTCCAACACGGGCGACAACCCCGGGGACGGCACGCCCGAAGTGCCATTCGCCATCGGCCTGCCGCTGGCCGCCATGGCTGTCGTCGGAGGCGTGATGATCCGTCATCGTCGGCGTCAGCAGAGGGCCGCCTAGCACGGAGTCTCCGAATCATCGCTGTCGACCCGGGTGCTGGGGGATGACCGCCAGCACCCGGGTCACCGCAGATCGCGGTGCGCCCTGGGCGCAGCAGTCAATTCCACAGCAGACCCAATTTCATCAACAGACAAGGAGCAACCACTGTCATGAGACTTCGAAAAATGCGACACCGTTTGGCGGTCGCATCATCGCTTGCTGCGGTAGGCACGGTCGCTGCACTCCTCCTGGGTGCGGCAACGGCTCAAGCTGCGGTCACCATCCCCGCCTTCCCCACCTTCGGGGCCTATCCCTCGTGGCTGTCGTCCACGGGCCAGGTGGGCAACACCGACGTCTCCGAGGGCTCGGACACCACGCTCTTCATGATGCAGTCCATCAGCAACACCTACAACACGTCGGGCATCTTGCCCTTCGGGTGCCAGCTGGCGACGGACCTCCAGCACTGCAACATGACCGGCAACCCCAACGTGTCCCAGTCGGACCCGCTGGACAACTTCACAGGGACCCAGGAGTTGCAGGGGACCTGGGACGTCGGTTCGGGGAACGGCCAGGATGCCATCTGCGGGAAGATCAACCTGCCGATCAACACGAAGGTCGACTACGCCCGGTCGTCGAAGCCCTACAGCGACACCTGCGCGGCGCAGGAGCTGGGCTACGCCAAGGACGCCATCGCGGCCGTTGACTTCGTGAACATCGACCCAGAGGCCTACGGCACAGCGAGTGGCTACATCGGTCACAACTTCATCAGCTACAACCCAGCGGACGGAAGTACCATCACCAAGGCGTTCCCCTCCGGTGGAATCGGTTCGGTGGCCGCAGGGTGGGAGCCCGGCGACCCCTACAACTGCGTCGCCAAGGACAGCGGTGCCAGCACGTCCAACCTCTGCTCGGGAACTCCCTTCGAAGAGGTCGACAACACGCCGATCTCAGGCGGGAACAGCCTGACGAGCGTCGCCACGCGGCTGTGGTGCACGCACGGTTCGGTCGCCTCGCCCGATCAGAGCCAGATCATGGACTGGGGTCAGCTGACCAACCTGACGGGGTCTGAGGTTCCTGGACAGGGAGCGCCTATCGGCGTGCCCATCCGCATCACCGCGGTGAACCAGGGCTCGGGCACCCTCAACGGGTTCATGAACTTCGCCGACGGCGGGAACGGCTCCACCAACTGCGCCGCCAAGGCGACCTACGACGCCAACGGCGCCCAGGGACCGAACCCGCAGTCCCCGCAGGGTCTCAGCGGCAACCCCGAGATCGCACTCGAGAACAACGCCGCCCAGGTCGGTGACTTCGCCAACGCCAACTGGGGCGCGAGCGATGCGGCCGACCAGGCTGTCGACATCGCCACGTCGCTGTACTTCATCAGCTACGGCGTCTACAAGACCAGCAGCGTGGCCACCGTGGCCAGCATCGAGACCAACCCCGGTGTCGTGCCGGCGTCCTTGCCGAGCAGCCTTCTCGGCGTCGTTGCTGGCGTCCAACGGGGACTACCCCAACACCGCTGACAACCGGGACAACGCCTACGCCATCTCCCGGACGCTGTTCAACATCATCCCCACGAGCACCGTCAAGGCTTCGACGGCCGGCTTCTTGAACTGGATGTGCGATGGCGGTGGCGCCAGCGGGACCGGTGCCGGCGCAGTCTCGCCGATGCAGGCCAAGGGTCCGGACCGCTTCACCGGCGTGAACTACGACACGGACCTGACCAACATCATTCAGGGCCAGTACGGGTTCTCCCGCCTGTCGGACACCAGTGCGGAGCTCCCCCTTACCGCTCAGTCGGTCAACGGAGTGGCCAACCCGAACGGAACGTGCTCCGCAGTAGCGACCATTAGTTCCTTCACGTCACCCAACCAGATCAACCTGACGAGCTTGCCTTCAGAGGCGCAGGTCGGCTGGACCGTCGAGATCCCGAACGGCTACTCCGAGAAGCTCGGGGTCGTCGGTACTGCCGCCAACGGCTTCGTCGGGGACACCATCGACACCATCTCGGCGATCAGCGGGAACACCATCACGCTGACCAACAACTACGCGGCCGGTACGGGCGGCAAGGCGCCGCCGACGCTGTACTTCCCCGGCCACCCGCCGGTGACGGCAGTCACCGACACCGTCGGTTAGCAAGGAGGAGTTTCCAGGCTTTACGCGTCGGTTCTCTCCCCCTGGGGCCTCGAAGGGCCTCGGGGGGAGACCCGACAAGAAAAGAACACAAGAAGTGGTGAAGAAGCAGTCCCGTTCGAGGGGTGTTCTGCGAAATCGCAGAGCACCCCTCAGTGTGGGTTAAACGCCAGAGAGCAGAAAGAGAGTTTTGTGAGCGCGTTCTCGAAGAGTGTCTTGAGGCCAAAAAGAATTTGGAACACCCAGGAGCTTCGGACTACCCAGGAGACAATGTGACCGGCAGACAGGAAACGCCGACTCTGGAGAAGAGAAGCGTGTCTCAAGGTGTGCCTGGACGGCGGAGCCGACCGGGATCGGGAGGAGCGACGCCCAGACGTCGGACTTCCTTCATTCTTCAGCTCCTCGGCGCAGTGCTGGTCCTCTCGTCCGTGATCGTCGGCTTGTCCGCTTCCCATGCCGGTGCTGCCACACTCTCGAACGGCACGGTCGCGATACGAACTGTTCCTTCTGGATCGTTGGCGACTAATCCGTTGCACGATCAAGACACCGTCGAGCTGGTCGTTGCGCCTAACTCGACGCTCAGCCGGAGTTCGCTGGAAACAGCGGGATTCCCGAGTGGAGCGGCGGTGATCAAGGTCCTGGAGTGCGCCGACCTCGACGGTTCCGCGGCGAATCTGCCCAAAAAGTCCACGGATTGCGACCCCACCACGACGTTTCCGACGGCAAACCTGCAGGAGAACGGAAGCGTCTTCGTTTCCAAGTACAAGGTCTACGCCCTGCCGGACGAGAGCGTCCTCGGGCCATCGAACGGGACGGTCTGTGACGACGCCGAACATCAGTGCGTACTCGGCTTCTTCTCGAATCAGAATGACTTCACCAAGCCGTATCTGTTTTCGGCGCCGTTCCAGGTGGCGCCCGCCACAGCGAGTGGAACTGCGTCTGCTGGAACGGCACTCTCTCCGAGTTCGAGTTCGAGTTCGGCCGGCACAGGGACTTCGGCATCCGCGGGAGCGTCGGCCGCAGGTCTCCGTGTCTTCAGCCACGCTGGCGAACACCGGTGGATCAGATTGGTGGCCGTGGCTGTTAGGCGTGGGTCTCTTTCTCATCGTCTTCGGAACCGTGTTGCGCTACATCCGTCGGCCCGTGCATCAGGGTGGAACTTGACGGGCGCGCACGGCAATGCGAGACACGCCAGGCGAACGGTCCCGAAGTCGGTAACACGACGTCGGAGGGTTGTTATTTTCTGGTTGGCGGCTGCCCTCGCCGCTGCGATTGTCGGCTCTCGTTGTTCTGCCGAGTAGGAGTGAAGCGTCCACCCTCGTCAGCGCAGACGGCATCACAAGTCTGACCACCACCGGCACGCCGACACCCGGCCCTTATGACAGCGGGCAGAAGCTCACGGTCTCCGTCATCGGCAACAGCACGATGAGCTTTGCCAACCTGTTTGCACAAGGCTTCCCCGGCTGCACCTCGGCCACGTCGTGCTCGGGAACATTCAACGTCGAGGAGTGCACCGACCCCGGTGGCAGTTCGGCCAACCTGCCGACCAGCCCGACTAACTGCGAGGCGTCGACAGACAACGTCCTGGCCAACCTGTCGTCCACGGGGGCCCTGACCCTGAGCGGAACGAAGGCGTTCAAAATGTGGGACCTGCCCAACGCGGCTCTGGGCCCGCCCACCATGGCCGGTTCCTGTGACGTCGCCCCGAACCAGTGCGTCCTCGGCATCTTTGCGGCCAATCCGCAATCGGCCAACGGCTTCTCCTATCCCCACTTGTTCTCGGCGGCCTTCAATGTCGACGCGGGCGATGGCACCAATACGGGCGACAATCCCGGCGACGGCTCGGCGCCCGCAGTTGCTGCCACCTCGCCCAGCCTTTCGACCGTTGCGGCGAACCTGGCAACGGTGGCGGCGGACGGGGTCGACCAGGCGATGATCACGGTCTCGCTCAAGGACATCACCGGGAACCCCGTCACCAGTGGGAAGTCGGTCACTCTGTCCCAAGGATCTGGTTCTTCGGTCATAAAGGTCAACGGCTCACTGAGTTCGACGGCGACGACGAACGCCGGCGGACAGGCGGTCTTCACGGTTACCGACAGCACACACGAAAATGTGACCTACACCGCCACCGACACGACCGACAACGTGACAATGACCCAGACCCCAGAGGTCACATTCGCGGCACCGGTTGTCACCGCTGCCAACTCCTCGGTTTCCGCGTTGAGCACGTCCGTGTCCGACGGCGGCAGCACGACGGTCACGGTCACTCTCAAGGATCAGGGAGGAATTCCCCAGCCCATCGCGGGAGTATCCGTAGCGCTGAACCAGGGAGCCGGGAGTTCGCAGATCGTCCCTGGGTCGGCCACGACCGACGCCGAGGGCGATGCCACGTTCACCGTGTCCGACACGAAGGCGGAGACGGTGACCTATACGGCGACCTATGGGGCTGGTAACAGTTCCCTGACCGGGCAGAGCGTCAGTATCACATTCGGCATGCTGACCGTCTCGGCGAGCGATTCGACCGTCACGACTTCGACACCGATTGTGTCCAGCGTGGCCCAGAACGGCTTGCAGCCGAAGGGAACGGTCACGGTCACGTTGCTGGACAATACGAGTCCCGTCGCCGGCAAGACCGTGACGTTGAACGCCTCGTCCAGCAGCGCCATTATCTCGCCGAGCTCGGTAGTCACCGGCGCCGACGGCCAAGCATCTTTCTCGGTCAGCGACACGACAGCGGAGACGGTGACCTTCAACGCCGTCGACACCTCTGACGCCAACCTCGCCATTGCGGCCAGCACGCACGTGACGTTCGAGGTACCGGAAGCCTCCGCGTCCACTTCCTCAATGACGGTCGTTCCGTCGACGGTCCCAGCCGACGGAACCACCGGTGCGACAATAACGGTCTTACTCGAAGATCAATTTCATAATCCGTTGGCGGGCAAGACCGTCACCGTGGCCGGGACCGTGACTGGGACCGGAACCGCGTCGCAGACGGTCAAGGTCATACCTTCGGTGCAGACCGGTGGCACGCTCGACACGACGACGAACGGCAGCGGATCGATCAGCTTCAGTACGTATGACACGACGGCAGAGCAGGTCACGTATACGGCGACCGATACAACGGACAATGTCACCGTGACCCAGACCGTCGGGGTCACGTTCACACCGGGTGTCCCGCAAGTCAGCCAGTCGACTGTCGGCGCCAGCCCGACCTCGGTTCCCGCAGACGGCTCGACGGCATCGAAGATCACGGTGACGCTCGAGGATCACAATGCCAACCCGGTCCCTGGAGTCACGGTCACCTTGTCCGCATTGAGTGGCTCATCGGTGATCTCACCGGTGACGGGCGTGACAACCAACGCGTCCGGCCAAGCGACCTTCGAGGTCACCGACGCGACCGCAGAGACTGTCCGCTACCGAGCAACTGATACCACCGACAACCTGCCCCTGGTCGGCGAGGAAGTGGAGGTCACATTTGGGACACCGCCACCCACGGCCCCGAGCATCGCTGACTCGGACATAGTCGCCAGTAGCGCCACGGTACCTGCCGACGGCCATTCCAGTGCCAGCATCGAAGTGATTCTCAATGACAACAATGGGCTGCCGCTGACTGGCAAGGAAGTGACCATCGTTCCTTCTTCGGTCAGCGCCATCGTCTCACCATCCGATGTGACCACCGATGCAAACGGGATCGCGACCTTCACTGTCACTGATCGCACGGCAGAGAGTGTGACCTTCACGGCGACGGACATCACGGACAACGCGCCGTTGAGCGGTCTCAGCGCGACGATCTCCTTTTCGCCCGCCAGCTCCGTGGCAACGTCTGCAAGTGCCGGCGCCCTCAACAAGCCCATCGTCGGCATGGCCGCCACCCCCGACGGCAAGGGCTACTGGTTGGTGGCCTCCGACGGCGGCATCTTCAGCTACGGCGACGCCACCTTCTACGGCTCCACGGGTGCCCTCACCTTGAACAAGCCCATCGTCGGCATGGCCTCGACCCCCGACGGCAAGGGCTACTGGTTGGTGGCCTCCGACGGCGGCATCTTCAGCTACGGCGACGCCACCTTCTACGGCTCCACGGGTGCCCTCACCTTGAACAAGCCCATCGTCGGCATGGCCTCGACCCCCGACGGCAAGGGCTACTGGTTGGTGGCCTCCGACGGCGGCATCTTCAGCTACGGCGACGCCACCTTCTACGGCTCCACGGGTGCCCTCACCTTGAACAAGCCCATCGTCGGCATGGCCTCGACCCCCGACGGCAAGGGCTACTGGTTGGTGGCCTCCGACGGCGGCATCTTCAGCTACGGCGACGCCACCTTCTACGGCTCCACGGGTGCCCTCACCTTGAACAAGCCCATCGTCGGCATGGCCTCGACCCCCGACGGCAAGGGCTACTGGTTGGTGGCCTCCGACGGCGGCATCTTCAGCTACGGCGACGCCACCTTCTACGGCTCCACGGGTGCCCTCACCTTGAACAAGCCCATCGTCGGCATGGCCTCGACCCCCGACGGCAAGGGCTACTGGTTGGTGGCATCTGATGGGGGCGTCTTCACCGAAGGCGACGCCACGTTCTACGGCTCACTCGCAGGATGAGAGCGCTATGAGCCCGATCAGAACTGGCTATCTGGTGCCTGCCGACGGTGTACGGCTCACGCGGAACCGATGGCCGATCGCTGGGAGCAGCCGATGGTGACGCTCACCTCCCCGCCAACCGAGTTCAGCAGCTCGGAGCAGATCGACGAGACCCCCATCGCACTGAAAGCGGGCCTCACCGGCATGGATCGAGCCTTCCGCGGCTTGTTGGCGGGGAGTGGTCTCCTGGTCCTCATTGTGCTCGTTTCAATTATCGTCTTCCTGACCTCGTACAGCTGGTGGGCCCTCAAGACCTTCAAGTGGCATTTCTTCACGGGGACGGTGTGGTCCGCGCCGATCCACCCTGGAGTGCTCGGAATTCTTGTGGGTTCAGTGCTCATCGCGCTGATCGCTGTTGCGTTCGGTACCCCGATCGCGTTGGCCATTGCGCTCATGATCAATGAGTATGCCCCGCCGAAACTCCGCGGTTGGCTGACCGGACTCGTCGACCTCCTGGCTGTGATTCCGAGCATCGTGTTCGGGTTCTGGGGGCTCGAGGTCCTGAACCGTTATGTGCAGGGGCCTGTCTCGTGGATCGCCGCCCATCTCGGCTTTATCCCCATCTTCCGGACAACTGAGCCCGGTACCTACACCGATTCGGTCTTTGTCTGCGGTCTCATCGTGGGCATCATGATCATCCCGATCGTGGCCTCCATCAGTCGGGAGGTCATGTCCCAAACTCCCCGAGATACCGCCGAGGCTGCCCTCGGCCTGGGAGGAACGCGGTGGGGAACGATCACCGACGTCATCCTGCCCTTCTCGCGCAGCGGCATCGTGGGCAGCGTGCTTCTGGCCATCAGCCGAGCATTAGGTGAGACGATGGCGGTACTGCTCGTCCTTTCTCCCGCCAATGTGGTCTCGAAGGCGATCCTCGGGCCGAATGCGAACGGAGACGTCGCCCGGCAGGTGGCGGAGTACTTTCCGGTCGCCGATGTCCACAGCCAAAGCGAGTTGACGCTCGCCGCCTTGACTCTGTTCGCAACGACGCTGTTCTTCAGCCTGGTTGGACGGCTGATCGCCCGACGTTCGGGGGCTCGAGAATGACGGCGAACCTCTTGGCAGACCCAGTGAGTGCCCCAACGATCCAGCCAGACCGTCCCAGGCGGACGAAAAGTGTCTCGCGCGACGGCTTGTTCGACCTCGTCGGCGCTGCGATCGCATCGTTCGCGGCGATGTGGCTCATCTTCAACCTCGCTGGGGTTTCGATCGCCAACTTCGGATTCTTCTTTTGCTGGGCCGTTGTCGCGTATGCCATCTACGGCATCCTCGTGTGGCGTCGTCACGGCGTACTCGTCATGAAGGACCGACTTGCCACGGTGGCCATATGGACCGGCGGCGTCATCGCTCTGATCGCCCTGGCTTCCGTCGTCTGGACTGTGATCGTAAAGGGCGGCCCGATCGTTTTCGCTCACTTTCCCCGCTTCCTCGTCATGGACACGTCGGGTGGCAAGACGGGTGACGAATACGGCGTGGGCCAGTCCATCGTCGGCACCGTCGAGCAGGTGCTGCTTGCCAGTCTGATCTCGGTGCCGGTCGCCTTTCTCACGGCGACTTATCTGGTGCAGTCCAGGAGCGTTCTCGCCCGCATCGTTCGCAATGTGGTCGACTCCATGACGGGTACCCCGTCGATCATCGCTGGCTTGTTCATGTTCATCATCTGGGTCCGACCCCATGGTGTCGACGGAAAGAATGGCTTTATCGCTGCCCTCGCTCTCTCCATCATGATGATTCCGGTCACCTGTCGAGCCGCGTACGAGGTCATCAGGATTGTGCCCGGGTCTCTCCGGGAGGCAGCGCATGCCCTTGGCGCCCCCGAGCGACGAGTCGTCCTGAGCGTTGTTCTGCCCACGGCGCGCGTCGGCTTGATTACCGCGGCCCTTCTCGGTATTGCCCGTACGTCGGGCGAGACTGCCGAAGTCCTGTTCACGGCGGGTGGAAACGACCGGTACAACTGGAACCCCTTCCATGGCTGGCAAGACGACCTCCCCCTACGGATCTACGAGCAGGTGTTCCAACCGTCAGCGCAAGCGATCACCGTCGGTTGGGGTGCCGCGTTCGTCTTGATGTCGTTGGTCCTCATCCTGTTCACCGGAGCCAGAATCCTCGGATCGAGCGGCTCTGGCAACCGCCGCCGCAGACTCTCGTGGCTATGGCAACGACTCCCGCTCAGGAGCAAGTCGTGACGCGATTCGGTAACCCCCGACCTCAAAACCACCCGCACATACGTGGTGCGCCACTACCGACCCCCCAGGAGCCAATCTCAATGAACTGCACACTGCCCGCGAATCGCCGGACCCGTTCCAAGCGGATGGCGCGACGTCGGAGTTGGACTGGAGCTGCAGCCTTCATGGGCTCGTCGTTCCTGGCGCTCGTGCTCGTCGCATGTGTCGCCGGGTCCAACGGGGTTGCCGGGGCTTCCGACACTCCGGGGGCGCCCTCGACCAAGTCGACCACGTCGACCACGTCGACCACGTCCACGACCAGCCCAACCTCGTCTGACACTCCACCCGCGGTGACCGAACGGCCCAACGTGACGGCTGCCGGAATCGCGGGGACGGGGTCCTCATTTGCAGCGCCGGCCGTAACCGCTTGGACGAACGACGTGTCGCAGGCGCCCTACAACCTCAGCGTGAATTACACGTCAAGTAACTCGGGCCAGGGGCGTTACGAGTTCACCCAGGGGACGGTCGACTATGCGGTGAGCGACACCGGCTATGTGAGCTCGAGTGTCGGCACCACCCCGCCCACCTTTCCCTACGAGTTCATCCCGATTACGGCGGCTGGGGTGGCCTTCATGTACAACATCCCAGGTCTCAGCCAAACGCTCCAGCTGACCAGCTATACCGCGTGCCTCCTTCTGACCGGACAGATCACCAACTGGGATGACCCCGCGTTGAAGGCGAACGGTGCGAATGCGAGCGTGACGTTGCCGAATCTCGCGGTGAAGCCCGTCACGGAGAGCGATCCCGCTGGGACCAACTTCGTGCTCGAGGAGTACTGCATCGACGAGCAGCCGGCAGTCTGGGCCAAGTACGCCCAGAACGAGCAGGGGTTCCCGCCACCGAGTGGAGTGCCGATCTCGCCGACGGTGCCCGGTTCGAACTGGGAGGCGCCGAGCAACGGTCTCGACGAGTCCTCGACTTCGGCCGTTGCCTCAAACATCGTCAATACGGCCGGCTCCATCGGGCCCGTGCAAGTGAACTACGCCAACGACTCCGGATTCACGGGGTCGAACCCGGCTCAGGCAGTTGCTGCGGTCGAGAACGCCAGCAACAAGTTCACTCTGCCGACGCCCGTCGATGTCGCCTCGGCGCTGGCCTACGCGACACAGAATCCCACGACGGGACTCCACGAGCTGAATTTCAATGGCGCGGGTCCCAATGTCTACAACCCGTCGACCTACAGCTATCTGCTGACTCCCACCAAGGGGTGGTCCACATCCAAAGGGGACACGATGAGCAACTTCGTCAATTACGTCCTGACGCTGGGCCAGCAGTCAGCCCCCAAGCGCGGTTATGCCACCCTGGGTCTCTCGCTCGAGCGCTACGGCATTGATCAGGTCATCGCCAATGTTCCCGGTGCGGTCGACCCGACAGCGGCCGAAAGTGCTGCGTACTCGTGCGGTGATCTGACACCCACGGAGGTGCAGGCTGGCCAGACGACGCCCACCTGTGGCGTGACAAACGGGGTTGCCCCACCTGCGCCTCCAGGCGCAGCGAACGTGGCCACGACCAACGGCAACCCGGCTTTGGGCGGGGTCTCGGCCAAGGCCGTGACCGCTGGTGCAACCAGCGGAAGCGGGGGATCGGGTGGTGGGGGTGTCGATCCCGCAGTCTCGCTCGCTGGAACCTCAGCCATGGCCTCGACGGGGAGTGATCCACTGCCGCTGGTCCTGATCGGCGTGCTTCTTCTGGTCGTCGGGTGGGTCGGTCGCCGTCGGCTGAAGAGTCACCGCCAACAGGGTGAGAGCTCATGATGGCTCCATGTGCGCGCTGGCGCTACGGCGCGCTGTTCCTGGTGGGTTCGATGCTGATGACATCCCTTGGCATTGCGCTTTCGCCGGGAGCCGGGGCAGGTACGGACCCCACTGCGTTGGTCGGCGAAGGTGGGTCTTTCCTGACGCCCGTCACCGATTTGCTGCTCAAGGCGGACACCGGCCTTGCGCCGCTGAATCCCCAATACAACGACGCGAATATCGACCAGGGCATCGGCGACCTTGTCGGAACCGGACCAGGGCAATTCGGCGCGGACTTCGTCGTTTCGGAGCGTCCGCTGACTTCGACCGAGGTCGCGACCGGCAAAGCCAATGGGCGGACGTTCGCCTACGTGCCCTTTGCGGCCACACCAGTTGCCATAGCCACCCTCGCCGTCTGCGACCCGGGCGGCCTTGAGGGAAACTCGACGAACGCGCTCTGTTCAGGACATCCCGTTGACGGCGTCGTTGACGGGGTCATTGTTCATGCAAGGCCTCACGAATACGGGGGTGTCCCCCAATCAGGGATTGCCGCTGGCACTGACGGGTTGGGGTGATCCGCGGCTCACCCAGGCCAATGGCCAACCAATTCCGAGCACGGCGGTCTATCAGGCCTCGACTCTCGAGCCATCGGCCGAGAACACAGCCCTCATGGCGTATCTGGACAGTGATCCGACCTCCAAGGAGCTGTTCGACAATGCACTGAACAACCCGGTGGCCACTCCTCTCACCTCGAGCGATACGCCCTCGGAGATCTGGCCATTCCACCGTCAACATGCCTACGTGGGAGGCGACGCCGGCCTCATTGAGAAGGAGCTCAACATCAACTCCGAGACCAACGCTCCGTCGTTGCTGAATTCCTGGGCGGGATTGGGTGCTGGGGGCGCAGCCGCCGACGACGTGTTCCCACTGTCCTCGGTGTGGGCCGGCGCTCCCCAGGGAACGCCCTGGAATATTCCGACCGCGGCGATTCAGAACGCCAACGGCAAGTTCGTGGCCCCCAGCGCGGCGTCGGCGGAGGCGGCGGAATCGGATGCGACGATGGATCCAAAGACGAACCTGGTGACGTTCGCGGCCAATCCGAATGACGCCTCCGCCTACAACAACTATCTCATGGTGGAGAGCTACCTGATCGTCCCAACCTCGGGACTGTCCGCTTCCAAGGCGGCCAAGCTCTCGCAGTACATCCGGTTCATGGTCGGACCGGTGGCCCAGTCCGACGAGGAGACGTTGGGATCTGCACCCCCGACATCGGCGATGGTGGCCGCCGACCTGAAGGTGGCGGTCACGCTGGACTCGGAGGCGACGACCACTGCGTCGACTTCCTCGACTACCGGAGGGAGCACCACCTCCACCACCTCGACCACCACGACCACGGTTGCGGCGGCATCTTCGATCTCGACGGCGAGTGCAACGGGGAACATCGGTAACACAGGTGCTGGCGGTTCGAGTTCCGGCCTGGCCGCTACCGGCGCGTCGGATCCCGTTCCGCTGCTTGGCGCGGGGGCTGCTCTGATTGGGCTCGGCATTGTCGGGCGAAGACGAATGCGCCGATCGAAGCGAACCGAGGTCACGGCCGTGACGACCACCGAGCAGGAACTCGGCGCGCCAACGGACCAACCAACGGCATCGCCGGAGTCCGGGTTTGCGCGCTCAGGCTTGGAGGCGACCAACGTCAGCGCGTGGTTCGGTTCCCACAAGGTGCTCGAGCGAATCTCGCTGTCAATGCCGGCCGGAGAAGTCACCGCGCTGATCGGTCCGTCCGGCTGTGGAAAGTCCACCTTCCTGAGGATCCTGAACCGGATGCACGAGCTCGTACCCATTGCCGCCCTCTCCGGCTCGGTCCGACTGGACGGGGTGGACATTTACGGGCCGACGCTGCGCATCACCGAGACCCGACTGAGGATCGGCATGGTGTTCCAGCGGCCGAACCCCTTCCCCTCCATGACGATTGCCCAGAACGTGCTGGCCGGCCTCAAACTGTCGGGTACCAAGGTCGCCAATGCTGACGGCCTGGTGAAGGAGTGCCTCGAGAGGGCCGGGCTCTGGCGTGAGGCCAGGAATCGCCTCAATGAGCCCGGGGGGGCTCTCTCGGGTGGTCAACAACAGCGTCTCTGCATCGCCCGGGCTCTCGCCGTCCGACCGAGCGTTCTCCTCATGGACGAGCCGTGTTCGGCTCTCGACCCGATCTCGACCGGTGTCATCGAGGAGACCATCAATGAGCTCCGACACCAGCTGACAATCGTCATCGTGACGCACAATATGCAGCAGGCCCAACGGGTTTCTGACACCTGCGCGCTCTTTCTGGTCGATAGCGAGGGGGCACCCGGGCACATCGTGGAGACCGGGCCCACGCAACAGGTGTTCTCGAATCCCCATGACCCGAGGACGTCCGATTATGTGAACGGTCGCTTCGGATGAGTGTTCATGTGATGCGTTCTCAGGACGAGCGGGTGTCGGCACGACGAAGGGTACGGCCATGACCCAAGCGCTGGACGTCCCGCTTCCGAACAGTCGATGGTCTGCCATGAGAAATTGGCGGGATGAGTGGCGTCGTCGGTGGATAGATGCTTCCCAGACGACGCGCACGCGCATTCAGGTGGGCGTGCTCCTTGCCGCCGTGCTCATCGCCTACAACTACTCCCTGAGAACGCTCCTGCAGACGGCCGACCAACAGACACCGCTCGCCTACATAAGTCTGGTGCCGGCCATCGCACTCGCTCTGGCGGCGGTTCGTGCGAGACCCCTCAAACCTGAGCCGGCGATCTACGACCGACAGGTGGACTACACCATCGGGATACCGCTGATTCTCGCCGCCATTGCCATCAACGAGTTTCTCCCTGCCCGCATGTCGGCCATGTTCTGGGTCTACCGGGTCGACCTCTTCTCCCTTCCCATTTTCATTGCCGGTGTCGTCGCCATCATCTTCGGATGCCGCGTCATGTGGCGTCAGAAGCTGGCAATTGCCTTCTTGTTCCTGGCCTGGCCCTATCCCTACGAAAAATACCTCCTCGGTGTCCTCAACGCCTTCACGACGCTGACATTGCAGGCGATGACCAAAATCGCGGTCTGGACCCATCTTGCGGTTCCCGGACCCTCTTCGAACGGTGTGTTTGCGGTGACGCACCACGGAACACCATTTTCCCTCAGCATCGTGTCCGCCTGTTCCGGGGTCAACGGAGTAGTCGGCTTTCTTCTGGTCGGCTCTGCCTTCGCGGCGATCGTGCGCGGACCCATCGTGCGCAAAGTGCTCTGGCTCGCTGGCGGCATGGTTTTGCTCTTCGCCCTCAATCTCGGTCGGATCACCTTCATCTTCTTCGCGGGAAAGGAGTGGGGAGAGTCGATCGCCATCAACGTCTTCCATCCCTTCGTTGGCCTGGTCCTCTTCTGCCTGGGCGTCGTGGTCATGCTCCTGCTGATCCGTCCCCTGGGGATGCATATTCAGTTCGGCATGACCGCGCCGACGTCATCGGCCATGGTCCCTCGGCCACCGTGCCGTCTTCGGACGGTGCTCAGGTGAAGCCAAAAGGGCGCGTGCCGCTCGCAGTGCCGAGGGTCTACTTCGCCGTCGTGGCCGTGATCTTGGCCGCTCTCGTCGTCGGTATCAGCAATCTCGGTCTCAGTACGTACAACCTCGTGGCTGGGGTGGCCGGCCAGGCCAAGTTGACCGCCTTCATCCAAGGCCCTGTGGCTCCGGCCGGTTGGTCCGCGAACTACGAGACCACCTATGGCTGGGCGAAACCGCTGTTCGGCGATAGCTCCGTGTGGAACCGGTACGTCATGCAGCCCGGAAGCGGCGGCACCCTCCATGCGACGACCACCGTGGTGGCCGATGTCATCAATGCCGCCGACCTCTCGGGGTTTTCAGCGTTCGGCGTCGAGAACTGCTACACCTTCCACGGCTACGCCCTCGCAGACATCACCCAGGTGTCACTCGCCGGAGGAATCACCGGCCAGGCGCTGTCTTACACGTCGCAGCAATTCGGTAGCTGGTCGATCGTGTACTGGATCGTGCCGGTCAAGATGGACGCTGGAGGTACCGCCTACGAGCGGGTGGTGCTCTACGTCCAGAACAGAGGTCAAGGAGTGGTGATCAAGGGAGTCACGACCGCCGACTCCGTCCGCAATATCGGCGGTACGCTCAACCGTTCGAACCAGGCAGACATCGGGCTCATCAACAATCGAACATTCCTCGTCGCCTTCGCCGATCAGCTGATCAACGCCCAGGCGAAGCGGGCGTCCATCATCGCGGCCGGTTCAAATGTCACCTCGACCTGACTCCTCGGCTCACGGGTTGAGCTGCAAGCCGCCAATGGATGTTGCGTTGACCAGCGTGCCAGCTTGTCGAGGCTGAACCCGTGACGTCGGTCCCGGCCGATCCCGACGGGCCGCCGATGGCGTCCGATGACACCCCGAAACCAGGTGAACTGAAAATCAAGGAGCGGCGCTCCTGGAAGACGTGGCAACTTCTGACCGCCGTTCTGTTGGCGGCCATCCTCGGGATGTGGATCAACGGGGATACGGGAGGAGCATCGGGCACGGGTGGAACGAGCGCAAGCAGCGGCAAGCTGCCTCCTCCCAATGCGTCGTCTTCGGGTTCGACTGCGGCCACGACCACCACGGCTCCCAGTGGCGGTACGGCCAAAGCGGGCGCCGCCGTCGGCAGTTCGAGTGGTGCGACGACGACCACGACGACCGCCGCCGGCGCCACCACGACCACGGTGGCGGGCGGATCGACCTCGACACCCACCTCGGCTCCTGCGGCTGCCGCCGGCCCCGCCCGCGTGCTCCTGACCTCACCGCAGCTCAAGGGCAATTGGACCAGCACGTCGTTCACGACGACCGCGGCGCCATGGAATATCGGCTGGGCCTTCTCCTGTGCCCCGGCGCCGGCAGCAGGACCGTCGTTCCAGGTCTTCGTTGTGCCGGCCGGTGGATCCCCGTCCGGCACACCCGCCATCAGTGAGACCGGACCGTCAGGACAGTCGGTGACGGCTCAATCCACCACTGGCGCGCAGACCTTGGTGATCCAAACGACGGCGTCGTGTACCTGGATAGTCAAGGTCACGGGCTCGTAGTCGTCACGCCACGGCGACAGACTCCGCCGCATGATCGCCCCGTTGGCATCCGACGTGAGCCGGTAGATTGACCCCATGCGCCTCGCAGTCCTTGTCTCGGGTTCCGGGACGATCCTGCGGGCGATGCTGGAAGATGGCCTCCCGGTCTCCGTCGTCCTCTCCGACCGGCCCTGCACCGCCCTGGCCCTGGCCGAGCAGCACGGGGTCGCCGCCGAGCTGGTCGACCGGGCCGTCTACGGCGGCTTCGGCCCGGAGTTCGACCGGAACGCCTTCACGGCCACGGTGGCCGCCACGCTGGTGGCGCACCAGGTCGATCTGGTGGCCATGGCCGGCTTCGGGACCGTGCTGACGGGTGCCGTCCACCAGGCCCTTCCCGATCGGATCGTCAACACCCACCCTGCGCTGCTGCCTGCGTTCCCGGGCTGGCACGGGGTGCGTGACGCCCTGGCCGCCGGCGTCCCCGAGACGGGCTGCACCGTGCACCTCGCCACCCTCGAAATGGATGCCGGGCCGATCCTGGCCCAGGAGGTGGTCCCGGTCCTGCCCGGCGACACCGAGGAGACGTTGCACGAGCGCATCAAGGTGGTCGAGCGGAAGCTCTACCCGGCCACCGTGGCCTGGGCCCTGGCCGAGCTGGAGGCGGGACGTGGTATTCATCCCGACCCGGAGAAGAGAGAAGGAGCAGTGGAGGAGATGACGTCGTGAGAGCCCTGTTGTCCGTCTACGACAAGGAGGGCCTGGTCGAGCTGGCCCAGGGTCTCTCGGACCTCGGCTGGGAGCTCGTCGCCAGTGGGAACACGTCGGGCAAGCTGACCGAGGCCGGGATCACCCATCTCGAGGTGGCCCAGGTCACGGGGTCCCCGGAAATGCTCGGCGGCCGCGTCAAGACGCTGCACCCGAAGATCCACGGCGGGATCCTGGCCGACCGGTCGAAGCCGGCGCACCTCGACGACCTGTCGACCAACGGCATTGAGGCCATCGACCTCGTGGTGTCGAACCTGTACCCCTTCTCGTCGGACCCTTCCGTCGAGCTCATCGACATCGGAGGCCCGGCGATGGTGCGCGCCGCGGCCAAGAACCACGAGCACGTCGGGATCCTCACCTCGCCGGCGGACTACCCGGCGGTGCTGGAGGAGCTCCGCACCTCCGGCTCCCTGTCGGCGGCGACCCGGCGCCGGCTGGCCCGGGCCGCGTTCGCACACACCGCCGCCTACGACGCGGCCATCGTCGCCTGGCTCGATGCCGGAGGACCGACCCCGGTCGGGGAGCTCGACGGTGTCACGGCGGCCGACACCGAGGAGGCCGAACTGTCGGCGGTGCTCCCACCGACGTTGCATCTCACGCTCGAGCGCACCGAGGTGCTGCGCTACGGCGAGAACCCGCACCAGCGCGGCTCGCGCTACCGCATGGCCGGCACCCCGAGCTGGTGGGACGCCATGGTGCAGCACGGCGGGAACCCGCTCTCCTATCTCAACCTCTTCGACGGCGACGCCGCCTGGCGCCTGGTGCACGAGCTGGCGGCGGACGCCGGCAACGGGCAGGCCGTGGCCATCATCAAGCACGCCAACCCCTGCGGCGCCGCCGTGGCCGGCGACCTGGTCACCGCCTACGAGCGGGCGCTCGAGTGCGACGTCCAGAGTGCCTTCGGGGGCGTGGTCGCAATCGGCGGCGGCGTGACCGCCGAGGTGGCCGACGCCATCGCCGCCGGGCCGCAGGCCGACGTGATCATCGCCGCCTCCTACACCCCCGAGGCCCTCGAGAAGCTGACCGGCCGGCGCCGGGCAACCCGGCTGCTGTCCGGTCCCGCCCCGGAACACGCACAGCGTCAATTAAGGAGCCTCGGTGCGAGCGTGCTGGTGCAGGACATCGACGCCTTCAGGTCGCCCCGCTCGGAGTGGCGGGCCGTCACCGCCCGCGCTCCGTCCGAGGAGGAGTGGCGCGACCTGGTCCTGGCCTGGCGGGTCTGCGGCCGCACCACCTCCAACGCGATCGCGATCGTGACCGCCGGCCAGGCCGTTGGTGTGGGCGCGGGCCAACAGTCGCGTGTCGTGGCCGCCGAGATCGCCGTGCAGAAGGCCGGCGAGCGGGCCAAGGGTGGTGCCGGCGCCAGCGACGCCTTCTTCCCGTTCCCCGACGGGCTGCTCGTCCTGGCCGACGCCGGGGTCACGGCGGTCGTCCAGCCCGGCGGGTCGGTGAAGGACGGGGAAGTGATCGCCGCCGCCGACGAAGCCGGATTGGCGATGGTCATGACCGGCGAACGGCACTTCCGCCACTGATGGGCGCCATCCTGCTCGACGGCCAGGCGGTCGCCGACCGGCTCAACGCGGAGGTGGCCGACGGCGTGGCTCGGCTGGCCACGGAAGGCAAACACGTGGGTCTCGGCACGGTGTTGGTTGGTGACGACGCGCCCAGCGAGCGCTACGTCGCCATGAAGCACGAGGACTGCGCCGCCCTCGGCATGTACTCGGCCGGCGAGCACCTGCCGGCCACGGCCACGCAGGCCGAGGTGCTCCATGTCATCGACCGCTTCAACCGCGACCCCAAGATCAGCGCGTTCCTGGTCCAGCTGCCGTTGCCAGACGGGCTCGACGAGACGGAGGCCCTCCTCGCCGTCGACCCCGCCAAGGACGTCGACGGGCTGCACCCGGTGAACCTGGGACGCCTGGTGATCGGCACGCCGGGCCAGCTGCCCTGCACGCCGGCGGGCATTGTGGAGCTGCTCCACGCCTACGACGTCCCGGTCGAGGGCCGCCACGCCGTGATCATCGGGCGCGGCGTGACGATCGGCCGGCCGCTGGGCATGCTCCTCTCGCTCAAGCGCCCCGGCCTCAATGCGGCGGTGAGCATGGTGCACACGGGCGTCCCCGCGCCCGCAATGGCGGCGATCGTGCGCAGCGCCGACATCGTGGTCTCGGCCGCCGGGCGGCCACACCTCCTCACTCCCGAGATGGTCAAGCCCGGGGCCGCCGTGGTGTCGGCCGGCACGACCTTCGAGGGCAAGAAGCTCATCCCCGACGCCCACCCCGACGTGGCCGAGGTGGCCGGATGGATCACGCCCCGCCTCGGTGGGGTCGGGCCCATGACCCGTGCCATGCTGTATCGCAACGCGTTGCGGGCTGCGGAGATGTCGGCGCAGTGAGGTCAGCACCCGGGCGACGTTTCCATTCCATTGGCGAGCCACGTACGGAGGCAGGGACCAAGTGAGCGAACGCGAGTATTCCGAGCGCCCGTGGGGCAATTACACCGTTCTCGACGACGAGGAGCCGGACCACAAGGTCAAACGGCTCGTGGTGCACCCCGGCAAGCGGCTCAGCTACCAGCGCCACGCCAAGCGGGCCGAGCACTGGTTCATTGTGGCGGGCACCGCGACGGTGACCCTCGACGGGACGGTGATTGAGGTAGCGGCCGGCCAGGCCATCGACATCCCCCTGGAGAGCGCGCACCGCGTCGCCAACGAGGGGAGTACCGACGTGGTCCTGATTGAGGTGCAGCGCGGGACGTACTTCGGCGAGGACGACATCGTCCGGCTGGAGGACGACTTCGGGCGCGTCGAATCAGGGAGGTGACACGCATAGCGGAGCTCCTGGCCGCCGGGCCCACCTACTCCTTCGAGTTCTTCCCGCCCAAGAACGACAAGGAACTGGCCACGCTCGCCCGCACCATCGGTGAGCTGCAGCCACTGCAGCCGTCGTTCGTCTCGGTGACCTACCGCGGCGGCGCGGAGTCCCGCCAGCGAACGGTCGATCTCGTGTCGGGCATGCTCCACACCACGAACCTCAACCCCATGGCCCACATCATCTGCGTGGCCCACACCCGTCTGGAGCTGGCCGACATTCTGGTGTCGCTGCGCAAGGCCGGGGTCGAGAACCTCATGGCCCTCGGCGGCGACCCACCCGAAGACCCGGCCGCCGGGCCCGGCGAGCTCGCCTACGCCACCGAGCTGGTGGAGCTGGCCCACGCGATCGGTGGCTTCTCCATCGGGGTGGCGGCGCACCCGGCCGGCCATCCACGCTCGCCCGACCTGTCCAGCGACCGCGACCACCTCGCGGCCAAGCTCGCCCTGGCCGACTTCGGGGTCACCCAGTTCTTCTTCGAGGCGGCAGAGTACGAGGGCCTCGTCGCCGACCTTCGAGCCCGCGGTGTCGACACGCCGGTGCTGCCCGGCATCCTGCCCGTGACCTCCTTGTCGACCATGGGCCGGCTGGGCGCCATGGGCGCCGCGGCACCGGCCTGGATGCAGGACCGCCTGCGCGCCGCCAACGATCGGGGCGG
Organism: uncultured Acidimicrobiaceae bacterium; assembly: GCA_963742035.1. Taxonomy (GTDB): domain Bacteria; phylum Actinomycetota; class Acidimicrobiia; order Acidimicrobiales; family RAAP-2; genus Bog-473. The sequence goes on from CAVUKH010000005.1 coordinate 91,068, forward strand.
TGCCGACGCGGTTCGCAAGGAAGGGGTGGAGCTGGCCACCGAGCTGTGCGGGCGCCTTCTTCATTCCGGCGTGCCAGGGCTGCACTTCTACACGTTCAACACCTCCAGCGCGACCCGCGAGATCTACGCCGCGCTCGGGTTGGGGCCGAACACCGCTTCATAGCGCGACCAGACGCAGACGGTAGGTCTCGCCGGCCGCGAGCTGCCTAATCGACCGGCCGCAGCAGATCGCTCGGCTTGGACCGCGTCGCCACCCAGGCCGGCGCGATCGCGATGAGGTTGGCCCCCACGAGGACGCCTACTGTGATCGCCGCGGTGAGCAGGAACGGCACGACGGCGACCGGGACCACCCCGAGATTGTTCGCGAAGGCGTTCCACACCGTTCTCCCGACGACCAATCCCAGCGGGACGCCGAGGACGACACCGACCAGCGGCCAACGTGGTGGCCTGCCAGGAAACCGTCGGAGACGACCTGGCGGTTCACGAAGCCCAGCACCTTCAAGCAGCCCGACCTCCCGGCGTCGGCGCGACACGCTGACCACCAGCAGGTGGGCCAGCGTCGCCGCACCGAACACGGCCAGCATCGCCCCGAAGATGAGAGGGAAGTTGACCGCCTCCCCGAAGTTGACCAGGGAGGTCGGGGCGAGGGGTTGCGTGGTGATCGATGGCGTACTCCGCCACGATAGCGGTCCAGCGCTGCCTTCCCTCGCGGGCCCGAGGACGAAGCTCACCCGGACGCCGCCGGTGCTGATGCCGGCCACCTTCTGACGGCACAGGGCCTGCTGGGGACCCGAGGGACAGGCGACGTGGATAAGGTCCGCCGTCGTCATGAGGATCGCCCGTGCCGAGGCTCACGAAACCCCCGAACTGCGGGAAGGAGGTCTGGGAGACGACCCGGAACGGCTCGGTGTGAGGCGCACCGGAATGGGTGGTGAACGGTGATGTCGACGAGCGACCCGATGTGCGCGCCCACCTGGCGCATGGTCGGAGACGCCGAGGCCGATCTGGTCGTCGCTCACCGGAGGATTCCCGGCCACCGCCGAGAAGAGAAACGGTCCTTTGATCGGCGTTCCGGCGATGGAGCCGACGATCTTCCCGTTGACCGTGATCTCCGCCGCGCCGACGCCTTCCGTGATCGCGGTCACCGCAGGGTTGTGCTCCAGGCTGGTGAGCAGGGCGGGGTTCGGCCGGACTGAAGCCGACCTGCTCCGGGTCGCCATAGAGTCTGGGCGTCGACGTCAGGTTGGTCAGGCTGGTGCCGAAGACCCCCGTCGCGCACAGCGCGATGACCGCCAGCACCATGCCCAGGAGAGCGGAGCCAAGCGGGACGGTGGAGCCGCCGGATCGACGCTCCATGAGCGTTGCGGACGCCGATGACCGCGGTCGGCGGCGCTCCCAGGGTGACGAGGTTCGTCACCACGGCAGAGGAGCGGGGCGGCCGGGCTCGATCGTCGATCCTCTGCGTTCGCGCCGCCCGCATGGCCGGCCAGATGCCGAGAGCGAGCACGACCGCCACGGTGGCGAGTGCGCCGAGCGAGGAGCACGAGCGGCGTCGAACTCGATCCCGGTGGAGGCCTCGGCCAGGCGTGCCTCGCCGAGCGGCGCGATGGGGGACAACGCAGTGGCGAGCACCACAGCACCAACGGCACCCGCAATGCCCACGACCAGGTTCCGTGCCATGTCGAGCGCGAAGAGCTCCCGGCCGGAGATGCCCAGTGCGACCAGGGTCGGGTGGTCCTCACTCTCGACGGCGCTCTGGCGGGCCAGGGCCTGGCCGACGACGGCCAGCCCGACAAGCGCGGCGAGTGCGGCGAGGATCCACCACCCGACGGCCTGCGGATGGATGGACGCCTGAATCGTGGCGGCGATTCCGTCCTGGCTCGAGGCGCCGACGCTGGACTGACTGCCCCAAGATTCAGTTGTCTGAGCTGCTGGTCCAATTGGATCATGCCGGCCTCACCCTGGCGGAGGCGCACGAAGTACTGGTACTGCGTCGGCGGTGTGGGGGAGCACCGAGCGCGCGAATCCCGGGCCGGCGTAAAGGAGGTAGACGGGTGTGGTGCCGGAGGGGAACTCGAACTCACTGGCTCTCGATCCCGACCACCCGAAGGGCGAGGTGCAGGACCGTGCGGGACGGGAGTCCCCGTGTTCGGGTTGTTGTACGCCGCGGCTTCGGATGGTGCTTCGAACGGGACGTGGATCACGGTTCCGACGTGCACGCCGTCGTCGTGCTGCAGGGTGAAGGAGGCCAGTACCTCATCGGGCTTGGAGGGGTCGGGCATGTGGCCCGACACGAGTGTCGAGAGCGACGGTCCCCGGCCCCTGAGCACCGCCACGCCGAAGTCATTCCCGTTGACCGGGTGCGCGCAGTCGCACGTCGGGATTCCCCTCGTCGGGCAAGACGAGCTCGGTGGCGGAGGTGACGCTAGGGAGGTGGGCCACTGCCGGCAACGGCCTGGTTGCATACACCACGGAATCGAACCCGTGGGCCGCCACGAACCGCGGGAACGCTGTCTCCGTTCGCCGGCCCGCGGCGGCAGCGGCCAGCACCAGCCCTCCGACGATGCTGATGAGGATGGCGATGGCCAGCCAGGACCGCCAACGGCGGCGTAACCCGGCGTGGAACACCAACCCGACTGCCCCCACGGCACACTCCTCCCGTCCCCATCAGCTTGGTCCCTTCAACAGGGGTTACCAAGGTGGCCACCCTGCGCAGCGATCTCGTGGTGGCACCGGCGCCGCCCTCGTGTTGGCACGAACGGTCGGGCCGAAGTCCGGAAGAGCCGAAATGGGCTGCCGCCGGCAGAGGTGGGTCGTCTAGTGGGCCCAGACATAGTGGGTATCCTTAGTGGGTATGGCTTACGTCGTCGCCCGTCCCAGGGGGAGATTCGAGATCCGGGAGTCGGTTCACACCCCGAAGGGCCCCCGGGCCCGATCCCTGGCCAACTACGCGCATTTCAACGACGAAGTGCTGGACAAGGCCCGCCGGAGGGCGACGCGCCCCTTCGACGCCGGGGTCGTGCGGGCAGCCGCGGCCAGATTGGGGGGCGAGGCCCCTCGCACGTAGTCCCCGGGACCAGCAGTCCCAGACTCGGCGCTTCGTCGAAGCCTCTCGCCGGATGGCCCGTTCGTTGGCGCAGGTCCCAGCGGCGGCGGAGCGTCAGGATCCCGGCGACGCCCTCATCGAGCTCCTCGGTCTCGTCGCCCAGGTCGGTGCGTTCGGGCCGGCTCGCAAGCCGGAGCCACTGCGATTCCCGCCCCTGGCCCGCTTGCGGGCGGCGCGTCCAGCAGGGGCCTCGGACTGACGGGCGGATACCACGTTGGCCGCGACCGGGCGATTCGTCGACCTGACCTCCAAAATCATCTCGCTCCACGAGATGCTCGATGCAGCGGGTGTGACCCACCAGTTCGGGGGCGCCATCGCCCTCGCCTGGTACCGCAACCCACGGGCCACGACCGATATCGACGTCAACCTGACCCTGCCACCCGACGCGGCCGAGCCGATACTGCTGATGCTGGCCCGGCTGGGCGTCACGGTCGCAGTAGAGGACCGGGAGCTCATTGCGGTCGACGGGCAGGCCAGGCTGGACTGGGGCGGTTCCTTTCTCGACGTGTTCTTCGCCACCATGGATCTGCACTTCGAGATGGCGGAGTACGCCCGCGTGGTCCGCTTCGGTGCCGTGGACATTCCGATCCTGGCTCCCGAGGACCTCATCATCTGCAAGGCGGTCTTCAACCGCCCCAAGGACTGGCTGGACATTGAGGAGATGCTGCGCTGGGGCACGAAGGTGGACGCCGACCGGGCGCTCGGCTGGGTGGGCGTGCTCCTCGGTCCGGAGTCCGAGGAGTACGCCCGCCTGCACGAGGTGTTGTTCGCCGAGGCGGCGGGCCCTCCGGATCCGAGCCACCTGAGCCGCTCCGAGTAGGCCGCGCCGAAAGGCTCTCTAATCGACGCGCCAATTAGAGAGCCTCGCCGCGCCGATCACGGAGCCCCATCGACCGTCGACGGGCCCTGCGACGGGCCCAATTGGGACGGCCCCGTCCAGGCCCGTAGCATCCCGTCCATGGCAGAACTCATACGCATGGGCGACGACGGCACGCTCCAGGTCCCCGACGAGCCCATCATTCCCTTCATTGAGGGCGACGGTACGGGGGTCGACATCTGGCCCGCCGCCAAGCTGGTCCTCGATGCCGCCGCCGCCAAGCACGGCCACAAGGTCGCCTGGAAGGAGGTGCTGGCCGGCCAGAAGGCGTTCGACGAGACGGGCGACTGGCTGCCCGACGAGACGGTCGACACCTTCCGCTCGCACCTGATCGGGATCAAGGGCCCGCTCACCACGCCGGTCGGTGGCGGGATCCGCTCGCTCAACGTGGCGCTGCGCCAGATCCTCGACCTCTACGTCTGCCTGCGGCCGGTGCGCTGGTTCACCGGCGTGCCGTCGCCGGTGGTCCATCCCGAGCTGGTCGACATGGTCATCTTCCGGGAGAACACCGAGGACGTCTACGCCGGCTACGAGGTGCAGTCCGGCACCCCCGAGGCCGAGCAGCTCGCCACCTACCTTCGCAACGAGATGGGCTGGCCCATTCGGGAGCTCTCGGGCATCGGCATCAAGCCGATCTCGCCGATGGGGTCCAAGCGCCTCATCCGCGCCGCCATCGAGTACGCGCTCGACCGCAAGCGCGAGTCCGTCACGCTGGTGCACAAGGGCAACATCCAGAAATTCACCGAGGGTGCGTTCCGCGAGTGGGGCTACGACCTCGTGCGCGAGGAGTTCGCCGACGTCGCCGTCGGCTGGGACGACTGCGACGGCAAGCCGGGGGAGAAGCTCCTGGTCAAGGACACCATCGCCGACATCACGCTGCAGCAGGTGCTGACCCGGCCGTCGGACTTCGACGTCATCGCCACCACGAACCTCAACGGCGACTACCTCTCCGACGCCCTGGCGGCCCAGGTCGGTGGCATCGGCATCGCGCCGGGAGCCAACATCAACTACGTGAGCGGCCACGGGATCTTCGAGGCCACCCACGGCACGGCGCCGAAGTACGCCGGGCAGGACAAGGTGAACCCGGGCTCGGTGCTCCTCTCGGGCGTGCTGATGTTCGAGCACATCGGGTGGAACAACGCCGCGGCCGACATCGTCCAGGCGCTCGAGGCCACCATCGCCGACAAGGTGGTGACCTACGACTTCGCCCGGCTGATGGACGGTGCCACCGAGGTCAAGTGCTCCGAGTTCGCCTCGGCCATCGTCGACCGCCTGTAACCGAATCCCAGAAACTGTCGTCGGACAAGCACGACTGTCGGAAAGGACCACACCCTCCATGGCCAAGACCCCCATCCACGTGACCGTCACCGGCGCCGGCGGCCAGATCGGCTACTCCATCCTGTTCCGCATCGCATCGGGGCAGCTGCTGGGAGAGGACCAGCCGATCGTGCTGCGCCTGCTCGAGATTGAGCCCGCCATGCGCGTGCTCGAGGGCGTCGTCATGGAGATCGACGACTGCGCCTTCCCGTTGGTGCACGACATTGTGGCCACGTCCGACCTCAAGACGGCGTTCGACGGCACGTCATGGGCGCTGCTCGTCGGGAGCATCCCGCGCAAGGCGGGCATGGAGCGCGGTGACCTCCTCAGCGTGAACGGCGGGATCTTCAAGCCGCAGGGCCGGGCCATCGCCGAGAACGCCGGCTCCGACGTGCGCATCCTCGTCGTCGGCAACCCCTGCAACACGAACTGCCTGATCGCCCGCTCCAACGCCCCCGAGGTGCCGGCGGACCGCTGGTTCGCCATGACGCGCCTGGACGAGAACCGGGCCAAGGCGCAGCTGGCCGCCAAGGCCGGCGCCCCGGTGGCCGACGTCACCAACGTGGCCATCTGGGGCAACCACTCGGCCACGCAATTCCCGGACTTCGCCAACGCACGTATCGGAGGCAAGCCGGCGGCCGAGGTCATCACCGACGGCGAGTGGCTGCGGGGCGACTTCATCACGACGGTGCAGAAGCGGGGCGCCGCCATCATCGACGCCCGTGGCTCCTCCTCGGCGGCCTCGGCGGCCGCGGCGGCGATCGACACCGTGGTGAGCCTGCGCACGCCGACGGCCAAGGGGGACTGCTTCTCGGTCGCCGTGGCCAGTGGGGGCCAGTACGGGGCGCCCGAGGGCCTGCAGTTCGGGTTCCCGGTCCAGGCGGACGGCAAGGGGGGGTGGTCCGTGGTCGAGGGCTTCGCGCACGACGATTTCGCCACCGAGCGCATCGGGGTCACCACCGACGAGCTGCTGGGGGAGCGCAACGACGTCAAGGAGCTGGGCCTCATCGGGTAACACCCCCGGTACGATGCAGGCTTGATCCCAGCCCGCCTGCCCGGCCAGGCCGCCTTCCGGCGGCGCGATGCACCAGGAATTCCCGGCTGCCGTCATCGGCTGTTCGCGACCGTGAAACCCCAGCGAAACAGATGCCTGGCACCCTGAGGGCTGTGGGAGACCTCTTCGACGGCTACGGCGCGTCCGCTCGTGGGCTGACCGAGGCCGCATTCGACGAGATGGTCGGCCACGACGACACGGCCCGGGTGCCCTACGCCGCCGTGGCGTCCTCGCTGGCCCAGATGGGTCCCGAGGACGTCTCGGCCCGTGCCTCCCGGCTGGCCCGGGCCTTCATGGACCAGGGCGTCACCTTCGACCTGGACGGTGAGGAGCGGCCGTTCCCCCTCGACGTCGTGCCCCGGATCTTCACCGGTAGCGAGTGGTCCAAGGTGGCGGCGGGGGTGGTCCAGCGCGTCAGGGCCCTCGAGCTCTTCCTGGCCGACGTCTACGGCGCGGCGCGCATCGTCAGCGACGGGCTCATCCCGCACGAGGTCATCACGAGCTCGCCCGGGTTCGTGCGGGCGGCCTACGGCTACTCGCCCCCCAACGGTGTGCGCATCCACGTGGCGGGCATCGACGTCATCCGCGACGAGGACGGCGAGTTCCGGGTGCTGGAGGACAACCTCCGGAGCCCGTCGGGTGTGAGCTACGTGCTGGCCAACCGCGCCGCCATGGCGCGGGTGCTGCCCGAGCTTTTCTGGGGCCAGCCCATTCAGATGGTCACCGACTACCCGGCTCGCCTGATCAACGCGTTGCGGCGTGCCGCCCCGGCATCGGTGCAGGACCCGACCGTGGTCGTGCTCACCCCCGGCGTGCACAACTCGGCGTTCTACGAGCACGCCCTGTTGGCGCGTCTCATGGGCGTACACCTCGTGGAGGGGCGTGACCTCGTCTGCCACGGTACCGACGTCTTCCTCCGTACCACGGAGGGCGAGGTGCCGGTGCACGTGATCTACCGCCGCATCGACGACGAGTTCCTCGACCCGCTGCAGTTCCGCCCCGAATCGTTGGTGGGCTGCCCGGGCATTGTGAACGCGGCGCGGGCCGGGCGGGTGACGATCGCCAACGGCGTGGGCAACGGGGTCGCCGACGACAAGCTCGTCTACACCTACGTCCCGGCCATGATCCGCTACTACCTCGGCGAGGATCCCATCCTCCAGAACGTCGAGACGATGCACCTCGTCGACAATGCCGTGCGCAAGGATGCACTGGCCCGCCGCAGCGATCTGGTCTTCAAGCGGGTCGACGGCTCCGGCGGCAAGGGACTGGTGATCGGCCCGTCGGCGACCGGAGCCGAGCTCGACGAGCTGGCGCTCGAGGTGGAAGCGGACCCACGTCACTGGATCGCCCAGCGCGTCGTCGCCCTCTCGACGTCGCCCACTTGGGTGGACAACACCATGGTGCGCCGGCACGTCGACCTGCGGCCGTTCGCGGTCAACGACGGCGAGGACGTGTGGGTGCTGCCGGGGGGCTTGACCCGGGTCGCCCTCGGCGAGGGCAGCCTCGTGGTCAACTCCAGCCAGGGCGGTGGCTCGAAGGATACGTGGGTAGTCGGCGGCGGTCTCTCCATGCCCGTGCTCCCCCCGCGCCAGGTCGCACCGTTCCAGGCCGGACCGCCCATGGACGTCGGGCCGGCATCCGACGGCGAGCTCGGGGTGCAACAGCAGCAGCAACAGCAGAGTCAGTTGGGACAACAGCAACAGCAACAGCAACAGAGCCAACCAGGGCACCAGCAACAGCAACGTGGCGGGTCATGCCCGTGACCCGCGCCCTCCTGAGCCGGGTGGCCGAGTCCATCTTCTGGGTGGGCCGCTACGTCGAGCGGGCAGAAGGCACGGCGCGCATCCTCGACGTCTCGGTGTACCAGGCCCTCGAGCAGAGCGATGTCGAGGGCTCGCACGCGGCCCGGCGGCTGCTGGCCGTCATGGGCCTGCCCGACTCGGGGACCGAGACGCTGTGGCAGGCGACCGAACGGTTGGCCACCGACCCCACGAGCCGGTCGTCCATCGCCGGCGCCCTGGCGGCGGCCCGGGAGAACACGCGCGCCGTCCGTCACGTCGTGCCGGTGGAGTTCTGGGAGCACATCAATGCCACCTGGGCCGAGCTCCCGTTGCGCTGGGAGACGGGTCGACAGGCGGGCCCCGCGTTCTACCTCTCCTTCGTGAAGACGCAGTGCGCAGGCATGATGGGCCTGGCCGACACCATGATGAGTCGGGACCAGACGTGGCTCTTCTTCACCCTGGGCCGCTGCCTCGAGCGCACCGACGTGGTGGCCCGTCAGCTGGCCACCGTGGCGTTCGACGAGGTGTTCGACAGCGGTCTCGTCATGCTGCTGCGCTCCTGCGGAGGCTACGAGCCCTATCTGCGTCTGTCCCAGGGGGTGGTGGAGCCCGGCCGCGTCCTGGACTTTCTCCTGCGCGACCGTCTCTTCCCGCGCTCCGCCTTCGCCTCGCTCACGCTGGCGGAGGAGTGCCTCGACCAGATCAACGCCGGACGCGAGGGCGCATGGGACGACGCACGCGGGCTGGTCGGTCTGGCCCGGGCCGAACTGGAGTACTCGGCTCCTGCCACGTTGTCGCGCGGTCTGGAGACCCGGCTCGAACGCCTGCAGGCCTCCATCTCCTCGGTGAGCGACGCGGTGACGCGGCGCTATTTCGCCCAGGACCTCCCGATGCAGTGGCGGCAGGGGGGTGGGGGCGGATGAGCCGCACGGACGGCTGGCGGCTACGTGTCGCCCACGAGACGCGCTTCGACTACGACGCCCCGGCACGGGCCTCGTACAACGAGCTCCGGCTGACCCCGCGCACCGAGCTGCGCCAGACCGTGCTCGAGACGAGGGTCGTGACACTGCCACCGGCTCCCCAGTATTCGTATCTCGACTACTGGGGCACCAACGTGGTGGCCTTCAACGTGGACCGGGGTCACGAGGTGCTGTCGATCACGGGAACCTCGCTCGTCGACACCCAGAACTCCAGCGAGCCCGAGGACTGCACATGGGAGGACGTGTCCGACGCGTCCATGACGATGGCCGACCACCTCGCACCGAACCTCTACACCGCGCCCGGGCCCGAGTTGTCGAAGATCGCCGACGGACTGCGCGCCGACCGTCCGCTCGAGACGGCACGGCGCATCATGGCCGCGACGCACGAGTCGTTGCGCTACGTGCGCGGTGTGACCTCGGTGCACACCTCCGCCGACGAGGCCTACGCCGACGGGGCCGGTGTCTGTCAGGACTTCGCCCACCTCGCCTTGGCCCTCACCAAGTCGGTCGGGCTGCCCTCGCGCTACGTGTCGGGCTATTTCCACCCGGAGGCGGACGCCGCCATCGGCGAGGAGATCACGGGGGAGAGCCACGCCTGGGTCGAGGTGTGGACGGGCCGCTGGTGGGCCTTCGACCCGACGAACGACTGCCCGGTGGGGGAGCGCCACGTCGCCGTCGGGCGCGGCCGCGACTACGGCGACGTCCCACCGGTCAAGGGCATTTACGCCGGCAACGCCGAGAACACCATGCGGGTCGCCGTGCGGATGGCGAGGGTCCATTGAGCGCGGTGGACCGGGACTGACCCGGGAGGCGGGTGGTGGCTGCGTGCTGACCAGAATGCGGATATGGCTGCCCGATGCGCCGGGTGTCCTGGGCGCCGTGGCGGCGGAGATCGGGGCCGTCCACGGCAACGTCGTCGGACTCGAGGTGCTCGAGCGCGAGGCAGGAGTGGCGATCGACGAGCTCGTCGTCGAGCTGCCCGACGACCCCGGTGCGGTCGAAGCCGCCTGTCGGGGCGTGCGCAACGTCCCGGGGGCGGGTGTGGAAGAGGTGACCGAGCTGACGACCGAGGCGAAGGACCGGGAGGACACCGTCCTCGCCGCGGCCGCCGGGATCCTGCAGGCCGGCACCGCGGGGGCCGCCATGAACGCCCTGACGGGCCACCTGATCGCGCTGTTCGACCTGACCTGGTTGGCGCTGGCGGACGACCAGCTGGCGAGCTTCGCCGAGGTGTACGGCGACGTCCCTTCCGTGCAGTGGGTGGCCGCCTTCGCGGAGGGGTCGCGCAGCGGCGCCGACCCGGCCAACGACACGACCGGATCGGGCGTGTTCATTGAGGCCGTTCCGGACACCGGCTTCACCGTCTGCGGGGGGCGCCCCGCCCCCATCAGGCGCCGGGAGCGGCACGAGATCGCGCTCCTCGTCATGGTCGCGTCGCGCTTCATGGACGCGCTGGCCGGCCGGGTCGTCGCCGAGCCGGCCACCGGGTGAGCCGCGGGCGCCCCCGCCTGCCGTCACGAACGCGCCGCCGACCAGCCGACGAGATGACCACGTGAGGACCACGTGAGGACCACGGCCTGAGGACTACGGCCTAAGGTCCGAGGATGCTGCGTGTCGGCTTCGTCGGGTCCGGTCTCATCGCGTGGGCCCACGGCCTCAGCCTCAAGGCCCTGATCGACGGAGGTGTCGTCGATGCGGCGATCGTGGCGGTCCACGACCAGCGTGAGCGCCGCGCCCGCGGCTTTGCCGAGGCGCTGGGTGGTGAGGACGTGGCGGTCGTGAGCGACGCCGCCGAGGTGGCCCGGCGGTGCGATGCCGTCTGGGTCTGTACACCGACCTCGGCGCATCGGGCCGGGGTGGACGAGGCCCTTGCCGCGGGGCGAGCCGTGTTCTGCGAAAAACCGCTCGACGTGGACCTGGCGCGCGCGACGCAGCTGGTCGACGAGGTTGCCGCGTCCGGTGTGGCCAGCCAGAGCGGGCTGGTGCTGCGGAGTGCACCGGTCTTTCGGGGTCTGCGCGACCTCGTTCAGGGCGGGACGATGGGTGCGCCGATGGCCGCCGTCTTCCGCGACGACCAGTACTTCCCCATTCAGGGCACCTACGCCTCGCAGTGGCGGGCCGACGTCTCCCAGGCGGGCGGCGGGTGCCTGATTGAGCACTCGATCCACGATCTCGACATCCTCCGATTTTGCTTCGGTGATGTGGACTCGGTTGTGGCCCGGACGGCCAACCATGCCGGACATCCGGGCGTGGAAGACCTGGCTGCCGTCACCCTGTCCATGGCTTCGGGGTTCGAGGCACAGCTCACGAGCGTGTGGCACGACATCATGAGCCGCGGCTCGACGCGTCGACTGGAGGTCTTCTTCCGCCAGGGCATGGTCTGGCTCGACGACGAGTTCCGTGGACCGCTCCACATGCAGACAAGCGAGGGCACCGAGGTCCGGGACTGCCCATCGCCGCCATGGGTGGACGCGCTCCCGCTGGCCGACGACGAGGTCGGGCTGGCCGTGCGCGCCTACGTCGAGGCCGACCGGGCCTTCATCGATGCGGTGACGGGCGGCCAGCGTCCCGAGCCGGGACTCGACATCGCGCTCGAGGCCCACCGCCTCGTCGACGCCGCCTACCGCTCTGCGGCCGACGGCGGAGTGCCGATCCCCGTCCGCTCGACTCAAGGATGAATTCGAGGCCGGCGCGCCTCATCCCGAAGTCGGAGGCGCCCAGTCGAAAGACCTGATGAGCTGGGAGAACGTCCCAAGCTACTCGCCGGGGGACGCCTGGACGGGCTCGCTACCATGAGCCGCAGCGGCGCCGGTCGGCGGACCGCCCGACGTTCCCCGACGGAGCGGGACATCGAGACAAGGAGACCACCAGAGCGTGCGCACGCTGCGCAGAGTGTTCACCCAGCAGCCGTTGGCGGCGAAGGTGCCCGAGGTCACCGTGCTCTTCTGGGTGATCAAGATCTCGACGACCGCGGCCGGCGAGGCCATCTCGGACATGTTCGTCACGAGAAAGCAGCTCGGCTTCGTCGTCGAGGTGTCCGCGTTCTGTCTCGCCCTCGTCCTGCAGTTCGCGTCCCGGCGCTACTCGGCGATCACGTATTGGTTCCTCGCGCTGGCCATCGCCACAGCCGGCACCGGTGTCGCCGACACGATGCACCTGGTCTTCGGGATGCCCTATGCCGTGACGTCGTTGTTCTGGCTGGTGGTCCTCGGGGTGGTCTTCTTCCTCTGGAACCGGAGCGAGCACACGCTCGACATCCACAGCATCACGACGAGCCGGCGCGAGAAGTACTACTGGTGCGTCGTCTTCGCCACCTTCGCCCTCGGGACGGCCGTGGGTGACTTCGCCGCCACCACGCTCGGGTTGGGCTACCTCGCGTCGGCCATCCTCTTCTGTGGCGTCATCCTCATCCCGTGGGCCGGCTGGCGGCTGCTCAAATGGAACAGCATCTTCGCCTTCTGGTTCGCCTACGTCATCACCCGCCCGATCGGCGCGTCCTTCGCGGACTACGTCAGCAAGGGTCACAACCTGAGCGGCGCCAACTTCGGGGACTGGCAGACGGCGCTGCTGATGACATCCGTCGTCGTGATTCTGGTCGCCTACACCGCGGTGGCCCGATACGACATTCAGTCGCCCGACATCGAGATTGCCGGAGGCACCTGAACGGCGGGTCCCGTGAGATCGGGCGTTGCCGGCCCCGCGCCACGGTCCGGGGGAGCGAAAGTCCGGTCTCGGGCACAAGCTGCATAAGGTGCCGGCCATGGATACTGCGTCGCTGTTGCTCGAGATCTACGACCGCATCCCACCCCTGGCGGCCGGCGCCGTGGACGGACTCGACGAGGAGCAGCTCTGCCGGGCCCCCGAACCGGGAGCCAACACGATCGGGTGGCTCGTGTGGCACCTGGCCCGGGTGCAGGACCACCACATCTCGGAGTTGCTCGGCACCGAGCAGGTCTGGGCGGGCGGGGACTGGGCCGGCCGCTTCGGGCTCGAGCCCGACCCGTCCAACACGGGCTACGGCCACAGCCCCGGGGAAGTCGAGGCCGTCCGGCCGGAGAGCGCCGACGCCCTGCTCGCCTACCTGGACGAGGTCCAGGGCCGCACCGCGGCCATGCTCCGAGGACTGGCGCCGGACGATCTCGATCGTGTGGTCGACCGGCGCTGGGATCCTCCCGTCACCTTGGGCGTGCGCCTGGTCAGCATCGCCGACGACAGCCTGCAGCACGCCGGACAGGCGGCGTACGCGCGCGGGCTGCTCCGAGGCTGATCAGCGCGAGGCCGACGTGGGCCAGCGGACGTACTCCTCGTAGTGGTACGCCGTCCCGTACCCCAGCCGCTCGTAGACGGAGAGACCCATCGGCGAGGCCTGCAGCGAGCATGACGACGCGCCGCGTGCGAAGGCGAGGTTGGTCACCGCCACGGTGACGAGTGCACCGAGTCCGGCCCCGCGCGCCGCCGGCACGGTACCGACCCACTGCAGACTGGCCACCCCGTCACTCTCGTAGGCCATCGCCGTGGCAACGGGTTGGTCCCCGCGGCGGGCCACCACAATGGACGCGGCGGGGTCGGCGAGCACGGCGGCCACGTCCTCGAAGACATCGACCAGGACCTCCGGCGGCATGCCGTAGGTCGCGTAGGCCTCGGCGTTCACGCCGACGAATGCCCGCACGCCGGCCTCGTCGTCGACCAGGTGCACCGTCACGTCCTCCTCGGCGGTGGCTTCAGGGAGGGGGGAACGGCAGATCATCTCCGGCACCGGATCGCCGAAGGCCTCGAGTCCGGCCTCCTGGCAGGCGAGGCGCAGGTCGTCGTCCTCGCCGCTGTCGCGCACCTTGACGGTGAAGCCGCGGTGCAGGCCGCTGAAGAACGCGTCGGCGGCGCTCACGAGCGCGCCGCCGTCGAGGGAGTCGTCAGAGCGGAAGGCCCCGTTGGCGACGACCGGTATCCACGTTCCGCTCGCGCACAGCACGACCCCACCGCCCTGGGCCAGCGCACCGCGGCTGCTCCAGTGGGTGAGGGCGCGGTTGAAGGCGATGAGAGTTCGGTGACCGAGCTGCGCCTCGGTCGCCGGCCGAGCGGCCCCGGAGGCGTCCGCGCTGCCCAACAACCCCCCGTGGAGACCGGTCATAGGGGTTCATGATGCCCCACCGGAGACCCGAGTCAACCGCACGCAACCCGAAGAATTGGGCTCAGCCGAGCTCGAAGACCGGGTGATCGGCAGCCACGGCGGCCCACTCTGCGTCGGTGGAATCCGGCGTCACGCCGTCGAAGAACATCCCCGTCTCGAACTTCCAGCGCCGCAGGTAGGCGCGCAGGATCGGCACGCTGTCGGCCACGGGGACCTCGCGCGCCGTGCACAGCTGGCGCCGCCGGCCCAGGATCAGGACCAGGTGACCCCCGGCGTGGCGGACATTGCGCACCCACTGGGTCTCGCCGCGCGGAGCGACGAGGTACTTGGTGCCCTCGATCGTCAGGAGGTTCACCGGAACGTGGTGCAGCTGGCCGGAGGTCCGGCCCCGGTGCTCGAGCACCCGGGAGCCCCAGACGCTCACACCCAGGCGGGTCAGGCCCTTGACCACGTTGTTGAAGATGGTCCGGGTGAACCAGTCGGGCTCCTTGTAGTGCACGCCCGCATCCTGCACCGCGGTGGTGGTCCTGCCGTTGGTGGTCATCGTGGTCTCCTCGGGGCTGGTCTGGTTGGCCATGAACATTGATACTAAATGCGAACACTGTTCTTGTCAAGTACTTGTGTTCTCAATCAAGAACAATCAAACTGGGCCCATGTCCACACCCACACCCGCGGCGACCTCCACGACAGTCCCGGCCGCATCCGCATCGGCACCCCGCACGGCACGGGAGCGGGTCCGGGAGGAGATGACGGCGGAGATCCTGGCCGTGGCGGCGCAGCACGTCGCCCAGGGTGGCGCCGCGGCGCTCTCCCTGCGCTCCATCGCCCGGGACCTGGGGATGGCTCCCTCTGCGCTGTACCGGTACTTCGACGGGCGCGACGCCTTGTTGAGCGCCCTCATCCTCGCCGCCTACGAGGCGCTGGCCGGCGAAGCGGAGCGAGCGGCCGACCGGGCCGAGCGCGGCATCCCGCAGGGTACGGCCGGCGACGCCGAGCGCTGGGTGGAGGTGCCCCGTGCCCTGCGCGGGTGGGCCCTCGAGCATCCCCACCAGTGGGGGCTGATCTTCGGCACGCCCGTCCCCGGGTACCAGGCTCCGCAGGACACGGTCGAGCCGTACGCCCGGGTGGCGGTGGCACTCGTCCGACCGCTGGTGTCGGCGCAGGCGGGCGGCCGGCTCGGCCCGGGCACCGCGACGCGGCCCGTGTCCGAGGAGCTGCGGGCGGCGGTGGCACCCGTGAGCGATGGACTGCTGCCGGGGCTCCCGGTCGAGAGGGTGGTGCTGGCGCTCCAGGCGTGGACGACGCTCGTCGGCATCATCAGCCTCGAGGTGTTCGGCCACTGGCGCAACACGGTGCTCGAACCGGGCCTGCTCTTCGAGGCCGCGATCACCCAGATGGCCGAGGCGATCGGCCTGGACTGACCTCCACGAAGCTGCAGAGGCGGAGCCGGGCGCCAGAGTCGCAGAACGATGCCGACCGCAACGGTTTCAGCGCAATGCTTCGCGCAGCACCTGGGCCCGCACCTGCAGCTCCTCGAGGCGGTCCTCGGGGACCCACTCGGCCATGGCCGTCACGAGATCGAAGACGAGAGCAGCGAGCTCCGCCAGCTCCTTGCTCGGCTCCTCCAGCTTGATCTGCGAGAACGGGAACGCGACGTTGACCCGACTCGACGGCGCCACCACCCCCGGGGCGTCTCGGGACTTCGTCCCGTCCGCCCCGTTCAGTGCAACGTGGGAGGCGTTCTTCTCAGATGACTTTGGCACTCCACCATCCTGCTCTGGTCACGAGGAGGGGCGGGTGATGGTCCTGTCGGGCGCCTGCGGGCGGGAGCCCGACAGCGGCGCCCGACTAGCCCAGAACCGGCAGCTTGACGTCGATCCCGGCGTTCGCCAGGAAGACGAGCTTGTGTTCGAGGGCGTTCTGCCAATCGACCATGTCCTTGTCGAATTGCATGCGATCACCGTCTTCGCACGCGTGCTCGAGCTCGTCGAATGCCAGGTCTTCGGCATCGAGCAGGGCCCGGTACTTCGAAAGGAAGTGGTCGTCGATCAGCAGCTGCACGTCGTCCCTCCTACCACCGGCCCGACCTTCGCGAGCCGGTACGGACACGATACTTCCGTCACGCGGCGCTCGCTCGGGAGCGGGTGGGCTGGCACCCCGGATGGCAGCGGGAGGGCGGCCGGCGCAGTCGGACCTACCAGGAACGCCGCAGGCGGTGGTAGGTCCGAGGCATCAGGGAGCGGAACACCATGGCGGCATCGATCAACCCGGACACGCTGATTTCCAGCGACGGGCCGCCGGCCTGGGCCAAAATCCGGCGCGACACCGTCTCCACGCTGCGGGTCATCAGCCGAGGTGGCCGCCGCAGGCCGCGCTCGAGGGCCCCCAGGCCCAGGTCGGTGGCCATGAAGGCCGGATAGACCACCTGCAGGTGGACGCCCTTGGGGCCGAGTCGGAACGAGGTGGACTCGGTGAAGGCCGACAGAGCAGCCTTGGAGGAGGGGTAGGCGCCCGGGCCCGGAGAGGGCAAACGTCCACCGTCGGAGGAGACGTTGACCACGGTGCCCCTCCCTCGCTCGACCATGGCGGGCAGGACGGCCAGCGTGGCGGCCACCGGGGCGAAGAAGTTGACGTCGAAGGTGTGGCGGAAATCGTCTTCGCTGATGTCGACCAGACGGATACCGGGGTCCTGGGCCGCGTTGTTGATCAACAGGTCGACGGGGCCGTGCGCCCTCGCCGCGGTCTCCAGCACCTGAATGAGGGCGGCGGTGTCGGCCACGTCGCAGGTGATGGTCTCCGACTCGGGCGTGAACGTCCGCAGGTCGGTGGCCAACTTGTCGAGCCGCTCGGTCGAGCGGGCCAGGCCGACGACGGTGGTGCCGGCCCGGGCCAGGTCGATGCAGAGCTGGGCGCCCAGGCCGGAGGAGGCTCCCGTGACCACCGCCACCAGGCCCTGGTACCGCCCAGCGAAGTCCGGTGGGCGGGTCGAGCGGGAGAAGCCGGAGAGGGCCACGGGCGTCAGGGGGCCGGGGGCGACGGGTCCGCCCGATCCTCGAGGTCGGTGCCCAGCCGGGCCGCCGCCTCGGCCAGCACGTCCTGGCCGGCCACCAGTGCCGCCAGGTCGCCGCGCACGCGCACGCGCCCCGCGGCCAGCGCGTCCGCCGGGTCGAGCTCCCCTCGGGCCATGGCCAGGGCTTCGGTGTAGCCGAGCACGATGGTCGCCGTGCCCCCCACCGTCGCGGTGCCATCGAGGGCCAGGCGGGCGCGGCCCTCGGCCACGGTGAGGACGAGGTGGACGTCACCGCCTCCCGCCTGCACGTCCTCGGGCACCCCGGTCACCACCTGGACCACGGTGAAGCGGCCGTCCGCCGCGGCCAGCGAGCCCGTCCCGGCCGCGGCAATGGCGTCGCTGAGGTCGAGCACGCCCAGTGCGGCGTCGAAGGAGTCCACCCACGCGGGCGAGAGGTAGCGGGGCATGGCGAGAGTCTGCTCGCGTCGGAGCCGGCGCGGGAGGCGACCGGGCGATCCACGCTGGGACTGCCGGCCGGCGCTCCGATCAGCCGGCGGCGGCCTCTTCGGCCGACTTCTTCGAACGCCCTGAGATCTTGCGCCCCAGCCAGGCCACCGGGTCGTAGCGGGCGTCGACCACGCGCTCCTTCATCGGGATGATGCCGTTGTCCGTGATTTTGATGTGCTCGGGGCACACCTCGGTGCAGCACTTGGTGATGTTGCACATGCCCAGGCCTCGGTCGTGCGCCAGCTCGCGCCGGTCGTTGACGTCGAGCGGGTGCATCTCGAGCTCGGCGAAGCGGATGAAGAAGCGCGGCCCCGCGTACTTGGGCTTGTTGTCCTCGTGGTCACGGATGACGTGGCAGACGTCCTGGCACATGAAGCACTCGATGCACTTGCGGAACTCCTGGCCGCGCTCCACGTCGATCTGCATCATGCGGTAGCCGCCCTCGGGCTCGGGACCGGGCTTGAAGGCCGGCACCGTCTTGGCCACCTCGTAGTTGAACGAGACGTCGGTGACGAGGTCGCGGATGATGGGGAACGTCTTCATCGGCGCCACCGTGACGGGCTCGCCCTCGGGCAGCGTGTCCATGCGCGTCATGCACATGAGCCGGGGCAGGCCGTTGATCTCCGCCGAGCACGACCCGCACTTGCCGGCCTTGCAGTTCCAGCGGCAGGCCAGGTCCGGCGCGTCGGAGGCCTGAATGCGGTGGATGACGTCGAGCACCACCTCGCCCTCGACGGCGGGCATCACGTAGTCGGTGAACTCGCCCCCTTCGTCGTCCCCCCGCCAGACCCGCATGGTCACGGTGGCGTCCGCCGCGGCCGCGGCCGTCTCGGTACCTGTCTGCGTGTCGGTCATGGCTACTTGGCCTCCTCGAACAGTGCGGCCAGCTCCGCCGGCATGACCGGCAGCGGCTCGGGTGTGATGGCGATCGGCGCCAGGTACCCGTGCTCGTCGGTCTGGCGCTGGACGAAGTTGACCTTGCCCATCTCGGGGTCGGGCCCCGGGTAGTCCTCCCGCGTGTGGCCGCCCCGGGACTCCTTGCGGTTGAGCGCCCCCTGCGCCACGGCGATCGACGTCGTGATCATGGAGGGCAGGTCGGTCGCCAGGTTCCAGCCCGGGTTGTAGGCCCGACCACCCTTCACCTGCACCTTGGACGTGTGCTCCTTGAGCTCCTCCAGTTTGGTGAGCGCCTCTTCGAGCTCGGGCCCGGTGCGGATGATGCCGACCAACGCCTGCATCGTCTCCTGCAGCTCCTCGTGGACGTCGTAGGGGTTGAACCCGTCCTCGCGCCCGAACGGGGCGAACGCATCGTCGATCACCGAGGCGACCTCCGCCGCGTCGACGTTGGGCGATCCGGTGCGGCCCTCCGCGAAGTCGGCCGCGCCGATGCCGGCCCGGCGTCCGAAGACGATCAGGTCCGACAGCGAGTTGCCGCCCAGACGGTTGGCCCCGTGCATGCCGCCCGACACCTCGCCGATGGCGAACAGGCCCGGCACCGTGGCCGCCTGCGTCTCCGCGTCCACGCGCACGCCACCCATCATGTAGTGACAGGTGGGACCGACCTCCATGGGGCCGGCGGTGATGTCGACGCCGGCCAGCTCCATGAACTGGTGGTACATGGACGGGAGCCGGCGCCGGATGTACTCGGGCGTGCGGCGCGAGGCGATGTCGAGGAAGACGCCGCCGTGCGGGCTGCCCCGACCGGCCTTGACCTCCGAGTTGATGGCCCGGGCCACTTCGTCGCGGGGCAGCAGGTCCGGCGTGCGCCGGTAGTTGATGTGGTCGTCGTACCAGGCGTCGGCCTCTTCCTCGGTCTCCGCCGTCTCGGCCCGGAACATGTCGGCCACGTAGTTGAACATGAAGCGCGTGCCTTCGGAGTTGCGCAGCACGCCGCCGTCGCCGCGCACGCCCTCGGTGACGAGGATGCCGCGCACCGAGAGCGGCCACACCATGCCGGTCGGGTGGAACTGCACGCACTCCATGTCGATGACGTCGGCGCCGGCCCAGATGGCCATGGCGTGGCCGTCGCCGACGGACTCCCACGAGTTCGACGTGTACTTCCACGACTTGCCGATGGAGCCCGTGGCGAGGACGAACGCCTTGGCGGTGAAGAGGACCATTTCGCCGGTCGGGCGCCGATATCCCACCGCACCGGAAATGCGGCCCTCGGCGTCTGGGAGGAGGCGCAGGATTTTGGTCTCCATGAAGACGTCGGTGCCCATGGAGACGACCTTCTGCTGCAGCGTGCGGATGAGCTCCAGCCCGGTGCGGTCGCCGACGTGGGCCAGGCGGGCGTAGCGGTGCCCCCCGAAGTCGCGCTGGGTGATGCGCCCGTCCTTGGTGCGGTCGAACAGCGCGCCCCAGCGCTCGAGCTCGTACACCCGGTCGGGCGCTTCCTGGGCGTGGATCTGCGCCATGCGCCAGTTGTTGAGCATCTTGCCGCCGCGCATGGTGTCGCGGAAGTGCACCTGCCAGTTGTCCTCGGGCCACACGTGACCCATGGCGGCCGCCATGCCGCCCTCGGCCATGACCGTGTGCGCCTTACCGAGCAGCGACTTGCAGACGAGCGCCACGCGCAGGCCGCGCTCCTTCGCCTCAATGGCGGCGCGCAGGCCGGAGCCGCCGGCGCCGATGATGATGACGTCGTAGTCGTAGGTCTCGAAGTCGGACGTGGGCATCGGCCTAGAAGTGGAAGCCGGGGTCGTGGATGGTCCCGCTGGCGACCAGCCGCACGTAGAGGTCGCACAGGGCGACACCGAAGAGGCTGATCCAGGCGAAGCGCATGTGGCGCGCGTTGAGCGGGGTGACGAACTTCCAGAGCTTGTGGCGGGTCGGGTGCTTGGCGAACGACTTCACCTGCCCGCCGCAGAAGTGCCGGCAGGCGTGGCACGACAAGGAGTACAGCCACAGGAAGGCGGCGTTGGCGCACAGGACGAGCGTGCCGACGCTGATGCCGATGCCGAGGCCCGGCTGGCGGAAGGCGAGGATGGCGTCGTAGGTGAGGATGCAGTTGAAAAGCAGCAGGATCCAGAAGAAGTAGCGATGGATGTTCTGCAGGATCAGCGGGAAGCGCGTCTCGCCGCTGTAGTTGCCGTGGGCGTCGGCCACCCCGCAGGCCGGGGGCGACAGCCAGAAGGACCGGTAGTACGCCTTGCGGTAGTAGTAGCAGGTGAGGCGGAAGCCCAGCGGGAAGATCAGGATCAGCAGCGCCGGCGAGTAGTTCCAGAACGGGAGCGTCCCGAAGGTGTGGCTCCCCGGCACACAGCTGTTGGCGATGCAGGGCGAGTAGAAGGGCGAGATCAGGTCGCGGTGCAGATCGGCGCCGGCGTAGTAGTTCTTCCCGACGAAGGCGGCCCACGTCGAGTAGATGACGAAGGCCAGCAGGATGCTGGCGGTGATGACGGGTTCGACCCACCAGCCGTCCTTGCGCAGGGTTGGCACGTCCGGCCCGCCCCGGGGCGCCCCGATCACCACCGGCGTCGTGGTCGCGCTCTCGACTGTGGTCGTCACTCGATCCTCCTCGGTGCCCAGCAAAGCCCCAGGTCCGGGTCCAGCGGTACCCTACGGTCCACCTGGTAACAGGTCAAAGACATAAAGAGCATGAAGATCAGAGCGATAAGCTCTGATGCGTGCAGCTGCACCAGCTCTCCTACGCCCTCGCCGTAGCGGAAGAGCGCAGCTTCACCCGGGCCGCCTCCCGCCTGCACCTGGCCCAGCCCTCGCTGTCGCGCCAGGTACGTCTGCTCGAGCACGACCTCGGCGTGGTGCTCTTCAACCGGGGACCGGGTCAGGGCCCCGTCACCCTCACCCCCGACGGGGCCGCGCTGCTGCCCTTCATGCAACGGGTGCTGGCCGACGTGGAGGCCACCGGGGCGGAGGCCCGGGCCCTGTCGGGCATGGCCCGGGGGCGCCTGTCCGTCGGGGCCACCCCGAGCCTGATCACGAGCGCGCTGGCGCCGGCCCTGGTGGCCTTCCACGGCAGCCATCCGGGCATCGACCTGTCGGTGGTGGAAGCGGGGTCGCACCAGCTGGTCCCCCAGGTGGCGGCGGGCGAGGTCGACCTGGCCCTGGTGGTCCTGCCCGTGACCGATCCGCTCGTCGTCACCACTCCGCTGTTCGACGACCCGCTCGTGCTCGCCACCGCGCCCGACCACCCCTTCGCGGGCCGGCGGCGGGTCCGGGTGCGCGATCTCGACGGGCTCGACCTGGTGATGTTCCGGGAGGGGTACGACCTGCGCGCCGTGACGTTGTCCGCCTGCCAGGAGGCGGGAGTCGAGCCGCATCTCGTCAGCGAGGGGGCCGAGATGGCGGGTGTGCTGTCCTTCGTGGCGGCCGGGCTCGGTGCGGCCGTGGTGCCGGCCATCGCGCTGCCGACCGACGGCTCGCTGGTCGGGATCCCGTTCGCCGCGCCCACGCTCAGCCGCACCGTCGCCCTGGCCCAGCGGGGTGACCGCGCCCTGGCGCGCCCGGCGCGGGCGCTGGCGGAGCATTTGCTGGGGCACCGACCGCCCGGATCCGCTGCTCCGACCCCGGAGCCCGGGGTTTAGGCTTCGTCCATGGACGGCCCTTCCCCTCTCGACGACCCCTCTGCGACCCCGCTCCCCGGCGGCCTCAAGCCCCCGGCCGACCTGCCCGGATCGATCGCCGACCTGCGCGCCGCGGGCTGGGAATCGGTGCCGGTGGCCGAGGAGATGCGGCGCAACACGGCCAAGCGCATTGCGGCGGGCACGTCGCTCGTGCCCGGCGTGCTCGGTTTCGAGGACACCGTGGTGCCCCAGCTCGAGAACGCCATCCTGGCCGGTCACGACATCATCCTGCTGGGCGAGCGGGGCCAGGCCAAGACACGGGTGATCCGCTCCTTGGTCGGGCTGCTCGACGAGTGGATGCCGATCGTCGCCGGCTCCGAGATCAACGACGACCCCTACAACCCGGTCTCGCGCTACGCCCTCGACCGCGTCGAGGAGCTGGGTGACGCCACGCCGGTCGCCTGGGTCCACCGCTCCCAGCGCTACGGGGAGAAGCTGGCCACCCCGGACACCTCCATCGCCGACCTCATCGGTGAAGTCGACCCAATCAAAATCGCCGAGGGCCGGTACCTGAGCGACGAGCTGGCGCTGCACTACGGCCTGATCCCGCGCGTCAACCGCGGCATCTTCGCCATCAACGAGCTGCCGGACCTCTCCGAGCGCATTCAGGTCGGGCTGCTCAACATCCTCGAGGAGCGCGACGTGCAGATCCGCGGTCACCGCATCCGGCTGCCGCTCGACATCACGCTCGTCGCCACGGCCAACCCGGAGGACTACACCAACCGCGGCCGCATCATCACGCCGCTCAAGGACCGCTTCGGCGCGCAGATCCGCACCCACTACCCGTTCGAGACCATGACCGAGGTCAGGATCATGGAGGGCGAGGCCGACCTGCCGACCGCGGGCGTGCCGGTCACCGTGCCCCCGTTCATGAAGGAGGTGGTGGCCGAAATCAGCCAGCTCGCCCGGCGCAGCACCCATCTCAACCAGCGCAGCGGCGTCTCGGTCCGCCTCTCCATCGCCAACTACGAGACGCTGGTCGCCTCCGCCGTCCGTCGGGCCCTGCGCACCGGCGAGCCGGTGGCGGTGCCGCGCATCAGCGACCTCTCGGCCCTCGTGCCGTCGACCCAGGGGAAGATTGAGGTCGAGGCCATGGAGGAGGGTCACGAGGACGAGGTGGTGGCCCAGCTGGTGGCCGCCGCCACCCTGGCCGTCTTCCGTCGCCGGGTCACGCTGGACGACCCGCAGTCGATTGTGGCCGCCTTCCACGAGCAGGTCGTCGTGCACGTGGGCGACGACCTGCCCTCCTCGGCCTACCTGGCCGTCCTGGCCGACGTGCCCGAGTTGGAGCCGCCGACCCGCAAGCTGGCCGGTCCCGAGGCGGCCGAGGCCGAGTCGCCCGCGCTGATGGCCAGTGCCCTGGAGTTCCTCCTCGAGGGGCTGCACCTGACCAAGCGGTTGAACAAGGACGCGTCCGGGGCACGCGCCCTCTACCGCGGGCGCAAGTAAGCCCGCAGGAAGCACGGCACGCCCATGAGCGCCCGCTACGACTATTCGGAATGGGACGGCACGCAGGAATTCGCCGACCTCGACCCCGACGACCTGTTGGCCGGCCTCACCGACGACCTCCTGGCCGGGGGTGACCTCGACGACGCACTGCGGCGACTGCTGCGCAGCGGCTTCCGCAATGCCGACGGGGAGCAGGTCCCCGGATTGCGCGACATGCTCGAGCAGTTGCGGCGTCGGCGGGCCGAGATGCTGGCCGAGGGCGACCCGGACGGCCGCATGGCCGAGCTCACCCGTCAGCTCGACGAGATAGAGCAGGACGAGCGCGCCGCCATCGACGAGTTGGTCGAGGAAGCGCACGGCTCGGGTGACCAACGCCGCTCCGAGGTGACCGACGACGTCGCCACCGAGCGCCGCATGGCGCTCGACCTCCAACCGGACGACCCGGCCGGGCGCGTCAGCAGC
Source organism: uncultured Acidimicrobiaceae bacterium (assembly GCA_963742035.1). Taxonomy (GTDB): domain Bacteria; phylum Actinomycetota; class Acidimicrobiia; order Acidimicrobiales; family RAAP-2; genus Bog-473. The sequence goes on from CAVUKH010000005.1 coordinate 115,325, forward strand.
CTGCAGCACTACGACTTCGTCTCCTCCGAGGCGCGCGAGCGCTTCGAGGAGCTGGTCGAGGAGCTCCGGCGCGAGATGGCGGACACCTTCTTCGAGGGTGCCTCCGACGCGCTGTCCAACATGGACGCCGAGCAGATGCAGCGCATGCGCGACGCCTACGACGCGCTGAACACCATGCTCGAGCAGCGCGAGCGCGGGGACGACCTCGACCCGACGTTCGAGGAGTTCATGGCGCAGTTCGGCGACATGTTCCCGGGCAACCCGCAGAGCCTCGACGAGCTCCTGGAGCAACTGGCCGAGCGCATGGCCGCCGCCCAGGCGGTGTGGAATTCCATGAGCCCCGAGCAACAGGCGCAGCTGCGGAGCCTGATGGACTCGGTGCTCGAGGACATGGACCTGCGCTGGCAGGTGGAGCGCCTGGCCCAGAACCTCCAGCGCGCCGTGCCCGATGCCGGCTGGCAGAAGTCCTACGACTTCAACGGCGAGGGCCCCATGGGGCTCAGCCAGGCCACCGACCTGGCCACCCAGCTGGGCCAGCTCGATCGTATGGAGGAGGTCCTGCAGTCGGCCTCGACCCCGGCGGCGCTGGGTGAGATCGACCTGGACCAGGTGCGCCAGCACATGGGCGAGGACGCGGCGCGGGCGCTCGACCGCCTGGCCAACCTGACCAAGTCGCTGGCCGACGCCGGGCTGATCGAACAACACGGCGGGCGCATTGAGCTGACGCCCCAGGGCGTGCGGCGCCTGGGTCAGAAGGCGCTGGCCGACCTCTTCGGCCAGATCAACAAGGACCGCATCGGTGACCACTCCGCGCTGCGCACCGGGACCGGGCACGACCGTGAGGAGACGACGAAGACCTACGAGTACGGGGACCCCCTCAACCTGCACCTGTCCACCACGGTGCACAACGCGGTGCGCCGGGGCGGCTCGGGCGTACCCGTGCGTCTCACGCCCGAGGACTTCGAGGTGGTCGAGGTCGAGGCGCTGAGCCGCTCGGCCACGGTGCTGGCCGTCGACCTCTCCATGTCGATGCCCATGCGGGACAACTTCGTACCGGCCAAGCGCATGGCCATGGCCCTGCAGACCCTCATCTCGTCGAAATTCCCCCGCGACTATCTCGGGATCGTCGGCTTCTCCGAGATCGCCCGCGAGATACGGCCCGACGAGGTGCCGACGGCCATGTGGGACTACGTCTACGGCACCAACCTGCAGCACGCGCTGGCCCTGGGCCGCCGCATGCTGGCGCACGAGCACGGGACCAAGCAGATCATCGTCGTCACCGACGGCGAGCCGACGGCGCACATCGACGACGTCGGCGAGGTCTGGTTCAACTACCCGCCGATCCCCGAGACACTGCGGCGGACGATGGCCGAGGTCATCCGTTGCACCCGGGCCGGCATCGTCATCAACACGTTCGCCCTCGACCTGCAGCGCACCCACTACCCCTTCGTGGAGCAGATCGCCCGAGTCAACGGTGGCCGCACCTTCTACACGACACCAGACGCGCTGGGCGGCTACGTGCTGGTCGACTTCCTTCAGCACCGCCGGGTCCTGCGTCCCGCCGGTTAGGCACCGGCCCGCCCGGTTCGGGCAGTTCCGGGCCTCATTCGGGGCCTTCGGACCCCGCCGGGCGAATTCCTCGGAGAAATCGGGCCCGCGAGCCCGGAGTGGCCTGAAACAGGCTCTCAACTGGGTTTTCGCACACGATGGACGCCCGGTTCGAGGCTGCACCACGCACAATTCGTGCCTGGAGCAGCCAATTTCCCCTTGCGCCAGGGGGGTGTGTAGTGAAAGATGGCAGGACTACACCGCTGTAACTACACCGATGCCACCTGAGGCGAGAAGGGGGGCGAACCCAGTGCCAGTTGACATAGTCACCACGCTCTACGGTCGCCAGGAACGAAGCTGGCAGTTGCAGGCCAACTGCATGGGGGTCGACCCCGACCTGTTCTTCCCGGAGCGCGGCGCGTCCACCCGCGAGGCCAAGGAGGTCTGCCGAGGGTGTGTCGTGCGTGAGGACTGCCTCGAGTACGCCTTGGCCAACGGCGAGAAGTTCGGCATCTGGGGCGGCATGAGCGAGCGGGAACGCCGCCGCCTGCGCCGGGCCCGCGCCCTGGCCCGTCGGGACGTGGTCAGCGCCTCCTGAGGAGGGCCACCTCTTCAGCCTCACGAATTCTCCGGGAGCCGGGACTCCACCGTCGCTTCCTCCGACAGGCCGAGCTCCGCTCGTCTGTCGGAGGGCACGGTGGCCAGGACCGCTTCGGGGATGAGCCCCACCAGCTCGCCGCCTTCGACGCGGCCGCCCTGCTCACCGGTCAGCTCCGCCACCCGGTCGTAGAGCCGTGCAGGCCCGTAGCGGCCCGGGTCGACCAGGTTGCACGAGACCTGGGCCCGCGTGCCGACGGCCAGGCCCAGCGCCCGCACCTCGGGACTCCGGACCAGGGGCGCCACCCGGCGGGCCACCTCGGCCGAGGACACCCAGACGTTGTAGGCCACCAGCACGCGGCGGGCGCCGACGGCGGTGGCGCCGTGGCGGGGGTCGGCCCGGGCCGGGCCGTGGTCGGGGGTCAACCCGTCGGGCGGTGACCCGAAGGCCAGGCGGCGGACGTCGGGCAGGGTCCGGACCCCTCCGCCCGCCAAGGGCCCGTAGAGGAAGCTCGGCACCCCCGATTCCGTGCCCAGCCACCGGGCGAAGCGGTCCCGCAGGGCCACGGCCGATGGTGAGGTCCTCGGGGGCCGGTCGGCCCGGCTCGTAGGGGACGAAGGGCACCACGTCGAGGACGCCGAGCCGGGGATGGGCACCGCTGTGGTGGGTCAGGTCGAGCGTGGCCAGGGTGGCGGTGGCCAGAGCCCGGGAGGCCTCGGCCACCAGCTCGGCGGATCCGGCGAGGGTGAAGACGGTCCGGTTGTGGTCGGGGTCGGAGTGCCGATGGAGCAACGCGGGCCCGGCGGCCACAGCCAGTTGGTCCAGGGCGGTCTCGTCGCGTCCCTCACTGACGTTGACGACGCACTCGAAGAGCACGGCGCCAGCGTGGCACGCCGACGCGTCCTTCGAGTGCAGGCCCACCGGCGACGCCGGCCGGCGCGGGGCCTCTGAGGCGACGGCTTACGAGGCGCAGGGCCTACGAATCGTGCGGCCTACTTGGCCACGACGGCCGGTGAGAGGCGGCGGCGGCGCAGAATACGGCGGCGCTCACGCTCGGAGGCACCACCCCAGACCCCGTGGTCGATGTGATGCTCGAGGGCGTACTCGAGGCACGCCTCCGAGACGGGGCACTCGGCGCAGATGCGCTGGGCCACGAGCACGCCCATGCCGTCATTGGGGAAGAACACATCCGGTGCAACTTCTTTGCACTTGCCCCCGGCCATCCAATCGGTATTCATCGTTCGGCTCCCTTTTCATGCACCATTTTACGGGAGCACCCAGTTCAGAGCCAGGTTATTGGGATAGGAAGTTCCTAAGAATCCAAGGCCCGATTCGCGTTCTACCAGGGAGAATGTCGCTCCGCCCCCCGGGGCTACGCTGGCCCCGAACGCCGATGCCAGGAGGTGCCATGTCCCCGGACACCGAGGAAGTCGCAGTCGAAGAAGGTGAGCCGGTCGAGCCCATCGGGCACGTGCGCGTCGTCTACCTGGGTCCCGTCGCCCCCCACTGGGAGGTCCAGTCCGACTACGGCCCGCCCGAGGTGATTGAGCAGTTCCGGGAGCGGGTGCTGGCCCGGCTGGTGCTCCTGCCCCCGCACGACCCCCAGTTCCGGCGCAACAGCGAGCGCGTCGTCCGTGACGCGGAACGCGAGCAGCTGGCGCTCGAGTGGGTGCTCGACTGGGGCGAGGAAGCCGAGGCCTGAGGCTGGTCCCGGGGCCGGCGGGCCTGGGATTTCTCTGCACCCAAGTTGCTCCCCACGAGCCACTCGGCGACACCTTCGCGGTGAAACCATTGCGCCGTTGTTGTTGAAACGTTGCGGACACCGAGTCCGCTCGGAGGGGGAGACAACGTGGGAGACACGTACACCATGGACGGGGCCACAGTGGTCCAGGTCAGGGAGCTGATCGGCACGCTGTCCGACGACGAGGCGGCGCTGGTGCGCACGCTCACGCCGGCGGACCTGACAGAGGCGGCCCGGGTCGAGCACCTGTTCGACCTCGTCGACCTACTGAGGACGATCCGTGACGACGAGGCCATGGCCGAGTACGTCTATGCGATCGCACCGGGGTGGGACGGCACCATCGAGTCGCTGCTGGTGGGAGGACGGGTCACCACGGCCTTCACCCGGTTCGAGCTCGAGAGCTGTGGCGCCGGGGCGGCTGCTCCGACGCGCGCCGTGCCGGCAGGACGCGGCCGGCTCCTGCGGTCGCTCACCTCAGTCGGCTGACCCGATCGGTGGGCTGACGCGTCACTTGGCGAACGGCGGTTCCGCGGGCGTTGACGCCGGCGGGGCGCCGGGACGCGTTCAGTCCAGCAGTCCGATACGGGCCAGCCACAACCCGGGCGCGTCCACCTCGGCGGGGGTGGGCAGGTCCAGCTCGTCCGACCACAGGCGGGCGAGCGCGCTCTCGTCGGCCCGCTCCAGCACGCCGGCGACGAAGGCGCGCCCGCGGTCGACCTCGTCCTGACCGACGTCGAGACCGAACAGGCCGGCGAAGGCCTGCTCGCCCTTCCCCTCCTCAATGCGGTAGCGGTACCAGGCCTCGCGCAAAGCCGAGGGCGACGACGTCAGCGACTCGGCGATGCCGGCGGTGATGTGGTCCACGTAGGCGCCGATGGCCGTGGTCTGCGCCGTCAGCGCGGCGGAGATACTGCGCTGCTCGGGACTGATGAGGTCGGAGAGCAAGGCCTCGGGATCGCCCAAGGCCTCCTCCAGCGAGACCTGGTCGCCCAGCCCCTCACCGAGACGTTCCACGATGGAGCGCTGCGCCGCCGCGGCGTGGGCCGACGCGTCGCCGAGCAACGTCATGAGTGAGCTGCGCACGCCGGGTCGCGTCAGCACGGCGTGCATGGTGAGCTCGCGCAGGCAGACCCAGAGCTGCACCTCCTGCAGCGGGAGGCTCCAGTCCTCGGCGAACCGGCTCACGTTGCCCGGGACGAGCAGCAGGGTGGGCGACTCGGGCCAGGGCAACGGCAAGGCGTACTGCCCGAAGGCCCGACGGGCCAGGTGACCCGCAGCCGAGCCGAACTGCATGCCGAGGAAGACGGGGCCGAGTGTCAGAGCGAACTGCCCGAGGAGCCCGCTGAGGCCGCCCGACGTGTCGGGGTCGAGCTCACTCAGGTCGAGCGACGTCGGGACCGCGGCCGCGCCCTGCTGCTGCGCTTCGACCATCGACTTGAGGACGGGCCGGTAGGCGGTGAGGACACGGAAGCTCCACTGTCCCGGCCCGACGGTCTCGAAGGAGATGCCGCCGGCACCGGAGGCGGGGCCTATCCCGGTTGCCTCGACCACATGCAGCTCGGCCACGCGGGCGAGGTCTTCGAAGGCGATGCGCACCAGGGGATCGGGATTCTCGTCCTCGCCGCCGTCGGTGGCCACACCGAAGGCAAGCGTGCGGGCGGCCTCGAACCAGCTGTCGGCCGACCCCGGGCCCGAACCGATGACCTTCATAAGGTCACCGAGGAGGCCTCCCATCGGGTTGTCGGGGTCGCTGGAACCGAACATGCTCACCCTCGCATGCTATGAGGACGTGCCCAGGGTCACGTCCACGACCTTGATCCCCGAAGGTTGCTGCACGGAGAGCGTGATGGCGGTCTTGGGCGGCAACACGTAGAGCAGCGCTCGCAGCTCGGCCATGGAGCGGACCGGGGTGGAATTCATGGCCACAATGAGCTGCCCAACCTGCAGGCGTCCAGAGGCCGGGCCGCCGGGCTGCACTGCCGCCACCCTGGCGCCCCCGTCGCCGGAGGCGTCGGTGCCCTCGACGCCCAACCAGCCGTGGACCACCCGGTCCTGGGACCTGAGGTCGTCGGCGACACCCACCACGAGCCCGCTGGGAAGGAAGGTGGCGGAGGACGTCCCCGGGTCGGGGTCGTACAGGATGCCGAGCACCGACCCGGCCGCGTCGAGGAGCGGCTCGCCGGCGATGACGGTGGTGGTGGCCGGCGACGAGGTGATGGACGGCATCGTCGCGGCGGGCCCTGCCGCGATGGCCGCCCCGACGTCGGTGACCGCACCGGGTGTGCAGTGCAGCGCCACGGCGTGGCCGCCCGCCGGCACGAAGGTCAGGGCGAGGTCGGCGGTCCCGCTCTGCAGGGTGCTGTCGTCGGCGAACGGAGCCACGGGAAGATCCTCGGGCACGTTGACCAGCGCCACGTCGGACGTCTTGTCCGTGGCGACGACAGCAGCCCCCTGGAGCTTCCCGCCCGGGCCGACCATGTCGAGATGCTCGAGGCCGCTCAGCAGGTCGGCGGTGGTGGCGACGAGACCGCCCTCGGCCACGGCGACGCCCACCAGCAGCACGGTGCCGTGGCTGGTTGTCGCCTCCAGCTCGACGATCGAGTGTCCCGCGGTCTCCGCGGCCGCCGGGATCGCGTTCTGCGCGCCCGCCAGCGTCGTCAGCGGTCCGCTGGCCGCCGTGTCCTGCGTGGCTGATTCGAGCGGGTGCTCCGAAGGCGGGGAGAGCAGCACGATCACCCAGGCGACCACCGCCATGACGGCGCCCACGCCCACCAGGACCATCACCGCGCTCCGATAGTTGTGCTGCGGCGGGGGGTTGACCAGGAACGGGACGCCCGCCGCGGGGCCCGAGCCCGCCACTTCACTCGGGTGACGCCACAGCCGATCGTCGGGATCGATCCAGCCGCGCTGGGGCGAATCAGGCCCGTCCCCGCCGCTTCCCCCGCCCTCGCCTGGGCCCGGCGTGCCGTCCTCCGGCTCCTCGGGCGTGTCACTCACTAGGGCGACGATACCGAGAAAGTCCAGGAAAGTGCCGTCGGCCGACCGCCCGGCCGTACCATGAGGCCGCATGTCACGCGACCTGGCCATCGATCTCGGCACGGCCAACACGCTGGTCTATGCCAAGGGAAAGGGCCTTGTGCTCAACGAGCCGACCGTCGTCGCGCTCGATTCGCGCAGCCGCGAGGTGCTCGCCATCGGCACCGACGCCTGGCAGATGATCGGTCGGACGCCGGGGTACATCGTGGCCGAGCGCCCCCTGCGCGGGGGCGCCATCACCGACTTCGAGGTCACGGAACGGATGCTCAGCGTGTTGCTGCGCCGTGTCGGCGTCGGCCGGCTGAACAGGCCCAAGGTCCTGATCTGCGTGCCGTCCGCCATCACGGCGGTCGAGCGGCGCGCCGTCAAGGAGGCGGCGCGCCGGGCCGGCGCGTCGGCCAGCTTCCTCATTGAGCAGCCGATGGCCGCAGCCATCGGGGCGGGGCTGCGTATTCACGAACCGGTGGGCAACATGGTCGTCGACGTCGGGGGCGGCACGGCGGAGATGGCCGTGATTTCGCTGGGCGGCGTCGTCGCGGTGCAGGCCCTGCGCTGCGGCGGCTTCGACTTCGACGCGGCCATTCAGAACTACGTGCGCTACGAGTACGGCGTGGCCGTGGGCGAACGCACGGCTGAGGCCGTGAAGCTGGCCATCGGCTCCGCCTCCCCCCACGAGGGCGAGCAGCAGGCCGAGATCCGAGGTCGAGAGGTGGCGACCGGGCGGCCCAAGACGGTCGTGCTGTCGCCGCTCGAGGTCCGCGGCGCACTGGAGGACAACGTGGCCTCCATAGTGGCCGCCGCCGCCGAGTGCCTGGGCGAAGCGCCGCCCGAGTTGGCGCAGGACATCATCTTCGAGGGGATCCACCTCACCGGTGGCGGTGCGCTGCTGCGGGGCATGACCCAACGCCTGGCCGATGCCACCGCCGTCCCCGTCCACCTCGTCGACACGCCGCTCGAGTGCGTCGTGCAGGGCGCCGGTGTGTGCCTGGAGTCCTTCGACCGCCTGAAGCGGCTCTTCAGCGACGACGACTAAGCACCCGCCGAGGAGGGAGCACCCGTCGTCCCCGGCGGTTCGTCCAGCAACTCGTCGGCCGCCTGGCGCACCTGCCAGTCGCGGTCCTCGGCCGCTGCCCGCAGCGCCGGCGCCACCCGCGGGTCGTCGAAGCCGGCCAGTGCCACCGTGGCGCGCCGGCGCACCGTCGGACTGTCGTGCAGCGCGCTGAGCACGGCCGGCAGTCCGGACGGATCGCCGATGGCGCCGAGGGCGGCCACCGCGGCCTCGCGGCAGCGGGCGTCGTCGTGGTCCGTCGCGGTTGCCGCCAGTACGGGCACGGCCGCCCGCGCCCGCCGCTCGGCCAGGAACCAGGCGGCATTGACGGCGACGAGCGCGTCGGGATCACCCAGTGCGTCGGTGACGGCCCGCGGCAGTGACGAGCGCGTGCCACGACCCCGAGCCCTGAGCGCGACCTCCACGGCGCGACGCCGCACGGCCGGCGGGCCGCCGGCCAATGCCCCCTCCACGTCGGCCGCCGTCAGCTGGCCGAGGCGGGCCAGCGCGCCGAGCGCCGCCGCCTGGACGCCCGGGTCGTCGTCGGCGAGACCATGCCGGGCCAGCGCTGCGTCGCCCCTGTGCCCGGCCATGGTGACGCGCCGGCGCCGCAGGGCGGCGCGGCCGTCCCGGCCCTGATCCGTGGCAACATCGTCGCTCACCTTCCGAGTATGTCCGAACCTGACGCGACCGCCGACGGGGGAGCCGCGGCGAACCCCCTTGTGAGCCCCGGCCGGGCCGTGGACGGCGCCACGGCGCCACCACCGGCCGCCCCCGGCCGCCGCCGGATCTGGCCCGCCGTGTTCACCATTGCCGTGGTCGTCGTCCTGGCGGCAGCACTCATCGCGGCGCACACGTCGGTCAACTACTACGTCATCACACCGGGTGACGCCACGCCGGTGGCGCAGTTCATTGAGGTGCCGGCGGCGGACAACCATCCGCTCACGGGCAAGATCCTGCTGACCGACGTCTACGTCAGCCAGCTGAATGCGCTCAACTACCTGCAGTACCGCTTCTTCGACTCCGACAGCGAAGTCATTTCGGCGCCGGAGCTGCTCGGTCCCACCCCCAACGAGGGCCAGTACCTCTCTCAGGGGTATCTCCAAATGGCACAGGCCCAGTCCTACGCCACCGCGGCGGCGCTGTCCCGACTGGGATACAAAGTCACGTCCACCAATGCCGGCGCGCTGGTGTACGGGATCGCACCGAACTCGCCGGCTTCCTCGACGTTGCAGGTGGCGCAGGTGATCACCGCGGTGAACGGCGCCCCCGTCACCACCGACTGCTCCCTGATCCACGCGCTGCACGGGTTGTTGCCGGGCCACAGCGTGGCGCTCGGGGTGGAGCAGTCGTCCATCAACGACGTGGGCCAGTTCGTGAGCGGACCCGTCACGACCAAGTCGGTCACGCTGGGCACACCGCCCAAGGGACTGGTGGACAGAGGCTGCGGGCCGCCCACCAGGCCGACGGCCTACCTCGGTATTGCGCCGCAGACCCAGCAGGACTGGCAGTTTCCCGTGAAGGTCACGGTGCACACACAGGACATCGGCGGCCCGTCCGCCGGGCTGGCCATGACGCTCGGCATCATGGACAAGCTCAGCAGCGGGCGCCTCACGGGCAATCGGATTGTGGCGGCTACCGGGACGATCGACCAGAACGGCGACGTCGGCGACGTGGGGGGCGTGGCCGAGAAGACGATCGCCGTGGAACGGGCAGGGGCCACCGTCTTCTTCGTGCCCTCCGTCGAGCTCAAGACGGCGGAGTCCAAGGCCACGCCGCAACTCCACGTGTACGCCGTGAACAACCTGAACCAGGTGTTGCGGATCCTCACCCGGCTCGGGGGCAAGGTGCCCACCCAGCCGGTGCCGGCCCGGGCGCCGTAGGCTCTGGCCATGGCAGAAGGACGCCCCCCCATCTCATCGTCCCGGATTGCGACCGGGGACATCGCGCAGCACACCTTCGCCGTGGTACGCCGGGGCTTCGACAGCGACGAGGTGCGCTCCTACCTGCAGTCCGTCGCCCGCAGCCTCGAGGCGCTGGAGGCGCGTGAGGAGGAGCTGCGGGCGTCGCTGGCCGAGGCCGAGGAGCGGGCCGCCCACCCGGTCGTGGACGAGGCCACCTTGACGGCCTCGCTCGGCCAGCACAGCGCCCAGATCCTGCGGCACGCCCATGAGGAGGCGGCCCGCATTGTGGTGCAGGCCCAGGAGGGCGCGGCCCTGCTGTTGCGGGAGACGCAGAGTCAAGTCGACGAGTTGCAGGAGCGCACCGAGACGTCGGCGGCCGAGCGGGTCGTCGAAGTGGAGCTGCTGGTGGCCAACGCCGAACAGGAGGCTCGGGTGGAGAGTGAGCGGATCATCGCCGAGGCGATCGCCACGGGTGAGGCGATCATCACGCGCGCCAAGGACGAGGGCCGCGCCCTCCTCGACCAAGTGCAGGAGGCGCGACGGCGCGTGCTGGCCGATCTGGCGGCACGGCGGCGGGGCCTTGGGATCCAGATTGAGCAGTTGCGAGCCGCCCGGGACGAGATGGCCGCATCGGTGCACGGGGTGCGTGACCGGGTGGACGGGATTCTGACCCATCTGGACCGGACCGACGAAGAGGCCCGCGCCGCGGCGCAGGGCGTGGCCGACCAGTTCCGCCTCGGCACGGCGGATCTCCCGCACGATCAGGACGAGACGAACGAGGGAAGCGGAGAGGCCCCGCCCACGGGGCCGACGCAGGTCGTCGGCGGTGCGTCCGGCGCTGAGACGGGGGACGTGGCCGCGGCCCCCTCGGTCGACGAGCTGTTCGCGCGCATCCGGGCCGGGACGGCCGCGGCGCAGGAAGCCGCGGCCGCGGCGCAAGAAGCCGCAGCCGCGGAGCCACCGCCGGAGGCCGCCCCCGAGAAGGCCCGCCCCCGAGAAGGCCGCGGCGGACGGAGCCAAACTGCCGGACCCGGCCAAGGCCGCGACGGACGTCGGCGCCGAGACGGCGGATGACGCAGCAGCGGAGCCGGAGCCGGCCCAGGACGAGGTCCCGCCCGGGCCGGACGATCCGGTCATCGCCCGGCGCGACGAGCTGGTGGCGCCGATCTCCTCGCGGCTGATACGGACGATCAAGCGCACCCTCGGTGACGACCAGAACCGGCTGCTCGACCAGCTTCGTAGCGCGCCCGCGTCGGAGCTCGACGATCTCATGGGCTCCGAGGACGAGCACATCGGGGTGTTCGCCTGCAGCCGCACGCAGCCACTTGGACGAGGCGTTCGTCGCCGGCACCATCTTCGTGGGAGCCGGCGCGGCGACCATCCCCCGCGGCGATGCCGTGGAGCAGGCGTCCGCGGGGTTGGCCCGCTCGGTTGTCACCACGCTGCGTCGGCAGGTCGGCGAGGGGTCGGGAGATCCGGCTGACCGCATCAGTGCCGCGTTCAGGGAGTGGCGGGGCGAGCGTGTGGAGCGGCTGGTCGGCGACCAGACCACGCAGGCCTTCTCGGCCGGGGTGGCCGCAGCCAGCGCGGACGGCAAGGTGCGCTGGGTGGTCACGACGGCGTCAGGCTGCTCGGACTGCGAGGACAACGCGCTGGCGGGCGCGGTGAGTGGCTCCGAGAGCTTCCCTACCGGCCACGCGCATCCGCCGGCTCATTCGGGCTGCCGCTGCCTGATCGCCCCGGCGACGGACTGACCAGGACTTCTGGCCGCCGCAACCGCCCCGGCCTGGCCATTGGGGGAGGTGTGGCGGACGTTAGGCTCCCCTCGTGCGCATCCCCAGCGACCTGACTGCTGATCCCTCGCCGCGCCGCCGGCACCGGGCGCGCTGGTGGGTGATCGGCTTCGTCGTGGTCCTGATCATTCTGCTGGTGTCGCTGCGCTCGCTGGCCGGGCTCTACACCGACAGCCTGTGGTTCTCGTCGGTGGACCTGCACAACGTCTTCTCGACGCTGCTGGCGATCAAGCTCGGCCTCTTCGGGGTCTTCGGAGCGATCTTCTTCGCCGTCCTCTGGGTGAACCTGGTGGTGTGCGACCGCATCGCGGGACACGACATCGTGCTGGCCCAGGAGGACGAGCTGGTGCGCCGCTACCAGCAATTCGTTCGGCCCTACGCCGGGCGCATCTACGTGGGCCTCGCCTTCGTGCTGGCGCTCATCGGGGCGTCGGGCACGGTCGGGCAGTGGAACAACTGGATCCTCTTCCGCCACGGCGGCCTGTTCCACGTGACCGACCCCCAGTTCCACAAGGACATCGGCTTCTACGTCTTCAAGCTTCCGTTCCTCATCTTCGTCGTGGACTGGACACTGGCCATCCTGATCGTGACGCTGGCCGTCTCGGTGGTCTTCCACTACTTCAACGGGGGGATCCAGCCGCAGCGTGGGCTGCCCCGCGTCCGGCCGCCCGTGAAGGCACACATCTCGGTGCTGCTGGCCCTGATCGCCCTGGACAAGGCGGTCGGCTACATCCTGCAGCGTTGGTCGCTGGTGAACTCCCAGGACGGCTACGTCAACGGGGCCGGCTACACCGACGTGCACGCCCGGCTGCCGGCGGAGACGCTGCTCGTGTACGTGTCGATCTTCGCCGCCGTGATCCTGCTCTTCAACATCCGGCGCCAGGGTTGGACGCTCCCGGTGCTGGCCATCGGGATCTGGGCCTTCGTGGCACTGGTGGTCGGCATCATCTACCCGGCGCTGCTGCAGGCGCTCAAGGTCACACCGGCACAGAGCTCGCTCGAGGCGCCGTACATCAACCGCAACATCACGGCCACGCGCGACGCCTACGGGCTGAACAACGTCCAGGTGCACCAGTTCCCGGCCGCCACGAGCGTCACGGCGGCCCAGACGGTGGTGGCCGCCCCCACCATCGACAACATCAGGCAGTGGGATCCCGACCCGACGATTTCGCTGCAGACGTTCCAGCGGCTGCAGGGCATCAAGTCCTACTACTCGTTCCCATCGCTGGCTGTGGACCGCTACACCCTGAACGGGCAGCGGACGCCGGTGTTGATCGGCGTGCGTGACATTTCGGCCGCCGGCGTGCCCTCGCCGTCATGGGTCAACACGCACCTGCAGTACACCCACGGCAACGGGGCCGCCGTGGCACTGGCCAACCAGACCAACTCCACCAGCCCCCAGTTCGCCGTCCAGGACGTGCCACCCACCTCGTCGAGCGGCATGCCCGAGATCACGCAGCCCAACGTCTACTTCGGCGCCGGCGAGACGGGGTACGTGGTGGCCAACTCCAAGCAGCTGGAGGTCGACTACCAGGAGAAGAACGGCACGAACATTGAGAGCCACTACAAGGGCACCGGCGGTGTGCAGCTCTCGTCCATCTTCACCCGGGCCGCCTTCGCCCTGCGGCTGGGCGACTTCAACCTCCTCATTTCGAGCCAGATCACGGACAAGTCGCGCATCATGTTCATCCGTGACCCGGTGACCATGGCCCAGACGGCGGCGCCGTTCCTCACCTTCGACCACAACCCGTACGCGGTGATCAACAGCCAGGCGGGCCCGGATCACGGGCACATCGACTGGATCGTCGATGGCTACACGACGACGTCCGACTACGCCTACTCGCAGAACGCGGACACCCAGCAGGTGGCCGTCGGGAGCAGCCTGCCCGGCAGCTACAACTACGTGCGGAACTCGGTGAAGGTCGTCATCGACGCCTACACGGGAAAGATGACGTTCTACGACGCCGACCCGCAGGATCCGATTCTGCAGGCGTATTCGGCGGCGTTCCCGAACATGTTCGTGCCGATCTCGAAGATGCCGGCCTCGCTGCAGGCCCACTTGCGCTACCCGCCGGACATCTTCTCCATTCAGTCCGCCATTTACGGTCGCTACCACCTGACCAACTCGGGCGCCTTCTATGCGGCCAGCAATGCCTGGCAGCTGTCGCCGACGGCCGGCGCCGGACCGCAGTCGCAGGCCCTGTTGGCGGAGAACACCTACAACAACCAGGGCCAGTTGGTCTCCACGACCCCGGCCCGGATGGCACCGCAGTACCAGGTGTACTCGCTGCCGGGCACGGATCCGGACAAACAGGTCTTCACCGTCTCGGACGGTTTCGTCCCGGCGGCGCAGACCAACCTCTCCGGCTCCAACCAGAACTTCAACCTGACGGCGTGGATGGTCGGACTGGCCGATGGGAGGCAGTACGGCCAACTCAACCTGTACGAGGTGCCGCAAGGGACGGCGGGCCCGGCCAACGCAGACGCGGAGATCTCGGCCAACAAGACCGTGTCGTCGGACATCACGCTGCTCGACCAGCACGGCTCCGAGGTCCTGCTGGGGGAGACGCTGATGGTCCCGATCGCCGACTCCATGGTCTATCTGCGGCCGCTCTACTCGTCGCCGACGACGAACCCGCAGCCGCAGCTGCAGTACGTGGTGGGTGTGCTCGGGAAGAACGTGAAGGTCGACTCGTCCTTTGCGAGCGTCCTGTCCGACCTCTTGGGCACGACCGTGTCGTTGCCGTCGGAGTCGGGCGTGTCCTCCAGCGGGACGGTGCCCGCGGCAGTGGCGGGAATCCTGGCCCAGGCGCAGACCGACTACACCAACGCGCTGGCCGCCCTCAAGGCCGGCGACCTGGCGCAGTACCAGACGGACATCGATCAGATGCAGCAGGCGATCGCGCAGGCGCAAGACGTGATCGGGACGACGACGCCGGGTGCGACGGCCACGACCACGGTGCCGCCGGTCAAGGGTGGGAAGACCTCGAAGAAGACCGGGGCGACCACGACCACCACGCACCTGTCACAGACGTCCTCCACGACGACCACCACGTCGGCGCCGACGAGCACCGAGCCCAAGAACGCGTCGACCACCACCTCGACGACGCTGGTCTCGGCGGCGCCGAAGACCTGAGAAGGATTACGGGCCCGGCCTTTGGTGCCGGGTGCGGTTCGCCCCCGGGATTGCGGCGAGTGGACGGCCCACCCGGGTGCGCGTCCGGTTGCGGACAGCGCCGCCGGGTCCCATGATGGGTTCGACGAGGCGCGAGGAAAGGGAGTCTTCCGATGGGACTGCTCGACAAGGTGAAGGCGCAGGCGACGGCGGCCACGGAGATGGCCAAGGACGCGGCGGCCAAGGGCCAGGCCAAAATGAACGAGGCGCAGGCGAAGAAGGCGGCCGACGGCATGTTGCGGGACCTCGGCGCAGCGGTCTACGCGACCAAGACGGGGCGGTCCACCCCGACCACCGACGACGAGATCTCCCAGCTGGTCACGTCTCTGCAGGCGCACGAGTCCGAGCATGGACAGATCACGTTGGCCCCCGAGTCAGCCGCGGCCGCCCCGACGGCTGCGCCGGCCGGCGCCGGGTCGGCGGCACCCGCGCCGCCCCCGCCCCCGAAGGCGGCCGACCCGTCCTCCCCGCCGCCCCCTCCGCCAACGGCCCAGACGCTGTAGCTCCGAGACACCCGGTGCCGGCATGAACCGGTGGCGAAAGGGATTTCCACGGAGGGCTCGTGGTCGCTACCCCTCCGTCCATGTAAGATGAACCCTTCGCCGCGGGGTGGAGCAGTCTGGTAGCTCGTCGGGCTCATAACCCGAAGGTCGGAGGTTCAAATCCTCCCCCCGCCACGATGTGTGAACTTTCGACTTTCCGGTTACGAGTCGAACGAAGCCGGTTCTTCGGATTCTGGCGGGGAGCTGACGACTCTCACCGGACGACGATCGAACCGAGTACCCGCCAGTTCGGCCTGCCGGCGTAGAGCAGGGCGCGGATGCGGTAGTTCTCGAAGTTGCGGAATCCAAAGCCGATTCGCTTGATGCGCTTGATCAGGTTGTTGAGGGCCTCGGTCGGTCCGTTGGACACCCGGGCCAGGTGGAAGTTGGCGATCTTGTCGAACCAGTCGGGCTCTTCGGATTTCAGCGGGGAGTCCCTGGTGACCGGGGTCACCTAGAAATAGGGCAGATGCACCCCGTAGGTCCGCGTATGTGCTGGTCGACGGCATGGACGGTGGCTCGCTTCGGATGGCTTGACGTGTGCAATCTCGGGGCTTATGTCGCGAGGAATCGCTGACGCCGCTGGGTCGCTTTCGGTGCGCGGGGACGCGTGAACGAGCACTTGAGACCTCTGGGGTCTGGTGGATCTGGTTCCTGATGTGGGTATGGCGCTGGCGATCTGGAGGGCCAGGGTCACGACGACGTCGGAGGCACCGACCGCGCAAAACGCATCGGCGGAGAAGCCCTGCGGTAAGGATGGCGCCGCCGATGGCGGCACCGATGGCTTGGCCGCTTCAACGGTGGTCGCGATTTCCTCACCGGACTGCTGAACGTGAGTGCGAATAATCTGCCGAAAGCCACCATCAGCTACTCGGGACTGGCACGTCGATCTGGTTACCCACAGACGCCGTAACCGGATCACGACCAGCCAACCCCACGAGTGCAAATGCAATTGACAAGGCGGCAAGAAATATCCAGCCGACATTGAAGCTCGTGTGCGGGACCAGGTGCCCGAAGATGATGGGAATAAAGAAGCCGCCGATGGCGGCGAGAGTGAGCATCAGACCCGTTGCTGTACCGATGTACTCGTGTTTGATACGGCTGACCCTAGGCGGCACGGACAACCAGGCGGCGAAGCCGAAGATGAGGAAAAAGCCGATTCCGATGCCGAGTGGCCAGAGAGCGTAATTCGGGACTACGGGGATGAGTGCGAGTAATGCCGCAACGACGAAGAGCGGTCCGACCACGAACATCCGCAATCGGGTGCTGCGGTCGGCACAATACCCACCCAGCACACTTCCAGGAATCCCCGCCAAGAGGATCAGTGCGGACAACAGACCACCCGCGGATGGCTCGAAATGGCGATCGAGTGTCACGTACTCACTGAATAGTTGCGATGTGGTGAAGTAGGCGCCATACCCGCCGAGTAAGGCGACGCCATAGATCCAAAGATCTCTGCTCATGATCGAGGCGTGCAATGCAGCGCGGTCGAACCTCACACCACCGAGCGACCGATCTCCATCGGGGATCCGGAACGCCACGATCGTGACGACCGCAACGAGGAGCTCGAAGACGCCGGCAAGGGCCAGCGACGCATGCCAACCGATCGCCCGTTGCAAGTACAACCAGACGTAGAGGGCGAAGGCCGCTCCCGCACTGAAAGCAGCGCCTCCGGTTACGCCGAGGGCGAACGTCACTTCCTTGTCGGCGAACCAGACCACCATGGCCGCGGCCGTCATGGCGACGAACACCGAACCCCCAATACCGCTCACGACTCGAAAGAACGCCAATTCGTTGTAGCTGTACGACAGTCCGGACATGATGCCTGCGAGTCCTTGCACCACGAGACCGAGCACCAAGGTCTTTTTCATGCCGATGCTGGTGGAGAGCATGCCGCCCGGGATGTGGGAGAGCCCATAGCCGACGATATAGAGCGAGATGAGAAGGCTGAGTGGCCCGAGACCGACCTTGAACTCCGCGCCGATGAGCGGGAACGCGGTGGCGACGTCGAACCAGTTCAGTGTGAGGGCAAAGATCCCCAGGCTGATTACGGCGAGCATGGCCCAGCGATCGGGGCCCTCCCCAACGCCTCGGCCGGAGGTCATGATCGTTCCCTTGTCGGCGAACTCGCCGGAGTTGGAGTTAAATGGATTCCGGCCGCGTGCCGCAGGACTGCTCTCTTCAGCTACCTCCCAGGCGTAGCCTACTGACATGCGCTCCCGCCCCGCTCGTCCCAGGCGCATGCCGCGCATCGGGCACCAGACGGGCCAACTTGTCCGCGCGACCGACGGCGACCGGACTTATCTGGGTGGTAACCCAAGTTCAGCTGCCATCTTCAACATGGTCCGGAGTGCCTGTGACGGACGTTCAAGCGCACCACGGTTCCTACCCTGCCCGCTCTGTCGCATTCCTCACGAAACCGCTCTCCGAGCTTTCGAAGAGCCCGCGCTGGACGCCATGTTCGGGCCAGTGGCACAGGCGGACTAGCCGGTGCCTACCGCAACCGGCTTCGTCGGGCGCAACGACGAATTGGGAATCCTCGCGGAGCGATTCGCGGCGGCCGCGATGGGTCATCCCCAGATCGTCCACCTAGAGGGCGAGGCCGGCTCTGGAAAGTCGACGCTTCTCGCTCGGTTCTTGGGATCCCTCTCGGACGTTGTCCTTCTCCGGGCTGGCGGCGATGAGGACGAGATGCTCCTCTCGTATGGGGTTGTCGACCAGCTGGAGCCTGGGACGTCGAGGGGGCCAGCGACAGACCCGATGGCTGTTGGGGCAGCGCTGTTGGATCTGCTCGATCAACTGCAGTCCGACGGTCGGGTTGTCGTGCTCGCAATTGACGATTTGCATTGGGTGGACCGACCGTCGTCGCGTGCGATCCTGTTCGCACTACGTCGGCTTCGTGCCGACAAGGTGATCACAGTCGTCTCGGCTCGAGCCGGAGGCGTGACCGATCCTGGCTGGGCTCGGTTCCTCGGCGGAGATTCACGGGTCACACGGATCCACCTCGGTGGTCTCAGTGCGAGCGATCTCACCGAGCTCGCCAGCGGTCTCGGCCTCGGCTCGCTCACGTACAGGGGCGCGTCTCGTTTGGCTGACCACACCGAAGGGAACGCACTCTATTGCCGGGCGTTGCTCGACGAGATCGGCATCGCAGCTTTGAACAAAGAGGATGGGGGACTGCCTGCGCCTCGAGAGTTGAATGCGGTCATCCTCGCCCGAGTAACGGCGCTGTCTGCCGCAACCCAGTCGTTTCTCGCGGCCGCTTCGGTGCTGGGGCAGCACTCGCCGGTATCGATGATTACAACGGTCGCCGAGCTACCAGACGTACTCGATGCTGTCGATGCTGCTGTCAAGGCCGGGCTGATGAGCGAAGGCGTGGTCGCATCAGAGCTGTCGTTCACTCATCCGCTCTATCGGGCCGCCATCTACGCCGACTTGAGCCCCACTCATCGCCATATGCTGCATGCCCGTGCAGCCGAGTTCGTTGCGGGGCACGCCCGCCTTGCACACCGGATTGCCGCGTCCGCCGGTGCAGACGAGTCGCTCGCGGGCGAACTCGAAGCATCAGCTCTGAAAAGTCTTGCAGACGGTGAACTAGGCACGGCGGTATGGGCGTTCGAGCGTTCGGCCTACCTGTCGCCCGATGCCGGGCAGCGAGAGCGACGGCTGCTCGACGCCGCTGGCGTCCAGCTCATTGCGGCGGACAACGCTGGCGCGACGCGGACGCTGGCGGCCTGCCGTGGCAGCAGCGCCCGCCGTGACGCGCTGATCCGGGCTGCTGGGCGTCTACACCGGATCGCTCGACGCCGAGGACCGCCTGTTAGCGGCATGGCAGAGCCATGATCCGGCAACGGAGTCGGAGATCGGGGCGCGGGCGGCGACATCGCTAGCCAACTGGATGGTTCTCTCCGGTCGCTCGGACCAGGCGCTCATGTGGGCTGATCGAGCCATCGACGGCACCCTCCCAGGGTCGGCTCTGCACATCCGGGCTCGCGTCGCCCAGGCCTATGCCATGTCGGCCGCTGGCCGCAGCCCCGACGTGCTGGCGACGCTGGACTTGCCTCCAGCGTCGGGGAACGAGGTGCAGGCGGCAGCGACCGACGCTTTGATCATGCAGGGCATGCTGAAGCTCTACGTCGACGATCTGGCCGGCGCCATCGCCGACCTCGGCGTTGCTGCCGCCCGGCTTCGCAACGGCATGCCTGCCAGCTACCCGGGCATGTGCTTGTCGGATCTGAGCGACGCGCACTTCCGCCGCGGCGACTGGGACGCCGCGGAGACGTATGCACAGCTGGCGACCTCGCTGGCCATGGACACCGACCGCCCTGTTGATCTCGCTCGGGCGCACGCCCGTGCCACCCAGGTTCTCGCCTTCCGCGGGCAGTGGACCGACGCCGATGCGCACTCAAGAGCGGCGCGGGCGGCGGCTGAGCGCTTCCCCCGAGCGCTGACCACCGCTGCTGCCGCCATGGCGGGCACGTCGTTGGCCTTCGCCCGTGGCGACTGGGCGGGCGTGATCGACGCCGCCGAGCCGGTGCGGGCGACCGGCCCGCCCAGCGTCGGGGGCCTGCCGGGCGTGCTCAATTGGAGGGCGTTCGAAGTTGACGCCCTAGTCGGCCTGGGGCGCCTTGGCGACGCCGAGCGCGCCCTCGACGAGTTCGATTCCGCGGTCCCCCATGGCGGACCGGGCTCGGCGGAGCTCGCCCGGGCCCGCTGCCGCGGCAACCTGGCCGCGGCCAAGGGTGATGAGACGGGTGCGGAGCAGGCCTTCTCGCAGGCCCGCTCGATCACGACGATGGCGCCGATGCCGTTCGAGGTCGCCCTGTTGAATTTTGACGACGGCCGCCGCCTGCGCGGGTTCGGGCATGGACCGGCGGCCGTCTCCTGTCTCGAGGATGCACACAAGGCGTTCTCCCGCTTGGGCGCCGACCCTTTCGTGCAGGCATGCGCTGGCGAGCTGGCGGCCTTGCACGTGACAGCTGCTCCACAGAGCCCCGCCAAACTTCTAGGTCTGAGCCGCGCCGAGCTGGCCGTGGCTCGATTAGTGGCCACCGGGCTGACCAACAAAGAAGTGGCGAGCGACCTGTTCGTGTCGGTGAAGACGGTGGAGTACCACCTCCGCAACTGCTTTATGAAGCTGGACATCACCTCCCGACGAGCGCTCGCCGCCCTTGTGAACTGACTCTTCGGTCCGCCCGGCAACTGTGTGGACCTCGGTTTGGCAGGGCCACGACCAGGTAGTTCACAAAACCTAGGGTCGAACCTAGGGTCGATCCCTGGGGACAACGACCCCTCGCAGGCGTTGACTAAGGGCCATGGACGCCTCACCAACACCGACGCCGTCAATGAGCCTTGTCCTCGAAATGAATCGAACGTCCGACGGGCGGTTCGAAGGACAGCTGCGTAGCCATGCCACTGACGCCTGGCGGCCGTTCTCCGGCGTACTCGAACTGCTCAAAGTGCTCGAGGAAACGCTGGATCTCCATGAGGTTGGCGCCCCCATCCGTCCGAATGAAGGGACCGAGTCATGAGCATCGAGGCCAACCAGACGGATCAGGATCGTCGCAAGCGCCTCCGCCGTTCCGTCGATGACCGGAAACTGGGTGGTATCGCCGGTGGCCTCGCCACGTTCTTCAACCTCGACGTCGCGCACGTTCGAATCGCCCTTGTCGTGCTGGCGATCATCGGCGGGGCGGGCCTTCCGCTCTACCTCGCCGCCTGGGTGTTAATCCCGGAGGAAGGCTCCGACATCGCCATCGGCGATGGACTCTTGCACGCCGGTGGTCACCGGTCGTGAGGACGCAAAGACACGCGTCGCCTTCTTCGATCCTTCTAGTGGTGCCCTCCTATTGCTTTGGGAAAGGAACGTCATGAGTCAGAATCCCTCGCTGGTAGTCGGTCCTACGGCCGACACGCGGCGCCGAGCCCGATTGGTCCTGTGGGCCGCCGGGGCCATCGCCCTTCTCGGCTTGGTGGGTGGAGGCATCGCCTCTTCGCACCTCACCTCATCGCTGAGCGACTATGACGCTCCCAGCTCGGCTGTGGTCCTGGCACAGCACCAGATCCAGCGGGTTACAGGTTCGAATCCCGAAGAGGGGTACATCGTCGTCGTCCGCACTGCCGCGCCGATCAGCGCCTCCTCCGCCGCCCCAGCCCGAGTCGCGTCGGTGGTGTCGATCCTCCGGGCCCGCCCAGAGGTCAAGAGCGTCCTTGACTACGCCAACACCGCCAATCCGAGCATGATCTCGAGCAACGGGACACTCACCACAGTGGTGGCCACCGTTGGGGCCGTGAACGAGCAGAAGGCCGTGGCCGCCCTGCAGAAGTCGATCGCGGCGCAGCCGTCACTGAAGGGCAATACCTGGCTCGGCGGCCCCACTGTGGCCGGCGTCCAGATCGCATCCGTCTCATCACAGGACCTCGGACGGGCCGAGCTCTACGCCCTGCCGTTCCTCCTGCTGCTGTTGTTCTTCGTGTTCCGCGGTCTTCGGGCCGCTGCGGTGCCACTGGTCGGAGCCGTGTTCGCCATTGCCATCACCCTCGGCATCATGGGTCTGGCGCTGGTGGTGGTCCCGCTCTCGATCTTCGCTCTCAACCTGGTGATCGCACTCGGGATTGGCCTGTCGGTCGACTTCAGCCTTCTCATCATCTCCCGCTTCCGTGAAGAGGTCGGACAAGGTGTTTCGACCGAAACCGCATTGGCCACGGTCCGTCGGACTGCGGGTCACACCGTCCTGTTCAGCTCGGTCACTATCGCTGCGGCGCTGGCCACACTGGCCGTGTTCCCCGAGCGCTTCGTCTACTCGATGGGGATCGCCGGCGCGATCGTCGTCCTGGCTGCTGGTGCGTTCGCCCTGCTCGTCCTGCCGGCGATCCTGACCGTTTTCGGGGAGCGGATCGCCTTGCGAACTTCGCCTTCCGTGATCGAGTCTGCAGCCGAGGTGGCCACGGGACGTCGTTGGTACCTGATGGCCACCCGGGTCATGCGCCGGCCCATCATCTGGGGCGCAGCTGCCGTGTTGGTGATCGTGGTCCTGGCCTCTCCGTTCCTCCACGTCGCCTTCACCGGTGGCGATGCCAGCGCTCTGCCAGCCAGCAGCTCAGCCGGATCGGCCTACACACTGGTCCAGAACCAGTTCCCGTCCTTCTCCGAGGCGCCCGCCGGAGTCGTGGTGGAATCGCGCCAGGTCACGCCGGCGGCACTCGCCACCTACTCCGCCTCGGTGGCTCACGTGCCGGGCGTCAAGGCAGTCCCAGTCTTCCAGCACCTGGGTGGGTCGCTTTGGGAGTCGAGCGTTGTCCTCACGGCTGCGCCCTTGTCGCCGACTGCCCAGCGGGCCGTCGAGGCGATCCAAATGCTGCCGGGTCCCGGGCAGGTGACGGTCATCGGACAGACCGCCTCCTTCCTCAGTCTCCAGCACAGCCTGAAGTCTCACCTGCCGATCGTCCTCGGGCTGATCATCCTGATCGCCCTGGTCATGCTGTTCGCCATGACCCGCTCGGTGACGCTCCCGCTGATGGCCGTGGTGATGAACTTCTTCACCATCCTGGCTACCTACGGGGTCCTGGTATGGGGATTCCAGTGGGGCCATCTGAGTCATCTCCTGGGCTTCCACACCCCCGGTGCACTCCAGTCGACCTCACTCATCATCATCCTGGCCGTCGTCTTCGGACTCTCCACCGACTATGGCGTCTTCCTCCTTGGCAGAATCAAAGAGGAACACGATGCCGGTGCCTCACCTGACGAGGCCGTGGCGCTGGGCCTTGCCCACACCGGGGGGATCGTGACCGCAGCGGCCTGCTGCCTCGCTGTGGCCATGGGCGCTCTAGTGCTGTCCCGGCTCGTGTTCGTCAAAGAGATTGGGTTAGGCGTGGCATTCGCCGTCATCCTCGACGCCACCCTCGTTCGGGCGGTGCTGGTTCCCGCCGTGATGAAGCTGCTCGGATCGGCGGCCTGGTGGAACCCCTTTTCCCGGCGTCCGGTACTGCTCCCGATTCCCGCTCCGCTGGCCCCGAGCCGGCCGTCCGTGCCGGTCGCGGTCCCTGCTGCGGATCTCCCGGCGGTTCAGTCATGACCGTCTTCCGACCCTTCTTCAACGCGGCCACCGGCGAGTGGATCGAGTACACCACTGTCGCTGAGGACAGCGAAGGCCAACTGGTCCGCTTCACCTGGCGCAGCATGCCCGGCGGGGTGATCTCCGAGCACATCCACCCGAACCAGGAAGAGAGATTCGCCATCGTCTCGGGCGAGGCCACCTTCACCGTCGACGGAGAGCGGCGTACAGCCAAAGCGGGGGAGACCATCGTCGTGCCCCCCGGCGTCCGGCACTCGGAAGGCAACCTCGACTCCGCCGAGATCACCGGCGTGGTCGAGCTCCGACCCGCCCTGCGCACCAAAGAATTCCATGAGGCCATCGCCGGCCTGGTGGCCGACGGCAGGACGACGCCGCGGGGGGCGCCGAAGAACCCGCTTCAGCTGGGGGCCACCTTCTGGCACTTCCGCCACGAGAGTCGGGTGACCTCGCCGCCCATCTGGATCCAGAATTTGATGCTGCCCACTTTGGCGATGCTGGCGAAGGTGCTCGGCGTGAAGCCCTACTACGAAAGCTGGGACAGCCGTGTCACTGAATGAGAACGGACAGCACGTCGTGTTCGGGGTTGGACAGGTTGGGCGTGCCCTGACCGCTCGTCTGGCCGGGCTGGGCTTGGCGGTGCGGGTGGTGTCACGCCGTCGGCCGCTGGACTTAGCCGACGGTGTCGACTGGCGGGGTGCCGACGCCGCCGATCCCGAGGCGGCCACCGACGCCGCCAAGGGCGCAACCGTCATCTACCAGTGCCTGAACACCCCGTACACCAAATGGGCCGAGCGTTTTCCGCCGCTGCAGCGAGGCGTGCTCACCGCGGCGGAACGAAACGGCGCCCTCTTGGTGAGCCTGGAGAACCTGTACGGCTACGGCCCGACTCATGGTAAGTCGATGACCGAGGACCTCCCGCTGGCAGCGACGACCGTCAAAGGGCGTACCCGAGCGGACATGACCGAGGAGTTACTGGCTGCCCGGGACGCTGGGCGTATCCACATCTCTATCGGGCGGGCATCAGATTTCTTCGGTGCCGACGTGACCGAATCGACGCTGGGCCAACGCGTCTTCGCGAACGCTGTGGCGGGGCGACGGGCCGACTTCATTGGCAACGCCGATCTGGCCCACACCTACAGCTACGTGCCCGACATCGCGGCTGGTCTGGCCATCCTGGGCACCGACGAGCGTGCCGTCGACGAAGTGTGGCATCTCCCAGGGCCCGAGACTGTGACGACTCGACAGGTCCTCGACCTCGTGGCCGCCGAGGTCGGACATCCTGTCGGCCTCCGCTCGGTTCCCAAGCAAGCTGTGCGGGCCCTCGGACTGTTCAACCCCATGATGCGAGCACTGGTCGAGATGGCCTACGAGTTCGACGAGTCGTTCGTGCTCGACACCACCAAGTACGAGACCACCTTCGGAGCCGGCGGCACCGCACTCCCCATCGCCATCGCGGCGACCGTCGCGTGGTACCAGGGCAATGCCACAGCGCCTGCACTGGCCGTCAAGTCCACCAATCACTCCATCACAGAACGAGAGGTATGAAGATGAGCCTCAACGATCCAATACACCGGGTGTCAGTCGTGAGCACCGGCCGCGTACAGATCCGACCCGACCATGTGTCGTCGGCCGGGCGACCCATGTTCCTTTGGCTGCTCACTTCTCGCCAGTGGACAGGACCCCGGCCCATCAACACCTACGTCATCGAGCAGCGCGATGGCGTAGTGCTGTTCGACACCGGACAGGACCGCGGGAAGGTTACGTCATGAAGGCAAAACGGATCTACAGCCCCAGTCGGATCGTTGCCCTGGTGGTCATCGGGGTGATGTTGTTCGGCCTTGCGTACATCGGGTTCGCGCCCGGCGACGCCGCGGTCTCGGTCCCTCAGGGGGCGCACGCCGGCCAGCTGACCATGCACCCGTGCA
>CAVUKH010000006.1:0-170999 GCA_963742035.1 uncultured Acidimicrobiaceae bacterium
CGTCGCTCAAGCCGTCCTCGACCAGGCCGACCGTCGGGGTCGCCATCTCCTCCACGCCCGGCAGCGTCGGCTGGGTCCGCTCCTGGGTGGAGAGGATGCCGAGGTCGGCGCGCTCCTCGATCGACAGGAAGTCGAGGGCCATCCGGCGGAAGATGTAGTCGATGAGGCTGGTGGCGATGCGCAGCTCCGGGTCGTCGGTGATGCCCGCTGGCTCGAACTTCATGTTGGCGAACTTGCGCACGAAGGTGGCCAGCGGCACGCCATGCTGCAACCCGAGGCTGATGGAGATGGAGAAGGCGTCCATGATCCCGGCCAGGGTCGACCCCTGCTTGGAGACCTTGACGAACACCTCGCCCGGACGGCCGTCCTCGTACTGGCCGACCGTCACGTAGCCCTCGCAGTCGGCCACCCGGAACGAGAACGTCTCCGAGTTGCGCTTGCGGGGCAGGCGCTCGCGCACAGCGCCGACCACCACCGATGAGGTGGTCCGCTGTTGCTCGTGCAGCAGAGCCGCCTCGAGCTCGGCGATGCGGGCCGTGACCTCGCGGTCCCGGGCCTCGGCGTCCGAGCCGGCCGGCGCCGAGTCGCCGCCCACGGCGGCGGCCTCCTTCTTGGTCGTCGACAGCGGCTGGGCCACCTTGCAGTTGTCCCGGTAGATGGCCACGGCCTTAATGCCGAGACGCCAGGCGTCGATGTGCAGCTGCTCCACGTCCTCGACGCTCACGTCCTCGGGCATGTTGACCGTCTTGGAGATGGCGCCGCTGATGAAGGGCTGCACCGCCCCCATCATGCGGATGTGGCCCGAGTAATGGATGGTGTTGTCACCCATGGAGCAGGCGAAGACGGGCAGGTGCTCGGGCGCCACGTGGGGCGCGCCGAGGATCGACATGTTCTCGTTGATGTAGGTCACAATGTCCTCGGATTGCTCCACCCCGTAGCCGAGCTTGGCCAGCGCCCGCGGCACGGTCTGGTTGACGATCGACATCGTGCCGCCACCGACCAGCTTCTTGGTCTTGACCAGTCCCAGGTCGGGCTCGACGCCGGTCGTGTCGCAGTCCATCAGCAGGCCGATGGTCCCCGTCGGGGCGAGCACCGAGGCCTGCGAGTTGCGCACGCCGTAGGCCTCGGCCAGGTCGACGGCCCGGTCCCAGGACTCCTGGGCGGCGGAGAGCAGCTCGGGCGGCACGACGTCCTCGTCAATCCGGGCGGCCTCGGCCTGGTGCATGCGCAGGACGTGCAGCATCGGCTCGGCGTTCTCGTGGTAGCCGGCGAAGGGTCCCATGCGGGCCGCCGTCTTGGCCGACGTGGCATAGGCGTGCCCGGTCAGCAGCGCGGTGATGGCGGCCGCCCAGGCCCGTCCGGCATCGGAGTCGTAGGGCAGGCCCTGGGCCATCAGGAGGGCGCCCAGGTTGGCATAGCCGATGCCGAGCTGGCGGAAGGCCCGTGTCGTCTCGCCGATCCGGTCCGTCGGGTAGTCGGCGTTGCCGACAATGATCTCCTGTCCGGTGAACACCACCGCCACCCCGGCCTTGAAGCCCTCCACGTCGAACTCGTCGTTCTCGTCGAGGAAGGTGAGCAGGTTCATGGAGGCCAGGTTGCAGGCCGAGTCGTCGAGGTGGACGTACTCGCTGCAGGGGTTGGAGCCGTTGATGCGGCCCGTCACCGGCGCGGTGTGCCAACGGTTGATGGTGGTGTCGTACTGCAGGCCGGGGTCGGCGCACTCCCAGGCCGAGTGGGCGATCTGACGGAAGAGGTCGCGGGCGGGCACCGTGCGCACCACGGAGCCGTCGGTGCGCGCCGTCAGGTTCCAGTCGCGCCCGTCGACTACGGCCTCCATGAACTCGTCGGTCACCCGCACCGAGTTGTTGGCGTTCTGGTACTGGGTCGAGTGGCTGTCCGCCCCGTCGAGGTCCATGTCGAAGCCGGCGTCGCGCAGCACGCGGGCCTTGCGCTCCTCTATCGCCTTGCACCAGATGAAGTCCTCCACGTCGGGGTGGTCGACGTCGAGGATGACCATCTTGGCGGCCCGGCGCGTCTTGCCACCGGACTTGATGGTGCCGGCGGAGGCGTCGGCGCCGCGCATGAAGCTCACCGGGCCCGATGCCGTGCCACCGCCCTTCAGGAGCTCCTTCGAGGAGCGGATGCGGGACAGGTTGACGCCCGCGCCGGAGCCGCCCTTGAAGATGATGCCCTCCTCCGTGTACCAGTTGAGGATCGAGTCCATCCGGTCCTCGACCGACAGAATGAAGCAGGCGCTCCCCTGCTGCGGCACGCCCTGCACGCCGATGTTGAACCAGACCGGCGAGTTGAACGCAGCCTTCTGGTGGATGATGAGGTACTTCAGCTCG
The DNA here is from genome assembly GCA_963742035.1 of uncultured Acidimicrobiaceae bacterium. GTDB lineage: Bacteria > Actinomycetota > Acidimicrobiia > Acidimicrobiales > RAAP-2 > Bog-473. The sequence continues at coordinate 2,349 of CAVUKH010000006.1, forward strand.
TGGTTGAAGACCAGGGCCTCCTCGTCGTCGACGAAGTAGCCGTCCTTGATCCCCCACGCCGTCAGCGTGTCGGCCACGCGGTCGGCCACCTGCCGAAGCGACCACTCGCGCTCGTCGGTGCCGAGGGTCCCGCGGAAGTACTTCTGCGCCAGAATGTTGGTGGCGTTCACGCTCCAGGACGAAGGTACCTCCACGCCCAGCTGTTCGAAGGCCACGGTGCCGTCCCGGTAGTTCGTGATCCGGGCGTCGCGCCGCTCCCAGGTGACCTCGTCGTAGGGGTGCACTCCTTCGGTGGTGAAGTGCCGGCGGATGCCGATCTCGGATCGCTGGGGGGCGATGGCCATGGCGCTGGGGTCCTCCTGAGTGGGTTGTTCTGGTTCGGTCGTTCTGGGGGTGTCGCTGCGTATCCTGCGGTTGCTACGGGTTGTCTCCTGCCTGCCGGTCGCCGCCGTCAGCCCGCTCCAGTCCAGCGGAACGGTGTCTCATGGCGTGTCTCCCGATCCAGCGCCCGGATGGGGGTTGCGTCGCCAGACCACAAGATGTTGTGGTTGGCCCCTCCCCGAGACACGAGATGCTGTGTCATTACAGCACTGTAGTTACGCCCTTGTCAACCACATGCGTGCATCATTCGTGCAGGTCACGGGGCGTTCGCGATTGTTTGCGCGCGAAGTCCTCCGAAACCGCCCGTCAGGGCGCCGGATAGCCGCGAAAGAGTTAGCGTCGGCTCGTCATGGCCAGGGTCGTCGTCGCCATCGATGCCGGCACGACCGGGGTCCGCGCCCTCGCCGTCGACGAGCAGAAGCGGGTGCACGACCTCGCCTACCGGGAGCTGACCCAGCACTTCCCCCGCCCCGGCTGGGTGGAGCACGACCCCACCGAGATCTGGGGCACCGTCCGCGCCACCCTGGCCGAGCTCGGCGGCCGCCTGGCCCAGCGGGGGGACACGGTCGCCGCCCTCGGCATCACCAACCAGCGCGAGACGCTCGTCGCCTTCGACCGCTCGACGGGACGGCCGCTGCACCGGGCCATCGTCTGGCAGGACCGCCGCACGGCGGGGCTGTGCGCCGAGCTCACCCGAGCCGGCCACCTTCCACTGGTGCGCGCCACGACAGGGCTCGTCCTCGATCCCTACTTCAGCGCCACCAAGGTGGCGTGGCTGCTGCGCCAGGGCGACCTCGCCCTCGCGCCCGACGACCCGAATCTCTCCTTCTGCACGGTGGACAGCTGGGTGCTGTGGAACCTCACCGGCGGGGCGCACGGCGGCACCTACGCCACCGACCCTTCCAATGCCAGCCGCACCCTGCTGCTCGATACGGCGACCCTGTCCTGGTCCCCCCGGCTCTGCGACCTCTTCGGCGTGCCCCCTCACACCCTCGCCGAGGTACGCCCGTCGGCGGGCCGCTTCGGCACGGCCGTGCTGCGTGACCTCGGTCCCGCGTCGGCCGTCTTCGAAGACGTCCCGGTCTCGGGCGTGCTCGGGGACCAGCAGGCCGCGCTCTTCGGGCAGGCCTGCTTCGAGCCCGGCATGGTGAAGGTCACCTACGGCACCGGCAGCTTCGCTCTGGCTCATGCCGGCCCCGAACGTCCGCCGGCACCTGACGGCCTCACCGTCAGCTGTGCCTGGGACCTGGGCGATCATGGCGACGATGCCCACGGCCGCGTCGCCTACGCGCTCGAGGGATCTGCCTTCGTCTCGGGTGCCGCCATCCAGTGGCTGCGCGACGGTCTGGGCATCATCGCCTCGGCCGCCGACCTCGAGCCGCTGGCCGAGACGGTGCCCGACAGCGGTGGCCTCACCTTCGTCCCCGCGCTCACCGGCCTGGGCAGCCCATGGTGGGATCCCCGGGCGCGCGGCATCGTCACCGGCCTCACGCGCGGCGTCGGCCGCGCCCATCTGGCCCGGGCCTGCATCGAAGCCATGGCGTTCCAGGTGCGCGACATGACCGATGCCATGGCTGCCGCGTCGGCCCACCCACTCTCCGCGCTGCGGACGGACGGGGGCGCCGCCGTGATGGACCTCCTTCTCGCGCTCCAGGCCGAACAGAGCCGCATGCCGGTGGCGCGACCCGCCTCGCTCGAGTCGACCGCGCTCGGCGCCGCCACTGTCGCCGGCCTGGCCGAGGGGGTGTGGACATCGCTCGACGAGCTGGCCGATCTCTGGCGGCCCGAGACGGTCTTCGAACCCGAGCTGCCCGTCGAGCTGACGGACGCCCTGCACGCCGGCTGGCGCCGGGCGGTGGACAAGGCCATGGGTTGGGCCGACCTCGACCCTGAGTGACGACCAGATGCCGCCGGCGCAGAATTTCCCTGCGCCGCGCAGGAAATCCGCGGGTTGACGCTGCTTTGGGCCTACCACCGGCGGGTCACAACGGCAACAATGAGATGAGAAAGCCGTGCTGACGGTGGGCGAACGGCCTGGCCGGAGCAAGGTCCCAGGGAGGGCAGCGTGGGTCGTCGCGATGCCAGAGGGCTGTGCACGGGATGCCGCTCCCACCGGCACGTGGCGCGGCGCCTCGGTGCCGTCGTCGCCGGGATCGTCGTCGTGGCCGGAACGACGACCGCATTCGATGCGTCCTCGTTCGTGCTCGGGAATACCCCACCCGCGGCGGCGTTGAGCTGCAACGACAACTGGACCGGTGGCGGCCCGTCGGGCGACTGGGACTCGCCGGCCGACTGGACCACGGGGGTGCCGAACGGCACCGGCGTCGACGCGTGCATCACTGGGAACGCCAACGTGACGCTCTCCGATGCCTCGTACTCGGTCGGTGAGCTCACCGTGTCTGCCGGCAGCAGCCTCACGATCGGCCCCACCGCGACGATCGCTGGCCCCACCCCGCCCGGTGGCGCGGCCCTCACCACAGACCCGATCGACGAGGGATCGACGTTGCCCAGCCTGACCGTCTCGTCCGGGATGCAGAACGACGGTGCAGTGACCGTCGCGGCCACCGGTACGTCGGGTCACCCGGGCCTGGCGCTCGACGGTCCGATCACCAACACGGGCACCCTCACGGTCGACGGCTCCGTGGGCATCGGCGGCAGCTCCACCGCCGTGCGCAACGACGGGACCATCGGCGTCGCACCCGGCGGCCTCATCGACATGGACGGGACCTCCACGGTCACCAACGAGCCCGACGGGCTCCTGGCCTTCGGCATCAATGGGCCACCGAGCGTCACCACCGCCTACGGAAGGATCACCAACGGCACGCTCGTGCTCGGCGGGACAGTGGACCCGGTGCTCGAGAGCGGCAGCACAGCGCCGACCGGTGCCGAGTACTTCGTCCGCACGGGACCATCGTCCGGCACGTTCGCAACGGTGTTGCAGGGTGCCACGGCGGACTACTCCCACGCCGACGAGGTCGGGCTGATCGGCGGGGTCCCCGCGACCGCCACGGTGACCGGCGTGACGAGTTCGATCCCTACCGGCCTCCTTTTGGGAGAGCGGGTGCAGCTCACGGCGGTCGTGACCCCGGCGTCCGGCACGGGGGCGACGGGGTCGGTCTCCTTCTCCGCCGGTGACGTCCTCCTCGGCTCCGCCGCCCTGACGACCGGCGCAACCGGCTCGACCACTGCCACGCTCGGCGTGTCGAGCCTGCCTGTCGGAGCCGACTCCATCACGGCGACCTACCGCGGTGACGTCCTGTTCGGCGCCAGCACCTCACCCGTCTTGACCCAGGTCGTCGACCCGGATCCGACCACGCTCACGATCACGCCGTCCGTGGCCAGCCCCGAGGCGGGCCAGCCCGTCACGGACACGGCCACTGTGACGCCCGCGTCGACGAGCTCCGGGACACCGACGGGCACCGTCTCGTTCACCGACGACGGCAACCCGATCGCGGGGTGCCAGTCGCTGCCCCTGCCGGACGCCGGCGTGCTCGACGTCCAGTGCTCTGAAACCTTCGGATCCGGCGCGACGCACGCCATTGTCGCCACCTACAGCGGTGACCCCGACGATGCCGGAAGCACCGCCTCGTTGCAGCAGACGGTGGGACAGACCCCGACCCAGACGACCGTCACGACATCGACGCCGAGCACCGTGTACGGACAGGACGCCGTCGTTGTCGCCACCGTCACGCCGGCAGGAGGTGCCGCGGTGAGCCCCGGTGGCGCGGTCACGTTCTCCGACGGGTCCGCTCCGCTCGCCACGGTGAACGTCGAGAGCGCGGGTGGCGTGGCCACCGCCAGCCTCGACACCTCCAGCCTGGTCGAGGGTGCCCACTTCCTCACTGCCACGTACAGCGGCGACCCGACATACGCCACCAGCACCACAACGGCGCCCGTCACCGTCGACGTGGCCGAGGCGGAGACGACGGTCACCGTGGCCAGCGCGTCGGTGCAGTCCGTGGTCGGCCAGACAGTCGTGTTCACTGCTTCCATCACCTCGTCGGCCCCCGGTGCTACCGGTACGGTCCAGTTCGACGACAATGGCAACCTGATCGGCAGCGGACCCGTCTCGGGCGGTCAGGCAACCGTCCAGAGCGCCGCGCTCGCGCTCGGTACGCACCCGATCACCGCGATCTACGAGGGGGACGACAATTTCGTCGGCGGTTCCTCGACGAACACGGTCATGCAGAACGTGGTCCCGGCGGCAACGTCGACCGAGCTGGCCAGTAGCGCCGACCCCGGCCTGGTCGGCGAGACCGTCGTCTACACCGCGACGGTCGCGGTCAGTACACCCGGTTCCGGCGCGCCGACGGGCACCGTGTCCTTCGGCAATGCCGGGAGTCCCATACCGACCTGCCAGGGAATTGTGCTTCCCTCCGACCTGCCCTCGGTGGTCACGTGCGCACAGGTGTACGACTCGACGGCCCCCGAGAACATCACGGCGAGCTATAGCGGCGATGCGAACTTCACTGCCTCGGCGGGCGCAGTGGCACAGCGCGTGTCCCCGGTGTCCACCACCACTGCCCTCGTCTCCTCCCCGTCGGCGTCGACCTCCGGTCAGAGCGTGACGCTCACGGCAACCGTGACTCCGACATCGGGGGCGGCGAACCCCGACGGAACCGTCTCGTTCACCCTCGACGGTGTGCCGCTCGGAGACTCCGTGCTGTCGACCACCGACGGTGTCAGCTCCGCCAGCATGCTCCTCACCACCTTGCCCATCGGTTCTGACGCGGTGTCGGCGTCGTACGACGGCGACACCGCATTCCTGGCCAGTGCCGCCACGGCTGCCGCACTCGTCACCGTCACCAGAGCGCCGACCACGCTCGGGCTCCTGGGCTCGGCCGATCCCTCGACCGGCGGGCAAGCGATGACCCTCACCGCGACGGTCTTCCCGGCGACGGGGTCGGGCGAGTCCGGCACGGTCACGTTCTTCGACGACGCCACACGGGTCGGTACCGCCACCGTCTCGAACGGGCAAGCCACGCTCACCGTGGTCACCCGGCCGGCGGGCGACGATGCATTCACGGCCGACTACTCCGGGGACGCCGACTTCATCGCCAGCTCCACGTCGGTGCCCCTCCTGCCGGCGCAGTGAGCCAAAGGAGGTCGGGTGGGCCGTGATCCACCCCGTGAGCAGGTCTCTTGCGGACTCCCTCGACGATCAGGTCCAAGAGACTCGTCCTGGCAGAAATAAAGCAAGGAAATCCTTGTTATATTCACCCGGTAGAGCGGACCAGCCGCTCGGAAGGGTGGGCAGCCATGAGCGTGGCAATCGTGACAGGAGCATCCCGGGGACTCGGCGAGGCGTTGGCGACGGGGCTGGCCCGGGCCGGATGGTCGCTGGTGGTGGACGGGCGTGACGCGGCCACGTTGGACGCCGCGGTCGAGCGCATCCGTGCCGCGGCGACAGGGGGCGTTCGGGTCGTCGCCGTCGTCGGCGACATCACCGACGACGAGCACCGCCACGACCTGACCGCCGCTGCGTTCGAGTTGGGCGGTCTCGACCTGGTGGTGAACAACGCCGGCACGCTCGGAACCTCGCCGCTCCCCTCGTTGGCCGACTATCCCCTCGGTGATCTACGTGTCGCCTTCGAGGTCAACGTGGTCGCGCCGTTGGGTCTGCTGCAGGACACACTGCCGCTGCTCCTCGATTCGCCCCACCCACGCGTGATCAACGTGACATCGGATGCGGCGGTGGAGGCCTACGAGGGCTGGGGTGGGTACGGCGCGGGGAAGGCGGCGCTCGAGCATCTCGGCGCCGTGCTCGCGGCGGAGTTCCCCGGCCTGACGGTGTGGTCCATCGATCCCGGTGATCTGCGGACGGCCATGCACCAGGCCGCGTTCCCCGGTGAGGACATCTCCGATCGTCCCGAGCCGAGCACGGTCGTGCCGGGATTCCTGGAGCTCATCGACGGTGACCGACCGAGCGGGCGCTTCCGTGCCGCCGAGCTCCTCTCCACGGGAGCGCTGACATGACTGCGGTGACGGCGCCGGCGCTGGAGCATCCGAGTCCGCGTCGACTGCCCGAACTGCACCCGTTGTCCTTCTCACTGCCGGCGGCGCTCGAGGCGCCGGCGCCGCCCGAGTATCGTGGCATGACCCGCGACGCCGTCCGCATGCTCGTGGCAACCAAGTCCGACGGCGCTCTGGTGCATTCGACCTTCTCCGAGCTCCCCCGCTTCCTCGACGAAGGCGATCTGGTGGTCATCAACACATCAGGGACGCTCGCCGCCGAAATCGACGGCCTCGCGACGGATGGGTCGGCGGTACAGGTGCACCTCTCGACCCAGCTGCCCGCCGGTCTGTGGACCATAGAGGTGCGACGCGACGGGCAGGCGCACCTGGGTGCCAGGGCGGGCGAGCACATCGAGCTGCCCGACGGAGGCCGTGTCTCCCTCCTGGCGCCCTACTCGCCCGGCCCCGGGGGCCTCGGCGTCCGGCTCTGGATCTCCAGCGTCGAGACGCCCGAGCGCCTGTACAGCTTCTTGGCCCGCCACGGCCGCCCGATCCGCTACGGCTATGTGCAGGGGAGCTATCCGATCGGCGCCTACCAGAACGTCTACGCCACCGATCCGGGTTCCGCCGAGATGCCGAGCGCCGGTCGACCCTTCACGCCCGAGGTGCTCACCCGGCTGGTGTCCAAGGGCGTGGGCGTTGCACCGCTGCTGTTGCACACGGGGGTCGCCTCCCTCGAGGCGAGCGAGCCGCCGTACGCCGAGTACTTCAGGGTTTCGCTGCCGACAGCACATCGCATCAACGACACCCGGCGTTCCGGTGGGCACGTGATCGCGGTCGGGACGACGGTGGTGCGTGCGCTCGAGTCCGTGGTCGACGACCATGGCCACGTGCACCCGAGCGAAGGCTGGACCGAGACGGTCGTCTCACCCGAGCACCCCGTGCGCTCCATCGACGGGTTCCTGACCGGCTGGCACGAGCCCGAGGCCTCCCATCTCGCCATGCTCGAGGCGATTGCGGGGCGATCGCTGCTCGAGGCCTCCTACGCCGCCGCCCTCGAAGAGGGCTACCTCTGGCACGAGTTCGGCGACGTGCACCTCATCCTGCCGTGACCCGCGAACCCGCCCCTGCCGCCGACGTCGTCCAGCCCGAGTCACCGCTGCAACAGCTGCCGACCACCCGGCGGGCCATCTTGAACCTGCTGAAGCGCCAGGGCCCCTTGGACGCGTCCGCCGTGGCCGACGCCCTCTCTCTCACTCCGGCCGCCGTCCGTCTGCAACTGAGCCACCTCGAGGAGGACGGGCTCCTCACGCATCGGGACGAGATCGCCGGAGGAGCGCGCCGAGGGCGGCCCCGTCATGTCTACGAGCTCACGTCGGCGGCCGAGGCGCTGTACCCGAAGCGCTACGGAGACCTCACGACAGAGCTTCTCGGGTATCTGGGCGGACCTGGCGCCACCCAGGTCGACGATCTGTTCGAGCAGCGGCGCCAGCGGCGGGTCGCCGGTGCGTTGCCCAAGACGGCGCACCGTCCCTTCGACGAGCAGGTGGCGGCGTTGACCTCCATCCTCGACGAGGACGGCTACCTGGCCGAGGCGGAGCGGCTCCCCGACGGCAGCTGGCGTATCACCGAGCACAATTGCGCCATCCTCACGGTCGCCCATGGCTTTTCGCAGGCGTGTTCGAGCGAACTCGCCTTTATCCGGGATGCGCTTCCCGGGGCGGAAGTGCGGCGAGTGGCGCACATCATGGACGGGGCGCACGTATGCGCGTACGTCGTCAGCCCGCCGAGGTCGTCGAGTCTGCCGATCTGATCTCGAGGACGGTCGCACCGTCCACTTCGTGGATCTCGCTCTGAAGCAGCTCGACCAGGTGCTGCCCACCGATCTCGACCACGAACTCGTCGACGGCGTGACCCTCGTCGCGCTCCAAGATGTTGATCGCCACGATGTCGCCCCCGACGGCCCCGATCCTGCTGGCGACCAGGCCCAACGCACCCGGCCGGTCCGGCAGCGCGATCCGTACGACGTAGCCAGCCATGGCGCACAACTTAGGCGCTCAATGTGAACTGCTTGTTTCAGATTGCTTACGAATCACCGCAGTCACGCCCGGTATGCAGGGCATTTGCACAGGGGCATATACGCTCGATCCATTCAGCCCGGGGCCACGCTCGCCCGGGCTGGAACGTATTCGTCGATGTATTCACGCTCGGACAGGCGGGCGATCTCGTGCATGAGACGGTCGGTGAACGACCGACATTCGGTGTGATCGTGGTTGGCCAGCGGGTCGTCGGGGTCCTCCGGCGGGTCCATCTGCATCGGCGCGCCGAAGCGGATGATGACGGTCTTGAAGGGCCGCATGAAGTTGGCGTTCACCGGTTGCACATCGACGGTCCCGATCACGCCCACCGGGACGACGGGCACGCCACATTCACGCGACAACCTGGTGACGCCGGTGCGTCCTTTGTGCACGTAGGGGTCGAGCGTGCGGGTGCCCTCCGGGTACAGGCCGAGAATGTGACCTTTTCCGAGGACGTCGTTGCGAGCCGTGTCCAGCGCGCGCTCCGACGCACTACCCCCGGTGCGCCGGATCGGGATCTGCCCGGCGGCCCGGAAGAACCACGCTGTCTTCCAGGAGTCGAAGTATTCCGCCTTGGCGAGGAAGGTGACCTTACGCCGGACGACCAAGGGAATGAAGAAGGAGTCGCAGAACGACTGGTGGTTGGCCGCCAACACGACAGGACCGTGTGTGGGGATGTTCTCCCGGCCTTCTACCTTCACGCGCCAGAGGACGAAGAAGATCGGGGTCAGGATCGCCTTGAGCACCCAGTACGTCACATGCCAAAGGTACCCCCGACGGGCGCCGCCCGCACCGGCCATGGGCTGTGCTCAACTGCAGTGCCGGAGTCCCGCAGGCATGGAGGTGCGAGAGCATGACGAGTGAAACCCTGAGCGCCGAGCCTTTCGTCTCCGGCCTCTTCTTCGGCGAATGCCCTCGCTGGCACGACGGCCGCCTCTGGTACTCGGACTTCTTCGACCATGCCGTCTTCTCCGTCTCGCCCGATGGTGAGCGCCGGGTGGAGGTGGCGTTCGACGGTGAGCCGGCGGGCCTGGGCTGGCTCCCCGACGGCCGCCTCCTCTTCAACTCCCGCCTCGACCGCGTCATCTTCCGCCGCGAGCCGGACGGGACGCTCGTGGAGCACGGCGACCTGCGCCCCTGGGCCACGTGGCACGCCAACGACATGGTGGTGGCGGCAAACGGGCAGGCCTACTCGGGCAACTTCGGTTTCGACCTCGACGGCCTCTCCGACGGGACCGTGGACGCGAGTGCGATCGCCCCCGCGTCGCTGATCCGCGTCGACCCCGACGGCACCACGCACGAAGCCGCTGACGGCCTGCAGTTCCCGAACGGCGCGGTCATCACCGACGACGGTGCCACGCTCATCATCGCCGAGAGCTTCGGCGGGCAGTTGAGCGCATTCGACCGCGACGCCGGCGGCACGCTCGCCGATCGAAGGGTGTGGGCGACGCTCAAAGGCGTTGCCCCGGACGGCATCTGCCTGTGTGCCGACGGGTCCGTCTGGGTCGCCAACGCGCTGGCGGCCGAATGCGTGCGCGTCGCCGAGGGCGGTGAGGTCCTCGAGCGCGTGACGACCTCGAGGAACTGCTACGCCTGCATGCTGGGCGACGACGACCGCCGCACGCTCTACCTGGTCACCGCGGTCGACAGCAATGCCTCCGCGGCGCGGGCGACCCGCGACGGCGCGATCGAGAAGGTACGCACAACGGTGCCGGGTGCCGGCCTGCCGTGAACCTGATCGGACACCGCCTCGGGGGCGGTGGAAACGCACGGCGGCGCCGACTCGGGCCGCTCGTGATGGCTGGCGCGGCCTTCATGGTGGGGGCCACCTCCATGCTCGTTGGCCTCTGGTCCCCCCCTCCGGCCGGAGCGACCACGACCACCGCTCCCCCTTACCTCCTGGCGCTGGGAGGATCGGCCTCGGTCGGCTTCCAACCGACGGCCGCCCATCCGCGCGGGCAACGGACGGACGACGGCTATGCCGAGGACCTCGTGCCACTGGAGCGGCACAGATGGCCGGGGCTGGCGGTCGTCCACCTTGGTTGTCCGGGCGCCACGACCGCCACCATGCTGCTGGGCGGCGGCCACTGCCGCTACGCGCAGGGCGATCAGCTGCGTGCCGCGCAGGCGTTTCTGCGCGGCCATCCTTCGACGGTACTGGTCACGGTCGATCTCGGCTTCAACGACCTGCTCCGGTGCCTGCACCACGAGGTCGTCCACGCCTCGTGCGTCGACAGGAAGCTCACCATGGTGCACGACCAGCTGACGCGGATCCTCGAAGGGATCGAGGCAGCGACCCCTGCCGGCGCCCGCATCGTCGGCGTCGGGCACTACGACCCCTACCTCGGGGACTATTTCAGGGGCTCGGGGGGGCAGGCCTTCGCGATTGCCAGCCTCAACGTCATGGAGCGGCTCGACGCCACCCTCCGGTCCGATTACACCGCAGCCCGGGAGCCGATCGCCGACGTGGCCGCAGCCTTCGAGCTCTCCGATCGTCAGCACGTGCGGTGGTCCGGCCTGCCCACCGTGCCCACGGACGTGGCGCGCACCTGCGCCCTCACGTGGATGTGTGACCGGCCTCCGCTCGGCCACAACCTGCACCCCGACGACGCCGGTTACCGCGCCATCGCCTCGGCCATTGCGGCGGCCGTCTCCGGTTCCCCCAAAAGGGCGGGCGCCCGCGACTGACCCGCGGTGGTGCCGTTTTCCGCATCGGCCACTCGGGGCACCGGGTCGATCGGCATGGCTGTCGAGCCACGGCGCCACGGCACCCTGGACCGCCCGGTGAGGGGCTTCGCCAGCGGCGTGCGGGCCAAGAGCTCCGTCAGTGCGATACAGGCAAGGAAGACGAGCACCACCGTGATCATGCTGACCAACGGCCAGGGCAGGTCGGCATTGAGATGCTGCCAGCCGAGCCAGCTCAGGATCGTGATGCACAGGACCTGGGACAGATAGATCCCGTAGGAGTTGTCCGAGCCCGATTGCACGACAGCCCGGGTCCGTCTCGATCGCCGGCGGTGGACCAGGGCCACGCCGACCAGGTAGATGCAGGCGATGGCGCCGACATTGAATGGGATCACGATCGGCTGGAAGGGATCGGAGCTCGACCCGAGCCAGGAGACCACATGGTCGGCTGCCAGGTAGTACCAGACCTCGGCGGCGACTGCCGCCGCCACCGTGGCCGACACAACGAGCACCACGTGCGAGCGGAGCCAGTCGTGGAACTCGTCGAGGTGCACGGCGACCACCATGCCGGCCACCAGATAGAACTGGTACGAGGTGACCTCGCGCGTGGCCCAGTAACCCTGCAGAAAGCCTGGCACCAGGCCCCAGTGCATGGTGGACACCAGCACGATCTGTACGAGACCGCTGGCCAGCAGCAGGAGCCCGTGGTATCCGGCGGTGCGACGCACGAGTACCAGCAGCAGGGGGAACAAGGCGTAGAACTCCAGCAGCACGAGCAGGTAGTAGAGCTGGTAGTAGCCGGTGCCGAGGAGATAGAGCAGGTGGACCGTGTCTGCCCTCGGTGTCCCGTGCTCACTCGGGAGACCGACCAGGAAATAGATGACGGTCCAGCAGAGGTAGGGCACTGCGACCAGGGCGAAACGGCGACGCCAGAACGTGCGATGGTCGATGCCCGGCAGGTCCCGGACGCTGTAGGCCAACATGCAGGCCGAGACGAAGAGGAAGGCCTCCCGCGTGACGTGCAGCAGTTGCAGTGACGCCCCGACGGTCAGCGCTGCCGCCACGGGCGCGAAGAAGAGAAGGGTGTGGGTCGACACCACGCCCGCCTGCTTGACGGGCCGCATGGCGTCAATGTGGTCGAGCCGCTTACGGGTGCCCCGGACGGGCTGCGCCGGCGAGAGCGGCGACTCGACCGTCGTCACTGAAGATCGAACGTGTACAGGACGGGCACCTCTGGGGTCCCGAGCACGTGGCGCTTGACCTTGCCCGTGGCACCGGCCGGCAGCCGCTCCACGACACAGAGGGCCACCGGCCGACGGACGCGCACGAGGTCTCGTTCCAGGACCTTGGACAGACGCTCCGCCGCCTCGCCGGCCGCCCTGTGGTCAGGCGGCTCGTCACCCGCGACACCGTCGGGGGCCCGGAGGACGACGAACGCCACGGGCACCTGCCCCATCTCGAGATCGTCCCGACCAACGACGGCCACGGCGGCGACCATGGGGTCGGCGCCGATGACTTCCTCCACCTCCTTCGGCAGGACCTTCTCGCCCCCGCGGTTGATCACGTCGTCGATCCGGGCATCGAGGTAGACGAACCCGTCGGCGTCCTTGTGTCCCAGGTCGCCCGTGCGCAACCAGCCGTCGGGATGGAAGCGATCAAGATGCGTCGCGCCGACATAGCCTGCGATCACCGACACCCCCCGGATCTCGACGTGGCCGATGTGGAACTCCGGCGCCTCAAGGCGGCTCCCGACCGGCTCGGTCTGGCGCACGATCCGCAGCTCCACTCCGACGGGCAGCCCGACGGATCCGGGACGCCGAGGCTGGGAGAGCGGGTGTGCCGTGATCTGGCTGGCCGCCTCGGTCATGCCGTAGGTCTCGAGCACCGGGATCCCCGTGCTCGCCTCGAACCGGTCGGCCACGACCACCGGCAGCGGCGCCGAGGCCGACCGGACGAACCGGATCCCGCTGGGCACGGTCTCGCCCGGCCGCAGGGTGCCGAGGCGCGAAATGATGGCGGGTACCGCGTTGATCCACGTGATCGACCGCTCCGCCATCAGCTCCCAGAAGCCGCCCCGGTGGAAACGGTCGTCGAGAACGAGGCTGGAACCGGCCAGCAGGCTCGAGAGCAGGCCCACGACCTCGGCGTTGATGTGGAAGAGCGGCAGCGGATTGAAGCCGCGGTCCGCGGGGCCGAGCTCCAGATGCGAGGCCACGCAACGCGCCGTATGGAGCAGCTTGTCCTGACCCAAGCGGACCACCTTGGGCGCCCCGGTGGTGCCGGACGACGACAGCACGACGCCGCCGGCTCCGGCGGGCTGGGGTGCCGTTGCCCCCGGACGCGTCACGCGCTCGTCCTGCAGCTGGTCCACGCGGTCGAGCTCGATCCATTCGCTCCCTATGCCGGCCGGGACGGGGCGGTCGGCCAACACGACGTCGACGCCGCTCCGAGCCAGGGTGGCACCAAGCCCACCACTGCCTCTCGCCGGCAGTGACGGGTCGACTGGTGCCACCCACAGCCCGGCGCTCACGCACCCGAGGAACACGTCCGCGAACTCCATCGGGTCGTCGACGACGAGGCCGATAGTGGAGAGGCCGCGGGCGCGCACAGCGCTGAGCAGGGCGCGCCACCGCTCCATGCTCCCCTCCAACTGACGGAAGGTCATCGCTACGTCGGCTCGCGCGTGCTCGACATAGGTCTGCTCGCCCAACAGCACCGAGCGGGCGCGGATGACGTCGCACAGAGGGACGGACGGCTCGGGCGCGGGTGCAGCCCCCAGGACGGGTCGTTCGTCGACGGCACCACTCGTTCTGGCGGCGACGGCCTGCATCAGTACATCATCCTGTGGTCGGCATAGTGCTTGAACTCCACCAGGTTGTCGGAGGGGTCGCGCAGCACGAAGGTTCGGTGCACCTCGACCAGCCCATCGAAGCGGGTGCTCACGTCGGCGAAGAGCTCGATCTTGCGTTGCACGCAGAGGTGGTACAGCGCGTCGAAGTCGTCACCCTCGCGGAACGTGACACCGAAGTGCCTCGGGTACAGACGGAGTTCGGTGGCGGGCGGCCGGGGATGCTCGTCGAGGTGGCAGACCAGCTGGTCCCCGAAGAAGTCGATCGTGACGCGGTCGGCGTACCGGCGTGCCAGCTTGCACCCCAACGAGCCCACGTAGAACGCCTCCGCCTCGTCCAGGTCGTGGACCGGGATGGCCAAGTGGAAGACGTCACGACTCTCCCTCACGAGACTGCACTCTCGAAACACTCGAGCGTGTCGGCCCGGAGTCCGAGGCGGATCGTCTCGAGACCGAGCAGCGACGTCGAGGACACGTTGCCCAGGTTGACGTCCGAACCGATTCGCTGCACGAAGTAGCACTGCAACCGGGTCGACGGCGCCTCGAAGAGCAGGCGCGCCGGATCGACGTCGCTGGTCAGGATCTCCTCAATGAGCCCGAAGCGGAGCTCCCCGTTCGGCCGGCAGATGCCGGAGCTGCCGCTCTCGCGGGACTCCAGCGTGACCAGGAAGGCTCCGGCTTCGAGATCCTCGTGGATGCACTCGATCCAGCGGTCGGGCGCCAGGAGTTCCGACCGCTCCGAGTCCTTGAAACCCACCTCGGATACCACATCGAACTCGTCGGACAGTTTCCGCACGTACCCGGCCTTCTCGAGGTGGGAGAGGGCAATGGTCCCGTTCGAGACCTCCACGTACCGGCAGCCGTAACTCTCACACAGGTCGCGGTAATCGTCGAAGCGGTCCTGCAGCACGAACTTCTCGAACAGGGTCCCGCCGAAGTAGAAGTCGACCCCGATGTCCCTCAGCACGTCGATCTTGCGCTGCAGGTCGGCAGTCACGATCGCCGTGCCCCAACCGAACTTCACGAAATCAAGGAATTCGGCGCCGCTTTCCACCACGTCCTGGAACTGACGCGTCGGCAAGCCGCCGTCGACCATCATCGTCAGGCCCTCGGTTCTCGGCTTGCTGCTTCTCGGTGGAAGTTGCAACATCGTTGGTCGCATCACATGCTCCTCGCTGTCTGTCTCGACTGTCTCACTGCACGCCGGCGACGGACGGATGAACTCGTCCGAATCCCCAGACGCTTCCGTTGGGCACCGCGGCCCAGGACATGGCGTCGACGCTCACGCCGACGCTGAAGGCCCTGGCGATCCGGATCACGCCTCCGTGTGTCACGACGAGGACGTCGCCGGCGGGTGCACGCTCCTTCAGTTCGGAGATCCACGTGCCGACGCGCTCGTACATTTCGTGCAGGGACTCCCCTTCCGGCGGACGGGCCTCGGCGTCGACGACCCGATCGCCCTCGACCCCCGACGACGCGGCGTCCAGTTCGCCGAGCGGGCGACCCTGGGCGACTCCGAAGTTCCGTTCGCGCAGCGCCGGCGTGCTCTGCACCGAGAGGCCGAGCGCGCGCCCGATGATCGTCGCCGTCTCGTAGGCCCGTACCAGATCGCTGGTGTGGATGGCGCGAATGCGAACTTCCCCAAGACTCTCGACAGCGCGTGCGGCCTGTCGACGTCCCCTGGCGGTCAGCACGGGCCCATGCGCCTGTCCCTGCACGAGCCCGGCGGCATTCCATGTGCTCTCTCCGTGGCGGACGAACCACAGTGCCGGCTTCGTGTCTGGAGTACTCACCTCTGTCCACAATGCCCAAGTCGTCTGAGCCTGTACTGGGAACGGGGGAAGAACTTCATGAGGACATGTAAGGAAAGAATGATCTCGGGAACGAGAGGATTTCCGCTTCCTGAGTTGAAGCTGAGATTCACGCCCCGCCGCCACGCGTTGCGTCCCCGCCCCACGCGTTGCGTCCAAGCGGGCTGACGCGGCGTCGGCGCGTTGCGTCAGACGCGCTCAGGTTGGCGCGTCGACGCCACCGCGATGTCACGCCCGTTGTCCGGTTCGCTCGGCGTCGTCACCTCCGGTCCGAGACGGGCGCGCTGCTCGGCGCGCACGGGGCCTCCGAGTACCCAGCGCAGAGGGGTGTGCAAGATGAGCGCCGTGAAGAGCGCGGCAGTGGCCATGGTCAGCACGAAGGTGACGGCGACCGTCCCCGCCCAACCGAGGTGCGGCGTGATGCCCGCGTCGCCGAGACCGGAGCGGACCAGAGTGATGAACAGCACATGGCAGAGGAAGATCCCGCCGGTCAGCCCGGCGAGGTACTCGGCCGAGAAGAGCCTGCGACCGCGGGGCGGACGGCGCGTGCTGTGGCGCCACCACATCCAGGCACCACACTCGAGCGCCGCCACTGCCGCCGTGAACCAGATGAAGGCGACCGGCTGGTAGAGATCGGAGGCGCGGCCCGTCGGCGACCCGGTCCACACCGCGATCAGGTACCACAACGTGGCGACGAGGCCAATGAGAACGGCGCCCGCGATCACCTGCCGGTACCAGCGCTCCACGAACGCACGCACCTCGTCGAAGTGGAGGGCGACCAGAATGCCCGCCACGAACTGCTCCTGGTATGTGATCGGGTTACGGGCCCAGGGCCACACCCCCGCGATGTCGTGCGTCCAAGCGCCCACCACGCCGAACGAGGCGGTGTAGTGGAGGTCCCCGGCCAACAACAGTGCGAACAGCAAGCTGCCGAGCATGATGGCACCGTGGTGCGAGCTCGCCCGGAGCACCCGGAGCACCAGTGGGAAGGCGGCGTACAACAACAGCAGGACCACGGCGAAGTACAGCTGGTAGTAGCCGTACACCGTGTCGTTCCACAAGAGCGACCACGCCTGGTCCCACGAGTTGCCGGTGACCATGGAGAAGACCCAGTAGATGAGCGTCCAGGCGAGGAAGGGCACACCGAGCTGCACGTAGCGTCGGCGCCAGAAACCCACCGTGGAACGGGGCCGGGTGATCTGGGAGTACGTCAGGAGGAAGGCGGCGAGGAAGAAGAAGGCCGTCCGGCTGAAATGGAGCAGCATGACGAACGCCCACGCCGTCGTGTTGCCGGCCTGGACGTTCCACAGGAGCGAGTGCTGGAGCACGACGGCACAGCAGGCGATGACCCGAAACGAGTCGAATTGACTGATGTAGCCGCGACCCGTGCCCGGGAATGTGACGCCGGCCGGCGCGGGTTCCCGCATCACTCCCGGCTGGTCCGCACTCGACACATCCTGCGGATCCTGCCGCACGTGCCTCAAACCAAGCTGTGAACGCGCCGGGAAGGCGCGGCTCCCTATCCCAGCTTCGTCAGCGCGGCGCGCAGATGACGCACGGCCTGGCCGATGCGCTGCTCGTTCTCGATGAGGGCGAAACGGACGTGGCCGTCTCCGCCCGGTCCGAAGCCGACGCCCGGTGAGGTGGCGACACCCGCTTCGTTGACCAGGTACTTCGAGAACTCCAGCGAGCCCATTTCGCGGTACGGCTCGGGAATGGGGGCCCAGACGAACATCGTCCCCTTGGGTGGCACCAGATGCCACCCGATCCGGTTGAGCCCGTCGCACAAGGTGTCGCGGCGTGAGCGGTAGATCTCGTTGATCTCCTTGGGATACTCGGGTGCCTCGTTCATGGCCACGATGGCGGCGATCTGAATGGGCTGGAACGTCCCGTAGTCGAGGTACGTCTTGAGCTTGGTGAGCGCCTGCACGATCTCCTGGTTGCCGACGACGAATCCGACTCGCCACCCGGCCATGGAGAAGGACTTGGTCATGGTGTAGATCTCCACCGCCACGTCGGTGGCGCCGGGCACCTGCAGGATCGACGGTGGCTCGTAGCCGTCGAACCCGAGGTCGGCGTAGGCGAAGTCGTGCACCAGGACGACCTCGTGCTCGCGGGCGAAGGCCACCAGTCGCTCCATGAAGGAGAGGTCCACGCATGCGGTGGTCGGGTTGTGCGGGAACGACAGGACGATCACCCGCGGCTTGGGCCACGATTCCTCCCAAGCGTGCATGAGGCCGTCGAAGAAGGCCTCGCCCGGGTCGGGCGCGTCGGCGGACTCCACGTCGGGTCCCTGCAGGGGGACCTGGCGCACGTCGGCCCCGGCGAACAGCGGGCCCCAGATGTGGATGGGATAGGAGGGCGAGGGCACGAGCGCCGTGTCTCCCGGGCCGACCAGCACCCACATCAGGTGGGAGAAACCCTCCTTGGCGCCGATGGTCGTGACGACCTGGGTCTCGGGATCGAGCTCGACGGCGAACTTGCGCTGGTACAGATCCGTGATGGCGCTGCGCAGCTTCGGGATGCCGCGCGAGGCGGAGTAACGGTGGTTGCGCGGGTTCCGAGCGGCCTCGGCCAACTTGTCCACCGCCACGTCGGGTGACGGGAGGTCAGGGTTCCCGAATCCGAGGTCGATGACGTCACGTCCGCTTCGTCGCGACGCCGCCTTCAGGTCGTTGATGGTGGCGAATACGTAGGGCGGCAGCCCGTTGATGCGGCGGAACTCCATCGTGGAAGTCTAGGACCCGGGTCGCGCGCCCACGGACCCGGGGGCCGCGCCAAACGGGCGTGCGGCCGCGGCCAGTGCCTCCACGTCGACGGGCCAGCCGAAGATCGCCCACGTCGCGCCGGCCTCGTACAGGGCGCGGAGCTTGTCGGGGAGCGGCGGGGAGGCCGAGGGCGGTGGGCCGGCCCAGGTCACTTCCACGCCGTCGGGTCCCGCCCCCCGCTCGGCCACCAGTGCGGGCTCCGCGTCCCAGACGTTGAGCGCCGCCCCGGCCGCCCGGGACTCCTCGGTCCGTCCGGCCGGCCCGCCGGCCATCCATACCGGGAGGCCCGCCCCGGCCAATGCGCGGCCCAACTCCACCATGTCGGCCCGACGTCGGGACGCGGGAGCGAAGGGGATGCCGTAGGCCCGGTTCTCCTCCTCGCTCAACCGGTCGCCGGTACCAAGCCCGGCGATCACCCGTCCCGGCGCCAGGCTCTCGAGCGCCATGAACTGCGCGACGAGCACCGCATTGGGGACCAGGCCGATGCGGGCCACCAGCGTGCCCACGTAGGGGCCCCGCCCGGGGCCGTCGACTGGGTCGAACATGGTCGCCAGCGCGCCCAGAACGGGAAAGGGCGCCAGCGCCGGCCGCTCGGGCTGGCCGATGGGCCAGATGTGGTCGTAACAGAAGAGGCCGTCCACCCCGGCTGCGACCGCCTCCGCGGCGGCCGCGAGGGCCGCGTCGGGCCTGTCGCGAAAGGTCGGGAGCACCACGCCGGTGCGCATCAGTCCAAGCCACCCAGCCGGACCGCCAGCGCGCCGCCCACCGCACCGGCCCGCTCGCCGAACGCCGCCGGCGCGATCACGACCCGAGGGCGCCGGTCGCCGCCCTCCACGAGTTCGGCGAAGGTAACCCGGGCGGAGTCGATCAAGAGGTCGCCGGCCTGCACCACCCCACCGCCCAGCACGAAGCACTGGGGGTCCAGGACGGCGGCCAGATTGGCCAGGCCGAAGCCGATCCACCCGCCGACCTCCTGAATGACCCGCTGAGCCGCCGGGTCCCCTGCCGCGGCGGCGGCGGACACGTCCTCGCCCCGCACGCTCTCGGGATCACCACCGGCGCGGCGGACCACCTCGCCCAATCGCCCGGACAGGGCGGCCTCCCGGGCCAGGACGCCGAGCCCGGCACCGGAGGCGAAGCGCTCCCAACAGCCGCGGCGCCCGCAGGGGCACGGCGGGCCGGCCGGGTCCACCACCATGTGGCCGATCTCGCCGGCGAAGCCCGCCGAGCCGACCTGCAGGCGACCGTGCAGCACGATGCCGCCGCCGATGCCGGTACCAAGGGTGACCATCACGACGTCGTCGAACCCCCGGGCGGCGCCCAGCCGGTGCTCGGCCAGCACGGCGAAGTTGGCATCGTTCTCAATGAGCACGGTCCGGCCCGGCAGCTGATCACCGATGAGCACGGTCCAGTCCACCCCGTGGGCCTGCGGGAGGTTGGGCGAGAAACGGAGCCGGCCCTGGCGGTCGACCATTCCCGGCGCCCCGACACCCACGGGGATCGACGCCGCGGCGGCCAACTGCCGGTCCAGATCGGCCACGACCGCGGCCACCGCCTGCGCCACGTGGCTGCCGACGATGACGCGGGTCCCGGTCGGGGTGGCCACCCGAGCCTCAGCCACGATCTCGCCGGCCGGCCCCAGGGCGATACCGAGGACCTTGGTGCCGCCGATATCGATGCCGTAGGTGACGTCGGCGGCCGGAAGGCCCCCGTCGGCTGTCACGAGGTCGACTCGACCCGCGCCTTCAGCTCTCGCATGGCGGTGGCCATGATGCGGCTCGTGGCCCGCATCTTGATGAAGCCGGGAATCGGGACCCGTAACTCGGCCTCCACGTGGTAGGTCACATCGGTACCCCCGCCCTCGCCGGGGTCGAAAATGTAGGTCCCGTCCCACTTCGTCGTGATGTCGCCCTGGGTCAGCTTCCAGGACAGCACGTGTGGCGCCTCGGAGTAGTCGTAGGCCAGGGTCATGCTGGTGCTGCGGCCGAAGGCGGCGGCGCGGAAGGTGACCAGCAGCGGGCGGCCCTGATCGTCTCGCTCCTTGACCTCGACCTCCTTGATGTCGGCGGCCCACTCGGGGTAGCGCTCGAGATCGGCCGCGACTGCGAAGCAGCGCTCAGGCGGCGCTGCGACCGAGATGTTCTCTGTGGCTTGGTCGGCCACGTCGGTGCTTCCTTCCTGTCGATGCTGCCACCACTGCGGTGCGTCAGATTGTCACTCCAGCGAGCGCGTCGGCCAGCCTAGAAGCGAGAACGTCGTTGTCGAAGTTTCCCTGCACCCTAGATCGGGCGGCCCGTCCCATCCTGCGACGGCGTCTGGGGTCGGCGAGGAGGACCCGGAGGGCCTCGGCCACCGCCCCGGGGTCCCCGGGGTCCGCCACCACCAGGCCCGTCTGGCCGTGGAGCACGGCCTCGGAGGCCCCGCCGCTGTCCCCTGCCACCTGGGGCACGCCGGCGGCAGCCGCCTCGAGGAAGACGATGCCGAAACCTTCCTGCTCCAGACCCAGCCAGCGATTGCGACACGCCATGACGAAGATGTCGGCCGCGCCGAGGAGGGCGGCGCGGTCCTCCTGGCTCACCCGTCCCAGCACGCGGACCGTCAGGGAGCTTTGCGCGGCCAGACCCCGTAGGTGGTCAAGCTCCCGTCCGTCACCGGCGATGGCGACCACCAGCTCGGGGTAGGACGGGGCCAGGCGGTTGGCCGCTTCGATGAGGACGTCCATGCCCTTGCGCGGGACGAGACGGCTCACGCTGCAGAGCAACTGGCCCGTGGCCGGCAGACCGAGACCGGCCCGCGCGGCGCGGCGCTCGGCCGCCTTGAGGGGGACGATGCTGCCGGCATCGACCCCGGGTGGGATTTCGACCAGCTTCGCCGTGAGGTCAGGCACGACGCGTCGGGCCTCGGCCGCAGGGTAGCGGCCGGCCGACACGACGAGATCGGCCCCGCGCAGCACCCGGGCGAGCGCGGTGCGCGCGCCGGGAAGACGTCCCGGCACCGTGACCTCGGCCCCGTGGAGGATGACGCCGTAGGGCACGTCGAGGTGGGGACCGAGCAGGCCGAGTGGGAGTGCGGGGTCGAGCAGGACCAGCTCGATCTCGTGCACCTGCACCGCGGCGCGCACGGTGGCCAACGCGTCAGGCGTGGGGAAGAAGAGGATCGGGCCGGGCACGCGCTCGATGCAGATGCCCCGAGCCGCCTGGGTTGCGTCGAAGGCGGCGGCACCGGCGTCGGAGGACGCCGTGAGGACCACGTAGGAGGACGGGTCGAGCCGGCTCCACAGGTCCCAGAGATAGTTCTGGATGCCGCCGAGCTTGGGCGGGAAGTCGTTGGTGACGAGGAGGTGTCGTTTCATCGGGCGCGACCGGCACAACGGCGAGCCCGGGGCGGCGCGGGATCGGGCTCAGCCGGCCCGGGTGCTGAAGCGCAATGTCGGGACCAGCCCGGCGCGCTCGAGCATGCGCATGGCGCGCGCCTCGTCGGCGTCGATGACCACCGCGTCTTCGGGCTCACGGTCGAGGAGGAAGCTGACGACGCAGTCGTCGCAGGCGTCCGTGTTGCGCAGGGCACAGCAGTCGCAGTCGATGGTGAGCTCGCCCGCCGACCCCGTATCGGACGACCGGCCGGCGGTCGGCCCGAAAAGCGTGGCGTTCCCGTGGAGCTCCCTGATGTTCGCTTCTGTGCTGTGTGCTTCTGTGCTGTGTGCTTCTGTACTGCTGGAAACGGTGACCCTGGAAGTCGACATGACGATGACCCTCTCTGTTGGGGCCAAGCATGGCGAAGGGGTGTGACAGCGGGCACCGGCTACCCACTGGTGCCCAGCGAGTGCCGAGCGGTCCCCAGTGTCTGCTCCACGCCCCAGGCCACGCTCTCGGTGCGCACGCCGTCGGCGGCGGCCAGGGACAGGAACGGCGGTCCCCCGACCCGGTAGTCCCGATAGGCCCGCGTGCTCATGACGAGGTCGATGCCCTCCGTGAGGGGGGCGTCACCGGCCAGGGCCGCGATCTCCTCGGGACTCTCCTCCCCCGGGCTTCGCGTCACCACGACCAGGCGGGCAGCCCCGGCCAGGCCGGCGTGCAGTTCGGGCAGGCCCTCCCACAGGTCCCGGCAACCGAGGCAGGCCGCCGAGAGGAACAGGAGCAGAACCGGCGCGGCGGCCTCCACCACAGCAATCCGGCACTCGGACAGGTCGGGAGTGACGCCCACTATGTCGTGGGGCGTCGCGGTGGGACGGTCGGTGTACGTGGGGATGGGCCGGAGCCGGCGCAGGATCTCAGCCGGCGGCTCGGTCACGAAGCCTTCGACGGTGTGTCGGGCTCCTCGAGCTCGTCCCCGGTCAGCTCGACCACGCTGCGCCCGTGGCCGCACCAGCGGCAGACGACCTCGTCCACGTTGCGGGCGAGCACCTCCTCGTCCTCAATGACGAGGTCGCCGCCCACGGAGTAGTGGTGGAACGCCTTCGTCTTCTGCGTGATGGTGACGTCGAAGCGGGTGAGGTTGCCGCAGCCGTCACAGCGGTATCGAGGGGCGCTCACGTGCCCCACGGTAGTCCGCGGACCGGGCAGGCTCTCCGGCCTCAGGCGCTGCCCATCACCTCGCCGACCTCCACGCTCGTGATCCGGACGCCGTCCATTTCGCCGCCGACGGGCGGTGCCGCGGCGCGGGCCTGGTCCTCGGTGTCGAACACGGCGGTGGAGGTCCCGTGCGCGCCGTCGAGGCGGATCCAGTAGCCCGCTACGAAGCCCGGGGTCGCCTTCAGGGCGGGCACCAGCTGGTCCAGACCCTCAACGGCGGCGGCCGTATCGGTGAAATCGACGTTCACGATGAGTGCATGCATGGGACCCTCTTTTTCCGTGGGAGCGCGCAGACCCCCGGATGGAGGCGCTCAGTTTCCCACGCCACCCTCGCCATCGCACCGGGGTCGGAGGACCCGCCGGACGGCCTTTAGATGCGGTTGAGCAGCTCGCTCTTCTTGGCCGCGAACTCCTCCTCGGAGAGGATCCCGCGGCGCCGCAGGTCGTCGAGCTCAATGAGCCGGTCCCGAATCTCGAACTGTGGGGTGGCCGGCATGGCGGGGCCGGCCGGCGCGGCACTGCCGGTGTCCGGCGCGACCGCCGGCGTGGCCGTCGAGGCGGCTCCCCCGACCCCGAAGGGGGGTGTGTCGTGCGCGTCCTCGTACCGCGTCTCTTCGTGGCGGGTGTCGTCGGCATAGGGCGCGCCGTAGCGGTCCCGCGGTTGCATCTCCGGCGGGATCGTCTCGCGGCGCCCCCCGCCCACGATCTCGTTGATCTGCGAGTTGATGACGCGCTGCACCACCGCCGGCTTGCGCATGTACTCCAGCGTCAGTGAGTCGTCCTCGCCCTGGACATCGATGATCAGCGAGCCCGTCCCGAGCACCCGCTCAATGAGCTCCTGGCGGATGTTGACCTCGGTGATCCGTTGCAGCCGCAGCTGGACGGTGTCACGCCCGATGATGCCCTGGCGCACGAGGATCCGCGTGGACGTGAGTGCCACCACGTAGGAGCGCCAGCGCACGAAACGACCGAGTAACCACAGGCCCGGGATCACGGCCAGAATGAGGATGGGCCAGTTCGTCCAGCTCGGCGCGTTCTGCCACAGGATGACCAGCACGATCAGGCCCGCCCACACGCCGATGGAGGTGAACAGCGGGCCGAAGAGGAAGATCCAGTGGGGGCGCAACTCGGCCAGCAGTTCCTCGTCTTCGTTGAGGAATTTCCGAGGCAGCGCCATCGCCCCAGCGTACCGGCGCGCCACCGACACACCGGGGCACGGTCGGCGCCGGACGTAGGGTTGGGTCGTGCCGTATGCCGAGGTGGAGCCCGACGAGGTCAAAGCGCGCATCGCCCGCGGCGAGGACGTGTTTCTCCTCGACGTGCGCGAGCCGGACGAGGTCGAGGCCTGGGCCTATCCCATCGGCATCAACATCCCGCTCGGGGAGCTCGGTCACCGTCTCGACGAAATTCCGCGGGACGTCACCATTGTGGTGGCCTGCCACGTCGGTGGGCGCTCCGCCGCAGCGGCGCAGGCGCTCAGTGACGCCGGGTGGACCGCCGAGAACCTGACCGGTGGCGCGGTCGCCTGGGCCGAGGGCGAGCCAGAACCGTAGGCCCACCCCGTCTTCTGGGCGAGCACTTCCCTCGTGACACCCCTATTGAAGAGTCGCTAACCTGCCGGCCGAATCGGTTTGGCACTTCAAGAGCGGGAGGGACCGAATGAGCGAGGTGGGACAGGTGACGCCCAGAGGGCGTCATGCGGTGGCGGGTGTCGGACGGACGGTGTGGGTACGACGCGTCCCTTTGACCGCATCGGCGGGTCTCGCGCTCATCACGATCGGGATGGCGGGCGGCGTTGCGCCAACTCCGGCATCCGCACAGACGGCCACACCGAACGTCGGAGCGCTACTCGTCCGGTCCGGCGAGATGCCCGGGTTCGAACCGACGGGCTCGCCGCAGACCTGGACCGGTGCAGCACAGTACGTCTCCCAAGGGTTGCAGGAGACGGGGAAGAAGGCGAGTGCCGACCTGAAGGAGTTCACCGACGCGGGACTCATCGCGACGGCGTGGGGCAACCTCTCGGGTCCCGGTGGCGACAGCGGCGCGAACGAAGTCTGGTACCTCAAGTCGTCCGCGGCGGCGCGCCGTCTGGGATGGTGGCTCTACGCGAGCACTGCGGCAAGCGGACGGCAAACCCCAGGCTCGACCCTCCACACGTTCAAGGCGGGCATAGCGGGAGGCAAGGCCTACACAATTTCGAACAGTCAGGGCAGTGCCAACGACGTCTACTTCGCACATGGCCGCTGCGTCTTCTTCGTCGGCGATTCGGTGTCATCGTCCCCAGCGGAAAGCCCATCGGTCGTCGTGTCGGCATCGAAGGCGGTGGAGAAGCGCACGTCCGCCACGTGCGCCTAGATCCTCACCGGATGGGACCCTCGGCGCTGAGGCCGTTCCGATCGGAGCACGACGGGTTCGAAGGCGCCGGCGTACGTCCGAATACCATCGAGCAGGGTTTCTGCACGTTCCCTTCGTAGGGCTGGTGGGGATCGAACCCACGACCCAGGGATTATGAGTCCCCTGCTCTGACCACTGAGCTACAGCCCCAAGGTGGGGTTCTAGCCCACCAGGGGCACCCGCATCGACATTTCACACGGCGGCAACCATGGTGGGGGGCCGGCCCGGCAACATGCCCTGATGGATCGGGACGACGCCGAAGGCATGCAGGGTCACGTGATCGTGTGCGGCCTCCAGGGCGTGGGGCTGCGCGCGGTGGAGCAATTCCACCTGAGCGGCACGCGGGTCGTGGTGATCGACGACGACGCCGATCCCCGCCGCTGGCGGACCCTCCACGACTGGGGCGTGCCCCATGTCCGCCTGCACGCCCACCGCGGCGAGGGTTTCGAAGAAGCCGGCCTGGCGGGGGCGGCCGCGGTGGTCTGCGTCGAAGTCGACGAGATCCACACGCTGGAGACGGCGCTGCGGATCAAGGAGATCCGCCCCGACCTCCCCCTCGTCGTGCAATTGGCCAATCCGTCTGTGGCGCGGGCCCTCGAGCGCGTGTCGGGACCCGGCAGCGTGCTGGACGTGGCGTCGTTGGCGGCACCGGCCTTCGTCGAGGCCTGTCTCCTCCGGCCCTCCCACGCCATTGAGCTGGCCGGGATCGACTTCGCTGTCGTCAAGCTGACCGTCGAGGCGAAGGAGTCCACGCACGACACCTTCCGCGCCCACTTCGGACATCTGGCACCCGTGGCGATCATGCCCTTCGGGGACTCGCCGATGGAGATGTGCCCGGGCCGCGACCACCCTCTGCACGCCGGAGACCGTGTGGCGGCCCTCGGCACCGTGGTCGAGTTGCAGAACATGGGGATCTCCACGACCGGGCCAGCGGAGGGCCCGACGCGGGCCGTGGGGTTGGCCCGCCGCATTCGGTTGCAGCTCGGCATTGCGCTCGAGGAGGGCAATCGCGCCCTGGCCGTCGTGACGGCGGCACTCTTCGCCCTCATTGTGGTCGCAACCATCATTTTGCACTTCACGTTCCGACCTGACGGCAGCCACGCCCACCTCGGCTTCCTCGACTCCCTCTACTTCACCGTGGAGACCGTGGCGACCGTCGGCTACGGGGACTACAGCTTCTCCCACCAGAGCCCATGGCTCGTTGTCGGCGCGATCATTCTCATTCTGTTGGGGGTGGCGCTCGTGTCGACCGCGTTCGCGCTCTTCACCAACATTCTGGTGAGCCGCCGCATTGAACGGTCACTCGGAAGGCGTCAGGTGCCGGGAATGGTCGACCACGTAATCGTCATCGGCCTCGGCGCCGTCGGCATCAGCGTTGTCCGTCGCCTGGTGGCCGAGGGCGAATCCGTGGTCGTGATCGAGCGCGACGCCGACAACCGCTACCTGGCGCAGGCCCGGGCCCTCGGGGTCCCCGTCGTGATCGCCGACGCCACCCAGCAACAGACGCATCGCATGGTCAACATCGACGACGCCAAGGCGGTGGCCGTGCTGACGAGCGCCGACCTGACCAACATTGAGACCGGGCTCTCCGTGCGGGAGTCCCTTGGCGGCCGCTGGGACGACGTCCCGGTGGTCCTGCGCGTCTTCGATCGCGAACTGGCGCACATGATGGAGCGGAGCTTCGGCTTCCAGCACGTCCGTTCCACGTCGGCGCTCGCCGCGCCGTGGTTCGTCGGCGCCGCCCTCGGGCTCGACGTGCTCAGCACCTTCTACGTCGACCAACAGCCGTTCCTGGTCGCCGGTCTCACGGTTGCGCCCGACGGCGGCCTGCAGGGGCTCGCCATGCAGGATCTTTCTTCGCGCACGCGGGTCATCGCGCTCAGCCGAGCCGCCGATGGCGTGCTCGAACATCCGCCCCGTCGAGGTACCGTCTTCGCCGGCGGCGATATCGCATATCTGCTCGGTCCCTACGAGGAGCTCCTCAGGGTTCTCCAGCGCGATCAGACACCGGTCTGAGGAGTCGGCATCATGGTGCCCCGTGACCATGGTCGAGGAGGAGAGGCCCGGATCATCCCCCCAGACCATGTCGGCCACGCCTGCACCTTCCGACTCGCTTGCGTGGCGGTTCGGCCCTTGGGTTGTGGTGGCCCTCTCCATGGCCTGGGGGCTGTGGGAGCTGCGCCCCGAGCTGCGCGCCGTGCCGTACCTCGACGACAGCTCCCTGCACGAACAGATGGTGCGCGCCGCCTCGGCGCGGATCAGCCAGGGCCATCTCCCCCTGACGAGCTGGTTCCCCTACCTCGGACTGGGATCGCCGCAGTTCCTCCATTACCAGAGCCTGCCGTCCATGGTCTCGGGCGCGATCGGCACGTTCGTCGACCCCGACACGGTCTTCCGGTGGTCCCTCTATCTGCTGCTGGCCCTGTGGCCGATCGCCGTGTACTGGAGCGGGCGGCTCTTCGGGCTGAGCCGCTGGACGGCGGCGTCGGCGGCCGCGGTGGCGCCGTTCCTCGCCTCAGCCGCCGGCATCGGGTACGAAACCAAGGCCTACGTCTGGGTGGGGTATGGCGTGTGGACCCAGCTCTGGGCCTCATGGACGCTCCCGCTGGCGTGGGGCTTCACCTACCGGGCGCTCTCGTCGCTGCGCTTCGCGTTCTGGGCCGTGCTCTTCATCATGTTGACCGTCGCGCTGCACTACGAGACCGGGTACCTGGCCTTCGTGCCGCTGGTGGTGTGGCCCTTCATTTCGCCATCGGACCTCTGGCGGCGGCTCGGACGCGCTGTGGCACTCGGTGCGGCCGCGGTGCTGGCCTCGGCCTGGGTCATCGTCCCCCTGCTGCAGCAGTCGCACTGGGCAGCGCGCAACCAGGTCCTGGAGGGCACGGGGCTGGAGAATGGTTACGGCGCCGGACAGATGCTGTCGTGGCTCTTCACCGGGCACCTCTACGACGACGGCCGCTGGCCCATCGTCACGATCCTGGTGGCCGTCGGGATCGGCGTCTGCATTGCGCGCTGGCGCTCGTTCCTGGCCGGTCGCGCCCTCCTGGTGATCTGGGTGGTCACGCTGGTCATGACGTTCGGACGCACCACGTTCGGCGGTCTGTACGCGATCGTGCCCGGCAGCAGCGACATCTTCATTCGACGCTTCCAAATGGGCGTGCAGCTCTCGGGGATCCTCCTGGCCGGCATCGGCCTCGTGTTCTTGGGACGTCTGGTCCTCGACGGTGCATTGGCTCTGTTCCCGGAGGAGGACCGCGGCTGGGCGGCCCAGCCGTTCGGCCGCGGCATCGTCACCGGGCTGTGCATCCTGGCACTGGTCGTCGTGCTCGCCCCGGCCTGGAGCGACATGGACACCTACGACGCCCACAACGCGACGAACGTCGGCCTCCAGGCGGCGGCCGACGCGCAGCAGGACCCGCAGATCGACCAGTTGCTGGCCTACGTGCGCGCGCACCCGAGGGGCCGCGTCTACGCCGGGGCGCCGACGAACTGGGGCAACGACTTCCTCGTCGGCGCGGTGCCCGTGTTCAAGTACCTGGAGAGCAAGGACATCGACGAGGTCGGGTACACGCTGCGCACGGCGTCGCTCATGACCGATCCCGAGTACTTCTTCGACGAGAACAACCCGGGCGACTATCCGCTCTTCGGCATCGGGTATCTGATCCTCCCGCGCAACATGGAGTCGCCGGTCGACAGCGACAAGGTCGGCTGCTCGGGCGACTACTGCCTGTGGGCGCTCCCCCACGCGGGCTACATCCATGTCTTCGACACGACGGGCACGCTCACGGCGACCCGGGCCGACGTCGGCTCGCAGAGCGACACCCTCCTGGAATCGCCGCTCCTCGCCGATCAACGGGACCTCACGGTGGGCTTCAACGGCCAGAAGGCGTCCACCCCCACCGCGGCCAATGCGTCGACCCTGCAGGGGTCGCCGGGGCGGGTGGTGACGGAGCAGGCCGACCTGGAAGACGGCGCTGCCCGCGCCGTGGTCCACACGACCCGACGGGCGACGGTTGTCCTGAGCGCGTCGTACGACCCCGGCTGGCACGCCACGGTGAACGGCCGGCCGGCGCCGACGGTGATGGTGGCGCCGGCTCTGGTCGGCGTCGTGGTGGGCCCTGGTCTCCACGCGGTGACCTTCACCTATGACGGCTACGGCTCCTACGACGCGCTGTTCATCCTGGCGTTGGGCGTCTTCGTGGTCTTGGCCCTCGCTCCCCTGGCCTGGCGGCTGATCCGACGGAGGCGGGAGAGCATCTCGGATGTTGCTCCGCGGTGGTGATGACCCAACGGAACGGTCGCTTCGCCGCACCCACCGAGACCCACGCCCCAGACGGCCACCGACGGAGCGTTAGCTTGTGGCGACATGGAGCAGGCTCTCGCCGATCTGGCCGGTCCGAATCTGCGCGTCATGTTCTGCGGCATCAATCCCGGGACGCTCTCGGCCGAGCTCGGCCTGCACTTCGCCCGACCCGGGAATCGGTTCTGGAAGTTGCTCTGTGCCGGCGGATTCACCGGGTCGGTGCTCTTGCCCGTCGAACAACACATGCTGCCCGAGCTCGGCATCGGCATCACGAACCTCGTCGATCGGGCGACTGCCGCCGCCAGCGAGCTGCGGCGCGCGGAGTTGCGCGACGGCGCGTCGCAGCTGGAGGCCAAGGCGGCCCGCCTGCGACCCCGCTGCGTGGCGATACTCGGGCTGCAGGCGTACCGGACGGCGTTTCAGAGACCGAAGGCGGAAATTGGTCGCCAGCCCGAACGCCTCGGCGGTGCCCTTCTGTGGCTCCTGCCCAACCCGAGCGGGCTACAGGCCCACTATCAACTGCCTGAGATGACCGAGATGTACAGGTCGCTCTTCGTCGCCACCGAGAACTGACAGGACAGGCCCGTTCACAGTGCGAAGGCGGCGAGCGCCGGGCAGGGTCAGCGGCCGGCTGTTCGGTCCTGCTGGAGCTCGATCGTGTTCCCGGCCGGATCGTTGATCCATATCTGGACTGTGCCGGCACCCTGCACCGCCCGCTCATAGGGGATGTGCCGGTCCTGGAGCTCGGCGATGGCCGCGTCGAGGTCCTCCACGGCGACGCAGTAGTGGTTTCCCGTCGAGTCGATCGCCGTCCCCCGGGGTGGAGCACCGACGACATGCAGCTCTTGATCGGACACCGCGAACCACTGTCCCGGGACACCCGGGATGACGGGGCGTTCTTTCGAGTCCAACCCGAACAGACCACCGTAGAAGGAGACCATGTCGTCCAGTGGGGTGTCGTTGCAGTTCACCGACACGTGATGGAACTTCGTGATCTTCACTCGTTGCCTCCGGTGTTCCGTTCCCGCAGGATCGACACGTCTGTGCGATGCCACCGTAGTCAACACCCGCCTTGAAGAGCCCGTCTTCAGTCAAGCTGTTCGGCCAACGCGACGATGACGCCTCCGGGCCCGCGGAGATAACAGAGCCGGTAGATCTCCTCGTAGTCCGCCACCTCTCCCACGAGCTCTGCACCGTGCGCCTGCAGGCGGGCGACGACGTCCTCGATGTCATCGACCGCGAACATGATGCGACGGAGGCCAACGGCATTGGCCGGCGCGTTGGCCTGGGCTTCGATAGCCACCGGACGGTGGAACTTGGTCAGCTCGAGCCGGCTGTGGCCGTCCGGCGTCCGCACCATCGCGATGTCGGCCCGGACCTCGTCGAGCCCGACAACACGGTCCACCCACGATCCCTTGACCGCCGCCGTGCCGTCCAGTTCCAGACCCAGCTCCAGGAAGAAGGCGGTCGCCGCCCTGAGGTCGTCGACCACGATGCCGACATTGTCCAACCGTTGGACTGCCATGGGGCCAACGTAGCCATGTAGCCCTGGCCGATGGCGAGATCTCGTGAGACCACCGTTGGCAGACGGAGCGGATGTGACCGGGAAGTCGCGTCCTCGCCGCTGTCGCCCTTGCGCCCCTGCTGCGGCACCGGATGCAGCGAACGGCGGTCGTCGCGGGGACAATGACTGGTCATGACCACCCCACTCAGACCCGAGTCTCCCCGCACGCACGCAGCCCCCGGAGCGTCTGACCCCGCCGAGGTGGTCCTGCGGTTCCTGCAGGCCCTCGCCGCGTTCGATGTCGACGCGGCGCTCGACCTCGTGGCCGACGACCTCGTCTACATCAATGTGTCGCTGCCGACCATCCGAGGCCGGGACCGGCTCGAGCGCATCGCCCGCCCGTGGCTACGCCGTGGACGCATGGGCTTCAATGTCCACTTCAATCACGTGGCGACCGAGGGCAACGTCGTACTGACCGACCGAATCGACGAGCTCAACTTCGGCCGCTTCGCCACACGCTTCTGGGTCTACGGCCGCTTCGTCGTGGGCGACGACGGGAAGATCGCCCTGTGGCGCGACTCGTTCGACTGGCTGGACGTGACCATCGGGAACCTGCGCGGCCTGGCGGGGCTGGTGTCACCGTCGCTGAACCGGCGGATGCCGGCCGAATGAGGGTCCGACTGATCGACTACTGGAGGTAGCCCTCCACCGTCCCGGCCGAACGCTCCTGGGCGGCATCGGGATCCTGGCCGGCATGGCGCTTGGCGCGGCGTTGCCGCAGCATGTCCCAGAGCTGATCGAGCGTCACCTCCAGGTCACGCTTGCGCTTCAACTCGTCGTCGCTGAGCCCCTCGCCGACGTGTGCCTCCTCGAGTTGCTGCTCCTCGGCGGCCAGCTGGTTGATGCGCTCCACGATGTCCTGGTCGTCCACTGTCAGCTCCGATCGACGGACCCAGTGCCGGTGTGACTGGGTCAGACCCAACTCGTGTGGGCCTGACCCAGTTTGCCCGGCCTCAGGCGGCGGCGCCCAACTCACTGCCGTCGCCGCCGGTCGCCTCCTCCTTCGTGCCGGACAAGGCCGGGGCGAGTACGTCGGCGATGGTGGCCGCCAGGTGGAACGTCATGACGTCACGCACCTCCTCGGGGACATCCTCGAGATCGTTGCCGTTGCGCTCCGGCAGGACGACCTCGGTCAGTCCGGCCCGGTGCGCCGCCAGCACCTTCTGCTTGACGCCACCGATGGGGAGCACCCGGCCCTGCAGGGTGACCTCACCGGTCATCCCCACCACCGAGCGGACCGGCACGTCGCGCAGGAGGCTGACCAGCGCGGTCGTCATCGTGACGCCAGCCGAAGGACCGTCCTTGGGGACGGCGCCGGCCGGCACGTGGACGTGGAATCGCTTGCCGGCGAAGACCGCCGGGTCGATCCCGAGCTCGCCGGCGTGCGAGCGCACGTAGGAGAGCGCGATTTCGGCCGACTCCTTCATGACGTCGCCCAGCTGGCCCGTGAGGGTGAGCCCCTCGGGACCGTCGGACATGCTGGCCTCGACGAAGAGGACGTCGCCGCCGGCCCCGGTTACGGCCAGGCCGGTGACGACACCGGGCACGCTGGTGCGATCGGCTGCTTCGAAGAAGAAGTGCGGCCGGCCGAGCCAGCCCCGCACGTCGTCCGCGTCGACGACGACGGGAGCCTGGCGCTCGCCCGAGGCGAGCTTGGTGGCCACCTTCCGCAGCAGCTTGCCGAGCTCGCGCTCGAGGTTCCGCACGCCGGCTTCCCGGGTGTAGTCGGCCACAATGGCCCGCAGGGCCTCGTCGCTTATCTGCACCTCGTCTGGGCGCAGTGCCGCCCGGGTGAGCTGTCGACCCACCAGGTGGTGCTTGGCGATGGAGACCTTCTCGGACTCGGTGTACCCGTCTATCCGGATGATCTCCATCCGGTCGAGCAGCGGCCCGGGGATCGTCTCCATGACGTTGGCCGTGGCAATGAAGAGCACGCGCGAGAGGTCGAGGTCGACCTCAAGGTAGTGGTCACGGAACGTGTGGTTCTGGGCCGGGTCGAGCACCTCGAGCAGCGCAGAGGACGGGTCGCCGCGGTAGTCCGCGCCGATCTTGTCGACCTCGTCGAGCACGATGACCGGATTCATGGTCCCGGCCTCGCGCAACGCCCGCACCAGGCGGCCCGGCTGGGCCCCCACGTAGGTGCGGCGGTGACCGCGGATCTCGGCCTCGTCGCGCACCCCGCCGAGCGAGACGCGGACGAACTTGCGCCCGAGCGCGTTGGCGACGGACTCGCCAAGCGACGTCTTGCCGACGCCCGGAGGGCCGACCAGGGCCAGGATGGCCCCCGACCCCCGGCCGTCCACCGGCGCGAGGCCGCGCTCGGCCTGCAGCTTGCGGACGGCCAGGTGCTCGAGGATGCGCTCCTTCACATCGGCCAGACCGTCGTGGTCCGCCTCAAGGATGCGCGAGGCCTCGGCGATGTCGAGCCGGTCCTCGGACTCGGTGCCCCACGGGATCTCGAGCACGGTGTCGAGCCAGGTGCGGATCCACCCCGTCTCGGGGCTCTGGTCACTGGTGCGCTCGAGCTTGTCGACCTCGCGCTCGACCGCCTTGCGGACGTGCTCGGGCAGGTCCCGCGCCTCGAGCTTGGCCCGGTAGTCGTCGGGGTCCTCGTCGCCGCTCTCGCCGCTCAGGCCGTTGAGCTCCTTGCGGATGGCATCGAGCTGGCGCCGGAGCAGGAACTCGCGTTGGGTCTTCTCCATGCCCTCCTCGACATCGGTCTTGATCTTCTCGCGCAGCGTCACGTCGGCCAGCGTGTCGCGGGCCCACCCGAGGACGAGGCGGAGCCGCGCTTCGACGTCGCGCGTCTCGAGCACCTCGACCTTCTGCGTGAGGGAGAGGTCGGGCGAGTAGCCCGCCATGTCGGCCAGGCGGCTGGGCTCGTGGATCTCACGGAGCTGCGCCGCGATGCGGCCGGCGCCCCGGCTGTGCAAAATGTTCTCGAGCACGGCGCGGTACTCCCGGGCCAGCTCGTTGGCGGCCGGGGTCGGCTCGGGCTCGTCGAGGGGCTCGGCTTCCACCCACAGGGCGTCGCCGGTCCCGGGAACGCCCGTGCCGATGGTGGCGCGGCGGTCACCGCGGATGGCCACGGCGGGCAGGCCGCCGGGGAGGTCGCCCTCCTCCATGACCTCGGCGATCACGCCCACGGCGGCGAAGCGGCCCTCAATGTGGGGCACCAGCAGCAGGCGGCCTCCGGCGGAGCGGGCGGATTCGACCGCGGCACGGGCCTCGTCGGACTCCAGCGCCATGGTGAACACCATCCCCGGCAGCACGACCCCGGAGGTCAGCGGCAACAATGGGAGTGTCACGTTCTCGTTCGTCATCAGGTGTCCTTTAGTAATGCCGTAATGGCAATTCCTCTGACTGGTCAACCATACGGACGGGACGGTCATTCCCGAACGGGTCCGGCCCTGGTCGATACGCTGTAATCCCGTAATGGTCGTCTTCAGCATAGGAGGAACGGGGTCCGGCCCAGGCATCGTCCTCCCCTGGTGGGAGGCCCGGCCGGGAGGGGGGCGACCCCTCCAAAGGCATACGCTGGGCCTCATGAGTGGTACGGAGACAGCCCCGACCCCGGGCCCGGCGGGGGGGACCACCCTGGCCCCGGCCCGGCCGGCGCCCGACCTCGACGACGGCGACCACGACCGGATGGCCCACATCGTCCTGGAGGGCTACACGCCCAAGGGGGGAGACTTCGTCTCGGCCGGGCCCAGCGTGGTGGAAGGCATCGTCAACCGCACGGCCGTGCGGGCTCTGTGCGGCAAAGAGTGGGTGCCGGGACGGGACCCGCGACGCTACGGCCTGTGCCCCACGTGCAAGGAGATCGCCGAGTCCATGGGGTGGAAGATCCCCGCCAGCTGAGGCTCACGGGGTGCCGCCGCAGTTGTGCCCCGGCCCCCGCCGTTCGCTACCGTGCGGTGATCGATGATCCGTGCCCGAACACGGGCCGCCCGGAGGGAGCACGTTGGCACAGGTCAGCTTCGACGGCGTCACCAAGGAATTCGGCGACACCACCGCGGTCGATGACCTGACGCTGCACGTCGCCGACGGGGAGCTCCTGGTGCTCCTCGGCTCGTCGGGCTGCGGCAAGACGACCGCGTTGCGCATGGTGGCCGGTCTGGAGGAGGTCACGAGCGGCACCGTCTCCATCGGTGCGCGCGAGGTGAACGACGTCGACCCCAAGGACCGCGACGTGGCCATGGTCTTCCAGAGCTATGCGCTGTACCCGCACCTGACGGTGGCGCGGAACATTGAGTTCCCGCTCCGCCAGCGCGGCGTCGACAAGGAAGAGCGGGCGACCAAGGTCACGCGGGCCGCCGAGACGTTGGGGCTCTCGACGCTGCTCGACCGCAAACCGGGCCAGCTCTCGGGGGGCCAGCGCCAGCGGGTGGCCCTGGCTCGGGCCATCGTGCGCGAGCCCCTCGTCTTCCTGATGGACGAGCCGTTGTCGAACCTCGATGCCGCGCTGCGCGTGCAGACTCGGGCCGACATCGTCGAGCTGCAGGCGCGACTGTCGACGACCACGCTCTACGTCACCCACGATCAGGTCGAAGCCATGACGATGGGCGACCGCATCGCCGTCATGAGCGAGGGCAAACTGCAACAAGTGGCCACTCCCGAGGCTCTCTACGCCCGGCCGGCCAACGCCTTCGTGGCGCACTTCCTCGGCAGTCCAGGCATGAACCTGATTGAGGGGATGCTCGTGGAGAGCGGCACGCCCACCGCCGTGGAAGCAGGCGGGGACGGCCGCACGCGCGGCACGTTGAGCGTGGCCTTCCCCGGTGCGTCGGTGTCGCTGCCCGCCGCCGTGGGCGACGCCGTGCGCGGCTCGGGGCCGGACGTGGTCCTCGGCCTGCGGCCGGAGGCCCTGCACCTGAGTGACGACGGTGCCAT
Organism: uncultured Acidimicrobiaceae bacterium; assembly: GCA_963742035.1. Taxonomy (GTDB): domain Bacteria; phylum Actinomycetota; class Acidimicrobiia; order Acidimicrobiales; family RAAP-2; genus Bog-473. The sequence continues at coordinate 38,600 of CAVUKH010000006.1, forward strand.
CGGCGCCTCGGTGGTCATCGTCGAGCTGCTCGGCGCGGAGACGCATGTCATCTGCCAGACCGAGACGGGTGCCCGCGTCATCGTGCGTCAGGGCGCCGGTGCGGCCAAGCCGAAGATCGGCGAGGCAGTGCGGATCGCCGTCGACCCCGACCCGGCTTCCTTCCACCTCTTCGACGCCGATGGCGGGGGCCGCCTCGGGGGCCCGCCGTGACGGCGGTCACCACGGCGCCCGATCCCGTGCCGGCCGAGCCGGACGGAGCCGGGACGACGCCCGTCTCTCGCGGCCACGTGGCGACGGTGCACTCCCGTCGGCGCAAGGAGGCCATGTTGGCCTACCTGCTGCTCCTGCCGGCCATGGTGCTCTTCGGGGTCTTCTCCTTCTATCCCTTCCTGCGCAACTTCAAGTTGATGCTCTACGAGACGCCGCCGGTGCCGGGCCTGCCCGCCCACTACGTGGGCCTGCACCAGATCATCCCCACCATCACGTCGACGGAATTCACGCAGAGCCTCGTCACGACCCTGGTCTTCGTCGTGCTGGTGGTGCCCATCAGCCTGCTCGCCGGGCTGGGCCTGGCGGTGGCCGCGCACCGCAAGCTCAAGGGCATGGCCGCCTACCGCGTCATCTTCTCCTCCACGGTCGTCAGCTCTGTGGCGGTGGCGGCAGTCGTGTTCGGGACGCTGCTCAATCCGGTCGTTGGGCTGTTGCCCTGGCTCGGCATCAACCCGACCCCGCCGGCGCTCGAGAACGCGACCTGGGCCCTCCCCTCGGTGGCGCTGCTCACCATCTGGCAGTTCCTCGGCCTCTCCTTCATCATCATGTCGGCCGGACTGCAGTCCGTGCCCGACGAACTGCTGGAGGCGGCGCGCATTGACGGCGCCGGCCCCTGGACGCGCTTCTGGCGCATGACCGTGCCCCTGCTCTCCCCCACCATCTTCTTTGCGGGCGTGATCAGCACGATCTACGCCTTCCAGGCCTTCGGCGCGGTCGACATCCTCATCGGGAACCAGAATGCGGCGCGCCTGCACACCAATGTGTTGATCTACAACATCGTCAACGAGCTGCAGATCGAGAACAACGCCGGGGCCGCCGCCATTATGGCCATCGTCCTCTTCCTGATCCTGCTGATTCTGACGATCCTGCAGCTGCGCTTCCTGGAACGGCGGGTGACCTATGCCAGCTGACGTGCTCGAGGCCCCGGCGCCGGCCCGGTCTGAGGAGAGCGCCCCGACCCACAAGCCGCGGCGCCGGCTGCGCACCATCGGCAGCTACACGTTGCTGACGGCCGGCGCCGTCATCGTTCTCTTCCCGATCTACGTGACGATCGTGAACTCGCTGCTCCCGGCGGACCAGCTGGTGCACCAGCCGCCCCCGCTCTTCCCCACCGATCCCCAGTGGCACGACTACAGCGCGGCCTGGAACGGCGGGCAGATGTCGCAGTACATGGCGACGTCCGCCATCATGACGTTGATCATTGTGGTGGGGCAGCTCGTGACCTCGGTGCTGGCCGCCTACGCCTTCGCCTTCCTCACCTTCCCCTTCAAGCGGACGCTCTTCGTGGTCTGCCTGGCCACCCTGATGATCCCCCTCGAGGTGACCTTCATCACCAACCTGGACACGATCACGTCCCTGCACTGGTTCAACACCTATGCCGGCCTGGCGATCCCGTTCCTCGCCACGGGGTTCGGGATCTTCCTGCTCCGCCAGGCCTTCCTGCAGATCCCGCGCGACCTGCAGGAGGCGGCACGACTCGACGGCTACGGGCACATGAAGTTCATGACCCGGGTGGCCGTGCCGCTGGCCCGGCCCTCGCTCGCCGCGCTGGCGGTCTTCTCGTTCCTCGCCGCCTGGAACCAGTACCTGTGGCCACTGGTGTCGACCGGCGGCACCGTGCCGCTGGACACGGTGCAGATAGGGCTCAAGCAATTGATCGGCACCCAGGTCTCCACCATCCCCGTGGCGCTGGCCGGCACCGTGATCGCCTTCGTGCCGCTGGTGATCCTGCTCCTCGTCTTCCAGAAGCAACTGGTGCGCAGCCTCACGGCGGGGGCGGTCAAGTAGGTCTGTGACAGGAGCGTGACGGCCGGCGCGGCGACGCAGGCGCGGCGTGTCCGGGTGCTAGGCAATTGGCCATGCGGACCCCTCGTCTCTCACGACTCGCCGCCGTCGCGCTGTTCGTGACGACGATCAGTGGCACAGCGGCCTCCGCCGCCATCGGCACCGGCACGCCGGCCGGCGCCGCCAGCCTGCCCGCCTGCAACCTCAAGACCCTGGCCAACCACAAGGGTCTGGTGCAGATCACCTTCTGGGAGTCGGCCTCCGAGGCCAACCTGACAGTGCTGCAAGGGATCACCAACGCCTTCAACTCGTCCCAGACCAAGGTGCACGTGACCCTGGTCACCCAGGCCGGGTACGACGACACGTGGCAGAAGTACCTCGCCGGTCTCTCGAGCGGCCAGCTGCCCGACGTCGTCCAGCTGGAGGACCAGCGCACCCAGGCCGCCATCGACACCGGCTCGTTCCTTCCCGTGCAGTCCTGCATGAACGCGGCCAAGTACCCGACCAGCGACTACCTGCCCCGACCCCTGGCCTACTGGAAGGTGAACGGGGTCCAGTGGGCCCTCCCCTTCGCCGTCTCGGCGCCGATCCTCTACTACAACCAGAACGCATTCACGAAGGCCGGCCTCAACCCGGCCGACCCGCCGGCCACACTGGCCGAAATGGTGAGCGACGCCAAGGCCCTCAAGGCCTCAGGCAGTGGCATGGGCCTCGTCCTGGACCCCTGGCACCTCGAGACGTGGCTGGCCACGGCCAATCAGCTCTTCGTCAACAACAAGAACGGTCGCAGCGCCCGCGCCACCCAGGCCGCGTTCAACACCAAAGCCGCCGTCTCCATCTTCAGCCAGCTGAGCACCCTGGTGCGCTCGGGCGATGCCACGACCAACCCGTCGACGGGGCCGGACGAATTCGACAATCTGCTCGGCATCGGCAGTGGCAAGTACGGCATGACCATCGAGACCTCGGCCGCCCTCGGCACGGTGACCCAGCTCCTCGGCAGCGGGAAGTACGCCAACGTGAAGCTGGGCATCAGCACCTTCCCCGTCTACAGCTCGTTGGTGAAGGGAGGGGTCGAGCCCGGTGGCTCAGGGGTCTACATCTCGAACAAGGTCCCGCCGCTGCAACAGGCGGCGTCGTGGCAGTTCATCTCCTACCTCTTGAACACGCAGAGCCAGGCGACGTGGGCGGCCGGGACGGGCTACATCCCGGTGCGCAAGTCCTCGGCGCAGACGGCGACGGTCCAGCACCTGTGGGCCACCAGCCCCGGCTACAAGGTGGCCTACAACGAAATCAACAACGGCGTGAACTCGCCGGCCACCTCGGGGTCGGTGATCGGCCCCTATGCCGACGTGCGCACCGACGTGCTCAACGCCGAGATCTCCATGTACACGCAGGGCGTCAGGCCGGCTGCCGCAGTGAAAGCTGCCGCACAGAACGTGAACTCGACGATCTCGAACTACAACAGCAGGCTGGGGGGCTAGAGGCGGTGCGGGCGCGGGCCTGACCGATCGGGACCCCGCCACGGACCGCGTCCCGGGGGCAGCCCACCTCCTTCCCGCCACATCGGCAGGTCGGCGCCATTCCTCAATAGAGCCAAAAGTCACAACCCAGGGCGAAGAACCGCAGTTCAGGCAGGGGCTTCGGTAATCTCGCCCCCCAGGCGGTGCGCTCTGGGTGGGAGTCCGAGCACGGCTGCGGAGGAACGAACAGCCATGGTGGTCCAGGACACAGACACGGTCGGCCTCGCCGCCTACCGCACCTTGTTCACGCACAGTTCCGAGGGCGTGCTCTTCTGCACCCCGGACGGACGGATCACCGCCGTCAACCCGGCCGCCTGCGCCATGCTCGACATGACCGCCGAGGAGGTCTGTGGCCTCGGACGCGACGGGCTGGTGGACCAGGAAGACCCACGCTGGCAGCTCGCCGTGGCCGAGCGGGAGCGGACGGGATCGGCCGTCGGCGTGGCCCGCCTGCGCCGGGGCGACGGCCGTTACGTCGAGATCGAAATGACGGCGTCACAGTTCCGCACCGAGGACGGTGTCTCGCAGACCTGTTGCATCCTGCACGACATGACCGGGCGCCTGGCCATTGAGCGCGAGGTCGAGGAACTGAGCGCGCGCCTGGTGCAGCTGTCACGGGGCGACGAGCTGACCGGGTTCCAGAACCGTCGCGGGTTGGTCGCGGCCGGCAGCCGGCTACTGCAGTTCGCCGACCGTCAGAACGCCCCGGTCCACGCGCTCTTCGTCGATGTCGGCAATGTGCAGGAGCTCAACCAGCGTCTCGGACACCAGGCCGGCGACGCCGCATTGCAGGCGGTGGCCCGCGCGCTGTCGGTGACGTTCCGCAAGCACGACGTACTGGCCCGCATCGGCGGCACCCAGTTCCTGGCGCTGGCCCTGCAGCTGCAGGAGTCCGACTGCGCCACCCTGACCGGTCGCATCCGGGACCATCTCGGCGCACCCGAGACGCGGGCCTTCGTCGGTGCCCGGGTCGAGGTCTGCTGTGGCTGGACCACGCGTCCGGGCGGAGACCGCACGTCGCTGGAGGACCTGATGGCCCGTTCCGATTGGGCCATGCTGGAATCCCGGGACGGCCGCCAGGCCTCCTTCGGGTCTTTCCGGGCCGCCGGCGCCTGAGCTCCGGAGCCGGGCCTCAGGCGGCCCTGGGCTCCCACTTCCGCAGCGCGCCCGTCTACCAGGCGTTTCGTCGCCGGCCTGGCGCCGTGGTCAATTCCCGATCAACCCGCTTGGATTTAGCAATCCAGGTGTATTAGGTTGCTCGCATGCACAACAACCCCTTGCCCTCGGACGCGCCCGCAGGTGCCCGTCACCTCGGCCGCAGCGTCGCCGTCGGTGCCCTGGCCCTCTGCGGCCTGGCCTTCAGCGCCCTCCCGGCCGGCGCCTCGGGTGGCTCGGTCAGCCTGGTGGCCTACTCCACCCCGAAGCCGGCCTACAGCGCGCTGGCCGCCGCGTTCGCCAAGACGAAGGCCGGTGCGGGCATCACCGTCTCCTCCTCCTTCGGCCCCTCGGGCACCCAGGCCACGTCGGTGGCCGACGGGCTCCCCGCCGACCTCGTCAACTTCTCACTGGCCCCCGACATGACCAAGGTCGTCAAGGCCGGCCTCGTCTCGAGCTCTTGGGACCGGACCCCGACCAAGGGTATGGTCACGAACTCGATCGTCTCGTTCATCGTGCGCCCGGGCAATCCCAAGCACATCACCACCTGGGCCGACCTCATTAAGTCGGGGGTCCAGGTCATCACGCCCAACGTCTTCAGCTCGGGCAGCGCCAAGTGGAACCTCATGGCGGCCTACGGCGCCCAGCTCTCGCTCGGCAAGTCGCCGGCGCAGGCGCAGCAGTACCTCTCGAAGCTGCTCAAGAACGCCGTGGCCCAGCCGTCGAGCGCCAGCGCCGCGCTGCAGACGTTCCTGTCGGGACAAGGTGACGTCCTCCTCGACTACGAGGACGACGGGCTCTACGCCAAGAGCCAGGGCGAGCCGGTCACTGTCATCACCCCACCCCAGACGATCCTGATCCAGAACCCCATCGCGGTGACCAAGACGGCCAGCCCGGCGGCCAAGGCCTTCTTGGCCTACCTGCTCTCCCCGGCCGGCCAGACCGTCTGGGGCAAGCAGGGCTACCGCCCCGTGCTCCCGTCGGTGGCGGCCAAGTTCAACTTCCCGAAGCCCCAGACGCTCTTCACCATCAACAAGGTCGGCGGGTGGACCACGGTCAATACGAAGTTCTTCGACCCGACTTCGGGCATTGTCGCCAAAATCGAGCAGTCCCTCGGCGTCTCCACCGCCAGCTCGTAGGAAGCGGTGAGCAGTACGGGCGTCTCCGTCGACGACCTGGGTCTCCCCCGGGCGACCGGCGCGTCCGCGGACCGTCGACCGGGCCGGGGGAGGCACCACCCTCACCGATCGGGGCCTCCCCCGGCCCTGGTCGCGGTGGGAAGGGTGGCCGGGCGCGTCGGCGGCCCCGCCCTCGCCGTCACCTACCTGTCCCTCCTGGTGCTGCTGCCACTGGCCGCCGTGGTGGCCAAGGCGTTCAGCGGGGGCTGGAGTGCGTTCTGGACCGCTGTATCCAACCCGATCGCGGTGTCGGCGTTGGAGCTCACGCTCGTCCTCTCCGCCATTGTGGCGGTGGTCAACTCCATCGCCGGTCTGGCCATCTCCTGGGTGCTCGTACGTGACGACTTCCGGGGCAAGGCGCTGGTGAGTGCCGTCATCGACCTCCCCTTCGCACTGCCCACCGTCGTGGCGGGTCTCACGCTGCTCACCCTGTACGGCGTCGACAGCCCACTGCATGTCGACCTGGCCGGCACGCGGCTCGGCGTGGCCGCCGCCTTGCTCTTCGTGACACTGCCCTTCTGCGTGCGGAGCGTGCAGCCGGTGCTGGCCGAGCTCGATGCCGAGACCGAGGACGCCGCCGCGTCGCTCGGCGCGACGCGTCGCCAGGTCTTGTTCCGGGTCATCCTCCCGAGCGTGCTGCCCTCAGTGCTGGCCGGCGCCGGCCTCGCCTTCGCCCGTGCCGTCGGCGAGTTCGGGTCGATCGTCCTCATTTCGGGCAATCTGCCGTTCAAGACCGAGGTGGCCTCGTCCTACATCTTCGGGCTGGCCCAGAGCGACGACTTCTCAGGCGCCAGTGCCGTGTCCGTGGTCCTCGTGGCCATCTCGCTCGTGGTCCTCCTCGGCATCGGATGGGCCCGCCGGCGCTTCGATGTTCCGGACACCGTATGAAGGGCTCCCCCTGGCGCCTGCCACTGCGCTACGTCGTCCTCGCCTATCTGGCGCTGCTCGTCATCGTGCCCGTCGGCGCAGTCTTCTACCACGCCTTCTCGCCCGGGCTCGGGAAGGCGTGGGACGCGTTCACCACTCCCGACGGGCTGCACGCGTTGGTGCTCACGCTCATTGTGGTTGCCGTCGCCGTACCGCTCAACACCGTCTTCGGCGTCGGCGTGTCGATCATTCTGGCCCGCCACCGCTTCCCGGGTGCGTGGCTGCTCGATGCCCTCATCGACATCCCCCTCGCCGTCTCCCCCGTCATCATCGGCCTCTCGTTGATCCTCGTCTACGGCCACACGGGTTGGTGGGGGAACTGGCTCGCCGCGCGCGGCATCACGGTCATCTTCTCCGTGCCCGGCATCATCATGGCGTCGGCGGCGGTCTCGCTGCCCTACGTCGTGCGCGAGGTGCTGCCGGTGCTCCAGGAGATCGGGACCGATCAGGAGCAGGCGGCCCGCACGCTCGGGGCCAGACCGTTGACCGTCTTTCGCCGCATCACGCTGCCGAACATCCGCCGGGGGCTCGTCTACGGGGTGACCCTCACCACGGCCCGCGTGCTGGGCGAGTTCGGTGCCGTCTCGGTCGTGTCTGGCGCCATCGCCGGAAAGACGCAGACCTACACTATTTTCATCTCCGAGAGCATCGACAACCTCCAGCCACAGGCCGCCTACGTCGGCGCGGTCGTCCTGTGCCTGGCCGCGCTGATCGTCCTGAGCACCCTGACGCTGACCGACCGCAACCGGGACGCCTGGCACGGCAAGGGGGCGACATGAGCATTGAGGTCGAGTCCATCTCCAAACGTTTCGGCGACGCCGTCGCGCTCGACGACGTGTCGCTCGAGGTGCCCAGCGGCTCGCTGACGGCGCTGCTCGGCCCGAGTGGCGGTGGCAAGTCGACGCTGCTGCGCATCATCGCCGGTCTCGACACGGCCGACACCGGCATCGTGCGCATTGAGGGTGAGGACCTCACCCGCACGCCGGCGCGCAGTCGCGGCGTTGGCTTCTGCTTCCAGCACTACGCGCCCTTCCGCCACCTGTCGGTGCGGCGCAACGTGGCCTTCGGACTCGAGATCCGCCGCCGCCCCAAAGCCGAGATCGCGGCACGTGTCGACGAGCTGCTCGAGCTGGTCGGCCTGGCCCACCTCGGCCAGCGCTACCCGTCGCAGCTCTCGGGGGGCCAGCGCCAGCGCATGGCTCTCGCCCGAGCGCTGGCCATTGAGCCCAAGGTGCTGCTGCTCGACGAGCCTTTCGGCGCCCTCGACGCCCAGGTGCGCACCCAGCTGCGCCTGTGGCTGCGCGACCTTCACGCAACCCTGCCCGTGACGACGGTGCTGGTCACCCACGACCAGGAGGAAGCCATGGAGGTGGCCGACCGCCTGGCCATCGTCAACCACGGCCGACTGGAGCAGGTGGGCGCGCCGGCCGAAATGTACGACCACCCGGCCAATGAGTTCGTCCTGACCTTCCTGGGCTCCGCCACCCGGCTCGGGGGCGAGTGGGTGCGCCCGCACGACCTCGTGGTGCACCCGGTCGAAGCCGGAAGGCCGAGCGCGAGTGCGGTCGAGGGCACGGTGGCGCGGGTCACGCACCTCGGATTCGAGGTCAAGGTCGACGTGGAGCTGGCGGGCGACGAGGCCTGCTGGGTCCAGCTCAGCCGAGGCAGCGCCGCCGAGCTCGGGCTGCAGGCGGGGCAGCGGGTCTGGGTGGCGCGCGCCGATGCGACGAGCGCTCCCGACCACCGCCACCCGATTCTCAGCGCCTGAATCCGGCTGTCGCGTCGTGTCCCGACACGCTCAGCCGACTGTCTGTCGCCGGCCGAGCTGCTGCGCGGGCGTCTGGAACGCACGGGGGAGGGCCGACAGGGGCAAAAGATCCCGCCCTGCATTTGTGCGTCCGTTGTCGGACCGGGGCGCCGGACGGTCTTGAGGACCCCGGCGATGTCCGCCGGAGAATCTCCTGGCGGGTCGGAATTGCGGACGGGACCGCGGCGGGACGCTCAGTCGGAGCCGCGACCGGTGTCCGACTTACAGGGATGTAACTTCACCGGCGTGGTCCAACGATCGTTTTCGGCCCGCGAAAAGCGCCTGATCCGGAAAAAGTTTTGTGGACAAGTTGTGGTTCGAGGTGGCCTCGTTACGGCCAATTCCGTTCGTAAATTCGACTCCCAGCGACCGATCGAGCCACGAATTCACCTGGTGACAGGGTTGTGACTGGTTGCAAGGCGGTTGCAAGTTGGGCAAAACTTGTGCGAGGGAAAGAAGGGCACCGGTAGCACGGTTTTGTCGCCCCTCTCTCCCCGTTCGGTACCCGACGTGCGAAGGAGGTGGCCTTATGAGAGGTAGCCGCTGGGTTTGATATAGCCCAACAACATCACAACAGGTACTCGCGTCGTCCCGCCGTGGTACGGAGCGTTGCCTAGGATTTTCGACGCGGCGGGCTGCCGCCTTTAGCGGTTTTTTCGCTGAAGCGGCACCCGCCGTTGTCGCGCCAGCAACCTGAGAGGAACGAAGCGACACCCATGCGAGGACCCTTCGATCTGCACGCAGGGTGGCCGGGCCGGAGTGGGACGTGACCGTTCGCAGTCGGGCCAAGCACCGAATTCGCAGGAAAAAGCTCGGTCGTCCCTTCACCCGCCTCTGGGCCGGCTACGCGACGGCCAGCACCGGGGATGGAATGACAACCGGGGCGGTTCCGCTCCTGGCCGTCATCGTGAACCCTCATCCCCTGGCCGTCTCGACCGTGGTGGCGGCGGACAGCCTTCCGTGGCTCCTGCTGGCCCTCCCCGCCGGCGCCTTCGCCGACAAGTTCCCACGTGGCCCGCTCATGGCCATCACCAATCTTTTGCGTGCGGCCGCGATCCTGGCGGGTGCACTCCTCATCCTGAACCACCGGATGACTCTGGCGATCTTGATCGTCGTCGTTCTCGTCAACGCGGGCGGACGGGCGATCTACTACTCCTCGCTGCAGGCCGCAGTCCCGGATCTCGTGCCTTCCGACGCACTCGAGTACAGCAACGGCGTGCTCGTGAGCACCGAGGAAGCCACCGAGCGCCTGGTCGGGCCCGTGGTCGGAACCTGGCTCTTTGCCATGAACGAGGCGGTGCCCTTCTTCGCCGACGCCATCGCGCTGGCGCTGTCTTCGTTGCCGTTCATCGGCTTCCGCTCGAGAGCCCCGAGGTCGGCAGACTCCCCGCCTTCCATTTGGGAGGGCGTCCGGTTCCTGTGGAACGACCGCCGACTGCGGATCCTGGTCCTGATGGTGACCTGCCTGTCCGGGCTCCAGGGCATGGAGTCCGGGGTTCTGGTCCTGCTGGCCACGACGAAATGGGGGGTCCCCGAGGGCGCCTACGGACTCTTTATCGCCGTCGGAGCAGCCGGGACCCTCCTCGGCAGCCTCTCGGCCAATCGGCTGGTCAGGCGGTTCGACAGCGCCCGGACGCTCATCGGCGTCGCCATCATTTCGGGCGTGGGCTACCTGATCATGGCCGCTGCCCAAGGTTGGCATCTGGCCAGCCCCGCCTATGTGCTGGTCAGTTTCGCCGTCGGGACTGGAGCCGTCGTGGCGAACGCGCTCCGCCAAAGGGTGACTCCCCCCGAGGTCATGGGCCGGGTCGGTGCGGCAACCCGAGGCATCGTCTGGGGCGCCACCCCGATCGGCGCCCTCATCGCCGGGGTCTTGGCGGGCGCCTTTGGCCTCCGGTTGCCGTTGGTGCTGGCAGGGATACTGCAATGTGCCGTGGCGCTGATCCTGGCTCGGCCGCTCCTCCGGAGTGTCCGACAAGGCTCCTCCGGGCCCTCGAAGCCCAGGCCCTCCCGGAAGGGCGCGGGCGGGTGATTGCAGCCCTGGACCATCTGAAAGGCCCAGGTGGAGTGAGGCACAGGCTCGCAGCTAGGCACGGATCGAAGAGGCGGACCGGATCGGGTCCCTGCAGGCACGGTGCAATCTCAAGTCTTGAACAGATTCCGCCGATATCTGAGAGGTGTTCGGGGATGGCAAGTGGTCCGTCCGACCTGCCATGGAGTCAGAGGGCAACATGGATCCGCAGAAAGCTCTCAACATCGATCTCGTCCGTTCGGACGCCCTTGCCGCCTCTGCCGAAGCCGGCACGGCGACCCCTGACCCCGATCGGTTTCGTCAGCGTTTCGTCGCCGCCGTCTACACCTATTCAGCCCTCCTCGCACTCCTCGCCGTCGCCCTCTGGCTGAAGGGTCCGATTCACAACCTCCCAGCCACTCGTCTCCTGATCCCCCAAGGCGCGATGTTCGCTGTCGTCGGCGTGCTGTGGGTGGTCGCCGATCGGGTGCCCGTCATGCTTCCTTTCCGCGGCGTCACCTACGCGTTGATGTTCGACGACGTGCCGCTGCTCTTCGGGCTGGTGTTTCTCGCCCCGAACCTCCTGGTCCTCTGCTCGGTCTGCACCACGGCCTTCATCTGCACTGTCCTGCGCCGGCAGGCCGTCATGAAGATCGCGTTCAACGTTGCTTCGGCAGCGTTCGCAACCGCTTTGGCCGCGACGGTCTTCCGCGAGCTCCTGGGCCATCACAGCCCGGACACCCTGGTCGGCTGGGCGGCGGCGGCGGCGGCCCTGGTGACGAGTCAGGTCACGACGTCTCTCACGATACGGATCATCGGCTTGTTGAGCGGCCAGAAGGCGAAACAACGAACCGGACTCATTCTGGTGGCGATGCAGGCGATGCTGATGGCCGCAAGCGTCTGCCTCGGTCTGGCCTTCCTCGATGCCGCCTGGCACAACGCTTGGGCGCTCCTGCCGCTGGCGGTCGTGGCCACCCTGATCATCGTCGCTTTTCGAGGGTACGCGAAGCTTCGCATCCGCTTCTTGTCCCTGCAGCATCTGTACGACTTCAGTCAGATCATGAGCACGGCCAACCTCGAGCCCTCCTCCATGAGCGTCGACATCCTGAAGGAAGTGTGCACGGTCCTGCGTGCCAGCCAGGCCCAGCTGATTTTGGCCGAGCCGTCGGGGGTTCCCCGCCGCATCCGCTTTACCGACCGTGGTCCGTCCGGCATCGAGCCGATCACCCTGGCCGAGGCCTCCATCGTGTCGCAGGCCATCAGCACCGGCAAGGCGTCGCTGCAGCACACGCCCGCACAGGGCCCGCCCGCCGTCGACGCGATCGCCGGCGAGTACCACGACGCCCTGGTCGCCCCCCTCATGAACAGCCACACAGCCATCGGGGCCATTGTCGCCCTCGATCGCGATGAGGATGGCGACAGCTTTGACGAGGACGACCTGCGGCTGTTCGAGACGCTCGTCGCCCACGCCAGCACCAGCCTCGAGCGGGCCCGGCTGGTCGAGGAGCTGCGCTACGAGGTCGACTCCAAGTCGCACCAGGCGACCCACGACATGCTGACCGGTCTTCCGAACCGGATTCTCTTCCTGACCCGTGCTGCGGAGGCCTTGAGCGACAGCGGCAGCGTCGCCATCGTGCTGCTCGACATCGACCGCTTCAAGGACGTGAACGACACGCTCGGTCACGCCATCGGTGACCGGCTGCTGTGCGAAATCGCCGAGCGTCTCCTCCGCGCCGTCTCGGGCCGCGCCACCGTGGCCCGACTCGGCGGCGACGAGTTCGCCCTCGTCATCGCGGACGTAACCGATCCGGAGCGCGCCATCGAGATTGTGCACGAGCTCAACGTCGAGATGCAGCGTCCGATCAAAATGGACGGCCTCACGCTGGCCGTCACCGCCAGCGCCGGCATCGCCATGGCACCCGAGCACGGGGACGACGTGGCCCTGCTGCTGCAGCGGGCCGACATCGCCATGTACGTGGCCAAGGAGCACCGCGGCGCGGTGGAGGTGTACTCGGTCGAGCACGACCAGAGCATGCAGCGCTGGCTCATGCTCGGCGGCCTCCTGACGCACGCGCTCGAGGCCGGGACGGAACTCAGCCTGATGTACCAGCCCATCGGGGACGTCCGGTCCCGCGACATCGCGTACGTGGAGGCCCTGTGCCGCTGGAACCACCCGGAGCAGGGTTTCATCCCGCCGGAGGAGTTCATCGCGATCGCCGAGCAGATGGGCCTGATCCCGCAGATCACCGACTTCGTCCTGAACGAGGGCTGCGCCCAGCTCGCCCGCTGGCGCGAAGCGGGCGTCACCATCGGCCTGGCGGTGAACGTGTCCGGGCGGGAGTTCGCCGACATCAATCTGATCGACCGTGTGCAGGCGTGCCTTCGTCGGTACGACATTCCCGCCCACCTCCTCACGCTGGAGGTGACCGAGACCGAGATCATGGCCGACCTCGGCGCCGCCACCAAGGTGCTGTACAAGCTCTCGGAGTTGGGGATCAAGCTCGGCATCGACGACTACGGCACCGGCTACTCCTCACTGCAGTACCTACACAAGCTGCCCGTGAACGAGTTGAAGATCGACCGCTCCTTCGTGACCAACCTGCCCAACGAGGCGAGCAACCGCATCATTGTGCGCTCCTCTATTCAGATGGCGCACTCGCTCGGGCTCTACGTGATCGCCGAAGGGGCCGAGGACGAGCTCACCTGCGCCATGCTGGCGGAGGCCGAGTGCGACTTCATTCAGGGCTATTACCTCTCCAAGCCTCAGAAGGCCGAGGATCTCCAGGAGTGGATTTTGGGCGGTGCCAAGCTGGAGTTCGCTCCCGTGATCGAGATCCCGGGCTCCGAGGGTGCGGCGCTCATGCTCATGTCGAAGTCCGGCTGACCGGGTCCCGCCGGGCCCACCCGGCAGCGTCCGCAATCGGCATCCTCGGTCTCGACCAGAATCGGGGGATGCGCCCGACGGTGACCGCACCCGGCGCGCTCGACGCGAGACCTCATGCCCGTCAGCGGGCGCTCCGGATTGTCTTCCTCGCGGTGATCATGTGTGCCGCCGTCGGCGTCCTGGCGACCACTGCACCCATGTCGGCGGCCACCGCCAGGGTGACCACCCGCCGGGCGCAACCAGGGAGCACGGGCCCCCTGGCACCGGTCGTGCGGCCCGGTCAGCCCTACGTCACGCCGGGCCACGGTGCGACGATGGGCCCTCTCGGCGACAACCCCTCCAAGTCGCACGGCATCCAGCTCAGCATTCTGAGCGGCCTCCTCCATGGTCTGCCCATCTTCAACGGTGACTTCGCCGACCCCTATGCCCTCGTCGATGGCGATTCGGTCTACGCCTATGCCACGAGCACGACGGCGTCGGCCTACGCGGCGGCGGCGCACATCCCCGTCATCGCGATCACGCGTGCCACGGGCTTCGCCGGCCACTACCTGGGCGACGCCCTGCCGACGCTGCCCACGTGGACCGTCCCTGGGTATCAGTGGGCCCCGTCTGTCTGGGCGCGCCCGGATGGGACGTTCGTGATGTACTACTCGACTCCGGCGACGCAACCGCTGGACTGTATTTTCAGGGCGACCGATCCCGGGTGCGTGCAGACGACACACGGCGCGAACACGGCCATGTGCATCTCCCGGGCCACCAGCACAAGCCCGGCCGGGCCCTTCGTGGACGACTCGAGCTCGGCCTTCATCTGCCCCACGGCACAGGGTGGAGCGATCGATCCGAGCATCTTCGTGACCACGAACGGCACGCCCTGGCTCTTGTGGAAGGCCGACGGCGACTGCTGCGGCCTGCCGACGTACATCTACTCGCAGCAGCTCTCGCCCGACGGGCTCTCGACCGTCGGACCGCCGCATGAGCTCATCGGCGCCACCCAGGCCTGGGAGGGCGGCCTCGTCGAGGCACCCTCGATGGTCCAATCCGGCAACACGTTCTGGATGTTCTATTCCGCCAACTTGTGGGGAACGCCCAACTACAGCATCGGCATCGCCGACTGTCAGGCCGTGACGGGCCCGTGCACCAAGCCGCTCGACCGGGCCTGGCACACCAGCACGAACAGCGCGAACGGACAGGGCTACGGCGGCTCGGAGTTCTTCGAGGCCGGCGGGGGACTCATCTGGATGGTGCACCACGGCCTCGTCCCAGGCCAGTCGGGCGACTACGCCGAACGGCGCCTGTATGTCGACCTGATGGTGTTCCCGGTCAAGGGGCTCCCCAAGGTCGCACCCAGACCTGCCGCGGCGGCGCTGGCCGAAGAGGCTCTGTACTACGAGGACCCTGACCTCCCTACACAACCCGAGGCCGCGTACGTCCACATGATTTCGGTCGTACCGGGGACCCTGACCGGCGTGAACACCACGGCAGCCGTAAGCGACGGACGGCTGGCGTGCACCGATTTCGCCGAGCAGGAGGCGACGGGCACCGTCGCCGGCTCACTCGAGCACCGTCACCTGAGCCAGTTCCAGGCGTACGTCGTCAGCGAGTTCGCGGCAGAATATCTGTGTCCCCGACAGCTCCCGTACGCGCTGACCGACTTGCGGCACGCGTTGGTCGCCGGCTCCTGAGCCGTAGAAATCCTGCCGAAGACGTCGACCGTCGTCCTGTGGCAGGGGTGCCATACCGACACCCTCTTCAATGCGCAGGACCCGCCGTCACTGCAGTTCCTTGGCGAGCATCTGCACGATTGAAGGAATCTCGGAGATGCCGTGGCTCGCAGCGTGCGGGCGGAGACTCCAGGTTGCCGCTCATCCCGCCGTGCCTCCGCCCGCCTGTCGGGCTCGTTCGAGAAGTCGAAATGGCCCACGGGTGCACCTCCGTCGCCTGGCACTCCGCCCGGCTCGGTGCGAGCGAGGAACCCGATGACTCAGGGGGTCCCCCCAGAAACCACCGCCCCCGCAACGGGGGCAGACGGAAGTGAGGCAGTGGACCTACCGTCACTCACGAGCATCGTTCCGCCGCCAGGGACCCGAAATCCCAACCCGGCGATGTGATTGAGGATGAAATGTGACCGTGGTCAATCTTCGTACAAGCCTCGACGGAATCTCCATCGATGCATTGCGATCGTTGACGCAATTACATCTGCGCGCTCGGAGATGTCCCTCGGGATGAGAACCCGAAATCTGCAGAGACTTTTCCGAGGAATCCCCGGAGCGGCCGGAACATATGAAGTATCAGGTAGAGACCACAAAGATTCTGACTTTGATCGACCGTGCACATGGTTCCTTTTGTCTGGGCCTTGCGTCCTCCCCTGGCCAGATTTGACATAGATCGTCGCCGCGTTTCGGACCATCTTCAAGGGTGGGTGGGTTCCCCATTGCATAATCGCAACTCACATTGCATAATGGCATTCAGGTTGGGATTGGCTGGCGGAGATCAGCATGATCAGAGCAGGCAGGCGTCTCCTTTCCTTATGGGAATCGCGGCATCTCACTTGGTTCACAATGCGGCACGCCTTCCCCGTGGCAGGGACACCCAGCGGAATCATGGCGTCGAACGAGCACGGGGTCTATTGCGTCCCCAAGTCCTGCAGGCACCGGCGCGCGGCAAGAGCGGTGCTCAGATCCCGGGTATGGGAGCCCGAGACTGTCAACCTCGTGTGCAGGACGTGTTGCGATGGCGACATCGTGCACGCTGGCACCTTCTTCGGAGACTTCCTGCCGGCATTTGCACGGTCGCGGGTCGGTGCAGCGAGCGTGTGGGCCTTCGAACCGAATCTCGAGAATTATCAGTGCGCCCGGCAAACCATTGCCCTGAACGGTCTTCCCAATGTCTTCCTCGAGCATGCCGCTCTCCACAGAGCGCCGGGCACCGGCCTGCTCGCCACCCGGTCGCTCAAGGGAAGGGTGCTTGGAGGAGCCAGTCACCTCGTTGAGGATGCAACCTCTGTGGGTTCCGTGGAGGAGGTAGACCTGGTGACTGTTGACCGACACGTGCCTCCGAACCGACGCGTATCGGTAGTTCAGCTTGACCTCGAGGGCCATGAGCGCGATGCACTGGAGGGTGCACTCGCAACGCTTCGACGTTGTCGCCCGCTGCTCGTTCTGGAAACCGTCCCTGACCTCGACTGGGTGGCGTCGAATCTGGGGGCTTTGGGCTATGAACCCAAGGGGACGGTTCATGGGAACGCCGTCTTTGCAGCGGACTGAGTGGTGGGGTGCATCATTTCTGCTCACCCCAGGGGCACTGTGCTTACCCCAGGGGCATTGTGCCGATCGCCGACCAACCAGTTTCTTCTGAGGTGAGGAATGCTCCGGGGGTGAGACTCGAAATCGCAACCTCGCGGCGGCAGCCTCTTACGAGGATTCTGCACAGCACCAACTTGAATACTCCCTGCTAAATCCGGATTTCGTCACACAAATTGACCGCGATTGACCACCCCTTTCCGGGTGTTTCACGACGCGAATCCTGCGCGAACGGCGACCTTCTAAAGCTCCCGCGTCGGCTTTCGTCACACGGGGTCCGCTGCTTTCTGGGAAGCCGCTCCGACCACACGGTTTTCAGCCCGATGACTCAGTTCGCCGCTAGGAGCGTTTACAACGCTTGGCCCGAGGACGTGTTCCCCGACTTCTCGACGCTGCTCACTGCCTGGTCGCCTGGAGTCCGTATCCTCGCCATCCCGCGGGTCGCGGCGCCGAGGACCAGACGGACGACAATAGCGAGGACCGCCAGGTCCGAGAGCATCTGGACCATGGCAACGATGCGAGCGGGGTCCGTCTTCGGTGTGATGTCACCGAAACCCACGGTCGAAAACACCGTTACCGTGAAATACAACGCTCCCGTCCGGTTCAGTTGCGCCCCGAAAGCTGCGGGACTCGATGCTGACATCGTGAGATAGATCCATGCGAACGAGACCAGGAAAAGGGGGATGATTGTTGCCATCGCCACACCGGCTCGAAGCATCGGATGATGGTGCTTTGCGATCTGGCGCACCTCGACGCCGAGCACGACGGCGAATATGACCAGAACCGCCGTCAAGCGCAACGCCACCGATTGGTGCGCTCGATGCTCAATGGGAAACAGGTAGTACAAGCCAACGAGCAGCACAGCGCTTACTACGGCACGCGCAACCGTCTTCACCATGTGGGACCGTTCGAAGTCCCCCAGGAGTGAGTCACCCGAGGTTGTCACTGCTATCCCGTCACCGGATCGGACAGGAACTCCAATAGCTTCGTTCGTCTCCGTTGGGCCATCCACACGCCCAATCGCTGCCCGCCAACCGAGCACACGACTGCGATGACACAGGCCACAGCAACGCCCAGCCCAAGATCGTGATCCGGCAACTTCTGGGAAAGCCCATGTGGTGAGGTGAAGCCCCACAAAAGGAGCGACGGCGCCAGCATCAGTGCGGCCAGAACGGGGACCAGGACATAGGGCGTGACAGCGAGGATGAGCCAGCGAAGCAGCATTCTTCCCCGGGGTCGACGATGCTCCCACCGATATCGAAGCGGCATCGGGTGGTATGGAAACACGATGCCCACCCAGGCCGAGATGGCCAGGAAGCCGAAAGGGATCACGCCGATGGCGACGACTGTGTAGAAAGTGGCCAGCAACGAATGATTGATCAGCCCGTTGATGATCGCCACCAGGACACAGAGCGGGGTGATCAGTAACCACAAAACCACATTCTTGGCGTAAAGCAGCCGGCGGAACATCACGGGGTCGTCCAAGGCGGCAGTAACCCGCCGGGAGTCAGGGCCAAGGACGTTGGTGGACGGAACGTCCGAGTACATCCACGCCGCCAGGATCAACGCGAAAGCCAAGGTTCCATGGAGGGTGAACACCTTGTCTCGCAACCCCGCTGGGAGAAAGAACCAAGCCGAACTCATAAGGGCCCCGTTAATGGCGACCGTAATTGGAGCCTCGTAAGGGGCCTGAAACGTCAGGGCGATCTGCCGGCGTACTGCTTCCCTTGTGTCACCCGGTAGTCGTAGGTCAACTGCCTCGAACATGGCTCAGCAGCCCCTTCGGTAGTGATAGACGAGACCAGAGCTTCGAGCCCCAACAGGACACTCCAGACAAATGGACAACGGATTGGTCATCACGCGGTTTCGACGCTCTCAATCCCGAGGTCTGTGCTCTCTTTTGGGTCCTTGCCAACGGCCAGCTTGGCGCTCATCTTGATGGCCTTGACCGAACTCGTGGCTCCCGTTTGCAGGACAACGGCGATGATCAACAGCAAGATGGCGAGATAGCGGAATGTATGGGAGCCCAGCAGAAGGATCGCGACTCGACCCAATGCAAAGGGTGGCGCGCACACGACAGCACCGACTGCTCCCCCGACGGCTGAAGCGGTGAGCTTGTCCTTCGTGGAACGCTCTGACTTCACGCCGATGAGTCGCGCTGGGACTGCGACATACGCAACCATCATGACGGCCACCACCGCACTGAGGGTGAGGGAGAACCAGAACTTGCCCCAACGATCGACGACCATGGTCGCAAAGCCAAGCGCCAATCCCACGACCAGACCCCAGCCGAGGATAGTGCGCAGGTGCTGTTTCGCCTCGCTGAAAGCGGGACGAATCTGGGGAGCTCCCGGCCGGGATATGGCGAATGCGAAGACTCCGTTGAGAAAAAAGCTGCCCGCGGTCAGCCCGGCGATGATCAGCAACACCAGCCAGAGGAGGGGTCCGCGCAAGAGGTGGAACTCCTTCCCGTGCAGCGCGTGGGCCTTGAGATCGAGCATCGCCGCCCAAATCCACATTGCGGGCAGGATCTGCACCAGTGTCAACCTCCAGTTGGTGACCAGAAGCTTCACGCCTTGGAAGAGCATGGCGAAGGCTCCGACGAGCAGAGCCAGAGGTGCGAGCCAGCGGCTGCGTTGGCTGAGGGCCACGACGCTTCTTTCGACCATCGCTTCGTCGCCCGTACGAATGGCCGTCACCAGACGCTCGATCTGCGTCTTAATCGCCACCCGTCGAGTTTGAGTCAACGGCTCGTTCGCGACCTTGTCGCTCGCGTCGATGTTTTGCGGCATCGTGAATACAAAGGTCTTCGGTCTACGACGCGTCGGAGCTCGACACCCTGTGTGCCCATGTCGCACCTAATTGCAGCAGCGCGATGCAGACCGCGAGCACCAACACAATGGCCAGAAGACTCCATCCGGTGAGATTGCCGCCGAGCACGAGGAAGAGCCCTGCAACGATCACGCCGACGATGCGCAGGCCGCTGAGGTGTTCGAGGATCCACTCTCCGGAGCGGCGGGCGCGATCCGGTCCGGCGGCGGCCTGCCCGATACCGGTCGTCATCTGTCGGGCCTGCGTGCCCCAGCGGCCCTGTCTGATCCGGTCGACGCCGCGCTCACTTGGTGGGACTGACATTGGAGTCAGCCGGAGGCCCCCGCAACGATCGCTCGATTCGAGGAGTGAAAGCAAGGTAGGAAGCGCACGGGGACATTCTGCAACGGTAAACGTGCAAAAGTCGTCATACCCTGAGGGTGATTGTCGTCCTGTGATCTGGCAATTCACTCAGAATCGAGACTCTGCCCGAGGAGGTCCCGCACCACTCCACCACACAGCCGGTCGGAGGACCCGTTTCTCTGTCGGCTACTGGCACGGGCCGACGGTGCCCGTCCAAAGGAGCAAGGCCGAGACGGGGTGAAGGTCGCCATCACCCGACGAGGGTGATGACTGTCGCATCGCATCCGCCGATACTGCAGGGACTGACTTCTCCCAGTGACGGAGCCGAAACCCTACGAGCAGGCTAGGTGAACACTGTGCTTCGAGTTCATGACCAAGACCAGGGGTGCGACGAGTTGTGGCATTCGCTTCTGAGGCAATGAACGCCCTCCGACAGTCGAACTCTTGGGAGTGGATTCGCCGTCGTCTGCAGCCGCTCCGAGACACGTGGCACAAAACCGATGGCTGCCTCGCCCCCGATTGTGAAGAGAGAGCACGGCACTTCCCACCGTCGCGTTGCTGCCAGTTTCATTCGAACTACGAGACGTTTCAAGGTCGCCCATAGGCCGACGAACCCAACCAGCATCGGAGGTGAGAAGTGCTCAGGACAGATGCAAGAGAGATTGAGCGGGAAAGGGAGCGTGAGCGGGAACGCGAAAGAGAGCGGGAACGCGAACGGAAAAGGGATCGCCCCGGTGAGCGGGGACCGGAGCCACGCAGGAGATAGCACGAAGTAGGAACCGCTCTAGGTGAGCCGTTTCGGTCCGCTACACCCACGCATCCGAGGAGCGCGACGCTCTGCTCGCCCAAGCACTCAATCAGTTCGCAAAGCGTTTCGAACGGGGTCCCGATTGCGAATGCGTCACCAGAAGGGTCGCGCACGTCGCGCGCGCCACGAGGATGAGGTGGACGGTGAGGTGCCGGAGTTACCGCCGCTGACCAGCGAAAACGAAGAGAAATGCTCCGGGGGTGAGACTCGAACTCACAACCTAGCGGTTAACAGCCGCTTGCTCTGCCATTGAGCTACCCCGGAAAGGGTTGAGAAAACAGACCCCGAACGATATCAGCGCGCCATACGGCCAGAGGTGAGGCTCCACCCAACTTCAGGGGGTGATCAGGACTCTTCGAGGTAGTCCCTCAGGAGGTGGGCGGCATCGGGCCGGCGTAGTTTGGCAAGGGTCTTGGATTCGATCTGCCGGACCCGCTCCCGGGTCACCCCGAACTCCCGGCCGACCTCTTCGAGCGTGCGGATCTTGCCATCATCGAGACCGAAGCGGAGGCGAACCACGTCTTGCTCACGCTCGGAAAGGTGTCCGAGCGCCTCGCGCACAGCGGCGTCCAACAGCGAACGAGTCGCCGCGTCGTCGGGAACCACAGCTCCCCTGTCCTCAATGAGGTCCGACAGGTTGAAGTCGTCCTCGTCACCGACGGGCTGTTCGAGCGACACCGTGTCCTGGTTGATGCGAAGGATCTCGCGCACGCGTTCGATCGGGAGCTCGACGCGCAGTGCTACCTCCTCAATGGTCGGTTCACGACCGAGCTCTTGCAGGAGCTGACGCTGTGCCCATACGACCTTGTTGATGGTCTCGACCATGTGGACTGGAATCCGGATGGTGCGCGCCTGGTCGGCTATCGCCCGCGTGATGGCCTGACGGATCCACCACGTTGCGTAGGTCGAGAACTTGAAACCCTTTGTGTGATCGAACTTGTCCACCGCCCGCATGAGCCCGAGGTTGCCCTCCTGAATCAGATCGAGGAAGGCGAGGCCGCGGTTGCGATAGCGCTTGGCGATGGAGACGACCAAGCGCAAGTTGGCCTCAATGAGCTCGTCCTTCGCCTTGAGTCCGTTACGCATGAGCCGCTTGTTCCGGGACACTCCACCGGCATCCAGCAGGTCTTCAGCTGCTCCCTCACCATTCAGGGCAAGCTCATGGGCGGCCAACCGGGCCGCCGCAGCGTTGCCCTCCTCTATGGTCTTGGCGATCTCGACTTCGAGCTCAGCGTTGAGGAGCGGAACCCGGCCGATCTCCTTGAGATATGTGTGGACGGGGTCCTCTGAACTGCCTCCCGAATCACCGCTGGAAAGGGCCCGCTTCCCGTTGCCCTCACGCCGGGCATCCGCACGGAGCGCACCGTTGGACTTCGGTACGGCCCGGGCTTCTTTTGGCGGAGTCACCTCGACGACGAGGTCCTCTTCTTCATCCGCCACGAGCGCGACACCTTCGGCAGTGACACGATCGATCAGTGTCGTCAGTACCTCAGGTGTCAACTCGACCGTGTGGAGTGCCTCGATCAGTTCGGCTTGGGTGAGCTGTCCTTTGGCGCGCCCCACCTCGAGAGCTTCGTCGAAGTCGACTTGCGAAACGCCCGGTGGGAGCGCGACGTGCGCGATCGGCGCCAGCGACTCCGAGGACGCGTCGGACCGCTCGACTTCCCCGTCGTCGATAGCCACCGCTGACTCTTCGCTCACCGTCGCCCTGCCAACGTCGTCGTCTCCTCGGGTTCCCTCTGAACCAACCACGCTACCAATCGGTCGGCGGCGTCGCGCCCAGAACCGGATTCTCCGAGTCCGGCCAGCCAGAGTTGCACTTGAGCGGATTCCAGCGCCGCCCGGTCCTTGCCGGCATCGTCGCTCATGCGCGATTCGACCTCCATGTCACCAAGGGCGCGCTTCGCCGCGTCGCGGAGCATCACCACGATGACGGAGTCGACCGGATCGCCCAGGTCAGGGTCTCCCGCCATGGGCTCTTCGACTATGACGCGTCGCAACAGGCTCGCCACCTCCGGGGACGCGGACTCCACCGCTTCATGCACACTGTCGTGCTCCAAGAGCGCGACAAACGCCTGGCGTTGCACGCGGTCGGTGAAGAGAACAGCGTGCACACGATCCACTACATCTTCGGGTCGGTGCACGGCCAACTTGAGCGCCTCGAGTCCCGGCCCAGGTCGGAGCGCTGTTGTCAGCGTCGAGCTGCTCGCACCACTATTGGTCGCCATGAGATCGCCGTCGTCTTCGGGGTAGTCGCGGGGCGGAGGCTCGTCCTGGGATCCCCGGGCACGTCGGATCGGCTTCTCGGCCGGAGGATGGGCCCGTAGGTATTCGAGACGCTCCCGGAGCTTGGCCGAATCGACGCGGCAGCGGTCGGCGAGCTGCATCACGTATTGGTCCCGGACCAGATCGTCCGGGTGCTCTGCGACAGCCGTGAGGGCCGCCTCGGCCGCCCGGGCTCTCCCTTCTGCCGTCGTCAGATCGCCGGCGTTGAGCATGCGATCCACCCGGAATTGCAGGAAGGGCCGGGCCTCCTTGATGGCCCGGGCCAGTGCGGTCGGGTCCGTTCGGGCCAGTTCCCCGGGGTCGCTCCCGCCGGGGAGATCGGCCACCACGACGTCGACCTCGTGCTTGTGCTCCCACTCGTAGACGCGCGACGTCGCACTCTGTCCAGCCGCGTCTGCGTCGTAGGCCAACACAATGCGCTTGGCGAAGTTCCGCAACAGGGTGAAGTGCTCCTCGGCCAGTGCGGTGCCACAGGTGGCGACCGCCCACGGCACACCGGCCTGAAATGCACCGATCACATCCGTGTAGCCCTCGCACACCACGACCTCGCCCTGAGCGATGACGCCCTTCTTGGCCCAGTTGAGCGCGTAGAGCGTGCGGCGTTTGGAGTAGATCGGCGACTCCTGCGAGTTCTTGTACTTCGGCTCCGGTCGGTCGGACGGGGCCAGTCCGGGCCGCGACGGCAGGATACGACCCCCGATCGCGACCGGCCGACCGGAGGGGTCGCAGATCGGAAAAAGGATGCGGGCCCGAAAGAAATCCTGCACGCGGCCGCGCCTGTTGATGAAGCCGAGCCCGGCGTCGGAGAGGACCTTCTCGGGCAGCTTGAGCGACGTCGCCATGGCGTCCCAGTCGTCGGGCGCCCAACCCAAACGGAACTGCCGCACGATGTCCCCGTCGTAGCCGCGCGAGCGGAGGTAGTCGCGGGCGGGGCCGGCGTCGGGCGAGCGAAGGAGGCGCTGGTGGTACCACTCGACGGCGCGCTCCATGGCGTCGAGTAGTTCGGAACGGCGCTTGTGGTCGCGTCCCATCTCCTGGTCCTCGTGCAACGTGACGCCGGCCCGGTCGGCCAAGAAGCGAACGGCATCGACGAAATCGAGGTGGTCCATGGCCCGGACGAAGCTGATGGCGTCGCCGGACTCCTGGCAGCCGAAGCAGTAGTAGAAGCCTTCCTCGGCGTTGACACTGAAGGAGGGCGTCTTCTCGGTGTGGAAGGGGCACAGCCCGCTCCAGCGGCGGCCGACCTTCTTGAGCGCGGCGTGCTCGCTGATCAGCCCCACGATGTCGGTCGCTGCCCGGACCTGAGCCACCTCCTCGTCCGGTATCCCCACAGCCATGACGGTACCGCGGCGCTGTCCCCGCCCCGACCGGTCCCCGACCGGTTCTGGCCTAGCTTCGCTGCATGGCTGTCACGATCTACGGCGTCTGCGCCCTGACCTTCATGATGGGCATGTACGCCTTGGAGGCCCGGGGCAGGGTCTTCGTCCTGGCCTTCGCCCTCGGCTGCGCCTTGTCCAGCTCGTATGGCTTCTTGTCCGGGGCCTGGCCCTTCGGCGTGGTCGAGGCCCTCTGGACCCTCATTGCGCTGCGGCGCTACCTCCTGGCCGGGCGCTCGGGTGAGGCCACGTCATAGCGGGCGCCCACCGGGAGAGGGCTACTCCTTCTCCGCCAGGACGGCCTGGGCGGCGGCCAACCGGGCCACCGGGACCCGGAAGGGCGAGCAGCTCACATAGTCGAGCCCGGCGTCGTAGAAGAGACCGATCGACTGGGGGTCTCCCCCGTGCTCGCCGCACACGCCGACCTTCAGGCCGGGCCGGGTGGACCGGCCCCGCTCGGTCCCGAGGCGTACCAGCTCCCCGACACCGTCGAAGTCCACCACCTCGAACGGGTTGCGCGGCAACAGGCCCAGCTCCAGATAGGCGTCCATCATGCGGCCTTCGACGTCATCACGCGAGAAGCCGAACGTCATCTGCGTCAGGTCGTTCGTCCCGAAGGAGAAGAAGTCGGCCACCTCGGCGATCTCGGCGGCCCGCAGGGCGGCCCGCGGCGTCTCGATCATCGTCCCGATGGTCACCTCGAGCGCACCCCGCCTCGTCGTGCCGGCCTTCGCTCCCTTCGAGGGCTTCGGCGCCCGCTCCTTGTTGACCGCGACCACGGCGTCCTCGACCCACCCGCGTGCCAACGCGAGCTCGGCCCGGGTCACCGTCAGAGGGATCATGATCTCGACGATGGGGTGCCCACCGTCGGCGACCCGCTGGCGAGCCGCCTCCATGAGGGCGCGCACCTGCATGGCGTAGAGACCGGGCTTGATCACCCCCAGCCGCACGCCGCGCGTCCCGAGCATGGGATTGGCCTCTTTCCAGGACAGGGCGGCCTCGTAGAGGCGGCGCTCCTCGGGGTTCAGCCCAACGGTGGCCTCTTTGTGCGCCAGCTCCTCGGTGGAGGGCAGGAACTCGTGCAGCGGCGGGTCGAGGAGGCGCACGGTGACCGGGAGCCCGTCCATGGCCGCCAGAATGGCGATGAAGTCCTCGCGCTGGACGACGCGCAGCTCCTCGAGTGCCTCGGTCTCCTCGAGTGGCGAGTGGGCCAGGATCATCCGGCGGACCACGGGGAGGCGGTCCTCGCCCAGGAACATGTGCTCGGTGCGGCAGAGGCCGATCCCCTCGGCGCCGAGCTTGCGCGCGTTGGCGGCGTCATCACCCGTGTCGGCATTGGCCCGCACGGCCAGCTTGCCCTTGCGGATGACATCGGCCCAGGAGAGCACGGTGTCGAAAGCGGCAGGTGGCTTGGCCGCGGTCAGCGGTACCTCGCCGGCCACGACGATGCCCTCTCCCCCGTCGAGGGAGACCCAGTCCCCCTCGAAGAGGGTGATGCCGTTGGCCGTCACCTGATGGTCACCCAAGCGGAGCACCTCGGCGCCGACGACGGCCGGCTTGCCCCAGCCGCGGGCCACGACGGCGGCGTGGCTGACCAGCCCGCCCCGCGCCGTGAGGATCCCCTCGGAGGCGAGCATGCCGTGCACGTCCTCGGGCGACGTCTCGTTGCGCACCAGCACGACGGGCTCGCCGCGCTCGGCCGCAGCGGCGGCATCGTTGGCCGTGAAATAGATGCGACCCACCGCCGCACCGGGACTGGCGCCGAGACCCTTGGCCCACGTGTCGTGGCCGGAACTCGCGAACTGGGGGTGCAACACGGAGTCGAGGTGGTCTTCGGTGATGCGCGAGACGGCCTCGGCCTTGGAGATCCCGAGGTCGCTCGGGCGCACCATGTCCACCGCCATCCTCAACGCGGCGGCGCCGGTGCGCTTGCCCACCCGGGTCTGGAGCATCCAGAGCTTGCCCTGCTCGATGGTGAACTCGGTGTCGCACATGTCCTGGTAGTGACCCTCGAGCCTGGTGAAGATCCTGAGCAACTCCGCATGCACCTGGGGGAACTGCTTCTTGAGCTCCGAAATCGGTTCCGTGTTGCGGATGCCGGCCACGACGTCTTCACCCTGGGCGTTGACCAGGAAATCGCCGTAGGCGCCCTTGGTGCCGGTGGCGGGGTCGCGGGTGAAGCCGACGCCGGTGCCCGAGTTGTCGTCGCGGTTACCGAAGACCATGGCCTGGACGTTGACGGCGGTGCCGAGGTCGTGTGCGATGCGCTCCCGGTCTCGGTACGCGATGGCGCGGGGACCGTTCCAGCTACGGAACACGGCCTCGATGGCGCCGCGCAGCTGCTCGGCCGGCCTCTGTGGGAAGGGCTTGCCCGTGTGGCGCTCCACGATCTGCTGGTAGGAGTCGACGAGATAGCGCAGCAGCTCGGTCGGGACTTTGGCGTCAGACGTCGTCCCGGCCAGCTCCTTGGCGGCGTCGAAGAGCGAGTCGAACTCATCCGCGGGGAGCTCCAGGACGATGCGGGCGTACATGGCGATGAAGCGCCGGTATGAGTCGAAGGCGAAGCGCTCGTCGCCCGTCTGCTTGGCCAGGCCCTCCACGGACTCGTCGTTCAGGCCTAGGTTGAGGACCGTGTCCATCATCCCGGGCATGGAGAACTTCGCCCCCGAGCGCACCGACACCAGCAACGGATCGCTGGCGTCGCCGATGGTCTTGCCCATCGCCTTCTCGAGCCTGGCGCGGGCGCCGGCCACCTCGGCGTCGAGCTCCTTGGGCCAGCCACCGGCCATGTAGGCGCGGCAGGCGTCGGTGGAGATGGTGAAACCAGGCGGTACCGGGAGCTGGAGGACCGACGTCATTTCGGCCAGGTTGGCGCCCTTGCCACCGAGGAGATCCTTGAGCTCCATGGGCGGGCGGGCGTGCTTGTGGTCGAAATCGAAGACGAACGGCATCGGGCCTCCTTGCCCTGGACGGGCGAACCGCATCGTGAAGCGCGGTCGCTCGAACTGATGGCCCCTCCCAACTTGGGACAGGGCCAACTCAGCCTAGTTTCCTTCCGGCCTTACTCCGATGCGTCCGGGGGCCCGACATCGCCCTTCGGTGCACCGGCCACTTGGCGCTGAAAGACCTCCTTGGCCTGGCGCATGAAGTCGCGCACGATGGCGAGCTCATCGGCCTTGAAGCGCTGCGCCACCTGGCGCATCTCCTCGGCGACGGGCTGTTGCAGGCCGTCCAGGCGCTGACGGGCCGCCGGGACGATCTCGACCCAGACGCGGCGCCGGTCCTCGGTATCGCGTCGCCGCGTCACCATGCCCGCCTCCTCGAGGCGGTCCAGCATGAAGGTCACCGCCCCGGTGGTCAGGCCACTCTGCTCGGCCAGGCGGCCCGCGGTCATGGGTCCGAGACGGCCAATAAGGTCGAGGCATCGCATGTCGGTCCTGCTCAGCTTCAGCTTCTTGGCCACGCCGTCGTCGAAGTCACTGGCGGCGCCCAGATACCCCATGATCTCCGAGCGCAGCTGCTGCGCCAGCTCCGATCGAGACCATTGTCTTGACACATAAGTAACTTTATCACTAAGTTTCTTTAGCAATGGCTAAATCTTTCAACCCGAGGCTGGCGGTCGAGGCCCACGACCTCGTGAAGGTCTTCCCGCGTGGCAACGTCCGCGCGCTCGACGGGGTCTCCCTCGAGGTCGAGGCCGGCACGGTGCTCGGGCTGCTCGGCCCGAACGGGGCGGGCAAGACCACCGTCGTGCGCGTCCTCTCCACGATCCTCGGTCCCGACAAGGGGCGCGCCTCGGTCCTCGGCCATGACGTGGTCGCCGAGCCCGACGCGGTGCGTCGCATCATCGGGCTGGCCGGGCAGTACGCCGCGGTGGACGAGAACCTCACGGGCCGAGAGAACATCCACATGGTGGCGCGCCTCTCCCACCTGAGCCGCAAGGTGTCGGCGCGCCGGGCCAACGAGCTGCTCGAGGAATTTGGCCTGTCCGGCGCCGGAGATCGCGTGCTGAAGACCTACTCGGGTGGCATGCGCAGGCGGTTGGACCTCGCGGCAGCACTCGTGGCCAACCCACCCGTCCTCTTCCTCGACGAGCCCACCACGGGCTTGGATCCGCAGAGCCGGCAGGGCCTGTGGGTGGCCATCGAGGAACTGGTGCGCGAGGGCACGACGGTGCTGTTGACCACCCAGTACCTCGAAGAAGCCGACCGGCTGGCCCGCGACATCGTGGTCATCGACCACGGACGCGTCATCGCCGAGGGCACCCCGGCCCAGCTCAAGGCCGACCTGGGGACCTCGGTCGTGTCGGTGACCGTGGGAGACCGTGATGCCGTGGGCCGCGCCGTCGAACTTCTCGCGCCGTTCTCCGAGAAAGCGCCGATCGTCGAGGACCTCGTCATCGAGCTGACGGTCACGGACGGGCCCCGGGCGGGTGCCGACGTGCTCCGCTCGCTCGACGCTGCGCAGATCGCCATCGCGGGCCTGGCCTTGCGCGAGCCCAGCCTCGACGACGTCTTCCTCAACCTGACCGGGCACAAGACCATGATCGAAGAGGAAGCCGAGGAAGAGGCGGCGAAGCCCAAGCGGAGCTTCGGCCGGGCGCACAAGCACGGCGTGGCCGACGGAAAGGATGCCGCATGACGACCACCACCATCACCGCACCGGTCCCCGTCCTGCAGCCGAGCCAGGGCAACCGCCTGACGTGGGTGATCGCCGACATCGGAACGATGACGAAGCGCAACCTCCTCGCACTCGTCAGGACCCCCGAGGCGCTCTTCTTCACGACCTTGCAGCCCATCATGTTCACGCTGCTCTTCACGTACGTCTTCGGTGGCGCCATCCACGTCCCAGGCGGCCACTACATCGAGTTCCTGATGCCGGGCATCTTCGTGCAGACCGTCATCTTCGGCGCCATGAGCGCGGCGTCGGGGCTCTCCGAGGACCTCCACAAAGGCCTGATCGAGCGCTTCCGGGCCCTTCCGATGAGCCGCTCCGCCGTGCTGGCCGGGCGCACGACCTCAGATGTCGTCCGCAACGTCTTCGTGGTCGCGCTGATCACGATCGTCGGCTACGCCGTCGGCTTTCGCATCGGGACCAACGTGGCACTGTTCCTGTGCGGCGCATTGTTGATCCTGTTCTTCGCCTATGCGTTGGCTTGGGGCTTCGCCATCATCGGCCTGTCCGCGCCCAACGCAGAGACGGCCCAGGTCATGGTCTTCCCATTGATCTTCCCGCTGCTCTTCGCCTCGTCCGCCTTCGTCCCCGTGGCCACCATGCCGGGCTGGCTGCAGGGGTTCGCCGAGCATCAACCCGTGACCCAGGTCGTCGACGGCACGCGTTCGCTGATGGTCGGCGGCGTGCTGCACAACTCGGGCGCCGTGGTAGCCGCCCTGTTGTGGACGATCGGCCTGCTGGTGCTCCTGGTGCCGATCGCTGTGCGTAAGTACCGCAAGGTCGCCTGAGCGACCGCTCCCCTACTCCTCGCCGGTGCGCCGGCGCAGCTCCCCGAGCAGCTCGGCGATGGGGACCCGGACCTGCTCGGTGGAGTCCCGGTCGCGCACGGTGACCGCGTCGTCCTCAAGCGAGTCGAAGTCGACCGTGACGCACCAGGGCGTGCCCACCTCGTCCTGGCGCCGGTAGCGCTTGCCGATGCCCTGAGTCACGTCGTAATCGCACATGAAGTGCGGCTGCAAGGTCTTCAAAACCTGGCGGGCCAGCGGCTCGAGCGTGTCCTTCTTGGACAGCGGCAGCACGGCCACCTGGTACGGCGCCAGGCGCCAGTGCAGGCGAAGCACGGTGCGGGCATCCCCGCCGACCTCGTCCTCGTCGTAGGCCGCGAGCAGGAACGCCATCATCGTCCGGGTGGCGCCCGCGGCCGGTTCGATGACGTACGGCGTGTATCGCTGGTTGGTCTGAGGGTCGAAGTAGTCGAGCTTCTCGCCTGAGGCCGCGGCGTGGGCCGACAGGTCGAAGTCACCCCGGTTGGCGATGCCCTCCAACTCGTCCCATCCCCAGGGAAAGAGGAACTCCACGTCGGCGGTGCCCCGCGAGTAGTGCGACAGCTCACTCTGCTCGTGGTGGCGCAGGTGCAGCTTGTCGGCCGGGATGCCGAGGTCGAGGTACCAGTTCATGCGTTCGTTGAGCCAGTACTCGAACCACTGCTGAGCCTCGGCGGGCGGGACGAAGTATTCCATCTCCATCTGTTCGAACTCACGGGTGCGGAAGACGAAGTTCTGGGGCGTGATCTCGTTGCGGAAGGACTTGCCGACCTGGGCAATGCCGAAGGGCGGCTTCTTGCGCGTCGTCCCCAGCACGTTGGCGAAGTTGGTGAACATGCCCTGCGCCGTCTCAGGGCGCAGATAGGCCACGTGGCCCTCGTCCTGCACGGGCCCGGCGTGGGTCTTGAACATGAGGTTGAAGGCCCGGGCCTCTGTCAGGTCCTTGGACCCACAGTTGGGACAAACGCCGTCGATCTTGTCCTCGCGCCAGCGCTCGTGGCAGTTCCTGCAGTCGACCAGGGGGTCGGTGAAGGTGGCCAGATGCCCCGAGGCGGCCCAGACGGCCGGCGGACCGAGGATGGCGGCGTCGAGGCCCACCACGTCGTCGCGCTCTTGGACCATGGCGCGCCACCAGGCATCCTTGACGTTGCGCAGCATGTTGACCCCGAGCGGACCGTAGTCGTAGGTGGAGCGGAACCCGCCGTAGATCTCGGCCGAGGGGAAGATGAAGCCGCGGTGGCGGCACAGCCGCACCACCTTCTCCATCAGGTCGTCGGTGGCAGCCTGGGGCGCCTCGGCGGTCTCTGTCATCGGTGCAGGATACCGGAGCGGATTCTGGCGCTGACCTCGTTGGCCAGCAACCGGCCCCGCACCGCGAGCACGGCGCGGCCGTCGATCCGTTCGACGAGGCCGTCGAGGTCCTCGGGGCGTTCGAGGCTCTCCCAGGGCACGCCGGTGGGTGTGCGCAGCGAGAGCGACAGCGCCTCGAACTCCCTCTGCTCGGCGGTCAGCACCTCGCGTCCCCCCTCGGGCGAGCGCCCGGCCGCAACGGCGTCGATGTAGCGGTCCGGCGTGCGCACATTCCACCAGCGCGTGCCGGCCCGGTGCGAGTGGGCCGCCGAGCCGATGCCCACGTAGTCGCCCTGCTCCCAGTAGAGGTGGTTGTGCCGGCATTCGTGACCGGGTCTGGCCCAGTTGGAGATCTCCTCCCAGTGGTAGCCGGCCGCGGTGAGGACGGCCTCGGCCCGCTCGTAGCGCAGGGCCTCGACGTCGTCGTCCGGATGACGCGCCGAGTCGGCGGCCAGCGGGGTGCCGGGCTCGACCGTCAGGCCGTACGCGCTCAGGTGCGGCGGCGGACGGTCGAGCGCGAGGACGTGGTCCAGCGTGGCCGCCCAGTCGTCGTCGCTCTCGGTGGCGGCTCCGAAGATCAGGTCGAGGTTCCAGGTGGCGAAGCCGGCGGCGTGCACGGCGGCGGCGATGGTCTCGGCCGCATGCGGCACATGGCGCCGGCCGAGGCCGGCCAGGACGTGCGCTTGGGTCGACTGCAGGCCGAAGGAGACGCGGGTGACGCCGGCACGCCGGTACGTCGCGAGGTGGGCCTCATCGGCATCTTCGGGGTTGCACTCCACCGTGACCTCGGCGCCCGGCGCCCGGGGGATGGACTCGAG
This sequence comes from uncultured Acidimicrobiaceae bacterium, assembly GCA_963742035.1. Taxonomy (GTDB): domain Bacteria; phylum Actinomycetota; class Acidimicrobiia; order Acidimicrobiales; family RAAP-2; genus Bog-473. The sequence continues at coordinate 70,747 of CAVUKH010000006.1, forward strand.
GATGCGGGCGAGGGTGTCGGGGTGGAGGCGGGAGGGCGTGCCCCCTCCGAAGAAGACAGATGTCGGGAGCGCGAGGTCACCCGTCCCGAAGACCCGTCGCAATTCGAGGACGCAGGCGTCGGCATAGCGCTCCATGAGATGGTCGCGATCGGTATAGGTGGCGAATGCGCAGTAGTCGCAGCGTTCCCGGCAGAACGGGACGTGGACGTAGACGCCGAAAGGGGTCAAAGCCCAGCGGTCGAGCGCACAGAGCGGATGCGCCGGTCGAGGTGCGCCTCCATCGCCTCCGTGGCCAGCTCGGCCACCTCCTCCGCCGCCGATGGCGGCGGCTCCGCCAGCACCGCGGCCAGGTCCCCGCCCAGGATGCGACGCAACAGCACCAGCGCGCCGGGGCTCATGTGGCGCCCGCTGCGATGCGCCCGGCACAGCGTCCCCCCGGCCACCAGGTCGAAGGCCACCAGTTCCACCACGCCGTCGGGCTCGCCGCAGGCGGCGCACTCATGGAGGACTGGGCCGGCGCCCTCGAGGACGAGCGCCTTCAAGAAGAACGCGGGAGCGACGAGCGTGGGATCGGCCCGCTCGGTGGCGAGGGCGGCGAGGGCGCCCACCAGCATGGAGTACAGCCGGGGGTCGGGATGGCGCTCCTGGGCCATCTGGTCGCTCACCTCGAGGAGGGCGATGCCCCTCGGCATACGGTCGAGGTGCTCCCTGATGGGGCGGAAGGCGTTGATCACCTCCACCTGGTTGACGATGTCGAGGTCGCCCCTCCCCTGCCAGAGGAGAAGGTCGGTCTGGGTCAGCGGTTCGAGTCTTCCGCCGAACTTCGAGGTGGTCTTGCGGATGCCCTTGGCCACGGCGCGTACCTTGCCGTGGCGCTCCGTGAGGAAGACGATGATCTTGTCGGCCTCGCCCAAGCGGTAGGTGCGCAGGACGACACCCTTGTCGCGGAAGAGGCTCATGTGGGGGTGGGCGTGGTGGCGTCCGCGGTGCCGGGGTTGGTGCGGCGGGCGGGATCGAGCGGGCAGTAGCGCTCACCGCGGCGCTCGGCCTCGGCCACGGCCCGGCGGGCCTCGGCGGCCCGGTCGGCCGCCAGGTTCTGGGCCTGTTGGGCGGGCCGGACGCGATCCATCGCCTTCTTCCCGTGCGAGTGGCGGCCGTAGAGGGCGTTGCCGGCCCCCACCAGCGCGGCGATGGCGATGAAGGCCACCACGGCCGCACCGGCGCCGGCCTGCCCCTCGGCGATCACCACGGCGGCGAAGAGGGTGAGGACGGCGATCCCGGCCGCGACGGCGATCCGGCTCCAAGTCATAACCCCACCATTCTCGCAGCCGAGCGGGCGGGGCGGGCCCAGGGCGGCCCGCCGGCAACGCCTGTCCATTTGGCCCATTTGGCCTGGGCGGACAACCGAGCGCCCTGCCGGGGACGAGCCCGGGCTCCGGCGGGTCAGGGGTTGACGGCCCCGAATCGGCGCACCCGGCGCTGGTAGGCGATCACCGCGTCGTAGAGGTGGCGCCGGCGCATGTCCGGCCACAGGGTCTCGGGGAAGACGAGCTCGCTGTAGGCGATCTCCCACAGCAAGAAGTTCGAGATGCGCGTCTCGCCCGAGGTCCGGATCACGAGGTCGGGATCGGGCATGTCGGGGAAGTAGAGGTGGCGGCGGATGGCCTTCTCGTCGATTTTGTTGGCGGGGGTGCCCTCGTCGACCAGGGCCCGCACGGCATCGATGATCTCGGCCCGGCCGCCGTAGTTGAACGCCATCGTCATCACCATGCGCCGGTTGTTCTTGGTGAGCTCGATCGACTCGTCCATCCGCTTGAGGACCCGTCGGGGCACCCGCCAGTCCCGCCGACCGGCGAAGCGGATCTGCACGCCCTTCTCGTTGAGCTCGTCGCGGCGCCGCATCAGCAGCGACTGGTTGAAGTTCATGAGGTAGCGGACCTCGTCGGGCGGCCGGCGCCAGTTCTCGGTGGAGAAGGCGTAGAGGGTGATCCACTTGATGCCGATCTCGAGGGCACCGTTGACGACGTCGAGCAGCGCGGTCTCCCCCGCCCCGTGCCCCTCGGTGCGTGGGAGTCCCCGGGCCTTGGCCCAACGGCCGTTGCCATCCATGACGCAGGCCACATGGACCGGCACCCGGGAGAGATCCAGCTCCGACGGGATCGGGTCGGGCACCTCGTCGGGTGCGCCGCCGTTGTTCGAGCCCGGTCCAACGTGCTGGTCATGGTCCGGGTCCCGTCCCTGGACACCCCCCGGGTCGCGGACGGCAGCGCTCACCGGATGAACCTACCGCGACATGCCCTCCCGCAGTTTCCTGCACCGCTGGCACGGGGGGTGCAATTCGTGTTCAAGTGTCCCCACCCCCGGCCAGGCGGTGCGGGGAAGACGAAGGAGGAACTCATGTCCGAGCCAAGCGCTGCACCCCGCCCCGACACGACGGACATGTTTGCTGTGCACGGGGTCTTCCGGGACAGTCTCGGCGCCGCACCCACGCTGGTCGGGGGTATCGCGCCCGGGGACGGCGAACGGGTGGCGTTGATCGCCAACTATTACGAGAACATTCTGTCGTTCCTGCATGCCCACCACGACGGCGAGGAGGTCCTCGTCTTCCCGCTGCTCCGGGAGCGCTGCGACGGCGCCGGCGGGCTGCTGGACCAGATGGCCGAGCAGCACCACGAGGCACTGGAGCTGCTCGAACAGACCAAGGCCGCGTTGGCCGCGTGGCCGGGCGGTGGCGCGGCGGAGCAGAAGGCGAGTCAGGAGCGCTTGGACGAACTGTGCGCGCACTTGAACGAGCATCTCGCCGAAGAGGAGCAGAAGGTGCTGCCCTTGGCGGGTGAGCACCTCTCCATGGAGGAGTGGGGCGCCCTGCCCGGTCATGGCATGGCGAACTTCGACGGCGACAAGATCTGGTTGATCCTGGGCCTGATCCGGGAGCGCATGACCGACGACCAGCGGGCGGCGATGACCGCGCACATGCCACCGCCTGCGCTCGAGATGTGGACCAGCTTCGGCGAGCAGGCATTCAAGGACTACGCAGGGGTGGTCGAGGTGGCGGTCGTCAACCACGCCTGAGCGGGCGATCGCCGTGATTTCGGCGGTTGTCCTCGGTCGCGGCGTGGAGCCGTCACGACCGTGATGGTCGTGACCTGGGCCGGAACCGGGGGCGCGACACCACCGCTGTAGCGTCATCCCCGATGACGGATGACGACCTCGAGGACTTCGAGCCCGACGGGCTCGACGACCTCGATGTCTTCGGCTCCTCGGGCGGGTCCGAAGCCGAGGCCCGGGAAGCCGGCGACGACGGCGTGGCAGGCCTCGACAAGATCACTGCCCAGATGTCCGGCGGCGAGCACCGGCCCGAGCAACAGGAGATGTGTCGCGCCGTGGCCGAGGCCATCGTCACCCGGACACACCTCGTCGTCCAGGCGGGGACCGGGACCGGCAAGTCTCTGGCCTATCTCGTCCCCGCCGCGCTGAGCGGCAAGAAGGTCGTCGTGGCCACGGCGACCAAGGCGCTGCAGGACCAGTTGGCCGAGAAGGACCTCCCTCAGGTGGAGGCCGGGCTCGGGCTCCCGGCTCCGCTCGACTTCGCGGTGCTGAAGGGGCGCAGCAACTACGTCTGCCGGCAGCGGGTGGCCGAGGTGGGCTCGGGCGGAATTCAGGCCGAACTCGGCGAACAGGGTGCCGGCCGGGCCGACGAACCGGCCCCGGCCGGGGAGAACGAGGGGCGGGAGCCCTCGGGTGCACCGCCCGAGGGCATTGTGGAGGAAGTTCGCCAGCTGGTGGCCTGGTCGCAGAAGTCCCGGACCGGTGACCGGGCCGACTTGAGCTTCGAGCCTTCCGACCGCGCCTGGAACATGGTCAGTGTCGGCCCGCGGGAATGCCCGGGGGCGTACAACTGCCCGTCCGGAGGGCGCTGTTTCGCCGAGGCCGCGCGCGAACGGGCATCGGTGGCCGACGTGGTGGTGGTCAACACGCATCTGTACGGGGCCCATCTGGCCAGCGGCGGCGTGGTGCTTCCCGAGCACGAGGTGGTGATCTTCGACGAGGCCCACGAGCTCGAAGAGGTCATGACGTCGAGCCTCGGTGTCGAGGTCACCCCCGGGCGCTTCCGCTCGCTCGTGACCTCGGCGCGCTCCCTGATCGAGCAGCGCGACGCCGATCAGCTCGACCGGCTGGCCTCGGTCGGCGACCAGCTCGGCACGCTGTTGGCCGACCGCGTCGGCACGCGCGTGCTGCACGACGAGGCCAAGCCGCCGGTCGACGACCGCGAGCTGGCCGAGCTCCTGGCCCGCGGCGCCGAGGCCAGCCGGCGGGTCACCGACGCGCTGCGGCGTGGTGGCGCGCAACGATCGTTCGTAGAGGACGGGGGTTCCGAGCCCGATCCCGACCGGGCCAGCCGCAAGACGCGCACGTTGCAGGCTGCCGTGCACCTGTCGGAGGACCTCCACCGGTTCGAGACCCGCGGTGATGCCGAGGTCGCCTGGGTCGACGGGACGCGGCGCAACGTCCGGCTCCGGCTCTCCCCCATTGACGTCGGTCCCGTGCTGGCCACCATGCTCTGGGGCGAGGTGACATCCGTCCTGACCAGCGCCACCATCCCGCCCAGGGTCGTCGAGCGGGTCGGGCTCGGAGCATTCCCCACCGAAGAGCTCAACGTGGGGAGCCCCTTCGACTATCGCTCACACGCACTCCTCTACGTGGCCCGCCACCTGCCCGATCGCCGCGCCGCGGGAGCGGAGGATGCGCTGCACGAGGAGCTATCCCAACTGCTGGAGGCGGCCGGGGGACGCACCCTGGCGCTGTTCACGAGCAAGCGGGCCACCGAAGCGGCGGCGGCGGCGCTGGCTCCCGAGCTCCCCTACACGGTGTTGTTGCAAGGTGATCTCCCGAAGAGCCTCCTGCTCGAGACGTTCGCGAGTGACGAGACCTCGTGCCTGTTCGCCACCATGGGCTTCTGGCAGGGCGTCGACATCCCGGGCCGTGCCTTGTCGCTCGTGACGATCGACAAGCTGCCTTTCCCCCGACCCGACGACCCGCTCCTGCAGGCGCGCCGGGACAGGGCCGGCGCCGGCGCCTTCTCGCTGGTCGATCTGCCGCGGGCGGCCACGCTGCTGGCGCAGGGCTCGGGACGGCTCATCCGGACGGCGGACGATCGCGGCGTGGTCGCCGTGCTCGACCCACGCTTGGCCACGGCGTCCTACCGAGGCGTGCTGCTGGCGACGTTGCCGCCCATGCGGCGGTCGGTGGACATCCACGAGGTGGAGTCGTTCCTGCGCCGGGCCCTGGGGGACGAGTCGGCATAGTCCGCCGTCAGTAGCCGAGGCGGTTCAGCATCTCGTCGCGGTTCTGCCAGTGGCGTTCCACCTTCACATGGAGGTCGAGATAGGTGCCCTCCGGGAGCTCCTCGCGCACAGCGATCCCGACGGCCTTGAGGACCTCGCCGCCCTTGCCGATCACGATGGCCTTCTGCGAGTCGCGCTCGACGATGATTTCGACGCGGATGTGCGGCCACTCCCACTCGGTCACCCTGCAGGTGATGGCGTGAGGGAGCTCGTCGCGGGTCTTGGCCAGCAGCTGCTCGCGCACGAGCTCGGCCACCCAGAGCGCCTCGGGCGTGTCGGTGACGACGTCGGGTGGGAAGAAGGGCGGGCCCTCAGGGAGCCGGTCGATCAGAAAGGCTGTCAATGCGTCCACGCCCTTGCCGGTACGGGCGGAGACCGGGAAGTACTCCACGTCGGCCAGCTCGTCGTGCGGCGCGAGGGCGTCGACAGCCGCCTTGGCCTGCGTGAGGCGTTCCATCACCTGGGCGTTGTTGGCCTTGTCGACCTTGTTCACCACGACGATGAGACCAGGGGGCTCGTCGAAGTCGTCGTCCACCTCTTCGAAGTCGTCACCTTCGGCGAAGGCATCCTGCAGTGGGGGTGGGGGGACGCCGGGTTCGGGCTCGGCGACTGAGTGCGATCGTGCCGCGGCTGCGGCTGCGGCTGCGGCTGCGGTGATCCGTTGCACCTGGCGTACCGAGCGCTCCAGCACGGTCCGATCCCCTGGGCCGATGGCCGCCGTCCCGTCGACGATCACCAAAATGACGTCGACGTCGTTCAACGCGTCAGTGGCCGTCTCATTCAGCCGCGCGCCGAGCGTGCTGCGGGGACGGTGGATGCCCGGCGTATCGACGAAGACGACCTGGGCGTCGGCCGTCGGGTCATGGAGGACCCCGAGGATGCGGTGACGCGTCGTGTTCGGCCGTGACGAGGTGATCGCCACCTTGGTGCCCACCATGGCGTTCACAAGGGTGGACTTTCCGACATTGGGGCGGCCGACGACTGCCACGAAGCCCGAGCGCACCGCTCTCAGTTCCCGCTGCGGGAGGGGTGGTTCGCGGCATTGTCCACCGCGTCGACCCCGGAGTCGGCGGGTTCCTTCGTGGCCTCGATCCGTACGCGCTCAATGCGTCGACCTCGCACATCCACCGCGGTCAGTCGGAAACCGTCCGCCTCGACCGAGTCGCCCGGATCAGGGACGCGTCCCGCCAGGTCCAACATGAGCCCGCCAACGGTGTCCCATGGTCCGTGCGGCAGCTGCGCACCGAGAAGTTCGTCGGCGTCATCCACCGAGTACGCCGCGCTCACCAGCACCGATCCGTCCTCGCAGCGCTCGACCGTGGGCTCCTCTATGTCGAACTCGTCGACGATGTCGCCGACCAGCTCTTCGAGCAGATCTTCGAGGGTGATCAACCCCGCGGTTCCGCCGTACTCGTCGACGACGATCGCCATATGGAATTTCTCCTCCTGCATCTCACGCAGGAGATCCGAGACCTCTTTTGATTCGGGGATGAATTTGGCCGGCCGCATGCTGTCACGCACTGGCTGCGCAGCCTTGCCAACCCGCTCGGCGCGGACCAGGTCTTTGGCATAAGCGATGCCGATGATGTCGTCGATTCCCTCTGCCTCCACCGGGATGCGGCTGTACCCCGCGCCGAGGGCCGCTTCCAACGCGTCGCGCACGGTCACGTCTCCCTCGACGGTGACCATGTCCGGCCGGGGCGTCATCACCTCGCGTGTCACGGTGTCGCCGAAGTCGATGATGGAGTGGATGAACGTCCGCTCGTCGTGCTCGATCACCTTCTCCTCGTGGGCCACATCAGCCATGGCCTTGAGCTCCGAGTCGGTGATGTAGGAGCGCGGCATCCCCTCCTCGTCCCCGCTGGAACCGATGATGAGGTTGGCCAGACCGATGAGGACGGTCGAGAGCCACCGGATGGGTGGGAAGCGGATCAGGGTGCTGACCAGGGGTGCACTCAACAGTGCGGCCCGGTCGGCGTGTTGCACCGCCCAGTTCTTCGGCACCGCCTCGAAGAAGACGAAGATCACGACGATTTCGAACACAATGCCGAGCAGCACGCCGAGACCGCCGAAGAGGTGCTCGGCGACGATGCCGACCAGGGTCGCCGAGACCAGCTGGCAGATCAGCACCAACAGCAGGATCGGGTTGAGGAAGTTCGCCGGGTTCTCGACCAGCCGGGCCAGCTGCCGGGCGCCGCGCTTCTTCTCGTCGACCAGGGACTTCGCCTTGATCCGGTTCATCCGGACGAGGCTGGTCTCGGCCATGGCCAGGACACCCGAGGCGGCCAGCAGTGCGGCGATGACCACAATCAGGATGGCGTCCTCGGCGTGGAAGCCCGATGCCGCCAGCAGGGGAAGCATGATCAGGCCTCGTGGCGGATCCGGTAGAGACGAGTGAGCAATTGCTGCTCGAGTGCCTCCATCCGCTCAGCCTCCACCTCGTCCTCGTGGTCCATCCCCAGCAGGTGCAAGAGCCCGTGGACCACCAGGAGCGCCACCTCGTCCTCGAAGGACACCTCGTGCTCGACGGCGTTGCGCGACGCCACCGACGGGCAGACCACGACGTCGCCCAGCAGCAACAGGGCACCCTGCTCGGGCGACGCGCCCGGGCCACTGCCGCCGAAGTCAGGCGAACGACCCGTGGGCCCCGGCTCGTCCTCGATCGGGAACGACAGCACGTCGGTCGGCCCGGTCTTGCCCAGGAACTGCGAGTTGAGGGCAGCGATGGCTTCCTCGTCCACAAAGAGGAGCGACACTTCGGTCTCGCCTTTGACGCCGCGCGCCGCCAGGACCTGGCGGGCCAAGTCGGCCCAGAACGCGACGTCGATCGGATGGTCCTGCTGCTCGTCGGCGGCGAAGACGTCGATCGTCACTGGGTGGAACCCGCCCGCCCTTCTGCCACCTCGTAAGCGTCGACGATGTCGGCCACGATTTTGTGGCGCACCACGTCCCGGCGGCTCAGGTGGACGAACGAGATGTCGTCGATGCCGCCGAGCACTGGTTCGAGGCCGACCAGACCGGAGCGCCCGCCGGGCACGTCGATCTGGGTCACATCCCCGGTCACCACGCACTTGGAGCCGAATCCGATCCGGGTGAGGAACATCTTCATCTGCTCCGGTGTGGTGTTCTGCGCTTCGTCGAGGATGATGAACGAGCTGTTGAGCGTGCGGCCCCGCATGAAGGCGAGTGGTGCCACCTCAATGGTCCCGCGATCGAGCAGGCGCTGCGCTCCCTCGGGCTCGAGCAGGTCGTAGAGAGCGTCGTAGAGCGGGCGCAGGTACGGGTCGACCTTGGCCATGAGGTCGCCCGGCAGGAAGCCGAGCCGCTCGCCGGCCTCGACGGCGGGCCGGGTCAAAATGATGCGGGTCACCTGACGGGACTGCAGGGCATGCACCGCCTGGGCCACGGCCAAATAGGACTTGCCCGTTCCGGCCGGACCGATGCCGAACGTGATGATGCTCTGCGAGATGGCGTCGACATAGCGCTTCTGCCCAGCGGTATTGGGACGCACCGTCTTGCCGCCGGCGGCCCGCACCACCTCCGACCGCAGGACATCGCTCGGGCGTATGTCCTCACGCACCATGTCGATGGCCCGCGCCACTGTGGAGAGGTCGAGGCTCCGTCCGGCCTGCACCATGAGGATGAGCTCCTCGAACAGCTGCGCCACCAGCTCGGCGTGCGGTCCCTCCACGGAGATGCGATCCCCCTGCACCACGATTTGGTCGTCCGGGAAGGCCTGCTCAATCTGACGCAGATGCTCGTCGCGCATCCCGAGCAACCCGGCCATCAGGTGATTACCGGGAACGAAGCATTCGGCCCGCAGGGCCGTGGTCATGGTGTGGTCACGTGATGCCAAAATGCCCTTTCAATGGTTCGCCCCCCAGTACGTGGAGGTGAAGGTGCGGGACCGAGTTGAGCGCGTCGGGCCCGATGTTGAAGATGAGGCGGTAGCCCCTGTCGGGCACGGCCAGACCGGCGGCGTCGGCCACGGCCCGGGCGCTCAGCAGGATGTCGGCCAGGACCGGTCCGTCCTCGCTGCTGACCGTCGAGGCGTCCTCAATATGCCGGCGGGGAACGACCAGCACGTGGAGCGGCGCGGCCGGGTTGATGTCCTTGAAGGCCACCGTGGTCGGGGTCTCATGCACCGTCTCGGACGGCACCTCACCAGCCACGATCTTGCAGAAGAGGCAGTCGACGGGGTCGGTCATCCCCGGGGGTCGCCCTCCCTCTGCGCCGGCCTGATCACTGGTCCGAACTTACCGGTCCCGGGGTGGCCACCGTGACCACGGGCGGCGGTCACTGTGGCAACCCCCCGGCCACCGCCACGGTCCCGGTCCGGAGCGAGGCCAGGATCGCGCCGGCGGTGACTGCGGCCGTCTCGGCCCGCAGGACGCTCAACCCGAACCCCACGGTCGGCAGCCCCGAGTCCAGCTCATCCGTGCTCCACCCGCCCTCGGGCCCGACAGCCACGACGTGCTGGGCCAGCGTGGGCCGGTTGCCGCTCAGCTGGGCCAGCACGACCTCGCCGGGCCCACCCAGTGCCGCCAGGTCGGCAAACGACACGGTGTCGCAGATCTGAGGCAACCAGACACGACGGCACTGCGCTGCCGCCTCGCGTGCCACCCGCCGCAATTTCTCGACGCTCGCCTGGCCTCGAGCACCGGTCCACCGCACGACGCTCCGCTCGGTGCGCAGGGGCACGATCCGGTCGATACCCAATTCGGTCAGCTTCTGGACCACCCATTCGGGGCGCTCCCCCTTCACGGGGGCGAAGGCCACCGTGAGCGCCGGCTCGTCCTGTGGCTCGAACTGCACCACACCGCCGCCGCCGAGGCCGGTCCCGCCGGCCATCGGCTCGATAAGCGTCGCCGCGCTGCGCCACACGGCGCGCGCCCAGTGGCCGTGCCCGTCGGCGGCGATCACCTCCTCGCCGTCGCGCAACCGCAGCACCCGGCCCAGATGGTGGGCGTCCTCGTCCGCCAACACCGGATGCGCCGGGTCGTCCACGAAAACTTGCGAGGCGGCAGCCGCCCGAACGGCGACTGCGATGCCGGCGCTAGCCAAAGGCAGAGCGCAGGCGCGAGAACATGCCGCCTTCGCCACCCCCCGCTCCCGGGGCGGCGACCGACTCGCCGCGTGACGCAGCGAATTGCCGCAGCAACTCGTCCTGCTCTGGGCTGAGATCCGTCGGCGTCTCCACCTGCACGTGGACGTAGAAGTCGCCCCGGCCCCGACCGCGTAGGTGGGGCACGCCGAGACCCCGAACCCGCTGGACGAACCCGTGCTGGGTGCCCGGTGCGATCGTCAGACGTTGCGTCCCGTCCAACGTGTCGACCTCTGTCTCGGTGCCGAGGGCCGCCTGAGCCACGCTGATCGCCAACGTGGTGTGGAGGTTGTCGGCCTCACGCTCGAACCGCGGGTCGGGGTTGATCACGAGGTGCACGAAGAGTGAGCCGTTCGGGCCGCCCCGCTGGCCCGCCGCGCCCCGATCCGCCAACCGCAGCGTCGATCCCTCCTCCACTCCGGCGGGCACCTCCACCGTGAAGGTGTTCTCCTCCATACGGCGACCCTCACCGCGGCAGTCGGCGCAAGGGCTGGGGATCATCTCACCCGTCCCGCTGCACCGCGAGCAGGCCACGCTGGTCACCACTTGCCCCAGCAAGGATTGCCGTACCCGACGCAGCTCCCCGGTGCCCTGGCACTCGACGCAGGTCACGGGCTCGGTGCCGGCGGCCGTTCCCCGGCCGTCGCAGGTGGCGCAGATGGCCGGCAGGCGGACCGAGATCTCCTTGCGAGCACCGAACACGGCCTCGGAGAATTCGAGATCCAGACTCACCTCTGCGTCGGCGCCCATCTGCGGACCGCGGCGTCGGGTGCCGGCTCCACCCATTTGGCCGAAGAACGCCTCGAAGATGTCGCCCAGGCCTCCCTCGAAGCCGAAGCCACCGCCGGCACCCGGCTGCCCGCCGAAGACACCCTCGGGGCCGAAGCGGTCGTAGCGGGCCCGTCGCTCGGGATCGCGCAGCACCTCGTAGGCCACGGTCACCTGCTTGAAGCGGGCCTCTGCGTCGGGGTCGCCCTGGTTGGTATCGGGGTGCAGCTCGCGGGCGCGGGCGCGGTAGGCCCGCTTGATCTCGTCGTCACTGGCCTCGGGTCCGACGCCGAGCAACGCGTAGAGATCACCCAGTCCGTCAGTGACGGCCATCGTGTCCCCCGCCGATGCGTTGTCCCAGACGCTCGCCCACCACATGGGCGGCGGCCATGGCGCGGGCGTAGTCCATACGTGTCGGGCCGAGCAGCCCCACCGCTCCGAGGTCCTGTCCGTCGATGGAGACCGGCGCCACGACGACGGCGCACGACGACAGCGGCTCGAATCCGTGTTCGGCGCCGATGGCCACCGAGAGCCCGCGGTCGAGCACGTCGCGCAACAGGGACACCACGACCAACTGCTGTTCGAGGATGGCCAGAACGGAGCGCACCGTCTCCACGGCGTCGAACGACTCGGCCAATCGGGCCGGGCCGCCCACGAACACCTGGTCGCTCTCCATGGCTCCTTCGAGCGAGTCGAAGGCCATGTGCGCCGCCCGGACGAGTTGGTCGACGGCAGCGGATCCACTCGAGGGGATCGCCCAGGGTTGGGCCAGTGTGCGCCCGACCATATGCGACGTCAGCAACGTGCCCGCGCGGGCCAGGGCGTCTTCGGAGGTCTCGGCGGACAGGTCGATGGTCCGCTTCTCGACCGCCCCGTCGGAGAGCACCACGACCAGGAGCGCATGGAGCGGCGAAAGGCCCACCAGTTGGACCGAGCGGATGGTGGCCGTGTCGTGCGAGGGGCCCACGACCACGGCGGCGTAGGAGGTCAGCTCGGACAGCAGGCCCGAGGCCCGTTCGAGAACGGTCTCCATCTCACCGTGGACCTGGTCGAAGAACTGGCTGACCTGCTTCCGCTGGCTCGGACCGAGCACGCCGGGCCCCGCCAGATGGTCGACGAAGAAGCGATACCCCTTGTCGGTCGGGATACGGCCGGCACTGGTATGGGGCTGGACCAGGTATCCCTCGCGCTCGAGGGCCACCATTTCGGAACGGACCGTGGCGGAGGACACCTGCACCCCCGGCGAATTGGCGACGTGGGAGGAGCCGACGGGCTCGGCGGTCCCGATGTACTCGGTGACGACCGCCTCCAGAATGGCCGCCCGGCGGGCGTTGAGGTCGCGCGCGTCACCGGCAGCGTCGGTGAGCGGAATGGAGTCAGGGGGCGGTGTCATGAAGTGCCTGGCACTCAAGTCTACCGAGTGCCAGGGCTGCGCCCGTGAGCGCCGCCCTCGCGTTCGGTCGCCGGGCCGGCCGGCCGTCGGCCGGTCGTCGGCCCTCAGTCATCACCCAGGCGCAAGGCCGAAATGAATGCCTCCTGGGGCACCTCGACCCGCCCGATGTTCTTCATCTTCTTCTTGCCCTCTTTCTGCTTCTCGAGCAGCTTTCTCTTGCGGGTGATGTCACCGCCGTAGCACTTGGCCAGCACGTCCTTGCGCTTCGCCTTGACGGTCTCCCGGGCCACAATGCGGCCGCCGATGGCCGCCTGTATCGGCACGTCGAAGAGCTGGCGTGGGATGAGCTCACGCAGCTTCTCGGCCATCTTCCGCCCGTAGGTGTCCGCCGTCGCCTTGTGCACGATGGTCGAGAAGGCGTCGACCGGCGCATGATTGATGAGGATGTCGACCCGAACCAGGTTGCCGGTCGCGTAGTCCTCCGGCTCGTAGTCAAGGCTGGCGTAGCCCTTGGTCCGGCTCTTGAGCTGGTCGAAGAAGTCGATGACGACCTCCGCCAGCGGCAGCGTGTAGACGAGCTCGACCCGCTCGGGCGAGAGGTACTCCATGCGCGTCATCTCCCCCCGCTTGCCCTGGCACAGCTCCATGACGGTGCCGGTGTACTCGGTGGGCGTGATGATGGTGGCCGACAGCATCGGCTCGTCGATGTGGTCGATGCGGCTGGCGTCCGGGAGCTCGGTGGGGTTGTCGACGTCGAGCTCCGACCCATCGGTCAAGAAGGCCCGATACTCCACGCTCGGCGCCGTGGCGATCAGGGAGAGGTCGAACTCACGCTCCAGCCGCTCACGCACGATCTCCATGTGCAACAGACCCAGGAAGCCGCAGCGGAACCCGATGCCCAGGGCGTGGGACGACTCGGGCTCGAAGGTGAAGCTGGCGTCGTTGAGCTTCAGGCGATCGAGGGCGTCACGCAGGTCGGGCAGCTCGTCACCGTCGACCGGGTAGAGGCCGCAGAAGACCATCGGCTTGGGGTCGCGGTAGCCGGCCAGCGCGTCGGTCGCACCGTGTTGCGCGGTGGTGACGGTCTCACCGGAGCGGGCCTCACCGACGTCCTTGATCCCTGCGATGAGGTAGCCCACCTCGCCCGGCCCGAGCGCCTCGACGGGAACAGCCACGGGCGTGCGCACGCCCACCTCTTCGATGTCGTGCACCGCATTGGCCTGCATGAACCGCAGGCGCGCCCCGTCATGGAGGGACCCGTCCACAATCCGGATGGAGCTCACCACGCCGCGGTACTGGTCGTAGGACGAGTCGAAGATCAGCGCCCGCAGCGGCGCCGCGGGGTCGCCCTGGGGCGGGGGGATGCGGGCGATGATGGCGTCGAGCAGCTCGGGCACGCCCTCCCCCGTCTTGGCCGAGATGTGCAGGATGCTCTCCGCCGGCAGTCCCAACACGTGCTCGATCTCGAGGGCGCAACGGACCGGGTCCGCCGCCGGCAGGTCGATCTTGTTGAGGACCGGCACGATCTCGAGGTCGTTCTCAATGGCCTGGTAGCAGTTGGCCAGCGTCTGGGCCTGAATGCCCTGCGACGCGTCGACCAACAGGACGGCCCCTTCGCAGGCCGCCAGCGACCGTGAGACCTCGTACCCGAAGTCGACGTGGCCCGGCGTGTCGATCAGGTGGAGGATGTGGTCGGCGTGCACCACCCGGACGTTCTGGGCCTTGATGGTGATACCCCGCTCCCGCTCGATGTCCATGGAGTCGAGGTATTGCTCCCGCATGAGGCGGGGATCGACGGCCCCCGTGATCTCGAGGATGCGGTCGGACAGGGTCGACTTGCCGTGGTCGACGTGACTGATGATGGAGAAGTTGCGGATGCGCTCGACCGCAACGGGTCCAGCTGCGGTAACGGGGGGCGGCACGGTCAGTCGATCGTACCGGCCCAGGTCGGCGCCCTCGGTCGCCTGGCCTGGGAGCACGGGACGCTCCCGCCGCCATGGCGCCGGCCGAAATAGGCCCACCACCTGCTAGGGTTGTCATCCGCACCGGTGAGGCCCTGGCCCGCCGCAGCCCCCTTTCGAAGAAGACTGAGGATCGACACGTGGCCAACATCAAAAGCCAGATCAAGCGGAACCGCCAGAACGAGAAGCGGCGGCTGCGCAACAAGTCCGTGCGGGCCGAACTGCGCACACGCACGAAGTCGGCCGTGAGCGCGGCGGAGAGCGGGGCCGAGGACAGCGCCGAGTCACTGCGCCTGGCGGTCAAGCGGATCGACAAGGCTGCCGCCCAGGGTGTCATTCACAAGAACACGGCGGCGAACCACAAGTCGCGCCTGGTACGGCGCGTCGCCGCCATTGAGGCGTCGGCCGCGGAGTAGCAGCGGACCGACGCTCCGGGGCTGACGACGGGTCGGGCGGCTACCCGTCCATGTGGAAGGTGAACATCTTCTCCGGCACGATGCGGATTCCGACGGCGTCCATCGCCTCCAGCCCCTCCTCGAACTCTGGGCCTGCCTTGGGCAGGTACTCGTCGAGCATGGCCTGACGCAATTCCTCGTTGGCCGGGTCGTCAAGGGCCCAGTACTCGGCCCTGCCGTGCACGGTGACGGCCAACTCCTCCCCCGGGAGATGGGTGGCACTGCAGGCAGGACGCCGAGCCAGGTGCCGCAGACGGACCGCGTCGCGCCCGGTGCTGAACCAGAAGGTTCCGTGCAGGAAGTAACCGTCGACCGGACCGGCGAGCGGGCGCCCGTCGGCGGTCACCGTGGCCAGCACCAGCAGACGCATCCCCTGCAGGCGCTCCGTGAGTTCGACCGCACTGAGCCCGCGCTCGTCCGCGATGTCTCGCAGATGGGGGCCGGCGGACGCCAGGGAGGCGTCGAGCAGCGTCTGGAGGTCCGTCATTTCTTCCGGTGTCTCGAACATGGACCCAGTCCAACACAGTGGTGCTCATCACCCTCGGCCTCAGAGGTGTCGAGACCGTCACGGGGTGTACAGAGGGCGGGACAAGGCGCACAGTTCCACTATGAGCACCACCACCCCTGCCCCCTCGACCGCGGTGATCCCGATCCTCGTCTACGAGGACATCGAGGCCGCCCATGACTTCCTGGTCCAGACGTTCGGCCTGACCTCGGGTGGGCTGCACCGCCTCGACGACGGCACCGTCGTGCACGGTGAGGTCCGCAACGGCGACGCCCCCATCTGGCTGCACCGTGTGACGGCCGAGGCAGAACTGGACTCCCCGCGGCACGCCGCCATGTCACACGGCGGGTTGTCCCTCCGTATCGCCGACGTCGACGCGCACCACGACCGGGTCAAGGCGGCCGGAGCGAGGATCGACAGCGAGCCCACCGACCAGCCCTATGGTCTGCGCGAGTACGGCGTCCGGGACCTCGAGAACCACCGGTGGTGGTTCGCTTCACCGCTGGACTGAAGCGTCAGCGGCGGGCGCCCGCACGGGGGCGCGACGCCCGGACCGGACGGGTCTGGCGGGCCAAACGGGCCACCAGAATCTCGATCACGACTTCGGCGTCCATCCCGCTCGCGCCGCGCACGTCCAGGTCGGCCGCCGCGATGAGGTTGATCGCCTCGGCGATCCTGGTGCTGCCCAAGCGCCGACACTGCTCCAGCGCCTTCTTGGCCACGAACGGGGCGGTCCCGAGGACGGCGGCGGCGTCGCGATCCGTGCCGACGTCGTCGCCGTCGAGCACCAGCATGTTGGAGAAATGGCCGTGCAGCGTGGCCAGCACCTGCACCGGCGCCAGGCCCCCCGCCTCGAGCATGCGCCGGAGCACCATGAGGGCCCGACCCGGCTCGCCCTTGTCGATGGCGTCGGTGAGCTCATAGCGCGGGACGTTGCCCGCCTCGCCCAGATACGGCGCCAGGTCGTCCGCCGTCACCCGGGCGCCCTCGCCGTACGCCGCGCTGAGCGCTCCGAGCAGACCCTCGACGCGGCCGAGATCCTCGCCGACGTGCCTGGCCAGCAGATCGGCGGCCTGCGGCTCGAGCTTGACCGGGGCGGCACGGAGGTGCTCGTGGAGCCAGGCCTTGCGGTCCCCGGCCTTGCTCGTCGTGACATCCATGACCCGCCCTGCGCTGCTCACGGCCTTGACCAGCGGCGCCGGGATCGTCCCTCCCCCCCGACCAGGATGAGCACGGTCGACGGCAGGGGGTCCTGCACCACCTCCACGAGCCGCGGCACGTCGGCGGTGAGCAGCCGCCCGGCTTCGCGCACCACGACCACCCGGCGGTCGACCAGGAAGGGTGGGGTCAGGCAGGCGTCCACGACGGCGCCCACGCTGAGCTCGTCCCCGGCGCCGCCACCGATCTCCTCAACGATCAGTGCGTGGTCGCCGTCACCCACCACTTCGTCGAGGAGCCCGCGGACGGCCTGCGCCACCAGGGCGGCGTCATCCCCCTTGACCAGATAGACGGGTGCCGGCGCCGGCGCGCTCACTCGGCCTCACCGATGGCGGCGAGCACGTCACGGGCCCGGCGGGTTCCCTCGACGTCGTGCACGCGCACAATGCGGCAACCCCAGGCGATGCCGAGGGCCGCCGCGCCGATGGAAGCCTCACGCCGCTCGGTCAGCTCCACATCGAGGATCTTCCCCAGGAACGTCTTGTTGGACGCCGAGAGCAGGAGCGGGTAGCCGAGCGCGGCCAGGGTGGAGGAGGCGCGCAGCAGCGTCAACGACTGCTCGGCAGTCTTGCCGAGATCGAGGCCGGCATCGAGCACGATCCGTTCCGCCGGGAGGCCGGCGGCCCGGGCGCCATCGGCGCGTTCGCCGAGGAAGCGAGCCACGTCGTTTACCACGTCGTCGTACTGCGGGTCGGGATCGGCGACCCGGGGGGCGAGGCGGATATGGGTGATGACCACGGCCGCATTGTGCTCGGCCGCGGCGGGCGCGTAGTCGGGATCTGCCAGGCCACTGATGTCGTTGCCCATCACCGCACCTTCGGCGTAGCAGGCACGGGCGACCGAGGCGCGCCAGGTGTCGACCGAGACCGGCGTGTCGAATCGGGCCACGAGCCCGGCCACCACCGGCACGACTCGGTCGAGCTCCTCGGACTCGCTGACATCGGGACCCGGTCCGGCTTTGACCCCTCCGATATCGAGGATGTCCGCCCCGTCGGCCACCAGTTGCTCGGCCCGACCGTAGAGCTTGTCGAGCTCGAAGGTGGCGCCCTTGTCGTAGAACGAGTCGGGGGTGCGGTTGAGGATCCCCATGACGAGCGCGCGGTGGGTGAGGTCGTAGCGCCGACCGCCGAGATCGAGCAGCGGGGAGAGACGCGGTCCGGCGTCGGTCCGGTGCGTGTCGGTGGTGTTGGTCCCGGCGCCCGGCCCGGCCATCAGTACAGGCGTGCGGTGAGCGCCCGGCGGTATTCCTTGGTGCGCGGGTCGTCGGGGCCCATCGCTTCGAGCAGGTCGACGAATTCCTGCCGGGCCGCGTCGTCGTCGCGTACCCGACCGAGTAACGCGTCCAACTTGGCCTCCATCTCCTCGCGACCCGTGCCCGACACGTCGACCCCGGCTTCGAGCAGGCGCGCTTCAGCGGCCAGCAGCCGGCTGGTCTCCGTCTCGGGCAGGCGCTGCAGGAGGGCAAGTGCGTCGGCGGCGTCCCCCCGGTCGATGAGGATGCGGGCCAGGCCCTCGGTCGCACCCGCGTGGTCCGGCTCGAGCTCGAGCGCCTTCCGCAGTGACGCCTCGTCGCCCGCCACGACCAGGGTGTCCGCCTCACTCGGGGCGGGCGCGAGCCGCTGGACGAACGCGGTGATCTGGGCTTCGGGGATCGCGCCGATGAACTGGTCCACCACCTGACCACCGCTGAGGGCGAACACGGCGGGGATGGACTGCACATTGAAGGCCCGCGCCACCGCCGGGTTGTCGTCGACGTTGACCTTGGCCAGCTCGACAGCGCCATCCGTGTCGGCCACCGCTCTCTCAATCATGGGCCCGAGGGTCTTGCAGGGCCCGCACCACGGGGCCCAGAGATCCACGATCACGGGCACGGTGGCGCTGCGGTCCAGCACGTCGGCCTGGAATGTCTGGTCTGTGACGTCCATCGGCCAGACGCTAATGGTTGTTGCGGCGGGGAACGACGTCCCACGTGGGCGCCCACGGAGAGGGCCCCGGGTCGGATCTGGGCCGCAGCTGCGGGTCGGGGCGTCTGACCTGATGACACGGCACCGATTAGCGTCGTTTGCGTGTCGCAGGCGCCCGCAGGCATTCACCAGGAGGAGGTCACCGACTGGATGGTGGCGCAGGTCGGCGAGATCAGACCGCCGCTGACGTTCACCCTGATCGCCGGCGGTCGCTCGAACCTCACCTTCCGCGTCGAGGACGCCGACGGCCGGGCCTGGGCGCTGCGCCGGCCCCCGCTGCACCACGTGCTGCCCACCGCGCACGACATGTCCCGCGAGTACCGCTTGATGCACTCGCTCGGGCCGGCCGGTGTCCCCGTTCCGGTCACCATCGGCCTCTGCACCGACGAGGCGGTCAACGAGCGGCCCTTCTACGTCATGGAGTTCGTCGAGGGTCACATCCTCCGGAATGCGCCCGAGGCCGAGGCCGTATTCGACGTGGCCACGCGACGGGGCGTCGGCGCTCACATGGCCGACACGCTCGCCGCGTTGCACGCCGTGGACCCGGACGCCGTGGGGCTCGGAGATCTGGGGCGGCACGAGGGGTACATTGAGCGACAGCTGAAGCGCTGGCGCGGACAGTACGACCAGATGCAGGTCGAGGGCGTCGACCACGGCGCGGTGGTCGAGCGGGTGAGCGACGAGCTGGCCCGGCGCATCCCCAAGCAGCAGCGGACATCCGTCGTGCATGGCGACTACCGGATGGACAACGTGGTACTCGCCGACGACGGCACCGTCCGGGCCATCCTGGACTGGGAGATCTGCACGCTGGGTGATCCCCTGGCCGATCTCGGCCTGCTGATGGACTACTGGTCCGACCCCGGCGACGCCATGGCCGTGCTCGGCATGTCACCGACGACGGCGCCGGGATTCTCCACCAAGGCCCAGATCAAGGAGCGCTACGACGCCGTCTCCGATCTCGACGTCTCGGGCATCGGGTACTACCAGGCTTTCGGCTACTGGAAGCTCGCCTGCATTCTGCAGGGCGTCTACGCCCGCTACGTGGCCGGCGCCGGTGCCGGCGACCAGGGCAGCGTCGACGGATTCCCCCTGCAGATCGGGCGGCTCTTCGAGATGGCGGCCGAGGCGCTGGAGACCGCCCCGTGAGCCCCGAGGGCAACGGGCTCACGGAGATCTTCGAGGTCCACCGGGAGCCTGTCCTGCGGGAGCCGATTCTGGTCGTCGCTCTGGAGGGCTGGGTCGATGCCGGCCTCGGTGCCTCCACGGCGATTGCGACGCTGCTCGGCCAGGCACACACAGAGCCCATCCTCACCTTCAATGGTGAACACTTCCTCGACCAGCGGGCCCGGCGCCCCGTGGCGCGCATCGTCAACGGGATCACGACCGATCTCACCTGGCCCCGCACCGTCGTGCGACACGGCACGGACGAGTCCGGACGCGACATGCTCTTCCTGGTCGGGCCCGAGCCCGACTTCCACTGGCAGGCCTTCACGGACGCGGTGGTGGGCCTGGCACGCTCCTGGCGCGTCCGCATGGTGGTGGGGCTGGGAGCCTTCCCGGCGCCGGCTCCCCACACGCGACCGGTGAAGCTGGCTGCCACGGCTCCCGCGGCGTCCGCCGACCTCATTGAGCAGGTGGGGGTGGTGCAGGGCGAGCTCGAGGTGCCCGCCGGCGTCCTGGCCGCGCTCGAGATGGCCTTCGGCGCCAACGGCACGCCTGCCGTGAGCCTGTGGGCGCGGGTCCCCCACTACGTGGCGGGCATGCCGTTCCCGGAGGCGAGCGCCGCCCTGATGGAGGGACTGGCCGCGGTGGGCTCGCTGTCGCTCGATTCGTCCGCGTTGCGCCGGGCGGGCGACAGCTCGCGGCGACAGGTGGACCAGCTCATCGCCGACAATGCCGAGCACCAGGCCATGGTGCGCAAGCTCGAGGAGAACATCGACGCCTCGGAGGGCAACGCCATGGGGGTGGACGAAGTGCCGTCGGGCGACGAGATCGCGGCCGAGCTCGAGCGCTTCCTGCGGGGCGAGGACCAGTAGGGACTCACATCGACGTGGGCGTGCGGCGATCGACGGGAACGGCATGAGGAGAGATCGGACATGAAGATCGACGGCGGCATCGGGTTCGATCCCGACGGCATTGCGGCGCAGGCGGTCAAGGCGGAGCAGAGTGGTTACGACGGGGTGTGGTCGGCCGAGACCAACCACGACCCCTTTCTCCCGATCGCCATCGGGGCGGCCGCCACCGAGAAGCTGGAATTCGGCACGGGCATCGCCGTCGCATTCGCCCGGAACCCCATGACGCTCGCCGTCCTGGCCAATGACCTGCAGCTCCTGACCAAAGGCCGGTTCATCCTCGGCATGGGGAGCCAGATCAAGCCGCACATCACCAAGCGCTTCTCCATGCCGTGGTCACACCCGGCGCCACGCATGCGTGAGCTGATTCTCGCCATCCGGGCCATCTGGCAGACATGGGAGACGGGTGAGCCGCTCGCCTTCCGCGGCGAGTTCTACACGCACACCCTGATGACACCCTTCTTCAACCCGGGACCGAACCCGCACGGCAACCCCAAGATCCTGCTGGCCGGCGTGGGCGAGCTCATGACCGAGGTGGCCGGCGAGGTCGGCGACGGCTTCCTGGTTCACGGATTCTCCACCGAGCGCTACCTGCGCGAGGTGAGCCTGCCGGCCTTGGAGCGGGGCGCGGCGAAGGCGGGCAAGACCCGCGCTGATTTGACCGTGTCGTACCCGGGCTTCATCGTCACGGGCCCGGACCAGGAGAGCATGTCCGTTGCCGCCAAGGCGGTGCGCGAGCAGATCGCCTTCTACGCCTCGACGCCGGCGTACCGCCCGGTGTTGGAGTTGCACGGCTGGGGCGACCTGCAGCCGGAGCTCAACACCCTGTCGAAGCGGGGCGAGTGGGTGAAGATGGGCGAGCTGATCGACGACGACATCCTCAACGCCTTCGCCATCGTGTGCCCCCTCGATCAAGTCGCCGCCGAGGTGCGTGGACGCTTCGAGGGCGTGGTGGACCGTTTCAGCTTCTACGCGCCCTACAAGGTTGACCCGGGGCTGTGGGACGGCGTGGTGGCGGGCTTCCGCTAGGACCGGGGCGGACCCTCAGCACCTCGGCCGTGCCGACGGCTGGCGCGGTGTCGGGACGGTTCGTGTCGGATGCGTGCGCGCTCAGACGACGATGTTGACGAGGCGTGGCGGTCGCACCACGACCCGCTTCGGAACGACTCCGTCGAGCGTCTCGATCACCTTGGCCGATGCGAGCGCGGCCGTCTCGGCGTCGCCCTGTGAAATACCGGCATCCACGTCGATGCGGTCCCGCACCTTCCCGTTCACCTGGACGACCATCGTCACGGTGTCCTGGCGTATCAGCTCGGGATCGAAGGTGGGCCAGCTCTGCCGGTGGACCGAGGCTTCGCCGGGATGGCGGAGCTCCCAGAGCTCGGCGGTCACGTGTGGCGACATGACGGCCAGAATCTTGAGCAGCGTGTCGAGTGCCTCGTTCCACACCTCGACATGGGGCGCGGTATCGCCGGCGTTGCCGTTGCCGGCGCCGCTGGTATCGGAGTCGGCGCCCCGTCCGTAGCGCTGCACCAGGTTGAGCAGCTCCATGCAGTGCGCCACTGCGGTGTTATAGGACCAGCGCTCCACATCCTTGGTGACGTCCGCGATGGTGCGGTGCACGGCGCGCCGCACGGTCAGGTCGGCCGGTCCGAGCTCTCCGTCCCGCAGCGGTTGCTCCGCGGTGCTGATGCGCCACAGTCGGTCGAAGAAGCGACCGCAGCCCTCAATGACCTGCTCGGTCTGGTCGGACCAGTCCATGTCGTCGAAAGGCGGCCCCACGAAGAGGTGGAACAGGCGCAGGGCGTCGGCGCCGACGGTGTCGAAGTAGTGCTCCGGAGCGATGAGATTGCCCTTGGACTTGGACATCTTGGTCCCGTCCATCCGGATCATGCCCTGGGCCAGATAGTGCTTGAACGGCTCCCGCTCGAGGCCGGGTGCCAGCCCGACGTCGATCAGCGCCCGCGTGTAGAAGCGGGCATAGAGCAGGTGGAGGATGGCGTGCTCAATGCCCCCGATGTACTGATCGACGGGCATGAAGCGTTGCGCGGCGATCGGAGCAAAGGGCTGCTCGGTGTTCCACGGGTCGCAGAAGCGCAGGAAGTACCAGGACGAGTCCACGAAGGTGTCCATGGTGTCCGTCTCGCGGCGGGCCGGCCCACCACACACAGGGCAGGTGGTGTGGAGGAAGCCCTCATGCAACGCCAGCGGCGACTGCCCGGTCGGCAGGAACTCCACGTCGTCGGGCGCCACGATCGGGAGCTCCTCCTCGGGCACGGGCACCACGCCGTGGTCCGGGCAGTACACGGCCGGAATGGGGCAACCCCAGAAACGCTGACGAGACACCAGCCAGTCGCGCAGCCGGTAATTGACCTTGCGCTCGCCGAGACCCTTCTCCTCGAGCCAATCGATGGCCCGAGCCTTCGCTGCATCGACGTCGAGGCCGTCGAGGAAGCCGCTGTTGATCTTCGGTCCCTCGCCCGTGTACGCCCCTCCCCCGTTGGCGTCCCACTCGTCGGGGGGTTGCACCGTGCGCACGATCGGGAGCTCGTGTTGGGTGGCGAAGGCCCAGTCACGCTCGTCCTCGGCGGGGACGGCCATGATCGCCCCGGTCCCGTAACCCATGAGGACGTAGTCGGCCACGTAGAGCGGCACCGGGCTGCCCGTGAACGGGTTGATGACGTGGCTGCCCGTGAAGGCGCCACGCTTGCCGAGGGCGGCGGCGTCGCCCTCTGCCATGCGCTCGATGTCGGTGGCGGTCGCGGCGCGTGTGCGCAACGCGTCGACGGCCTCGCGCTGGTCCACGGCCGTGAGCGCGTCGACGAGCGGATGCTCGGGGGCCATCACCGCGTACGTCATGCCGAAGCTGGTGTCGGGCCGGGTGGTGAAGACCCGGAGCGTGAGGCCGTCGTGGCCCTGGACGGGCAGGTCGAACTCCGCGCCCTCGGACCGGCCGATCCAGTTACGTTGCATGGTCTTGGCCCGTTCGGGCCACTCCAGATCGTCGAGCGCCTCGAGAAGCTCGTCGGCGTAGCGGGTGATGCGGAAGAACCACTGCTCGAGGTCACGCTTCTCGACGACGTCGCCACTACGGTCACAGGTGCCGTCGGCCAGGACCTGCTCGTTGGCCAGCACCGTCTGACAGCCGGGACACCAGTTGACCGGGGCCAGAGCCCGGTAGGCCAGCCCGGCGTCCCAGAGACGCAGG
Source organism: uncultured Acidimicrobiaceae bacterium (assembly GCA_963742035.1). Classification (GTDB taxonomy): domain Bacteria; phylum Actinomycetota; class Acidimicrobiia; order Acidimicrobiales; family RAAP-2; genus Bog-473. Next base: position 94,740 of record CAVUKH010000006.1, read on the forward strand.
AAGATGAGCTGGTTCCACTTGATGTAGGCGGGATCGTGACTGTGGATTTCTCGCCGCCAGTCGTAGACGGCACCGAGGCGGCGGAGCGACGCCGTGAGCTCGGCGATCCGGGCATCGGTGAAGATGCGCGGATGGGTTCCCGTCTTGATGGCGGCGTTCTCGGCCGGCAGGCCGAAGGAGTCGAACCCGATCGGGCTCAGGACCCCCTTGCCCAGCATGGTCTGGTAGCGGACGGTCAGGTCGCCGAACGTGTAATTCCTGACGTGACCCTGGTGAGCCGCCCCCGAGGGGTAGGGGTACATGCACAGCGCGTAGAACTTCTCCCGCGGGTCGTCGTTGTCGATCTGGTAGGTGCCCTCGTCATCCCAGTGGCGCTGCCACTTGCGCTCCACCGCAGTGACGTCGTATGCGCGTGCCATGCCACCAGGGTAGGCGACACCCTGACGGCTTCAGGGCCGCTTCGAGGAGCTCAGTCGGGCGACCTGGAGCTCGTTTTCTGGAGGTTGCGGAGGAGTCAGGACGAACCGAGGCGGGTGTCGCCGACTGCTAGGTTTGATCTCCACCACTGGGGGCGTAGCTCAGCTGGTAGAGCGCCTGACTGGCAGTCAGGAGGTTCGTGGGTTCAAGTCCCATCGCCTCCACAAACAAATTTGGGATGTCGCAGCACGACTGTGACACGTGCAGCCGCACCCATCTTCATTCCTGTCGCTGGCAGTCCACCAAGGGTTCGGTCTCGAGGGGCGGATCGGTCTGCCGTTCCCGTCGAGGCGGAACGCACGGTCGGGTGGGGCTCGGCCGGAACGACGGCAGGAGGCCTCGGGCGCGCCCCAGGAGTATCGTCACACGTCGATGCCGATTCGACAGGTTTCATGCCGTTGACTGATGCCGGCGAGGCCACGCCATGGCCGTGGCCCGATGACCTGGACGCCATGATCGCTGCGCCCGGGTTCCACACGATCCTGTTCGAGGACGATCGGGTCAGAGTTCTCGATGGACGTGTTCCCGCCGGAGCAACGGTGCCCGTGCACACCCACCGGTGGGGCGGTGTGCTCTACATCATCGCGACCAGCGACTTCGTCCGCCGAGATCCCCAAGGCAATGTCCTCGCCGACACCAGGGCATCGGGATCTACGCCGATCTCGGGTTCAGCGGTCTGGGGCGCACCCCTGACGCCGCACTCATTGGAGAACGTCGGCAGCGTGGAGTTCCGCACCCTCACTGTGGAGATGAAGGACGGCAGTGGGCACCGCAGCACTTAGGCGGGTCGGTGCGCGATGGGTGACAACTCGTCGACCAGCCCCACAGCGCGGTGTTTGGAGCCGACCAGACGCATGGGCCGCTCTTCGGATGTCCGCAGGACGACCGACTCGCTTAGGACTGACGGTTAGACCTCCGGTCGCTGCGCAATGTGCTGGAGCTCTATCCACAGCGGGATCAGGAACCAGATGTAGGCGTTGGTGAGCGTGTACTGCTTCTCGCCGTAGCGCGTCACCATGCTCCCGACCTCGGTGCACCGGACCCGGTCGTCCTTGGCCCGGTACGTCTTCACCCGCTCGAGTATCTCCGCCATCTCCTCCAGGGAGGAGACCTCAAGGCCGAAGTGATCCATGTGCGGTGTGACCATGAATTCGTCCTGAGCCGGGAGCAGGTAGAGGAACTGACCGAGCGACCCCGTGTAGAGGATGAGCGGATTGCCCTTCTCGGTGCTGTTGTCCCCTTCGACCCAGCCGAAGACCTCCGAGAAGAAGTCCAGGAGTGCGGCACGGCCCCTCTCGTCCATGAGATCGGCGTCCACGCTGATCGCCACATGGTTGAGCCGGGGTGCGAAGGGGGTGCTGCTCATGACGACAGTCCCGGCTGCACCAGGACCTTGCTAGCGATCTCTCCCCGGGCCAGGCGCTCCATCGCGGCCATGACGTCGCCGAGCGCAATGTCCTCGGGTTCGATCAGCGACGCCAGCGGCAGTGTCCCGCTGCCGAGGAGGTCGACCGCCGGTGCGAAGCCGTCGTCGTTGTAGTTGTAGGCCCCGATGACCTCGAGCTCGAAGATGATCATGCGGTTCTGATTGAAACGCGGTGGAACGAATCCCGTGCCCACAATGACCAGGGTCCCCGCATAGTCCAGTTGCCCGAACGCGGCTTCGGCTGCCGGCGCGTGGCCCGAGCACTCGAAGGCGACGGCGAACGGCTCCGCCACCGGCAAGGTCATTGGAGGCTCTTCGAGGGCATCGGGGGCCACCACCCGGGCCGCGCCCACGTCGAGCGCCTGCTGTCGGCGCACCGGCGATGGCTCGCTCACCGTGATGTCGGCGACCCCCCGGGCCCGCAGCACGGCGATGATCAAGAGGCCGACCGGTCCGGCGCCCGTGACCAGCACCCGATCCTCGGGGTGGACGTCGGCCAGACGGAGCGCGTGCAACGTGATGGCCGTCGGCTCCGCCAGCGCGGCCGGTCGGGTGGCCAGAGTGTCAGGAATCCGTACGAGGTCGTCGGCAGCCACCGTCTTGTATTGGCAGAACGCTCCCCGGTAGCCCACGAAGTCCGCCGTGGCGCGGCGCAGGCACACCGAAGGACGGCCCCGGCGGCAGGGCCGGCACTCGCCGCACCCCGCGGCGGCGTTGCCCACCACCCGGTCGCCCTGGGACCAGCCGGAGTCGCTCGGCGCGTACGCCACAGTGCCCGACCACTCGTGGCCGAGGATGGCGCCCGGTCGGGCGTAGCGCTCCAGCACCATATGGAGGTCGGAGCCGCAGATCCCGCACGCCGCGATTTCGACCAGGACCTCGCCGGGCCCCGGCTCCGGTCGCGGCACCTCGTCGAACGCAATCCTGCCGTCGCCCACGTAGACGGCCGCCGGCATCAGTGCAGAGGACATTGCGGCACTCTAAGGGCCTTCGTCGTCGTCTGCCGGGGCCACGTCCTCCTTGCGGCGAGGCCGGGTCAGGATGATCTGCACGGACGCCACGACCAGCACGACAATGGTGACGACGCGCTCGCTCTTCCCGACCTCCCTGAAGATGGCGTAGAGCTGAATGCCGATCGCCAGCGCCTGCGCGAAGAGGGCGAGCGCAATGGCGCGCATGCCCACCACCGTCTCCGCGTTCGCGTCGGCTTCGGGGGCCCGGGCCCAGGCCGCCAGGGCGAGCAGGAGCGCACCAGCCGTCCAGATGAAGTTGTAGCTGTTGGCGGAGACGACCGCCCGTGCCTCGGCCTCCTGAATGGCGAAGACCGCGTCGGCCACCGACGTGCTGACGACGGCGAGGCCGATGAGGATCCACATGGTGTCGGGTCGCCATCCCAGAAGGCCGTAGACCCCGAGGATGGCGCCGATCAGGAGCACGTCGAGCACCGGGTACATGAAGACCACGACCGTGGCGAGCGACCCCACGGTCTTGTGCTCGGTCGCCGGCTGTATGACCAGGGCGAACCCCACGGCGAGCACGAGAAGCGTGACAGCGATCCCGTCCATCCAGCGGTGCAGCTCGAACTGCGGGACCCGCACCCGGATCAGGTAGAAGATCCCGACCGCGACGAGGGGGTACCAGGCCAGCCACGGAATGTCGGCGAAGGACGGGTACGGGACGTGGGTCTGGCCGGCATAGAACACGTCCCAGGCGGCACTCCCGATGAACCACAGCAATAGGGCGATCCCGAAGGCCATCCAGGCCCTCCGCGCGATCGGTTCGAAGGCGGCGCGGGCGAGGACGAGCGCTGCGCAGGCACCCAGGACCACGTTGTGGATCCAATTGTCGTAGATCCAGTCCGGCCCGATGCCGAACAGGTCGTTCAGCGCCTCGAGGACCGTGAGGACGCCCAGCACCAGCCAGACGAAGGTGAGGGGAAGGGGCACCATGAGGAGCTCGCCCTCTGTGTCGACCTTGCGCCCGGGCAGCGCTCGCCGCAGGGGCGCCAACGGTCCCCAGGTGCCATCGGCCGAATCAGTCACGCCACTCCTCCCTGCCCCATCTTCGCCCACGGACGACGGCCGCGAGGTCGGAGGGAGTTGCCGGCACCCTCCGGTACCATCGGCGCGCCATGGAACAGCTCGAGGGACGCACGGCGGTCGTGACCGGCGCGGCCAGCGGAATCGGGCTGTCCGTCGTCGAGGCGTTCGCTGCGGCGGGGATGCGCGTCGTCATGGCGGACGTCGCCGAAGCTCCCCTGCTGTCTCACGCGGCGAGACTCGCCGAACAGGGGGCCGAGGTAGTGGCCGTGGCAGCCGACGTCCGGGACCCTGACGCGGTCGAGCGTGTCGGTGCCGTCGCCGTCGAGCGGTTCGGCAAGCTCCACGTGGCCGTGAACAACGCCGGTGTGGTCAACGGCGGCTACTCCTGGGAGATCCCGCTCGAGGACTGGCACCGGGTCATCGACATCGACCTGTGGGGGGTGATCCACGGCATCCGCGCCTTCGTGCCGCGCATAGTGGCCTCGGAGGAGGAGGGCCACGTGGTCAACACGTCCTCCATGGCCGCCGTGCTGGCGTTGGGGCGCCTCGGGCCCTACACGGTGGCCAAGCACGGGGTGCTCGGGCTCTCCGACGTCCTGCGCGCCGAATTCGCCTCTCTCGACGTGCCGATCGGGGTCAGCGTGGTCATGCCCGGCATGATCAAGACCGGCATGAACCCCGTCGGGACGGTGTCCTCGGGCACCGTGGCCGCCAACGTGCTCGATGCCATTCGCCGGGGGCGCGACTACGTCTTCACCGACGACCACAGCTCCGCCGCCGTGGAGGAGCGCCTGACGGCGATCCTCGCCGCGCGGGCCGACGTCATCGACTGAGCCCGGTCACAGGGAGTCGTTGCAGACGCGGTGCAACGATCCGTGTACACCTGCTCACGGGCCTTGCGAGCCAGTCGTCCGCGGTAGCCTCCCCCGATGCCCGGAGACGAACTCGCTGCCGAGCTGCTGACGACCGCGCTCAACGCCGACCCCTTGACCGGCTCGCTGGCGGGTGTTCCCGGCTACGACGCGCTGCTCCCCGACTTCAGCCAGAGGGCCGAGATCGAGCGCGCCCGAGCCCTCGATTCCATCGCCACACGCGCCGAGCAGGCACCTGAGGCCGGGGTCGAAGAGACGGAGCTGCAGACACTCGACTTCGTGCGCTGCCTCGCCCGAGGCATGGCCGGCGCCGCCACGGTGCCGATCATCGAGTTCACCATCAGCGACACGTTCGCTGCACCGGTCGGGAGTGTCCTCGCCTCCTTGCCCAAGGTGCCGCTCGACTCCGAGGAGCGGCGCCAGGGCTACCTCACCCGACTCCACGGCCTCTCGGACATGCTGACCACGGTCGCTCTCCGTCACGAAGAGGGCGCGCAGCAGGGCCGGACCGCGGTGGCGCGACTCGTCCAGGCGGCGATCGCCCAACTCGACCTGGTCATCGCGGATCCCACCGTGGGCGGCATGGTCCGGACCGATTCCGACGAGTCCTTCACCGCCGCGGTCTCCGCCGCCATCGACGACCACGCCCGCGCCGCGCTGTCCGCCTACCGGGATGCGCTGCGGACGACGGTGCTCCCCACGGCCCGCGACGATGAGCACCCGGGCCTCTGCTACCTCCCCGACGGCGAGGCGATGTACCGGGCCGTGGCCTTCCAGCACACGTCCATGAGCTACTCGCCCGATGAGCTCCACGCCATGGGACGCGAGATCGTCGACACCGTGCTCGAGGAGTTGGTAGGGACGGGCTCCGCCCTCTTCGGCACGACGGACGTCCGCGAGATCTTCGAGCGCATGTCCGACCCTTCCCTGCGGTACAGCAGCCGCGCCGAGATGCTGCAGCACGCCCGACGCGTCGTCGCCACCGCCGAGGCGGAGGCCCCCAAATGGTTCGCCACCGTTCCCGACGTGCCGTGCACCGTGGCGCCGGTCCCCGAGCCGGAGGAGGCGGGCATGGGCGCCGCCTACTACATGCCGGGAGCGATCGACGGCTCGCGAGCGGGCACCTACTACCTGAACACGTCCGAGCCTGCATCGCGCCACCGCTACGTGGCGGAGGACATCGCCTTTCACGAAGCGGTGCCGGGCCATCATTTCCAGCTCACCATCGCCATGGAGTCCAAGGACCTGGCGCCGGCGAGGCAGGTGCTTCACGACACCGCCTGCGCGGAGGGTTGGGGCCTCTACAGCGAACGCCTGGCCGACGAGATGGGCCTCTACACCGACGACCTGGCCCGCATGGGCCTGTTTGCCGCTGATTCGTGGCGGGCCAGCCGACTCGTCGTCGACACCGGCCTGCACGCGTTGGGCTGGTCCCGCGGGCAGGCCGTCGACTGGATGGCCGCGCACACGCCCATCCCCCGCCTGGAGGTCGAGACGGAGATCGATCGCTACATCTCGTTCCCGGGCCAGGCCCTCGCCTACATGGTCGGCCGGCGCGAGATCGTGCGGCTGCGCGCCGTCGCCACCGAACGGTTGGGAGAGCGCTTCGACCTGCGCGAGTTCCACGACCTGGTGCTCCGGGCCGGGATATTGCCCCTGCCGGCGCTGGCCCGTACCGTCGAACGCTGGGTGGAGCGCTGCTGATCGACGGCTCACCGACGTCCGTCACCCTCGCGAGGCGGACGCCCTCACGTCCCACGGCGATGCGACGTCATGCCGGTTCCGCCCTCAGGAACGGGCCGGGAGCACGGCCGGCGAAGCGGCCCGCCCGGCCAGGATCACACCGAAGAGGCACACGGCCGTGACGTGCATGGCTGTGCACCACAGGCAGATGGCGCCGATCCTGTAGAGCTCCACGTAGACGAGATACATGACCATCGCCGCGCCGGCACCCGACACCCCAAGCCGGGTGCCGTCGACCCAATGGGCCCGGGCGCGCCAGGCCCAGGGCACCGTCAGGCCGGTCATGGCAAGGGCCCAGACGAGGCCGAGGACGGCCAGCGGGACACCGAACACGACCGACCACGAGCTTGTCGTGACCAGTGTGCAGTTGACGATGCCGGTATCCGGGCAGGCGAGCGCGGCCGGGTCCGTGTAGTGCGTCACCGTGAGATACGAGGCGATGGCCACCGCGCCGAGGGACAGGATGAGCGAGGCGGCCGGCACCCAGATGGGCACGCGACGGGACTGCGAGCGGGTCGCCACCGTCACGCCCCCAGCTTCTGTGCCAGCGCGGTAATGGTCGCCGAGCTCGCCACACTGGAGGGCTGGTTCCCGGTGACCGACACGATGGCCGCCGTGATCACGTTGGCCGCGCCGTCGATCGCCTGGGCCACGACACTGTTCGGGTTGGACAGCGCGGCCGCGATCTGGCTGCGCGACAAGCCCTGCAGCACTTGAGGCGAGAAGCTCGAACCGGTGATGACGTAGCGATTGGCGATGTCGAGGAACGGAATGCTCCCCTCCGGGTCGTACGTGGCCATGAGGGCGGTCTGTGCCGCCGTGGGCGTCTGCAGCGCCTGGTAGCTGTTCCCCACCTGCTGGTTCGTGGCTTCCTCGACGCTTTGGAAATCGACGTACGGGCTGCTGTAGCTAGATCCGTAGAACGACAGCGTCTGCGTGTTCGGGTAGATGTCCGATCCCGACGAGTGTGTGCCCGACAGGTTCGAGAATGTCCCGAAGCGCGACAGCGCCACCGCCAGCGCCCACCGTTGGGCCGCGCAGTAGGGGCAGTACTCCGCACCCACATAGGTGATCAACGGCAAGTCGTCGGCGCCCTTGAGGATGGTGCCCTGGGCGACCTTGGTGGGGAGGGCGACCGAGGATGGACTGCCCACCGCGTCGAGTGTGGTCGCCGGCACCGCAAGCGCGGCCACCACCGGCGCGGACAGTGCCGTGGTCTCGGGGTCGGCCGCAGGCGTCGTTGCTGCGGCCGACCCGGCTGTTCCGCCCGCGGCCAGGTGCGAGGAAGCCGCCGCAGGTGGGTTGCCGTCGCCGGCCGCCTTGATCACCACCATGGTGGCGATGGCGGTGATAACCAGCCCGACCGGGACCAACGCCGTCAGGACGGGATGGCGCGTGCGGAAGCGGCCGCCCTGGTGCGGTGACGCAGTGGCGGACGTCCTGGTCGTCGTGGCGTTCCGGCTCGTGCTCCGGTTGGTGCTCCGGTCGGTGGTGTTCTGGGGTGTGGTGGGGGGCCGCGGCCGACGCGCGGGTCCCGATGGGGATTTCGACATGCTGTTCTCCTTGGATTGGGCCGAGGGGCGGCAACGCTGCGCGCACTCGGAAGCTCGAGATGGAGGCCGTGACCTGGCCTCCCGGTATTGCTGCACGAGCCGCCTCCCGGGTCCTCACTCGAGTGAGGGAGGTGCGGTCAGGCGCGCCGCGCAGCGCGGGTCGAGCTAGGAGAACTGAGGCGGGTGGAACAAGGGGTCACGCGCCCCTGCGGGGAGGGTGTGCATCCGTCCGCGCCGCCGGCGTATGCACGCCGCGGCCGCGGCGGCCGCGACCATACCCGTGACGACCGCCACCAGGGCGACACCGGGCGCTGGCGCGGCCGGTGCCGGACTCCCCTTGCCACAGGAGGCATCGAGACAGCTGACCGGAGCCGACAGCGGGGATTCGGCCATCCGGGCCACTTGAGTGGCCGTGGTGTCGGCGCTGGACAGTGCGCCGTGCGGCAGGAAGCCGCCGACGACCGCGGCGGCGATGATCGCCACCAGACCGATCCGCCACCGTAAGGACATGCCGTGCACCCTATGGGTGCTCGATAAAGACGCCATAAGAATCAGCCGCCGGTAGGCGCGCCCGAAAGAATTGTGCGCCGAGAGTCGTGGGGCGGATGTGACGCCTCCGGCGCTGCTGCGCCTTCGGCCCCAGCCATGCCTACCGGATGCGCTCACCCGGCAGTCCCCCAGTCCGGCGGACCACCGGTGCCGCGCCATCTGCGACGACGGGGACCCGCTCGAGCGACGCGGTCATGCGACGGCGCCACATTGAGTACCAGCCCACGAAACCCGCCGCACCCAGTCCGACCATCCCCACCGTCACCATGAACACCGCCATGACTCCAGTCTGGGTGCCGACGGCGCCAGCAGATAGGGACAAAGGTCCCCTTCCGGGCCGATTTCTCCCTACGCCGTGCCGGAGGGCACCGTGGCCCCGCCGTCCGGGCCGGCGCCGATGTCGGTTCCGCCATCGGTGTCGGCAACCGGTCCGGTCGCGGGCACCGACACCTTGCCGGCCCAGGCGGCCACCAGCTGCAACAGCCCGAGATACACGGCCAGCACGATCACGATCACCAGCAGGCTCCACCCTGTGAGGTTGCCGCCGAAGACCAGGAAGAGCCCCGCCACTATCACGCCGAGGATGCGCAGGCCGTTGAGGTGCTCGAGGATCCAACTGCCGGAGCGCCGGACTTGGCCGGACTCGGCGGCGGACCGACCGGCCCGCCCGGCACCCGACGACAAGGCGCGAGCCTGGGCCGCCACCCAGCGAGCGCCAGAGGCGACGGTGCGCCGGATCCAGACCGCGTAGCGGGCCGGGCCGGCCAACCAGGCGCCGAGCACCACCAGCACCGAGATCAGCAGCGTCCAGCGCAGGTCCGTCTTGAGGAAGCGCAACACGGTGTCCCAGACGGCGGCGGCGCCATCGGACTTGAAGCCACTGCCGGCCGCCTGGCCGATGAAGATCCCGCGGCCCGCCGCCAGGCCCCCCAGAATCAGCATGCTCATCAACGCCACGCCGACACCCAGCCGCAGCAGCGTCTTGCGCCGCTCCATGGCGAGCGCCACCGCGAGGATCGCCAGTACGAGGGCGATGACCGGAACGATCCACTTGCCCTTGACAATGAGGTTGAACAGCCCGGAGAACTTCGAGACCTGCGCATGGGAGACGACGGTGAAGGTCAACCCCTGGCCGTTGGGCGCGATCGACTTGATCGGGTTGAAGAGCGTCACGCCATGGGCGTTCGCCTCGCTGATGAGGTTGTTGAGGGCGGGCGACAGGTTCAGGGCGATCTGCCCGCCCTTGGCGAGCTTCTTCTGGAGCGGCGTCTCCTTGCCGGTGAGGATGTTGACCACGGCCTGGTGGCTGTGCCGGTTGAGCGTGTCCCACAGCTTGCCGAACTTCGGGCTGGAGAAGACCTTGAGCGCCAAGTTGTACACGTAGGAGTGCACCTCGGTCACGATCGGAGCCACGAGCGGCTTCGCCTTCTTTGGCAGCGCCTGCGTGACCTTGTTCTGCACGACGTGCGTCGAGAACAACGCATCAGTCGCCCTCGTCGCCAGTCCGTGGACGATGACCTCGTTGCGCGCCAGGGGCGCCATGGTCTCGACGTATTTGTCCGTGTTGGTCACCGTGTTGATGGCCCAGACCGAGATCACCGACACCGGGATCAAAATCGACGCCAGCACCACGAGGACCCACGCCGAGATCCGGCGCGGCAGGTGCCCGCGCCTCGTCTTCGTCTTTCCTTCGGTCACGCTCGCAGTCGCCGTCGGGTTCGACGTCTCCGGCGAGGAGGAGCCCGACGAACCAGCGTTGTCAGGCTGCATCTGGGGTTCAGTATTGCTCATCTGGCCGTCTCACCACCCAATGCCTAGTGCCTGCGGAGCCGCAACGCACGTTATTCCCGCGATGTACAAGGCCCGTTCGCAGGGTGTACAACTGCGGTCGTGAGCCAGAAGTCGAGCCGCTCCAGCGCTCTGCGCGTGGCCATACTCAGCGCATTCTCCGCTTTTGCCGCGCCGCTGGTCTTCGTCGGTGTGATCGGTCTCCGCAAGGTCAGCCGCCGGGGCAAGGTCCAAATCCGCCAGCTGAACAAACGCCTGCAGCACGAGATCGCCCGCTGGACCTGAGGGTCCCCACCGGGCGGGTTGGCCCGATTTCCGGCCCAATTCCCGCTCTCGGGCCAATTTCTTCCCCTCCCGCCCGATTTCTCCCCACAATCAGATGTTCCCCGGACGGGCCGGCCCCGTGCTCATCGGCATGCTGTGCAACGGACGTCCGCCCCACGCGCGGCGCTCGAACGGCGCGGCGTCGAATTCCTCACGGCGGGAACTGCTCATGTGCCCGGCCTGCGGGCGACCTGGTGTCGCGGCTCCGGGGGACGGCGACGATCCTCATGGAAAGAGGGCGAAGATCCTCTTGGAGAGAGCAAGGCTGCCCATCCCTCTGGGGCCGATGGATGCCGTACATTCGGGGCCGCACATCGGTGTCACAGCCGATCGACGCGGTCTCCAACGACCCGCTGCCAAACGTGACGGCCGTTGGAAAAGACACTTTTGAGCGCCTTGAGGGCGAATTTTGAGCACAAAAATCTGCATTCGTGCCCGGAAAGATGTGCATCACAGGGCGCGCGTCGGTCACAATGGGCGCCATGAACAAGAGAGAACTAGCAAAAGCAGTCGCGGTCCAGTCCGACGTTGAGCTGAAGACCGTGATCACCGTCATCGACGGATTCACTGATGTCGTCACCGCCGTCGTCTCCAAGGGAGAGCCGGTTTCCATCCCTGGCTTCGCCAAGTTCGTCAAGGTGAACAGGGCGGCGCGCATGGGTCGGAACCCGGCCACGGGTGAGGCGATCCGCATCAAGGCCTCTAAGAAAGCGCGCATCACTCCGGTGAAGGCGTTCAAGGACGCCGTCCTGGCTCCGGCCACGGCACCGAAGCTGGTGAAGGGTGCGTACCCGACCAGCGACGCCGCCGTCGCCGCCGCCGGCAAGTCCGCCGCTCCGGCCGCAGCCAAGAAGGCTCCGGCCCGTGCCGCCGCCAAGAAGGCACCGGCCCGCAAGGCCGCTACGGCACGCAAGGCCCCCGCCAAGAAGGCGCCGGCTCGCAAGGCTCCGGCCAAGCGCGCGCCTGCCAAGAGGGCCGCAAAGAGGTAGAGAAGCAAGCCCCGGCCCCACCCCACCAAGGGGGGGCCGGGGCTTTTGCTTTTGCCCTGCGGCGCCGTCGGATGAACGAGCCGCACCGTGAACAACGAGCCGGACCGTGAACAGCGAGCCAGACCGGGAACTCGGAGCAGCCGATGGCGCTGCTCCCTCCTCCGACGCTCCTGATCCCGTCGACGAGCTGTCGTCGCGACCCCTCACGGAACCGCATCCCGGTCGACTGTCGCCGGATCATCCCGCCTACACGCAGATCATCCGGGTTCATGCCGAGGCCCTGCGCGCCGGTGAGGACACCTACGTCGACCCGCCTTCTGGGTTCACTGTGCTCACCGCCGGCTACTTGGCCCGGCGCGGCGCCTGCTGTGAAAACGGGTGTCGCCATTGCCCTTACGTCTCGTGAGCGACCGTGGTGAGGGACCGCCCGACCTGCACCACGATCGGAGCGGGGCCACCTCCTATGCTCCCTGGCGGCACGTGGTGCGGACGGAGCAGATAGGGCATGAGCGACACCTCACAGGGTCCCGGATGGTGGTTGGCCTCCGACGGCAAGTGGTATCCGCCTGAGCTCTGGACGGGCCCGCCCGACCTGCGCCCGGCCGGGGCCCCGGCCCAACCCGTGCCGACCCACCCCTCTGGCAATTACGGCTTCGGCCAGTTCCCGCCGCAGGGCCAGTACCCGCCGTCAGGGCCAGTACCCGCCGCAGGGCCAGTACCCGCCGCAAGGCTTCGGCGCGCCATACGGCCAAGGTGTGCAACAGAAGACGAACGGATTCGCCGTGGCGTCGTTGGTCTGTTCGTGTGCCGGTCTGTTCTTCCTCCCTGCCATCGCCGGCGTGGTCTTCGGTTTCATCGCTCGCGCGCAGATCAAGCGTTCCAACGGCTTGCAGAAGGGCAACGGACTGGCCCTCGCCGGCATCATCGTCGGCTTCGGCTGGCTGGCGCTCGTGGTGCTCGGCCTCGTCCTCGGTGCCGGCCAGCCCGTCAACAGCAACAACGGCGGTATCGTCGGACCGGGGCTCCTGACGGGAATGCTCAGCTTCGGCAGCCTCGGCGGCTAGTGGCGCCTTCAATCAGGGAGGAACATACGAATGCAAGGTCTGCTCTATGGCGTCCGCGGTGACCCCTGGACACCGCCGGACGAATCCAACAGCCTCATGCGCGGGCTGTCCCGGACCCCGATGCGGCTCGAGGTGCTCGAGCGACCGAAGCTCCTGCGCGACGACTGGTGTGTCGCCAAGACGCGGCTCACCGGCATTTGTGGCTCCGACGCCAAAATGGTCTTTATGGACTTCGGCGATGACTTCGGCGACGGGGCGCTGAACGGGTTCTTCACCTTTCCGACCGTCTTCGGGCACGAGGTGGTGGCTGATGTCGTCGAAGTCGGCCCTGCCGTGACCACCGTCGAGGTCGGCCAGCGCGTCGTCCTCAATCCCTGGCTCTCCTGCGGCCCGCGTGGCATCGAACCGCCTTGCCCGTCGTGTCAGGACGGTGACTTCAGCCTGTGCTGGCATTTCACGCAGGGACCCATCGCAGCCGGCATCCACACCGGAACGTCGAAGGACGCACCCGGCGGCTTCGCCGACTACCTGCCCGCCCACGAGTCCATGCTCATCCCCGTGCCGGCGGGCCTTACCGACGAGGTGGCCGTCATCGGAGACCCCTTCGCGGTGTCGCTGCACTCCGTCACGCGCCACCCGCCGCCGCCGGGCGGCAAGGTGCTCGTCTACGGCGGCGGTGCACTGGGCAGTACGGCGGTAGCCATTCTGAAGGCGCTCTATCCCGACGTCGAGGTCATGGTCGTCGCGCGTTGGCCCGCGCAGGCCGCTCTGGCCCGCAGGCTCGGTGCCACCGTGGTCGACCCCTTCCCCGTCGAGCAACTGCTGGAAGAGGCGGCGGCATGGTCGGGCGGCGTTCTGAACCGGTTTGAAGGAAGCTCGCTGCCGATGGCCCATCCGGGTGGCTTCGACGTCGTCTACGACACCGTCGGCACCGCGCAGACGGCCGAGGTCGGCGTACGCCTCTTGAAGCAACGAGGGACCATGGTCAAGAGCGGCGTGCACGCGCCCGAACGCTGGGAGTGGTCGCCGCTCTACTTCAAAGAGATCTCGTGGGTGGGCTCCAACGCCTTCGGCGTCGAGGAGGTGGACGGCGTGCGCATGCATGGCATTGCGCAGTACCTGCGGCTGGCCGACGAGGGGCGGATCGACATGACCGGCATGCTGACGCACACGTTCCGACTGGAGCAGTGGCGTGAGGCCTTCACGGTGCTGGCCAACCAGGAGGAGAGCGGTGCCATCAAAGTCGCCTTCGACTTCCGCTGAGCGCAGCGTTCCCGCTCCCGGCATCCGGTATGCCCGGGCCGGCCGAGTGGCCTCCCCAGCCTGACTGCGGGCACGCCAGGGGGTAGCGTCGCGGCGGGCGCACACCGCCGACAGCCGACCCAAAGGGGGCCTCATGACCACGAGCCCGTCCATCACCGACTCAGACTTCGCCTTCGACCCGAAGTGGGGCATCGAGTCGCCGTCGACCACCATGTTCGACTTCAACTACACGGGTGGGCGAGACCAGCTCCTGCGCCTCTACGACAAGGGCACACGCCGCCAGTGGATCGGCAGCGACCGGCTCGACTGGAGCACCGACGTCGACCTGACGAATCCCGTCGGCATGCCCGACGAGATCATGCCGATCTTCGGCACGCCGTGGTGGGACGACATGGACGAGAAGCGTCGCGGCGAGCTGCGCCGGCACGTCGAGGCCTGGCGCTTCAGCCAGTTCATGCACGGCGAGCAGGGTGCACTGATCTGCACGGCCAAGATCGTGCAGACCGTCCCCGACATCGACTCCAAGTTCTACGCGGCCACGCAGGTCATCGACGAGGCGCGCCACGTGGAGGTCTACAGCCGCTATCTGCACGAGAAGGTGCAGCTGGTGTACCCGCTCAACCGGTATCTCAAAGCGCTGCTCGACGACGTCATCTCCGACAGCCGGTGGGACATGACGTATCTCGGCATGCAGGTGCTCATTGAGGGACTCGCCCTGGCGGCCTTCGGGGTCATCCGCAACAACGCGCAGAACCAGTTGGCCAAGGCGTTGAACGCCTACGTGATGCAGGACGAGGCACGCCACGTCATGTTCGGGCGCTTGGCGCTGCGCGACTACTACCCGCAGCTGAGCGAGGCCGAGCGCGCCGAACGCGAGGACTTCTGCATTGAGGCCTGCTACCTGATGCGGGACCGCTTCCTGGGCGACGAGGTGTGGGAGCGACTCGACCTGCCGGCCGAAATCGGCGTCTACGTGGAGAACAGCGAGACGCTTCGGGAATTCCGCAACTTCTTGTTCATGCGCATCGTGCCGATCCTGCGCGACATCGGCTTGTGGGGTCCGAAGTTGCGGGCGGCCTTCGAGGAGATGGGCGTGATCGGCTGGGCCGACGCCGACATCGACGCCGAGATGGCGAGTGACGAGAAGGCCGCCCAGGATCTGGACGTGGCCCACGACGCCCGCATGGCCCACGTGAAGGCGGTGGCGGAGGAGGCCTGAGGCGGATGGCGGGTTGCGAGCCCGATCCCAGACGGTCGTTGCCGCGCGGATCGGCGATGTCCAAGGAGCCAGCAGGCACACCGACCTGTGGCCCGCGCTCGGTTGCTCGCCCTTTCCTGGCGTAGTCTGTCCCCACGTTTTACGGAGTCCACAGTTCTTGGATCGCCCTGCTGGTATTTTTCGGCCTCTTTGCCATGCGGGCATTTTCCTCTCAACGACGCCACCGGGGCCCGCAGAGGGGATCACCTCGCGCGAGCTCGTTCACCGACCCCACCATCGCGAGCGACCGTTCTGACGCGGCCGGGGAACCGTCCGAGCAGGTGAAATTCAGCGGCGTGCCTCCCGGTTGGTTCACAGACCCCTCGGCTCGCCATCAGCAGCGGTACTGGTCCGGGTCCGCATGGACGGAACATGTGATCGACCACGGCGTCCCCGGCATCGACCCACCACCTGACACCGGCCGTGAGGCGCCCTCAGGCTGAGGGGGATGCGCCTGGGACCCCCGTGGATCCGCCTGGTGGAGGTGCCAGCGGTTTCAGACGCGGGAGTCCTCCTGGGCACGAGTAACGAAGAATCAGCCGCCCTCCAAAGCCCGCTCGAGCCCGGCGGTGATCTGCTGGGTCGGCTCGTTCGTGTCGAGATAGTCGCGCCAGCTGGTGACCAGACCCTGACTGTCCACGTCGATCACAGTGGCACCCGTCATGGAGATGGGGACTCCGGCCTTGCCCTCGCCGGCGTGGAACGTCGCCGTCCCCGTCCACTCGAAGACGGCCCAGTCCGCCCCACCGCGGATGCGGTCGACCTGCTGGCTCCAGTCCGGGAAGATCGCATCGGTGTCCCGGGCCACCTTGTGCAAGTCGGTCGTCCAGGGGGTGACCGGGTCGCGGAATTGGCCGCCGGGGGCGAACAGGGCGGCGAAGGCGTCGGGGCCGTCGATCGACTCAAACATGCGGGCCCAGGCCTCCCAGTCTCTGGTGGGACTCATCGATGCCTCCTTTGTGTGGCGCTGCGCATGCTCTCCGCCTCGAAGGTGACCACCGCGTCATTCAGGGGCAGGACCACCTGGGGCTGGACGAACTGGTGCGACTCGGCCACGAGCTTGACCGCGGTGCCCCAGGCCGTAAACCCGATGGCGTGGCGGGCGAAGCTCATGGGACCCTCCGTCACCTTGACCTCGACCACGCCCTGGCCCCCAACCTCGAGTGCCGAGCGTTGCATCTTCTCCATGGCCGACTCGCGAGCCGAGTACATTGCTTCGGTGTAGTTGGTCAACTCCACGTTCTGTCTCGTCTGTTTCATGGCGGTGCCGGCGGAGCGCCGGGGGGCGTACACGAAGCTGGCGCCGAAGGCCAGCCCGACGGGCCTCCAGCCGGCGCGCTGGAGCAGGGTGAAGTCACGGGCCGAGAGGTCGGACACGAAGGGCATGGCCAGGGCGGCGTCGGTGCCCGCAGTGCGGGCATCCTTGCCGGCCTGCATCGGCCGCACCGCTGTACCGACCAGCTCGACGTCAATGTGGTGCGTGCGGACCGACACCTCGACTCGAACCCCCACCACACCATGCCCGTGCACCTTGCCGCACTCGGCGCGCAACAGGCTGGCGGCCTGATCCACGGCGGCGTTGTGGGCGTCCGAGGCCATGGAGATGCCACCTCCAGCGCCCCAGTTCCACACCCCGACGGGAACCGACACCACGGCCACGCCGCACACGAGGTCGAGGGGTTCCCATCCGGCGGCGTGGAGGAGAAGTGCCTCGTCCACCGACAGGTCCGAGGTAATGCCCCGTTCTCTCGGTGCCGCAGCCGGGCCGGCCAGGGCCTGGGCGCCTCGGAGCATTTCGGCCCGGACGTCCGGAATGGGTGCAGCGCCGACACTCAGGTCAGCGGCGTGTCGGTCGGCGCTGCTCATACCAGCCGCACCGTGGGCCGCGGCAGCACCACCGGGTCGAAGTCCTTGAAGCGCCGCATCCGGTTGCCCCGCAGAGTGCAGTCGATCACCTCGTCGCCGGCCGAGAGCTCCCGGGTAACGACCTCCATGGTCGCACCGTGCAGCTCGTCGCCGGAGAGCTGCTGGCGCACGTGCTTGCGGGCCAGCTGGCGGGAGGCCATGTGCGCCTTGCTCACCTGCTCCACGAGCGCCGGGCCCGTGTTGTTGCCCCATCCGCCCATGGAGCCCTCCATGTAGTACTCGGTCATGCAGTAGGCCCACACCCGCACCGAGGCCAGGGCGGCGACCACGGCAACCGGCATGAACCCCGCCTCGATCGACTTGGTCAGGCGCTGGCCCGCCAGGTATGTGCTCCACGGCCTGCCTCCAGCCGGCGGCGGGCCGCCCTCCACCGTCACCGCCGTGCCCAAGAAGTGAAACTCGGTCGTCCCGCTGTCGGCCACGTTCGAGACCCGGTCGATCACTCCGATCACCCCGTGGGCGCCGAGCGTGCCGGCCTCCTCGAGCATGCGGGAGTACGCCGTCCCGTAGCCGTTGGCCCAGGCCTCTTCGACCCACGGCTGTTCGAGGTTCTGGCCCCAGGTCCGGTGCTCGTTGGAGACGAAGCCGTGCGGGCAGCGGTACGTCTCGGTGTACGCGCCCGGGACCTGCTGGCCGCCCATGTAGGGCGACATGCCACGCATCGTCCCCGAGCCCGAGCCCGGCCCGTACCAGCCCCACTGCATGACGCAGAAGCCCTGCACCAGTGCGACGGGTTCCAATCCGAGCTCCAGGCAGGCCGCGAAGTCCGGCACCGTGAGCCCGGATGAGAACGTGCTGGACTCCAGACGGCGGAGCGCCGCCTCGGGGAGGTCGCCCCGGGGGCCGCCAGCCGGGCTTGTCGCGGCATCCGGCGGTGAGCTGCCCACATCGGGCCCGTCCCCGCCCGACATCAGTTGTCCAAGGAGATGATGGTCGTCGGCTTGGGCAGGGTGAATTCACCGCTGCGCTTGGTGACAGCGGTGCCGAGTGCCAGGAACTCAATGGTGTGCGAGCCCCACTGGTGCGACTTCTCCTCCAGGCGCACGCCCACAATGCCGCTCGCTTCCAACCGGCCCGCCTCGTCCTGCATCCGCGTCATGGCGAGCTCCCGCGCCTCGTAGAGCGCCTGAGTGAAGTTGGGCAGCTCGACGTTCTGCCCCATGGAGCCGAGCGCCTGCGTGAGTTTGCGGTGCGCGATGTGGAACACGCAGGTCCCCATGACGAGACCCTGGGGGACGTGCCCGGTCTGCATGAGAGTCCAGAAGTCCTGACCAGAGAGGTCCGACGTGAAGGGCTTGCCCTGCACGTTCCGGTACGAGGTCCCGTCCTCGGCCTTGACCGCCGTGCCGAAGGCGATGAATTCGGCCGAGTCGTTGCCCCACTCGTAGTAGTTGACATCGAGGCGCACGCCGACCACACCGTCGGCCCCCAGCTCCTCGGCCTCCTCCTCCATCCGGGTCATGGCGAGCTCACGGGCGGTGTACATGGCCTCGGTGAGTTTGGTGAGCTCCTGGCTCTGCCCCCACTTCCGGGTCTGGATGCCGATGTGGTAGATCGACGACCCCATCACGAAGCCCAGCGGATGGAAGCCGGCCTCCTTGACCAGCAGGAACTCGTTGACAGAAAGATCGGAGGTGAAGAGACCGTGCTCCAGCTCCTCGAGCCGGTGGGCGGCGTCCTTCGGCAGGTCGCTGAGCGCCGGTGGTGAGGCTGGCGCTGCCGGGGTCGCCATGGTCGCTGCCGCCGCCCCATCCTCAACCCCTCCTCAGCCTCAGCCTCAGCCTCCGTCGTCTGCGGCGTTTCCTCGCTCACGATTGGCCTCCGATCACAATGTTCTCCAGCGCCTGGCGGGTCTGTTCGCTGTTCGCCGCCTCTGCCTGCAAGATGGTCAGCAATCGGGTGAGCCAGACATCGATGCCGACCTTCTCGCTACGGATCCGGATGCCGCCCGAGGCGTGCCCGATGGTGCAGCGGACGGTACCGCCCTCCACCGCCGCCTCCAGGGTGTCGTCGCCGAGTGTGATGCGCACGGACTTGATCTCGTCGGACTTGCGGAAGCGTCCCGCCCGCTCCACAGAGATCCGGTCGCCCAGGGCGTCGGAGAGCTGCGCCACCAGCAGCTTGAGCATGATGCGGAGATCGGTGCTGTTGGACGCCAGCTGAGAGACGGCCATGCTCAGGTCGAAGGCGGCATCCTCCGACCCGGCGCCCGTCCCGGTCCCCATTCCCTCAAGCGATCCACCTGGTGAGCCGGCGGGCTCCATTGACATCGAGCGCATCGTACCGCCACCTGCGGGAGGCGAACCTGCGGGCCATGACCCTCGACAGGCACTCAGGCCGGGCGTGGCTCACAGATGACGACCGGGATCTCGCGGCCGGCCTTCTTCTGGTAGCTGTCGTAGCCCTTGTAGACGGCCACGATGTCGGGCCACATCAGTGCCTTCTCCTCCGGCGAAGCCGTCCGCGCCCGCATCGCTCGGGTCTCCCCGTTCATCGTCACCTGCACGTCGGGGTTGGCCACCAGGTTGCGGTACCACTGCGGGTCGCGGGGGTCGCCACCCTTCGAGGCGATCAGCACCACCCGGTTCTCGTCGTGGATGGGCGTCGTCAGCATGGTGGTGCGAGCCTCTCCGGACTTACGCCCGACGGTCTGCAGCTCCACGCCCGGCATGCCGAAGAGGACGTTGGGCCAACGACCGCCGGTGACGCGCAGCACCGCCTTGTGCGTGAGGTTCAAGATTTTGAAGCCGGCATCGACGACGGGCTTGTGTTGCTCGGGCATCGTCCTCCTTGTCTTCTGGGGCCTTGTCTCTGGGGCCTCGTCTCTGGGGCTCCATGGGTGGCGTCGTTCATGTGTCGCGTCGTTCGTTGCGGCTGGGGCCACACTCACCCTGCATCTGGTGTGCCTCTCAGTCTTCCCATCCCCTGTTGTCCCGACGAACCTATAGGGAACGGCCGTGCGTGGTCGACGGCACGAATCACAACGCCAGGCCATAACGACATGAACTCCTGGTGAACGGCGGTTCGTGACCCCCGCAGCCACATCACGCTCGATACCATGGTGCACGCGCACGACGTGCGGAATCGGTTGGGAACGGCGATCACGGATCCGACAGGGAGAATGGTGACCTTCTCACCGCTGCACACGCGACGACATTTTTGCGCCACACTGCGTGACACATTGCGCGCCGCTCTCGCCGCCGTGGCCGCCCTCGTCATCGTCTCCGGCGCGGCCGGAGCCGTCGCCCTGGCCGGCGCGCCGCCGGCGGGTGCAGCCAACTGGTCCCCCGTGCACCCGGGCGACTTCCCCGACCCGAGCGTCCTGCATTGGGGAGGCGTCTATTACGGGTTCGCCACCCAGAGCTTCTCGTCCGCGGGCGACATCACCAACATCCAGGTGTCCACGTCTCTCGATGGGGTCAACTGGACGGCCTCCGGCATCGACGCCCTGCCGACGCTTCCTTCGTGGGCCGAGGTGGGCGACACCTGGGCCCCGAGCGTGGCTTACAGCGGCGTCAGCGGCGATTTCGTCATGTACTACACGGCAACGGAGGCCTCCACGGGTGATCAGTGCATCGGGGTGGCGACGTCCGGGTCCCCTACCGGCCCGTACACGGACTCCAACGAGGCGCCGGTCGTCTGCGACAACGGGCCCGATTCGTCGCCAAGCACCATCGACGTGGGGAACTGGGGCGGCAGCATCGACCCCGACGTCTTCACCGACGACGCGGGCGATTCCTTCCTGCTCTGGAAAGACGACGGGAACCACATGGGGGTGTCCACCCCCATCAGATCGGTCCCACTGACCTCGAACCTCTTGGCGCCGGCCGCCCAGCCGACGACGCTCCTGTGGGACGACGCGCCTTGGCAAAGCAACATCATCGAGGGCCCCGACATGGTCGAGTACCAGAACAACTACTACCTCTTTTACGCGGGCAGCGACGAGGGCGCGTCGACCTACGCCATCGGGTGGGCCAGTTGCCCCTCGGGCCCGAGTGCCAGCTGCACCGACATGTCCTCGACGGGACCGTTGCTGGCCACGTCCCCGGGCATGTCGGGTCCCGGCGGCCCGGACGTGTTCGCTCTGCCCTCGGGCCAGCTCGTCATGGCCTTCGCCGCCTGGCAGGGGACGACCATCGGCTATCTCAGCTGTGGGTTCCGGCCCATGTATCTGGCCACGCTCAGCTTCGCCTCGCCGGGTGGCGCGCCCTCGCTGGCGCCGGCGACGAACACCGGGCCGGCCGCCAGCCCGAGCTGCCCGGCCTCCTCGCACCCCGCGCCTGGGTACTGGCAGGTCGGCGCGGACGGCGGCATCTTCACGTTCGGCGCCGCCCAGTTCTACGGCTCCACCGGGTCCCTGCGACTGAACAAGCCGGTGGTCGGCATGGCGGCAACACCTGACGGCGGGGGCTACTGGCTCGTGGCCAGCGACGGCGGCGTGTTCGCGTACGGCGACGCGCAGTTTTACGGCTCGACGGGCAGCATCACGTTGAACAAACCGATCATCGGCATGATCTCATCGCTCGACGGAAGGGGCTACTGGCTGATCGCCAGCGACGGTGGCGTGTTCGCCTATGGCGACGCGAAGTTCTACGGGTCAGCGGGCGGCGACCAGCTCGCCTACCCCGTCACCTCTGCCGCACCGGGCTACCTGGGCGGCGGCTATTGGATGGTCGACGCCAACGGGCAAGTCTTCAACTTCGGCGACGCCCGCTTCGAGGGCCAGCCCGCCGAGGCGCCCGGCTGGTACACCATCACCGGCATGGCGGGCACACAGAACTCGAGCGGGTACTGGCTCGCCAGCGCGAACGGCAACGTCGCTGACTTCGGCGACGCCGCGCCCTACGGCTCCATGTACGGAACCGCTCTGAACGCGCCGGTCGTGGGCATCACCGCGACGAACGACGGCGCCGGCTACTGGCTCCAGGGCTCCGACGGAGGCATCTTCACCTTCGGCAACGCTCAGTTCTACGGCTCCATGGGCGGCCGACATCTGAACGCACCGATGGTCGGCATCGCCGCCACCTGACCAACGCCGGCGACTCGATGGGGTCGCCACGGCGCAGCCGACGCGGTGGCGAGCGTCCGCCTGCCCTCGGCGGCCCGGGCCGTCGTGGCACCCACGACGACCCAGGCCCCGAGAGGCCGCCACACCTCTGAACCGGCGAACCGGCGAACCGGCGCTAGTAGCCGTGCCCTCCGCTCGCGGGGCTCGTGGTCGGCGTGGTCGTGGGAGGCGGCATGGTCGACGTGGCGGGGGCACCCACCGCCGCTGATGTCGGGATGCCGCTCTTCAAGACGGCGAACCACTCGGCGCCGACGTTCTGCCCATGCGCCTGCCCCTGCTTCTTGTCCCCCTCGAAGCGGTAGAGCGGCAGCTCGTGGAAGGCGACTTGCCAATGCCCGTCGCCGACATTGACGAGGGTCAGGCCCTTCACTCCGTGCGGACCGGACACGTGCGCACCTTTTGGCGCCAGAAGCGGCGGCCAGATAGTGGCGCAGGCCCCTGTGCACGTCGAGGTGCCCGGCTTGTCCTCGGTGAAGCGGTACAGCGTCAGACCGGAGGAGGTGGTGAGCACGGTCCCGACGCCGGAGATGTCGGCGGTCGAAATGGTGACCGTCTTGGCGTGGCTGCCGGCGGCTCCGGCGCTCCCGCCGGGCAGCATCACGACCAGGGTGAGTGCGAAGGCGGCGGTGGCCAGTCCGACAGACGAGAGGGTCCCGGCAACGGCCGGACGCAAACCTCGTCTGGTTCCGCACGCCGCGACTCCCCCCACCTTCCTGTCCCTTGGATCTGGTTTCCGTCTCCTCACGCCCGTGCCTGCATTCGCCTCTGCCGCCATGTCGCGTCGTCCCTTCGTTCGTCTCCATTTGGCTCGAGGGTCATACGGGCCGGGGTAGCAGCAGGATTGCAGTACCGGATGGCGGCCTATCCTGGGTCGGCGTCGCCCGGGCCGACCTGCGGCGCCAAGGGAGGGCAGGCTCATGGCAGGCAACACGGAAGAGACGGACAACGCGGACGAGACGGGTGGGACGGGCCGGACAGCCGGTTTCGAGCTGCGGGGCATCAACCATCTCGCACTCGTGTGCCGCGACATGGAGCGGACGGTCGACTTCTACACCAACATCCTCGGCATGCCCTTGGTCAAGACGATCGAGCTGCCGGCGGGCATGGGACAGCACTTCTTCTTCGACTGCGGTGGTGGCGACTGCCTCGCCTTCTTCTGGTTCCCCGACGCGCCCGACGGTGTCCCCGGGATCAGTGCGCCGGCGGCACGTCCGGACCAGGGTGACCTCACCAGCGCGGTGGGGTCGATGAACCACGTCGCCTTCGACGTCGCGCCGGAGAAGATTGCCGAATATCGCGACCGCCTGGTGGCCGCGGGCATCCCCTGCACCGAGATCGCCAATCACGACGACTCCGAATGGGGCATCAGTGATGCGATGCACTCGGGGGTGTTCGTACGGAGCGTGTACTTCCAAGATCCCGACGGGATCCTGCTGGAATTCGCCTGCTGGATGCGTGAGTTCGAGCTCGGCGACGTGGCGCATGCCCCGGCCCGGTCGACCAAGGCGAACGTGCAGGGCATTGTCACGGCGGCCGAGTCCGAGTTGGCCGCCCCGGTCGAGCCGATCCGGGCCTGACGAAAACACCTATCCGCCGCCGTCGCCCGTCGCTCAATCCAAGAGGTCGCCCGTCCCATGCCCCGTCTCCGCCAGGTCCCCAAGGACGAAGCCACCGCACCAATCGTCACCACCATGTACGAGTGGCTGTTCGAGGGCCGCGACCCCGTCGCCCAGCCGGGCCGCTGGGATGGCACCACCGGCGACTGGTGGACCGTCTTCGCCAACAGCCCTGACATCCTCGACCATTGCGTCAAGGGCTTCGGGCTGTACCAATCGCCCACACGGGTACTCGACCCCAGGCTGCGCGAGCTCGGGCAGATCCGAGCGGGCTACGGGGCATCGAGTCAGTTCGTCTTCAGCCAGCACGCCAAGTCCATGCGGGAGCTCGGCATGCCCGAGGCGCAGATCGCGCACATCCCGGCCTGGAGCACAGCGCCCGAGGGTACCTACGACGCCGCCGAGCGGGCGGTCCTCGCC
Organism: uncultured Acidimicrobiaceae bacterium; assembly: GCA_963742035.1. Lineage (GTDB taxonomy): Bacteria > Actinomycetota > Acidimicrobiia > Acidimicrobiales > RAAP-2 > Bog-473. The sequence goes on from CAVUKH010000006.1 coordinate 119,118, forward strand.
TACACCGACTGTCTCGTCTACGACCACGGCCGCGTGCCCGACGCACTCTTCGCCGAGCTCCAAAGCCACCTCAATGACGTCGCCATCCTGGAGCTGACGTACATCACCACGCTGTACTTCCAGCACGCCGTGATGTCCAAGGCCCTCCGCACCGAGTTCGACGACCGCGAGGATCCTGTCGTCGAGGTTCCAGGCCCGGTAGGTTCCAGCGCCATGCATCCGGGACCGAATCGGTGACGACGGAACACGTCGTCCTGCCGGACGACGAAAAGCGGCACACGCCCGACGGTGAGGACTTGTGGAACGAGTCCTACTACTGCGACTTCGTGCGGTCCGATGGCTCCATGGGCGGCTGGCTCCGGCTCGGTCTCTATCCCAACCGCCGACTGGCCTGGTGGACGACCTGGATCGTGTTCCCCGACCGTCCCGGTGTCTGCTCAGTCGACTACGCGGCGCCGGTCCCGCCCGATGAAGGGCTCGTCTCAGCATCCGACGGCGCCCGGATCGAGATCGACCTGCGCCGTCCACTCGAGGCTCTCCGCCTGGCGGCAAGTGCGCAGGCCTCCATCATCGACCCACCCGAACAGGTCTACACACGAGGCGAACAGAGCGGCACCCCGGCGCGCCTCGACCTCGACCTGACCTGGACGACCGACGGCGTCCCGTATCACTACGACCTCACGACGCGCTACGAGATACCCTGCCTCGTGAGCGGGACCGTCAGCGTCGACGGAGAGGCCTTCACGGTCGACGGGCAGGGCCAGCGCGACCACTCCTGGGGCGTGCGGGATTGGTGGGCCTTCGGATGGTGCTGGTGCTCCGTGCGCCTCGACGACGGGACCCGGATCCACCTGGCCGACATCCGGATGGGTCTCGGCATCCCCGTCTTCTTCGGATACATCCAGCGGCCCGGTGAGGTGCATCCTGCCACGGCGCTCACCGTGACCGAAGATCTGGGTGAGCACGGATTCCCATCCAAGGCGCGCATCGAGATCGCCGCCGGGCCCGGCGCTGAACCAGGCGGTGCCGGCGTGCCCCTCGGCCTCGAGGTCACGCCGGTCGCCTTCGGACCGGTCCTGTTGCGCGACGACGAAGGCGGGCGCACGAGCCGGTTCCCCCGGGCCATGGTGCGGTGCCGGACCGACGACGGCCGTACCGGCGCTGGATGGATTGAGTGGAACCAGCCGGAGGCCGCCGCGCCGGCCGACAGCGTTTCACATCCCACGAACAACAATCCGGGTTCTACCCCCGTGTGACCACGGCCGTCATACGGCCGGGGCGTCAGCCACCGATTCCTTTGCGCACCAAACCGCCATGTTGCGTGAGCTTCCGAGTTTCCCTGCCGTGGATGGATCCAAAGAATCGCCCGTCGCCGACAAGCGCCCGTGCCCGAACAGGCGCCAGCGTCGCCAGCAATCCGGCCGCCGCGATCGCCGCGATCGCCGCGATCGCCGCGATCGCCGCCATCGCCGACCTCTGAGCAACGCGGCATTCCCCCTGGCGGCGTGGGCCGCTCTGTTCGCTTTGGCCGCGACTGCCGCCATCGCGCTCTTGAGTGGATCCACCGGACCTCTCGCTGCAGCCGCCTCCGCCAAGGGCGGCGACCCAACGGCCCCCGCCGCATCCACGACAACGACCATCTTCCCCTCCGGATCGACCCCGGCTGACAAGTGGGTTCTGAAAGCCGTCGCCGCCGAGCAACAATTCGGCAGTGTCCACGTCGACGGAAGAATCTCGCAGGGCAAGTCCGACATCCTCCTCGAGCTTCTCGTCAACTCCGACGGTGAGGGCGGCGGCGAGTTCGTCGAAAATGGCAGCCTTATTGAGATCGAGCGTGTCGGCCCTCTCCTCTACTTCAACGCACCGGCGAAGTTCTGGGCGACGCATGCCACAGCGGCGCAGACCAAGGTGTACGGCGGGAAGTGGATCCAATTCTCGGCGGTCGACGAGCGGTTCACCTCCTTCGACCAGTTCCTCGATGCCGCCGATCTCGCCGTCGCGGCCTTCGAGGGTCACACGGCACCGCTCACCCTCGGCCGCCCCACCACATTCGCCGGCCACAAGGTCGTGGTCATAAAAGACACGGTCACGAACAACGGGAAGAGGAGCACTGGCCTCATGTACATAGCCGCCAAAGGCCCGGCGCTGGTGTACAAGATCGTCGATGACACCCCCGGCGACATGAGCACCGTCGTCTTCAACCACTACGCCAAGGCTGTCCCGCTGACCGTCCCACCCAACGCCATCAACCTGTCCTAGACCAATTCCGACTGACGGACCGCAGCCCGTCCCCCCTGGGGATCGGTCGCTCGACTACTTGAACATGTCGCCGAGGACCTTGGCCGCCCCGACGCCGGCGGCGGCACCCTCGACGCCGTGGTGGTCATCGCGGTCGGGCAGGTACTCGCCGATCACGCCTGCAAGCACCGGCAGCGGCATCGACTGCAACCAGATTCGTCCTGGCCCCGTCAGCACGGCGAAATGGTGGCCGTCCGAACCCATGTAGCGGTTGGCCAGGCCGGGCACCTTCTGTACCGAGAAGGTCACCGAGGCCTGGAAGAGGCCGGCGTGGCCGGGGTGGACGCGCATCGTCTGTCCGGCGGCCAGGTCGTAGACGATGACCTCGCCCGAGAGGTCGATGAAGGCCCGGCCTGTGCCGGCGATCTTCTGCAGGATGAATCCCTCGCCGCCGAACACACCGCCGCGGAACGACTGCTGGAATCCCATGGAAAGCTCGATCCCCGGCGTGGCCGCCATGAACCCATGTCGGTGGACCATGAACTCGTTCCCCGGTGCGACGTCGATCGGCAGAATGTGACCGGGGAATTTCGAGGCGAAGGCGATGGAACCGGCACCGCCTTGGGCGGTATAGGTCGTCATCATGAACGAGGCGCCCGACACGGCGCGCTTGACCGCACCCATGATCCCTTTGCCGCCCATGCCACCGCCGGTGTTGGTGGCCATTTGGACGGCGTCCGACATCCAGGAGAATTCGCCGGCCTCCGACACGATTGACTCGCCGTCGGCGAGCGAGAGCTCGAGTACCGGCATCGTGGTTCCGTGGATCGTCTCTTCCATGGCTTGGCCTCCTCGGTCTGGGTCTTGATTGATGTGGGCTACGCCGTGGAGGGGCGCCTCGGATTGGGCCGGTCGCGCAGTTCCACGTCTGCCGACAGTAGGTCCTGCCCGGGTCCCTGCGCACCCGTCACCAGTCGTTCAGCCAGGGTGACCTCCATGAGCCCCAAGGCCATGCCGAAGAGGTCGCCCAGGATGAAGGTCGTGAGGAAGACCGCCCAGATGTGCTCGTGGGGAACGAGCTCGGCCACGAAGACAACGACTTCGTGTTCGAGCGCCAGCGGCAGGGTGATGATCAAGAAGACCAGCATGAAGTGCGGCCACACCAACTGCAGTGAGCGCTTGAAGGCGTCTGGAACCGAGCTGTCGAGCAGGTTGATCAGAGGACCGACCAGGGCGAAGAGCGTCCCGATAATCAGCCCGGGAATCACCAGGAACACCGACGCGACGGCGCTGATGACGACCAGGATCCCTTCCGCGATCAGCAGGCGCCCCCAGGGCAGGGTCCGCAGCACGGTGAGGACGGGCTGCGCCGGCTCGTTGCGCTCCACCGAGCCCACCAGGCGTTCGAGCATGCCGGCGTAGAAGGTCAACCCCAGGGCGGAGGAGGCGAACAGAACCGCCCCGATCACCGACCCGATGCCCAGGTTGTCGACGGCCACCTCGGTGTAGAAGGTCCCCTGAATCGCATCGAGGCCGAAAATGACAAGGCCGGGCACGATGACACGGGCCGGCTCCATCCGGGCGGTGCGCCACGACACCGCAACGAGCTCCAGCGGATGGAGGGTGTGGCGCGAGGGTTGGCCCGACTCGGACGCCGGCCCGGCGTCGCCCGCGCTCATGCGGGGTTCCAACCGTCCCCGACGAAATCGAAGAGTTGCTGGCTGGGGTCGAAGGGTGCGGTTGCCCCATTGAGGCGGTGGCGCCCGACGGCCAAGACCGTCCCCTCCGGTGCCTCGTAGTCCAGTTCGGTGAACCCGGCGTCGGCGAAGTCGGCGCGGATTGCCGGCGTCAGGTCCGGGGGGCGCCGGTGCCGGGTCCACAGCACCTGGCCGCCCGGGACGCAGAAGCCCCGCATCGCCTCGATGGTGCGCGTGATGTCCGCCGGGCTGATGTTCCCGAACACCCCGCAGACCAACACGATGTCGGCCGGCAGCGCATCGGCATCGGCATCGGCATCGGCATCGACGTACGACCGGCCAAGCGACGCATCCCCCTCGATTACCCGGATCCGGTCGGCAACGCCGGCGGCGGCGGCGCGTTCCCGGGCGAAGGCCACCAGGGCAGGATCGAGCTCCACCAACACCGCCGATACCTCCGGGCCCCTTGGATGGGCCGCCACGACGTCGATCACGTCACGCCCCTGACCCGCACACATGCTCACAATCCGGATCCGCTCTGCATGGGTGTCACGAGACGCCCCCGCCCTTGGCCCGACCTCGTCCAAGGCGGCGCGCAACATCGACTGCACTGTCCGCAACCGCAGCGAGAGATGCGATGAGGGGTCCTCGTAGGACGCATGCCACCGCACCCAGTGCGAGGCGGCGGCCGATGGAGGGGCCGATCCGCTCCCCGACGCCGGGCCAGGCCCGCTGCCCGACGCAGCGCCAGACCCGCTGCCCGAAGCAGGGCCAGACCGGCCAGCGTCTGGATGGTCCCCGGGCGCCATGACCGCCCATCGTAGGGTGGTCGGCCGTGACCGCTCCAAGCCCTCCATGATCAAATACATCGGCTCGAAGCGCCGCCTCGTCCCGGTCCTCGCCCGCATCTGCCGGGCCTCCGGTGCTCGCACTGCCCTCGACCTCTTCACCGGCACCACCCGCGTCGCCCAGGCCTTCAAGGCGCAGGGCGTCCACGTCACCGCCGTCGACAGCGCCCGCTACGCCCACACCTTCGCTCGCACGTACATCGAGACGGATGCCGCCGCCACCGACGCCGCCGCGCTCCGGGCGGCCATCACCCACCTCAGCGCCCTCCCCGGCAAACCGGGCTACGTCACCGAGACCTTCAGCCATCAGGCCCGGTTCTTCCAACCGCACAACGCCGCTCGGATAGATGCCGTGCGGGACGCCATCGACTCGGAGTATGCGGGGTCGCCCTTGTTCCCCCTCCTGTTGACCTCTTTGATCGAAGCGGCGGACCGCGTCGACTCGACCACTGGCGTCCAGATGGCGTACGTGAAGCAATGGGCGCCCCGCTCATCGAAGCCCTTGGAGCTCCGCGTCCCCGAGTTGCTGCGCGGACCGGGGCGCGCCATCCGGGGCGATGCCGTGGCGCTGACATCGGCACCGGCACCGAGGTTGGGTTCGTTCGACATGGCGTACCTGGATCCGCCGTACAACCAGCACCGGTATTTCACCAACTACCACGTGTGGGAGACGTTGGTGGCCTGGGATGCCCCCGAGGCCTACGGCGTGGCCCGGAAGCGGCTGGACGCGCGTGACCCATCCACACGATCCGCCTTCAACTCAAAGCGCACCATGCCGGCCGCACTGGCTTCGGTGGTCCAGTCGGTCGACTGTGAACTGCTGGTGCTGTCCTACAACAACGAGTCGTGGCTGGGGCTGGAGGAGCTCGAGGCGATGTGCTCCAGCGGAAGATCGGTGGCGACGCTGTCGTTCGACTCAGCCCGCTACGTGGGGGCCCGCATCGGCATCTTCGACCCTTCCGGGCGCAAGGTCGGACGCGTGAGCCATCTCTCGAACCAGGAGTTGCTCGTCATCGCCGGCGAGCCGGCGCTCGTGCGCCGAGTGGTGGAGGCGGCCGAGGTGGACGAGGTGGACGACGGTGCGGAGGTGGGCACCGGTGCCGGGCTGGGCGGCGCCACGGGCGCTGCATCCGGCGTGGTCGCCACCGGTCGGTCGGATCGGCTACAACAGGCGACGTGAGCAAGCACGATCACGGGGGCCACCACGTGGGCGCCCATGACGGCAATTCCCACGGCAGTGGATCCCACGGGGGCGGCGACGAGACAGCGAGCTCGACGAGGCACGACCTTGATGGGTCCGCGCCACGATTGCCCTACCCACGGTTGGAGGACTGCGACCTCTCACTGAAGGTCTCCAAGGACGAGGAGGCGAAGCGGCTCGGCAAGGCGCAACGCCGCCTGTTGCACCTGCGGCTGATCAATGGCGGTCAGCTCAACAATGGTGAGCTCGGCCCGCCGGTGTGCATCGTCTTCGAGGGCTGGGACGCCGCCGGCAAGGGTGGTGCCATCAAGCGGCTGGTCGAGCCGCTCGACCCCCGCCACGTGCACGTGGCGCCGTTCGCTGCGCCGACGCCAGACGAGTTGCGGCACCACTTCCTGTGGCGCTTCTGGCCGCCGCTGCCGGGATGGGGCGGCATGACCATCTTCGACCGCAGTTGGTACGGGCGCGTGTTGGTCGAGCGGGTGGAGAACTTCGCCACCGAGGTGCAGTGGCGACGCGCCTACCAAGAGATCGCCGACTTCGAACACTCGCTGGCCGAAGAGGGAATGGTCGTGATCAAGCTCTGGATGCACATGTCGGACGAGGAGCAGTTGCGCCGGTTCGAACGTCGCCGGGACGATCCGCTCAAGGCGTGGAAGCTGACCGACGAGGACTGGCGCAACCGCGAGAAGCGTCCGCAGTACAACGAGGCGGTGGCGGACATGCTGCGCTTGACCAACGGCCCGTTGGCGCCCTGGGACGTGATTTCGTCGGAGAGCAAGCGGAATGGGCGGGTCGAGGTCATTGAGACCGTCATCCGGCACATGGAGGAAGGAATGTTGCGCTGGGGCGTGCCGGTGCCGGACCGTGACGCCGAGGAGGAGACCGAGCTGGCGCTGTCCTTCGACGACGCCGATTTCCAACAGGGCCCCGGGTCGGGGCCGGGGCCGGGGTCGGCGTCGAACGGGGCGGGCGACGCCGAGCAGCGTCTGCCCGCATGAGCAGGCCACAATGAGTCCTGCTGCCGGCGTGCCGCCGGCCCGGCCCGGTATCACCATCCCCTTCGACGGGATCGCGCTGCACGCCCACCGCGAGTGGTTCGCCCGGCTGCGAGAGCTTGGCTACACCGACCTGTGGTCGGCCGAGGTCGACGGGTCGGACGGGTTCACGCCGCTTGCCCTGGCCGCGGCCTGGGAACCGACGCTGAACCTCGGCGTGGCCATCACCCCCGCCTACACGCGGGGCCCGGCGCTGTTGGCCCAGAGCCTCGCCTCCATGGCCGACGCCGCGCCCGGGCGATTCTTCTGCGGTCTCGGCGCCTCGTCCCAGGTGATCGTGGCCGACTGGAACGGTCTGGCCTTCGAGAACCAGTACCGGCGCATCCGGGACACGCTGCACTTCCTGCGTCTGGCCTTCAGCGGCGAGAAGGTCACCGAGGACTACGAGACGTTCCGCGTCAAGGGCTTCCGACTGGCGCGCCTTCCCGAGCAGCTGCCGCCGATCTATCTGGCCGCGCTACGACCCGGCATGTTGCACCTGGCCGGTCGGGAGGCCGACGGCGCCATCCTCAACTGGTTGAGCGCCGAGGACGTCGCCACATCCGTGGCGGAGGTGACTGCGGCGGCCGGCGGGGCGCCCCGCGAGATCGTCGCCCGGATCTTCGTGATCGTGACCGAGGACGCCCACGTCGCCCGCACCATCGGACGCCGGATGATCACGGCCTACCTGAACGTGTCCGCCTACGCCGAGTTCCACCGTTGGCTGGGCCGGGGCCCGGCGCTGCAGCCGATGTGGGACGCCTGGGCCGCCGGCGACCGCAAGGGCGCGCTGGCCGCCATCCCAGACTCGGTGGTGGACGAGCTCGTCGTCCACGGGTCGGTGGCCGAATGCCGGGCCCACATTCAGAGATATGTCGACAACGGGATCACGGTCCCGGCCCCGGCGGTGATCCCGATCGGTATCGACCTCGCCGACGCCGTGGCGGGTCTGTCACCATCGGCTGGGTAGGCCGAGTCGAGAAGCTGGGGCTGGCTCCGGGGCAGCCGACTGCGCCGGGCTGGCCGGACTCGTCCCGGCAGGGAAAACTGCACGGGAAGACAGGGGGCCTGGCCACATGGCAGAGATCGACTTCCGCACCACATCGCTCGCCGAGCTCACCCGCTCGGTCCGAGCCAAGGAGGTCTCGGCCCGGGAGCTGACCCAGGCCGCCCTCACCCGGATCGAGCGGCTCGACCCGACCTACAACGCCTTCGTCGCTCTTGATGGAGACCGAGCGCTCGACGAGGCCGATGCGATCGACGCCACCATCGCCGCCGGCGCCGACCCGGGCCCGCTGGCCGGGATCCCGCTCGGGGTCAAGGACCTGCAGAACGCCATCGGGTACCGCACCACCTACGGTTCGGCCCTGTACGCGGACGCCCCGATCTCCACCGTGGACGATCCGTTCGTGGCCCGCCTGCGGGGAGCGGGCTGCGTCGTCGTCGGCAAGACCAACACGCCCGAGTTCGGCTGGATGGGCAACACGACCAACAGCCTCTTCGGCCCCTCACTCAACCCGTTCGACCACTCGCGGGGGCCCGGTGGATCGTCGGGCGGCGCGGCGGCGGCGCTGGCTGCCGGGATGGTGCCGCTCGCCACCGGGTCCGACGGTGGCGGATCCATCCGGATCCCGAGCGCCTGCTGTGGCCTCTCGGGCATGAAGCCGAGCCTCGGCCGTGTCCCTTCCGGTGGCCCCAACCCGCCCGGATGGCCCGACCTCTCGACCAACGGGCCCATGGCCCGCCGCATCGCCGACGTCACCCGCGTCCTCGACGTCGCCGTCGGCCCCGACCCCACGGATCTGCGCTCGCTCCCCCGTCCCGAGGCCAACTGGCTGGCGGCGCTCGACGACGCCCACGTCCCGGTCAAGATCGCCTTCGCCCCCACCCTCGGCTACGCCACCGTCGACGCCGAGGTGGCCGAGGCCTGCGAGCGTGCCGTCGGGGTGCTGGAGTCACTGGGCGCAGACGTCGTGGTGCTGGATTCTGTTTTCGATGACGACCCCGTCGGTGACTTCCTCACCGTGACGGGGGCGGCCACCTTGCGCACCCTGCGACCCTTCATGGGTCACCCGCGGTGGGAGGAGGTCCATCCCGTGCTGCGCCACTACGTCGATGCCGCACAGTCGACGACGGCGGAGCGACTCCTCGAGGTGTTCGACAACTACCACCGCATGAACCTGCGGCTGGTCGAGCTGTTCCGCAGCTGCCGGATCCTGGTGACACCGACCTGCTCGGCCCTCGCCCCGTTGGCCGACGACGTGGTGAGCCCGGTCAACGGGGTGAACACGGCCAACTGGGTGCAGTTCACCTATCCGTTCAACATGACCCGCTCCCCCGCCGCCAGCGTGCCCGTCGCCATGAGCCGCGGCGGACTGCCGATCGGTCTGCAGTTGGTCGGCCCCCAGCACGGCGACCTCGTCGTGCTGCGCACGGCCGCCGCGCTCGAAGCGGCCATCGACCTCGATTTCCTCGCCGACCTCCCCGCCGCAGAGAACGGTCCTGCCCGAGTACGCCCACACCGCCCCTGAACCCCAGACGGCCGAAGATCCAGACGGCCGAGATTTAGACAGTCGATTGTCAGAGAATCGAATATTTGGAAGGAGCACCACCATGTCGATCACCACCCCGGCCAACCCGGCCGATGCAGTCCGCCTGGTCACGATCGAGGACGCGCCGTGGGCCGACACCGGCACCGGCGTGCTGCTCAAGGTGGTGCGCTACGACTCCTCCCACGGCACGTGGGTCATCCTCAACCGGTTCCAGCCGGGCGTGCAGCTCCAGACCCACCGCCATACCGGGTCGGTCGACGCGTACACGTCGGCGGGGCGCTGGCACTACCTGGAGTACGACTTCTACGTGGAGACAGGGTCCTACCTCTACGAGCCGGCCAACTCCGTGCACACCTTGCACGTACCGGCGGAGAACACGGGGGACACCGACGTGTGCTTCATCATTGAGGGCGCGCTCTTGAACCTGGCCGAGGACGGCTCCGTGGAGTCGGTCTCGGACGGACCCGGGACGCTGGAGGCCTACTACGCACTGCTCGAGGCGCAGGGCGACCCGCGTCCCAACGGACTGATCGTCTGAGCCGATGGACGCCGCCGTGGGATCAGCCGATGCGAGCCGCCTCCTCGATCCGGGCCTGTACTCGGGCGGTGACCCCTTTGCCCTCTACGCCGAGCTCCGACGCACCGCGCCCGTGTGCCGGGTCGAGCAGGAGGACGGCGATTTCTGGGCCGTCATGACGCATCCGGAGGTGTCGCACATCGGCGCCGACCCGGGTGGGTTCTGCTCGTCGAGGGGCATCCTGGTCGAGGAGATCGGCACGACCTACGACACGCCGCCCACAATGATGCACACCGACCCCCCGCAGCACACGCGCTACCGGCGGCTGGTGCAGCCGGGCTTCAAGCCGTCGATGGTGCGGCTGATGGAGGCCGGGGTGGCGGCGAAGGCGCGGGCGCTCTCGGATCAGATTCGGAGCGGGGTGGTGTTCGACGTCGTGCAGGACCTGTCCATCCCGTTCCCGTTGCAGGTGATCTGCGAGCTGCTGGGCGTGGACGGGTCGCAGTGGCCCCGCTTCTTCGACTGGTCCGAGGCGGTCATCCCCGGCGAGACCGAGCAGACGGAGGAGGAGCGGGCGGCGCTGCAGGTCGAAATGTGGGAGTACCTGATCGGCGTGGCCGAGCTACGGCGGCGAGCACCGGCCGACGACCTCGTGTCGGTGTTGGCGAACGTCGGATCAGATCCGGAGGGTGGCGGCGAGGAGCTGAGCGAGGCCGAGCTGGCCATGTTCTTGATCCAGCTGCTGGTGGCGGGGAACGAGACGACCCGGAACCTGATCTCGGGCGGATTGGTGGCCCTGGCCGAACGGCCCGACCAGTGGGCGGCGTTGCGGGCCGACGCCGGATTGATCCCGGGCGCCGTCGAGGAGCTCCTGCGTTGGACGACCCCGGTGATCTCGTTCATGCGCACGGCGACGGCCGACACCACCATCCGTGGCGTGGCGGTGGCCTCGGGTGACCCGGTGCTGCTGGTCTACGCCTCGGCCAACCGGGACGAGGAGGTCTTCGGTCCCGACGCCGACGAGCTCCGGATCGACCGCCATCCCAACCCCCACGTGAGCTTCGGCTTCGGGCCGCACTTCTGCCTCGGGGCGGCACTGGCCCGGCTCGAGGGCCGAGTCGTCCTCGGCGAGTTGCTCGAACGTTTCGAGACCCTGGACCTGGCCGGTCCGGTGGAGCGGACATCGAGCCCGGTGATCGCCGGCGTGCGGCACGCCTCGTTGGTCTTCTCGTAGGAATCCGGGGGTTCGGGGATCCCGGCGAGAGCAACGCACCCGGGAGAGAGACTTACGCGGAGAAGTACGGCACGTACTCCGGGTAGCGGTCCGGGTCGTACGTCGACGCCCTGGTGCCGGCCGTGGCGCCGGCCGTGGCGCCGGCCGTGGCGCCGGCCGTGGTGCCGGGCTGCAGCTGGACCTCGGGCGCACCCCGGCCGGGCAGGAGCTTGACCGCCGCCAACGCGCCGAGCACAGCCACGCCGGCCCCGGCGATACAGGCCACCTGCAACCCGCTGTGGAACGCCGTGAAGGCGATGGAGTCCAGGGCGGGCCGCGCCGCACGCGGGGCGTGGGCCACGACCGCCAGGGCGGCCGCCATGGATTGGTGCGCTTCGCCCTTGGGCCCCGCCGGGATGGGGAGCGGACGGAACGCGCCGATGATCTTGGGGGCGTAGGACGAGGCGAAGATGGAGCCGAACACCGCCACGCCGAGGGTGCCGCCGAGCTCGCGGGTCGTGTTGTTGACACCGGCGGCGGCGCCGCGCTGCTCGTCGGAGACCGAGCCCATGACCGCCTCGGCCGTCGGCGCGGTGATGGAGGACAGGCCGAGCGCCAGCAGCACCATGGCGAGGATGATCGGGCCGAAATAGGTGGTGTCCTCCGACGAGTTGAAAGCCGCCACCAGGAGGCCACCTCCCATAAGCAGCAACCCCAGCGTCACGACCAGGCGGGTGCCGACCTTGAGCGCCACCACGGCGGCGATCGGCGTGCAGACGGCAGCCACGATGGCGAATGGCAGCGTGTGCAGCCCGGCCGACAGGGTCGAGTAGCCCTTCACGAACTGGAAGTACTGCGTGATGAGGAAGATGAAGCCGAACAGGCAGAAGAACGCCACCGAAATCGACAGTGCGCCGCCGGTGAAACGGGGGATTTTGAAGACCCGCACGTCGAGCAGCGGTCCGTCCGTGCGCAGCTCGAGCAGCGTGAAGGCGGTGAGCAGGACGGCGGCGGCGGCGAAGCAGACGAGGGTGCCGGGCGAGGCCCAGCCCCACTGGGGGCCCTCAATGATGGCGAGCACCAGCATGGTGATGCCGACGGTCGAGATGATCACGCCCCGGACGTCGAAGCGGTGCTGCCGTATCCGCGGAATCCGTGGAATGAGGATCCCGCCGGCGACGAGCGTGACGGCGACGATCGGCACGTTCACCAAGAAGATCGATCCGTACCAGAAGTGCTCGAGCAGCGCCCCGCCCACAATGGGGCCGAAGGCCACGGCGATGCCCGACGTCGCCCCCCAGATCCCGAGCGCCTTCTGCCGTTCGGACGGATCCGGGAAGACGCTCGTGAGAATGGCCAGGCTGGCCGGGAAGATGAAGGCGGCGGCCACGCCCATGAGTGCCCTCGTGGCGATGAGCGTGCCGGTGGAGTCGGAGAAGGCGGCGGCGGCCGAGAAGAGCCCGAAGAAGACCAGGCCGACCTGCATGGTGCCCTTGCGGCCCAGCCGGTCCCCGATGCCGCCGCCGGCGAGCAGCAGGCCGGCGAAGGCCAGGCTGTAAGCGTCCACGATCCACTGCAGGGAGGTGATGGACGCGCCCAGCGTGCGGTTCAGCGTGGGGAGCGCCACGTTGACGATGGTGTTGTCGACCACGACCAAGAAGACGGAGAGGCAGAGGACGGGGAGCACGACCCAGCGGCGATCCGTCGATCCCGTCGAACCCGCCACTCCCTCCGATGGGGACGTCCCCCCAACGGGAGCCATGACCTTCGTTTCGACGGCTGATCCGGACATCGGCGGCTCCTTCTGCACGGAGGGGAGAGGCATCACCCCTTGTAGAACGCTGTGCTAGAGTTATAGCACGATGTTCTTCTGTAGGCTACATCCATGACAGAAATCCGCCGGACCAGGACTCCGAGCGCCGGGATGGAGGGAGCTCTCCTCACCTCGGCGTCGGAGATACTCGAGTCCGAGGGCCCCGACGGCCTCTCGGTCCGTCGGATCGCGGCCGCCGCCGGCGTCGCCCCCATGGGCGTCTACAACCACTTCGAGTCCAAGTTCGGCATCGTCGAAGCGCTGTACGTGCAAGGTTTCCAGCGCCTGGCCGACGCCATGGCCGCGATGACCCAGATCGACGATCCCGCCGAGGCGTTGCTCGAGGGTGCCCGCGCCTATCGGGCCCTCGCCCTCGCCCACCCGATGGCTTACCAGGTGATGTTCCTGCGGGCCGTCCCCGGCTTCGAGCCGAGCGACCCCGCCCTTACCAGTTGCACCCGCGGCTTCGACCATCTCGTCGCCACCGTCCAGCGCGCCATCCGGGCGGGTGTCATCGCCGCCGCCCCCCCCACCGAGACCGCCCAGATGATCTGGGCCAGCATCCACGGCTGGGTCTCCCTCGAGCTTCTCGGCTTCGGTTTCGTCGAGGATCACGACGTCTGGTACGACCGCCTTTGTGAAGCACTGCTCCGGGGTCTCCGCCCGGATTCCGCCTGACTCGTACCGGCGGGCCTCCCTAGCGAGGATCGGGACGATCCAGGTTCCAGTGGCGCGCCACGTTCGGGAACCACTTGGTGTCGTCACCCGCCTGCAGCGGGATCATTCCGAAACGGGTGATGGTGCGCTGGCCGCCTTCGTGGTCGCCGTAGAGGACGTCGATCGTAAAAGGGCGCACGTCCCGGATGTCCCGGCTCAGCGGGGCGTAGGCCGGATCCCCGGCCTCCCGGATGGCGGCCTGCCAGAATCCGAAGTCCGCGGGCGCGATGTAGAGATCGCGTGTCTGCATGCGGAAGTCTTCGGGTGGTGCGTGCGGGACCTCGGTCCCGGCGGGCTCGGTGAACACGGACCATCCGAAGATCACGCCGAGGCCAGAGCCCACATTGCGCACCGAGATGGCGAGATAGATGGTCCCATCGATGAGCTCGACACTGGCCCGATTGCCCTCCAGCCGGGCCCAGTGGTCATCGATCCAGCGAATCTTCTGCATGGGGTCATCGAGTCGGGACGTCACGAGGACGGGACGCAGGTTCACCTGGAACGCCTCCTCGGCAATCCGCGCGGAGCGGTTCGACGAGCGCACGGCGGAGAAGGTGGCAACCGCCAGCACGAGCGTCCCGAGGGCGGTGGCGAACGACGCGACGGTCGCCCAATCCGTGTCGCCCAGCATGACGCCGTCTCCCAGCATCACGCCGTCCACACCGTCTCAGCACCCACGGCGAGCAGATTAGGTCACAGTCCGTCGCCCGCTCCGAAGCGGCAACACGAACAGCGCACCCGGGACGGGCGGCACCTGCGGCTGACAGACTGAGCCCATGCTTGCCCACGTCTCCATTCAGTGCGCCGATTTCGATCGGAGCGCCGCCTTCTACGACGCCGTCCTCGCCCCACTGGGCGTCGCGCGCGTCATGGACGTGGGCGACGCCATTGGCTACGGCATCCCACCGGCGGCGTCCTTCTGGATTGGCCGACAACAGACCGGCGACGGGTTCCGGGAGACCCACATCGCCTTCCAGGCCCCCGATCGCGCCGCCGTCCAGGCGTTCCATGAGGCCGCCGTCGCCCTCGGGCTCGAATCGTTGCACGGGCCGCAGCTCTGGCCTGACTACGCCCCCGCCTACTACGCAGCCTTCGTGCGCGATCCCGATGGGAACAACATCGAGGCGGTCACCCACTCCCGCGGCTGAGCAGGGGATGCAAAGCCCAAGCCCGCACGCACACCCGAGCTCATCCGAACGTCGCCACGAAGTTGTTCACAATCGCCGTGCACAGGTCCTGCTGTGCCAACGGCAGGGTGCAGGTCGCCAGATACGCGTTCGGCTCGGTCGGCTTCGGCTGATACAGCCCCACCCCGTTCGCCGGATTCTGGCCTCCCGACGGGAAGCCGATCCCGGCCACGCCGGCCGGATCCTGGAAGCCGACAGCGACCGCTGAGATCTTCGTCACCCTCTCCTGCGCGGGGCTGCTGGCGCACGCCTTGCCGATGTCCTGCTGCACGGCCGTCTGCGCCGCGCTGAACAAGGGGCACACGAGCTGAGCGCCCTCGACGGTGCTGCCTCCGCTCTCCATGGCGACGATTGCCTGTGTCGGCGAGCCCGCAGCCACGTGCCACGTCGTTGCGGACAGAGGCACGGATGTCCCGACCGGAGCGAGCGCCATGATGCCGCTGCCGTCGGCCCCGAAGGTTCCGGTGCAGGTCCAGCCGACCGTCGGCCCGATCAACATCAGCCGTCCGGCCTCGTCGCTGTAGACCGCCAGGTTGTTCTGCGACGCGTCCGCTGCCGGGACACTGACCGAGACGGAGCCCGGGAGCGCTGCGGTCGTGGTGGTGACGCCCGACGACGTCTGGCACACGACGATGGGGAGCATCACTGTCGTCATCGGCCCCGAGGTCGTGGTCGACGTGCTCGAAGTCTCGACGTTGTCGTGGATCCGGACCCCGAGGCCTTCGTGGTCGACGTCGTCGTCTGCTTCGAGTGGGTCGTCGAACTCGAGCTCGAGCCCGACGACCCGCACGCCGCCAGGACGAGGGCACCGACTGCCGTCAAACCCAAGCCCAAACCCACCAACCCCGTCCGCTGGGCCACCCTTATGCGTCCACCGTCTTATGCGTCCACCGTCAGATCCGCCAGCAGATCCGCAAAACGCCGCTGCGCCTCCGCAGCACGGGTCGGGATGTGCTCGGTCGGCACCTCGTGCGGCGAATACCCCTTCAGCACCCGCCGCGCCACCGTCTGGCGGTGCACCTCGTCGGGCCCGTCGTAAATGCGGGCCGCCCGGGCGTTGCGGTACATCGACTCCAGCGGCAGATCAGAGGAGAACCCCAACGACCCGTGCACCTGGATGGCGCGGTCGATCACGTCGTAGAGCACCTTGGCCCCGAAGTACTTGATCATGGCGATCTCCACCCGGGCGGCCGCCGCGCCCTCCTGATCCATCTTCCAGGCGGCCTGCAGCGTCATCAGACGGGCGGCCTGCATCTCGGCCATGGAGTCGGCCACCCAGTTCTGGATGGTCTGTTTCTCCGCCAACATCGACCCGTGCGCATAGCGCGACACCGCACGCTCGCACAACATGTCGAACGCCCGACGGGACTGCCCCAACCACCGCATGCAGTGATGGATCCGCCCGGGCCCCAATCGGTGCTGCGCCAGCGCGAAACCCGAGCCCTCCACGCCGATCAGGTTCCCGGCGGGCACCCGCACATCCACGTACTTGATCTCGGCGTGGTTCCCGAAGCGACCGTACGGCGTGTGCGGGTCCTCCATGGTCGACACGTCCCGCACAATGTCCACCCCCGGCGTGTCCACCGGCACGATGATCATGGACGACCCCGAATAGGGATGCACGTCCGGGTTCGTCACCGCCATCACGATCAGGAAATCAGCCACCGATCCGTTGGATGTGAACCACTTGTGCCCGTTGATCACCCACTCCTCGCCGTCCCGGACAGCCGACGTCTTCAACAGCGTCGGGTCAGATCCAGCCGTGTCCGGCTCCGTCATGGAGAAGGCCGACCGCAACTCCCCGTCCAACAAGGGCTGCAGCCACTGCGAGCGCTGCGACTCGTCCCCGCTCGCCTCAATGCCCACCGCCAGCAACTCCGCGTTCCCCGAGTCCGGCGCATTGTTGCCGAACACCACCGGCGCCAGCGGCGACTGCCCCAGGATCTCGTGCATCAGCCCCAAGTTGACCTGCCCGAACCCCATGCCGCCGAGCGCCGGCGGCAGATGCGCGGCCCACAGCCCCTGCGCCTTGACCTGTTCCTGCAGGGGCCGGATCAGCCCCCGCACCTGGTCGTAGGTCAGATCGAGCGTCTCGAGCGGGAACACCTCCTCCCGCACGAAGCCGCGCATCCACTCCAGCTTCTCCTCGAACTCCGGTTCGGTCGAGAAATCCCAGGCCATAACCTCTCCTCCCAGCGCGCCGCCCAACTTCCGGCGGCCCACACCCTGCCACTACCGTGGGCGCCGTGACCACCACGAGCCCTGTCGCCTTCCGTTCCGCCGCCCCCGCTCCGGCGTCGCCGCTCCCTCCCCAAGTCGCCCTCGGCACGGCGGACAGAGCCGTGATCGCCGCCGCGGAGGCGGCCCTCCTCGACGAGCGCCGCCTCCTGACGGCGGGCGAGCTGACCGCACTGGCCGCACTCCCCGACGGTGCCGTGATGAACCTCGCCGCCCTCGCCCACCAGGTGCGACTGGCCTGGTGCGGGCCCGAGGTGGAGATCGAGGGCATCCTCTCCGCCAAGACCGGCGGCTGCCCCGAGGACTGCCATTTCTGCTCACAGTCCTCGCGCTTCGACACGCCCGTCAAGGCCACGCCCTTCCTCAATACGGAGGAGGTCCTCGCCGCCGCCCGGGAGACCGCCGCCCTGGGCGCCTCGGAGTTCTGCATCGTCCTCGCCGTGCGCGGCCCCGACGAGCGCACCATCCGGCGCATCCTCGAACTGGTCCCCCGCATACACGACGAGACCGGCCTGAACGTCGCGGTCAGTGCCGGCATCCTCAGCGAGGACCAGGCCCGCCGCCTCGCCGACGGTGGCGTGCATCGCTACAACCACAACGTCGAGACGGCGCGCTCCTACTTCCCGACCATTGTCACCACCCACAGCTGGGACGAGCGCGCCGACACCTGTCGGCTCGTCAAAGCGCACGGCATGGAGCTCTGCTGCGGCGCCCTCATCAACGTCGGTGAGACCGTGGCCCAGCGCATTGAGCTCCTGACCCAACTGCAAGAGCTCGATCCCACCGAGGTGCCGCTCAATTTTCTCAACCCCCGCCCCGGCACGCCGCTCGGCGACCAGCCCATCCTCGGCGCCTGGGAGGCCGTCCGCTGGATCGCACTCTTCCGCCTCGCCCTGCCCTCGGTGATCCTCCGCTACGCCGGCGGCCGCGAGGTGACCCTGCGTGACCTCCAGGCCATCGGCATGACGGCCGGCATCAACGCCCTCATCGTGGGCAACTACCTGACGACGCTCGGCCGATCGGCCGACGAGGACTTCCAGATGCTCGAGGACCTGCGCATGCCCATCGGCGCCCTCACCGCCGCCATCTGACCCATCCGGCCCATCCGCAGGTGCCTCCCCCGCTCCCCGTGACAGCCGCGACGACCCACTGCACCGGCTGCGGCAAGCCGTCGACCGAGTGCGCCGGCTGCGGCCGCGCATTCGATCCGCCGCGTTTCTGCCCCGAGTGCGGCCGCCGCATGGCCGTCAGCGTGGTCCCCACCGGTTGGCGGGCGCGCTGCCGCGAGCCCGGGCACCCGGAGCTCAACTCCCGCTGACCGAACCGGGCCGATCCGGCCCAAGACCAGGTCGACCAGGTTCTCGGGCCCCCAACGCCTGGCGGATGCCATGCAGACGCTCCTCATGAGACATCCCCGCAAAATGGACGATCCGGGGTAAGGGATGTGGATCGGGGGGAACGCTGTTCCATTCGGTGGAGAGCAGCCGGGTGCGGAACCAGAGGGGCGCCGGATCCTCGAGTCGTACCCTCGGCTGCAGTTGGTAGCCGAGCAACTGGAGGACCGCCGCGTTCTCCCACCACTTGTGATCGATGAAGCCAGTGCAGTCCCATACCTCGTCGAGGAAGTCGATGACCGCTGGGTCATTCCGGAGGAGCCACACGCCGGAATTCGGGATGGGATCGTCGCCCTCGGGCGTGACGTGGGCAACCAGGCCCATGAGATCTCCAGGTTCGAGATCGTCGGTGATATCCCGCGTGTCGTCGAGGACCACCGCGTCCGCATCAATCCAGAGCACCTCGTCGTAGCGGGAAAGCAGCTGTTGAAGCAGCAGGACCTTTCCCCAGGACGGTGGTCGATCCGGCGGTGCGGGGTTCGTGTCGTAGAGATGCAGCTCGTACCCGTGCCGCGCCGCGAACTCGGCGAACGTCGGCCCCGTCATTTCGAGCAACTCGATGTGTGGCCCAGTCGCCAGGGAGCAAAGGGCTCGCTGCACCGGTTCAGCCTATACAGGTCCCGGCGCGGCGGAAGGTCGATCCGAGGACGGTCCAGTCCCGGTGCTGCGACTGCGCCACGGTTCGTCCGCCGTCGATCGCGCCACCGACGACGTCCGTCACGGGTCGTGCCATGATCGGAGCACGTTTCCTATACTGACGTCCCGTCATGTTCGAGCACCTCGCTGTGCACTCCCGCATCGCGGTGACAGGTCCCCAACGATCGGGCACGACGATCGTGGCCAAGATGATCGCCGACGACACGCGTCATCGGTTCGTGGACGAGGAGGACTTCGGGATCGACGACGTCGACCAATGGCGAGCCTTCCTGACCGAGGAAAGAGTCGTTGTCCACTGCCCTCACTTTCTCAAGCGGATCGTCGACGAAACACCTGACGGCGTCTTCGTCGTGCTGACCCGCCGTTCTCTCGAGGAGATCCACGCCAGCGCAGAACGCTTCGGCTGGTACGCGGCGGATTGGGGCAACGGACGCGAGCTCGCCCAATTCGGAGTCACCGAGGGTGATTCGGCCGTCCTCAAGTACGAGTACTGGGACTCGCACGCCAAGCCGTTTCCCCACCTCGAGGTGCCTTACGCCTCCCTGGAGTCCCACCCGCGCTTTCGCGGTCCGGAGATCCGCAGGAATTGGGATCCCGGACAGACGGAGTAGCACCGTCGGCCGATTGCCCTCCTGCGGCGTTCGGCCGTCCCACCGGCTCCCGGTGTGAAACGCGACCGAATTTCAACCCGAGACGAAACCGGCCAGCGCACCCTCCCCGCCGGGCACCGTCACGACGTTGAACCCGTCCCGCGCCACGAGCCACTCCCGGTTGCGCAGGTGCAGCTGGAGGTTGACGTCGAAGCGGTTCAGTACCACGACCGCCGATGACGCCAGTGGACCCAGGGCGCTGAGGGTGAGCCGCACCGCATTGATCGTTCCCAGGCCCGCGTCTGCCACCAGCACGACGAGGTCGGGGGCGAGCGCGGCGCACAAGGCGAGACAATCGCCGTCGGCCGCCAAGGGCGAACGCAGTCCGCCCGCCGTCTCCAGCAATCCGACGTCCACCGGCTCGGCGGGCCAGCGGAGCTCAGAGATCAGGTCCGCAATCGTGAAGGCCGGACGGCGCAAGGCCTCGGCCGCCATCGGCGGTGCCATGGGCACCTCGTACCAGCGGTGGGGCGGACAGACCTGCTCGGGAGGCTCGCCGGTGGCGGCACCGAGCAGGGCCGCATCGAGGCTGGCCGGGTCGTCGGCTCGCTCGAAGGACTGCGCGGGCTTGCGGGCGGCCACCTGCAAGCCTGCCGCGCGGAGATCGGCCAGGCAACGGGCAGCGACCCACGTCTTCCCGACGTCGGTGCCGGTGCCGACGACGGCGACCACTCGGTGCGGGCGCACGCCGATCAGAGTGCGGCGGGTGCGGCCGGTGTGACGGGTGCGGGGGCGCCCGGTCGCGGCAGCAGGGTCAGCGCGTCCAACAACCGGCTGACATGGTCGTCGCTGTGCGCAGACGACAGCGTCACCCGCAGACGGCTCGTGCCAACCGGCACGGTGGGCGGACGAATGGCCGGGACCCAGAGACCGTCCTGGAGCAGCGCCGCCGATGCGTTGAGCGCGGCCTGTTCGCTGCCGAGGACGATGGGGATGATGGGGCTCGGATGCCCCGGCGTCGCGAAACCGGCCTCCGCCACCCGCTCGACCAGCGCGGCGAGGCGATCCGTCAAGGCCAACCCCTCCGCTGAGCGCAGGACGCGCAGCGCGGCGAGGGCCGCTGCGGCGTCGGCGGGCGTGGGCGCGGTCGAGAAGATGTAGGAGCGGGCCCGGTTGACGACGAGGTCGACGATGTCGCGGGACGCCGCCACGAATCCGCCGAGCGATCCCAATGTCTTGGACAGCGTGCCGACCCGCACGACCGTTCCCTCTTGCATGCCGTCCCGGTCCTGGCCTCCCACCCCCCCGCCTCCGTTCCGCCCGGAGGCTGCCGGGAGGTTGGGGCCGAGAACGGCATGGGCCTCATCGAGGATGAGAAGGGCGTCGTGGCGCCGGCAGAGGGTGACGAGGTCTGCGAGGGGGGCGACGTCCCCATCCATGGAGAAGACGGAGTCGGTGACGACGATGGTCGGGATGCCGCCGCCGTCGGGGCCTCCGCCTCCCGCCAACAGCTCCTCCAGATGGCCCAAGTCACAGTGGCGATAGACGACGAGGGTTGAACGGGACAACCGGCAGCCGTCAATGATGCTGGCGTGGTTCAGCTCGTCCGAGAGGATACGGACACCCGGGCCACCCAGGGTGCTGAGCACGCCGAGGTTGGCGGCGAACCCGGTCGGGAAGCAGACGGCGGCCTCGGTTCCCTTCCACTCGGCCAACGACCGCTCCAGCTCGCCGTGGACGGGGCGGCTCCCGGTGACGAGGCGTGAGGCGCCGGAGCCGGCGCCCCAGCGGGAGAGCGCGTTCTGGGCGGCCGCCACCACGACCGGGTGCGCGCTCAAGCCGAGATAGTCGTTGGACGCGAAGGACACGACCGGTCCACCTTCGAGCAGGCCCGCCGGGCCGAGTGCATCGAACTCCCGGGGCGCGCGCCAGCGGCCCTCGTCGACGACCCGGTCCAGGGCGGCCCTGATGCGCGTGTCCCAGGGCGTCGGGGTGTCGCTCATGTGGAGGCGGGTGCCGGCGAGGCCTGCGCCAGGTCGTCGAGCCCTCCGTTCAGGGCGTCGACGATCCGCACGATCTCCTCCGCCGTGATCGTCAGCGGCGGCATCAGCACCACCACGTCGCCCAACGGACGGAGCAACACACCCCGCGAGACCGCACCCGCGCACACCCGCCGGCCCCAACGCAGTCCGGGCGAGGGCGGCGCCAACTCGATGCCGACCATGAGGCCCCGCTGGCGGACGTCGCGCACTTCGGCCCGACCGGACAAATGTTCTCCGAGCAACGCAGACAACTGGTCGGCCCGCGCCCGCACGTTCCCGAGCACATCCCAAGCCTCAATCAGCCGCAGGTGCTCGAGGGCCACCGCCGCCGCCAACGCGTTCCCCCCGTAGGAATGCCCGTGGTAGAAGGTCTCGGGCCCGAGATCGGGCCCGAGGAACGCGCCGAAGACCTGGCCCGACGCCACCGTCGCCGACATGGCCAGGTAGCCGCCCGTGATCCCCTTCCCCACGCACATGAGGTCAGGGCGCAGGCCGCACTGCTCCGAGGCGAACAGCGTCCCCGTCCGCCCGAATCCGGTCGCCACCTCGTCGCAGATGAGGAGGGTGCCGGCCTGGCGGCACGCCTCGCCGATCCGCCGCACGTCGGACGCGGAGGCACACAACATGCCGGACGCACCCTGCACCAGGGGCTCGATCACCACGGCAGCGAGCTCGGTGCCGTGGGCCTCAATGGCCGCGCACGCCTTGTCGGCCCAGCCCGGGTCGGCATAGCCGGGCGTCCGCACGACGGGAAAGCACAACGGGTCGAACACCGCACTGAATACGCCGCCATCACCGACGGAGAGTGAGCCGAGGGTGTCCCCGTGATATGCGTCGCCGAGCGCGAGGAAGCGCGTGCGGCCGTCGACGCCGCTGTTCACCCAATACTGGAACGCGATCTTGAGCGCCTGCTCGACCGCCACCGCTCCGTCCGCGGCGAAGAGGAAGTGGGGATCGTCGACGGGCACCACGGGGGCGAGAGCCTCGGCCAACTCGACGACGACCGTGTTGCCGTTGCCCAGCATGGTTGAGTGCGCCACCTTGCCGGCCTGGGCGACGAGAGCGGCATCGAGCTCGGGGACGCGGTGCCCGAGCGTGTTGACCCAGAGCGACGAGATGGCGTCGAGATAGCGGCGGCCATCGGCGTCGATCAGCTCGCGGCCCTCGGCCCGATCGATGACGAGGGGCGCGTTGCCGGCGTAGGCCGCCATCTGGGTGAAGCCGTGCCAGACCACCGCGGCATCACGCTCGACCCACGTCGCCGTCTGCGCGGCGGCGGCAAGACCCGACGGGGGACGCTGGTCTTGTGGATTGGGTCGATCGGGGTCGCTCACCGGGCAATTGTGGACCAGGGACGTCGGCCGGACCAGGCGAAGCTCTGCGCGAGAATGGGTCATGGACCTGATCGGTGTGGTCGACACCATGTTCGCTCGCTACGACATGGGCGGCGAGGCGCTCGACGAGCTGGCCGAATGCCCAGGATACGGCACCCAATTCACCACGCTGCGCCGCACCGTGCCCGGCTTCAAGGACCTGGCTGTGGCGGCCAAGAAGATGATCGAGGAGGACGGCTGCCGCATTGTGGTGGCTCTGGGCATGCCGGGCCGGGAGCAGGTGGACAAGGTCTGCGCCCACGAGGCCTCGACCGGGATCATGACGGCCCAGCTCATGACCAACACGCCGATCCTGGAGGTGTTCGTCCACGAGGACGAGTCAGATGACCCGGCCGAGCTGGCCATGGTTTTCCGCAACCGCTCACGGGACCACGCCCGCAACGCCTACCTGATGCTCTACGAACCCGAGGCGCTCACGGCCCGGGCCGGCCAGGGCGTCCGGCAGGGCTTCGCCAACGCCGGGCCACTCGAGCTGTAGGCCGTTCCGCCGGATCCGGGTCAGACCGGGTGCCGCCGCCAAACCCGGCCTGACCCGCAACTCGGCGAGCGCGCGCGGTGACCTGTCACGGGTTGTTCCAGGACAGCCTTCTGTGTTGGTAACGGGCGCGGGTCAGGGATCTCGCGGCAGACCGAGAACCTTTTCGGCCACGATGTTGCGTTGGACCTCCGCCGTGCCGCCGCCGACGGTCAACGCGGGCGCGAAGAGGAAGCCGCGGGACCAGGTGGGATCCGACACGGCCGGCGCCCCGGACGGGCCCCACCCGCCCACCGGGCCCGTCCCGTCCACCATGCCGAAGGGCCCCGCCAGATCACGGGCCAGATCCATGATGTGCTGGCCGTGGGCGTCGGCGATCGCCTTGCGCACGGAGGCCTCGGCGCCCGGCGCACGCCCGGCCAGGACCGCCGACACCATCCGGAGCCGCAGCACCCGCAGGATCTGGGCCTCGACGAAGACGCCGACCAAGCGGTCCCGTGTGGATGGGTCGGGCGCACCGCCGGCGCTCCGGATCAGATCCACGAGGTCCTCTGCCGTCGGGCCCATCCCCCACAGAGCCCCCTCGCCCGACAGTGACACCCGCTCGTTGCCCAGGGTCACCTTGGCCAGTTCCCAGCCGCCGTGCTCGGGTCCCACCAGGTGATCCGCCGGGAGTCGCACGTCCGTCAGGAACACCTCGTTGAAGGCGTGCTCCCCCGTCATGTCGATCAGCGGCCTGATCTCGATTCCCGCCGCACTCATGGGGCAGACGAAGTAACTGATCCCCCTGTGCTTGGTGGCGGTGGGATCCGTACGGGCGAGAAGGATCCCCCATTTGGCGATGTGCGCGTAACTGGTCCATACCTTCTGCCCGTTGACGACCCAGTGCTCGCCGTCACGCTCGGCCCGGGTCGTGAGCCCTGCGAGGTCCGAGCCGGCACCAGGCTCGGAGAACAGCTGGCACCAGAAGTCCTCTCCGCTGAGCAGCGGCCAGAGCCACCGTTCCTTCTGCTCCTCCGTGCCGGCGTACATGAGGGTTGGCCCCGCCCATCCGATGCCGATGGGGTTGATCGGACGCCTGACGCCTTTCCGCCGGAGCTCCTCGTCGATCATGAGCTGGGTCAGCGGATCGGCATCGAGCCCGTACGGCGGCGCCCAGTGCGGCGCCACATAACCGGCCTCGGCCAGCTGGCGGCCGGTGGGGCTCGGGTGCTCGTCGAGCCAGTTCCGCACCCTTTGCCGACGGGGGTCGTCGTCGCCGGGGAGGCCGAGGTCCACGCGCGGAGCGTAGGCTCATCGCCGCGCTTCGTGCATTTCGGCGGGGGCGGGGGGTCGACATGGGAGTGGTCGCATGAGCAACTGGAACTACGCAGACGTCTGGGAGACGGTGGCGGACCTGCAGCCCGACTCCATTGCGGTGACACAGGGCGACCGCAACATCGCCTGGGACGAGTTCGACCGCGGCGCCGACGGCATCGCGCAGTTTCTGCTCGACCTCAACGCGGTGCAGCAGGACAAGGTCGCCATCTATCTCTACAACTCGCCCGAGTACCTGCAGACGTCGTTCGCCGCAGTCAAGATCGGCCTCGTCCCGGTCAACACCAATTACCGCTACGGCGACGACGAGCTGAGCTACCTGTGGGACAACGCGGATGCCATCGCGGTGGTCTTCCATGGGGCGTTCGCAGACCGTATTGAGCGGATCCTCGACCGCGTGCCTCGGGTGAAGGGCTGGCTCTGGGTCGACGACGGGTCGGGGCCCTGCCCCGAATGGGCGACCCCGTACGAGGACGCGGCGAAGTGCGCCATCGGTCGGGTGTCGGCGCCCTGGGGCCGCAGCGGCGACGACCTCTACATGCTCTACACCGGCGGGACGACCGGCATGCCCAAGGGGGTGATGTGGCGCCAGGACGACTTGTTCGCCCGGCTGATCGAGAGCGGTGTGCGCCACTACCCCGTCGATGGCGGCATCGAAGCCGTCCGCACCGCGCTCGAGTCCAGCCCGGGCGGCGTCACCATCCTGCCCGCCTGCCCGCTCATGCACGGCACCGGCAACTTCCCCTCCAACACCGTGTTGGCCGAGGGTGGGCGAGTCTGCCTGCTCGAGTCACGCAAGTACGACCCCGTCGAGATGCTCGACACCATCCAACGGGAGAAGGTGAACGCGCTGGTCTTCGTGGGCGACCCTTTCGCCCGGCCACTCCTCGCTGCCCTCGACGCGGATCCGGACGCGTGGGACCTGAGCTCGCTCATGATGATCATTTCGTCGGGGGCCATGTGGAGCGAGCCGGTGAAGGAGGGGCTGCTGGCCCACCACCCCGGCATGCTCCTCGTGGACGCATTCAGCTCGTCCGAGGCACTCGGCATGGGCGTGTCGGTGTCGTCCCGCGGAGCCGCGGCCAAGACGGCATCGTTCACCTTGGGCCCCGACGTCAAGGTGCTCACGGAGGACGGACGCCAAGTGGAGGCGGGCTCCGACGAAGTGGGCGTGCTGGCCCTGGGCGGGCGCAACCCGCTGGGCTACTACAAGGACGACGAGAAGTCGGAGCGCACGTTCAAGGAGATGGACGGGGTGCGCTACTCCATTCCTGGTGACTTCGCCCAGGTCGGCGCCGACGGGACCATCCACCTGCTGGGCCGGGGGTCGGTCTGCATCAACTCGGGGGGCGAGAAGATCTTCCCCGAGGAGGTCGAGGAGGCTCTCAAGACACACGAGGCGGTGCGCGACGCCGTCGTGGTGGGGGTCCCGCACCCCACCTACGGCGAACAGGTCGTCGCCGTTGTCGAGCTGCATCCCGATGCCGGTGTGACTCCTGCCGAGGCCGAGCTGATCGAACACGTGAAAACTCGGCTGGCCTCGTACAAATCGCCCCGGCGCGTGCGAGCCGTGCCGACCATCGGGCGGGCGCCCAACGGCAAGGTGGACTACCGGCGTCACCGGGCGGAGTCCATGGACGAACTCGGGGTGCCCGCCGGTTGAGCGCCGGGCCTGGGCCAGACTGAGGTCATGTTCATCGCCCCGGTCGACGCCACCAGCGGGGAGGACGAATGGCGTCCCTTCGTCATGTCTCATCCGTTCGGCCACCTGGTGGCGCCGGGTGGCCCGGGGCGCGATCTTCCGGTCGTCGTGCCCACGCAGTTCGTGCTGGAGGGTGACAGCGTGTGGCTGCATCTCGTGCGGGCCAACCCCGTGTTCGCTGCCCTGGCCGAGAATCCGCGAGTGCTGCTGAGCGTGGCCGACGACTGGGCCTTCATCCCGTCGTCGTGGAAGGTGATCGGCGACGAGGACCCGGCCCTCGGGATCCCGACCACCTATTACGGCGCGGTGCAGCTGACCGGCACGGCGACGGTGCACGACGAGCGTTCGCAGCCGGGCAGTGTCGCGGCGATCCTCCGGCGCCAACTGGCCACGTTCCAACCCGACGTCGGTGTCGCCGACCCAGCCTCGTCGCATGCAGTCAGGCTGCTGGGAATCCTCGGGATCACCATGGAGGTGGAGCAGGTGTCGGCCAAGTTCAAGTACGGCGGCAACGTCGACGAGGCCCATCGCCGCGCCGTGGCCGAGCGGTTACGGGAGCGAGGTACACCGGGCGACGAGGTGGTAGCCGTGCACGTCGAGCGGCGGCTGCGGGGCTGAGTACTGCTCTGATCCGACGGCGGTTGTCCGACGGCGGTTACTCGACGGCGGCGGCCAGGTTGGCCAGTGTCGCCGTCATCTCCTGTTCGGCGTGTGCAGCGCTGTGGTCGCCCATGACGCGGGCCACGGTGGCGAACCACCGCTTGCGCTGATCGATCCATGATTCGGTGATCCGACAGCCGTTGTCGGTGTCCTCAATGTCGTAGCGCCACGTCGCCACGGCCAGCGGACCCGATGTCACCGCGAACTCGAACAGCCGGTGGGGCTCGCAGCCGACAACCGTCACGGTCGTGGACCAGCGCCGCAGCCCGTTCTTGTTGGAGCCGGTGAAGACGGCACCGAGGGCCGGTCCGGTCGCTCCCTTCGCCCATTTCCCGCCGGCGTTCTCGGGCGACCACTCCCCCATCCGGGGCAGGTCGGTGACGAGCATCCAGACCTTCTCGGCGGGTGCAGCGATGTCGCGCGTGACAGCGGTGGGGTAGGCCATCGGGCAGACGATAGTTTCTAGCCATGGAACAAGCCCTTTCCGTCTCCAATCCAGGCACGGTCCAGGCAGCGCCCCGCAGGCTCAGGATGCCCGCTCCGCCGACGTTCACCAACGTGGAGGAGGAACGCCTGCATCGCAAGCAACGGCTGGCCGGCGCACTGCGCCTCTTCGGACGCTTCGGCTTCTCCGAGGGTGTCGCAGGGCACATCACGGCGCGCGATCCCGAGCTCACCGACCACTTCTGGGTGAACCCATTCGCCATGAGCTTTCGCCACGTGCGCGTGTCCGACCTCATCCTCGTGAGCCACACCGGTGAGGTCGTCCAAGGCGATCGCCCGGTCAACCCGGCTGCCTTCGCCATCCACTCCGCCGTCCACGCGGCACGCCCCGACGTCATGGCGGCTGCCCACGCCCATTCGGTCTACGGCAAAGCGTGGTCCGCCCTCGGGCGCCCGCTCGATCCGATCACGCAGGACGCGTGCGTCTTCTACCAGGACCACACCGTGTGCGAGGAAGGTGGCGGTGCCATCGTGCTGGAGGAGGCCGCCGCCAAGGCTCTGGCGGCCGCGCTCGGTCCGCACAAAGCCACCATCCACCGCAATCACGGGCTGTTCACGGTCGGACACACAGTCGACGAGGCAGCGTGGTGGTTCATCACCATGGAGCGCTCCTGCCAGGCCCAGCTGCTCGCCGAAGCGGCCGGGACCCCGGTGATCATCGACGACGAGGGGGCGACCTACACGCGGGACAACTCCGCCTCGCCCTACGGTGGATGGTTGTCGTTCCAGCCGCTGTGGGACGAAATCTGCCGGAGTGATCCGGACTTGTTCGACTGAATCGACGCCGGTGTCCATGCGACGGCGCACCAAGCCGACAAGGCACGCGCAAGGCCCACCCACCGCGCACCCAATTCGTCTCGGGATCACCGATTTTCCGGGAGCGGCCAACTAGCGTCTGCCCCGCGGGGCCAACGCCTGGGCCGCGGAAAGTGGGGAGTTGTGAGGACTTTGACGCGTCGATCCGTATCCGCCCTGTCCGCCGTTGTCCTGGGGACCTGCCTCCTCTTGGGCGTGACGTCCGCGGGGGCGGCGACCCTCACCGTCCCGGCAACGGTCGCCGCGTCGAACTGGACCGCCGCCACGAGCACGCCGGCGGTGGCCGACGGCGCCTTCTACGGCGTCTCTTGCGCAAGCGCGACATTCTGCGTGGGCGTCGGCGACCAGGTCGTGAGCGCGCAGACCGACACGCTCATTGAGCAGTGGAACGGCTCGTCGTGGACCATGGACACGGGGCCCTCCCTCACCGGGTCGGGCTTCCTGTCCGCAGTGAGTTGTGCCAGCCCGACGCTGTGCATGGCGGTCGGCGGGACCGGATCGAGCACGCTGGCCGAGCAGTGGAACGGGTCCACCTGGACCGTCGTGCCGAGCCCCAACGAGACCGGCTTCACCGGGAACGTCTTCAGCGGGGTGTCCTGCCCCACCACCACCTTCTGCATGGCGGCCGGTCAGGCCAACGGCGCCGGCACGTACGCCCCGCTCGCTGCGAGTTGGAACGGGACGACCTGGTCGCTCCAGACGACTCCGACCACGGGCCTCGGCATCGGCCCCTTCTTCAATGCCGTCTCCTGCACGACGTCGACGATGTGCATGGCCGTCGGCAATGCGGACGAGGGGGACTCGAGCATGGCCGAACAGTGGAACGGCACTGCGTGGACCGTCGTCTCGACCCCGAACCCCGACGGGCAGAGCATCGTCGACCTCACCGGCATCTCGTGCATCGGCTCCGCCTGGTGCACGGCGGTCGGACAGGGCTTCATCACCGGGACCGGGTACCAGACGTTGGTCGAGCAGTGGAACGGGTCCACCTGGTCGATCGTGCCGAGCCCCAACGCCCCAACCGTGAACAACTTCCTGCAGGGCATCGACTGCTTCAGCATGACGTCCTGTTCGGCCGTGGGGTACTCGGGCGATGCCACGCAAGCACTCGCCTGGAACGGCACCACATGGACCAGCGCGACCACGCCGAACCAGATGGGCGCCGACAGCACACAACTGAACGCTGTCTCCTGCGTCACCGACTGGGCCTGCGTCGGGCTCGGCAACAGCGCGATCGCCGGGATCCCGAGCCCGTACGCGGCCAGCGCGCCGATCGCTCGCTCCGGGTACCGTTTCGTCGCTTCCGATGGTGGCATCTTCAGCTACGGGACCGGCGCGCCGTTCCTCGGCTCCATGGGCGGGATGCCGCTCAACAACCCCATCGTCGGCATGGCGGTCATGCCCGCCGGCGACGGCTACTACCTGGTGGCCTCCGACGGAGGGGTCTTCAGTTTCGGTTCGGCCAGGTTCTACGGCTCCACCGGCGGAACCCACCTCAACGCGCCCATCGTCGGCATGGCCGTGACCGCCGACGGCGACGGGTACTGGCTGGTGGCCTCCGACGGTGGCGTGTTCGCCTATGGCGACGCCCAGTTCTACGGGTCGGCAGGTTCGATCCACCTGAACAAGCCAATCGTCGGCATGGCGGCCACCCCGAACGGGCTGGGCTACTACCTGGTCGCCTCGGACGGCGGGATCTTCAACTACGGCAACGCGACATTCGCGGGTTCGACGGGCGGCACGAAGCTGAACCAGCCGATCGTCGGGATGGCCGTCCCGGTCGGCGGTGGCTACTACCTGGTGGCGTCCGACGGTGGCATCTTCAGCTTCCCGACGACCGGCGGGCCGCCGTTCCTCGGTTCCACCGGCTCCATCAAGCTCAACAAGCCGATCGTGGGGATGACAGCGGTCGCCGGCGGCTACTACCTCAGCGGCTCCGATGGCGGGGTCTTCGCCTTCCCGACGACCGGCGGGCCGCCGTTCCTCGGTTCCACCGGCTCCATCAAGCTCAACAAGCCGATCGTCGGGATCAGCGGGTGAGGGGCTATCGGCTGACCCGTCCGGACCCCGGGTCAGCCGATTGCCCGCAGAACGAGAACCTGTTCTAATCTCGACCCGATGGAATTCAACCTGGCCGACCTCTTCGAAGCGGCCGTCGACGCCTACCCCGAACGGGAGTACCTGGTCGCCGACGGCAAGCGGCGGACCTACGCCGAGATGGAGGCACGGGCGAACCAGTTGGCCCACCACCTGGCCGCCCAGGGCATCGGTCCGGGCGATCATGTCGGCATATACGCCTACAACTCGGTCGAGTGGGTCGAGACCGCCTGGGCCGTCTTCAAACTGCGGGCCATCTGGATCAACATCAATTACCGCTACGTCAAAGACGAATTGCGCTACCTGCTGACCAACGCCAACTTGGAGGCACTCGTCTACCAGCGCGAAATTCTCGCCGCTCGTCGCGTCGTTGCTGCCCGAACTCCCCCAGCTGAAGCACATCATGGTGATCGAGGACGGGAGCGATTTCGATCCGGCACCGGGCGCCGTGGCGTACGAGGACGCACTGGTCGGTCAGTCAGCCGAGCGCGACTTCGGACCCCGCTCGGGGGACGACCTGTACATCCTCTACACCGGCGGTACCACCGGCATGCCCAAGGGTGTGGTGTGGCGGCACGAGGACGTGTTCTATGCCCTCGGCGGAGGCACCGACCCCGTCACGAACGTACGCGCCACCGACCCCGCCCAAATGGTGCCCAAGGGCGCCAACGGCGGCCTCGTCCACCTGCCCGTGGCGCCCCTCATGCACGGCGCCACGCAGTGGTGTGTCATGGGACAGAGCTTCGTGGGCTCCAAGATCGTCCTCATGGCCAAGTTCGACCCGCACGAGGTGTGGCGCCTCGTCGGCGACGAGAAGGTCAACTCGGTGATGATCACCGGCGACGCCATGGGCAAGCCGCTGATCGAGTCGCTCGACGACGAGGGGACGGACCACGACCTCTCCTCTCTGCTGGCCGTGGTGTCATCGGCCGCGCTGTTCTCGGCCCCGGTCAAGGACCAGTTCTTCGAGCATCTGCCCAACCTCGTCATCACCGACGCCATCGGTTCGTCAGAGGGTGGTAACAACGGCATGACGGTGGTGACCGCCGGCAACACGGCCATGAAGAGCGGACCGACCGTGCACCTCCTCGGCGAGACGGTCGTCTTCGACGAGAACCTCGAGCTGGTAGAGCCGGGGTCGGGCGTCATCGGCAAGATCGCCCGCTCGGGCGATATCCCGCTCGGCTACTACAACGACCCGAAGAAGACCGCCGAAGTCTTCATTGAGGTGCGGGGCACGCGGTACGTCATGCCTGGTGACTACGCCACCGTGGAGGAGGACGGTTCCATCACGCTGCTCGGACGCGGGTCCATCGTCATCAACTCGGGCGGCGAGAAGATCTTCCCCGAGGAGGTCGAATCCGCCGTGCGCTCGCATCCCGACGTCATGGACGCCATCGTGTGCGGGGCGCCCGACGAGCGCTGGGGTCAGACCGTGGCCGCCATCGTGCAGCCCCGCGTCGGGCACCAGGCGCCGTCGCTGGAGTCGTTGCAGGAGCACTGCCGGGAGACGATCGCCGGCTACAAGCTGCCCCGGCGCCTCTACGTCGTCGACGCCGTGGAACGCTCGCCGTCGGGGAAGCCCGACTACACCTGGGCCGGCGCCATCGTGCACGCGGGGGCACGGGCGTAGGTTCCACCACGGCGACCGCACAGGTATCCGGTTCGCCACGACGGACAGGTCGGGTGCAGCCACGCAGCTACCCCGGTTGGCCCATCACACAAATCGACGCGCGCCACGCGGCCCGATACGGTCTGTCGATCGACGCGAACCCGATCACCTCAAACCAACGCCGGCGGACACATGAGAAGACGCACGGCCGGCTGCGCCACATCGCCACAGCGGGCGGCGGGATCGGCGTTCTGCTGATCGGCATCGTCGCGGCTGGATCCCTGGGCGTGGCCGGCGCGAGCGGCGCCACACCTCATGTCGATCCCACCACATCGTGGACCGTCTACCACGGCGACCCGCTCGGCTCCGGAGTCGACACATCGGGCGTCTCCTTCTCGTCGGCGACCACAGCGTGGTCCTCGCCGGTGCTCGACGGGCAGGTGTACGGGGAGCCGCTCGAAGCCACCGGGCGCGTGTACGTGGCGACCGAGAACGACACGATCTATGCACTGGCCGCCGATAGCGGCGCGATCCTGTGGTCCAGTCACGTGGGGACACCGGTTCCATCGGGTGACCTGCCCTGCGGCGACATCAGCCCGACGGTCGGCATCACCGGCACCCCGGTGCTCGACGTCGCCCGCGGCGAGATCTTCGCGGTCGCCGACGAGCTCAGTGGAAGCACGCCGGCCCACGTGCTGGTCGGACTGAACATGTACACGGGCACGACACTGTTGGCTCAGGGCGTCGATCCCCCCGGACAGGACCCGGCGGCGATCCTGCAGCGCACCGGCTTGAACCTCAGCAACGGGAACGTGGTGTTCGGCTACGGGGGCAACGACGGGGACTGCCCGACGTACAGCGGTTGGGTTGGCTCGGTGCCCGAGGGCGGCGGGACGCCCGGTTACTACCAGGCGGTGCCGATCGGTAACGACGGGGCCGTGTGGATGGGCGGCGCCGCTCCCGAGGTCGACGCGGCGGGCAACATCTGGGTCGCGACGGGGAACGGGTCGTCGTCGGAGCCGTACGACTACAGCGACTCGGTCCTGCAACTGACGCCGGGCCTGGCTCGCACCCAGTACTTCGCCCCGAACAACTGGTCCTACATGAACTCGCACGACCAGGACCTCGGTTCGACCGCACCGGCGCTGCTCTCGAACGGGACCGTGCTGCAGGTCGGCAAGAACCAGACCGCCTACCTCATGAGTCAGTCGAACCTCGGCGGCAACACCGGCACGGGCATCGCCTCGACGACGGCGTGCTCCGGGACGGCGATCGCCGGTGGTGGCGATGCCGTCGTCGGGAGCGTGGTCTACGTGCCGTGCGAGAACGGACTCCAGGCCGTGCAGACGAGTGCATCCCCGCCGTCCGTCTCGGTGCTCTGGACGAACGGCAGCGCCGGTGGCCCTCCGATCAGCGCCGGCGGGTTGGTCTGGTCGATCGGCGGGAACTCGCTCTACGGGATCGATCCTTCGACGGGTGCCACGGTCAAGCAGCTCGACGTGGGGAGCCAGGCCAATCACTTCCCGACCCCGTCTGTCGGCGACGGCCTCCTCCTCGCACCGGCGAGCGACCAGGTCATCGCCTTCGTCGGCTCGGCGGGTCTTCCCGGTCCACCGTCACCGCCACCACCGGCCCCACCGAACTCGTCGTATTGGCTCGTCGCCTCTGACGGTGGCATCTTCACCTTCGGCAATGCCGGCTTCTACGGTTCCACCGGAGGGACCCGGCTGAACCAACCGGTCGTCGCCATGGCACCCACGCCATCCAAGGGGGGCTACTGGCTGGTGGCCTCCGACGGTGGCATCTTCAGCTTCGGGGACGCCTCCTTCTTCGGATCGATGGGGGGCAAGCCGCTCAACAAGCCCATCGTCGGCATGGCGGCCACCCCGGATGGCGGCGGCTACTGGATGGTGGCGTCCGACGGGGGCATCTTCAGCTTCGGGGACGCCTCCTTCTTCGGGTCGATGGGAGGCAAGCCGCTCAACAAGCCCATCGTCGGCATGGCGTCGACCCATGACGGGCTGGGCTACTGGCTGGTGGCGTCCGACGGGGGCATCTTCAGCTTCGGGGACGCCTCCTTCCACGGATCGATGGGGGGCCAACCGCTGAACAAGCCCATCGTCGGCATGGCGGCGACACCCGACGGGCTCGGTTACTGGCTCGTCGCCTCTGACGCGGGCATCTTCAACTTCGGCGATGCCGGATTCTTCGGCTCCGGTGGTGGCCTCCCGCTCCGCAAGCCGGCCGTGGGCATGGCGCCGACTCCCGACGGTCGCGGCTACTGGATCGCGGCGTCCGACGGCGGCATCTTCAACTATGGGGACTCCAACTTCAGCGGGTCCGAAGGCAGCATCGTGCTGAACAAGCCGGTGGTCGGGATCGCGCCGGAAGGCTGATTCGAAGGGAACGCCCGGCCTTCGGCATGCCGGCACGAGACGACCCACGCGATGATGCAGCGGTGTCACCCGCCGCGCTGCTCCTCCTGACCGGCTCCCCGGGGTGCGGCAAGACCACGGTCGCCCCGCTGGTGGCCGACCGTCACGAGCGCTCGGCCTGCCTCGACCTCGACTGGTTCTTCGCCAAGCTGCGGCGCGGGGCGATCGATCCCTGGCGGGAGGAGGCACACACGCAGAACCGGGTCGTGCTGCACGCTGCGGCCGAAGCGGCGGCCGCCTTCGCAGGCGGCGGTTACCTCACGGTCGCCGATGGCATCGTCTACCCGTTCATGCTCGACCTGTTCGCCGCCGCCTGCACGCGGTACGACGTGGCCCTGCACTACGCGGTGCTCCGCGCGCCGATGGAGGTCGTCCACCAGCGCGTGCGGGACCGTCGCAGCGAGCCCCAGCATGCCCACGCACTGGCCGACGCCGCCGTCGTGGAAGACCTCTGGGCCCAATTCGAGA
Source organism: uncultured Acidimicrobiaceae bacterium (assembly GCA_963742035.1). Lineage (GTDB taxonomy): Bacteria > Actinomycetota > Acidimicrobiia > Acidimicrobiales > RAAP-2 > Bog-473. The sequence goes on from CAVUKH010000006.1 coordinate 154,539, forward strand.
GCCAGGGCGTCGAGGAGCGCCATCTGGTCGACGCAGGCGCGCGCGGCCCCGAGGAGATCGCCGGGGAGATCGACCGCCGGCTGCAGGCCGGTGAGTTCGCGCTGGAGGGTTAGGAGCCGCCGGCGGCGAGTCGCTGCTTGGTGGTGTTGTGCACCGGGTCCTTGTCGAAAGCCGGCAGGAGGTGTTTGCCGAAGGTCTCGACCGCCTCCTCGCAGGAATCGATCGACATGGAGCTGGAGAGCATGCCGAAGGACAACTGATCGGCACCCGTGGCGACGTAGCGCTCGATCGCCTTGTTGACCTCGTCCGGCGTGCCCACGGCGACGTCCCCCGAGGCGATGACCGAGTCGAGGGAGGCGGCGTCCATGGCCGGCACGATCGCGGGCCACTCGGGCACCCCGGGTGGCTTCGGGAACGTGTCGAGATAACGGAAGACGAGGCTCAGGTGGTAGTTCGAGTCCGCCTCGAGGAAGGTCTTGCGCGCCTTGGCGCCGTCTTCCATGCAGATCATGGTCGTGGTGATCATGACGTTGTCGTTGACGAAACCACCGACCGGGTCCGTGCAGTCCCGATCTTCTCCTTGTAGCGGCTCACCAGCGGCGTCAACTGATCGGGCGTCGAGAAGCCGAAACAGAGGACTCCCACCCCGAGCTCGGCGGCCAGGTCGAAGGTCGAGGGGCTCCCGGCCGCCATCCAGATGGCAGGGTGGGGCTTGGAGTAGGGCTTGGGGAGCACGTTGCGTGAGGGCATGGAGAAGAACTTGCCGTCGTAGCTGTAGTCCTCGTCCTTCCACATGCGGACGATCTGCGGCAGGGTCTCGGCCACCATCTCACGGGTGAGGTCGGAGTCCTCAATCCCGAAGCCCTTCTGCTCGGTGGTGGACGAACCACGGCCGGTGCCGAACTCGAAGCGGCCCTCCGACAGGTGGTCCAGCATGGCCACCCGCTCTGCAATCCGGGCCGGGTGGTTCACGGGCGGGGTGATGTTGAAGATGCCCGAGCCGATGTGGATGTTGCGCGTCTTGGCGGCGCAGAAGGCCAGGAAGGATTCGGAGGCCGACAGGTGGGAGTACTCGGTCAGGAAGTGGTGCTCGGAGGCCCAGGTGTACTTGAAGCCGGCCTTGTCGGCCGCCACGATGAAGGCGACCTCGTCCATGATGCGGTCATGCTCGGCCGACGCTCCGTGCTGCTCGACGTATCGGGGAAGGAGGCATGCGGCGTTGAAGATGCCGAATTCCATGGGGTTGCACGTCCTCGTCTACGGTGCCGCGGTCCGTTCCGCCGGCGCTTCGGCGACGGTAACACGGGTCTGATTAAAATGCAACGTGTTCCAGTAATGGGACTTCCACCCCAGGTCAGAGACGTTTGGAGATGTAGTGACCCCTGCTGAGGCGCAACCGCCGGCCCCTGGTGCCAGAACCACTCTGCCGGCGGACACCATCACTGGCGCCGTCCTCGCCCTGGCCGACACCGACGGGCTCGGCCTGGTGGCCAACGACGTTCGCCTCAGCCACGCCGAGGTGGTCGCCCGGGCGGCGGCACGGGCGGCCTGGTTGCAGGCCACACGCCAGGACGGTCCTTTCCACGTGGCCCTCATGCTCGACAACGTGCCCGAGTTCATCTTCTGGCTGGAGGCGGCGGCGCTGGCCGGCGCGGTGGTGGTCGGAGCCAACCCCACGCACCGCGGGGACGAGTTGGTGCGCGACCTGGCACACACCGAGTGCCAGGTACTCGTCACCGACACCTCGTACCTGCCCCTGGTGGAGGGCGCGCGCATCGGTGACGCGCTCGGCGATGTCCGGCGCGACAACGAGCGCGTCTTGCTGCTCGACACCCCATCGGCGCAGGACACCCTCGCCGCGTTGGCGGCGACAGACGCGGCCGCGGTGGCCGATCGGTCCGCGACACCCGAAACGCTCGGCTATCTCCTCTTCACCTCCGGGACCTCCGGCGCGCCCAAGGCCTGCCTGTGCAGCCAGGGCCGGCTGGCCCGCATCGGCGCCATCGTGGCGCAGATGTATGCGCTCGAGCCGGCGGACGTCTGCTACCTCTCCATGCCGCTCTTTCACTCCAACGCGCTCATGGCCGGCTGGGGTCCGGCGCTGATGGCGGGGTCGGCCTTCGCCCTTCCCTCGTCCGGGCGGTTCTCCGCCTCGGGCTTCCTGTCCGACGTCCGAGCAGCAGGTGCCACCTACTTCAACTACGTCGGCAAGCCGCTGTCCTTCATTCTGGCCACGCCCGAGCAACCCGATGACGCGGACAACCCGCTCGTCCGTGCCTTCGGTAACGAGGGCACGACCGACGACGTGGCCCGCTTCGCGGCGCGCTTCGACGTTGCCGTCACCGATGCCTACGGCTCGACCGAAGGTGGCGCCACGGTGCAACGCACGCCGGACACACCGCCCGGCGCACTGGGTCGGGCACCCGAGGGCACCGTCGTGCTCGACCCCGCCACGGCGGCCGAATGCCCACCAGCCCGCTTCGACACGCGCGGGCGGTTGCTCAACGCCGAGGAAGCGATCGGCGAGCTCGTCTCGAAGGCTGGAGGCGCAGGCTTCGAGGGGTACTGGCACAACAGCGAGGCCGAGACGGCCCGGCTCAAGGAGGGCTGGTACTGGACCGGCGACCTGGCCTACCGAGACGAGGCCGGTTTCTTCTATTTCGCCGGCCGGGACCACGACTGGCTCCGCGTCGACGGGGAGAACTTCGCGTCCGCCCCGATCGAGCGGATTCTGCAGCGGCACCCCGACATCGTGCTGGCCTCGGTCTACGCCGTGCCCGACCCGGCCGTCGGCGACCAGGTCATGGCCGCCGTGCAACTACGCCCCGGACTCAATGTGCTCGACGCCGCCGCATTCCGCGAGTTCCTCGCCGGGCAGGGCGACCTCGGCACCAAGTGGGCACCGCGTTTCGTGCGCATGAGCGCCGAGTTGCCCGCCACGGCCACCAACAAGGTGCTCAAGCGGTCTCTCCGAGCCGAACGCTGGAACTGTGCCGACCCGGTGTTGTGGCAGGCCGAGAAGGGTGGCGCGTATCGCCTCCTCAGCGACGCCGAGGCGACCGACCTCGAAGAGGCGGTGGGCGACCGGGCTCTCTGAACGCCCGGCGTCAGCGGTCGACGCCGAGGACCAGCCCGCTCGTGGGCACGCCCGTCCCCGCCGTCACCACCACATGCTCCAGCCCGGGCACCTGGTTCACCGAGGTGCCGCGCACGAGACGTGCGCCCTCGGCGATGCCGTTCATCCCGTGCAGGTAGGCCTCGCCGAGCTGGCCCCCGTGGGTGTTGATCGGCAGCGCGCCGCCGAGCTCGAGGCGGCCGTCACGCACGAAGTCCTTGGCCTCCCCCTTGGCGCAGAACCCGAGCTCCTCGAGCTGGTAGAGCACGTAGGGGGTGAAGTGGTCGTAGAGGATGGCCGCCTGCATGTCGTCGGGGCCGAGCCCCGAGGTCTCCCACAATTGGCGCGCCACCACGGCCATTTCGGGGAGTCCGAGGAGGTCGTCGCGGTAGTAGCTGGTCATCATGTCCTGGCCCGCACCCGAGCCTTGTGCCGCGGCCCGGATCACGACCGGGTCGGTGCGGAGGTCGCGGGCACGCTCGAGGGAGGTCACCACGAGGGCCTGTCCCCCGTCGGTCTCCTGGCAGCAGTCGAGGAGGTGCAACGGCTCGACGATGTACCGACTGTTCTGGTGATCCTCCAACGTGATCGGCTGCTCGTAGAACCAGGCCCTGGGATTGCTCGCCGCATGCTTGCGGTCGGCCACCGCCACCCGGCCAAGGTCCTCGCTGGTCGCACCCGTCTCGTGCAGATAGCGCTGTGCAGCCATGGCGACCCACGACGCCGGGGTCAGCAGGCCGACGGGCAGGTACGACGCCATGTGCGCGTTCTCGGCCGTCGGCAACGGGGCACGCCCCTGGACGCCGGCGCCGAATCGGCTGCCCGACCGCTCGTTGAAGGCTCGGTAACAGACCACGACGTCGGCCACGCCCGAGGAGACAGCCAACGCCGCCTGCTGAATGGTGGCGCACGCCGCGCCGCCGCCGTAGTGGATACGGCTGAAGAAGGTCAGGTCGCCGATGCCGAGGCTGCGCGAGATGTCGATGTCGGGATTGGTGTCCGAGCTGAACGTGACCATCCCCTGCACCTCGGACGGGGCGAGACCGGCGTCGGCCAGGGCGGCCGCGACGGCCTCCACCGCCAAGCGAAGCTCCGAACGACCCGAGTCCTTGGAGAACTCGGTGGCTCCGATTCCCGCGATGGCGGTGGCCCCAGAGAACGAGTGTGCAGGCGCCATCACGCGTCCGCCTGGCCCGCCACCGGCAGCAGCACGGTCACGGTGCCGGTGACGTGGTCGCCCGCGTCGTTGGCGCCACGGAGGGAGACGGTGACGGAGCCGTACGCGCCGTCCTCGGTCAGGTCTCCCTTCTCGGTCACCGACCCTGTCAGCGTCATGGTGTCGTCGGGGTGGTTGGGCGCACCGAGGCGGATACTGACATCGGCCAGGCGGCTGCGGGGGCCCGACCAGTCGGTGACATAGCGCCCCACCAGTCCATTCGTGGTCAAGATGTTCATGAAGATGTCCTGGGAGCCGCGCTCCTTGGCCAGGACCGAATCGTGATGCACGTCCTGGTAGTCCCGGCTGGCGATGGCTCCCGAGACGATCAGCGTGCGCGTGATCGGGAGCACGAGGGTCGGCAGCTCGTCGCCGACCGAGACGGCGGAGAACACAGGCCCGGAGAGATCGATGGCGCGTGCGCTCACGACGATCCCTCGGCCCGGGCCAGTGCCTGCGCGGCGATGTCCGCCCCGAGCTTGGCCAACTGCGCGCTGGGTCCGCCCAGCAACAACTCAATCTGCTTGCCCCACAGGAAATAACGGTGGATCGGGTACGAGACGTCCGCCCCCATGCCTCCGTGCAGGTGCTGGGTGGCGTGCACCGTCCGCTGTCCCCGTTCGGCGGCCTGCCACTTGGCCACCCGGGCCGCGTCGGCTGCCTGGCGTCCCGTGTCGAATCGCCACGCCGCGTTCTGCCACGTCACCCGCATCGCCTCAATGTCGATGGCCGCATCGGCGGCCCGGAGCATGGTGCCCTGGAACGTGCTCAACGGCCGGCCGAACTGCTGGCGGCTGTTGAGGTAGGTCGCCGTCCTGGTGAGGGCGGCCTCACAGACACCGACCTGCAGGGCACACAGCCCGATGGTGGCGGCCATCATGATCGCATGGAGGGCGGCGCGCCCCGCCTCCGGAGCAACCAGGACGTCACCCGACGGCGCCGGCACAGCGGCGGCGTGGAGGTGCGGGTGGATCTCGCGGTTGGTCGTGATGGCGCGCTCGAGGGTGACGCCCGGCGCCGCGGGATCGAGCAGGACGAGCAGCACACCGCCGTCCTCGGTGCGGGCCGGCAGAACGATCCGCTCGGCCAGGTGGGCCTGCGGTACGGCCAGCTCGCTCCCGTTGAGCTCCCATCCGTCTCCGGATGCCGTGGCACGCACCGGCGGCATGGACGTCGGGCTGCTCGCGGTGCCGCTGAGCGCAGCGGTGAGGATGACCTCGCCGGCGACCACGCCGGGTAACCAGCGGGCGCGTTGGGCCGCGGAGCCGAAGCGGGCGAGGGGTAGCGCACCGAGCACCAGGGTGGACCACAGCGGGACCGGGGCGACCGCGTTGCCCTGCGCCTCCAGCAGGAGGCAGAGCTCCATCAGCCCGTAGCCGGCGCCCCCGTCGGCCTCCGGAACCCCCAGCCCGAGGAGGTCGGCGGTCGCCAATGCCCTCCACAACTCCCGATCGATGCGCTCGGTGCCGGCCTCGGTCGCCGCGATCCTCTCGGCGTCGACCAGCCCGGAGAAGATGCCGGCGGCGGCCTCGGAGACGGCGAGTTGCTCGTCACTCAACGTGAACTCCATCAGGCTCCCTTCCCCGAGGCCCCGGCACCCGCCGGCACGAACACGGGCAACGAAAGCTCTTCGTCGTAGTCGACGAACTCGACCCGCAGAGGCATGCCGATCGCAATCGACTCGAGCTCCATGCCCTCGAGGTTGGCAACCAGGCGCGTCCCCTCCTCCAATTCGATGAGACCGATCGGCAGCGGGTACCCGAAGGAGGGCACTTGCGGGTAGTGCACCACGACGTACGAGAACAGCGTGCCGTTGCCACTCGCCTCGACCGCGTCCCACTCGAGGGAGCCGCACACGGCGCAGCCCGGCAGCGGAGGGTGCCGCAGCGTGCCGCACGAGGTGCAGTGTTGGATCAACAGTGTGTGCTGGCGGGCGCCCTCGAACCAGAACGCGTTGTCCTGGGTGACGGCGGGCCGCGGGCGCGGCGGGCGAACGGGCTTCTTCGCCGGCGGGAGATACTTGAGGATACGGAAGCGCATGGTGGCCACCGGGTCGCCGGCGTCGTAGAGCGTCTGCACCTCGTCGTCCGACATCGGCCGCACCGGCACGTCGGTGTCGGGGACGGCCACGTAGTCGAGGCGGGTCGTGATGAAGCGCCCGGTGCCCAGCCCGGTGCGCTTGGGGTCCGAGATGGCCTCAATGACCGAGCGCACCAGCAGGCGGTCCCCGACGACCAGCGGGCGTCCGTACTGCTGCTCGCAGTTGGTGGCGACGACCGAGGTCAGGCCCTCGTCATCGAGCAGGCCCATCATCTTCTCGTTCGGCCCGCTCCCCTGCTCCGCCCCCTGGGCCCGGGCCTCCTCGGTGAGGAGCGACAGACGCAGGCCCCGCATGATCCAGGCCTGCAGCATGGTGGGTGGGGCGATCAACCCGTCGTATCCCGCGGCGCGCCCGGCCTCGTCGGACACGTAGACCGGGTTGTGGTCGCCCATCGCCTCCACCCAGTGCCGGATCATCGGCACGTTGACGGCGTCAGGTGCCAGATTGGGCGCGCCGGCCGGCTGCCCGACCAGCGCCGCCAGCTCGGCGCTGTGGTCGGGGAACGCCGCCAACTCCTCGAAGCGGTCGCTCATCGCGATCCCCGGGTCATGCCCAGCCCGGCCGTGGCGACGATCTCGCGCTGCACCTCGTTCACGCCGCCCCCGAACGTGTTGATCTGCGCCTGGCGGCCGGTGGCTTCGACCCGCCCGCGCAGCACGGCGCCCGGCGAGCCCGGCACCAGGTAGCCGGCGGCACCCACCACGCCCAGCAGCAAGCGCGTGACCTCCACAATCCGCTCGGTCCCGAACACCTTGATCGACGACGACTCGGCGCCGGTCAGCTCGCCGTCGGCCACGTGGACGGCCATGCGCCAGTTGAGCAACCACATGGCCTCGAGCTCGGCGTGGCACCGGGCCAGGTCCATCTGAACCCAACCCTGCTCAATGAGGGTCTTGCCGTCGTCGGTCGGCTGCGCCGCCGCCCAGTCCACGATGTCCCGGTACAACGATATGGCCAGCCCACTCCACGCGGCCAGACCAACCCGCTCGTGGTTGAGCTGGGTGGTGATCATGCGCCAGCCCTCGTTCTCGTCCCCGACGCGGTTGGCCACCGGCACGTGCACGTTGTCGTAGAAGGTCTGCGTCGTCGTCAGCCCACCGACGGTGTGGATGATCGACCACACGAAGCCCGGCGACGTCGTGGGCACGCACAAAATGGAGATGCCCTTGTGCTTGGGCACCTCAGGATCGGTGCGGCAGGCCAGCCACACGTAGTCGGCCTGGTCGGCCCCGCTGGTGAAGATCTTGGCGCCGTTCACAATGTATTCGTCGCCGTCGCGCACCGCACGCGTCCGCAACGACGCCAGGTCGGTGCCTGCCTCGGGCTCGGTGTAGCCGATGGCGAAGTTCAGCTCGCCGGCGAGGATCTGGGGAAGGAAGAACGACTTCTGCTCGTCCGTGCCGAAGCGCATGATGGTGGGACCGACGGTGTTGATGGTGACGAAGGGGAACGGCGCGCCGGCGCGCCGCGTCTCGTCGAAAAAGATGAACTGGTCCGTCGCCGGCCGGCCCTGCCCGCCGAACTCCTTCGGCCACCCGATGCCGAGCCAACCGTCCTTGCCGATCTGGCGCACGACCTGGCTCCAGGCCTCGCCGCCCTCACCGCCCTCGGCCAGACCGGCGCGCACCTCGTCCGTCAACAGCTCGGCGTAGTAGCGGCGCAATTCCGCACGCAGTTGCTGCTGTTCGGGGCTCTCTTCGAGGAACATCGTGGGCAGCCTCGCGTGCACTCAGCGGTCCCTGCCAGGTCAAGGCCGCGGTCCAAAAACTGTAACACGTTCTCGTTTTGTCGGCTCGGCCACGGTGTCCGGCGTCGCAGGGTGGGCCGCCGCGTCGATCTGCCCCGATCCGGAGCGGCGGGCAGAGCCCCTCAGGCCCGGAACGTCGAGCCGGCCACCTCTCCCAGGATCCCCAGGAACTCGCCCCAGCCCTCCTGGTGCGAGCGCCGATAGTCCTCGGTCGGCAGGTCCCGGTGCGTGAGGGTGACGACGGTCTCGTCCCCGTCCGCCAGCAGGACGACCTCGACTGTGCTGCTTCCCGGGGGGAAGTCGCCCCGGCCCTCAATGCCCCACGTGAACACGACGCGGCGGGGCGGGTCGACCTCGACGTACTCGCCGCGGGCCGGGTTGCCGCGCACGTCGAGCGAGAAGGTGCCACCCGGACGGGCGTCGAGGTACGCCGCGTCGGCAATCCACCTGACCGCCAACGCCGGGTCAGTGAAGTAGGGGAACACGACATCGGGCGGCGCGGCAATGCACACCGTGGCGGTCACAACCTCGCTCACGTCGCTCCCCCTTTCGGATGGTCTCGTTCGACCGCACGCTTGAGCTTCTGCAACGCGTCCGGCCAGAACTCGTCGAGCAGTTCGCGCACCGGCGTCAGGGCGTCGGAGTGGAACCGATACAACCGGCGCGTGCCTTCGCGGCGCTCCTCCAGCAGGCCGGCCTTCTTCAGCACAGCGAGATGCTGGCTCACCGCCTGCTGCGTCAGCGTGAAGTTCGCCGCGATCTGGCCGGCCGGGAGCTCGGTGTGGTGGATCAGCCGGATGATGTCGCGCCGGTGCGGATCGGCGAGCGCCCGCAGGACCGTGTCGGTTCCCGCGGGGCTCTCGATTTCCTGCGACGCGGGCATCAGGCCACCATTCTTCCCGGCCCGCGGGCGCCCACGCGGACTCAGTCCTCCCGGTCCGGCTGACCGACACCGGTCTCGGCGTAGGAGACCAGGCTGGCGATGAAGTGCGTCCATCCCTGGTGGCACATGTCGAAGCACTCGAGCGCTGGGGTGAGGCCTTCATGGCGGAAGGAGAGCATCGCTGCGTCACCGGCGTCCGCGACGTCGAAGAAGATGGTCGTCCCGATCCACTCGGGCGTCAGGGGACACTCTCGCACCGCCCACACGACCCGGTTCTCGAACCCCGGACTCCACGTCCATGACGATCCGCTGGCGCCCGCCCATGAACGACACGACGAGCGTGCCACCCGTCTCCGCCGAGCCCGTGGCCGGGCCCCACCAGGACGTCACCGCCTCGGTGCTCGACAACGCGGCGAGGACAGCCTCGGGCGGGGCGGCGATGCGCACGGCGGAGTGGAAGCTGTCCCTGGCGTAGGCGACCAGACCCGTCTGGGTGAAGGAGACCAGGCGGTCCAGGGCATTCGTCCAGCCCTCCTGACACATGTCGAAGCAGTCGCACCGAGCCGAGAGCCCGCGGTGGCGGAAGTGGAGGGTGCTCCCGCCCTCGGCCTCCTCGACCTCGAAGACGATGGTCGTGCCGACCCATTCGGGCGTGAGCGGTGCCCGGAGCACGGACCAGACCACGCGTCCATCCTCGGACGGTTCGACGCGCAGGTCGAGCATGTGGCTACCCGAGCGTGAGGCCATTTCCAGGATGCCCCCTGGTTCGGCCGAGCCTGTGGCAGGGCACCACCAGGACGAAATCGCCTCCGGCGTCCGCAAGGCAGCGCGCACGGCCGCCGGCGCGGCGGCGATGGTCCGCGTGCTCTCGAAGTCCTCGCTGGTCTCGGTGCGGTGGGCAGTGGTGGTCATGGTCGGCATCCTCTCGAAAATTCACAATTCGTTACTTGTACAAGTATTCACTTGTGAATGCAGGATGTCAACCCCCCTGCGGCACCGGGCCCTCGAGGCCGGGCGACGACGAGAACAGGTTGAGGCCGAGGCGCTCGGACAGATAGGCCGTCATGTGCCGGCCCCGCACGCTGTTGCCCGCCGCGTCGAGCGGCGGCGAGTACGTCCCCACACCGCCCTTGCCCGGGGAGACGGTCACCAGTCCCCCGCTGACCCCGCTCTTGCCGGGCAGTCCCACGTCGTAGAGCCAGTCGCCCGAGCGCTCGTAGAGACCGGCGGTGGCGAGAACGGGCAACACCCGCTTGCAGGTCCCCGGGGCCACGGCGCGGATGCCGGTGAGCGGGTTCACCCCGCCGTCGGCCAGCGTGGCGCCCATGACGGCCAGGTCACGTGCCGAGACGCGCAGCGAACACTGCCGCGTGTAGATGTCGGTGACGACGTCGGGATCGCAGTACATGCGGCCGTAGCCGTTGAGCAGATGAGCGATGCCGCGGTTGCGGTCGTTGCATGCCGACTCGGACTCGTAGACCGCTTCGTCCAGCGTGAGCGGACGCCCGGCGAACACCGACAGCGCCGCCACAATCCGCGCGAACTTCTCTGCCGCGGTGTCGCCCGGCACGAGGCTCGTGGTGGCGAGAGCGCCGGCGTTGACCATCGGGTTCATGGTCCGGTCCTCGTTGAGCTCGACGCCCATGACCGAGTCGAAGGGCAGGCCGGTGCTGTTGACCCCGAGCTTGCGTCGCGCCTCGGCCGGGCCGAGCTCGTCGCAGACCAGGGCGAAGACGAAAAGCTTGGAGATGCTCTGGATGGTGAATTCCTGCTCGGCATCGCCGATGGCGAAGACTCCGCCGTGCACCCCGGCCACGCACACACCGAAGGTCTGCGGCGAGGCCTCGGCCAGGGCGGGGATGTAGTCCGCCACCTTGCCGTCGCTCTCATGGCGGAACCGCTCGTACCCCGCCTCGACGATCGACCGGATCTCCTCGTCGGACGGGAGGCTCCCGGTCGAGATCCACTCGGTCACGGAATCCTCGGCCGGATCGTCAGCCTGGTCCATCGGTCTCCTCCTTGGTGCGTGCTGCCTCCGGCCGCACGGTGCGCCGGTGCGCCGATGCGCCGTGCGCATCCTCGCCGGGCCGGCCTATGGAGTCGGGTCCTCGATCTCAATCAGGTCGCCCTGCGTGATGGCCGGAAGCTTGGCGATGCCACTGATGAGATGACGTTCCCACACCTTTTGCAACTTCTCGAGCAGCGGTGAGTCGCTGTCGATGCGGAACTGGCTCAGGGTGCGGGTCTCGTTGAAGTAGAAGCCGATGTCGTAGGGCGGTCCGACGGAGAGGTTGGCCGACGCCGTGCTCAGCATGGACCCCAACGCGATCTTCGCCGCCGTGACGAGGTCCACGTGCGCCTCCACCGCCAGCTCCAGCATGAACTTCCCGTACTTGCTCTCGCCGATCTGCAGGAAGGGGCGGTCGTCCGACGCGCGGATGTAGTTGCCCTCGGGATAGACGAGGAGGATGTCGGGCTCCTCGTCGCCCACGTGGCCCCCCAATATGAACGTCGCCGTGCCATCGGCTCCGACCTGGCCCAGTGCTTCCTTGTGCTCGTCCGCCACCTCGCGGCTCACGCGTCCCAGGTACAGCGCGGCCTCGAACAGATGGCCGACCGTGGCCAGGCTCTCGATGGCCTCCCCGGCCCCCAGGTCCCGGGCCATGCGGTCGAGGACTTGCTGCGTGGTGGCCAGGCTCCCGGCCGACTCGATCACGAAGATGCGATCGTCCGCGGGCTGCAGCACGTGCATTTTGCGGTAGGTACCCACGTTGTCGACGCCCGCATTGGTGCGGGTGTCGGCCAGGAAGAGCATGCCCTCGTGGAGGCGCAGGGCCAGGCAGTAGGTCAACGACGCCGTCCTCAGTTCGCTCGGGTACTTTGCTCGGCCAGGTCGGGAACTCCGACGCCGCCCGGCGAAACATACCCGCTGGGCCGATCCCGCCCGGACCCGGCCGGCATCGTCTGGTCTGTGCCTATGATCACTGACACACGTTCTAGAAATTGCCTCGAAACGGCAGGCACCAGGCGGCGTGGGCAGGCCGCCGGCGTGCGCGAAAGGGGGGGCCTTGAGCCTCGCGGAGATCGACCTCATCGACGGGCACAATTTCGTGGCCGGCGTGCCCCACGAGTGGTTCGCCGAGTTGCGGCGGGAGGCACCCGCCTTCTGGCACCCCGAGGAGGGTGCGCCCAGGGGTGGATTCTGGGCCATCACCCGCTACGACGACTGCGTCCACGTCAACCGGGACTGGGAGCAATTTTCCTCGGCCCGGCGTGGCTCCCTGTTTCCGGAGATGGAAGAGGACCAGCTGGCCCAGCAGCAGCTGATGATGGTCAACATGGACCCGACCATGCATACGCGTTACCGGCGGCTGGTCAATAAGGGTTTCACCCCCAAAATGGTGCGGGACCTCGAGCAGCAGATCGTCGGGTACGCCGACGGCATCATCGACGCCGTGTGTGAGCGCGGCACAGCCGACTTCGTCGAGGAGATCTCGGCCGAGCTCCCGCTCCTGGTGATCGCCGAGCTTCTCGGCGTTCCCCAGGAGGACCGCCGCATGGTCTTCGACTGGTCCAATCGCATGATCGGCTCGGAAGACCCCGAGTACCAGGTCGAGGGCGCCGACTCCGGCGAGTCGGCCATGCAGGTGTACGCGTACGCCGAGGAGCTGGCGACCGCCCGGCGGCTCCAGCCCAAGGACGACCTCATCTCGGTGCTCCTCAACGCCGAGGTGGAGGGCGAGAAGCTGAACGAGCTGGAGCTCGATCTGTTCTTCCTCCTGCTCATCGTGGCGGGCAACGAGACCACCCGGAACCTCATGTCGGGCGCGATGACGGCCTTCTTCGACCACCCCGAGCAGTGGGACATGCTGCGCCGGGACCGCTCGCTCCTCTCCGGTGCGGTGGAGGAGATGCTCCGCTACGTGACCCCGGTCATGCACTTCCGCCGTACGGCGACCACGGACATGGAGCTGCACGGACAGGAGATCAAGGAAGGTGACAAGGTCGTCTTCTGGCACACGTCGGCCAATCGGGACGAGTCCGTGTTCGAGAATCCGAACACCTTCGACATCACCCGCTCACCCAACAACCACATCGCGTTCGGTGGGGGCGGACCGCACTTCTGCCTCGGGGCGAATCTCGCCCGCATGGAGATCATGGTCATGTTCGACCGGCTGCTCGAGCGCATCCCGGACATCCGCCTCGACGGGGAGGTCCAGCGCCTGCAGTCGAACTTCATCAACGGGACCAAACACATCCCCGTCGCCTTCGCACCGTCCGTCCCCGTCGGGGGCACGCCACTGCCGGCCCGGGCTCGCTGAGGCGCGCGTCGTGCGCGATCACGAAGTCAAGTTCCATCTGGCCGTTGCTTTCCTGCCGACCAGCCAGATCCTCCCGATGGCCAGGGTGTGTGATGGCCTGGGCTACGGCGGGTTGTACGTCTCCGACCACCTCTTCAACCCGCGCCAGCGCTCGTCCCGCTACACCTATTCGAAGGCCGAGGACGGCGCACCGGGCTGGGAGGACCACACGGCATGGCCGGACCCCATGTCCGTGATCTCCGCCTGCGCCGGCGCAACGGAGAACCTGCTCTTCACGACCGGCATCTACATCGCGCCGCTGCGCGATCTCATGACGGTGGCCAAGACGGTGGGAACGACCGCCGTGCTGTCGGGCAACCGGCTGCGCCTCGGCATCGGCGTCGGTTGGAGCAAGGAGGAGTTCGACCTGACCGGACAGGACTTCGCCAATCGCGGCAAACGCCTCGACGAAATGATCGTGGCGCTACGCGCCCTCTGGCGTGGCGGATGGGTCGAATTCCACGGCGACTTCTACGACGTGCCGGAGTGCCAGATGGAGCCCGCGCCCACCGAGCCCGTGCCGTTCATCTGTGGCGGCCACTCCCCCGTGGCGCTGCGTCGCACCGCTGAGCTGTGCGACGGCTGGATCGCCGCCGGCGCCTACAGCGAGGAGGAGGCATGGATGCACCTGGCCGAACTGGACGACGCGCTGCAGAAGGCCGGGCGGTCCAGGGACGATTTCACCATCTACCTGTCACTCAACGAGCGCCCGAGCGTCGATCTCTACCGCCGCTTCGCCGATGCCGGAGTGACCGACTTCGTGTGCGCCCCGTGGATGTTCGCCAACATCGCGCCGGGGACTCCCGACGACGAAGCGTTGGCCACACGCCTGGGCCCGGTCCACTGGTTCGCGGAGGAGATCGTCGCCAAGGTCTGACAGGCTCTGGGGCGCATCATCAAGCCGAGAGGAGTCACACGTGAAGACCATGAAGATCGGCCTGCAAATGGGGTATTGGGGCGCAGGCCCTCCGCCCAACGCGGTGGAGCTCGTGATGGAAGCCGACCGCCTCGGCTATGACTCCGTCTGGACGGCGGAGTCCTACGGTTCCGACGCCCTGACGCCGCTGGCCTGGTGGGGTTCGCAGACCCAGCGCGTGCGCCTCGGCACCTCGCTGTGCCAACTCTCGGCTCGCACGCCCACCGCCATGGCCATGGCCGCCCAGACCCTCGATCACCTGTCCGGCGGCCGCTTCGTGCTCGGCCTCGGCGTCTCGGGGCCGCAGGTGGTCGAGGGCTGGTACGGCCAGCCTTTCCCCGCCCCGTTGGCGCGCACCCGAGAATACGTCGACGTCGTGCGCCAGGTCCTCGCACGCGACAAGCCGGTCACCAACGACGGCCCGCACTACCCACTTCCGTATCCCGGCGGCACGGGTCTGGGCAAGCCGCTCAAGTCGATCGTGCACCCCCTGCGGGCCGACATCCCGATCATTCTGGGGGCGGAGGGGCCGAAGAACGTCGCCCTGGCGGCGGAGATCGCCGACGGCTGGTTTCCCATCTTCTTCTCCCCCCGCGCCATGTCCTCCTTCGAGGCCTCGCTCGACGAGGGCTTCGCCCGGCCGGGGGCCCGGCGCAGCGCAGAGGACTTCGAGGTGCTGGCCTTCGCGCCCACCGTCATCAGCGACGACACCGATGCCGCCGCGGACGGGTTCCGGCCCTATCTGGCGCTCTACATCGGCGGCATGGGGGCCAAGGAGATGAACTTCCACTTCGACGTCTTCGCCCGCATGGGCTACGAGGAGGCGGCCACCAAAATTCAGGACGCCTACCTCGACGGTCGCAAGGACGACGCCGCGGCCGCCGTCCCGACCGCCATGGTGGAGGACATCGCCCTGGTCGGGCCCGTGGGGAAGATCCGCGACGACCTGGAGGCCTGGCGCGAGTCACGCGCCACCACCATGCTCGTCAACGGTGACATCGCCACGCTGCGCACGCTGGCCGAACTGGTGCTCGGCTAGCTCACTTCGTCAGCAGGCCGGCCCCACTTCGTCAGCACGCCGGCTGGGCGCGCCGAGTGATTCACATTGCCCGAGGGCCGGCGGCCGCCGGACCGACATACCGGGCCTCCCCGAAGCCCAGGATCGGGATGAAGATGAAGTTCAAGAAGAACAGCCCGACCGCGAACCCCGAGCTCTTGGCGAACGACTTGGCCAGGTCGATGGCGATGATGATGCCGACGACGATGAGCAGGATCCAGCCCACGAACGGGACGATCACCCCGACGATGAAGAGCAAGAGCCACCACGCCGGGCGGCCGATGACTTTCAAGAGGATGTAGAGGTTGTAGATCGGGATGATGGCTGCCCAGCCCGGTTGACCCGCCTTGACGAACACCTTCCACAGCGCCGCGATCTCGAAGACGATGATGGCGATGTACACGAGGACCAGAATTGCGACGAGTCCACCGTTGGTAGCAAGCATGAGCCCGGACATAGCAGCCCCTCCCGTTCTGCCTCATCCCATTGGAGGGCGACCCGATCGTAGGATCCTGCACTCCCCGATGCAGGGATGCCGACCAGGCATGCATGTCCCGGGAACACCGTTCGGCCACAATGCCTGGGAGTGACACTCTTCGACGTTGCCGATCTCTCCGACCCCCATCACCACGGACCCGCCGCGACGCTGCGGCCGGTCGCACCCCCCGGCGACCCTGCCCACGTCGAAACGCCCACCGATGCGGATCCTGTCGAGGGCGCCGACGGTGCCGTCGAAACCGCACCCCAGGTCGAGGTCCGCATCAGCAAGCGGCGGAAGAAGACATCGGAAGCCAAATGGGTCGGCGGTCGCATCGTCGTGTCGCTCCCGGCGCATCTCGACGTCGAGAGCCGGCAGAAGACCATCGACTGGTTGGTCGAACGCCTGCTCACTCGACACCAACTGCAGTCCGGGCTCGACGATGCGGGCCTGCTGGCTCGGGCCATTACCTTGAGCGACCGTTACCTCGTTGGCGCTCACCCGGTCTCCGTCCGCTGGGTCACGAACCAGACGGCGCGCTGGGGCTCGTGTTCGTACGACTCGGGCCATATCCGCGTGTCACATCG